>NZ_JAFGZD010000038.1 GCF_017165765.1 Pseudomonas capsici
CAGGTCATGGACGGAGCTGTCGCGTGGATAGTCCGTCGCGCTGTCGTTGAAGCGGTGCAGCAGTTGCTCGCGCTCGGCATCCGGCATGACCGAAATGGTCTGCAGTCTGCTTTCCGGTTGTTGCTCCAGCGCCTCGACCAGACCCGCCAGTGCCGTGCTCATATAAGCCACCACGCGCTCGGCACCAATGCCTTCCTGCACCAGCACGGTCAGATCGAAACCTTCACCTTGATCGTCCACCGACAGGGTCAACGGATAGTTGGTACGCTCCTCGCCTTTCAGCGGCTCGATACCTTCCCAGGCCGGCGACAGACGATGCTCGATGACTGCGGCAGTGTAGCGGTAGTTGAGCAACGCGCTGAACAGTGGCGTTGAAGCCGGTACGCCGCTGCAACGCCGAGCCAACGCCAATGGCGCATGTTCGTGGGCCAGCAAGGCACTCAGGCTGTCGTGAGTTTGACGGACACTCGCCCGTACCTCACTGGCGCCCAGTTTCAGGCGCAAGGGCAAGGTATTGATAAACATGCCCAGCGCCCGATCGGCGCCTTCACCACCACTCAGGCGGCCCATCAGCACGGTGCCGAACACCACATCGTCACGACCACTGGCGGCACTCAACACTTGCCCCCAGGCCAGATGATGCAAGGCCGCCACACTGACACCCAGTAACCGCGCCTGTACCCGCAAGCGCAGACTCAGGTCTTTATCCAGAGAGGCGCGGTGTTCTTCAATGGCGCGGCCTTCACCTAGCACTTCATGCAGACCGAACGGCAGCGTCGGCTCTTCAACATCACCGAGCAGGCCGCGCAGGAAGGTTTCATGCTCCTGCTGCGATACGCCCAGACGCGCCTGGGCCACATAGTTGCGATAAGGCACCGGCTCGTTCAGCTCCTGCGCCGTACTCAGCAGATAAGCTTCCATCTCCTGGTGCACCACTTCCAGCGCGGTGTGGTCCATGACCAAATGATGGAACAGCAGCAAGGCCAACCAGCGCTGATTCGCCGGATCACGGGCATAGTGCAGACGAAGCAGCGGTGCCTGACCAACGTCCATACGGTGCTGGCGGGCATCGAAACGGGCGTGCAACTGACTGCCGATATCGCCTTGAGCCGGATCCAGCTCAAGGGCTTCAACTTCCAGACGGGCCTGGCGCCAGACAACTTGCACTGGCTCGTCCAGTCCCTCCCAGAACAACGAGGTGCGCAGAATATCGTGACGATCGATCACGGCTTGCAGCGCGCTGGCGAAATGGCTTAACCGCTCTTCGCTATCGAAGCCAAAAACACTCTGCAATACGTATGGATCACCGGCTTCGGCTGTGAGGTGGTGATAGAGAATCCCTTCCTGCAGCGGTGCCAGCGGGTAGATATCCTGAATATTGGCCGCGCCGCCCGGAATGGCAGCGATAACCTGTTCCAACTGCTCTTCACTGATCCTCAGCAGTGGCAACATCTCAGGGGTAATTTGCGTGCAACCCGGCTCGATCAGGTTGGCCGGGACACGGATTTCCGTGCCACTGCCCACCGCAGCCGCCAAGGCCATCAACGTCGGCTGGCTGAACAGCACGCGTACATCGGCGCTCAACCCTTGCTGACGCATCTTCTCGATCAGCTTCACCGCCAGCAGCGAGTGGCCGCCCAGTTCGAAGAAGTGATCGTGACGCCCTACACGCTCGACCTGCAGCACCTCGGCCCAGATCTGTGCCAGGGTGGTTTCGGTTTCGCCAATCGGCGCTTCGTAGCCACGGCTGATCAGCGCTTGCAGATTCGGGGCCGGCAAGGCTTTGCGGTCCAGTTTGCCGTTTGGTGTCAGCGGCAGTTTGTCCAGATGCACATAGGCCGCCGGGACCATGTATTCCGGCAACTGACCTTGCAGATGGGTTTTCAGGGTTTCCAGATCAGCGGGTTGGTCCGTCGAAGTGAAGTAGGCCACCAGACGCTTGTCACCCGGCACGTCCTCACGGGCCATGACCACCGCTTCCTTCACGCTTTCATGGCGCGCCAGCTTGGCTTCGATCTCGCCCAGTTCGATACGGAAACCGCGGATCTTCACCTGATCGTCGTTACGCCCCAGGTATTCGATATTGCCATCGGCCAGCCAGCGACCCAGGTCACCGGTGCGGTACATCCGCGCTCCGGCATTGAACGGATCGTCCAGGAAGCGTTCGGCAGTCAGATCATCACGGTTCAGATAGCCACGGGCCACACCGGCACCGCCGATATAGATTTCGCCCGGCACCCCCAAAGGCACTGGCTGACGATGCTCGTCCAGCAGGTAGAACTGGGTATTGGCCACCGGCTTGCCGATATGCGGTGCAAAGCCGTCTTCGCGGTCCATTGCCACCCAACTGGAATAGGTGGTGGTTTCCGACGGGCCATACAGGTTGCACAGGCGTTTGACGGCCGTTTCGGCAAACAGCTTCTCGACCAGCGAACCTTTGAGCGCTTCACCCGCCACGTTGACGGTATGCACGCCCAGCCCCAGACCGCCCGATTCCAACAGCGCTTTCAGCGCCGAAGGCACAGTGTTGATCAGGGTCACATCATGCTCGCCCTCTTGCAGAGCCAGCACGTTCTTCACTACTTCTATACGCCCGCCCGAGATCAGCGGCGCAAAGCACTCGTAGACCGCCAGGTCGAAGTTCAGCGAAGTCGAGAACAGGGTTTTGGCCAGCACTTCCGGTGCAAAAGACTGCTGAGCCCAGGTCAGGAAGTTGACCGTGTTGCGGTGCTCGATCATCACGCCTTTCGGCAAGCCAGTGGAACCCGAGGTGTAGATCACATAAGCCAGATGAGCTGGCGTCAGCCCTTCGACCTGCGGATTGGAGACGGATTTGTCCTGCCAATCGGGCTGATCCAGATTGATCACCGGCACACCCGCCGCCGAGACCAGTTCCAGAGTCGACGATTGCGCCAGCACTGCCGCCGGAGCGCTGTCTTCCAGCATGTAGGCGATACGCTCAGCCGGATACGCCGGGTCCAGCGGTACATAACCGCCGCCAGCCTTGAGAATAGCCAGCAGACCGACCACCATTTCGATTCCGCGCTCGACACAGATGCCCACCCGCGAATCCGGTTTCACACCCTGACTGCGCAAGTGATGCGCCAGTCCGTTGGCCCGCTGATTCAGTTCGGCGTAGCTCAGACACTCATCGCCAAACACCAGCGCAACCGCATCCGGAGTACGCTCGACCTGAGCCTCGAACAGGCCATGAACGGTCTGATACAGCGGGTACTCGGCAACCGTAGCGTTAAAAACATGCAGCAATTGCTGGCGCTCGGTTTCAGGCAGGATTGACAACCCATGCAGTTCAGCTTCGGGCGTCTGCTCCAGGGCGGTAGCCAGGCTCACCAGTGTCTGCTGCAGATAATCCCCGATACGTCCGGCACCGATGTGCGCCGCAGTCATGATCGAGAACCCGAAATCCTGCCCCTTGTCGTCCACCGACAGGGTCAATGGATAGTTGGTGCGCTCCTCACCGACCAATGCCCGAATACCTTCCCAGGCATCGTTTGCGCTGTTGTCTTCTGAGCGGTTTTCCAGGTGACGATAGTTGAGCAAGGCGCTGAACAGCGGCAGCGGCGCTTCCACCCCGCTGCAGCGCTGAGCCAGAACCAGTGAGGCATGTTCATGGCCCAACAAGGCAGTGAGCATGGCATGAGTTTTCTTCACGCCGGTGCGAACCGCGTGATTCCCCAGACTTACCCGCAACGGCAAGGTATTGATGAACATCCCCAATGCACGGTCGGCACCTTCGCCGCCCTGCATCCGCCCCATGAGTACGGTACCGAATACCACATCGTCCTTGCCGGTGATCCGCGCCAGGACCTGTGCCCAGGCCAGATGGTAAAGACTGGCCATGCTGACCCCGAGGCCTCGTGCCTGATGGCGCAGCCGACGGGTCAGGTCGCCATCGACAACCTGACGAACCTCTTCGATACCACTGCCATCGCCCTGCACATCGCGCAGATCGAAGGGCAAAGTCGGCTCGTCGATATCACCGAGCATGTCGCGGAAAAAGGCCTCATGGTCCTCATGACTGACACCTAGCCGGGCTTGCGCCACATAGTTGCGGTAAGGCACCGAGGCAGCCAGGGTATGTTCACGTCCCTGCATGAAGGCTTCGATCTCACGGTACAGCACCGCCAGCGAGGTCGCATCGTCGATCAGGTGATGGAACAGCAGGATCGCTACCCAGCGGTTATTGCCCGGATCCTGGGCATAGGCAATACGCATCAGCGGTGCCTGGCGAATATCCAGTCGACAGTGACGCGGATCGAAACGGGCGTGCAACTGGCTGGCGATATCGCCCTGCACCAGATCCAGGGTCACGACCTCGACACTCAGCTTCGCCTCGCGCCAGACCACCTGCAGCGGCTCGCTCAATCCTTCCCAGAGCACGCCGGTACGCAGGATATCGTGGCGCGCAATCACGGATTGCAAAGCCTGGGCAAAAGCCTCGATACGCGCCACGCCATCGAATTCGAACAGCACATATTGCAGGTAGGGATCGCCCTCGGCAGCCGCCAGATGGTGATACAGAATCCCTTCCTGCAACGGTGCCAGGACGTAGATATCCTGAATATTGGCCACGCCACCCGGCACACAGGCCACGACGCGGTCTATAGCCTCCTGATCCAGATCTGCCAGCGGCAACATGTCCGGAGTGATGTGCTTGCAATCTGAAGGAATCCGATTGGCCGGCACCACGATTTCTGCCTGCCCACCCACCGCGGCGGCCAGAGCAGCCAGCGTTGGCTGGCCAAACAGCACACGCACATCGGCACTGAGGTCCTGCTGGCGCATGCGCTCGATCAGCTTCACCGCCAGCAGCGAATGGCCGCCCAGCTCAAAGAAGTGGTCATGCCGTCCCACTTGCTCGACGTCCAGCAACTCCTGCCAGAGTCGGGCAATGATCGATTCGACCTCGCCCTGTGGCGCTTCATAGGCACGACTGGCGAGTGCCGATTGATCCGGCGCAGGCAGCGCCCTGCGGTCCAGCTTTCCATTCGTGGTCAGCGGCAGAGCGCCCAGAAGCACATAGGCTGCCGGAACCATATAATCCGGCATCTGTCTCTGTAGGTGGCTGCGCAACGATTCAACATCGGCTTCAACGTCCGTGGCGGTGAAATAAGCCACCAGGCGCTTGTCACCAGGCACATCCTCTCGTACCAGCACCACAGCATCTTTTACCGCAGCATGAGTTGCCAGCTTCGACTCAATCTCGCCCAGTTCGATACGGAAACCGCGAATCTTCACCTGATCGTCGTTACGCCCCAGATAATCCAGGCTGCCTTCGGCGGTCCAGCGCGCCAGGTCACCGGTGCGGTACAGCCGTGCGCCTGGACGCTGGCTGAACGGGTCGGCAATGAAGCGCTCTTCATTCAGTTCAGGACGGTTCAGGTAGCCACGGGCCACGCCAGCACCACCGACATACAGCTCACCAACCACACCGACCGGCACCGGCTCACGATTGGCATCCAGCACATAGGTCTGCAAATCGGGGATCCGCACACCGATCGGGCTGACACCGGCCTGCAAGGCATCCGCCGCTTCCAAGGCACGATAAGTCACGTGCACCGTGGTTTCGGTGATGCCGTACATGTTCACCAGTTGGGTGCCAGCATTGATGGCTCGGGCATACCAGGGCTTGAGAATCCCGGTTTCCAGAGCCTCACCACCAAAGATCACCTGACGCAACGAATGCGCCTGCGAGCTTTCGCCCTGAGCCGCAATCAACTGCCGGAACGCGCTTGGCGTCTGGTTCAACACCGTCACCCCAGCCTCACACAGCAAGGCATAGCATTCCTGCGGCGAGCGGCTGACCAGTTGCGGCACGATCAGCAACTCGCCACCGTGCACCAGCGCACCCCAGATTTCCCAGACCGAGAAGTCGAAGGCAAACGAGTGGAACAGTGCCCAGACATCGGTCGAACCGAATTCGAACCACGACTGGGTGGCCGAGAACAGCCGTGCCACGTTGCGGTGCTCGATCTGCACGCCCTTCGGCAAACCGGTGGAGCCCGAGGTATAGATCACATAGGCCAGATGCGAAGATGCCAGCCTTGGAACTTGCGGATTGGAGACGGATTGCTCCTGCAAACGGATATCGTCCAGATTGATAACCGGCACCGCGCCAGCCGACAACACGTCCGCTGTATTTTCCTGAACCAGCACCGCACGCGGCGCGCTGTCCTGCAACAGATAGGCCAGACGCTCGGCCGGGTACGCCGGGTCCATCGGTACATAACCGGCACCGGCCTTGAGGATGCCCAGCAGCCCTACGATCATTTCCAGACCGCGTTCGACGCAGATCGCCACCCGATCGTCCGGGCCGATACCCTGTTCGATCAGACGATGGGCCACCTGGTTGGCACGAGCGTTGAGTTCGCCATAGCTCAACAGACGGCCTTCGAAACGAATCGCCGTGGCTGAAGGTTGTTTTTCGGCCCAGCCTTCAACGGCGCGGTGAATCAGCAGGTCATCGGCATAGGTCGCGTCACTGACATTCCACTTATGCAGCAGTTGCTCACGTTCGCTGTGCGGGAGAATCGAAAGGCTGTTCAGCGGCTTTTGCGGCATCTGTTCCAGCGCATCGACCAGTTGCTCCAGTGCAGAGCGCATATAGCCAATGACCCGGTGCGCGCCTATCTGAGCCAATACCTGCACAGTAACGCTGAATCCGTCCCCCAGATCGTCGACGTTCAAGGTCAGTGCATAATTGGTCCGCTCTTCGACATGCAAGGTATCGATACCCTGCCAGGCCGCCTGGTCGACAGCACTGACCTCAAGGGTGCTGTGCCGGTAATTGAGCAAGGCGCTGAACAGTGGCGTCCCGGCGGCTACGGCACTGCAACGTTGCGCCACGGCCAGCGAGGCATGTTCGTGAACCAGCAGTCCGCTCAGTTGCTCATGCACCTGCCTGACGCCATCCGCAACGGAATGCTCCCCTACTCTGACGCGCAATGGCAGGCTGTTGATGAACATACCCAGGGCACGGTCAGCCCCTTCGCCGCCCTGCATCCGGCCCATCAATACAGTGCCGAATACCACATCGTCACGACCTGAGGTCGTCGCCAGTACCTGAGCGAAAGCCTGATGCACCAGGCTCGCGGCACTGACCCCGAGAGTCCGGGCCTGAGTCCGCAGGCGGCGACTCAGATCGTCGTCCAGACGTTCGGACTTTTCTTCCACGCCTCGACCGTCGCCCTGAACATCGACCAGACCAAACGGCAGCGTCGGTTCATCGATGTCGCTCAGCATGTTGCGGAAAAACGCTTCATGAGCGCCGGGGTCAACACCCAGACGGGACTGCGCCACGTAATTGCGATAAGGAATGGCTTCGACGAGTGTGTGCTCCTGCCCGGTCAGACAGGCCTGCATATCCTCGCGCACCACCTCCATGGCGGTATGGTCGAGCACCATATGATGGAACAGCAGCAGAGCGACAATACGCTGGTGCTCGGCATCGTAGGCACTGATCAGACGCATCAGGGGAGCCTGCCCGAGATCGAGGCGGTAATGCCGTGGATCGAAACGCTGCTGCAATTGGCTGCTGATATCGCCTTGTGCCGGATCCAGCTCAAGGGTTTCCATGCTCAGACTGGCTTCGCGCCAGACAACCTGCACCGGTTCATCCAGACCTTCCCAGACCAGCGAAGTACGCAGGATGTCATGGCGTTTGATCGAGACCTGCAGGGCCTGGACAAAAGCGTTGAAACGTTGCTGGTCACGCAGGGCAAATACCGATTTGAGCACATAGGGATCGCCCTGCTCGGCGGCAAGGAAGTGATAAAGAATGCCTTCCTGCAACGGTGCCAGAGGGTAGATGTCCTGAATATTGGCCGCACCGCCCGGCACAGTGGCCACGATACGGTCCAGAGCGGCCTGATCTAGACGAACCAGCGGCAGCAATTCAGGGGTGATGCGGGTGCAGCCCGGCTCGATCAGATTGGCCGGCACCACAATCTCACGGTTCTGGCCAACGGCAGCGGCAAGCGCCGCAACAGTCGGCTGACTGAACAGGATTCGTACATCCGCCGACAGCCCCTTGCGGCGCATGCGCTCGATCAGGGTCACTGCCAGCAGCGAGTGACCACCCAGCTCGAAGAAGTGATCGTGACGCCCTACGCGCTCGACCTGCAGCACCTCGGCCCAGATCTGCGCCAGGGTGGTTTCGGTTTCGCCAATCGGCGCTTCGTAGCC
>NZ_JAFGZD010000039.1 GCF_017165765.1 Pseudomonas capsici
TGTTGTGTGGATCCCGGATCATCCTACAGCCCCCGGTTTACTTGAGGGTCTGTGTCAAACTATGTTGTAGGTAACCATTCAGCTGTTTTCAAAGAATAAAGGTTGTCACAAAAGAATAAAGGTTGTCACAAGGCTATAGCCCGGCTGGCAGCACGGAATAAAGTTTGACATAACGAATAAACCCCCTATCTAAGGGGGTTTACCGTTTCTGGACCATGCCATTGGTCCAGATTAGCTACTTCGTTTTTTGGCGAGAGTAGTCTAGAAGGCCTCCCGATGAGCTCGGTTGGAGACCTGATTTTTCCTAGAACTATTTCGAGCGTCAGATGAGACGTTGCGAGTTGGACTGAGGAGATTGAGTTGCGCGGTCGTAGATTTGGGTCAAGGCAGGACATTGAGCGGCACATCGTGAATGGATTTGGCTCCGGCGCCGGAGTTGGCTACATCCCTTGGTTGCGAGTGCAGGATGTGCCATCAAGGGGCTCGTTCATGCTGCTACCTGCGCGACCTTTCTTCGAGACCCTTTGCGATGTTCGCATTGATGCCACCTAGCTCGCCACAGAGCCGATGGGCTTGCGTACCGGTAAGAGTATCCATTGCCCGCTTCGGGTACACCTGATATCAGTTGGCACCAAAAGCATGCGGTCGCGCCTCAAGAAGGTGCGTATTTGCGATCTGCCCCAGTCTTTAACTCAATGAGTACTACGGTTTTGAAGGTCTCCAGGCAATTGGCCCGGTGATTGCTTTATCGGATTCAAACTTGGATACAAGATGGAATCCGAAATGCAGAACACCAATTGCCCATCTTTTGGATGGACCGTCAGCGAATGGATCGCTGCCTATCAAAACAAGTCGTTTACTCCGGACGTCCTCCTAGCCCTGGTCAACGAATACCCAAAAGAGGACTGCGCCTGGATATCCTTGGCTAGCGCTGAGCAGATCAAGTCACAGCTTGCCGAACTGCAAAGCAGGCTAGCCACCGCCAACGGCGAAATCAGCAAACTTCCGTTGTACGGTGTTCCATTTGCAATCAAAGACAACATTGATGCTGCAGGCTGGGTGACTACGGCCGGATGCCCTGAATTCGGGTACGGTGCGACCAATGACGCATCAGTCGTAGCCAAGTTAAAAGCAGCTGGCGCGATATTGATGGGCAAAACCAACCTGGATCAATTCGCTACCGGACTGGTAGGAACACGGTCGCCATTCGGCGCGGTACCTAACAGTTTTAACCCGGATTATGTCAGCGGCGGGTCCAGCTCCGGTTCTGCTTCGGTGGTGGCGCGTGGCTTGGTGGCGTTTTCACTCGGTACCGACACAGCTGGCTCTGGTCGAGTCCCAGCGGGTTTCAACAACATTGTTGGTCTGAAGCCGACCAAAGGGCTCTTGGCCAATACAGGTCTGGTACCGGCATGCCGCACTGTTGACTGCATTTCCATTTTTGCCCTCACCGTTGAAGATGCGGAAGCAGTTCTGGACGTTGCGGGTGGATATGACCCGAGCGATGCCTATTCCCGACGCAACCCTAATACTGCTCCAGCAGCGATTAGTCAAACGCCCAAATTTGCAGTGCCTGCCACGCTAGAGTTTTTCGGTGATACGCAGAACCAGGCGGTCTATGAGCAGGCACTGAATGAGCTCAGCGAAATGGGAGTAGAGCTCGCTCGAATAGATTTCTCCCCCTTTCAAGAACTGGCCGAACAACTGTACTACGGCCCTTGGGTTGCCGAGCGCACGGTAGCCATGGAGAAAGTACTCAAGTCGAATCCCGATGTAGTCAATCCAGTGGTTCGCAGCATTGTCGAAAACGGTTTCCAATACAGCGCTTGCGAAGCTTACAAGGCCGAATACCTTCGCGCTGAATTGAGTCGGCGAATCAATGATGCTCTCGCGGGCTTCGATGCTTTGGTTGTTCCAACCTCTCCAACGATCCGAACGCAGGCAGAGATGGAAGTTGAGCCTGTGCTCTTCAACTCTCAGTTTGGTTTTTACACCAACTTCACAAACCTTGCAGATCTGTCTGCGTTGGCATTGCCTGCTGGTCTTCGTAGTGATGGATTACCCGCCGGTATCACGCTGATTGCTCCCGCTTGGCACGATCTGGCATTGCTGCACTTCGGCAAGCGTTGGCAGGCATGCGTAGACCTGCCTCTGGGGGCAACCGAGCGATTCTTGCCTGAGCCACAGCCGGCGAAGATTGCTCTTGGCACTGTTCGGGTGGCGGTTGTTGGCGCTCACCTCACTGGCATGCCTTTGAATTTCCAGCTCACCAGCCGTGGCGCAGTGCTGGTTGAGCAAACACTGACCGACAGCGACTACAAGCTCTTCGCACTCCCGGGCACTTTGCCGCCTAAACCAGGGCTGGCAAAGGCCGTCAACGGCAAGTCGATCATTGTTGAGTTATGGGATATGCCCATTGCTCGTTTCGGCGAGTTTGTCGCCGAAATTCCTGCTCCGCTTGGAATCGGCAATCTAACGCTGATAGATGGGCGCAGCGTAAAGGGCTTCATCTGTGAACCTTGGGCGCTCTCAGATGCATTGGACATTACGAGCTTTGGTGGGTGGCGCGCTTACATCGCCAGCTTGAAAAAAGCCTGATCGCCGCGCTTCCTCAGAGGGAAGCGCTGACCCAGTTTTCGCGAATATCAAGGGATATACCCATGTTCAGTACCGTACTCATCGCCAATCGCGGAGAAATCGCTGTTCGCGCCATCCGTACTTTGAAGCAACTTGGCGTCAAGAGTGTTGCCGTTTACTCAGAGCCAGATCGTAATGCTGCGCACGTTGTCATGGCGGATATCGCAATTGCTCTGAATGGCGAAAAAGCAGCGGATAGCTACCTGCGTATCGACAAGATTCTTGCTGCGGCCAAGGAAACGGGCGCGCAGGCGATTTACCCAGGTTACGGCTTCCTGTCGGAAAGCGCTGAGTTTGCAGATGCGTGCGAGAGTGCAGGTATTGTTTTCATTGGGCCGACTGCCGACCAAATTCGCGAGTTCGGGTTGAAGCATCGTGCCCGTGAACTGGCAGCCGCTGCCCATGTTCCGATGACACCCGGTACTGGCTTACTGGATAGTCTGGAGCAGGCACTGGAGGAAGCCGACCGCATCGGTTATCCGGTAATGCTGAAAAGTACTGCGGGAGGCGGCGGAATCGGTTTGACCCGTTGCGATGATGCCCAGGCTTTGCGCGAGGCATACGATGGCGTGAAGCGCATGGGAGAGCAGTTCTTCCGTGACTCAGGGGCATTTCTCGAACGCTTCGTTGATCAAGCCAGGCACATCGAAGTACAGATCTTTGGTGATGGTAAAGGTCGCGTAGTTGCCTTGGGTGAGCGTGATTGTTCTCTGCAGCGTCGCAATCAGAAGGTGGTCGAAGAAACGCCAGCACCGCACCTGCCGGCTGCTACCCGTGCTGCATTGCACAGCGCAGCCGTCAAACTTGGCGAGTCTGTGAATTATCGGAGCGCTGGCACCGTTGAGTTCATCTATGACGGTGCCTGCGACGAGTTCTACTTTCTTGAGGTCAACACTCGCCTGCAGGTAGAACACCCAGTGACGGAGATGGTAACCGGGCTAGATCTGATCGAGTGCATGCTCAAAGTCGGTGCTGACGATCCTTTGGACTGGGTCGCGATGGAGCGTGCACCTCAAGGTTCGGCCATCGAAGTACGTATTTATGCAGAAGATCCTCTACGGAACTTCCTACCCAGCCCAGGCATTCTGACCGAGGTATTTTTCCCTGAGGGCGTCAGGGTCGATGGCTGGGTTAGCACCGGGACTGAAGTGTCGGCATTTTATGACCCGATGATCGCCAAACTGATCGTGCATGCCGAGGACCGTGAGCAGGCTATCGCCAAGCTTCAAACCGCTCTGGCCGCTACCCGACTGCACGGCATTTCCAGCAATATCGACTACTTGCGCCAGGTGGTGGCCGAGCCACGCTTCCTGGCCGGTAATGTGTGGACACGCATGCTGGATTCCTGCGTTTTCAAGCCAAGCATCATCGAAGTGCTTGAACCGGGAACCTACAGCAGTATTCAGGATTACCCTGGGCGCCTGGGGTATTGGAACGTCGGTGTTCCGCCGTCGGGTCCAATGGACGATTACGCATTCCAGTTGGCGAATCGCATTGTTGGAAACCACGAGAGCGCGGCAGGTCTGGAGTTCACATTACAGGGGCCATCTCTGCGCTTCCATTGTGACGCCGTGATCGCGTTGACCGGCGCGGACTGCCCGGCCAGTCTAGATGGGGAAGAGATGCCTTACTGGGCCCCTATCCAAGTGAAAGCCGGACAGGTTCTGAAACTGGGCCGAGCCACCAGCGGCTGCCGTACATACCTGGCCATCCGTAATGGCTTGGATGTGCCTGAGTACCTGGGGAGTCGCTCTACCTTCGCGCTCGGCCAGTTTGGCGGTCATGCCGGCAGGACACTTCGCACCGCTGACATGCTCTCCATCTCACAGCCCGAATTGGCCGCTTGTACTACACCAGCCCCGCTGTCTGCCCCAAAAGCCGCCGACCCGACGCTCATTCCGACTTACGGTAATACGTGGAAAATCGGTGTGTTGTACGGTCCACACGGCGCTCCAGACTTCTTCACTGAAGAGTCTATCGAGGCGTTTTTCGAGGCCGAGTGGGTGGTGCACTACAACTCCAACCGTTTGGGCATTCGTCTGTCGGGCCCCAAGCCAAGCTGGGCAAGACTTGATGGTGGTGAGGCAGGCCTTCATCCGTCCAATGTTCACGACTGTGAATACGCTATCGGAGCGATCAACTTCACCGGCGATTTCCCGGTCATCCTGGCAAAGGATGGTCCTAGCCTTGGTGGATTCGTATGCCCTGTCACCATTGCCAAGGCTGAGCTGTGGAAGATAGGTCAGGTTAAACCCGGTGACAAGCTGACCTTCCACCCGATCAGTTTTGAACAAGCGCAGTTGCTTGAGCAGGCGCAGATGGACAACGTTCGGAGCTTGTCGGCAAATCCGGTTAGCGACCTGCCGGCTCCCAGCTTGCTGCCGGACAACACCAGTTCTGCAACGGTGTTGTCAGAACTCGATGCAACAGGTCACAGGCCACGAGTGGTTTATCGGCAGGCGGGCGACAACTACATCCTGATGGAGTACGGCGATAACGTGCTCGATATCGCCTCTCGTCTGCGTATTCACTTGTTGATGGAGGCGCTCAATGCGAAGCCGATACCTGGGCTGGAAGAATTGGCTCCGGGTGTGCGCTCACTTCAATTGCGTTACGACAGCCGTGTGTTGCACCAGCAAGCGCTTGTAGCACGTCTTGTGGAGTTGGAAGACGAGTTGGAAGACGTTTCCCGAATCAAGGTACCGACCCGCATTATCCACTTGCCTATCGCGTTTGAAGACAGTGCGACATTGGGCGCTGTTCAGCGCTATCAGGAAACCGTGTGTTCAAAAGCGCCTTGGCTGCCGAACAATGTCGACTTCCTGCAACGTATCAATGGCCTGGAAACCCGCGAGCAGGTTCGAGATATCGTCTGTCAGGCGAACTACCTGATTCTTGGCCTGGGTGATGTTTACCTGGACGCACCTTGCGCAGTCCCGCTTGACCCGCGCCATCGCCTTCTCAGCTCCAAGTACAACCCGGCCCGGACTTTCACTGCCGAGGGTACTGTCGGTATCGGTGGCATGTATATGTGCATATATGGCATGGACTCACCAGGTGGTTACCAGCTTGTTGGACGCACGCTTCCGATCTGGAACAAGTACTCAAAGAACGATCAGTTCAAGGATGGCCAGCCCTGGCTTCTGCACTTCTTCGACCAGGTGAAGTTCTATCTGGTTGAAGAGGAGGAACTGACGGAGTTCCGTGAGGCCTTCCGCGAAGGCCGAGCGCAAATCCGCATTGAAGAAACCGAGTTCGACTTCGGTCAGTACAAGGATTTTCTGGAGGAGAATGCACAGAGCATTTCTGAATTCCAGGCGCGGCAGAAACAATCCTTCGACGCCGAAATCGAGCGCTGGAAAGAAGAAGGTATTGACGAGCCTGTCGAGTATGAGCGCAAGGAACAGCCCGGTGACGAGCCTGCTGGACAGAAAGTTTGCGCTGATTTGAACGGAAGTATCTGGAAGGTACTGGTTGAGCCCGGCCAGACCGTCGAGGCGGGTGAGAAGCTGGTGGTCGTTGAAGCCATGAAAATGGAGATTGTCGTCACTGCAACGGTCGCCGGTACGGTGTCCTCGGTTCGTTGCCAGCCAGGAAAACCCGTTGTGCCTGGTGATGTTTTGCTTTACATCGACGACTCTCAACTTAGCGCCTAATCCAGCTGGATACAGACATGCAAATTTCGAATTCGAAAAAGTCAAAAGAACGCCCGGAAAACATGGCCGAGCGGATCTATTTGCAGCTCAAGGAAGACATTTTCGAGTTCCGGTTGTTACCCGGTGACCGTTTTAGTGAAAGTGAAATTGCAGAGCGCGTTCAGGCCAGTCGGACGCCGGTCCGTCAGGCGCTGTATCAGCTGGAGCGCGAGGGGTATGTCGAAGTCTATTTCCGCAGTGGATGGCAGGTGAAACCGTTCGACTTCAATTATTTTGAAGAGCTTTATGACGTTCGCATCATCCTTGAAACTGCGGCGGTTGCGCGGTTAAGCAGCGTAGATATTGAGTCGAACCCGGTGCTTGATGAGCTTAAAAAGATTTGGCTGGTAGAGGAGCAACATCGCCTACAAGACACGCAGGCTGTTTCGGTTCTCGACGAGCGCTTTCACTGCAATCTGGTCGAGGCCACCGGCAATGCTGAAATGGCGCGCATGCACTTCGAAATTACCGAGAAGATTCGAATCATTCGGCGTCTGGACTTCACTCAGGGCCCCAGGGTCACGGCAACGTATGAAGAGCATGGAAAGATCCTCAATGCCATTCTGCAACGTCGAACTGAACAAGCGCAGCAGTTGCTGAAAGCTCACATCGAGGTCAGCAAAAAAGAAGTGCGCAAGATCACTCTCCACATGCTGCACGTAGCACGTCAACGCGCCCAGATGAAGGCCGTGACGCAATAAACCTTTGATCCAACTGCCCTGCTGTTTAGACAGACACTGACACATAATTTAGAACCTGGAGCAGATTTCAATGAAGCGTCGCAGCCTGATCAAAGCTTTCACCCTGACCGCATCAATCGCCGCAATGGGTATGACCTGGACAGTT
>NZ_JAFGZD010000003.1 GCF_017165765.1 Pseudomonas capsici
TCTACGGCATCATCCAGAGGCGAAATAGCATCATCAACCAAAGCGCAGTGTCCACTTGACACTTAGAAGGGCGTCCAAGGATGGCACTACCGTTACCCAGACTACTGCCAGCGTCTGAAGGAAGCGGGCCTGGAACAGAGCATGTCACGCAAGGGTAACTGTCTGGACAACGCGGCCATGGAGAGTTTCTTCGGCACGCTGAAATCAGAGTTTTTTTACCGGGAACGCTTCGACACCGTAGCTGATTTACAAAAAGGACTGGATGAATATATCCACTACTACAACCACGAACGTATCAAAATGAAGCTCGGAGGCCTGAGTCCTGTGGAGTACAGGACTCAGGCTGAGGTAGCCTAGCTACAAACTGTCCAACTTTTGGGGCGCAGTTCATGTCTCTGTAGGAGGCAGCTTGCTGGCGACAACGGTGAAGTCGCCAGCAAGCTGCCTCCTACAGTCCTCTTACAGACTTGCAACACTTAATGCAGACACAGCCAATTCATTCACGAAAAAAACCGATCAGGCAACCTGTTCCCGAGCCTGACGCTCGCGCTCTGCAACCAGTTCACGGGTCAGCGGGATCAGCTTCTTGCCGTAATCGATCGCATCGTCCAGCGGATCGAAACCCCGGATCAGGAACGTGGTGATTCCCAGATCGTAATAGTCCAGCAGGGCTTCAGCGACCTGTTCCGGTGTCCCTACCAGCGAAGTGGAGTTGCCCTGGGCGCCGAGAAGGCCCGCAATGCCGGTCCACAGGCGCTTGTCCAGGCGCGCACCTTGAGCCGCCGCAGCCAGCAGGCGGCGTGATCCTTCATTCGGCGGTTCGCGGCGTACGAAACCATTGCTCTGAGCCAGGGCAGTGGCTCTTTCCAGAATACTGTCGGCCCGCGCCCAGGCTTTCTCTTCGGTCTCCGCCAGGATCGGGCGCAATGACAGGCTGAAGCGAATGGTACGGCCATGCTTTGCCGCTTCGGCGCGAACCTGTTTGACGACGTCGCGCACCTGTTCGTAGGTCTCGCCCCACAGCGCATAGACATCGGCATGCTTGCCCGCAACGGCAATGGCAGCCTGCGACGAACCGCCAAAGTACAGCGGGATATGCGGCTGCTGGGGTGATTTGACCAGCGAATGAGCGCCTTCGAACTGGTAGTAAGTACCTTGATGATCGAACGGCTTGTCGCTGGTCCACTCCTGGCGAACCACGCTCAGATATTCATCGCTGCGGGCATAGCGTTCGTCCTTGCCGATATGACTGCCATCGGCGCGCAGTTCCGTGTCATCGCCACCGGTGATGATATGCACGGCGGTGCGCCCGCCATTGAAGACATCCAGCGTCGCGAACTGACGCGCAGCCACGGTCGGGGAAATGAAGCCCGGACGATGGGCAATCAGAAACTTGAGTCTGGTCGTGACGCTGGCGGCATGGGCTGCAACGAAAGCACTGTCAGGGCTATTGGAGTGATACGCCACCAGTGCCCGGTCGAAGCCTGCCTCTTCATGAGCCCTGGCGACCTTTTCCACGTAATCGGGCTGTATGGTCGGGCCGCTGCGTGGATGGATTTCTGATCCGGGTTGGGTGGCGATATAGCCGATGAATTCGATGCTCATGACAACTCCTGCCAATGGTTGAGGTCCGTTCGACCCTGTCCACAGCACCATAAGGTGCTGCAGCATCTCCTGTGAAATTCGATTTTCGTCTAAGTTAATTATAAAAAATATGCATCATATTTATTTTGGATAATCAGTTAATTGGAGAGTCTCGTTTGAGTGGCAATT
This sequence comes from Pseudomonas capsici, assembly GCF_017165765.1. Taxonomy (GTDB): domain Bacteria; phylum Pseudomonadota; class Gammaproteobacteria; order Pseudomonadales; family Pseudomonadaceae; genus Aquipseudomonas; species Aquipseudomonas capsici. The sequence continues at coordinate 1,774 of NZ_JAFGZD010000003.1, forward strand.
GATGCGACGGCTCTGCTCCTGGCGTGCGTATTCGGCGAGCGCTTCGACACGAACTTCTGGAGGCAGGCGTACCTTTTCGGGAAACTGCTTCAGCCAGCACTGGTAAGGGCTTTCAATCCGATCCATGAAGTCCAGGCCCCAGGTATGACAGATATCCGCCCAGGCGATGAAGGAGTAGTCACTTGCCAGCCCCCATGCCCGGCCTTTTTCCAGTACCTGTTCCATCCAGTTCTGGACCTGTTCGCCGGTCTGATTGGCGAACACCGATGGGTGATGATTGGTGAGCCATTCATGAAGTTGCTCCATGAACAGCCAGTGGCAAGCCTGCTCGAAGGCAGCCAGTTGCGGCTGGCCTTGCAGCGCAAAACGCGGGTCCCAGTCTTGAGGCGGGTTGTTGTGGCTAAAGCGGGTGAAAGGGGGATCAGGCTGAGGGTGCCAGCAATGAATCGGTGTCTTGACCCATAAGTCGGTGACCGGACCCAGCAATGAGTCCAGATGGTCCTGGGGATAGCTCGACAACCAGAAATACGTCACGACAGGGTCGGCAAAGCGCAGCAGGCTGCTGTTGCCCATATGGTCCGGCGGCTGGAGAAAGTGGCGCAGGTGGCTGGCGACGGTGCGCAAGGGGGCCTGACTGGCGAAGACACTGGCATACAGATGCTGGGCCGGAGTCTGTTGCCATTCGGTTATCAGGGCAGTGCCGACAGGCGCATGTACCAGAATCGGTCCTTGCTCCTTGACAGGTTCCAGACCTGTACACAGGTAAAGCGGCAGGATCTCCAGAGGCTCGCCTCGTTGTTGCAGTTGGCAAATGACATTCGGGCGCAGAGCACCATCAATCAACATGTAATTGGCCTGGTAAGCAGGTGTGAACATCCCTTGTTCCTTCGTTCTTGCAAGCGACGCTGCTCGCTGAATGGCATTGCCTCTATCAAGAGTCATGCCTGAATTTATTTCCCTATTTAAATCAATGTTTTAACTTTTTAATGAGCAGTTTTTGGCTGTTTCTTGGGCAATTTCTCCGGATAGACTGCGCAAAAAAATGCGCACGTGCGCAATATCGTGCGCACTTGGATGGCGGGCTTGATCTGCAAGGGATGTAGCGATTTGCAGGGTGTTTTTTTGCAGAGGGCGTGCGCAGTACATTGCGCATCAAGGCTTGTGGCTACTATTGATAGGTGGGCAGTTAAAAAATGGAGTTCCACAAACGTCATGAAAACAAGGAATGTTTATCATGTGCCCTATCGTGGGTATATCAATTGATTTGTCTTGAAGAGCTCGCTCATGTCACTCGAAAAAGCTGAAGTCGTCATTACCTATTGCACCCAGTGCCAGTGGCTGTTGCGCGCAGCCTGGCTGGCCCAGGAATTGTTGAGTACGTTTTCGGACGATCTGGGCAAGGTTTCTCTGGAGCCGGGGACCGGCGGAGTGTTTCGCATCACCTGTGCGGGCGTACAGATCTGGGAGCGCAAGGCCGATGGGGGCTTTCCTGAGGCCAAGATTCTCAAGCAGCGAGTACGCGATCAGATCGACCCCCTGCGCGATCTGGGGCACAACGACAGGTCGGGTCAGTCAGAAACCCCGTAAAAGCAGTGCTGGCGCTTTGTCACTGCACGGTCATGAGAGCGTCACACTCAATTAACCCGCATGCCGCACTCTCTTGGAAAACCTGCCGGAGGTCTTCCCATGAGCAGTGCTCAGCTTGCCAAACCCAGCTCCAAGCAACGTGTGCGGACCTTATGGATTTCCGATGTGCATCTGGGCACTCGCGACTGTCAGGCTGAGCATCTGTCGGCTTTTCTCAAGCGTTATCAGGCCGACAAGGTCTATCTGGTAGGCGACATCATCGACGGCTGGAAACTGCGCAGCGGCATGTACTGGCCTCAGGCGCATACCAACGTGATACGCCGCCTGCTGACCATGAGCAAGCGCGGCACCGAGGTGATTTATATCACCGGCAATCATGATGAGTTTCTGCGCCGTTACTCGAAGCTGATCCTGGGCAATATCCAGTTGGTGGACGAGATCGAGCACGTCACGGCCGATGGCCGCCGCTTGCTGGTGATTCATGGCGACCAGTTCGACGTCATCACACGCTATCACCGCTGGCTGGCCTTTCTGGGAGATTCGGCCTACGAATTCACGCTGACCCTCAATCGCTGGCTCAATCACTGGCGGGCAAAGTACGGTTACGGCTACTGGTCGCTGTCGGCGTACCTGAAGCACAAGGTCAAGACCGCCGTGAACTTCATCAGCGACTTCGAGGAAGCCATTGCCCATGAATGCGTGAAGCGAGGGCTCGATGGCGTGGTGTGCGGGCACATTCACCATGCTGAAATCCGCATGGTCGGTGAGGTGGAATACCTCAATTGCGGCGACTGGGTGGAGTCCTGCACCGCTCTGATCGAGCATCTGGACGGCACCATCGAACTGTTTCGTCTGGCCGACGCGCACATTCAGCAGAAGGCTGCTGCGCAGCAGGAGCCTGTCGCTGAATCCGTCCTCTGATTCTGTCTAGAAGGGCACCTTGCCCAGCAGCATGTCCCGGTACATGACGAAGTCGCCGAGCAGGCTGTAGAACGGATGCCTGAAAGTGGCAGGCCGGTTTTTCTCGAAGAAGAAATGCCCCGCCCAGGCAAAGCCGTAACCGGCCACTGGCAGCAGCCACAATAGCCACCATCGGCCACTGCCGATGCCGAATGCCAGCAGGAAAATCACCAGACTGGTGCCGATGAAATGCAGGCGTCGGCTGGTGCTGCTGCGGTGTTCCTGCAGATAGAAAGGATAGAACTCGGCGAAGCTGGTGAAGCGTTTGACGTGGTCCATGATGCCCACCCTCATGTCAGCTTGCCCCAGTCTAGCCGAGAGAGGGTGAGCCCTGCATCAATGTCGCCAGAACGCCGGTACGCAAAGTACCAGCACGGTGATGATCTCCAGGCGCCCCAGCAGCATGCCGGCGGACAGAATCCATTTCGCAGCATCCGGCAGCGTGGAGAAGTTGCCGGCTGGCCCGATGATTTCACCCAGGCCCGGCCCCACGCCGGATACCGTGCTTGCCGCGCCGGTCAGGGCTGTCATCCAGTCCAGGCCCAGCAGTGAAAGCAGCAGGGCGATGACGCAAATGGTGATGGTGAAGAAGAACGAAAAGGTCAGAATCGAGCGAACGATCTCGTCGTCCAGCCTGTGCCCGTTGTACTTCTGCTTGATGACCGCCCGCGGGTGGATCAACTGATTGAGGTTGGCCTTGAGCAGGATGTAGGCCACCTGAAAGCGGAAGATTTTCACGCCGCCCGCCGTCGAGCCGGAGCAGCCGCCAATGAAACCCAGATAGAAAAACAGCATCAGCGAGAAATTGCCCCACAGGCTGTAGTCGCCCAGGGCGAAGCCGGTGGTGGTGACCACCGAAGTCACGTTCAGGGCCACATGGCGCAAGGCGTCGCTCCAGGGCAGATCGGTTGTGGCACCGTACCAGAGGGTCATCATGAGCCAGGTCACCAGCAGCAGACCGATCAGGCCCTGAACCTGTTCATCCTTGATCAGTGCCTTGCGATTGCCGCGCAGGGTTGCCACGTACAGCGTAAAGGGCAGGCTGCCGAGGATCATCACCACGATTGCGACCCAGTGCACCGCCGGTTGCGGCCACTTTGCCAGAGAAAGGTCGGACGTGGAGAAACCACCCGTGGAAATGGCCGACATCGCATGGTTTATTGCGTCGAACAGGCTCATGCCCGCTGCCCAGAACGCCAGACTGCCCAGGGCGGTAAAGCCGACATAGGCGAGGACGATGAACTTGGCCACCATGTGCGAGCGTGGCATGACCTTTTCGGACCGGTCGGAAGATTCGGTCTGGAACAGGCGCATGCCGCCGATGCGCAACAGCGGCAGAATCGCCACTGCCATGCCGATGAAGCCGATGCCGCCCAGCCAGTGCAGCATGGAGCGCCAGATCAGAATCCCCGGCGACATGCTGTCCAGATTGCTGAGTACGGTCGAGCCGGTGGCCGTGATGCCCGACATGCTTTCGAAAAACGAGTCGGTGTAGCTGATGTGCTGGGTCAGCAGGAAGGGCAGGGCAGCGAAGATGCAGACGATGATCCAGCTGGAAACCGTGAGCATGTACATGTCCCGTGGGCGCAGATGCACATGCTCCGGTCGCCCCGGCACAACCAGGGCCAGACCCGCGATAAAGGTGATGGCGCTGGCCCACAGAAAGGAACGCAGGTCTTCGAAGCGCTCGTAGATGACCAGTGTCGCCATGGGCACGATCATGGCGACTGCCAGAGTGATCAGGAATATGCCGATGATGAAACCGATGATGCGAAGGGTCGGCAACGCCATGAACTGCTCGGACTGAATAGGGAAAGGCGGGTATTTTACCTGCGCCTGAAGGCATGTAAACCGACAGGCATGACTCATCGATGGTAAGTAATCGGTCAGCGTGCTCGTTATTGACTCTGAACACACTTTAGAATGCCCGATCAATTTTCAAGGAGGTCGCCCATGGAGGCACTCGACGTTTTGCTCAATCGTGTTTCGGTACCGCGATTGGTCGATCCCGCTCCGGATGCTGCACAGCGGGAAATCCTGTTTGGCGCAGCCTTGCGCTCACCCGATCACGGCCAGTTGCGGCCTTATCGTTTCATCACGGTCGAAGGCCCGGCTCGCGAGCGCATGGGTGAACTGCTGGTCGAGGCTCTGCAGCAGAGCGGTGGTGAAATCACGCCTCAGGCTCTGGACAAGGCGCGTCTCGGACCGCTGCGTGCTCCGCTGGTGGTCGTGGTGGTTGCGCGCTTGCAGGACCATTTCAAGGTGCCGCGCAAGGAGCAGTTGATCACTGCTGGCTGTGCCGCGCATGCCGTGTTGCTGGCCGCTTATGCCCAGGGCGTCGGCGCAGTATGGCGTACTGGCGATCTGTCTTACTCGCCCCATGTGGCCAAGGGGTTCGGGCTGGCCGACGATGAAGAGGTCATCGCCTTCCTGTATCTGGGCACGCCGCAGAACCCGCCACGTGAAGCACCGAAAGTGGATGTGGGTGGTTTTGTCAGCGAGTGGCAGGGCTGATGGCCGGTCGCTCGGATGAGCGACCGGAATCGATCAGTTTGTCTGCGGGTTGACGGGCTCAAGCGGTATTTCCAGCGTGGCGAGGAAACCGCCTTCAGGGTGATTGCCCAGTGTCAGGCTGCCGCCATGACGTTCCGCGGCCCGTTTGGCGATGGCCAGTCCCAGGCCGTGGCCGGGTGCCGTCTGTCCGGGCGCGCGATAGAACGGCTCGCCCAGTTGTGACAGATGTTCCTGGGCGACGCCGGGGCCACGGTCGCGCACGCTCAATCGAACATGATTGTCCACGCGCATGGCCTGCACATCGATGGTCTGCTCCGGCGGATTGAAGCGCAGGGCGTTGCGCAGCAGGTTGTCCACCGCGCGCTCGAGCATGTCCGGCCAGCCTTGCAGTTGCAGGTTGTCCGGCACCTGAATCCTGATGTTCTGAGGCTCGTCTTCCAGTTGCGTGTCGTTTTTCAGACGCTGCAGCATGCTGCCCAGATCCACAGGCTCCGGGCCGCCAAAATCGGCATCCAGACGGGCCAGGGCAAGAATTTCGCTGATCAGTGCTTCCAGGCGGTCGCATTCGCGGCCCAGACGAGGCCAGAGTTTTTCCCGCTCTGCCGGTTCTGCCCGTTCGGCCAGTGCCAGAGCAATGCGTAGTCGCGCCAGGGGCGAGCGCAGTTCATGCGACACATCGCGAAGCAGTTGACGCTGGCTGCCGATCAGGCTTTGCAGGCGTGCGCCCATGCGGTTGAAGTCGGTCGCCAGTACTCCGAACTCGTCTCGGCGGTTGGCCAGTTGTGCCAGGCTGTGCTGCTGATAGCTGGTCTGCCCCAGGTCATGCACGGCTCCGCGCAGTCTGCTCAGTGGCCGGGTGATGGAGAGTGTCACCAACAGACTGAACAGGGTCAGCACCACCAGCGCGATACCCAGCGCGCTCAGCGGCCACATCAGGCTCTGGCGGTGCCAGTCCTCGATTTCTGGATGCGGGATACGAAAGATCAGCAGGTAAGTGATGCCGGTATTGTCGCTGGTGTATTCGGTGGTCAGGCGACGCCATGGCAATTGACGCGAGTCGTCCTGCTGGCGGGCTTCAAAGGCTGCTGCCCGGGGAGGAAAGGTGCCGAGTACCACTGGCTCGCCATTGTCATTGAGCACCTGCACATCGATACGGTTACGGCGCTTTACGTTCTGCAGATAGTCCTGAGCCGTGGCTGCGCCTTGCTCTTCATAGATTTGCACCCATTTTTTCGGCAGTTCGTTCAGGACCGGGTGACGACTGAGAATCCAGGCATCCTGATTGAGCATATGCCCAAGCAGAATCGACAGGCCTGCAACCAGGGCAATGGCTAACCAGAAGCTGGCCAGTATTCGCCAGAACAATGAACGCACAGGATGACCTCAATGGAGAAACCCGACATGCAGCAAGCATGTCGGGTTTGAGTGACGGGAGCAAATTCGCAGTCTGGCGATTATTGCGCCTTTTTGTCCTTTTCCGCTTTCCAGGCTTTGAATTCGGCCCATTCTGCGCGACGTTCTTCCTGCTTCTTGCGAATCTCGTCGAATTCCTTCTGCTGATCCGGTCTGAGCAGGGCGCGGATCTCGCTGTCGGTCTTGGCCCGTCTGGCGTCCAGTTCGTCCTTCATGGCTTTCTGGTCTGCCGGGGAAAGCTTGGCCAGGTAGCGCTCGGTGACGTCGCGGCGGTTCTTCATCTGCTCGCCCAGCAATTTACCGATGTCATGGCGTTGTTCGCGAGTCAGGTCCAGGTCGGCAAAAGGGCCGGGACCACGTCTCAGTTCCGGGCCAGGGCCGCGATCGCGATCCGCATGCAGGCCTGGAGCGTCGGCCTCAGGGCCGCCTGGTGGCGGTGGTACGGCCATGGCGACGGTAGGCAGGGCTGCCGCGAACATCAAGGCTATGAGTGTCTTGCGCATGGTGAATCTCCTTGTCTCTGGTGCGGCTCGTTGCCGTTGGAGCCCAGTTTAGGGAGATCAAGGTCAAGGGCGGTCAGCGCTGGGTAAAGCTTGTGTAAAGCGAATCGGCACCCGGATTTACCGAGGCGCCGAGGCTTTTGCTTCACAGGCTGTAGTAGTAGCCGCGGCTGCGCAGCGCCACGATACGAGGCCGGCCATCGGGATGCGGGCCGATCTTCTTGCGCAGGTTACTGACATGCATGTCCAGGCTGCGGTCATACAGCGTCAGTTTGCGCCCCAGTGCCAGTTGCGCCAGCTCCTGCTTGTCCAGAGGCTCGCCGGGCTGACGCAGCAGCGCTTCGAGCAGGCGGCTTTCGGAAATGGTCAGGGTCAGTTCTTTTTCGTCGATGCTGACTACGCCACGTACCGGGCTGAAGCACAGGTCGCCCAGTTCAAGCTGGCTGGGTGTGGCGACCGGATGGCTGCGGCGCAGTACGGCGCGCAGCCTGGCGGTCAGTTCCCGTGGGTCGCAGGGTTTGGCCAGATAGTCGTCGGCACCCAGTTCGAGGCCGAGGATGCGGTCCAGCGGTTCGCCCCGGGCCGAAAGCATGACGACAGGAAGCTCGGGGTGATCGGTGCGCAGCTGCTTGAGCAATTCAAGGCCGCTGCCATCGGGCAGCATCACATCCAGCACCACGGCGGACGGAGAGGTTTCGGCCAGTGTCCGACGCGCACTGTGGCCGTCGTGACAGGCCAGGACCTGAAAACCTTCCTGGTTCAGCCAACTGCTCAGAAGCTCGCACAGCTCCTGATCATCATCAATTAGTAACAGCTCGCTCATGACTCACTCAATTTAGCCATTGCTGACGTTGCTTACGTCGACCGCCGACAAATATACCGCACACCAGGGCTGTTACCGCAACGCCACCGCCTGCAATGAACCATTGTTGCTGTTCGGTTAGCAGGTGTGAAGAGGCGATGGATTGCGCTTCCTTGAGTTGCAGCTTGAGTCTCTGGTTTTCCTGACGCAAACGTGTCAGTTGCGCGCTTTCACGCTCGGCCGCGGCATTCTGTGCCTGTCCGAGCTGTTCTTCACGCAGGCGCTCGCTTTCCCTGAGGCGCTGTTCAAGCTCGGCAATACGGCTGGCAGAGCTGGGCAGGTGCAAGGCCTGCGCGGTGTCGGAACCGCTGCTTTCCTCGGCATGGACTGCACTGTTTACCGCTAACATCATCAACAGACACAACGCACCTGAACGCATCTGAACTCCCTTGTATAGAGACGTTTCTATTCAAAATATCGAGCAGGTTGTCGGCAGGGAGGCGGGAATGATGAGCATTGCAAGGCAGGATGACGCTGACCGATCCTGCCCGGGCGGACAGGATCGGGGTGTTGCATTTATGGCAGGACTTGTTTGAACGGCTTGACCACAACATTGCCATAGACGCCTGCGGCAACGAACGGATCGGCCTTGGCCCAGGTTTCGGCGGCGCTCAGGGACTCGAACTCGGCGACGATCAGGCTACCGCTGAAGCCGGCCGGGCCCGGATCATTGCTGTCCACGGCGGGATGTGGACCAGCCAGCACCAGACGGCCTGCATCCTTGAGGGCATTGAGACGCTCCAGGTGAGCAGGGCGTACGCTCAGGCGTTTCTCCAGCGAGTCGGCAACATCTGTAGCAATGATGGCGTAGAGCATGTCAGTCCTCGGTTTTGGTGGTGGAAGAAGGGGCGGCGTCACTCAGGTGACGGCTCAGATAGATGCCTTGAGCCACCAGGAAGATCAGGGTCATGGCCAGACTGCCGAAGACTTTGAAGTCGACCCAGAAGTCCTGATAGGTAAAGGCCACATAGAGATTGGCTGCGCCGCAGAAAACGAAGAACAGGACCCAGGCAATGTTGAGTCTGACCCAGACGGCAGCAGGCAGGGTCAGGGCATGGCCCATGACGCGCTGGATCAGCGGGCGATCACCGATGAAGTGGCTGCCGGCAAATGCCAGGGCAAACAGCCAGTTGACCACCGGAGCCTTCCATTTGAGGAAAGTTTCGCTGTGAAAGGCCAGGGTCAGGCTGCCGAAGACCAGACAGGCTATCAGGGTCAGCCATTGGCTCTTTTCCAGTTTGCGCTGTTTGACGTACAGAATCCCGTAGACGACCACGGAGCTGGCGATCAGCATCGCGGTCGCACTGAAAATCCCGCCCAGCATGTAGCTGTGGCCCAGGATGTCGACGGCTTGAGGTTCGGTCTTGTAGACGATGAAAAACAGGATCAGCGGGATGAAGTCTATGAATTGTTTCACAATGGCAGCCAGAAGCAGGATGTGACGGCATAATAACAAACATCAAAGACAGCGATAGCTCCCGAATATGAATGTTGACCTGCACTGCCACAGCACCGCGTCGGATGGCTCTCTTGCGCCAGCGGCCGTGGTTGCCCGTGCCTATGAAAACGGTGTGCGGGTGCTTTCGCTGACCGATCATGACACGGTCGAAGGCCTCGAAGAGGCCCGTGCGGCCGCGCATTCTCTGGGGATGCAGCTGGTCAATGGTGTCGAGCTGTCCTGCACCTGGGGAGGCGCAACCATTCATATTCTGGGCTACGGATTCGACGTGAAAGCCCAGGCGCTGGTGGATGCAATCGAGCGTTTGCACGAGGGGCGCTGGCTGCGAGCCGAGGAAATCAGCCGAAAACTGGCGCTCAAAGGTATGACCGGGGCGCTGGAAGGTGCCCGGGCGATCCAGCAGGAGCTGGGCGATAGCGGCAATGCACCGGCACGGCCACACTTTGCCGACTATCTGGTGCGTGCCGGTTTTGTAAAGGATCGCGCCGAGGCTTTTCGCAAATGGCTGGGGGCAGGCAAGCTGGGGGATGTGAAGCAGCATTGGCCGACCCTGGACGAAACCGTCGCCACTTTGCGGGCTTCGGGTGCCTGGGTCAGTCTGGCACATCCATCGCATTATGACTTCACGCGCAGTAAACGGCGTAAACTGGTCGCCGATTTCATCCAGGCTGGTGGCCATGCCATCGAAGTGGTCAATGGCATGCAACCTGCCGATCAGGTCGGAACCCTGGCGATACTGGCTCGTGAGTTCGGTCTGCTGGTCACCGCCGGCAGCGATTTCCATGGCCCTGGCGCCTGGTCCGAGATCGGTATATACCGGCCATTACCCGAGGATCTGCCGCCATTGTGGTGCAGATTCAAACATGAACAGCCTCCAGCCTCCGTCTGAACAGGAAGTTACCGTGAGTCAATTTTTCCAGGTCCACCCGGAGAACCCGCAACCGCGTCTGATCAAACAGGCAGCGGAAATCATCAAGGCCGGCGGGCTGGTGGTGTACCCGACCGATTCGTCCTATGCGCTGGGCTGCCAGATCGGCGACAAGAGCGCCATCGAGCGCATCCGCCGTCTGCGTCAACTGGACGACAAGCACAACTTCACCCTGATGTGCTGCGACCTGTCACAACTGGGGCTGTTCGCCAAGGTCGATACCGGTGCCTTTCGCGCTCTCAAGACCCATACGCCCGGGCCTTACACCTTTATTCTGAATGCAACCCGTGAAGTGCCGCGCCTGATCCTGCATCCCAAGCGTCGCACCATTGGTCTGCGGGTGCCCAGCCATCCCATTGCCCAGGCCCTGCTGGAGCAGTTGGGCGAGCCACTGATGAGTGTCAGCCTGATCATGCCCGGCGACAGCGTACCCTTGAGCGACCCTTATGAAATGCGTCAGATCCTGGAGCATCAGGTGGACCTGATCATCGATGGCGGCATGGGCGGTATTTCGGCTTCCACCGTTATCAGCCTGGCTGACGGGGACCCGCAGATCATCCGTGTGGGATGCGGCGATCCGACGCCGTTCGGTGAAGACGCGTAATGACGACTCCGGAAACGGTAGACAGTCAGGCCGATGCCCAGCAGGAACTGCCGTTCGCTCTGGTCTATGGGCAGGCGGTCACGCAAATGCCGCTGGACCTCTATATTCCGCCGGATGCCCTGGAAGTCTTTCTTGAAGCCTTCGAGGGACCGCTTGACCTGCTGCTGTACCTGATCCGCAAACAGAACATCGACATTCTCGACATCCCGGTAGCGGAAATCACCCGCCAGTACATGGGTTATGTCGAGTTGATGAAAACCGTGCGTCTCGAGCTGGCTGCCGAATATCTGGTGATGGCTGCGATGCTGGCCGAGATCAAGTCGCGCATGCTGCTGCCGCGCTCGGCAGAAGTGGAAGAGGATGAAGAAGATCCCCGTGCCGAACTGATCCGCCGTCTCCAGGAGTACGAGCGTTTCAAGGTCGCGGCCGAAGGGATCGATGGCTTGTCGCGGGTCGGCCGCGATGTGATAGTGCCAAAGCTGGATGCCCCCGAAGCGAGGGCGCGCAAGCTGCTGCCGGATGTCAGCCTGGAAGAAGTCCTGATGTCCATGGCCGAGGTGCTGCACCGGGGCGACATGTTCGAAAGCCACCAGGTCAGCCGTGAGGCATTGTCGACCCGCGAGCGCATGAGCGATGTGCTCGAACGTCTCAAGGGCGGCGGTTTTGTGCCTTTTGCCGAACTGTTCACTGCTGAAGAAGGGCGGCTCGGCGTTGTGGTGACTTTCATGGCCGTGCTTGAACTGGTCAAGGAGTCTCTGGTGGAGCTGGTCCAAAACGAGCCCTTTGCGGCGATCCATGTCCGGGCGCGAGCCGAGTAGAGCAAGAACTGAATCATGAACCTCAATGAACCCCGCGAACTGGCCCCGTTGCTTGAAGCATTTCTGCTGGCTTCTGGAAAACCGCAGACACTGGAGCGCCTGTACGAGCTGTTCGAGGAGGGCGAGCGTCCGGAACCGGCGGTCTTCAAGAAGGCTCTGCAGGTGCTGGGCAAATCCTGTGACGGGCGGGCTTTCGAGCTCAAGGAAGTCGCTTCCGGCTATCGCCTGCAGATTCGCGAGCGCTTTTCGCCCTGGGTCGGGCGTTTGTGGGAAGAGCGTCCTCAGCGCTATTCCCGGGCCATGCTGGAAACCCTGGCACTGATTGCCTATCGCCAGCCGATTACCCGTGGCGAGATCGAAGATGTACGTGGCGTGGCGGTCAACAGCCATATCGTCAAGACGCTGATGGAGCGCGAGTGGATCAGGGTCGTGGGTTATCGGGATGTACCCGGCAAGCCTGCGATGTTTGCGACCACCAAGGGCTTTCTCGATCATTTCAACCTCAAGAGCCTTGAAGAACTGCCGCCGCTGGCCGACCTGCGCGAGATGGAGGCCGAGCCGGTGCTCGAATTCGACGATGCCCCGGTCCCGGCGCATCTGCAGGCCCTGGCCGATGCGAGTCTTGAGCTCGATGAGCAGGAGCCTGAAGCGCCACGGGATGAAACCAGCTTCCGCAGCCTGTTGCTTGAACTCGACTCCATGGAGCAGGGTCTGAAGACCGACTTCGATGATCTGTTGGTCGAACAGCCCGACAAAGAGCCAGAAGACGATGTTTGATATAAACCTGCAGGAAGCGAATTCATTCGCGAACAGACCCTATGAGCAGCACCAGAAACCCCTGCATCAGCCTCTGCAAGTTTGACGATGACATCTGCCTGGGCTGTGGTCGCAGCAAGCGAGAGATCAAGGCCTGGAAGAAACTCGACAAGGACGACAAGCGGATAGTGCTGGCCGAGTCGGCCATGCGTCTGGCGAAGCTGAAGACCACCGGTCGCAAAAAGAAGAAGTGACCGGCAGATTTTCAGTTGCCCCGGGATGCGCAACCGGCTGCATGAGCGTATCATTCGCGACCCTTTGGCGAATCCGCTTCGCCCAGGCATACAGTATTTCGCCTTGCGGCTATCCACAGCGCGCGGGGCAGCAGGTCTTGCCGGTCCTCGGCAATCCCTGATTCGACACACCGGGAGGTGCCCAGATGAGTGAAAAAGACACGCAGGACAGCCAGGAAATCAGACCCGCAGGTGAAAAGCTGCAGAAGGTTCTGGCACGTATTGGCGTCGGTTCGCGCCGTGACGTCGAGGCCTGGATCAGCCAGGGCCGCATCAAGGTCAATGGCCGCGACGCCACCCTTGGTCAGCGCGTCGACATGCATGACGCCATTACCGTTGACGGTCGCGTCATCAAGCGCGAAGAGGCTGCCGAGACGGTACGCCGCGTCATCATGTACAACAAGCCGGATGGCGAGATCTGCACCCGTGACGACCCGGAAGGCCGTCCAACGGTGTTCGACCGCCTGCCGCGCCCCAAGGAAGGCCGCTGGATCAATATCGGTCGCCTGGACATCAACACCACAGGTCTGCTGATGTTCACCACCGACGGTGAGCTGGCCAACCGTCTGATGCACCCGTCTTTCGAGATGGACCGTGAATATGCGGTACGTGTGCGTGGCGAAGTCGATGACGACATGCTGCTGCGCCTCAAGAACGGCGTGATCCTCGAAGACGGTCCTGCCCGTTTCACCGACATCCAGCAGGCACCGGGTGGTGAAGGTTTCAACCACTGGTATCACTGTGTGGTGATGGAAGGCCGCAACCGTGAAGTACGTCGTCTCTGGGAGTCCCAGGGCCTGGTGGTCAGCCGCCTCAAGCGCGTTCGTTACGGGCCGGTATTCCTCAACTCGGACCTGCCGATGGGCCGCTGGCGCGAAATGAGCCAGCAGGAAGTCGACATCCTGGCAGCCGAAGTCGGCCTTACGCCTGTGGCCCAGCCGCAGATGAATGCCAAGACCAAGGACAAGCTGGAACGCTTGCAGCGTCAGTCGTCCCGCCCACTGGGCAAGGGCGAGCGCGTACGCACTCTGCGTCCTGCCAATGGCGCACCGGCCACCAGCGAGCGTGCTCCGCGTCAACCGCAGGTTACTGGCAGCGACCGTCGTGGCGACTCCACGCAGCGCCCGCCACGCAAGGATTCGGGCAAGCCGGGTGCGCGTACCCCGCGTCCTGCCGAGAACGGCCGTGGTACTCCGGTTGCCGAGCGCCCAAGCGATGTGAACAAGCGTCCGGCCAAACCTTCGCCAAAGCGCGCAGGCATCAAGCTGGTCGATGACGATGCTCCATCGGGCAAGCGTCGTGGCCCGCCGGCCGGTTCCGGCCAGCGTCCGGGTTTCGGACGTCGCAAGCCGCAGTAAGGGTTGAATGACTCTGAAAACGCCAGTTTCGACTGGCGTTTTTTATGGGCGCTCGATAGCGAATTATCGAACGGTATCGAGCGAATGATTCTCGTTATGCTGTTTGGCCGCGAAACCGACGAAAAATCAGTCTCTTGCGACCGTTGCCAGCTTTTTTCTTGAATGCCTTTCCGGTGTAAACTTGTCGCTCGCGCTCAAGTGCATTCAGGTCCCGCTAAAAATGACGCAGATTTCCGAACGCTTTCTGGTACAGGCTCACCTCGATGCCAAGCAGCCCAAAGCGCTGAGTATTGAAGAACAGGCCCATTACCGCGCCGAAATCGCTGCCGAACTCAAGGCGCGGGATGCGGTGCTCGTTGCCCACTATTACTGCGACCCGGTCATACAGGCCCTGGCCGAAGAAACCGGCGGTTGCGTGGCCGACTCTCTGGAAATGGCACGCTTCAGCAATAACCATTCAGCCAGTACCGTGCTGGTGGCCGGCGTGCGTTTCATGGGGGAAACCGCCAAGATCCTCAATCCGGAAAAACGGGTATTCATGCCGACGCTTGAAGCCACCTGTTCCCTGGATGTCGGCTGTCCTGTCGATGAGTTTTCCGCTTTCTGCGATCAGCATCCTGACCGCACCGTGGTGGTCTACGCCAACACATCGGCCGCAGTCAAAGCCCGTGCCGACTGGGTTGTAACGTCAGGCTGTGCCCTGGAGATCGTCGAAAGCCTGATGGATAACGGCGAGAAAATCATCTGGGCACCGGACAAGCACCTGGGGCGTTATATCCAGCGTGAAACCGGTGCCGACATGTTGCTCTGGGATGGTGCCTGTATCGTTCACGAAGAGTTCAAGTCCAAGCAACTGCAAGACATGAAGGCGCTGTATCCGGACGCTGCCGTGCTGGTCCATCCCGAGTCGCCCGAGGAGGTCATTGCCCTGGCCGATGCGGTGGGCTCTACCAGCCAGATGATCGCCGCCGCCCAGCGCATGCCCAACAAGACATTTATCGTGGCCACCGACCGCGGCATTTTCTACAAGATGCAGCAGTTGTGCCCGGACAAGGTCTTCATCGAAGCGCCAACGGCCGGTAATGGCGCGGCGTGCCGCAGTTGCGCTCATTGTCCCTGGATGGCGATGAACACCCTTGAGCGCACCTTGCAGTGCCTGCGGGAGGGCGGCAACGAGATCTTCGTCGACCCTGCGTTGATCCCCCATGCCGTGCGTCCTCTGCAGCGGATGCTGGATTTCACCCAGGCGGCTCGCATGAAACAGGCGGGG
This sequence comes from Pseudomonas capsici, assembly GCF_017165765.1. GTDB lineage: Bacteria > Pseudomonadota > Gammaproteobacteria > Pseudomonadales > Pseudomonadaceae > Aquipseudomonas > Aquipseudomonas capsici. The sequence goes on from NZ_JAFGZD010000003.1 coordinate 17,096, forward strand.
AATGCCTGATAGCGGTGCCTGAAATGAAAATCCCGGCCATGTGCCGGGATTTTCATTCTGGGGTGTGAACAGTCAGTTCATCATGTCCTTGACCATTCGTTCCTGTTCGATCAGGTCTTTCTGCCGGGCATCGATCCGCGAAGCCAGCTGGAAGTTGTTGCTGGCGCGACGCTTGGCGAAATCCAGTTGCTGAATCGCCTGCCGGAAGTCGCCGACCAGGGCGAAGTATTCGGCGCGGGCCTGATGCAGGCCGATGGTGTTGCCATTCAGGCCCCTTGTTTCGGCCACCACGTACCAGATGTCCGGATCGTCTGAGCGGGTCTTGAGCAGCGCTTCGAGGCCTTTCTCGGCTTCTGCGGTGCGGTTCTGCTTGAGCAGCACGTCGATCCGCACATTGTTCAGAGGGTAGTTGTTGGGATACAGCGTGAGCATCCGGTCAACCCGCTGCTGGGCATCCGCCAGGCGGTTGTTGGTGATGTCCAGATCGATCTGTGTCAGGTTGTAAGTGATGTCGTTGGGGGCCTTGGCCAGCAGCGGCTTGAGCTCTTCACGGGCTTCATTGAGCTGTCCGGCCTTGATCAGCGCGATGGCCAGCCCGTAGCGTGCCGAGTCGGAGTTGGGGTTTTCAACCAGTTGGGCGCGGAAACGTTTAGCGGAGATCCCCGGGGTTTCCTCATAGATCAGTGCGACCCGAGCCCGCATCAGTTGATAGAGAAGGCTGTCTTCCTTGCCGCCCGGCCTGGCCTGTTCGGCGCGGTTGCGGGTGTCGGCGATACGCGACTCGCTGACCGGGTGAGTCAGCAGGAATTCCGGTGGTCTGGCATCGAATCGATACTGGCGCATCAGGCGCTCGAACATGGTCGGCATGTTGCGAGGGTCATACCCGGCTTTTTCCAGGTTCATGATGCCGATGCGGTCCGCTTCCTGTTCGTTCTGGCGCGAGAAGCGGCGTTGTTCCTGGATGGCCGCAGCCTGTGAGCCGGCAATGGCTGCAATACCGGCGTCGCCGGCACCCGCTGCGGCCATGACGATACCGGCCAGCATGGCTGCCATTACCGGAACCTGCATGCGTTGCTGGGCTTCGACACCGCGGGCGAAGTGGCGCTGTGACAGGTGAGCCAGTTCGTGGGCCATGACCGAGGCATATTCGCCTTCGGTCTGGGCGTTGAGAAACAGTCCGCCGTTGACCCCGATGATTCCGCCGGGTGCCGCAAAGGCGTTCAACTGGGGGCTGTTGATCAGGATGAACTCGAGGCGTCGGTCCTGGACCTGACTGGTTTCGGCAAGGCGATAGACCGAGGTTTCGACGAAGTCCTTGAGCTGCGGGTCGGACAGTTGGCCCACCTGGGCGCGCAGCATGCCCAGCCAGGCACGGCCCAGCTGGTGCTCCTGTTCGGGCGAAACGATGGAAGAGCTGGCGTCGCCCAGAGATGGTAAATCATCGGCCATGCTTGGCGTGGCGAGCAGGCAGGCGAGCGTGAGCAGTGTAGGACGCAGGAAATTCATGCACGAGGCTCTAGGCTGGAGAATGGTTACTGTAGCTGGCTCAATGGCTTGCTGACCAGAGTGAGGTATTCTTCTTGTTCTGTCTGAAATGCCTGCCTGTATTTTTTCGAATACTTTTTAACTTGATGTGTCCGCCAGGAGAGAAACGATGTCTGACGCTGTAACGCGCCCCGAGGCCTGTGATGCCGAACTCGATGCCTGTGGCCTCAATTGCCCGTTGCCGTTGCTCAAGGCCAAGATGGAACTCAATCGTCTGCCCAGTGGTGCGGTACTGAAAGTCGTGGCGACCGACGCGGGGTCGCAGCGTGATTTCAGAACCTTTGCCCGGCTGGCAGGCCATGAACTGCTGCATGAAGAGGCCAGTGAAGGCGTCTACAGCTACTGGTTGCGCAAGGCGTAAATCACAGCCCGTTTTTTCTCGAAAGGATGTTTGATGTTCAAGGTGCTTCGCAATTGGGTGCAGCTCTATTTCTCGGATGAGGAAGCGGTTGTACTGGCGGTCCTGCTGATTCTGGCATTCACCCTGGTCCTGACCCTGGGTGGCATGCTGGCTCCTGTTCTGGCCGGGCTGGTTCTGGCGTTCCTGATGCAGGGTGTCGTCAATTTTCTGGAGCGCCTGCGCATGCCGGAAGTGGGGGCAGTCGGTCTGGTATTCGCCCTGTTCATCGGTGTGTTGCTGGTCTTTCTGCTGGTTCTGGTCCCGCTGCTCTGGCATCAGTTGATCACTCTGTTCAACGAACTGCCGGGCATGCTCGCCAAATGGCAGTCGCTTCTGCTGTTGCTGCCGGAGCGTTATCCGCATCTGGTGTCGGATGTGCAGGTTTTGCAAGCCATTGAGGCGGCCCGTGGCGAAATAGGCAAGATCGGCCAACTGGCGCTGACGTTTTCCCTGTCCAGCCTGCCGTTGCTGGTCAATCTCATGATCTATCTGGTTCTGGTGCCCATTCTGGTGTTCTTTTTCCTCAAGGACCGCCAGATGATCGGTCGCTGGGTACGTGGCTATCTGCCGCGTGAGCGCGCCTTGCTGACCCGGGTCGCCGAGGAAATGAATCGCCAGATCGCCAATTACATTCGTGGCAAGGTCATCGAGATCTTCATCTGTGGTGGCGTGACCTACGTGGCATTCGTGGCTCTGGGCCTCAACTATGCCGCGCTGCTGGCGATGCTGGTGGGGGTGTCGGTGGTTGTGCCTTATGTGGGCGCGGTGGTGGTCACGGTGCCGGTGGCGCTGATCGGTCTGTTTCAATGGGGCTGGGGCGATCAGTTCATCTATCTGATGGTGGTGCACGGCATCATTCAGGCGCTGGACGGTAACGTACTGGTGCCGCTGCTGTTCTCGGAGGCCGTCAATCTGCATCCGGTGGCGATCATCTGCGCCGTGCTGCTGTTTGGCGGGTTGTGGGGCTTCTGGGGGATATTCTTCGCGATTCCGCTGGCGACCCTGTTCAAGGCCGTCCTCGACGCCTGGCCGCGTCATGAACCGAGCGTGGCACCGATGTTGTAGCGCTGGTAGCGGCGCCTTGCGCGCCGCACCAGATGAGCGTGCTATCAGGCCTTGTTCAGGGCCTGAGCTTCTGCCAGTACTTCGTCCACATGACCCGGTACTTTCACTCCGCGCCATTCCTTGCGCAGTACACCTGCCTTGTCGATCAGGAAGGTGCTGCGATCAACGCCCAGATATTCCTTGCCATACAGCTTCTTGAGTTTGATGACATCGAACAGCTGGCACAGGGCTTCGTCCTTGTCCGAAATCAGCTCGAAGGGAAACTCCTGCTTGGCCTTGAAGTTCTCGTGGGCCTTGAGGCTGTCGCGCGATACGCCGAAAACCACCGTATTAGCGGCCTGGAACTGCGCAATGCTGTCACGGAAGTTCTGGCCTTCGGTGGTGCAGCCCGGCGTGTTGTCCTTGGGGTAGAAATAAATGACGACCTGCTGGCCCTTGAGCCCGGCAAGGCTGACAGCCTGCCCGCTGGTGGCGGGTGCCTGGAAATCGGGAACGGGTTGATCTACTGCTACTGCCATGAGAACTCCTTACATGGGGGCTTGAGGGCGCCATGGTTCGATCAGCGCATCGAGGTTCAGTGCGTCGGCGAAGTCCAGGAACTGGTCACGTAACCAGCTGATCTGGGTACCTGCCGGCAGCGTGACCGTGAACGTCGCGTTGAGCATGGTGCCACCGGTCTGCGGAGCCAGGTAGGTATCGCAGATCAGGTTTTCCAGCTCGACGTTATGGTCGATGAAGAACTGGCAAAGCTCGTTGATGATGTCCGGACGGTAGGCCGAGCTGACGTAAGCCACGTACGGCAGGGCTTCAGGGCGGTTTTCCAGGGTGGCGCTGCGCACGACGCTGATGGTGAAAGCGTGCTTTTTCGACAGCCCCGGCAGGCCTGCCTCCAGACGGGCCAGGGCATCCCAGCTACCGGATACCTGAAGGATCAGCGCGCTGCATTCACCATGACGGGTCAGGCGTGAGCTGACGACCGAGCAGCGGTTTTCATGGCTGGCGCGGCACAGGACGTTGGTCAGTTCCATAGGGCTTGCGCCCAGGGCACTGATGACAAGGAATTGTTCGCGAACTGTGGGGGTGGACGACATGCAGCATTCCTAAGCGATGAGCGGTCGGTACTTTTTGGCCCTGCCGGACTGTTTCGACGATCGTGAGCGCAAGACACCAGTTCCGGCCCCGCCGTCGTACGCCTGCATGGCATGACCATGGTAGGGCTGCAACGCGCTGGCACAAGGGGGTTGGCGACAAAAAACGATCGAATGAACGAGGTGCGCAGATGACCAGTAACGATCAAAGGACGAAGGGTAGCGAAAACCATCGCTCAGGGGAATGCTCACAGTGCGGTACTTCGCTTGTACAAGGCTGATGGCGCCAGTACCATTACGGCTCTCTTTTTCCGGCAGGAGCGGTTGCATGATTGCGGGCAGTATGGTGGCACTGGTCACACCCATGGATGCACAAGGTCGTCTGGACTGGGACAGCCTGAGCAAACTGGTGGACTTCCACCTGCAAGAGGGCACCAACGCCATTGTTGCCGTCGGCACTACAGGTGAGTCGGCGACACTCGATGTGCACGAACACATCGAAGTCATTCGTCGTGTGGTCACCCAGGTTGCAGGGCGTATCCCTGTCATTGCAGGTACCGGCGCCAACTCCACGCGCGAAGCCGTCGAACTGACGACCAACGCCAAGACCGCAGGTGCCGATGCATGCCTGCTGGTAACCCCTTACTACAACAAGCCGACGCAGGAAGGGCTGTTCCAGCATTTCAGCCACATCGCCAAGGCCGTGGACATCCCGCAGATCCTCTACAACGTGCCGGGTCGTACCGCTTGCGACATGCTGCCCGAGACGGTCGTGCGTCTGTCGAAGGTCGACAACATCATCGGTATCAAGGAAGCCACGGGCAACCTGCAGCGCGCCAAGGATATCCTGGCAGGCGTGAGCAGCGATTTCCTGCTCTATTCCGGCGATGACGCCACGGCCGTCGAACTGATGCTGCTGGGCGGCAAGGGCAATATTTCCGTGACCGCCAACATCGCGCCGCGCGCCATGAGCGAGCTGTGCGCTGCCGCCATGCGTGGCGATGCCGAAACGGCGCGTGCCATCCATGAAAAGCTGATGCCGCTCAATAACACCCTGTTTATCGAATCCAACCCCATTCCCGTGAAATGGGCTCTGCATGAAATGGGTCTGATGCCGGACGGTATCCGTCTGCCGCTCACCTGGCTCAGCGAAGCCTGTCACGAACCGCTGCGTCAGGCCATGCGCCAGTCCGGCGTATTGGTTTAATTGAGGAAGCATTACGCAATGAAGCGACTGGCCGGACTTTCCGCACTAGCCTTGATTATCTCCAGCACCAGTGGTTGCGGTTGGCTATGGGGGCAGGATGGTTACTTCCGCGATCGCGGCAGTGACTATCTGGAAGCAACCCAGACCGCACCGATGCAGGTGCCTGCCGACATTTCCAACACCAAGCGTCTGGATCCGCTGCTGCCGATCCCGCGTAACGTGGCTGACAGCACCGTGAAGGGCGAATACAAGGTGCCTCGCCCTCTGCCTCTGTCGGTAGCCTCCGAATCGAGCGATTTCAGCTTGCAGAAGAGCGGCGATGCCCACTGGGTCCTGGCCCAGCGTCCGCCTGCCGAAGTCTGGCCGGTGGCGCATCAGTACTTCGAAGACAACGGCTTCCGTATCGCTGAAGAGCGTCCACAGACCGGCGAATTCAGCACCACTTGGCAGCGTCTGGACGAGCTGTCCGCTTCGGTTGCCAAGCGCCTGACGGCCAGCGGCGTATCGGCCGATTCCGAAACCCGCGTGCGGGTTCGTATCGAACCGGGCGTGCAGCGCAATACCAGTGAAGTCTACGTGGTCAGCGTCGAGCGTCCGGCGGGCAGCACTGCCGACGTCGGCTTCCCGCCGCGTACGACCAACATCGGTCTTGATGCAGCCCTGACCGACGATCTGCTGGCCAGCATGAGCCGCAACGCCGAGAAGGGCGGTTCGGTGTCTCTGGTGGCGGCGCGTGACTACGATACGCCAAGCCGTGTAGCGCTGAGCGAAGACGGCAGCGGCAACCCGGTTCTGACTGTCGGTGCCGATCTGGATCGTGCATGGTCGAGCGTGGGTCGTGCGCTGGATCAGGGTGAATGGCGCGTTGAAGACATCAACCGCAGCCTTGGCCTGTACTACATCAACCTGGCAGAGAAGGCCAACACGCCTGCGAACGAGCCCGGTTTCTTCGGTCGCCTGTTTGGCAGCAAGTCCAGCAAGGAAGAAATCGAAGCCCGTGCCGAGCGCTATCAGGTCCGCCTGAGCAAGGTGGGTGACAGCGTGCAGGTGACTGTCGAGAAAAACATCAACACCGTTGCGCCGGCCGACGTCGCTCGCAGGGTCTTGAGCGTCATTCAAGACAACCTGGGTTAAGTGCGTTTCGCTGTTCTGGGCAGCGGCAGCCGTGGCAACGGCACGCTGGTCGCAAGCAACGATACGTACGTGCTGGTCGATTGCGGTTTCTCCCTGCGGGAAACCGAGCGGCGTCTGGCGCGACTGGGAGTCAGCGCCAGGCAATTGAGTGCCATTCTGGTAACCCACGAACATGCCGATCATGTGCATGGCGTGGGTTTGCTGTCTCGGCAGTACAATGTGCCGGTCTATCTCAGTCGCGGGACCTTGCGCGGGATGCGCAAGCCGGTCGAAGCCGCCGGGGTGGTGGAAGGTGGTCAAAGGTTGCAGGTGGGCGCGTTGGGCATCGATGTGGTGTCCGTCGCCCATGATGCGCTGGAGCCTACCCAGTTCGTCTTCAATGACGGACGCCGCCGTTTCGGCCTGCTGACCGACCTTGGGTCTTACTGTCCCAACGTGCTGCAAAGCTATCATGGCCTGGATGCCTTGATGATCGAGGCCAACCATTGTCGCGACATGCTTGCCCGGGGCCGTTATCCGGTCTTTCTCAAGCAGCGTGTGGGAGGCGAAACAGGACATTTGAACAATCATCAGGCCGCAAGCCTGGTGAGCGAACTGGGATGGAGGGATCTGCAGCATCTGGTGCTGGCCCATCTCAGCAGCAAGAACAACCTGCCGTATCTGGCCCGGCAATGTTTTGCCGACACTCTGGGGTGTGACCCGGACTGGCTGGAACTGGCCGATCAAGATTCAGGGCTCGACTGGCGACATATCGCCTAGCCCAACTACTTAGCAAGCGGAGCCCATCATGGAAAAACGTGAAGAACTCTACCGCGGCAAAGCCAAATCGGTTTACAAGACCGACGACGCTGACCGCTTGATCCTGCTGTTTCGCAACGACACCTCGGCGTTCGACGGCAAGCGCATCGAACAGCTGGACCGTAAGGGCATGGTGAACAACAAGTTCAACGCCTTCATCATGCAGAAGCTGGAAGAAGCGGGCGTGCCGACCCAATTCGACAAGCTGCTGGGCGACAACGAGTGCCTGGTCAAGAAACTGGACATGATCCCGGTCGAATGCGTCGTGCGTAACTACGCGGCCGGCAGCCTGGTCAAGCGTCTGGGTGTGGAAGAGGGTACCAAGCTCGATCCGTACACCTTCGAGCTGTTCCTCAAGGACGACGCCAAGGGCGACCCGTTCATCAACGAATCCCACGTCGTGGCATTCGGTTGGGGCACCGCCGAGCAACTGGTTCGTATGAAAGAGCTGTCGCTCAAGGTCAACGAAGTGCTCAGCAAGCTGTTCGACGACGCAGGCCTGCTGCTGGTCGACTTCAAGCTCGAGTTCGGCGTATTCCATGGTCAGATCGTCCTGGGCGACGAATTCAGCCCGGACGGCTGCCGCCTGTGGGACAAGGACACCCGCAAGAAGATGGACAAGGACCGCTTCCGTCAGGGCCTCGGTGACGTCATCGAAGCTTACGAAGAAGTCGCAAACCGCCTGGGCGTCCCGCTTTAAGGCAAAAAGTTGCGCAAGCGCTTGATAGCACGAAAAAAATTAGCGTAAAGGGCTTCGCCTTACGCGCCGATGCTGTTATCATGCGCGCCGTTGGAGAGATGCCAGAGTGGCCGAATGGGACGGATTCGAAATCCGTTGTACCTTCACCGGTACCTAGGGTTCGAATCCCTATCTCTCCGCCATACATTGAAAAGCCCCGTAGATTCTGTCTACGGGGCTTTTCTGTTTTCTGGGGCGTGCTTCACGGATCTCCAAGAAATCCCACCTCTGTCTGCCCCTTTGCTTTTTTTCAGCTAAGGTGTGGTAGAGCCAAATCTCACGTTTTGTGATGCAAGGAGCTATCAGATGTCGGACGTAAACCAGGCACAATCGCAACCGTCTCCCAGCCAAAGCCATGATGATGTCATTGCCCAGTTCAAGTGGCAGGGCAAGCAGATCGACTGGCTGCTGCAGTGGCTTGTCAAATTCGTTGCAAACACCAAGGTTGAACTGGGGATTACCCTGTCGGTCGGCGGGAACCTCGTTTCCGGCCATCTGATTTCCCATGATGCCTACTTCGAGCAACTGGCCGCAGATATCTCTGCACCCTTCAGCAAGTTCAATAACGGTACTGATGAGTCGATGAAGGAGATGATTCTGTCGTTCAGGCCAGGGGAGTCCAATGAGGACACTCCAGCGTTTCACTTCATCCATCTGAAGGATTGCAGAACCTACTCGACCGATGAAAGCCCGATCTGCGACGCAGGTGTGCTGTGGCGCGGAAGGATTGCCGCTGTCGATGGCTTTACCATCGGGCTCATTGCGCGAAAGTGAAAGCCTGAGATACTGAATGGCCCCGGTGTGTTGACCGGGGCTTTTTGTTTGTGACGTTTACAGGACCAGTTTCAGCCATTGGCCCTCTGTTTCGACACGGGTCTCAAGGTAGCTCTTCAGTGTCACATCCTGAGTTTCATAGGGATGCAAGTGGGCTGCCGTGATCACCACCACACTGGCCCCGGCGGCCTTGGCTGCGGCGATGCCGGCGGGTGCGTCTTCAAAGACCAGACAGTCCTGCGCTGCCACGCCGAGTCGCTGGGCGGCCAGTAGAAAACCATCGGGCGCGGGTTTGCCTTGGGCCACGTCTTCAGCGGTGATGACGATCTCGGGCAGTTCCAGGCCGGCAGCACCCATGCGTGCCTGGGCCAGGGCAAGCGGGGCCGAGGTGACCATGGCCCAGCGGTCCCTGGGTAGTGAGGCAAGGAATGCCGCGACGCCTTCAATCGCGACGACGCCTTCTACATCTTCGATCTCGGCCTGTGAAATGGCTTCGGCTTCCTGCTCTGCATCGATGCCGGGCAGGTTCTGTCGGCGCACGGTATCGATACTTCTCACGCCATGGATGGTCGGTAGAAAGGTATCTACATCGATGCCGTGCTTCTGTGCCCATTTCGCCCACACCCGTTCGGCGGAAATCACAGAGTTGAGCAAGGTCCCGTCCATATCGAACAGGAATGCCGAAAATCGCTTCTCGTTGAGCATGCAGGCCTCTTGTGAGTGGCGTTGATAACGGGCAAATATGCCTATGCAGTACCGGCTTGTGCAAGGCAGGACGTTTATAGCGAGGCATCATTTGGCCACGTTTTGCGCGACAAAATGCCGCAATCGGCTTTATCGCAGGTAATATGTGCCATCCGATTTTTATGCCCGGAATGGCCTGATAGAGAACTGGCAACCAGAAAAAGAACAAGAAACAGAGCGCCAGGCTGCCCGCCCCGGTCGATACCCAGAATCATGAGTAGACGAAAAAAGGCGATTAGAAAAAATGACCAACACTTCGCGACCTTTGTACATTTCCTATGCCGGCCCCTCGCTGCTGGAAATGCCCCTTCTGAACAAGGGGAGTGCTTTTACCCCGCAAGAGCGGGTCGAATTCAATTTGATCGGGCTGCTGCCGCAGAACGTAGAGACGATCGAAGAGCAAGTTACCCGGGTGTACAGCCAGTACAAGCAGTGCGCCAGCGATCTGGACAAGCATATTTATCTGCGTTCGATCCAGGACAACAACGAGACCCTGTTCTTCCGCCTGCTGGATTCGCATCTGGACGAGATGCTGCCGATCATTTACACCCCGACGGTCGGCCAGGCGTGCCAGGAATTCTCCAAGATCTACCGCACCCATCGCGGGTTGTTCATTTCCTACCCTGAGCGCGACCGCATCGACGATATCCTGCGCAGCGCCACCAAAGACCGGATCAAGATCATCGTTGTCACCGATAGCGAGCGTATTCTGGGCCTGGGCGACCAGGGCATCGGCGGCATGGGCATTCCGATCGGCAAGCTGTCGCTGTACACCGCCTGTGGTGGCATCAGCCCGGCCTATACCTTGCCCATCGTGCTGGATGTCGGCACCAATAACCGCGAGCTGCTCGACGACCCGATGTATATGGGCTGGCGTCATGAGCGGGTCAGCGGCAAGGAATATGACGACTTCATCGCTACCTTTATCGACGCCGTTCAGCGTCGCTGGCCGGATGTGCTGCTGCAGTTCGAGGATTTCGCCCAGTCCAACGCCATGCCGTTGCTGGAGAAGTATCGCGACGAACTGTGCTGCTTCAACGATGACATCCAGGGTACCGCATCGGTGGCTGTGGGCACCTTGCTGGCTGCCTGCAAGGCCAAGAACGAGACGCTGGGTCAGCAGAAGGTCGTGTTCCTGGGCGCCGGTTCGGCCGGTTGCGGGATTGCCGAGCACATCATTGCCGCGATGAAGATCGAAGGTCTGAGCGAAAGCGAAGCGCGCAAGCGTATTTTCATGGTCGATCGTTTCGGTCTGCTGACCGAGGGCATGGATAACCTGCTGGACTTCCAGCAGCGTCTGGCCCACAAGGCGGGTGATGTTGCAGGCTGGGCTGCCAATGGTGAGGCTTTCCCGCAATTGCTCGATGTGGTGACCCATGCCGGTGCCACGGTGCTGATCGGCGTTTCGGGCCAGCGTGGCCTGTTTACCGAGCAGGTTATTCGTGAGCTGCACAAGCATTGCGCCAAGCCGCTGGTCATGCCGCTGTCGAACCCGACCTCCAAGGTCGAAGCCACGCCGGAAGAGATCCTGCGCTGGACCGATGGCAATGCGCTGGTTGCCACAGGCAGTCCGTTCGCGCCTGTAGAGATCAATGGTCGCACGGTGCATATCGCGCAGTGCAACAACTCCTACATTTTCCCGGGCATCGGTCTGGGCGTGGTGGCGTGCAAGGCTTCGCGTATCACTGACCGGATGCTGATGGCGGCCTCCAATGCGCTGGCGGAATGCTCGCCGATGGTTTCCGGGCTTGGCGATGCCGTCCTGCCGCCGCTCAAGGAAATCCAGCAGGTCAGCCGCAAGATCGCCTTTGCTGTGGCCAAGGAGGCCCAGGCCGAAGGTCTGGCGCTCGAGACATCGGATGAAGTGCTGCTGGCGTCCATCGAGCGCAACTTCTGGGTGCCTGAGTATCGCGGTTACCGTCGTCGTTCGGTCTGATTCCGGCGCTTCACTCAATGCCTCTTCGCGAGCGTGCTCGGGAAGGGGCATTTTTATCGTGTATTCGGACGCGTTATTGCTTTCGGTTCTGGAAGGTTTTTTCCTACGATGAAATAAGTTTTATACGACCAGTTATTCGCATCCTTTTCACAAAAAATTGATAGACTCCCGCCTAAAGTCTGCGCATGGATGGGCCGTCTGGTTCACTCCATATTCGAAAAGAAACTACATAAGCAGACTGTAAATGCTGAAGATCAAACCTGTTCGTCCAGAAGTTGTCACGTTGATTGCCAGTGCCTTTCTATTGTTCGGTTTTAATGTCAATTTCTGGCAGCATCTTTTCGAGATTACCGGGGGTAGCACAAAGGGCATCGCCATACGAATAGCCTTTGGTGTGATGGTCTTCTGCGTATTCAATATTGTATTGACGCTGCTTTCATTCCGGCGGGTATTGAAGCCTGTACTGATCTTCCTGTTTTTTGCCAGTGCCGGTGTTGCCTATTTCATGAACGAATACGGCGTCATGATCGATGCCGGCATGTTTCGCAACTTCGCAGAAACCAACCCGACCGAAGTTCAAGGTCTCTTGTCCTTGAAGATGGGGGCGTACATGCTTTTTCTGGGTGTGCTGCCATCCGTGTTGTTGTGGAAGACGCCGATCAACTATCGCCGTTGGCACCTTGAGCTGTTCAGCAAGGTGCTGGTCTGTGTTGTCTGCTCGGTATCGATGGGTGGGGTAGCGCTGGCGAATTATCAGGGGCTGTCTTCGCTGTTTCGCAATCATCATGAATTGCGTCTGATGGTCGTGCCGAGCAACTACATCGGAGCATCGGTCGGCTACCTGAGTGAGCAGATCATCTCGTCCCGGCGGCCATTCCTGGTCATAGGCGAAGATGCCCGACGCTCCCCGGACTGGTCGACGCACACCCGCAAGTCCCTGACGGTTCTGGTGGTGGGCGAAAGTGCCCGCGCAGAGAACTTCGGCATTCTGGGGTATGGGCGCAATACAACGCCAAAGCTCAATAAACAGAGTGGGCTGGTGGCGTTTACCGATGTCTATTCCTGTGGAACCGAAACAGCCGTGTCGGTGCCTTGCATGTTCTCCAACATGGGGCGCAAGGATTACAACGCTACCAAGGCCCGTAATCAGGAAGGGCTGCTGGATGTGCTGAAGCGTGCAGGTATCGAGGTGGTGTGGCGCGACAACCAGTCCGGCTGCAAGGGCACCTGCGACCGCGTGGCTTTCCAGGATGTCAGCAACCTCAAGGACCCGCTGCTGTGCGCCAACCACGAATGTCACGATGAGATCCTGCTGCAAGGCCTTGAAGCCTTTATCGACAGCCTGGATAAAGACACCGTGCTGGTGCTGCACCAGATGGGCAGCCATGGACCGGAGTATTTCAAACGTTATCCCAAGGCATTCGAGAAGTTTACGCCTGTCTGTGAAAGCAATGCCCTGAATAACTGCAGTCGTGAAAGTATTGTCAATGGCTACGATAATACGTTGCTGTATACCGATCATGTATTGTCTTCATTGATCGATATATTGCGCAGTCGTCAGGATAAAGTTGACACCGCCATGTTATATCTGTCGGATCATGGTGAGTCGCTGGGTGAATATAATCTGTTCCTGCATGGCACGCCTTATATGCTGGCTCCGGATCAGCAGAAGCATGTGCCGATGATGATATGGTTGTCCGATAACTATCAGAAGTCTTTTGCAGTCAATCCTGAGTGTCTGGCAAAGGAGCGCAATGCGCCGCTGAGTCAGGACAATCTCTTTCATTCGATGCTGGGTCTGTTGAAGGTTGATACCAGGGTTTATGACCCGAGCCTCGATATGTTTTCCGGGTGCAGAAGTTCGATCGGCAATGGTGTGGCGCTCGACAGATAATCGATAGCCCTGGCTGTGATGCGCGGGGTGTCGTGACCGGAGGCGCATCGCAGCCCCATGAACCGTCTCATCCGGGAAGGCTCACTAATCTGCTGTTTTTCGGCGATCTGCATGAAGATATCCAAGAGTTTCAGGCCAGATGCGCGATAAACCTCCTATGGCGATATATACTGCGCGCCATTGATCAAGGGAGAGCCGTGTGGCCATCGATATTCATTGGATTCGCGACGACGACAGCCTCGCCCGACAGTGCGCGCAGTGGCAGTCGCTGCCATTTGTCGCGCTCGACACCGAGTTCATGCGGGTCGACACCTTTTACCCGATTGCCGCGCTGTTGCAGATCGGCGACGGTTCCAGCGCGTGGCTGATCGACCCGTTGCTCATCAGCGACTGGACGCCTCTGTCCGCATTGCTTGAAAACACCGACGTCATCAAAGTGGTCCATGCCTGCAGCGAAGACCTGGAGGTGCTGTTGCGCCTGACAGGCAGCCTGCCGGCTCCACTGTTCGACACGCAACTGGCGGCCGCTTACCTGAACATCGGGTTCTCCATGGGCTATTCGCGTCTGGTGCAGGAGGTATTGAATATCGACCTGCCCAAGGGCGAAACCCGTTCCGACTGGCTGCAACGCCCGTTGTCGGAAACCCAGATCAGCTATGCCGCCGAAGATGCCGTCCACCTGGCCGAACTTTTCGGTCTGCTGCGTCCACGCTTGTCGGACGAAAAATACTTCTGGGTGCTCGAGGATGGTGCTGAGCTGGTCGCCAACCTGCGCCGGGAAACCGATCCCTACGAGCTTTACCGCGACGCCAAGCTGGCCTGGAAACTGTCGCGTGCCCAACTGGCGGTATTGCGTGAGTTGTGTGCCTGGCGCGAGATACAGGCGCGTTCGCGTAACCTGCCGCGCAATCGCATTGTGCGTGAGCATTCGCTGTGGCCGCTGGCCAGGACCCAACCGGACAACCTGAGTGCGCTGGCCCGAATTGAAGACATGCACCCGCGTACGGTACGCCAGGATGGTGAATTCCTGCTGGAGCTGATCAGGAAGTCCGGCAGCCTGCCGCCGGATCAGTGGCCGCCGGCCTTGCCCGAGCCTCTGCCCATCGAGGCTTCCGGCATCCTGAAAGGTTTGCGCGCCATTGGTCAGCAATACGCCGAACAACTGGATATTGCTCCCGAGGTCGTGCTGCGCAAGAAGACCCTCGAAGCCTTGCTCAAGAGCGGCTATCCCGATGGCCCCTATACATTGCCCGATTCGCTGCGTGGCTGGCGCCGCGAATTAATGGGTCAGGCGCTGCTCGACAGCCTGACCAATGCAGGAGAACAGCCTTGAAACGTATTTGCTCCATTTATCGCAGCCCGAAAAAGAACGAGATGTACCTGTATGTGCTCAAGAGCGATGTGCTCAAGCGTGTGCCGGTAGAGTTGCTGGCTGCGTTCGGCACGCCTCAGCATGCTTTCGATCTGGTGCTCAGCCCTGAGCGCGCGCTGGCTCGTGAAGATATCAACAAGGTGCTGGAAAACCTCGACACCCAGGGTTATCACTTGCAGATGCCACCTGCCGAAGAGGAATACATCCAGCACTTGCCCGAAGAATTGTTGCGTCGCAACGATCCTGTCTGATCCGTTGTAGCGCAAGGTAGTGCCGGTCTGGCCGCCTGTTTCACAGTGTTCTCGGGCTGACCGGCCCATGGCTGTTGCAGCTGTTTGTCCCGTTTTTAAGGTTTTTGAAACATGCGCGTTCTGATTGCCGAACACGATTACCTCATCTACACCCAACTGTTGCGCAAGGTAGCGCCCGAAGTTGAAATCATGAGCAGCGGCGATTCTGCCGAGCTGTCTCGTATGGCCGGTGAATGCAAGGTCTGGCTGGGACAGCCTGACCTGCTGGCCAATCTGTTGCGTCAGGGGCACAAGCCGCAGTGGTTGCAATCGACCTGGGCGGGGATTACCCCGTTGCTGGCCGAGGGCGTATCCAGGGATTATCGACTGACGCGGGCGGTCGGTATCTTCGGTCAGGTCATGGCCGAGTACCTGTTGACCTACATGCTCGGCCACGAACGTGAAGTGCTGGCGCGCCTGATGAGTCAGGTCGAACGCAAATGGGACAATCGTCCCGGCCAGAGCCTGTACGGTCGCAAGGCACTGATCGTGGGTGCGGGGGATATCGGCCAGCGTGTCGCGCAGTTCCTCGTACCTTTTGGCGTGCAGGTCTATGGTGTCGCGTCTCAGGCGCGTACCCAGGAGCCATTCGTCGAAGTCGGTGCTCTGGCGGATCTGGAACAGATGGTGGGCGATATGGATTACGTCATCAACCTGCTGCCCAATACCCCGGCAACCCACGATTTGTACGACGCGAAACTGTTTGCCGCATTCAAGCCCTCGGCGCTGTTCATCAACGTCGGACGTGGTGTGGCGGTGGTTGATGCGGATCTGGTGGAAGCCTTGAAGGAAGGACATCTGGCCGGGGCCGTGATCGACGTGTGCCGTCAGGAGCCGTTGCCGCAGCGTCATCCGTTCTGGACCGCCTATGGCCTGCTGCTGACCGGGCACAGTTCTGCACCGACATCGCCTCTGGCCATGACCGAATTGTTCGTCGATAACCTCAAGGCTTATCAGGCGGGTGAGCCGCTGCGCGGGGAAGTGGATTTTTCGCGGGGGTATTGAGGGGAGGGGAGCTGCAAGTTTAAAGCTGCAAGCGGCAAGCTTGAAGCTTGTCTCTTGCAGCTTGCAGCTTGCAGCTTGCAGCTCTAAAAAACTACAACGAAAAATCACCCTCGGCCGCCAGTTCTGTCACCGGCTTGCGTGGGCTTGGGACTTCGCGGCCTTGCAGGTATTCGGGCAGGATCGCCTTGTCACCCAGTTTGCCGATGGCCACGACTGCATGCACGGCATAACCTTCGGGAATGTTCAGCTCCTTGCGGGCCAGTTCCTTGTCGAAGCCTGACATGCCATGGGTGTACCAGCCGCTCAGGCTGGCCTGCAGGGCCAGGTATCCCCACGCCGAACCGGCATCGAATTCGTGTGTGGTTGCCGGACTTTCTTCGGTTGCGCCAGGAGCTGCGAAAGTGGTCTTGGAGATGACGATCACCAGTGCCGAAGCGCTCTGTGCCCAATTGCGGTTGAACTCAACGAGCAGGCTCAGGTAACGCTCCCAGTTCGGTGTGTCGCGACGAGCATAGAGGAAGCGCCATGGCTGCGAGTTGTAGGCCGAGGGTGCCCAGCGTGCGGCCTCGAAGAAACTCAGCAGGGTTTCCTGTGGAATGCTTTCACCTGTGAAAGCGCGAGGTGACCAGCGATTGGTGAATTGCGGGTCGATGGTGTAGTCGGCGATACGGGGATTAGTGCTCATGCGAATCCTGTCGTGGCGAAGGTTAGAAGTGAGCATGACATGATGGGCCGTGGTCGGCAGGCATTGTCTGTGCCCTCAAAAGCCTTCTAACGCTACTGTTTTGCCACGCCTGTGACAAGTGAAGTGTCGAAGACCGGCAGTCGCAAATGCTTGGCCCGCACCCGATGTGCCACTAGACTGGCGGCCTTTTCATTCTCGATACCGTTGTCCGAACCATGGCCGCTAAAGTTGAACCCTTCTGGATACGCAAGACACTCGAACAACTGGACAGGGACGAGTGGGAATCGCTGTGCGATGGCTGCGGTCTGTGCTGTCTGCAGAAGCTGGAAGATGAGGACGACAACAGCGTTTACTACACGCGCATCGCCTGCAAGTTGCTGGACCTGAAAACCTGTCAGTGCTCCGATTACAGCAATCGTCGAGCTTCTGTACCTGACTGCATTCAGCTTACGGCCGGGCAGGCCGACGAGTTCAAATGGCTGCCGCCCACCTGTGGTTATCGTCTGGTCAGCGAAGGGAAGGATCTACCGCTCTGGCACCATCTGGTGTGCGGGGATCGCGAGGCGGTGCATCACGAGCGCATCTCCCAGTCGGGGCGCATGCTCAGCGAGAACAGCGTGCCCGAGGACGACTGGGAGGACTATCTGATTTTCCGCGCCGGCTAGGGGTCAGACGTCGCCTTTCGGATCCTTCAAGGCATCGATGCCGTTGATGACCGAAGTTCTGGCGGCCAGTTCGGCATTATCCTTGAGCTGTTTCAACTCGGCACCAGCGCGTTCGATATCCGAGCGCGCACTGTGCAGGCTGCTGCGGCTTTTCTCGATCAGGCTTTTGGCCGAGCAGTGTCCGGTGATACCGCGAGCCAGTACGGCACCGCCGATGGCCAGTTGTACCAGGCCCAGCAGGCCGCCACGGCGCAGCCCTTTGCCCATCAGTGTCACGCCACCTGCCAGAGAGCCAATGCGCTCCCAGCCCTGAACGTTCTGCTGCGGGTAGTTGTGCAGTCGCGGGGTGTCGATTCTATCGATGATCGGGGTGTCGCTCATGATGGTTCTCCATGACGTGATAAGTCGGCTTCAACGAAACTGACTGCCCATCCGTGAAACTGTTCACTGCATTTTCATCAATGGTCGGGCTTTTCCCGGCCAAACTGTGGACCCGAGCGGGTGTTCACGCCCTTGGCCATGCGGTCATAGAGCACGACATTGACGGTCGCAGCCAGGTTCATGCAGCCCTGAGTGGGGATGTAGACCACGTCTTCGCACCAGTCGCGGATTTCCTGATCCAGCGAGCCGTCTTCCGGGCCGAAGATATACAGGGCGCGATCCGGGTGAGTGTATTCGGGCAGGGCGCGAGCACCGTCCACCAGTTCCACCGCAACCGGAATGCAGCCCAGCGGCAGAATGCTCTTGAGGTCTTCGATGCCGATCAGCGGGATATCCTGATGGATCTTCTTGGTGTCGGTGATGAAGTCCCGGGCGCGCTCGTAGCGTTTGCCGGTGTAGAAGACCGAAGCCACGCCATAACAGCCCGCTGCCCGCATCACCGAGCCGACGTTTTCCGGGGATTTGGGGTTGTAAAGGCCGATGCAGGCGTACCGTTTGTTTGCCACTTGAAAGATGCTCTGGGTAAAACGCGGAAGTATACGGGAGAACGCAAAGCCTAGAACCACATCCTGATACCCAGCACCCACCTTGCTTCGCTGCGATCTTCGCCTTCTTCACGAGCATAATCGGCGGTCTTGCCGTAAGTCCGGTTCCAGCTCACGCCAATATAAGGCGCGAACTCCCGGCGGATTTCATAGCGAAGCCGCAGGCCGACTTCGGTGTTGGACAGGCCGGAGCCAATACCTCGCTGCGCATCGTCCTTGCCGTAGACGTTGAGCTCGGCCGTGGGCTGCAGGATCAGCCGGTTGGTCAGCAGCAGGTCGTAATCGCCCTCAAGGCGTGCGGCGCTCTGGCCTGCTTCACCGATAAAGGCTGTGGCCTGGGCCTCGAAGTTGGACAGGGCCATGCCCTGAATGCCAAAAGCGGCCCAGGTCTGCGGATCGCCCGGCTTGAAATCCTGCCGTGCGCCTGCGACTACATCCCACCATGGACTGATCGCGTGTCCCCACAGTGCCTGGATCTCGGCGTCTGCGGTCTTGCCATGGGTGCGTTCGCCTTCGGAGCGTATCCACAGGCGATCGATATCTCCTCCGACCCAGCCTTTGACATCCCACGCCAGAGTGCCGCCCTGGTCGGCATCCTGCCATTCCAGCTTGTCGGCCATGAAGAAAGTATTGATGGCGCTGTCATGTACCGTATGGCCTGTATGGCTGGTATAGACGGCAGCCCTGTCTTCATCCGTCAGTTCGGGAATGGGCGTACGGCTCTGGCCAGCGCTGGATGGTACGGGCTGCGCATGGTCGTGATGCATGGAATGGCTGCCGTGATCCATGCCGCTCATGTCGTCGGCCAGGGCTGGCATCGGCACCAAGGGGCCCAGTGCAACAAGCAGGCCGGACAGACGGGAAAGATGAAAGGTTCTGTTCATGCTGAGGTTCTCATTCTTCCACGCGCACTTCGCGGAACATGCCCATTTCCATGTGGTAGAGCAGATGGCAGTGGTAGGCCCAGCGCCCGAGGGCATCGGCGGTGACGCGATAGCTGCGCCTCGAGCCCGGTGGCATGTCGATGGTGTGCTTGCGGACCATGAATTGCCCGTTCTCGTCTTCGAGGTCGCTCCACATGCCATGCAGGTGAATGGGGTGGGTCATCATGGTGTCGTTGACCAGTACGATTCTGATGCGCTCGCCATACTTGAGCTTCAGCGGTTCGGCGTCCGAAAACTTCACGCCGTTGAAGGACCAGGCGAACTTCTCCATGTGGCCGGTGAGGTGCAGTTCGATGGTACGTCCGGGCTCGCGTCCGTCCGGGTCCTCGAATGTGCTGCGCAGATCCGCGTAGGTCAGGACCCGACGACCGTTGTTTCTCAGGCCGATGCCCGGGTCGTCCAGCCTTGGAGTGGTTTTCATGGCCTGCATGTCCACCAGCGGGTTGTTCTTCTCGGTATCCGGGTGCGACTGCGGCTTGTCCATGCCTGACATGTCATGGTGACTCATGCCCGCCATGTTGCCGTGATCCATTCCCATGTCGTCCATGCTCAGCAACGGGCGTGGGTCGAGAGCTGGAACCGGTGCCGTTGCACCGGCCTTGCGGGTGAGCGTGCCACGGGCAAACCCCGTGCGGTCCATGGACTGGGCGAACAGGGTGTAGGCCTCTTCGGTGGGTTCGACGATGACATCGAAGGTTTCGGCAACGGCTATGCGCAACTCATCCACGCTGACGGGTTTGACGTGCAAGCCATCGGCAGCGACCACGGTCATTTTCAGGCCGGGAATCCGCACGTCGAAGTAGGTCATGGACGAACCGTTGATAAAGCGCAGCCTGATCCGTTCTCCCGCTCGAAATACCCCGGTCCAGTTCATGTCGGGGGCCTTGCCGTTCATGAGGTAGGTGTAGGTCGCTGCGCTCACATCGGCCAGATCGGTCGGGTTCATCTTCATCCCGGCCCACATGGTGCGATCGGCAACGGCCGTGCCCCAGCCTTTCTCGCCGACATCGTGAATGAAGTCACCCACGGTGCGCTTGTTGTAGTTGTAGTAGTCCGATTGTTTCTTGAGGTTCTTCATCAGCCTGAGCGGATCTTCATCCGTCCAGTCCGTGAGCATCACCACGTAGTCGCGCTCGTACTGGAAGGGTTCAGGCTCCCTGGCATCGATCACCAGCGGGCCATACACCCCCGACTGCTCCTGAAAACCGGAATGGCTGTGATACCAGTAAGTGCCGTTCTGTCGGACCTTGAAACGGTAGACATACATGCCGTCCGGTTCGATACCTTGAAAACTCAGACCCGGAACGCCGTCCATGTTGGCGGGCAGCAGAATGCCGTGCCAGTGAATGGAGGTGTTTTCCTTGAGACGGTTTTTCACCCGTAAGGTGACGGTATCGCCTTCGCGCCAGCGCAGCAGAGGGCCGGGGATTCCACCGTTGATGGTCATGGCCGTTTTTTGCGTGCCGGTGATATTGACCGGGGTTTCGCCGATGAAAAGATCGAACTCGGTACCCGCCAGCACCCCGGGTTGATCCGCGCCGCCGATGGCCCACACAGGACTTTGCCAAAGCCCGATACCGCCCAGCAGGCTGCCGGCTGTCAGCCCTTTCACAAAGGTTCGTCTTGAGGTCTTGGAGTGCATGCCCAGGTTGTATCCAGTCAGTTGCGTGCTTGTCTGGAGGGAAGATGCCACAACGAGGCCGGGCGGGTGATTACATTTCTGTAAGGTTACAGATCACGCCGCCCAGAGATTGACGAGGTGTTATT
Organism: Pseudomonas capsici; assembly: GCF_017165765.1. GTDB lineage: Bacteria > Pseudomonadota > Gammaproteobacteria > Pseudomonadales > Pseudomonadaceae > Aquipseudomonas > Aquipseudomonas capsici. The sequence continues at coordinate 38,134 of NZ_JAFGZD010000003.1, forward strand.
CCTTTTTCATCAACCCCGCCAGCGCAGCGAACGGGTTGTGGGTGGCCTTGGCGGCTTTGGGGGTGCTGAGGGAACTGTCGGAGAAATATTGCTGGTCGGTGTAGCGCGAGTGCTCGTTGTCATGGCAATACAGGCACAGCAGTTCCCAGTTGGAGCCGTCCTGAGGATTGTTGTCATGGTTGTGGTCGCGGTGGTGGACGGTCAGCTCGCTCAGGCGCTTGCCCGAGAACTCCCGTGCGCAACGTCCGCAGACGTGGGGGTACATGCGCAACGCCTTGTCGCGATAACCCATTTCGCGGTCACGCTGGGCGTCGGCCAGGATACGGTCCAGCTTGGACGTGTTGGAAGGAGGGTTGGCCGTGCTCATGGTGTCACCTGTGTCGTGTGCGCATTGATAGCGGGAATGCGCACAAGTTTAGCCTCAGATGACGAAACTCACACCTGTTGGGACAGCAGTTGGCCATCGACCATGCGCAGACGCCTGGACAGCGAAATGGCCAGGGCGCGAATGATCTTGGCGGCGATTTTCGGCGCTTCTTCGAGCATCTTGTCCAGCGAGTCCTTGCCCAGGTTCAGCAACTGGCAATCCGATGCGGCAATGCAACTGGCCGAACGCCGTTCGCCGTCCAGTACCGCCATTTCACCGAATGCCCGGCCTCGACGCAGCGTGGCGATTTCCACCTGCTGGCCTTCGGGGTTGAGTTTCTGTACCGAAACCGTGCCGCGGTCGATGATGCACATGAAAGTGCCGGCATCGCCCTCGTTGAAAATACTCTGGCCTTCCTGGATATCGCTGATGCTGAAGTAGCCCGCGACGGTCAGGTAGTCGGCGGGCAGCAGGGTGTCGAACAGGCCGCAGTCCAGCAGCATGTCGCGTATGGCATTGTTCAGGTGTGACGGTTGTTCTGACATGGTTCGGTCTTGTGCAGGTATGTGCAGGTAAGAGGGGAGCAGGTCCGTGCTCCCCGATGCTACTAAGACAGACTATTGGCGCCAAGTTCAGTCCAGTTGCAAAACCTTGAAGATAAAACCGTACTCCAGGGCGACATCGCGCAGCCCCTGATAGCGACCGCTCATGCCGCCATGGCCAGCCCCCAGTTCGGTCTTGAGCAGCAGAAGGTTGTCGTCAGTCCTGGTGGCGCGCAGTTTCGCGACCCATTTGGCAGCTTCCCAATACTGCACGCGACTGTCGTTGTAACCGGCAATGACCAGCGTGGCGGGGTAGGCCTGGGCACTGACATTCTCGTAAGGCGCATAGGCCTTGATACGGGCATGAACTTCCGGGTCCTGCGGATTGCCCCATTCGTCGTACTCGGTGACGGTCAGCGGCAGTTCAGGGTCGAGCATGGTGTTGAGCACATCCACGAACGGCACTTCGGCAATCGCTGCCTTGAACAGCTCCGGGCGCTGGTTGAGTACGGCACCGATCAACAGGCCACCGGCACTGCCGCCACTGATGACCAGTTGATCGGCGCGAGTCAGGCCCTGATCGATCAGGTGTTCGGCACAGGCTATGAAGTCGCCGAAGGTGTTCTGCTTGTGTTCCTGTTTGCCATTGCGATACCAGGCTTCGCCCAGCTCTCCGCCGCCACGTACATGGGCGATGGCAAAGGCCACGCCACGATCCAGCAGGCTCAGGCGAGCGTGGGAGAACCATGGGTCCAGGCTTTCGCCATAGGCACCGTAACCATAGAGATAAAGTGGCGTCGCCTGGCCCAGCAACTCGCGTTTGACCACCAGACTGATGGGCACTTGTGTGCCATCGCCGGCGGTCGCCCACAGACGCTGGCTGACATAGGCATCGGCATCGAACTCACCGAGCACCGGGGTTTCCTTGAGCACCAGTTGCTCGCCGGTGGCCAGATTCAATTGACGGACCTGTGCCGGGCGATTGAGGGACTGGTAGCGCAGGCGGATGCTGTTGCTGTCGAATTCCAGCGAATCCTGCACATACAGGCTGTAGGCCGCGTCGGGCAATTGCACGCGATAGGCCGGCAGATCCTGTGGGCGAACCTCGATGATCGGCAAACCGCCTTCGCGCAGGCTCAGGGTCAGGCTTCTGGCATTGAGGCTCACATCTTCCAGCATCACCGTATCGCTGTGCGGAACCAGCACTTGCCAGCCGTCGCGGCCCGCATTCTGTTCCGGGGCCTGATACAGCGCGAAGTTGATACCGCTCTGATTGCTGCGGATAAACCAGCTCCAGACACCGTCGAGCTGGCCGTGATCGGGAAAGTATTCATGGCCCTCGACCCGCTCGGCCATGCACACAAAGGCTTGCTCGGGATGCTCGGCATCCAGCAGCCAGGCTTCGCTGGTGGTCTTGCTGTTGAGCAGCAGAATCAGTTGGCGCTCGGAACTGCTACGGAAGCAGTGCAGGAAGAAGCGACCGTCCGGCTCGTTGAATACCAGGTCGGCCGAGTCGCTGCCCAGACGATGGCGATAAAGCTTGTGCGGGCGATGGGTATCGTCCAGTTCGCCGAAAAACAGCGTCTGACTGTCATTGGCCCAGGTCATGCTGCCGTCGCAATCCTCGAACGGCAGGCTGCTTACCTGGCCTGTGGCCAGTTCCTTGACGTAAAGCTCATAGACCTCTTCACCGGTGGTATCCAGGCTGTAGGCCAGGCGCCGATGGTCAGGGCTGATACTGAAAGCGCCCAGAGAGAAGAACCCGCCATTGGCCAGTACGTTGGGGTCCAGCAGCAGTTCTTCGCGGCTTTCATCCACGGTGTTCGAGTCGTCTGCCGGGCGCGGGCAGCGATAGTGTCGGGCGTATTCGTCGCCCTCGGTGGTGCGGGTGTAATACAGATAAGGGCCCCAGGGGGAGGGCAGCGACAGGTCGGTTTCCAGGATGCGGCCTTTTATTTCCTGGAACAGGGTTTCACGCAACTGTGCCTGATCGGCCAGTTGCTGTTCCTGATAGCTGTTTTCAGCCTTGAGGTAGTCGAGCACTTCATCGCTGTCGCGATTCTGCAACCATGCATAGGGATCGCCGCCGTCGGCCTTGCGAGCGATCGGGGCGCTGGAGGTGGCATTCGAGAAGGACATGCGGGGCTCTCTTTAAGGGCATCGGGTCATTGAAATATCGGTGGCTGCAAGTATGGCGCACCTATTACTGAAGCCGGGCGAGCCGGGCCAGTGAAAAGTCGTTATCATAAGCGCCTATTTACCTGCCTTACCACGGACGTCATGACCGAGAACGACTATCTGATCGCCTGGGGCCTCTATGCATTTGCAGCATTGGGCTGCCTGCTGGTGTGGTTTTTGATGACCCGCTGGATGTGGCGCTACCTCAAAGAGCCACTTCGGGTGATTGGCGCGGTGTTGCTGTTCACGCCGACCATCGTCGATCCTGCCAAGGAATTATTGGCGCCTGCCGTGGCTGTCACGGCTCTTGATCTGCTGTTCAAGGTGGGCAGCAATGTCTGGACCGCGATCATCGATCTGGCCACCTATGGCATGTTTGCCTTCGTTGCCTATCTGGTGTTCGTGCTGGTGCGCTGGCCCATCGAGAAAAACCGCAAGGCTCGTCAGCCACAGCCGGTCGCTGAGCCTGACGACACCGACGACGAACCTTTTGCCAGAGAAGACCGCTACGGTCGCAGCCCGGCTGCACCGGTCGCCAGTGCGAGTCGTGGGCGAGTCGAGCCACGTTTGTAAGAACCCGCTTCGTTGGCAAGCGTGCAGCACGTATTGAAGCGAGAACCTGAGCATGTGTGAACTACTGGGCATGAGCGCCAATGTCCCGACCGATATCGTTTTCAGCTTTACCGGGCTGATGCAGCGGGGCGGGCGCACCGGCCCGCATCGCGATGGCTGGGGGATCGCCTTCTATGAAGGGCGTGGCTTGCGTCTGTTTCAGGACCCGGCGGCCAGCAGCGAATCGGAAGTTGCGCAACTGGTACAGCGCTATCCCATCAAGAGTGAAGTGGTCATAGGGCATATCCGTCAGGCCAATGTCGGCAAGGTCTGCCTGTCCAACACCCATCCTTTCGTGCGCGAGCTCTGGGGACGCAACTGGTGTTTTGCCCATAACGGTCAACTGGCCGATTTCAGTCCCCGTGCTACCTTTTATCGTCCTGTGGGCGATACCGACAGTGAAGCGGCATTCTGCGACTTGCTCAATCGGGTCCGCGAAGCCTTTCCCGAGCCGGTGGAAGTCGAGCAACTGCTGCCTTATCTGATTCAGGCATGCTCCGAGTACCGGGGTAAAGGCGTGTTCAATTGCCTGCTCAGTGACGGCGACTGGCTGTTCTGCTTCTGCAGTACCAAACTGGTACAGATCACCCGCCGTGCGCCCTTTGGCCCGGCACGCTTGAAGGATGTCGACATGATCGTCGACTTTCAGGCAGAAACCACGCCCCATGACGTGGTCACGGTCATTGCTACCGAACCGCTGACCGAGAACGAGACCTGGAATCGTTACGAGCCGGGCCAGTGGAGCCTGTGGCGCAAGGGCGAATGCGTGACCCAAGGATCAACCGATACTCCGATGTAAGTTCGCCTAACCGACAAGAGGGATCTAAATGCTGCGAAGTTATCTGCGCCTGGTCTTGTTCACGACTGGCCTGCTGTTAGGGGTTCAGGTTCCGGGTTTCATCAGCGACTACAGCAAGCGAGTCGAAGCGCATCTGATCGAGGCGCAACAGGCCATCAAGGGTTACAACGCAACTGCGCAGCAATTCTTCAAGGGCGATATCCAGGCGTTGATCCAACACTATCGCAACAGCGAAGACCCGGTGTTTCGCAGCGATGCCGACAACATCAGCACATTGCTGACCCGCACTCACGTGCTTGAACGCCAATGGCTCGGCCTGCAGGGCGCGTGGTATTCCAGAGCCTGGTATGTCGCAACTTCAGCCGATGCCGATATCCGCCGCGAAACCTTCAATGGCTACACCTGGCAAGTGCTGCTGGCACCTGAAGTCATTGCCTGGGGCATTATCTCGGCATTGTTGCTGGCACTGCTGATCGAAAGCTTCTTCCTGCTGCTGGGCTGGGTGGTGACGGGCGGGCGGCGCAAGCCAGCGTTGAACCGGGACTGGCGCTGAGCGCTCCTGCGGGGGCTTACTCAAACCTCACACTCCGTATTGCACCGTATGTACTCCGTAATAGCCCCCGGCTCATTCCACATCAGCAAATCCAGAATGGAGAGGTTTTCCACGAAGGTGTAGTGAGCGGTCGGGTAGATCAATGGCGAGGGTTTGAGGAATCGCAGTTCTATTTGCCGGTCGTGCCATTCGCTGGGAATGAGTATTTCCCGACCGCCGGGGGCGTTGATGTAGCGGCGGGCACCCATCACGCTGCTGATTTCCAGCGCCCACTGACCGGCGTGTTCAATGGGAGGCAGTTCCAGTTGCATGTCGGAGCAGGATGTCCAGTTGAACTCCATGCCGAGATAGTCGCAGACAACTTTCAGGGAACTGGCATTCAAGTCGCCAATGCTGGCCGAGCGGGTCGAGTTGAACGTCTGGTCGATCAGTTGCAGGGTCTGTTTAAAGAAGGGGGCCTTGCTGCGGTAGTGTTCAAGCTGGCCTCGGATATGTCTCAATGAGCCAGCGTGATCGATGACCATCGTGTCCTTGATCAGCATGCCGTCCCTGCTTTTCACCGGGATGGTTATATATTGCCAGCCACCTTTGTCATCGAGCATTCGATTGCGGTTCATCCAGCTTTTGCGCTTGTACTTGACGATATCGAAGAGAATTCCCCGCTCCACCGAGGCGATAAGCTGGAAGTAACCGAGGTAGGGAAAGAAATAGGGCTGCATGATGCCCAGGGTTTTGATCATGGAACCCCACGAGGTCTCGACGACGGCGGTTAGCCGGCGGAGTAGTCAGGAATACAACTGATGGGTTGTGATTACTGCTGTGGGTGTCGCACTGGGAAGCCTAGTCTGGCGGGCTGAAAGGGAGCTGTTACTGGTCGCTTTCGACAAGCCGGTCGATGACCGGCTTTGACGAAAGGTGGAGAAGGCTCATTTGGCCAGATAGCGCATGCTTTCTTCCAGGCCGCGCAAGGTCAGGGGGTACATCTGGTCCTCGATCAGATCGCGGATGATGTGGGTGGAGGAGGTGTAGTCCCAGGCATTTCTGGGATAAGGGTTGATCCAGACGATCTTCTTGAACTTGGCCATGAAGCGCTGCATCCACACATAGCCCGCTTCCTCGTTCCAGTGTTCGACGCTGCCTCCCGGCTGGGTGATTTCATAAGGCGCCATGGCGGCATCACCGATGAATATCACTTTGTAGTCGGCACCGTACTTGTGCAGCAGGTCCTGGGTAGAAGTGCGTTCCGAGCCCCGGCGCAGGTTGTTCTTCCAGACCGATTCATAAATGAAGTTATGAAAGTAGAAATACTCCATGTGCTTGAACTCGGTCTTGCAGGCCGAAAACAGTTCTTCGCAGACTTTCACATGGGCATCCATCGAGCCGCCGATATCGAATAACAGCAGCAGCTTGATGGTGTTGCGCCGTTCGGGGCGCATCTGGATATTCAGCAGGCCTGCATCGCGGGCGGTGTGGTCGATGGTGCCGTCGATATCCAGCTCATCGGCAGCGCCCTGGCGGGCGAACTTGCGCAGGCGGCGCAGGGCGACCTTGATATTGCGGGTGCCCAGTTCCACCTGGTCGTCCAGGTTCTTGTACTCGCGCTGATCCCAGACCTTGACCGCCTTGCCCTTGCGTTCACCGGCTTCGCCGACGCGGATGCCTTCGGGGTTGTAGCCACCCGAGCCGAAAGGGCTGGTGCCGCCGGTGCCGATCCATTTGTTGCCTCCGGCATGGCGCTCTTTCTGTTCTTCCAGGCGTTTCTTGAACTCTTCGATCAGCTTGTCCAGACCGCCCAGGGACTGGATCTGGGCGCGTTCTTCCTCGCTCAGCGAGCGCTCGAACTCCTTGCGCAGCCAGTCTTCCGGGATCAGTGCCTGCAAGTGATCGTCGAGCTTTTCCAGGCCGTTGAAGTAGGCCCCGAAAGCCCGGTCGAACTTGTCGAAGTGGCGTTCGTCCTTGACCAGAATGGTGCGCGCCAGAAAGTAGAACTCATCGATATCGGCGAAGATGACCCGCTGTTTCAGCGCGTTGATCAAGTCCAGCAATTCACGCAATGACACCGGCACTTTCGCCGCACGCATTTCGTTGAACAGGTTGAGCAGCATGGCTGTCGCCCTTTTTCGTGACAGAGTGGATAAAGACGCTCAGCGATTGCCGCGGCGGCTCATGAACGCCAGGCGCTCAAGCAGTTGCACGTCCTGCTCGTTCTTGACCAGGGCACCGGCCAGCGGCGGAATCGCCTTGGTCGGGTCGCGCTCGCGCAGTACCGCTTCGCCGATATTGTCGGCCATCAGCAGCTTCAGCCAGTCCACCAGCTCCGAGGTCGACGGCTTTTTCTTCAGGCCCGGCACCTTGCGCACGTCGAAAAATACATCCAGTGCCTCGCTGACCAGATCCTTCTTGATGTCGGGGTAATGGACGTCGACGATTTTCTGCAGGGTGGCGCGGTCCGGAAAGGCGATGTAGTGGAAGAAGCAGCGACGCAGGAAGGCATCCGGCAGCTCTTTCTCGTTGTTGGAAGTAATGATGATGATCGGGCGCTGCTTCGCCTTGATGGTTTCGTCGATCTCGTAAACGTAGAACTCCATCTTGTCGAGTTCTTGCAGCAGGTCGTTGGGGAATTCGATATCGGCCTTGTCGATTTCGTCGATCAGCAGGATCACGCGCTCTTCGGACTCGAAGGCTTCCCAGAGCTTGCCTTTCTTCAGGTAGTTGCGCACGTCGTGGACTTTATCGACACCCAGTTGTGAGTCGCGCAGACGGCTGACCGCATCGTATTCGTACAGGCCCTGATGAGCCTTGGTGGTGGATTTGATGTGCCAAGTAATCAGCCGGGCACCGAAGGATTCGGCCAGTTGTTCGGCCAGCATGGTCTTGCCGGTGCCGGGTTCACCCTTGACCAGCAACGGTCGTTCCAGGGTGATGGCGGCGTTGACCGCAAGCTTGAGGTCGTCGGTGGCGACGTATGCGTGGGTGCCTTCGAACTTCATCGGTGAATCCTCTAACGTGACGCGCAGTCTGTGCTGGCGCGGCTCAATGGGGGCAAAGAATGTGACGACTATAGCGCGCAGGGTTGTCGACTGTGAACGCAGATGCCTCATTCAGTCATTGAATGAAGGATTGCGCTCACAGGGTCGTACCGGGCTCAGGAGTTTTCATTGCTCTCGTAGCGGGTGTTGAACGCCTGGATGAAGGCATTGCGCAGGACCTGAAGGAAAGCCTGGAAGCCGCTGATGTCCTGCTGGCGTACGCTGCCGCTGAGATCGACACGGGTGGCGAACTGATTCTGGCGCTGGTTTTTCAGAACGGTCTCACTGCCGCCCACCAGCGCTTCCCAGATCGAGCGGAAGAAGCCCTTGTTCCGGTTTTCCACATCCTGTTTCCAGTTGAACACATCGACATTGCGCAGCAGCGGTTTGATATAGCCGCTTAGCTGGCCGTTGTTGGCCTGGGCTTCGATGACCAGATCGCCATTGCCGGCATTGAAGTCGAACTTGCCATAGGCCGAGGCAAAGTCATTGAGCCGTCGCAGATGGATGCCCGTGGCGCGCAGGCGAAAGTCGAAATCCTGAAAGTCGCTGAGCGGGTCGAAGGTCGCATTGGCTTCCACGGCGGCACCGCCCAGCAGTCGGCCCATGCCTTCGAAACGGGCGTCGCGCTTGCCTTCTACATCCACCACGTTGGTCAGGTTGTAGAAGCTGGCATTGATCCGGTCGGCCTCGATCCTGACCTTGGGAGTTGACGTGAAGTTGTTGAAGGTGACACGGGCATTCTCGATGCGTGCTTCATCCAGGGTGATGGGCAACAGTTTGTTCAACTGGGTGCGCCAGTCCGTCCCCTGGCCCGTCTGCGAGGCCTGCTTGTCATTGCCGCCATCGACAAAGTTCAGCTCCGGCTCGATGAACACCACCCGGGCCACTACCGCATGGTTATACCAGAGGGCATGCCAGCTCACAGCCAGGTCGATGACCGGCACCTTGACGAAGGGAACCGGGACCTTGCCATCCACCTTGACGATATTCAGCCCGTTGATCCGGTAGGCTCCTCGCCACAGAGCGATATCCACATCGGTTATCTGGCCGCGGTAATCGCCCATGTCCGCGAGTTTGTCATTGAGGTAATTGCGCACCAGATAAGGCAGTGCGGCATTGATGGCGATCAGCAATATGACAAGGGTGGCCAGTATCCATAGCGGCCAGCGGTAACGAGGTTTCATGACCTGAGCCTCTGGATTTGTTGAATGGTTGACTCCCAAGGCTCGCATCCGTTCGGTGCAACTGGACGCGCACTGGCGGTAAGCATAGGCTTTGAGTTTTAACGCATGCGTACAAGGACACGATCATGAGCCGTATTTATGCTGATAACGCCCATTCAATTGGCAATACGCCCCTGGTGCAGATCAACCGCATCGCACCTCGTGGCGTGACGATCCTGGCCAAGATCGAAGGGCGCAATCCAGGCTATTCGGTGAAGTGCCGGATTGGCGCCAACATGATCTGGGACGCCGAAAGCAGCGGCAGACTCAAGCCCGGCATGACCATCATCGAGCCGACATCGGGCAATACCGGGATCGGCCTGGCCTTTGTGGCGGCTGCCCGTGGTTACAAACTGACGCTGACCATGCCCGCATCCATGAGTATCGAGCGACGCAAGGTGCTCAAGGCTCTGGGTGCCGAACTGGTGCTGACCGAGCCGGCCAAGGGCATGAAAGGCGCTATTGCCAAGGCCGAAGAGCTCCTGGCCAGCGATCCCGGGAAATACTTCATGCCGGCGCAGTTCGATAACCCTGCCAACCCGGCCATCCATGAAAAGACCACCGGCCCTGAAATCTGGGAAGACACCGAGGGTGCAATCGATGTATTGGTGGCTGGCGTAGGAACGGGTGGTACGATCACCGGCATTTCCCGCTATATCAAGAACACTCAGGGCAAGCCTATCCAGTCCGTGGCGGTGGAGCCGGATGTGTCACCGATCATCACCCAGGCACTGGCTGGCGAAGAGATCAAACCCAGCCCGCACAAGATCCAGGGCATTGGCGCCGGTTTCATTCCAGGCAACCTGGACCTGTCGCTGATTGACCGGGTCGAGCGGGTCAGCGATGACGAAGCCAAGGCCATGGCACGCCGCCTGATGCAGGAAGAGGGCATCCTGTGCGGCATTTCCTGTGGTGCGGCCATGGCGGCGGCTGTGCGTCTGTCGGAAAAACCAGAGATGCAGGGCAAGACCATCGTCGTGATTCTGCCGGACTCGGGCGAGCGCTACCTGTCGAGCATGTTGTTCAGCGATCTGTTTACCGAACAGGAATTGCAACAGTAAGCGTATCTTTGACTTGTCGGCTTTGTACGGAGTCGACAAGTGTTTATGATGGCCGGCTGCTGATATACCCCCTGACATGACGGCAGTTCAGCTATCTGTCCGTTGCAAGGAGAGTTTCATGACCCTTTCATTTGCTGCCAAGGCATCGATCCTGATGCTGTTTCTGTGCAGCACGCTGTATGTGCATCTGCGGGGCAAGGCGCGTCTGCCCCTGTTGCGTCAGTTCGTGAATCATTCGGCGCTTTTTGCTCCTTATAACGCCTTGATGTACCTGTTTTCCAAGGTGCCGTCCAAGCCGTATCTGGATCGCAGCAAGTTTCCCGAGCTCGATGTGCTCAAGGACAACTGGGAAACCATTCGCGATGAAGCCATGCATCTGTTCGATGAGGGCTATATCCGTGCGGCCGAGAAGAACAACGATGCCGGTTTCGGTTCGTTCTTCAAGAAGGGCTGGAAGCGTTTCTACCTGAAGTGGTACGACAAGGCGCTGCCTTCTGCCGAAACCCTCTGTCCGAAAACCGTGGCTCTGGTCAACAGCATTCCCAATGTCAAAGGTGCAATGTTTGCTTTGCTGCCGGGAGACAGCCATCTCAATCCGCATCGTGACCCGTTTGCCGGTTCGTTGCGCTATCACCTGGGGCTGTCTACGCCCAACTCCGACGCCTGCCGGATTTTCGTCGACGGCGAAGAGTATTCCTGGCGTGATGGCCAGGATGTGATGTTCGATGAAACCTATGTGCACTGGGTCAAGAACGAAACACAGACCACGCGCGTGATCCTGTTCTGCGACGTGGAGCGACCGCTGAACAATGGCTTCATGACCCGCATCAATCGCAGCGTCAGCGCCTTTCTGGGCCGCGCCACTGCGCCACAGAACCTGGATGACGAGCGTGTGGGCGGTATCAACCGTGCCTATGCCTTCAGCAAGCGTTTCAGCGACAGCTTCAGCGGCAAGGTCAAGCAGTTCAAGCGCCAGAACCCCAAGGCCTACCGCGTCATGCGCCCGGTGCTGGCGGTGATCGTCGCGGTCTTGCTGTGGAAGTGGTTGTTCGGATAAGCCGAATGGAAAATCATTTGTGGGAGGCTGAAGTCGCCAGCAAGCTGCCTCCCACAAGTTGTGTTGCGCCTTTAACTGATCGGTATTAATTCGCCACCTGCACTCACAACGCGAAACGCGCCACCAATCCATTCAGGCCAATGGCCAGGCGTGACAGCTCATGGCTGGCGGCCGAGGTCTGGGTGGCTCCTGCGGCGGTCTGGGTGGACAGGTCGCGAATGCTCACCAGACTGCGGTCCACTTCCCGGGCCACCAGCGATTGCTGTTCGGCGGCGCTGGCGATGACCAGGTTGCGCTGGTTGATTTCGGAAATGGCGGCCGTGATTTTCTCAAGTGCCTGACCCGCGCTGCTGGCGCGTTCAAGGGTCTGGCCTGCCTGTTGCGCGCTGTTCTGCATGGCTCCGACGGTCTGATGAGTGCCGGTCTGGATGCTGTTGATCATCAGCTCGATTTCCTGAGTCGAATCCTGGGTGCGTTTGGCCAGAGAGCGCACTTCATCGGCCACGACCGCAAAGCCGCGACCCGCTTCACCGGCACGTGCAGCTTCGATGGCGGCATTGAGCGCCAGCAGGTTGGTCTGGTCGGCGATGCCCCTGATGACCTCCAGAACCTTGGTGATGTCCTGGGCCTGGGTCGCCAGTTCCTGTGCCTGCTCCGACGCGCCCAGCACTTCGCTGACCAGCCCTTCGATGGACTCGATGGTCTCGGCCACCTGACGATGGCCATGCTGACTGTCGGCATCCGAGGCCTTGGATGCCTGGGAGGTCGATACGGCGTTGCTGGCGACTTCATCCACAGCAGCACTCATCTGGTTGACCGCCGTGGCCGCCAGTTCGATTTCGTCATTCTGGGCCTGCAGGCCACGAGTACTCTGTTCCATGACCGAGCTCATCTCTTCGGCGGCCGAGGCCAGTTGCGATGAGGATTCGCTGATGCTCTGGATGGTCGAACGCAGGTTGTCCTGCATGATCGCCAATGCGTTGAGCAGTTGTGCCGGCTCATCCTTGCCTTCACTGCTGATGGTGGCGCGCAGATTGCCTTGAGCGATGGTCTGCGCGACCGCCAATGCTTCACTGATCGGTTTGACGATGCTGCGGGTCAGCAGCCATGCCAGCAACACCGTACCGAGCAAGGCAGCGAAAATGATCAGGGTCACGATGGTTTTCGTGCTGTCGTACAGTTCGGCGGCCTCGTTGGCGGCATTGTCGGCACCTTTCTGGCTGAACGTGATCATGGCATCCAGATTGGCATCGAGGATGCGGCCCTGAGGCGTGAGTTCGTCGCTGAGGATTGCCTTGGCGTCATCGAAGTGCTGGCTGTCTATCTGCGCGATGATGTTGTCTACCAGTGTCAGGTAGCGGGCCGCACTGCTTTCAAGGTCGCCCAGCAGTCTGGTTTCCTGGCTGTCGGTGGTTTTGTCTTTCTGATTTTTCAGGCGATCGAACAGTTCGCTTCTGGCCTCGTTGATGACTTTCTTGCTGCGCAACTGGCTGGCAGGTTCCGGCATGGCAATCAGTCGAAGTGCTTCCATGCGAATGGACGCAACCGCCGCTCCGGCATCGTGCATGTTCTCGATATCCGGCATCCAGGACTGCTCGATGATTTCCGCGCTTGAACGCAGCTCGGCCATTTTTCCCAGACAGAAAATTCCTACCAGCGCCAATAAGGTCGCCACTAATCCAAAGCCCAGGCTAGCCCTTGGCCCGATACGCATATTCCTGATAAACATTGACTGCTCCTTGTATCTGAAAAGCTCCCTGGTTGTTTTTCTTGAGTGGGAGAAGGTATGGGTAATATCTTCAAGCCATCATGTTATCGACATGTGCCTGTAACAGGTCATAAATGAAGGGTGCATTCAGTGGCCTGTCCCGGTTAAGTGGTTCCCGATACCTGGCATTCCTGAACTAGGCTTTGGGTGTCTCGACTCGAGTCTGTGCCATGTCCGCCAACGCTATCGCCCGTCTGATCCTCGACGGTTTCGATGATTACCGTGAACACTTCCGGCAGATAACCGCCGGTGCCCGGGAGCGTTTCGAGGGGGCGCAATGGCAATTGATCCAGCGTGCTTCGGCAGACCGGATCAATCTCTATGAGCAGAAAGTCAGCAAAGTGACCGAGCGCCTGCAGCGAGCTGGCGTGCGGGCTCTGGAAGCCCGTGACTGGCCTGGCGTCAAGAGCGCCTATATCGAGCTGATCGACCCGCGACTGGACGATGAACTGTCCGAAACCTGGTTCAATTCGATCTTCTTCGGTCTGTTCAGCCATGACCTGATCAGCGACGAGCGCATGTTCATCCACAGCACGCGGCCAGCAGTGCAGGCTCAAGAGTGTGTGGCGCAGACTCGCAGCTACTGGCCGTCGGGCGATATGGTGGCCCTGTTCAGGCGTGTCTTCGCCGATTACCGTTTCAAGGTGCCTTATGCGGACCTGGCCGCAGATATAGCCCGGGTTCAGATGCAATTGCAGAGCAATCTGCCTGACTGGGTGTGCAAGGATCCGACATTGTGCGTCGAGCTGTTTTCGTCGGTCTTCTATCGCAATAAGGGGGCCTATCTGGTGGGCCGTGTCTACACCCGCGAGGAGCAATGGCCGCTGGTCATCGCCTTGCTGCACCGTGAAGGCGCCGGGATTCTGATCGATACGCTGATCACCGATGAAGCCGAAGTGTCCATCATCTTTTCCTTCACCCGTTCGTATTTCATGGTCGATGTGCCTGTGCCGGCCGCGTTTGTGGGTTTTCTCAAGAGCATCCTGCCCGGCAAGCACATCGCCGAGCTGTACACCTCCATCGGTTTTTACAAGCAGGGCAAGTCCGAGTTCTACCGTGCCCTGATTCATCATCTGGCCAGTACCGATGATCGCTTCATCATGGCTCCCGGCGTACGCGGCATGGTCATGAGCGTATTCACGCTGCCGGGTTTCAATACCGTGTTCAAGGTCATCAAGGACCGCTTTTCGCCTTCCAAGAACGTCGACCGCATGACCGTGATCGACAAGTACCGGCTGGTGAAGCGCGTCGATCGGGTAGGGCGCATGGCCGATACTCAGGAGTTTGCCGATTTTCGCTTTCCCGTGAGCAAGTTCGAGCCCGAATGTCTGGCCGAACTGTTACAGGTCGCGCCTTCCACCGTTGAAGTGGAGGCGGGTGGCAAGGTATTGATCCGCCACTGCTGGACCGAGCGGCGCATGACGCCGTTGAACCTCTATCTTGAGCAGGCCGGCCCCGAGCAGATGCGTGAGGTGCTGGATGATTACGGACTGGCCATCAAGCAACTGGCGGCTGCCAATATTTTTCCGGGCGATATGTTGCTCAAGAACTTTGGCGTCACCCGCCATGGCCGCGTGGTCTTCTATGATTACGACGAAATCTGCTTGCTGACCGAAGCCAACTTTCGGCGCATTCCGGCTCCGCGTACGCCTGAAGATGAAATGGCATCCGAACCCTGGTATTCCATCGGCCCTATGGATGTCTTTCCCGAAGAGTTTCCACCCTTTCTGTTTGCCGACCTGCAACAGCGCCGCCTGTTCGACAGCCTGCATGGCGAACTGTACGACGCCGGATACTGGAAAGGACTGCAGGAGCAGATTCGGGCCGGCAAGGTGATCGATGTGTTTCCGTATCGGCGGAGCGAATAAACAAGACGTCATTCAGGATTAATGCCCATCAATCGAGGCATATCTGTGACTTCCAGGAGAGGCCTTGGCCGCGACGATCAGCTTACAGACAACGCATTTTCAGCGCCTGAACAAGCTGTTGCGGCCAAGGCTTCTCCTACGAGGTGTGACTCATCAACTCAGTTGCACATGCCGACTCAACAACGCGCGCAACGCTGCAGGCTTGACCGGTTTGGGCAGGTAATCCAGACCTGCCGCATGCACCTGGGCTATCAGTTCCGGGCGGCCGTCGGCGCTGATCAGAACGCCGGGCACCGGTTGCCCCAGTCGGGTTCGCAGCCAGGCCATCAATTCGGTACCGGTTTCACCTTCGTCCAGGTGATAGTCCACCAGTGCCACTTGCGGGCGAATGCCGTTGTTGAGCAAGGTTTCGCATTCCTGCCGGTTGCGTGCGGTCCATACCTGGCAGCCCCAGCGTGACAGCAGGCTGTTCATGCCGATCAGGATGCTGTCTTCATTGTCCACGCACAGCACTTGAATGCCGTTGAGCACCACGCGGCTGGGTTCGGTCGGGGCGTTGGGGGCCAGCGTCAGTGGTTGAGCCAGCGCCACGGTGACGCTGAACATGCTGCCCTTACCCGGCCATGACTTGACCTGCAACGGATGATCGAGCACCCGGCACAGGCCGTCGGCAATCGCCAGGCCAAGCCCCAGGCCTTTGGCGGCATGAGTCTGATGGCTGTCCAGGCGTTTGAATTCCTCGAAAATCACTTTCTGCTTGTCTTCGGGAATACCCGGTCCGCGGTCCCAGACTTCCAGGCTCAGGTTGCTGCCACGACGCCTCACGCCCAGCAGGATAGGACCCTTGGCATAGCGGAAGGCATTGGTCAGGAAGTTCTGCAGGATGCGGCGCAACAGTTTGATGTCACTGTCGACCCGCAGCTCGCTGCCCCTGACCCTGAACTTCAGGCCCTGCTCCTGAGCCAGCGCCTTGAATTCCACGCCCAGAGTGTCGAACAGGGTGTTGAGTGCGAAGGGCTGGAGATCCGGAGTGACCTTACCGTTTTCCAGACGCGAGATATCCAGCAGGTCGCTGATCAGGTCTTCGGCAGAACGCAGCGAACTGTCCAGATGCTGGATCAAGCGCTGGGCTTCGCTGGAAATGCCTTCTTCCTGATGGGACAGCGCTGCGGAAAACAGCCGGGCGGCGTTCAGCGGCTGCATCAGGTCGTGGCTGACGGCGGCCAGAAAGCGAGTCTTGGATTCGTTGGCTGCCTCGGCATTGCCCTTGGCTTCGGTCAGGGCAATGTTGAGTTGCGACAGTTCATGAGTCCGTTCGGCGACTCGCTGCTCCAGGCTTTCATTGGCGCCTTTGAGCGCATGTTCGGCATCGCGGAACGCCGAGATGTCGGTGAAACTCATCACGAAACCGCCGCCGGGCATCGGATTGCCGATCAGTTCGATGACCCGACCATTGGGGAACATGCGTTCGGAGGTGTGCGCGCGGCCCTGACGCATCCAGTGCAGACGCCGCGCAACGTGGACTTCGGCTTCGCCCGGCCCGCACAGGCCGCGTTCGGCGTTATAGCGAATGATGTCGGCAATCGGTCGTCCGACGCTGATCAGGCCGTCCGGGTAATTGAACAGTTCCAGATAGCGATGATTCCAGGCCACCAGCCTCAGGGACTGATCGACGACACTGATGCCCTGGGTGATGTTCTCGATGGCCCCTTGCAGCAGGGCGCGGTTGAACTGCAGCACTTCCGAGGCTTCGTCGGCGATGCGTACCACGTCTTCGAGCTGCATGTCCCGGCCTTCGATGGCCGCCTTGACCACGGCCCTGGCCGATGAGGTGCCCAATACCCCGGCCAGCAGCCTTTCGGTATGAGCGATCCAGTCGCCGTTGGCGTTCTGGTTCGGGTTGAAACCCTGGCCCTGGCGATAGGAGAAGCTGATGAAGCTCTGCCTGGCGCGTTCTTCGCCCACGAACCGCGATGACAGGCTCAGCAGATCCTCGACCTGCACGGCCAGTAACGGACGACTGCCAGGGCGAACATGGGTTTCCTGACCGATGAAGCGGCCAGCCTGCCAGTGTTCCGAAACCCGGGTGCGGGACAGCATCGATACCCAGACGAACAGCGTGCAGTTACCCACCATCGACAGCACGACGCTCTGGGTCATTGGCGTGATCGGCAAGTCCAGAGGGTTGCTGTGCAGCCAGCTCAGCAGAGGGAAGTTATCCAGCGACCAGTCCATGCCATGGGCCACCACCGGCAACACCAGGGTGTAGAACCAGATGAAGATCCCCGCTGCCAGCCCGGCGAATACGCCACGGCGGTTGGCCTGTTTCCAGTACAGCGCGCCAAACATGGCAGGGGCCAGTTGGGTGATGGCGGCGAAGGCAATCTGACCGATGGTGGCCAGGCTCGCCGTGGAGCCGAGCATGCGATAGCTCACATAGGCCAGCAACAGGATCATCACGATGCTGATGCGACGTACCGAAAGCATCCAGTAACGAAACGCCTCGAACGGCCGCTCGGTATTCTTGCGCCGCAACAGCCAGGGCAGCAGCATGTCGTTGGAAATCATGGTCGACAGCGCGACACTGGCGACGATCACCATGCCGGTGGCAGCCGAGGCACCACCGATAAATGCCAGCAGCGCCAGTGATGGATGCGCATGGGCCAGCGGCAGGCTGATGACGAACGAGTCGGGGAGCATGGAGTTCGGCAGCAGCATCTGTCCGGCCAGGGCGATGGGCACGACGAACAGCCCGGCCAGGACCAGATAGGCGGGGAAAACCCATTTGGCCAGATGCAGGTCCTGGGGCTCGATGTTCTCCACCACTGTGACGTGGAACTGCCTGGGCAGGCAGACGATCGCCATCATCGCCACACCGGTCTGCACAATCATCGCCGGCCAGTTGATCGTTTCCTGCCAGTATTCTTCAAGGCGCGGTGCGAGTCTGGCCTGATTGAACAGGTCGTCGAAGCCATTGAACAGTCCGAACGTGACGAACACCCCGACCGCCATGAACGCCAGCAACTTGACCAGCGCTTCAAAGGCTATCGCCAGCACCATACCCCGATGGTGCTCGGTGACGTCGAGGTTGCGGGCACCGAACACGATGGTAAACAGCGCAAGAATCAGCGACACCACCAGGGCGGTGTCCTGGGCGCTGGTGCCGGTGGAGTCGGCTCCCGCACCGATCAGAATGTTGACCCCCAGCACAATGCCTTTCAGTTGCAAGGCAATGTAGGGCAGCATGCCGATCAGACAGATCAACGCCACCATGACCGCCAGCGGTTGCGACTTGCCATAGCGGGCAGCAATGAAGTCGGCAATCGACGTGATGTTTTCCTGCTTGCTGATCAGCACCATCTTCTGCAGAACCCAGGGTGCCAGCAGCATCAGAACGATAGGCCCCAGATAGATGGGCAGAAACGACCACAACTGCTCGGCGGCCTGGCCCACCGCGCCGAAGAAGGTCCAGCTGGTGCAATAGACGGCCAGCGAAAGGCTGTAGACCCAGGCGCGCATGGTCGGGCGCAGCGAGGCGCTGTACCGGTCGCCGTAGAAGGCGATGGCAAACATGATGGCCATGTAGGTCAGGGCAACGGCAGCAATCAGCCCGCTGGACAGCGACATATGAATTTCCAGAATGCACAGATAGTCGGCAGTCTCGCACGATGCATGCCATTCGTCTTTCTCGACCAAGGTCGAGCGTGGCAAGGCGTCGCAGGGGCAGACAGTTAATCGTTGATGGCTATAGGCCTTATGCCTAATATCCTGCTTTTTTCCACGAGCTAGCCGAGACCCTTGCTCCGTGAATTTATAAGGATATGGAATGAAACCCTATGGACGCTCGCTGACTGACTTTGGCTCTTTATGGCCTGCAGAGCTTCAACTGCTTGAGCATTGTAAAGTGGGCACTGAAGCGAAGGTGGGCCTTAAACTCCCCCTTGAGCCATCGGATAGTAACCGGGTGCGCGCTGAGTTCATTCGTTTTCTCGCTCTGGGAGGAGATGAGCAAGCGCCCGTGCATGAGCATGGCGTGCAATTACGTGGCGCTTACGTCGAAGGCAAGTTGAATTTGCAAAGTACGACGGTGCCCGTGGCGTTATTGCTTCGGTTCTGTGCGTTCGAGCGCCTCTTGGGATTGATGGATGCTTCCTTGAGCAATTCGCTGCTTCTGTACGGTTCAAGTTTTAAAGGTGTAGATGCTGCGCGCGTCAAGATTGCGGGTGTTTTATCACTCAAAAAAGTTATATCAGTCGGGAGGGTGAACCTTGATGGCGCAGATATCAAAGGGCAGATCACGTTCTCAGAAGCCAGCCTTGACGGTAAGGGAGGCTGGGCGCTATCGGCCGAAAATATAGTCTGCCAGGGAAGTCTGCACTTGGGCGGTGTCAAGACCAACGGAATGATAAGCCTGCTTGCATCAAGGATTGGAGGAGGGATTACGTGTGACAGGGCATGTTTTAGCGTATCTGAAGGTCCTGCTTTTGCTGCCGACAGGACTATTGTCGATGGCAGTGTTTTCATGCGAGATGGGTTCTTGGCCAAGGGGGGAGTGCGATTCTTGGGGGCTAAGGTTCATGGGCAATTCAATTGTATTGGCGGCGAGTTCGAGGGCGGTAAGTCGGACGCGTTGGCAATGGATGGGGCCTTCGTCGGTGGTTCTCTTTTTCTGGGGCGTGGTTTCAAAGCTCGAGGAGCAGTCGCATTACGTGGTGTTGTGCTAAAAGGCGATCTGGTGATCCGTGAGGCAGAACAGGTAACGGAACTGAAAGCCCAGCGGATCAATATTGAAGGTTCTTTGATTTTACGAAACTTGGTCGCCCCCATAGGTAAAGCTTCCTTTACTGGCGCGCGTGCGGGGGCTTTGAGTGACGATAGCAAGTCCTGGGGTGACGATCTGGATATCAATGGTTTCGTCTACAACTTTATTCATATCAACGAGCAGACTTCGATTAGCGATCGCTTGCACTGGCTCGATAAGCAACGTGTTCCATCGACCAAGCCAGGTCAGCTTCCAGAGTTTTACCCACAACCATGGCGACAACTTCAGAAAGTCCTGAACGAGATGGGGCATGTCGAAGAGGCTCGACAAGTAGGGGTCACATTTGAAGACCGACTACGTGAGAAGGGATTGGTTGGCCAGAGCCCTGCGCACTGGCCCGAACCAATGCGCAATGCCTATCGTCGCTTGATGGTTTTTCTGCATTGGGTGTATCGGCCTCTCGGCGGGTACGGCTATCGACCCATGCTGTTGCTGCCGTGGTTCCTTGGTGTCTGGCTGCTATGCGCTGCCGTCTATTGGTGGGCTGCTGATCAAAAAGCCATTTTCGCACCGAGTGACCCTTTGGTCTTCCAGAACGCCAGCTACAAACACTGTTCGCCGCCGCTTGAGCCGACTGGAAACGAACCAGCAGGCACTGGCAACTGGTATTTGTGTGACGCGCTACCCCAAGAGTACACGGCCTTCAGCCCGATAGCCTTCTCGCTGGATTTGCTGCTCCCGCTAGTAAATCTGCATCAGGAGGACGACTGGGCACCAGTGATCGATACCCCCAAGGCTAACGCCCTCGACGAGTTTTTCAGCTTTTTCACCAGCCCTAAACGCTGGGTGAGGTTTGTTATGTGGCTTGAGATTATCTTCGGTTGGATTTTCAGTCTGTTGTTCGTCGCAGTGGTGTCTGGTCAAGCACAACGCAAGGAGTAAGCGGCATTGGGCGTTTTTATCTTGCTAAAACACCCAGTAGTACCGCTTGTCCTGATATGGCTATCGACATACTGAAGTGATACGTCTTCAATGTGCTCCGGATTGGATTCAGTACTTCCAATTAGCCAAGCCATTCAGGACCACGGACGATGAGCCAACAGTCACAATTCAGTCTGCTCGGAAAGCGGCGCTTTCTGCCGTTTTTCATCACCCAGTCCCTTGGGGCGTTCAATGACAATATCTTCAAGCAATCGCTGATCCTCGCCATCCTCTACAAGCTGAGCATCGAGGGCGATCGCTCGATCTACGTCAATCTGTGTGCCTTGCTGTTCATCCTGCCGTTCTTTCTGTTTTCGGCACTGGCCGGGCAGTTCGGCGAGAAGTATCCCAAGGATGCGCTGATCCGGCTGATCAAGCTGGCAGAGATCGGCATCATGGTGGTCGGTGCGGCCGGGTTTGTGTTCAATCACCTGTGGATGATGTTGCTGGCGTTGTTTGCCATGGGCACTCATTCGGCACTGTTCGGGCCGGTCAAGTACTCGATCCTGCCGCAGCACCTGCGCGAGCATGAACTGGTAGGCGGCAACGGGCTGGTGGAAATGGGCACCTTCCTGGCGATCCTGGCGGGCACCATCGGGGCCGGGATCATGATGTCCTCCAGTCATTACGCCTTTGTGGTGTCTGCCGCCATTGTGCTGGTGGCGTGCCTGGGGTTCGTGGCCAGTTACGGCATTCCGAAAGCACCTGCGGCTTCTCCTGAAATGAAGCTGAACTGGAACATTTTCACCCAATCCTGGGCCACCTTGCGCATGGGGCTCGGGCAGACACCCGCCGTGTCGCGTTCGATTGTCGGCAATTCCTGGTTCTGGTTCGTGGGGGCGATTTACCTGACCCAGATCCCGGCTTATGCCAAGGAGTGGATGTACGGCGACGAAACCGTAGTCACCCTGATTCTGACGGTGTTCTCCATCGGTATCGCGCTGGGCTCGCTGCTGTGTGAGCGCATGTCCGGCCACAAGGTCGAGATCGGTCTGGTGCCGTTCGGCTCCATGGGCCTGACGGTGTTTGGCCTGTTGTTGTGGTGGCATTCGGGTGGTTTCCCGCAGAACGCGCAGGCCAATGACTGGCTGGCGGTACTGTCCTACGGGCAGGGCTGGTGGGTGCTGCTGGATATCCTGGGAATCGGGGTGTTCGGTGGTTTCTATATCGTGCCGCTGTATGCTCTGATCCAGTCCCGCACCCCGGAGAAGGAGCGCTCCCGGGTCATCGCTTCCAACAACATTCTCAACGCACTGTTCATGGTGGTGTCGGCCATCGTGTCGATTCTGATGCTCAGCGTCGCCAAACTGTCGATCCCGCAGCTGTTCCTGGTGATCTCGCTGATGAACATCGCGGTCAACGCCTACATCTTCAAGATCGTCCCCGAGTTCACCATGCGCTTCATGATCTGGCTGCTCAGCCATTCCATGTACCGGGTCGAGCATCGCAATCTGGACCTGATCCCGGAAGAAGGCCCGGCCTTGCTGGTCTGCAACCATGTGTCCTTTGTCGATGCACTGCTGATCGGCGGTGCAGTGCGGCGGCCGATCCGTTTTGTCATGTACTACAAGATCTACCGTTTGCCGGTGCTCAATTTCATTTTCCGCACGGCCGGGACCATCCCCATTGCCGGGCGTAACGAGGATCTGGAAATCTACGAGCAGGCGTTCCAAAGGATTGCCCGATACCTGGCCGATGGTGAGCTGGTCTGTATCTTCCCGGAAGGCAAACTGACCCGCGATGGCGAGATCAGTGGTTTCAAGGGCGGTATGAGTCGTGTGCTCGAAGAGACACCGGTGCCGGTGATCCCGCTGGCGTTGCAGGGGTTGTGGGGCAGCTTCTTCAGCTATGCGCCGGACAAGAAACTGTTTCGTCGCCTGTGGTCCAGAGTGGTACTGGTGGCTGGCCCTGCGATTGCCGCCGATGCCGCGATGCCTGCGGATGTGCGTGAGCAGGTGAAGGCGTTGAGAGGGGCAGGGCGATAGACAACGCTGAAGGGGCTGACGCCCCTTCAGACTCCGGGGTCAGGCTACCTTGAAGCGGCTGACCAGACGCTGCTGGTGCTCGGCCAGCCGTGCCAGTTCCTGACTGGTGATGGCCGTCTGTTCGGCACCGGCACTGACCTGAATGACCAGATCATTGATCTCGTTGACGTTGCGGTTGATGTCTTCGGATACCGCGCTCTGCTCTTCCGCTGCGGAAGCAATCTGAATATTGCGGTCGCTGATGCCGGTCACGCCTTCGGAGATTTCCGTCAGCAGTTCGCCTGCACGCTCGACCCTGACGGCTCCGGACTGCGCCTTGCTCAGGGTTTCCTGCATTGATGTGGTTGCCCGGTCCGAACCGCTCTGCAGATTGCTGATCATCTGCTGGATGCTGCCGGTGGACTCCTGGGTTTTCTGTGCCAGCGTGCGCACCTCGGAGGCCACTACCGCAAAACCACGGCCATGGTCGCCGGCGCGTGCGGCTTCGATGGCGGCGTTCAAGGCCAGCAGGTTGGTCTGTTCGGCAATGCCGCGAATGACATCGAGCACCGAGGAAATCGCATCGCTCTCGTGTTTCAGGTCGCCGATGATCGAGGCCGTCTGCTCGGCCTGTCCCGACAGCTGGCGAATCAGTTCGATGGTGCTTTCGATTTCGCCACGGCCCTGGCCGGTACTGGTATTGACCTGTTGCGACATCTGCGCCGCATCGCTGGTGCTCAGTGCCACTTCCCTGACGGTTGTGCTCATCTCGTTGATCGCCGTGGCGACCAATTCGGTGCTCTGGCGTTGTTGCTCGATGCTGCGGCTGGTTTCGGACGTAACGGTGGAACACTCCTCGGCTGCGGTCGCCACCTGTGCGGTGGCATTGCCGATTTCCTGAACGATGTCCCTGATCTCTTGCGCCATGCGGTTGAGGTTGCGCGAGATCTGGCCGAATTCGTCCTTGCTCTCGTAGGTTGCTCTTGCAGTGAGATCACGCCCGGCGAGGTCGTCCAGCACCTTGTTCACATCATTGACTGCCAGGTTGATGTTGCGAATGATCAGGTACGACAGCGCCGATACCGTAAGCAGGGCGGCGATGGCGGCACCGATGGTCAGCCACAGGGCGCGGCTGGCGATATTGCGCTCATGCATGGCGAGCTTGCTGACACTCTGCCCCAGGTCCTCTTCGACTTCACTCATCATGTCGATACGAGTCGTGGCGGTTTCAAACCAGGCCTGTGGCTTGATGCCCAGAGGCTGGCCCATCGGCACATTGAATGCCAATTGCTGCAACTTGCCGACTTCCACCGCTGCCGGAGTCTGCATCTTGTCGTTGAATTCTTTCAGCGAAGCCGCCGGTGCCTTTCGGTTGAATGCATCCGAGTACGCGACAAACTCACCCAGATTGCGGCTGAAACTCGACAACAGTTTCTCGTCGAAACGATCCTGATTGAACACCAGACCCAGTAATACTCGCTCGCGCCCGGCCCGTTCTTTCATTTCGATGAATTGATTCAGCGCACTGAGGGCGTGAACAATAGTCGCATTATTGACGCTGGCTTCCAGAGAGTGGGTATAACCAATAAGTGTTTGAATGACTTGGGTATAACGTGTTCCCGACTCGGTGCTGTTGATAGCCTGCTTGTCGACGTTAGTGCGAGTTTGCGCCACGCTGTCTAGTGCGCGAAGTACAGGGTCGAGTTCGGAGGTTCCTGATGCGGATAACTCGCGTACGGCCTCTATCGTGAGATTCGACTCCTTGCGCAATTGGATAAGCCGGTCGCCCATGGTTGTGCCACGACTGCCCAGGAATACACCGCTGGCACCACGCTCGCGTTGCAGGGTCGTAATAAGACGGCTCAGTTTCTGGGCCGTGGCACTGGCCGTTACTGTCTTGTTCATATCGTTCAAAGTTTTGTAATTATTTGAAACAAATACGCCGGCCAATATCAGGAAACCCAATAAGGGAAGCAGCAGAATCAATAAGAGTTTTATCCTTAGCGGTGCATTCTTGAGCATTTTCCGTGAAACTCCCTTGATGTATGAAATCCTGATGCGTGACAGAGTGGGGTTGTTATAGTTTGTGGTACATGTGTCGGCGCATGTTACTGAGGATTTAGGCGGGATGTTGTTTTTTTATGTCTTGTTTTGTTCTGGATAGTTTGTCTGACAAAAACTTTTCGGGCTGCCTTGATCCGGGTCAAGGAAACGCTCTGTTTTTATAAAGGTTTTAGTTGCCCGGACTGTTATGCAAACAGTCCGGGTATTGATGAATGCCTGGTCTTAATTGGCGACAGGTCTGTCATTGGGCTGTTGAGCGTTTTCTTCCGGCATCTTGCGGAAGTACGTAGAGAGCAGGGCACCCGAGATATTGTGCCAGACGCTGAACAGTGCGCTGGGCACCGCCGCCAGCGGCGAGAAGTGAGCACTGGCCAGTGCTGCGCCCAGCCCCGAGTTCTGCATGCCGACTTCCAGGGCCAGGGATTTGCGTTGTGGAAGCGGCAGTTTGAACACCTTGCCGGTAAAGTAGCCCAGCAGGAAACCGAAAGTGTTGTGCAGAATCACCACGGCCATGATCAGCAGGCCGGATTCGGCGATCTTAGCCTGGCTGGCGGCGACCACGGCACAGACGATCAGTACGATGCTGACCACCGAAACCAGCGGCAGCACGTCGACCGCATGGCTGACCCGGGCACCGAGCAGACGCTGGGCGACTACGCCGAGGAAAATCGGCAGCATCACCAGTTGCAGGATCGACCAGAACATATCCAGGAAAGATACCGGCAGCCAGGCCGAGGCCAGGAACCAGATCAGGGCCGGCGTCAGCAGCGGGGCGAGCAGGGTGGTGACGGCTGCGATAGCCACGGCCAGCGCCAGATCGCCCTTGGCCAGCCAGGCCATGACATTGGACGAGGTGCCGCTCGGGCAGCAACCGACCAGAATCACGCCCACGGCGATTTCCGGTGGCAGATGAAAGATCTGGCACAGCAACCAGGCGACGCCCGGCATGATCACGAAATGCGCGACCACACCCAGCGCCACGCGCCATGGGTTGCGCGCCACTTCCGAGAAATCTTCAAGTTTGAGGGTCAGGCCCATGCCGAACATGACCAGCCCCAGCAGCGGGACGATCCAGCCTTTGAGGCCAATGAACACCTGAGGGAACAGGAACGCCAGAATGGCGAACAACAGCACCCAGTACGCAAACGTATTCCCTACAAAACGACTCAAGGCTACCAGTGCCCGCATGGTTCGTTCCTTTTTCCTGTATCCATAAAAGAGGCGCCGCCCATATAGGCGGCGCGGTCCTGTTGCAGTCCAGCCCGACGAATCAGATCCCTTGCGGGATTTCTTCGCCGCCCAGTGCCTCGAACAGCTCGGGCAGGAACTCGCCGAAGGTCAGCATCATCAGGGTGAAGCTGGCGTCCAGCTGGCCCAGGGCTTCGTCGCCGCCGTCCTGTTCTGCCTGATCCTGCAGCAGGTCCTCGAACTTCAGGCGCTTGACCACCAGCTTGTCGTCCAGCACGAACGACAGCTTGTCCTGCCAGGCCAGCGAAAGCTGGGTGACAACCTTGCCGGTGTTCAGGTGCAGCTGGATTTCATCGCTGGTCAGGTCCTGACGCTTGCAACGCACTATCCCGCCGTCTTCGTGGGTGTCGCGCAGTTCGCACTCGTCCAGGACGAAGAAGTTGTCGGCGGCTTTCTGGGTCTTGACCCAGTCGGTCATGATTGCGCTTGGCGCGGTCTTGACGGTCAGCGGACGTACCGGCAGCGAGCCGATGACTTCACGCAGGGTCGACAGCAGGTCTTCGGCACGTTTCGGGCTGGAAGCGTTGACCAGAATCAGGCCCTGTTTCGGCGCGATGGCGGCAAAGGTAGCCGAGCGACGGATAAAGGCGCGGGGCAGGAAGGCCTGGATGATTTCATCCTTGAGCTGGTCACGCTCCTTCTTGTAGACCTTGCGCATCTGTTCGGCTTCGATCTCGTCGACCTTTTCCTTCAATGCATCACGCACCACGCTGCCGGGCAGAATGCGCTCTTCCTTGCGCGCAGCAATCAGCAGGAAGTCCTGGCTGACGTGAACCAGTGGCGCGTCCTCGCCCTTGCCGAACGGCGCGACGAAACCGTAAGTGGTCAACTCCTGGCTGGCACAGGCGCGGGCCGGCTTGGTCGCCAGTGCAGTTTCCAGCGCCTCGGCGTCAAAAGGCACATCCTGGGTCAGGCGATAGATAAGCAGGTTTTTGAACCACATGAGGTGAATCTCTCCTTCCATACAAAGGAGGGCATTATTCGCTGCTCGGCCGTCCGGGCCAACCCTGCGCTAAGCCTTTGGAAGGATTATAAAAATTATTTGAAAAAGTGCTTGCCAGAGTATGGGTCGCTCCGTAGAATGCGCGCCACACCGAGAGTGAAGGGTGATTAGCTCAGCCGGGAGAGCATCTGCCTTACAAGCAGAGGGTCGGCGGTTCGATCCCGTCATCACCCACCAATCTCTCTTAGTGTTACGCGCAGCGGTAGTTCAGTCGGTTAGAATACCGGCCTGTCACGCCGGGGGTCGCGGGTTCGAGTCCCGTCCGCTGCGCCATATTAAGCTTCAAGGCCCTTGAGCTCCTTGAAGCAAACAGAAAAGCGACCTTAGGGTCGCTTTTTTGCTTTCTGCTGTCCCGAAAACCATCGTCCTCCCTCACGTCTTTCTGCTTATATTCATTTTTTGGATTAAGTGTCTAAATATAAATCAATATTTTTCATATTAGCTTATAGCGAAATAGAAGTTTTTCTGTGCCATTGATTCCGTTATGTTTGGTTTCGACAGCCTACCCCTCACCTCGGATGGTACCAATCGTGATCAAGGTTCTGCGCGCATGCCATCGCGCAAACAGGCCAGGAGCCTGAGTTTGCAAGGCATGCCGGGGTGATCCACCACTGACCCCCGTTGCAGGATCGTTGGAAGGGAGTTCGATGTATGTTGCCACTTCAATCCCGTATTCCGGGTTCCTCTCGTCCTGTCGCTGACAGGCGTATCTGCGTATTCCAGCCGTCTTCCTGTCCGCCTGCGCACACGTAGCGTCTTCCGCCGGGTTCCGGCTGTTGCCGGGATCGAATGTCGGTATCACCCATAAAAGAAGCATGACTCGCTGTCCTGAGGACGGCGCGAATGCCCGACCGTGCGATGTGGATGAACGGGCTGCAATGACGGCCCTTTGGAGTGGATGTGCAGAGAGTCTTACGGGATGTTCATGGGCCAAGGCGCACCATGGCTTTGAATGCACTGGCTCTGGCCGTAGGCGGTGTGCTGATGGCCGGAACGCTTCCGGCACAGGCCAGCGACACCCTTTCTACAGTGGTGGTGACCGGTAACCGGGGGGCCGAGCAGCGCACGGTCACCAGCAGTCCGGTGCCGATCGATGTGGTCAGTGCCAGGCAATTGCAAAGCACCGGCAAGCCCGGCCTGATGGAAGCCCTGAGTGCGGTGATTCCATCTCTGACCCTGCCGGAAAAGACCGGCTGGGACGCCAGCGGCATGGCCCGTGCGCCGAACCTGCGTGGCCTGAGTGCCGCCGAAGTCCTGGTGCTGGTCAATGGCAAGCGCCGCCACACCAGTGCCACCCTCAACATCAACGGTATCAATACCGGCGCGGCTCCTGCCGATCTGGATTTCATTCCCATCAGCGCCATCGATCATGTCGAAGTGCTGCGCGACGGGGCTGCCGCTCAATACGGTTCCGACGCGATTGCCGGGGTGATCAATATCATCCTCAAGGCCGATACCAGCGGCACTTCCGTGACCAACGCGGGTATTGGCTATGACGGCAAGAAGCAGACAGTTCAGCAGAGCCTGAACAAGGGTTTCGAGATCGGCGATGGCGGCATCGTGCAATTGGCGCTCGATGCCCGCAGCCAGAACGATGACAACAAGGCCAGCGCCAACGGCTATACCTACGAGCAGGCACTGGATCGGGCAGGCAAGTCCACGTATGGCGGCTATGGCACACCGAAGATCAACCTGCTGACCCTGGGTTATAACGCGGAATTGCCGCTCAACGACGACTTCAGCCTTTACTCGTTCACCACCTACTCGCGGCGCAAGGCCGAGCAGGGCCAGAACTTCCGTCTGCCGACCATCACCAACACCATCACGACCGGCCCCAATGGATACCCCGCCGGTTATGTACCGATCTGGTACATCGACGAAGAGGATTTCCAGGCGGCGTTCGGTGCCAAGGGGCAGGTTGGCGAGTGGGACTGGGACCTGTCTTCCACTTATGGGCGCAACGAAGCCGAGCAGGGCACCGAGCGTAACCAGAACCCTTCACTGGGCGAAGCCACGCCCAACCACTTCACTTCCGGCACCTGGATTGCCACTGAACTGACGACCAACCTGGATTTCAAGCGCGGCTTCGATATCGGCCTGCAAAAGCCTCTGGATCTGTCTTACGGCTTCGAGCATCGCCGCGATGGGTATGAGGTCCAGGAAGGTGACTGGGCTTCCTATGCCAATGGTGGATATTGCGTCGCACCGGGTAACTGCGCCTCTTCCGGTGCGCAGGTCACCAACGGTATTTCTCCCGACGAAGCCAGCAGTGCCACCCGTAACAGCGTCGCCAGTTATGTCGATGTAGGGTTCAACCCGTTGCCGCAGTGGTATCTGGGCACGGCGCTGCGCTATGAACATTACAACCAGGGCGTGGGGGCGACCCGCAGTGGCAAGCTGACCACCCGTTATGACTTTACCCCCGAGTTCGCCGTACGGGCGACGGTGAGCAACGGGTTCCGTGCGCCGTCTCTGGCCAACAGTCTGTTCAGCGCCCGATCGACCACCTATGGCGTGGTGAATGGCGTCTACCAGTCCATCAACTTTGGTGTGCTGCCGGTCGCCTCGGATGCGGCCCGGGCCCTGGGTGCCGAAGACCTCAAGCCCGAGCGCTCCACCAACTTCAGCCTGGGCTTCACCCTGACGCCGACCGAGCGCCTGAGCCTTACTACTGACGCCTATGTGATCAACATTCGCGACCGTATCACTCTGACCGGAACGCTGCTGGGCAATGAAGTCACTCAGGTGCTGCAGGACAATGGCATCAACTCGACCTCAGGCGGCCAGTACTTCATCAACGGTGCCGATACCCGGACCAAAGGCGTGGATGTGGTCGGCAACTACAGCCAGGGCCTGGGCGCGTTCGGTTCGGTGAAGTGGACTGCGGCGTTCAACTGGAACCAGACCGAAATCCTCAGCTACAAGGCTTCCACCACCATTCTCGGCACTTCCTATGACCTGATGGATCGTGAAGCCCGCAACGATGTGACCGGTATTCAGCCCAAGACCAAGCTGATCCTGGGCGGCGACTGGAGCATCGACAGGTTCAATATCAACTTGGCTCTGACCCGCTACGGCTCCTACAAGGAAGTCAATGATTCCGGTGACCGCTCGCTGGATCGCATCTACGCCGCCAAATGGATCACCGATCTGGACGTCGGCTACAGCCTCACCAAAGACCTGAACATCGCCGTGGGTGCCAAGAACCTGTTCGACGTCTACCCCAGGAAACAGGGCATCCCCAGCAACACCATGACCAGTAGCTACGGCACTTACTCACCCTTCGGATTTACCGGTGGTTACTACTACACCCGCCTGACGTATGCCTTTTGAGCGGGCGCACCGTCACTGCGCCCATGCTGTTCGACATCAATGAAACACCATCACGTGTGATTGCGTGCGAGGAACCCGAGATGCCCATTGTCGCCAAATCGTTCGACCTCCGAGACGAGGAGATTCACTACAAGGTATCCGATGCCCAGGCAGCGGTTCCTGTCGGAGCCTTGCAGGTTGTCCCGGCTCGCCATCCCTGGCGTTGGGTCGGGTCGGTGTTCGCTGCTCTGGTGCTGTTCGGCATCGTGCACTCGCTGGCCACCAACCCGCGCTGGGAGTGGGAAGTGTTCGCCAAATGGTTCTTCTCGCCGTCGGTACTGCGCGGGTTGGGGCAGACTCTGCTGCTCACGGTATTGAGCACAGTGTTCAGCATTCTGCTGGGTACGGTGCTGGCACTGGCGCGCCTGTCCAGGTCGCCGCTGCTGGCGTCGCTGGCCTGGGGTTACATCTGGTTTTTCCGTTCCATGCCGGCGCTGCTGGTATTGATCATCCTTTATAACTTTGCCTACCTCTACGATCACATTGTGCTGGGCGTGCCGTTCACCGGGATCGTGCTGGCCGAGTGGTCCACGGTCGATGTGCTGAGCCAGTTCACCGTGGCGGTGCTGGGCCTGAGCCTGATGCAGGCGGCCTATACCGCGGAGATCATCCGTGGCGGCATCATCAGTGTCGACAACGGCCAGCATGAAGCCGCGGCTGCACTGGGCCTGCCGGCACAGCGACGGATTTTCCGCATCATCCTGCCTCAGGCCCTGCGTTCGATCCTGCCTTCGGGATTCAATGAAATCATCGGTCTGGTCAAGGGCACTTCCATTGTCTACGTGCTGGCGCTGCCGGACCTGTTCTACACCGTGCAGGTCATCTACAACCGCACTCAGGCGGTGATTCCGCTGCTGATCGTGGCCACGGTCTGGTATCTGATCATCACCACTTTGCTGACGTGTGCCCAGTATTACATCGAGCGGCATTTTGCCCGTGGGACGGCACGTGTCCTGCCGCCGACGCCATTGCAGCGCTTGCATCACTGGTTCAAGGAGAAGACCCATGGCTGAGTCGGCAGCGGCTGTGCGTGCAGGGCGGATCCAGATCCAGAACGTGGGCAAGCGTTTCGGCAATCAGGAAGTGCTGCGCAATATCGACCTGACCATCGAACCGGGCAAGGTCACGGTGATTCTCGGGCCTTCCGGCTCTGGCAAGTCGACCCTGCTCAGAACCATCAATCACCTGGAGAAAATCGACAGTGGGCACATCACCATCGACGGTGAATATGTCGGCTATCGCCGCAAGGGCAACCTGCTCTATGAGCTCAAGGAAAGCGAGATCCTCAAGCGTCGTATCGACGTGGGTTTCGTGTTCCAGAACTTCAATCTGTTCCCGCACCTGACGGCCTGGGAAAACATCGCCGAAGCCCCCCTGGCCCACAAGCGCTGGAGCAAGACCGAGGCGCGTGAGAGGGCGCTGGAACTCTTGGCCAAAGTGGGCCTGCAAGACAAGGCCGACGCTTATCCACGGCAGCTTTCCGGGGGGCAGCAACAGCGGGTGGCCATTGCCCGTGCCCTGGCGCTCGATCCCAAAGTGCTGTTGTTCGACGAGCCGACTTCCGCGCTTGACCCGGAACTGGTGGGTGAGGTGCTGGACGTTATCAAGGGCCTGACCCGACTGGGCGTGACCCTGGTGGTCGTGACCCATGAAATCGGCTTTGCCAGAGAAGTGGCCGATCACGTGGTGTTCCTCTGCGAAGGCCGGTTGATCGAGCAAGGTCCTCCCGAACAGATATTTCGCCAACCCCGCCATCCTCGCACCATCGCCTTTCTGGGCAAGGTGCTGTGAGCGTTTCGAGTGTTAAAGGAGTGACTCCCATGCTTGCAAATACCGCTCGCTTGGCGCTGCTGAGCCTGGCCATCGGCTTGGCTCAACCTGTGATAGCTGCCGAAAGCAGTGCGCCGCCGACTGTGCAGAAGGTCAATCTGAGCCCTGATCAGCAGCGCATTCGTGCGCCGCGCAACGAGGAAGCCATTGCGCAGATTCCTCAGGGTTTCAGGTTCGCCCAGCCGGGCAAGTTCACGGTGGCGGTTTCCGGGACGGCCGGGCCGCCTCTGGCGCTGCTGGCTTCCGATGACAAGACCACCATCGGCAGCGAAGCCGATACTGCACAACTGGTGGCCGACAGCCTTGGCCTGGAACTCAATGTGGTGCAGGCCAGTTGGGAAGACTGGCCGCTGGGTGTCAGCTCGGGCAAATACGATGCGGTCATCAGCAACGTGACCGTCACCGAAGCGCGCAAGAAGCGCTTCGACTTCGCCACCTATCGCCAGGACGTGCTGGGTTTCTATGTGAAAACCAACAGCAAGATCACTTCCATCAAGCAGGCCAGCGATATTGCCGGGTTGAAGATCATCGTCGGCTCGGGCACCAATCAGGAAAAAGTCCTGCTGGCCTGGAACGAAGAAAACGAGAAGGCCGGGATCAAGCCTGCCTTGCTGCAGTACTACGACGATGTGGCGGCCGCGCAACTGGCAGTTCAGTCCGGGCGCGTCGATGCCACTTTCGGCCCCAACGCCCTGTCGGCCTATTCCCAGGCCTTGACCAACGGCATTCGCTTGGTGGGCATCGTCAACGGTGGCTGGCCACGGCGTGCCGATATCGCAGTGACCACGCGCAAGGACAACGGTCTGGTCAAACCGATCCATACCGCGCTTCAGGGTGTGATTGCCGGTGGGCAATACGACCAGGTGCTCAAGCGCTGGGGGCTGGATGTGGAGCGCATCGATCAATCGGAAATCAACCCGCCAGGCTTGCCGGATTGAGCCATTCAGGGAGGACATGAACATGGGACTGACACGGCGTGAAGCACTTTCGAGCATTGCGGCGGTAGGCGGCGAGCAAGCCGTCAAAGGCGCACTGGCTGCACTGGGGTTGGGGCCTTCGTCCCATCGGCGGCCACAGCCCTTGAAACTGAAAGCCGATACGGGGCAGGGTGCCAGTGTGCTGGTCCTCGGTGCCGGGATTGCCGGGCTGGTCACGGCGCTGGAACTGAAGCGCGCCGGCTTTCAGGTACAAGTGCTGGAGGCTCGCGACCGCGTGGGTGGCCGCACCTG
This sequence comes from Pseudomonas capsici, assembly GCF_017165765.1. GTDB lineage: Bacteria > Pseudomonadota > Gammaproteobacteria > Pseudomonadales > Pseudomonadaceae > Aquipseudomonas > Aquipseudomonas capsici. The sequence goes on from NZ_JAFGZD010000003.1 coordinate 71,647, forward strand.
GACCCTGCGCAATGGCGACAGGGTCGATTATCTCGATGGCCGGACGCAAACTGCGCAGTTCGATCAGGGTGTGTATTTCAATGCCGGTCCTGCGCGGATTCCGAGTCAGCATCGAACCTTGCTCGACTATTGCAGCGAACTGGGGGTGCCGCTGGAAGTGCTGGTCAACACCAGCCATGGCGCGCAGGTTCGCCCTGATCTGGAGCGGCCCGCTTTTACGGTGGGGCAGGCAATCAACGATGCTCGTGGGCATCTCTCAGGGTTGCTGGCCAAGGCGGTGCAGCGTAATGCGCTGGATGATGTGTTGAGCGCTGAAGAGCGTACCCGTCTGCTGGCGTTTTTGCAGGTGTATGGCGACCTGTCTCAGGAACTGGCCTACGAGGGCAGCATTCGTTCCGGTCATCAGGATTCCCCCAGCCATCCGGGAGCCTTGCCGGGGAGTCTGGCGCCGGTAACGCTGGATCGACTGCTGCATCCCGAGTTGTGGGGCGCACTGTTGCATTCCGAGTTTCCCGAGTTCTCGGCCACCATGTTTCAGCCTGTGGGCGGTATGGACCGCATCACCGACGCTTTCTACAGCCGGTTGACCGATCAGGTGCAACTGGGCGCGCAGGTGCGCCGTATTCGCCAGCTCGATGAGGGCGTGGCGGTGACCTATCACGATAAACGCAGTGGCCGCGAACAAGTGGTGCGTGCCGACTATCTGGTGTCCACTTTGCCATTGCCGCTGCTGGCCAGGCTCGACACGGATTTCAGCGATCCGGTCAAGGCTGCGTTGCTCAGCACGCACAACGGCCACGCGACCAAAGTGGCCTGGCAATCGCCGCGTTTCTGGGAAAGCGAGTACCGCACCTATGGCGGGATTTCCTGGATCGAACATCCGGCGCGACTGCTCTGGTATCCCAGCAACGACCTCAATAGCCGCGAGGGGCTGCTGGTGGCCGGGTATGTCACGGGCGAGGGCGCCGACACTTTCGGTAGCCAATCCTTCGACGCCCAGTTCTCGACTTCCCGTGAAGCGGTGGAGTTACTTCACCCGGGCTACTCGCAACAATTGCGCAACCCCCTGGCGGTGTCCTGGGAGCAGATCCCGTTCAGCGAGGGGCCGTGGCTGCAACGCGAACTGTTTCCGGCCCAGGCCAGCGCCTTGCTGGAGGAGGCCCATGGCCGGGTGTACTTCGCTGGCGACGGGCTTGTGCAAAGCGGGGTCGGCATCTGGCAGGAATCGGCAGCCAACTCCGCACGCCATGTGGTGGCGCAATTGGGTGAACGGGTTATCCAGCAGCGACAGAAAGCCGCTATCGGCGCATGACTATCCATTGAAGGAGCAACAACCATGAGCGACCAGATCAAACGCACCAGTGTCGGTGATTTTCCCATCTCGCAGACGGTGACCGTTCCGGCATCGGCCAGCCTGATATTCGTCAGCGGCACCTTGCCGGATGTTACCGATCCACAAGCCCCGCAGGGCACGCCCGCCGCCTACGGCAATACTGAAACCCAGACCGTTTCGGTGTTCAACAAGATACGCAATATCCTGCGCCAACAGGACCTGGACCTGGGCGATATCGTGCAGTTGCGGGTGTTTCTGGTCGGTGCCGAGGAAACCGGTGGCAAGCTGGATTTCGCCGGATTGCAGGCCGGTTATACGCAATTCTTCGGCACGGCCGAACAGCCCAACAAGCCGGCACGCACGGCGCTGCAAGTCGTTGCCCTGCCATTGCCGGGGGCGCTGGTGGAGGTCGAGGCTATCGCGGCCAGGACGGCGTAATTCTCGTCCGGTGTCATATCCGGATATGCCTGTTATCCCCTGAAAGCTCCTTACGCTTCGGACTCATTCAGTCCCAGGCTATCAAGGAGCTTTCATATGCAGCCAAGATTACGGCGACCCCGGCGTTCGGTCGCCTATTCCTCTCATCCCCGCATGCCTTTGCTCAGCGAACCCTTCGATCATCCCGATGATGCGGCGCGGCATGTTCATGAGGTCATCGGTAGCCGGCGTGATCGCGAGTATGGCGGCTTCATTCTTGTGCGCGACGATGGCAAATACGTCGCTACCGAGCCCATGGCCGGCAAGACCTTTCAGTTTGATCCCAATGATGTATTTCCAAGCCATGAACGGGAGGGATATGTCTTTTATCCGGTAGGACATAGCGATTATGCGATCTACCATTCCCATCCATCATTCGCTGCCGGCCTGGATGTCTGGCCCGAAAGTGAGAAGGATACCTATCCGAACAGTTTGTCCGTGGCCGATATCCATGCAGTGATCGATGATCATGCCTACAGCTCCGTGACTTACCTGTCAGGGCCGGACGGTTCCCTGATCAAGTACACCCTGTCTCATTCCAGCGCTGAAAAGGCACTGTTCGCGCGAGTGTCCGGTCCTGCTGACAGGCCTCACCAGTGTGAGCTCAGCGAGATGTACAGGGCGCTGCGGGCACAGACGCTCATGCCCAGCGATGTGGTACGGCTTCTGGCCAGTGCCGGGGATCTGCAGGTGGTGGTGACCAGTCGTCTGTGGGGCAGGCCCGGCAAGGTGGCAAATGACTGGCGGCCCTATCCTGAAATGCCGGCCACCGCTATCTGCGATGCGGTCTGGCCACCGGCTCCGTTGCTTCTCAGTCCAGAGTTCTCCACTGCCGATGAGGCTGCGTGCTATGTACATGCTCGTATTCGAACCCTTGCCCATCCACAGGCCATCGGCTTTCTGTTGATGAATCCTCAGCGGAACCTGTATCGGGCAGCCGAGCCGGTCATGAGCGATGGCAGTATGGTGTATGCGCCCTGTTCGGTCTTTCATCCCGATGAGTATTACCGGCCACCCTTGCCTGAGGGCTATCGCATCGACGGCATGTATTTCTCTCCCGATACCGTCGTTCCGGCAGGGGGACGACAGGAAGGTCGCCATTTCTTTCAGCCGGACGACCTGCATCGCATGTTCGAGTACCGTCACGTACCTGTCCGTCGTTCGAAATTGGTGCCGGTTCGTTATGGTTTCACGATGTCCGAGGTCTATTTCTCGTCCCCCGACGGTGCCTTGCTAGGCTATACGCCCAGCCGTTCGGTCGATGAGTATCGGTTGCTCAGACAGGTTTCGCGCATCTATTCGGGGAGCGAGTCGATACAGGCGCAATTGGCTGCCGGTACCCTGCAGTCGTCCGGTTTCGTGCGAATGGTGGCTCGGGCCGGGCGTCTGCGGGTGATACAGATCAGTCGAAACTGGCCGAAAGTGGGGGTTATTGCTCCGTCCGTGTCTGGATCGGGAAGCTGAACTGCAACTGAACAGTGCGTCGTAAGCCAGAGAAAACCTTTATTTACCTGAACTTATCACGCTTCAGCCTCTCTCATGCCGGTAGCCATTGATCGCGGCGGCCTGATAAGCTCGCGGCTTTACTCGTTTGCCCTATTGGCGCATGGACAAGGAATTAGCATGAAACAGCATCGGTTGGCAGCGGCGATTGCCCTGGTCGGTCTGGTACTCGCAGGTTGTGACAAGCAAGCCAGCACTGTAGAGCTGAAAACCCCGGCACAAAAAGCGTCGTATGGTATTGGTCTGAACATGGGCAAAAGCCTTGCTCAGGAAGGTATGGACGATCTGGATTCCAAGGCTGTGGCCCTGGGTATCGAAGACGCTGTTGGCAAGAAAGATCAGAAACTGAAAGACGAAGAGCTGGTTGAAGCTTTCGCAGCGCTGCAGAAGCGTGCCGAAGAGCGTATGGCCAAGCTGAGCGAAGAGTCGGCGGCAGCCGGCAAGAAATTCCTCGAAGAAAATGGCAAGAAGCCAGGTGTCGTCACCACGGCTTCCGGTCTGCAGTATGAAATCGTCAAGAAAGGCGACGGTGCCCAGCCAAAGCCGACTGACGTTGTAACTGTTCATTACGAAGGCAAGCTGACCGACGGCAAGGTATTCGACAGCTCCGTCGAGCGCGGCAGCCCGATCGATCTGCCTGTTGGCGGCGTAATTCCTGGTTGGGTCGAAGGCCTGCAACTGATGCACGTGGGCGAGAAGATCAAACTCTTCATCCCTAGCGATCTGGCCTACGGCGCCCAGAGCCCGAGCCCGGCAATCCCTGCCAACTCGGTTCTGGTCTTCGATCTGGAACTGCTGGGCATCAAGGATCAGGCTGCTGCGGCACCTGAAGCCGAAGAAGAGCCGGCTCCGGCCAAGGCCAAGAAGTAATCTCGGCTCTGTTCTACAAAACGCCCTGTCCCGACAGGGCGTTTTTGTATCTGGCGTATTTCCCGAACGCTTCGTTGTCCGTACAGTCCCATTATCATGACGCGATGAAGATTGTCTGACAGTTGGTCACGATTGCACGGGATTAGCCGTGTTAAACCTGTAAGTCAACGATTTCATGGGCTTTTTCAGGTGAGTAAAAAATGCCCGATTTAACCTCGACCCCCGTAGAACGGGGGGCTCAGGCATGAAAACGGATGCTGTTCACAAGGTTATCCACAGCTTATGTGGATAACCTTGTAAACGGGCAGCAGCCTGGAGCTTGTTTACTGACACCACCTTATTGAACGGGAGTGAACATGAAAGCACCCTGGAATTTCCTTCGTTACCTGCCCGGAGCCCGCCGCCTGCTTGCGGCAGGACGGCTGCCGGGCCTTCTGTTTGCCGTGGCGCGCAAAGGTGCAACCGAAGGCAGCCGACTGGGGCGCATCAAGGAAGACCTGCGTCTGTTGCAGGCACTCTGCCTGGCCTACTGGCGCGGCGAATACCGTGACATCAGCCCCAAGGCCATCCTCTCCATCGTGGCGGGCCTGATGTACTTTCTCAGCCCGCTGGACGCGATTCCCGACTGGATTCCAGGCCTGGGGATGTTCGATGACATTGCCGTTCTGGCCTGGATCATGAAACACCTGACCGACGAGCTGGACGCCTTTCGCGCCTGGCGCGAGCGTCAGCCCCCGGAGAAGCTCGTCGTGGTCGAGCGGTTGCCCGACACTCAGGCCTTGCTGGAAAGGGAAGGCGGCAAGCACTGATCGTTTCAGCTCTGTTACACCGACTGTGCCAATCCGCTGTTACTATGCCTGCGTCTGGAGCAAGCCTATACAAAATGTGTTTTTGTCCTACAGGGGGGTATATGGATCTTCAAGTGATTTCTCGTGATGGAGAGCCGGAATATGCAGTTCTGCCGTGGGCTCAGTATCAGGCGCTTCTGAAAGCTGCAGGCCTTGTCGGCAAGACACGTCCGGAACCTGTCCAGGCGTCCAGCGAAGTATCCAGTGTCGATTACCCGGGTTTTGACCAGTTGGCTGCCCTGCGCGAAGCCAAGGGGCTTGAAGCTGCGAAGCTGGCTCGTGCAGTCGGTATCAGCCCGTCCTACCTGGAACTGATCGAAAACGGCACCCGTGAACCCGATGCTGCGATCAAGCGCAGCCTGGCATGGGAGCTGGGCCTGCCAGGCTGGAGAAGCGAGTCATGAGTGTGCGCATCAGCCGTCAGCACTGGGATGGTCTGTTGAGCGAACTGGAAGAGGCGCGCCGCCAGCGCCATCTGGTGACCTACCGGGCCTTGCTGGAGCGGCTGCAACTGCCCAGCCCGGCGATGCAGACCCTGACAGCAGCCCTTGAGCATCTGGCGGCTCTGGATGTGCGTGCCGAGCAGCCATTGCGCAGTTCGCTGGTCATCAGCCAGGGCGCGAGCCGTTTGCCGCGCACCGGCTTCTTCGAATGTGTCGAGCGGCTGGGCAGGTTTTCCGGGCCTTCCGACGGCGTAGCCGCTGCCGCCTGGCATGCCTCGGAAGTGGTGCGAGTGTTCGAGTTTGCCTATCCCGAGCTGGAGTAGGCACGCACCGATCTGTCGCGAATCGATCAGGCGCTGGACAGCAGATCCAGCCTCGACGAGTCGATCACATGCACGCTGGCCCCCGTCACATCCTTGGCGAAATGTTTGGCCTGGGAAGCCAGGTCGGCCAACTGACTGGCGTCCATGTGTGAGCAGCTTTCCTTGCGCAGGTGCACGACTCCGATCGACAGCGACAGCAGTGCAAACTCCTGGCGCTGGCCCTGGCGGTTCAGGGCAGTGAAGCAACCGGCTTGCAGGTGCTCGGCCCTGTAGAAACGCCGACACTGGTTCTGGAAGTCATCGAACAGCGACTGCAGACGCTTTTCCCAATCCTCGAAGCCCAGCACCATCAAGAAGTCATCGCCGCCAATATGCCCGACAAAGTCACGGCTCGGGTCGATACGGTCGTTCAGGCACTGCGCCAGACACAGCAAGACTTCGTCGCCGCGTGCGTAGCCATAGATATCGTTGAAAGGCTTGAAACTGTCGATATCGACATAGCAGATCATCGATTCGCGCCCTTGCTGCAGCAGGCGCGTCAGGCATTGCTGGATTGGCACATTGCCCGGTAGCAGGGTCAGCGGGTTGGCGTAACGGGCCTGCTGGATTTTCAGCTCGGTAATCAGTTTCAGGACATCGATCACCCGGCCCAGGCCAATGTAGATACCGTTGCCGGTGATAATGAAATCTTCTTCGATACGCTGGCGTGCCCGGCTGGTCAGCAGGCGGCTGACCTGTTGCAGGGACTGACTCACTTCCACGGCCAGGAAGTCATCGCTCATCAGGCGGCTGATGGGCTTGCGGGCAAACAGCTCGGTGCCGAACGGTTTGAGCAGGACTTCCGACAACGAGTGGCGGTGGACGATGCCGCAGGGGCGGAAGTTCTCGTCCAGAACGGCCAGTGAATTGAGGTTTGCCTGTTTACGGAAGGCTTCGAGCACATCGGCGGTCGGCGTTTCCTGATTGACCGAAGGTTGCGGGTTGAGCAGGGCGCTCAGGTCCGAAGCTTCTTCGTTCAGGGAAATGGTGGCTACTTCGGTCTTGGGCAACATCACCCGTACATCGCGTGCCGGGCGTTCCTGCGGGCGGGCCAGGAGATAGCCCTGTACCAGATCGACGCCCATTTCGGTCAGCGCCGCGAGTTCTTCCGGCAGTTCGATACCTTCGGCAATCACGGTTGCCCGCGACGCCTTGGCCATTTGCAGCATGGAACCGACAAACTCGCGTTTGACCGCATCCTGATGGATGCCGTCGATGAAGTGCCGGTCGATCTTGACGTATTCGGGGCGCAGCTCCGACCAGAGCCTCAGGCCGGAGTAACCGGCACCCAGATCATCCAGTGCGATGGAAAAGCCCATGTCGCGGTAATGGTGCAGTGCGTTGTACAGCAGATCGAAATCATCGGTGGGCATCTGCTCGGTCAGTTCGATCACCACATCTTTCGGAGCGATGCCATAGCGTTGCAGCATTTCAAGGGTGCGGCCCGGTGGATGGGACGCTTCCAGCAGCGATTCGGGAGAGACATTGAGAAACAGCTTGCCCGGCAGCTTCTGCTGGCTGAAACGACGGCAGGCGCCGTCGCGACAGGTCAGCTCAAGCTCACTGAGACGACCGGCCTTGCGCGCAACGGAAAACAGATTGATGGGGGAGTGCAGCTTGCTGTTGGATGGGCCTCGGGTCAGGGCTTCATAGCCCAGAATGCTGCGTCCCGAGAGCGATACGATGGGCTGGAACAGACTGTGCAAATCGCTACGAGCCAGAATAGAACTCAATGCACTCAACTGCTCATTCATCGTCATGGCGGTCTCTGGATATAAAAAGGGGCTGAACGCGCTTACGCTCAGCCCCTTATTACACTACAGATCAATGACTGTTTAATGACAAATGCCATTACTTCGCCATTAACGATAAGCGGTCACTTCTTTGCGACCGAGCCGCTCAGCCCCAGGTAGTCGATCAGAATGCGCCCGGTTTCCGCCAGGTAGGCATCATCCTCGGGTTTGGTCTTCTCGTTTTCTACCGGCAGAGCATCTTCATCCTCTTTCTTCAGCTCTTTGAGCGGTTCCTCGCCCTTGGCCTTGCGGCGAGTGTTTTCCAGAGCCAGTTGCTTGTTTTCGATCGAAGTGTGTTCGGCGCGACGATCCGCTTCGTTGAGGCTGACGGTTTTTTCGCTCATCAGCTTCTTGGCCAGCGCCAGGCGGTCCTCGATGAAGACGAACTCGGCGTCCTTGGCAGTGCGGGCCTCATGGCGAGACTGCAACTGCGCCAGGAATGGCTTGAACGGATCGATGGCAGGCTTGATCGCCGGCTTGATGCTGTCCCATGGCATGGCTTCGGGCAGGGCGCTCTCGCCGATTTCCTTGGTGTCGATCAGCGACGGGTAAGTGATGTCCGGCACTACGCCCTGATGCTGGGTGCTCTGACCCGATACACGGTAGAACTTGGCCAGTGTCAGTTTCAGCTCGCCATGGTTGAGCGGCTGGATGGTTTGTACGGTGCCCTTACCGAACGTCTGTCCGCCGATCACCAGTGCGCGGTGATAGTCCTGCATGGCGCCTGCGAAAATTTCCGAGGCCGAAGCGGACAGGCGGTTGACCAGCAACGCCATCGGGCCTTTGTAGAAGGCACCCTTGGCTTCGTCTTCGAGGACATCGACCTTGCCGTCGGCATTGCGCACCAGAACGGTCGGGCCCTGCTCGATGAACAGGCTGGTCAGTTCGGTGGCTTCCTGCAGGGAGCCGCCGCCGTTGTTACGCAAGTCCAGCACGACGCCGTCGACATTCTCTGCCTTGAGTTCGGTCAGCAGTTTCTTGACGTCGCGGGTGGTGCTTTTGTACTGCGGATCACCGGCACGGTAGGCCTTGAAGTCCAGATAGAAGGCTGGAATCTCGATGACGCCGAGCTTGTAGTCCTTGCCATCCTGATTCAGGTGCAGGATCGACTTCTTCGCCGCCTGCTCTTCAAGTTTGACCGCTTCGCGGGTGATGGAAACGATCTTGCTGGTCTGGTCGTTCGGTGCATTGCTGGCAGGAATGATTTCCAGGCGTACCACCGAGCCTTTGGGCCCGCGGATCAGCTTGACCACTTCGTCCAGGCGCCAGCCGATCACATCAACCATTTCCTTGTCGCCCTGGGCGACACCGACGATCTTGTCGGCCGGAGCGACCTGCTTGGTCTTGGCTGCCGGGCCTGCCGGTACCAGACGCACGATCTTCACGTTGTCGCTGTCGCTCTGCAACACAGCGCCGATGCCTTCCAGCGACAGGCTCATGTTGATGTCGAAGTTTTCCGCGCTGTCGGGAGACAGGTAGTTGGTGTGCGGATCGTAGGACATGGCGAAGGTATTGATGTACGCCTGGAAGATATCCTCAGCGCGGGTCTGGCCCAGTCGTGCCAGTTGATTCTTGTAACGCTTGGTCAGGGTTTCCTGGATCTTCGACGGATCCTTGCCCGCGATCTTCAGACGCAGGACTTCATCCTTGATGCGTTTGCGCCACAGATCGTCGAGTTCGGCTTCGTTCTTGGGCCATGCGGCGTCCTTGCGGTCTACCAGCAGGGTTTCCTTGGTATTGAAGTCGATCTTGTCGACGCCTTTGTTCAGCTCTGCCAGAACGAAATCCATGCGCGCCTTGACGCGGTCCAGATAGCGTTTGTACATGGTGAAGCCGGGGTTCAGATCGCCACTCTTGAGGAAGTCGTCGAACTGGGTCTGCCACTTGTCGAACTCACTGATATCGCTGGCCGTGAAATAGCTGCGAGCCGGATCCAGAAGCTTCAGGTAGCTCTGATAGATGATGATCGAGCGCTTGTCGTCCAGCGGTGGCTTGCTGTAGTGGTGGCGCTTGAGCAGTTCGACGACATTGAGACTGGCAACCACTTCGTCGCGGTCCGGCTGAAGATTATCCCAGCTGTTGGCGGCAAAAGTGCTGGCTGACATCGGCAACAGGCTCAGGCCGATAGACAGTGCGAGGGCGGTGCTTGGGAGTAAGTGCTTCATGCTGATTCGACGTGGTGACAAGTGAGAACGCATATTAGGCCGTCTTTGAGGTCGCCGGTTCCTTCGGACCCGGCCGCATAATGCAAAAGCCCGGCTAAACAGCTTCGGGCTCAGTCTGGACTCACTATGGCGGCACTGTGAAGGCATTGCAAGGCGTCGAAGCATATGTTCCGGGGCTGAGCACATCAGGCGGGGTTGATTCAGCCAGCATTCAGCTTTAGCCCGGCGCATGGGCTGCGAAAGCGGGGCTGATGTCTGTCATCGACGTCCCGGCTGATTCCGGTGGAAGCCCGCCCCCGAGTGCTTCAGGGGCGGGTGCTGGCTCAAGGGGTCCATGCGGTCCAGCTCAGGTTGTCCAGAAGTACGGTGTCTGTGTTGCCTTTCAGAATTATCCGGAAATACAGGCAGGGCCAGTTGAAGCTCTTTTGGTAGGTAATGAGATTGACGTCCGAGCGGATAGTCTCTCTTTCGATCTCTACTTCCATGATGTCGAAGAAGCTGATGTAGTTCTCTTCCGAGTCCGCTCTGACATGAGACAGGGTCAGTGTTTCGATAAAGCCTCCGAAGCCAAACACGATGTTGCAATCCGGTGCGAGCTGCAGCGTACGGTAGCTGAACCAGGGATAGGCTTCCCTGACATCCACAATGGATGCCGGAGCTTCGAATACAGTGAGGCTCGAGCCGTCCGAGCATGGCACCTCCTCTTTCATTGGCAACTCCTCTTCCGGGAATGTCTGCCAGTCTTCGGAGCCGCTGACCGGGTAATAAACGATGATTCCAATCGTCTCGATGGGGAGAGGTGTCCGGGTAAGTCCGCCATCGAACGATATTTCCATGATCAGTCGCAGATTTGTGTAGCCCTTGAGTTTCTGTAGCTCACTCAGCGCCACCTGGGTGCTCTGGGTCGTGGCAGTGGTGATTGCGAAGTTCTGCCAGAGCGGATGATTCCAGTTATAGGCCGAGCCATCCTCGGCGGTTCCTTCGAAACGCAGCCAGATGCGCTGTCCGGGCGCGATGAACGGCCACGGCTGTACGGTCAGATTGACGTCCCTTTTCTGTCGCTGGACTGTCAGGGTCTTGTGCCAACCGGTTATCGGGAGTTCTGGCGTCGGCAGTGCCGACTCGGGTATCGCCTGTATTTTCAAGCTCAGAGGAGCGGATTCCTGTTCGTTCGCTCCTCGGGTAACGACATAAGTGACCTGTAGTGTTTTGCCCATCGCAGATGCAATTGCCTCGGGCGTGACGGTGAATTGCACACTCGCTGCGGGATTGCCGGGCTGCAAGGCAGGATCGGTTACATCCTCCTGGCCGTCCCAGCGCACGCGGATACTGTCGGTGTCACGCATGTAGGGATAGGCCACCACCACGGTTGCACCTGCCACGGCCAGCATGGGGTCCAGCTCGCCCTCGGGTGCTTCCTTCACCGTCGGTGCGGGCGTCACGAAGATATCGACGGCGGTAAATGCGGCGAGTGAGTAGCCCGACCAGTTACTCACCCGGTCCCGGATCTCGTAATAGACGGTCAGGTTGCCACTGTTGCCGGCAGCCACTTGTAACTCTTTCGGTACTCCCACGGTTTGCGGTTTTCCTGCCTGATCCGCAGGCAACGGCGGGTTTTCGACGACGAATTCATTGCTTCCCCAGTACAGACGCAGCACGTCGCCTTCCTGCATGTTGTCCCAGGCGGCGACGGTCAGCGACAGATCGACGGGCATCCCGATATCCGGCGGCAGGTTTTCTACAGGGGCCAGACTGTCATTGATATAGGGTGTGTGGTTATCGCTATCGAGTCCACCGGGTACGCTGCGTTTGACTCGTACCTGGCGCACGGGGGAGTCAGCGGATGCACCGCCTGCGGCGGGTGTGATCCGGTAGAACACTTCGGACAGCTCCGGCTCGTCGGGAATGTCCTGTGGCAGCACGGAAAAGTCGATGGAGGGGCGATCAGGGTTGGTGACCAGGGTCTGGATGAGCTGGCCGTTCCATGACAACTCGATGAGATCGCCTTTGACGGTCCCGACCGGAGTGACGGCGAACAGCGCCACGCCCTTTTGCGGGTCCTTGAGGTCGTTCCAACCCAGTCCGAGTTTGTCGTTGAGGTCGATTGACGGAATCTGCAGGGGCGTCAGTTGCCCGGTTTGCTGGCTTGGTGGAGATGGGGACGTATTCATGAATGGCTCCTTGCTGAGTCATGAACTCCTTGAAAAAGGGGGCACCGTAGCGATCTCGGTGAGTCGCTGCTCATGGCCTTAATGCTCCAGAATCCTTTCCGGAGTCCTGCGGTGCGGCAGTTTCAGAAGAGTATTTGACCGATGAATCTGCTTGTCACTGTCAGAAATGACAGTGCCGGGCAGCCGTGCCGATTAAAGGTCGCCCGTTCGTGGATCCGGTCGCATAATGCAAAGGCCCCGGGCGATTCCCCGGGCTCAGTCCAGACTCATGACGGAGGTACTGTGAAGGCATTGCAAGGCGTTGAAGGACATGTGGAATGGGTCGAAGAGCCAGATCCGGCCCTCGATGTGGGGCAGGTTCGCATCAAAGTGGCTGCCGCTGGTCTGAACCGGGCCGATCTGTTGCAGCGTGCGGGTCTTTATCCGCCACCGCCGGGCGTCACGTCCATCATTGGCCTGGAGTGCTCGGGCGTGATCGACGAAGTCGGGCCGGGCACTTCCTGGCAGGTCGGCGACCGCGTCTGTGCGCTGTTGGCGGGCGGTGCCATGGCTGAACAGGTAGTGGTCGATGCGCGTCATGTGCTGCCCGTGCCTGACGGTCTGTCGTTGCATGAGGCGGCTGCGATTCCGGAAGTCTATGCCACGGCGTGGCTGAACCTGTTTCAACTGGCGGGTCTGAAACCCGGTGAAAAGGTCTTGCTGCATGCCGGAGCCAGTGGCGTGGGTTCGGCCGGTATTCAGCTCTGCAAGGCCTTCGGCAGCCCGGTCTGGGTCAGTGTCGGTTCGACCGAGCGTCTGGCGTATTGCGTCGAGCTGGGTGCGCAGGGTGGCGTGGTGCGCAGCGACAGTCTGGAAAGCCTGAGTGACTTTGCACCCTTCGACGTGATTCTCGATCCGGTCGGCGCCAATTATTCAGGGCTGAACGTCAAACTGCTGGGGCTCGATGGCCGCTGGGTGCTGATCGGCCTGATGGGCGGACGCGAAGCCCAACTGGACTTGGCACAGGTGCTGGGCAAACGCATTCAGGTTCTCGGGTCGACCTTGCGCAGCCGTGACGATCAATTCAAGGCCGACCTGCTCAGTGATCTGGGCCAGCACGTCTGGCCGCTGTTCACCGAAGGGCGTCTCAAGCCGCAACTGGCCAGGACCTTCCCGATCAAGGACGCCGAAGCTGCCTTTGCCGAGCTGGCGACCAATCAGGTATCGGGCAAGATTGTGCTGGTGATAGACGAGAGCCTGAAATAGCGCCATCGCGAATGAATTGGCTGTCTCTGTTATAGCGCTGCTAATGCTGTAGGAGGCAGCTTGCTGGCGACAATGTGAAGTCGCCAGCAAGCTGCCCTCTGGCTTGATGCAGACAGCGCGAGCGCATTCAGCTCCAGCTATGCACCGGCCAACCCGCTTTCTCGGCATGTTCGCGCAACACGGCATCGGGGTTGACCACGTTGGGGTGGTCAACCTTGAGCAGCAGTGGCAGGTCATTGCGGGAGTCGGAGTAGAAACTGGCACCCTCGAGGTTTTCACCCTCGGCATCCAGCCAGTCCAGCAGACGGGTGATCTTGCCTTCGCGGTAGGTCAGCACGCCGACCGTCGCACCGCTGTAGACGCCATTCTGCACATCCAGGTCGATGGCCAGCACTTCATCGATACCCAGGCGTTCGGCAATCGGTTTGACCAGATGTACGCCGGACGCCGAAATCACCAGAATGCGGTCGCCCCTGGCCCTGTGCTGCGCGATGCACTTGCAGGCGTCGCTGTAGATGATCGGCTCGATGATGTCTTCCACCCAGGGGCCGACCAGATGATCGACTTCCTCCGGGGTACGGCCAGCCATGGGGTCCAGGCTGAAAGCCATGTAATCCTCCATGGCCAGTTTTCCTGCACTGTAGGCGGCCATCAGTTCGTCGTTGCGTTTCATGAACGACTCGGGATCGACCCAGCCCAGACGGCCCATCTGCTCGCTCCACAGACTGGCACAGTCGCCGCCGATCAGGGTCTCGTCCAGGTCGAAAATTGCTAAAGGCATGCGTGCCTCCTTGGGTTGTTGTTCGGTAATGGGGGGGGGCGTGGGCACGCAGCTGCAAGCTGTAAGCTCCAAGCTGCAAGTGAAGAGCACGGCTTGTCGCTTGAAGCTTGCAACTTGCCGCTGCTCCTAAGCCACCTCACATAAAGCCGAAAGTTCGATGTTCAGGCTCACACGTTGCCCGTCAGGGTGGAGATCTTTCGCGCTGCGGTTGAGTACGTCGACCACCAGTTCCACGTCCCTGGCCTGGACCCGGTAACGGATCACGTTGCCCAGCAGGCTGTGGCTGAGCACTTCGCCTTCCAGTGCGCCGGTTACGCTGAGCTGGATGGCTTCGGGGCGGATGGCGACGCGGGTGTTGATCGGACGCTGCATCAGGCGAGAGGCATCGTCGGGTTCAAGCAGGTTGTAGTTACCGATGAAGCCGGCAGCAAAGACGTCCGCAGGGGAGGTGTAAAGGGTTTCGGCATCGCCGCTCTGGACGATACGACCCTGATTCATCAGGAAAATGCGGTCTGACATGGTCAGCGCTTCTTCCTGATCGTGAGTGACAAAGATGGTGGTCAGGCCCAGTTCGCGCTGGATGGCGCGGATCTGTTCGCGCAGGTGTTTGCGAATCCGTGCGTCCAGTGCCGACAGCGGTTCATCGAGCAGCAGCAGGCGCGGGCGGGTCACCAGAGAACGGGCCAGGGCAACGCGCTGACATTGCCCGCCGGACAACTGATGCGGATAGCGGTTGGCGAAATCGCTCAGTTCGACCAGCTTCAGCACTTCGGCGACACGCTTGTGGATGTCGTCTGCGTTGATCTTCTGGATGCGCAGGCCGAACGCGACGTTCTGCTCCACGGTCATGTTGGGGAACAGCGCATAGCTCTGGAACACCATGCCGATATTGCGCTTCTGCGGGGTGAGCGGCACCAGGTCCTGACCGTCGAGCAGGATGCGGCCACTGTTCACCGATGTCAGGCCGGCGATGCAGCGCAGCAGGGTCGACTTGCCGCAGCCCGACGGGCCGAGCAGGGTGACGAACTCGCCGCGTTCGATGGTGCAGTTGATATCACTGAACACCGCGGTGCTGGCGTAGCTTTTCTGCAGGTTTTCGATGCTGACAAAACTCATATCAGTCTTTGTCCTTGTTCAGTCGATTGGCGGCCCAGGTCAGCACCAGCACGAAGAGGAAATAGGAAATCACCAGCGCACTGTTGAAGTGGCCGCTGCTGTTGCGCATGTTGTTGAGGTACACCTGCAGGGTTTCATAGCGGGTACCGACCAGCAGGTTGGCGAATACGAACTCGCCGAACAGGAAGGAGAACGACAGCAGCAATGCCACCAGCAAGCCTTTGCGCAGGTTGGGCAGCACCACCATGAAAGCGGCCTGCCAGGTATTGGCTCCCAGCAACTGGGCAGCGTCCATCAGATCGGTGAGGTTGATCGCCTGCAGGTTGTTGCTGATGGCCCGGTACATGAACGGCAGTGCGACGGTGAAGTAGCAGCCAATCAGAATCCACGGTGTACCGACCATGGCAAACGGCCCGGAGCCATAGAGTTGCAGCAGGCCTACCGACGAAGCCACGGGCGGCACCGCGAAGGGCAGCAGGATCAGGATGTTCATCAGGGCATCCAGGCGCGGAAAGTGGTAATGCACCACGAACAGCAGCGGCAGGATCAGCACCACCGACAGAATCAGTGCGCCCACGCAGACCAGTAGCGACTGGCCGAAGGCTGTGAGAAAGCGCGGGTCGCTCCACAGCGCGATGTACCACTTGAAGGTCAGGCCGCTGGGCAGAATGCTCGCCGACCAACTGGTGGACAGCGAGTACAGCAGCGTACCGGCCAGTGGCAGCAGCAGGATGAAGAACAGGGCATAGACCACGAAGCGGTGGTAAAGCCCGGCAGGACCTTTTTCAGCGCGAGACATGGTAGCTCCTCTTCAGCAACCACTGATGAACGACGGTTACCAGCGTCATCAGGCCGACCAGGATCATCGCCAGGGCACTGGCCATGTTCGGGTCGAGGCTGATATCACCGGAAACCATGGCTGCGATGCGGATCGGCAGCACGTTGAAGTTGCCGGTCGTCAAGGCATAGACGGTGGCGTAGGCCCCCAGGGCATTGGCCAGCAGAATCACGAAAGTACCCAGCAGGGCAGGCGTCAGGACCGGCAGGCCAATGTGGCGCCAGTACTGAAAACTGCTGGCACCGAGCAAGGCCGACGACTCGCGCCAGTCTTCGCGCAGGGCATCGAACGCCGGGTAGAGCAGCAGCACGCCCAGCGGAATCTGGAAGTAGGTGTAAAGAATGATCAGGCCGGTCTTGGAATACAGATTGAAGTCTTCGATGATCCCGGCTTTCTTGAGCATCAGCGTCACTGCGCCATTGAAGCCCAGCAGAATGATGAAGGCGAAGGCCAGTGGCACGCCTGAGAAGTTACTGGTCATGTTGGCAAAGGAATTGACGAAGTCCCGTAGCCGCGAATCCACGTTGCGCAGCGAATGGCTGCCCAGTACCGCGATCACAATGCCGAACAGGCTGGACCAGAAACTGATCTCCAGGCTGAACTGAATGGCCTGACGATAGAAACGGGAACTGAACGCCTTGGCAAAGTTATCAAAGCCCCAGCCCGCTTCGGAGTGCAGGCTGTTGATCATGACCCACGCCAGTGGGGCAATCTGAAACACGATGAAGAACAGCGCAAAAGGCAGCAGGCAGAGTAGCCCCAGCCATTTGCCACGATTGTTGGTAGTCAATTGAGGACCTCCCGGCAGACCGGTTTGTCGTGGGGCACGCCGAGCAGTTCGCAGACAGTGCCGCACAGCTCGGTTTGTCTGGGGGTGGCCTGTGCGTCGAGACTGAATGCATCGCCCAGCACGAACAGCGGCACTTCACGTTCTTCGGGAAGCAGCCCGTTATGTGACCGGTCGTTGTTCATGCCGTGATCGGCGGTGATCAGTATCTGGTAGCCGGCATCAAGCCAGCGTTGCAGGTAATCGGCAATCAGGATATCGGCGCTGCGTGCGCTGTTGCGGTATTGCGGGCTGTCGAGGCCGTGCCTGTGCCCGGCGTCGTCGATATTCATGGGGTGGATCAACAACAGATTCGGTGAGTGTCTGACTCGCAGGCTTTCGGCGTCGGCAAACAGATGCGAATCGGGGTAATGGTCGGCGTAGTAAAAGTGCCCGTGCTGAATCGGCAGTGCCGGATCGTCGGTATGGCGGTCCCGGGCGGCGTCGAACGGCGTTCGGTTATACAGCTCGCTGATCCAGTGATAAGCCGCCGCAGCCGTGGTGAGGCCGGCATCGGTGGCGTAGTGAAACATGCTGCGCTGGTTGGACAAGCGTGAAACCTGATTATGCACAATGCCGCTTTCGATGGGTGTGACCCCGGTCAGGATGCACTCGTACAAGGGACGCGACAGTGCCGGCAACTCTGACTCGAGCTTGTAGAGCATGGCCCGGCCTGCGTTGCTGTAAGCCTGGAGATGGCCCATCGCATGCCTGGCCACTTCGTAGTTAAGGCCGTCGAGCACGATGAGGATGACATTGTGTTTCATGAGCCGATCGCTCCAACTGCAGTCGATACAAGGGTGTTACGGGAGAAACGGGCGAGCAGCCAGGCTGGCTCGCCCTCAAGCCTGTGTCGGATCAGTTCATTTCGACGATGACTTGCTCGTTCCACATCTGTGGCAGTTTCTTGGAGGTCGCTTCCCAGGCTGCTGCGTTCTTGATTGGAGTCACGCCCTTGTACTGCTCGTTTGGCAGCAGTTTGGCCTGGACTTCTGCGGGCAGGGTCAGGTGCTCGGCACGAATCGGACGTGCGTTGCCTTTGGCCAGGTTGATCTGGCCGGCGTCGCTGAAGATGTATTCGCGGGTCAGTTTGGCTGCGTTCGGGTGTTTGGCGTATTTGTTGATGATGGTGGTGTAACCGGAAATCACCGAGCCATCGGACGGGATCAGCACCACGTAATCGTCCGGATTGCTCATCTTGGCCTTGTAGCTCAGGCCATTGAAGTCCCAGACGATACCGACTTCGACTTCACCTTTCTCCATGCTCTGGATGTTCGGGTTGTTGAGTGCCAGGCGTTTCTGCTTGGCCAGTTCGGTGAACAGTTGCAGGCCTGGAGCAACGTTGCTCTCGTCGCCTTTCATGGCGATGGCGGCGGCCAGTACACCGTTGGCCGCCTGGGCTGCGGTGCTCACGTCACCGATGGTGACCATGTATTTGCCGCTCTTGAGGTCGGACCATTTGGTCGGTACTTCAGAGCCGTGCAACAGCTTCTTGTTGACGATGAAGGCGATGGTGCCTGTGTAAGCCAGTGCCCAGTGGCCGTCCTTGTCCTTGGCCCAGTCAGGAACCTGTTCCCAGGTGCTTGGCTTGTAGGGCTGGGTGACGCCCTTGGCCACGGCAATCGGGCCGAAGGCTGCACCCACGTCGCCGATGTCGGCGCTGGCGTTGTCTTTTTCCGCATCGAACTTGGCCACTTCCTGAGCCGAGCTCATGTCGGTGTCCATGTGCTTGAGGCCGTACTTGCTTTCCAGATCGGCCCAGGTTGCTTTCCAGTTTGCCCAGTCATCCGGCATGCCGACGCTATTGACCGCGCCTTCGGTTCTGGCAGCGGCTTCCAGCGTCTTGAGGTCTGTGTCCGCTGCCATGACCGATGTACTCAGAGCAATGGCGGAACCGAGGAGTGATGCCAACAATAGGTGTTTCATTCAAATCTCCTTTTGCACTTCTTCAGGAAGCGTTCGTTGCGGATGGTTTGGTCTAGATCAGCAATACCTGAGCCAAGTTAGGCTTATTGCATGACATTTTTGTGTCTGGCGGTGTTTTCTGTTCTATGGTCAGAGCAGGTGTACTGCGCTGTGGGCTAAGCGTAGACCATCCCTAATAGCTTGTTTGCCAAGGGCTTGCCCGATGTTCAAGTGACCATTGGCATGGATTGTGAAGCGATTTGTCACATGACAGTCATATACGCGTCCTAGGCTTGAAAACACTTTCAATGAGGGCTCAAGTCTCGAAGCGTGCCCTTTAATGGAGCTGGTCTAGTCCAGCCAGGTATCCTGATGCGCGAAGATGTACCACGAGCGGTAACGACCATTTGCAACGCTTTGCAGGAACAGATCGAGCACGGTTTGTTACCGTCAGGTAGCAAACTGCCTGCCGAGCGCAAGCTCAGTGAAGTATTTGATACGACCCGTATCACCCTGCGCGAAGCGCTGGTGCAACTGGAAGCCCAAGGGCTGATCTATCGCGAGGAACGTCGTGGCTGGTTCGTTTCGCCGCCGCGCCTGGCCTATGACCTGATCCGCCGTAGCCATTTTCATGCAATGGTTCAGGCTCAGGGGCGGGTGGCCGAAACCCAGGTCATTTCAGCAAGGTTGCAGCCGGCTTCGGCGAAAATCTGTGAAAAGCTTCAGTTGCCGGCACTTTCCAGCGTTATTCAGATCTGTCGTGCGCGGCGTATCGATCAGCGTCTGGTGTTGTATGTCGAGCATTACTTGAACCCGGAATACTTTCCCGGGATTCTCGATTGCGATTTCAGTCAGTCCCTGACCGAGCTGTATGCCAGTCGCTACGAGCTGAGCTACGGCAAGGTGCATTTCGAGATCGTGCCTACGGCGCTGCATGCCGATGCCTGCGCAGCGCTCAAGGTTTCAGTGGGCAGCCCCGGCCTGTGCATTGCCAGGGTCAACTATGACCAGCGCGGTCGCCTGATCGATTGCGACCTGGAATATTGGCGGCATGACGCGATTCATGTCAGTGCAGTGGCGGGGGATGTTCTGTCATAAGTAAGCGAATCGCCTCCCGGCGATGAGTTCCGGTAGGCGATTCACTTCAATAACTACGGGACGATATCAACTTCGACCCATTCGGATGCGCCGTTGTTTCTGACGTTGTAACGAACTTTCAGTTTTTTCCATCCTTCATGAATAAATGAAAAAGGGATCTTCAGCGTCAAGGGTTTTATTTGCCGTACCGTATGAAGTTGCGGAAAGGTAAGCTCCGCTCCCGCGGGTGTTCCTTCCCAGGGCGCAGATATCATGTCGCCTACCTGCATGCCCGGATATACCGGAACAACGATATCTACGCCGCTTCTACGGATCTGCGCGATGCTCAAGGCACCGTCGTTGTTCAGTTGAGGCAGAGATGGCGGCGGTAAATGCTGTCTTGTCTGTGTATTCATGATCAATTTCCTTATTTTTTTAATATCGATTTCCAACAGTGCATTAAGGAACAGGAGAGATTGCCGTATGGACTTTCTCTCTATTCACTCTCGGTTTTAATCAAGTTTCTACTTGATGTTTAAAGGCAGCGAATAGAAGTTTTTATTTGCTGTCAACTGCTTTTCAAAGGGCGTGTGACGCTGAATGCCTGACGCATTTTTGAAGGGAGTCGAATGAGCTGCTTGCCGTTTTTCGTGCGGCTTTTCAAGCGTTCCGAATCGACTATGCCGACCATCATGGTTCGCGGCAGGGGTTGGGCTGGCACCCTGATGTAAGACCGTTCGTGAATGAATCCGCTCGTTAGCGAACTCATTCACGAAGAAGGAAAGCTACGGCAGCTCGTGACTGGCGTAGAACGCACTCAGGACTTTGACCAGATGCGACAGGTCATGGCTGCCGGCCAGTTCGCGAATCGAATGCATGGCAAAGGTCGGCAAGCCGATATCCACCGTGCGAATGCCCAGATGGCTGGCTGTGATCGGGCCGATGGTCGAGCCGCAGGCCATGTCGCTGCGTACCACGAAGCTCTGTACCGGGACTTCTTCGGCCATGCACAGATGACGGAAGAAACCGGCGGTTTCGCTGTTGGTGGCGTAGCGCTGGTTGCTGTTGACCTTGATGACCGGTCCGGCATTGAGTTTGGGACCGTGGTTGGCGTCGTGCTTTTCGGCGTAGTTGGGGTGAACGCCATGGGCGTTGTCCGCCGAGATCAGCAGCGACTTCTGGATGGTGCGTACATAGTCTTCACCGTTGGGCAGCAGGCGCTGGATGATTTGCTCCAGCATCGGGCCGTCTGCACCGCAGGTCGACGAGGAGCCGACTTCTTCATGGTCTGTGCACACGAGCAGAGCGGTTTCATCGGTGTTGCTGTTGAGCAGTGCCTGCAAGCCGGCGAAGCATGACAGCAGATTGTCCAGGCGGGCACCGGCAATGAAGTCGCCATTGAGTCCGACCACGGCTGCGCTCTGGGTGTCGTAGAAGCTCAGCTCGTAATCGAGCACCACATCGGCGTTCAGGTCATGTTCACGGGCCAGTTGCTCGGTGAGCAGGGCGCGGAAGTCGGCGCGTTCGTCGCCGGCCACCTGGGCCAGGATCGGCGGCAGTTCGTTCTGGGCATTGATCGCCCAGCCTTCATTGGCAGTGCGATTGAGGTGGATGGCCAGGTTGGGAATGATCGCGATGGGCAGCCTGAAATCGATCAACTGGCTTTCGACCTTGCCATCGCGGCGGAAGGTCACGCGCCCGGCCAGCGACAGGTCGCGGTCGAACCATGGAGCCAGCAGCGCGCCGCCGTAGACTTCTACGCCCAGTTGCCAGAAGCCCTGACGCTGCAGCTCCGGTTGCGGTTTGACCCGCAGGCACGGGCTGTCGGTATGAGCGCCGACCATGCGGATGCCGCCGGTCAGCGGCGAATGGCGACCCATTCGGAAGGCGACGATGGAAGAGTCGTTGCGGGTGACGTAATAACGCCCGCCGGTTTCGATCGCCCAGGTTTCACGTTCGTCCAGACGCTGGAAACCGGCCGCTTCGAGATGATTTACAAGGGTTGCAGTGGCATGGAACGGGGTAGGGGAGGCCTTGAGAAAGTCGATCAGGCCTTTGTTCAGCTCTTCGCGCATAGGTAGCTCCAGACAGCAATGGCGCGAGTTTACCGTATTGGCCCCGGTCGTGCGTTTTCGCAAACTGCAGGAGCGAATTTATTCACGGAAATGCTTCATTCGCGAATAAATTCGTTTCTGCAGCAGACAGATTGGATAGGGGCGAACAATCAGAACGGTGCCGCACACTCGAACTTCAGCCGCTCGCCACTGACCGGGTGGGTGAAACTCAGCATGCTGGCATGCAGGCACAGGCGCGGATAGGCCGCCAATGCCTCGGGATGTGCGTACAAACCATCACCCAGCAGCGGATGCCCGATGGACAGCATATGCACCCGCAACTGGTGCGAGCGCCCTGTGATCGGGGTGAGTTCCACACGGCAGTGAGTGTCGTAGCGCTCGACGATCTTCCAGAAGGTCAGCGCATGTTTCCCGGACTCATGATCCACCACATGCCGGGGTTTGGTCGGCGGGTCGTAGCGCAGGGGCAGGTCGATGCTGCCGCTGTCCAGAGTCGGCTGACCCCAGCACAGGGCGGTGTAGGCCTTTTCGGTTTCGCGGTCATGGAACTGGCGTGACAGCTCGCGATGGGTATCGGCATCCCGGGCGAGCAGGATGATGCCGGAGGTTTCCCAGTCCAGTCGGTGCACGATTCGGGCTTCGGGGTAGCCGTTTTCCTGCAGGCGGGTAATCAGGCAGTCCTTGTTGTCGTCGGCACGACCGGGGACTGAAAGCAGTAATGTGGGTTTATCGATGACCAGAACAGCGGCGTCCTGGTGGATGATGCGGATGTTCGACAACGGCATGCAACGGCCTCGAAACGCTGGAAACGCCAACGGCGGTATGCGCGGCACCCGATGACAGGGCCGCCCATACCGCCGTGGACAACTGCCGGATCAGCGATCGGGCAGGGTGATGTTGAGTTCCAGGATCGAACAGCTGCCCTGGTTCTCCAGAGCGACCTGTACCTGGTCTGACTCGATGTTGACGTATTTGCGGATCACTTCCACCAGTTCTTTCTGCAGGGCAGGAAGATAGTCGGGCGTCGGTGTGCTCCGCTGGCCGCGTTCGTGCGCCACGATGATCTGTAGACGCTCTTTCGCTACCGAGGCCGTGCTTTCTTTTTTGCGGTCACGAAAGAAGTCAAAAATATTCATTTAGCGGCCTCCAAAAAGACGCTCGAACCATCCTTTCTTCTGCACATCGACGAAACGATGAGCAACGTCCTTGCCCAGCAAACGATCGACCGCATCGCTGTACGCCTGACCGGCGTCGCTCTGGTCGTCGAGAATGACCGGGATACCCTGGTTGGAAGCCTTCAGGACCGCCTGGGATTCCGGGATTACACCCAGCAGACGGATCGAGAGGATTTCTTCGACGTCTTCGACGCCGAGCATTTCACCCTTGGTGACGCGCTCCGGATTGTAGCGGGTCAGCAGCAGGTGTTCCTTGATCGGGTCTTCGTTGCGCTCTGCCCGGCGCGACTTGCTGGCCAGCAGGCCCAGCATGCGGTCCGAGTCACGTACCGAAGAGACTTCCGGGTTGGTCACGACGATCGCTTCATCGGCGAAGTACATGGCCAGGTGGGCACCCTTTTCGATACCGGCCGGCGAGTCGCAGATCACGAACTCGAAGTTTTCCTTGAGCTCGTCGAGAATCTTCTCGACGCCTTCTACGGTCAGGGCATCCTTGTCGCGGGTCTGGCTGGCAGCAAGCACATAGAGGTTTTCCAGGCGCTTGTCCTTGATCAGGGCTTGGGTAAGTGTCGCTTCGCCGTTGACGACGTTGACGAAGTCGTACACCACGCGGCGCTCGCAACCCATGATCAGGTCCAGGTTACGCAAGCCGACGTCGAAGTCGACGATCACTGTTTTATGGCCACGCAGAGCGAGGCCTGTGCCGATGGCGGCGCTGGTGGTGGTCTTGCCCACACCACCCTTGCCGGATGTAACCACGAGAATCTTGGCCAAGGTGTATCACCCCTAGAGGAAAAGGACAGTTAGTCCCTGAAGAGCATCCCTTGAAGCGACGTTAATCGAAGAATGACGGAAATCACGGAAGCTCGCCTTCAAAGATGGCTCTGGGCCACTACTTCGATGAGTGTAACCATCGAGAAACAGGTGTTTCTCCGGATTTCCTACAGCCTTTACTACGTTTTCGCGACGAATCAGAGATGCTTTGAAAATTGCGGCAGTATCCGTTAAAGACGAATGATGTTCAACACGTCGCCGGACAGGCTGACTTGTACGGGAGAGCCCCAGAGAGGATCCCTGCGCAAGTCTTCGGAAACCTTGTATTGCCCGGCGATTGAAATCAGTTCGGCGCCCAGTTGTTGGCAAAATATCCGTGCCTTGGTGTCGCCCTTGATGCCTGCCAGTGCCCTGCCGCGCATTGGGCCGTAAACATGGATGTTGCCATCGGCCAGAAGTTCCGCACCCGGGCTAACGGGGGCCACGATCACCAGGTCGCCGCCCTGGGCATAAATCTGCTGTCCGCCGCGTACTGGAGCGGTTATCACCCGCGTCGGCTTGATGGCCGGCTCCGGCGGTTTCTCGGGAATCTTTTTCGGCGCTTCTGCTTCGACAGGCTCCAGCACACGTTCGCGGGCACCGGAAGGCGGCAGTACGGGAAGATCGACGGCAATGGCTGCGGCAATGTCTTCGATGCGGCTGGCCCGGATCGCCAGAGTGCGCAGGCCATGTTGGCGGCAGACGCGCATCAGGCCGGGGAGGTCCACCGTGCCCTCATTGGGCGCGAGCTTGTCCAGTGCGAGGATCAGCGGGGTATTGCTGAAGAAGTTCGGGGCCTGGGCGACCTTGGCCGCCAATTGACGGTCCAGGGCATCGAGGTTGTTCCGGGCCAGCTCCATGACGGTGATGGCCAGCATGCTGCCTTTGAGCTGGAATACTGGGTCCGGGTTTTGCGATTCGATCTGGCTCATGGTCGGGATACACAACAGCTTGTCGCTAAAAGTGCCGAGACTTATAACGAGAACGCCCGCGAGCCGCAAGCCGGGTCGAACCGATGTAGAATGCGCAGCCTTTGTCCTGACGGAAGCTTAAATGGATCGCCCGCGTTTTAAAGCCAGTTTTCTTCACCCCCGTTTCTGGCCGCTATGGCTGGGGTTGGGGCTCTTGTGGCTGATTGTCCAGTTACCGTTCCGAGTGCTGCTGGTGATTGGTCGTCTGCTGGGCGCGGCGATGTATTGCGTGGCCACTGATCGAAAATATATTGCCTCGCGCAACCTTGAACTGTGTTTTCCGCATTTGTCCGGCGCTGAGCGCAAGCGCTTGCTCAAGGAAAACTTTGCTTCCACCGGCATCGCCTTCTTCGAGATGGCCATGAGCTGGTGGTGGTCAAAGCGCCGTCTGGCAAAGCTTGCCCGCATCGAAGGGCTGGAGCATTTGCAGCGTGCCCAGCAGAACGGCGAGGGCGTGATTCTCATGGCCCTGCACTTCACCACTCTTGAAGTCGGTGCAGCCTTGCTGGGCCAGCAGCACACCATCGATGGCATGTATCGCGAGCACAAGAACCCGTTGTTCGACTTTATCCAGCGTCGTGGCCGCGAGCGGCATAACCTCGATTCTCTGGCTGTCGAGCGCGAAGACGTGCGCGGCATGCTCAAGCTGCTGCGTGCCGGCCGGGCCATCTGGTATGCACCGGATCAGGACTACGGCGCCAAGCAGAGTGTGTTCGTGCCGTTGTTCGGCATTCAGGCCGCCACTGTCACGGCCACCAGCAAGTTCGCCAAGCTCGGACGTGCTCAGGTGGTGCCTTTCACCCAGCAACGTCTGGCCGATGGCAGTGGTTACAAACTGGTGATTCATCCGCCGCTGACGGATTTCCCCGGCCAGAGCGATGAAGAGGACTGTTTGCGCATCAATCAGTGGGTTGAAATTGCCATCACTGAATGTCCGGAGCAATATCTCTGGGCGCATCGACGTTTTAAAAGTCGACCTGAGGGTGAACCGAAGCTATACAAAAAACATAAATAAAAAGAAATGGTTGTTCACTGAGGTCCGTTGTAGATGCCAGATCGTGCAGTAGTGACAAATGCAGTGAACGAGAAAGAGTCGGTTACCGGGTTGATCCTGTCAGGAGGTGGCGCTCGCGCCGCCTATCAGGTCGGTGTACTGGCCGGGATTGCGGACCTTCTGCCAGCAGGCGCAGCCAACCCGTTTCCGGTGATCGTCGGCACGTCTGCCGGCGCTATCAATGCCGTGAAGCTGGCCAGTGGCGCGTTGCACTTTCGTATCGCCATCCGCCAGTTGACCGAGTTCTGGCAGGCGTTTCGCAGCCATCAGGTGCTGCGCAGCGACTGGCCCGGCGTGATTCGTCAGGCCGGACGTTTTTTCGGACGCAGCCTCACCGGCCTTGGACGTGACATCCCTGTCGCGTTGCTCAACAGTTCTCCCTTGCGCGAACTGCTCAACCAGCGGCTGGACCTCTCGGGCATCGATGCCGCCATCGACAGCAATCATCTGCGGGCCGTGGCGGTAACAGCCTTTGGCTACGAGTCCGGGCAGGCGGTGACCTTCTATCAGGGTGGCGGCACCATCGATCCCTGGTTGCGGCATCGACGCATCGGTCTGCCGACGCAATTGACCGTGGACCACCTGCTGGCCAGTTCGGCGATTCCTCTGCTGTTCGAGCCGGTCAAGATCGAGCATGAGTATTTCGGCGATGGTGCGGTGCGGCAGTCGGCGCCCATCAGCCCTGCGCTGCACCTGGGGGCCAACCGCGTGCTGGTGGTGGGTGTCAGCGGCAATCCGCGAGGCGTGCAGCCCAACAAGCAGATTCACAGGGCCACCAGCGGTATTCAGCCGAGCCTGGCGCAAATCAGTGGCCATATGCTCAACAGCACCTTCATCGACAACCTGGAAAGCGATATCGAACTGCTTGAGCGCCTGAACCTGATGAGCTCACTGCTGGCGGACGAGCGGGCCAGAAAGCAACCCGGCATGGCACCGGTCGATGTGCTGGTGATTTCCCCGAGCCAGCCACTGGACGAGATCGCCGCCCGGCACCGTCACGAACTGCCACCGGCACTGCGCACCTTCCTGCGTGGTCCGGGTGCGACCAAGACCAGCGGTGCCAGCGTCTTGAGCTATCTGCTGTTCGAGGCGGGCTATTGCAGCGAACTGATCGACCTTGGTCGTCGCGATGCCATGGCCCAGAAGGATGAGTTGAAACGCTTCCTGCGCTTGCCGTAGGCGCGGGTTCATTCGCGAGCGGATGCAATCTCGCAGATGAATCCGCTCCTACAGAGTGAACTGTCAGGCGGTCAACCGATCATCCCGGAAATCCCGCAGTGCCTGCTCGATCTCTTCGCGGGTATTCATCACGAACGGCCCGTATTGCACCACTGGCTCGCGCAAGGGTTTGCCGGCAATCAGCAGCACCCGGGCACCGCCTGCACTGCTGATATGCAATTCGCCTTCGTCGCCCAGACGCACCAGACGGCTGGCAGCAACGGTTTGCGGGCAGCCTCCCACTTCGATGGAACCCTCGTAGACATAGAGCAACGCCCGATGCCCGGTAGGGATTCGCGGGCTGATGCTGCGGTCTGCTGGCAGATGAAAGTCGAAATACTGCGGCTCGGTATCCGGGCGTTGGACGGCCCCATCCTGTTGAATCTGACCATCGTCGAACCGGCCTGCAATGACCACTACATCGACGCCGGCGGCGGTGGTCAGGCGCGGAATGTTTTCAGGCTGGATGTCCTGATAACTGGCGTCCATCAACTTGTTCTTGCCCGGCAGATTTAGCCACAACTGGAAGCCGCGCATCACGCCTTCCTCCTGCTCGGGCATTTCGCTGTGAATGATCCCGCGCGCTGCCGTCATCCACTGCACGCCACCGCTCTGCAACAGACCGACATTGCCCATGTGATCTTCATGACGCATGCGGCCTTCGAGCATATAGGTCACGGTTTCAAAGCCGCGATGCGGATGCGGCGGGAACCCGGCAATGTAGTCGTCCGGCTTGTCCGAACCGAACTCGTCGAGCATCAGGAACGGATCGAACTGCTCGACACCCTGGCCGCCAAATACCCGCGTCAGGCGCACACCGGCCCCGTCTGAAGTCGGTTGGCCAGCTTGTATCGATAACACTTTGCGAAACTGGGTCATGAAAAGGGCACTCATGTTCAGGTGAGAATGGCACCATCTTAGTGTGAATGCTTCGATTGATGGGTTTGATTTTTGCCGCACATATATCTGGTTTTTTGATGGTTAAGCCAGTCCTTAGGCTTTCGATGACGTCCGAAGAGCGGAGAATCTTGGCGCGTTGATTTTTCCTACGGATATTTCGGAGGGTGACTGCATCCCTATTTTTTTAAATCGATAGATTGGTCGCCGCTAGAGCGGCCGTGGTCAGTCATTGACCGGGGATGCCAATACAAGTCATCAAGAAGAGAAGCAGGGATGAATCATCTGTACAACGTGTTTGCAAAAACATTCGATTTCAGTGGCCGGGCGTCAAGGATGGAATTATTCGTCTTCGTCCTGATTTGTGCCGTGTTGTTCGCGGCGGCAGTGGCGATTGATCTCAGTAACGACGGGTTTGATCCGGGAGAAGGCATCGGGGGCGCGACCGCTCTCCTGCTCGTGGCCATGTTCATGACCAATCTCTCTTTGAGTGTCAGAAGGCTGCACGACATCAATCTCAGCGGCTGGTTCGTGCTGGTCGGCCTTATTCCAATCGTGGGTCCGCTGGCCCAGATATCCTTGCTGTTTTTGCCAGGCACCGAGGGTGTGAACGACTACGGTCCGGCACCTCATACCAAAGTTTGAAAGTGCCATGAAAAATGCCCGATCCGGTAACCTGGGTCGGGCATTTTTGATTGCCGCATTGTTGATGCTTTTGGCGTTCAGCCTTGTATCTGTCTTTTAAAGCTTTGTAACAAATTGCCGACAACGCCCCGTGCGACTCTGACTTGCCTGGCAATCGGAGCGCGATACGCATTCACGGTGGAATGCACGCCGGGCAGGGCTGCTGCTGAAAGAAATCGACGGACCACAGGCTTTGAATCGGAATTTTCAGAAAACGCTATTGGCACTGATCGTGGGTGCCTGTGCTTGCCAGGCTTTTGCGCTGGATTACGACGTCAGTCAGGGGCGTAATGCGCTGAACAATCAGACCTTGAGCGGCGGGGTCAACCTGACCGGTCAGGTTTTGCTGCAATCGTCCACGAATGAAAGCATCTTTCAGTTCAGGCGCTCTGCACTGAGCGGTTCGTTCATCAACGCCGCGGACATTACCGTCGATACGGGTGGCTTCGCTGTCCGGGCGCTGGAGTTCGGCGCAATGTTCGATCCTGTCACCGTTGGAATCAATAACGGTCCTGGTGGCGGTGGTTCGATTGATGGTGATCTGCGCAACGAGGGCTCTATCACGCTTCAAAGAGCCAACAGGGGCAGTGGCATCGATATCAGCAACATCAGTGTCACAGGCTCTATCGTCAATGCCGGCAAGATCCTGGTCGTTGAAGACAGCGTATCAAGCCTGTTCAACGGCGCAGAGGGCATTTACCTGCATGGCACACAAATCGCCGGTGACTTTATCAACTCGGGTTCCATTGAAGTGCACAGTGAGGATGCGGTTGGTCTGATCTTTGATTGGCATGGTTCTGCAATGTTGAGCGTGGGAGGGAAACTGCTTAACTCGGGTTCCATCCTGGCCGTGGGTGACAATTCCATAGGCATGGATCTGGAAGCCCCATCAGCGCCGCTGCACGTCGAAAACAGCGGTTCGATCATTGCCCGGGGTAATGCCTCCGAAGGCATAGCGTTGTGGGATGGCGCGCTCGATGTCCTGCATAACAGCGGTCGTATCAGTGCCTCCGGGGACAATGATGCGCACGCCATCATGGTTCAAGGTACCGATTTCACGACTACCAATGCTTCCGGTTCAAGAGGCATCGTAAACACCGGAACCATTACCTCTCAGGGCGATGCGATTGTGGTGACGAGAGATGCCTTGCCCGTCGGTTTTGAAATCAATCAGAGAGCAGGGCTGATCGCCAGTGATTTCGGCGCTGCCATCCGTGGTCGTAACCTGGCCACGCTGAACTGGTCCGGTGGCGAGATTCGTGGCGATCTGCTTGATATGGCCGCCGTGAATGTTCAGGGTGTGGCGACATTCAAGGGCGCGATCATCGACAGCAATGTCGTCGTGCAGCAAGGCGGTTCCCTGAATCTGGATCGTCCGGGCAGTTCCATCACCGGGAATCTGCAGCTTGCGAATCAGGGGGCACTGGATATGCGATTGTCCGATAGCGTCGTGAATACCACGCCCTATCTGACCGTTGCCGGTGCTGCGACTTTTGCACCCGGTTCGCGTATCACCCTGAGCGCCAACCCCGGTGATTTCACTCCTGTCGCCGAGGGTAAGACTTACGCCCTGCTGTCGGCTGCCAGTGTGCAGAACAGCGGCTTGAGCGTGAACAGCGCTTCCGCCTTGCTTGATGTTGCCAGCTACAGCGTCGATGCCGATGCTGTGTCTGCCGTGGTCAGGCTCAAATCCGACCAGCAGGTGAGTCAGGAGCTGGACAGCTCTGGTGGCGACCAGCGTACACAAGGTCTGATCAATCGCTTCAAGAACAACGTCATTGGCCAGCTCGACAGCAATGATCGGGTGTTCCAGTCGTTCGCCAATGCCAGCACTGCGCAGGAACTGGCTGAACTGGGCAAACGCCTGTCGCCCGACGTCAGTCGTGGCGGAGTGGATGCAGCCCTGGCCGGGCAGGGGGCCAGCAGATCGGCACTCGATACCCGGATGACGGGATTGCGCAGTGGCCTTTCTTCAGGTGATGAACTGTCCGATACCGGCGTATGGATGCAGGCATTGAACAGCAATATGGATCAGGACAGCCGCGGTGGTGTGGAAGGCTACTCGGCCAATGCCAGTGGCGTTGCAGTAGGCGTCGATGGTCGGTTCTCCTCGGGGGCGACCCTGGGCTTTGCCTACTCCTATGTGAATGCCAATGCGACCTCCGACATCGGCTACAAGACCGATGTCCAGGGTAATGCGCTGTCGCTGTATGGCAGTTGGGACCAGGGCAACTGGTTTGCCCAGGGCAGTGTTTCCTATGGGCGCAATGATAACGACAGTCGCCGCTATGTAGCTGGCACCCTGGCCAAGGGCAATTTCGACAGTGATGTCCTGAGCATCGGCACCCTGGCCGGCTATGGCTTGCGACTCAACGATCATGTGTTGCTGGAGCCGCGTGTTGCCGCACGGTATTCCAACGTACAGGTCGATGCCTATACCGAACACGGTTCGACTGCAGCGTTGCGCAACAGTGACCAGCGTTTTGAAACCGGGGAGGTTGGCGCCGGTTTGCGGGTTGCCAGCGAGGCTCCTTTGCTCGGCGGTACGCTGACGCCTGAACTGACTCTGATGGCGTATCACGACCTGATCGGTGACCGTATCAGCCAGACCTCGGCATTTGCTCAGGGTGGTTCGAGTTTCGTGGTCACGGGGGCCAAACCGGCTCGTGACAGTTACGAAGGTTCTGTGGGTGTGAGTTATGCCATCAGCGCACTGACACTGGGGACCAGCTACACCTATCATGGCCGTTCGGGCTACGACGCTGAAACCCTGATGTTCAAGGCGCGTTACGCGTTCTGATATTCGCGTTCTGGCGGGAGCAGGCAGCCTTTGCAGTGCTTGGAAGGCTGCTCTGCTCAATCCGGTCTAAGCGCTTAAGGTCATCAATCACTTTGTGGGAGGCAGCTTGCTGGCGACTTCAGTACACATGAAGTGACTGATCGGCATCAGTCTGATCGACACTGAATCGGGCGGGAAAGCATTCGCCCATCAATCGCCTCCATGAGCGTTGCATGGGAACCTGGCAGGCTGATGACTTCACTGCAGTCAGGCTGGGTTCTGGCGAGAAAACCTGTCAGCAGTACGGGCGGCACAACGGTATCGGTTGTTCCAATGAAGTGCCGTTGCGCAATCTGTTTGAGTCGCAGGCTGTTTGCCAACGGGTCCAGCGAACCTTTCAAAGGAGAAAGTCCATGCAGCGCGACCCAGCCATGAGGGTCGACATTTCCGGCGATGGTCTGGATCTGTGCAATGTCATCTCGCCCTTCTGCGATCAATAACGCGATCGCAGCCCCTCCCGAATAGCCGATCAACTCGATCGAAGAGGCGTTGTAGCGACTCTTCAATTGGTCGATCACGTCGTTGAACGCTTCAATGACGTTCTGGCTGAACCTGGCATCTGTCCACACCTCACTGCCACAAGCCGTGGACCTCACAAACTGGCAAGGTCTGGCAACGTATGCTCCGGCGTGACTCGGATCGATGGCCAGGCGGACCATTTCTGTTTGCCGTGGCGAAGGATCAAGGCTTGGCTGGCTGCCCGTTGCCCAGGCTCGGCCATCCCCTTCGATGAAAATGCTCAATCGGCCGCCCTTGGGCAGCGAGCGAGGCGTAACGATTTGCAGTGCAAAGGTGCGGGTTTCGAGCACGCTGGCTTCTGCGCCTCTGGCCTGAGCCCATGAATGGAGCTTTTCCTGCTGGCTGGCGCAGCCCGACAGGATCAGGCCAGCTACCAGAGCCATTATCATGATTGACTGCTGCATGAGGCTTCAACGCGGATGAAAAGGAGGTGATCCTGTACCTGAACCGATGCGATGTCGAGCCTGTACAAATGAAAAACGGCCAGCCCGATTACACCGGACTGGCCGTTTTCGTTCATGCATCCGCTTACTCGGCAATCTGCAACTTGCGCGATTCTGTATAGACGTAGCGGACCTTTTCGTACTCGAACGGCGAGTTCAGCTGTCCATAGCGGAAGCTGGTGACATAGCGGCGGTCGATGGCGCGCAGCAGGGTGATTTCCGGGTGGTCGCTGCTGACCTCGGCAACGTTCAGGAAGTTGATCTGCGTTTCGGCGGCGTAGTCGAACACCAGGCCGCCGGTATCACGCAGGTTCGAAGGGCCGAACAGCGGCAGCACCAGATAAGGGCCTGCCGGTACGCCATAGAAGCCCAGGGTCTGGCCGAAGTCTTCGGTCTGACGTGGCAGACCCATCATGGTGGCCGGGTCCCACAGGCCGGCGATGCCGATGGTGGTGTTGAGCAACAGACGCCCGGTGGTCTGCATCGAGCGCTGGCCCTTGAACTGCAGCAGGCTGTTCAGCAGATTGGACACGTCGCCCAGGTTACTGAAGAAGTTGCTGACGCCGCTGCGCACGAAACCCGGGGTGATGTAGCGGTAACCGTTGACTGCCGGCAGGAAAACCCACTCATCGAAACGGTAGTTGAAGTGGTAGACCCGACGGTTCCAGGATTCCAGTGGGTCGTAGACTTCCAGGGCGTTGATGGAAGCACGTTCGAATTCGCGCTGGTCCAGGCCCGGGTTGAATTGCAGGGACTTCAACGGCTGGGTGAAGCCATCGGCATCGAGGGTGCGCACCACGGTAGCGGGATGCTGGGCCTTGTTGCTGTCTGCGTCAGCGGCCTGGGCGGTGCCTGCACACAGCAGGGCGGCAAGGAGTAAAAGACGTTTAGCCACGGAAGAACTCCAGCATGGCGTCACTGTTGACGCGGTAATTGATGTTGCCGCAATGGCCGCCGTATGGGTAAACGGTCAGGCGATCACCGAAAGTCTTGCGCAGGAAGCCCAGATCGCCGGAGCCCAGAATCACGTCGTCGGCGTTATGCATGACCGAGATCTTGGTGCTGCTGTGCAGGTAATCCTTGAGTGCATACAGGCTGACCTGATCCACGAGTTGCAACAGGCTGCCGCCATCGGTGCGGGCACGCCACATGGGGATGACCTGCTCTGTCAGGTAGCAGTCGAAGTCGCATTGCATGGCGCGCTTGAGGAACGGCGTCAGGCTGGTGCCTTCGGTAATCGGAAACTTGGGCGGAGTGATCAGGCCGCGACGGTTGATCAGGTCGGAGGTGAATGCAATGTCGGCCGACGAAAAGCGGAACGAGGTGCCGATCAGCATTGCCATCTGTTCATTGGTCAGGTGCTGCTTGGACTGCTGGAAGTCATAGAGCAACGCATCGTTGAGGTCGATGTAGCCTTTCTGGCGGAAGTAGCGCGTCAGCTTGGCCAGTACCAGCTCATAGAATGTGGTGGTGTCGTTGATGCCCTTGACGTTGGTCTGTACCAGCTTGTCCAGATTGGTTATGGACGTATAGAGGTTGACCGGCGGGTTGAGCAGCAGGACTTTCTTGAAGTTGAAGCTGCGGCGGGTTTCGTCCAGCTTGCTGACGAAGGCCGCATTGAGTGCGCCGAGGCTGTAACCGGTCAGGTAATACTCGG
Source organism: Pseudomonas capsici (assembly GCF_017165765.1). GTDB lineage: Bacteria > Pseudomonadota > Gammaproteobacteria > Pseudomonadales > Pseudomonadaceae > Aquipseudomonas > Aquipseudomonas capsici. The sequence continues at coordinate 105,745 of NZ_JAFGZD010000003.1, forward strand.
TCACCGGCAAGTCTGCCTGCTGGGCGCGGATGGCTTGCATTACGCGGTACAGATCCTCGGCATCTTCCGTGGAGATCCCGGGCGTGGCAAAGCGCGAAGCCGAACTCATGAAGTCGTAGCTGGTGGGCGAAGACAACTGTACGACGTGATAGCCCGCGCCGTAATACAGCTTCTTCAGGAACTCATTGAGGGTGCTGTTATAAGGTGCGCCTGTTCCGGCAATCAGGAAGATCAGGGGAGCGGCATGGTCTTGCCTGGCCACGCGATAGCTCAGCTTTTTTACTGCCCAGAAATTGTCCGGCAGGATGAATTCGCGTTCCGGGTGCAGATTGAGTGTGTAGACGTCCTGATCGATATCTTCGTCGTCAGGCAGTTCAGGGCGCATGTCCGGTGGCGTGGTCGCGATGGTCGCTTCGAAAGGATTAGTCAGCGGATAGCCATAGGTGGCGGGATCAATGTTGGTCGCCAGAGCGGACGCACTCAAACATAAGCCACCTAAAACGGTAGCGAAGCGCAGAAAACGGAACATGACTAAATCCCTTGGGAAAGAAGTGCTGGTGAGATACGGAGCCTATGACCACCGGTGTAGTGCCAAAGTGCCGTATGAACGAGCGAACCTTTGTAAAACCAGCGAAACAATACACGTTCTGTGGACCCTGGAATGTAGGTCTGTGCTTTTTTGTTGTAGGAAGGGGGGAGTGGCGTGTCTGGCGAATTCCCATCGCCCGGAAACACGAAAGGAGAGCCTGAGCTCTCCTTCAATGTGTTGTTGCCTGCTCTTTTTATTTTTATAGGGCGGCCTGTTCTTGTTTTTGGCGACCAGTCCCTTTACTGCGTTCTTGTGTGACCCCCATCCGGGATCAAGAGCAAACGTATTTTTTTGAGCGCTGATTCACTTTAACCATGGGTCTGCACAACGTCATGGTCCAGCCGGTACGGGAAGCTACCTGAAGGTAGTTTTATTGTTCTCTGTCCGGTTGCGAGGCCTCTCGTTTCCGAGGTCCCTGTAAAGCCTATCCACTCCAAAAAAATCTGTTAGCTGCGCCTCTGTCCGTGTTGTTCTTGTTATGTCAGAGCCGTTTCGTGTTGTTCTTGTTGGTTTGATACTTGTTTTTATTCTTGTTGTACCGAAGAGATAGCAGAAGCTGTGCCAACTTTTTAAATTCCTTTAAAAACAATGGCTTGAAAATCTCCATGACCGAGGCCAAGAGAGAAGGGCGGCAGGATTGTTTCCGTGTTACCCGTCTTGCGGAGCAGTCGGTTATAGGCGGTAACACATTCTGTTTCCTGTCTCCTGGTGAACCAGAACGGGGCAGAGGTCTGTTCCGTACTCCCGATCCTGCAAGGGATCCAGGCGCATCGCATTTTTTGTTTCACGCAAAATCCGGACGGCTTTGCCGACGCTTTTCGCTGGCATTGTCGCTGATGGCTGTGTGATGTCGTTTCCCGGTTCCTCCGTGTCGCTGACAGAGCATGTCCGATCTGCTGCCCGGTTGATTATCGAGAGGTCGATGCGATGCCTGTCATGGCGGGCGAGCACGACTGAAACGTGAAGGGCACCGTCTGCCCCAAAGCCGGGCATGACGGGCGACTCTGAAAAACAACGTTAATGCGGCCCGACATCCGTCGGTGCGCAACTTCCGGGGAAGTGATGATGAATATGCGAAAAATTCTGGGGGCAGGTGCCGCGCTGGTACTGGCCGTCAGCTCCACGCTGGCCATTGCTGAAACCAAGACATTGACCATCGGCTACGTCGAAGGCTGGTCCGACAGTGTCGCCACGACCCACGTAGCCGCTGAAGTGCTCAAGGAAAAACTGGGCTATGACGTCAAGTTGCAATCCGTTGCGGCCGGGATCATGTGGCAGGCAGTGGCCTCCGACAAGCTGGACATGATGCTGTCGGCCTGGCTGCCAGGCACTCATGGTGAGTACTACGCCAAATACAAGGATCAGGTCGTGAACTACGGCCCGAACTTCAAGGACGCCAAGATTGGCCTGATCGTGCCGGAGTACGTCAAGGCCCAGTCCATCGAAGATCTCAAGACCGATGATTCCTTCAAGAAGAAAATCACCGGGATCGATGCAGGCTCGGGCGTGATGCTCAAGACCGATCAGGCCATCAAGGACTACGCTCTGGACGGTTACAAGCTGCAGGCCAGTTCGGGAGCCGGGATGATTGCCGAGCTGACCCGTGCCGAGAAACGCAAGGAGTCCATCGTGGTGACCGGCTGGGTGCCGCACTGGATGTTCGCCAAATGGAAGCTGCGTTTTCTTGAAGACCCGAAAAGCGTATACGGCGCTGCTGAAACCGTCGACAACGTTGCCAGCCTGAGCCTGGAGAAGAAAGCACCTGACGTCGTTGCCTTCCTGAAAAAATTCCAGTGGGAATCCAAGGACGAAATCGGTGAAGTGATGCTGGCAATCCAGGAAGGTGCCAAACCCGATGCCGCGGCGAAGGACTGGGTGGCCAAGCACCCTGACCGTGTCGCTGCATGGACTGCCAAATAACGCCGAAGCCTCTGTATCGCTTCTCTCAAGGCCATCTGCCACTTCCGGCTGATGGCCTTTTGTTTATGCGGGTTCGATGCGGACCGGCAAAAGTCCCTCGAAGTGCTTCAATGATTAATGTCGTTCTAATACTAAGGTCGTCTGGAGTACGTGCCGGACCTGACTAAAGTTGAAGACGTGACAACTCATCTGTGCTGCGAGGACAAAAACAATGAACGACAGCATTTACCTCTCGATTCAAAACAGCCCGCGCTTCAAGGAGCTGGTTTCCAAAAGAGAGCGGTTCGCCTGGATTCTTTCGGCGATCATGCTCGGGCTCTATGCCGCATTCATTCTCTTGATTGCGTATGGACCTCATATTCTGGGAGCCAAGATCAGTGCGACTTCAACCATTACGTGGGGCATGCCGATAGGGATCGGCCTGATCATCTCGGCTTTCATTCTGACGGGGATCTACGTACGCCGTGCCAACGGTGAGTTCGACGAGCTGAACACTGCAATTCTCAAGGAGATTCAGCAATGATCCGTCGTCTCTCTGCGGCTCTGGCCCTTGCAGCATTCGCGCCTTCTCTCATGGCAGCCGACGCCCTTACCGGGGCGGTGCAGAAGCAGCCTTTGAACGTACCGGCGATCATCATGTTCGTCATGTTCGTGGCATTCACCCTCTACATCACCTACTGGGCATCCAAGAAAAACAACTCGGCTTCCGACTACTACGCCGCAGGCGGCAAGATCACCGGTTTCCAGAACGGCCTTGCGATTGCGGGCGACTACATGTCGGCAGCGTCCTTCCTGGGTATTTCCGCACTTGTCTACACCTCCGGCTACGACGGCCTGATCTACTCGATCGGCTTCCTGGTGGGCTGGCCGATCATTCTGTTCCTGATCGCCGAACGCCTGCGTAACCTGGGCAAATACACCTTCGCCGACGTGGCCTCCTATCGTCTGAAGCAGAAAGAGATTCGCACCCTGTCCGCCTGCGGTTCGCTGGTGGTGGTGGCGTTCTACCTGATTGCCCAGATGGTGGGTGCCGGCAAGCTGATCCAGTTGCTGTTCGGTCTGGATTACACCGTGGCGGTGATTCTGGTCGGTATCCTGATGTGCCTGTATGTGCTGTTCGGCGGCATGCTGGCGACCACCTGGGTACAGATCATCAAGGCTGTGATGCTGCTGTCGGGTGCCTCGTTCATGGCGCTGATGGTCATGAAGCACGTCAACTTCGACTTCAACATGCTGTTCTCCGAAGCGGTCAAGGTTCACCCCAAAGGTGAGGCGATCATGAGCCCCGGCGGTCTGGTGAAAGACCCGATCTCGGCGTTCTCCCTCGGTCTGGCCCTGATGTTCGGTACTGCCGGTCTGCCACACATCCTGATGCGCTTCTTCACCGTGAGCGATGCCAAGGAAGCCCGCAAGTCGGTGTTCTACGCCACCGGTTTCATCGGCTACTTCTACATCCTGACCTTCATCATCGGTTTTGGCGCGATCCTGCTGGTCAGCACCAACCCGGCGTTCAAGGATGCAGCAGGCGCCTTGATCGGCGGTAACAACATGGCGGCAGTGCATCTGTCCAACGCGGTAGGTGGCAGTCTGTTCCTGGGCTTCATCTCGGCGGTGGCATTCGCCACGATCCTGGCGGTGGTTGCGGGCCTGACCCTGGCCGGTGCGTCGGCAGTGTCCCATGACCTGTATGCCAGCGTGATCAAGAAAGGCAAGGCCAACGAGAAAGACGAGATCCGCGTTTCCAAGATGACGACTATCGCCCTGGCGGTCGTGGCCATCCTGTTGGGTATCGCCTTCGAAAGCCAGAACATCGCGTTCATGGTCGGCCTGGCGTTCTCCATCGCGGCCAGCTGTAACTTCCCGGTTCTGCTGCTCTCGATGTACTGGAAAAACCTGACTACTCGTGGCGCCATGATTGGCGGCTGGATGGGACTGATCAGTGCGGTAGTGCTGATGGTGCTGGGTCCGACCATCTGGGTGCAGATTCTGCATAACCCTAAAGCCATCTTCCCGTACGAGTATCCGGCGCTGTTCTCCATCATCATCGCCTTTATCGGTATCTGGTTCTTCTCGATTACCGACAAGTCCAAGGCTGCAGACGAAGAGCGTGCGCTGTTCTACCCGCAATTCGTCCGTTCGCAGACTGGTCTGGGTGCCAGCGGTGCAGTGTCACACTAAGCTTGTTTTTCATCGGCAATAAAAAAGCAGCCCCTTCGGGCTGCTTTTTCATTGGGAGACCGATAAGGTCATATCCTGCCAAGCAATACCAGCACCAACAGAATGACCAGGATCGTACCCACGACACCCGAAGGACCATAGCCCCAGTTACGGGAGTGCGGGAAGACCGGCAGACCACCGATCAGGATCAGAATCAGTACGATGATAAGAATCGTGCTTATGCCCATGATGAGTTCCTTCTTTTCGTCAGTGTCGAATGGCGTTTGCAGTTGAAACCGTGTTCAGCAGGTATATGATTTTCGCTGCTTGAATTATCCGACTGTTGCAAATCCTGAAAGGTTCTAAATATTTCATGGGTTTTTGATTTTCTATAAAATTCCTTTAATTTCAATTGCTTATGGTTTTATTGCTTTATCTGTAGTCTGGTTTTTGCCGGTGATTATTATTGAACTTTTCAGGTTTTACATGACGCACTCAGCTGTTTCATGAAGCCATGTAGGACCTGAAAATAATGGAACTTTTACACAGGACTGCATCCATGCTTTACCGATTCGCTGCGGATATCGTGGTGGTGTTTCATCTGCTGTTTATTCTGTTCGTGCTGTTTGGCGGGTTGTGGGTGCTGCGCAGGCCGTGGACAGGTTTTCTGCATGTCCCGGCCATGCTGTGGGGCGCCTCGGTGGAGTTCTTTCACCTGTATTGTCCGCTGACGCCACTGGAAAACTTCCTGCGCCACAAGGCCGGTCAGCAGGGGTATGACGGCGGCTTCATCGAGCATTACCTGATTCCGCTGATCTATCCGCCAGCACTGACGCCGCAGATCCAGTTGTGGCTGGGGGCGGTGGTGGTATCGATCAATGCCGCGATCTATGGCTGGCTGCTGATCCGTTTCGTGCGTCGTATCAGGCAGACATGAGGGACCGGCATTCAGCGTCTTGATGGAGGCATTAGAGACCGTCAGCTGTGATTACACTCCAGCCAACGTCCTGCAAACCACAAGGCACTCTCTATGCAAAATCGCATCATGATTACTGGCGCCGGCTCTGGTCTGGGCCGTGAAATTGCACTGCGCTGGGCTCGCGAAGGCTGGCGTCTGGCTCTGTCCGACGTCAACGAGGCCGGTTTGCAGGAAACCCTGTCCCTGGTGCGCGAAGCCGGTGGCGATGGCTTTACCCAGCGCTGTGATGTGCGGGACTACAGCCAGCTCATGGCCCTGGCGCAAGCCTGCGAAGAGCGCTTCGGCGGCATCGATATCATCGTCAACAATGCCGGTGTAGCGTCGGGAGGTTTCTTCAGCGAATTGTCCCTGGAGGATTGGGACTGGCAGATCGCAATCAACCTCATGGGCGTGGTCAAGGGCTGCAAGGCATTCCTGCCGCTGCTTGAGGCCAGCAAGGGCAAGATCATCAATATCGCCTCCATGGCCGCCCTGATGCAGGGGCCGGCCATGAGCAACTACAACGTCGCCAAGGCGGGAGTGGTGGCGTTGTCGGAAAGCCTGTTGGTGGAGTTGACCGAGCAGGGTGTCGGCGTGCATGTGGTCTGTCCGTCGTTCTTTCAGACCAACCTGCTGGACTCCTTCCGCGGCCCGACCCCGGCCATGAAAGCCCAGGTCGGCAAGCTGCTGGAAAGCTCGCCCATCAGCGCCAGTGACATTGCCGATTACATCTTCGACGAAGTCGCCAAGGGTGAATTCATGATCCTGCCCCATGAGCAGGGGCGTGATGCCTGGACATTGAAACGCAAGCATCCCCAGGCGCTCTATGACGAGATGACCACCATGTGCGCCAAGATGCGCGCCAAGGCACGGCAGACGAAGGCCTGACTCTGTGCCAGTCAGGGTTTGATGGTCGGGGTCAGGAAAGCCGTTTTCTGATAGGGTGCCGCCATTCAAACCCTGACTGACGAGGCCTTTTGTGCTCAATTACTTCTGGTTTTTCCTCGCGGCCCTGTTCGAGATCTTCGGCTGTTATGCATTCTGGCTGTGGCTGCGCCAGGGCAAGAGTGCCTTGTGGGTCATTCCTGCACTGATCAGCCTGACCGTCTTCGCTCTGTTGCTGACCCGTATTGAAGCGGCCTACGCTGGCCGTGCCTATGCGGCTTATGGCGGGATTTACATCATTGCATCGATTGCCTGGCTGGGCGTGGTCGAGCGGGTCAGGCCCTTGAGCAGCGACTGGCTCGGCGTTGCCCTGTGCGTCATTGGCGCGACCATCATTCTCCTGGGGCCAAGGTGGTCGGCGTCCTGATTGTCGGATATCTGGCATTTTTCCTACTTGTTTGGTCTGCAAGTAAGACGTTTCCGACAGCGTGTTCTGGCGAGCTTGAAGGGCATTACTGATTTACAGCTACCTCATTGAAGCGACCTTTTCGGGGGCGCACTCTGCATTCTTTGCAATGACAAGAGAGGCAGAACAATGCTGGTATTGACGCGGGAAATCGGCGAGTCGTTTTCCATCGGTGACAACATCACCGTGCAAATTCTCGGGGTGAACGGCAATCAGGTCAGGCTCGGGATCGATGCGCCCAAAGACATCAAGATCCACCGCGCCGAAGTGTTCCGACGCATTGCCAGAAAGCTCTCGCAGCAGGCAGCCTCTACCGAGTCGCCTGCGGCCTGAGTCTCAGTCGAAATACTCCTTGGGCACATCATGCTTGGGCATCAACTGGCACTGCTGGCTTTCGAGGTCGAAGAAAATCACCGCCTGGCCTTTGCTCAAGGCATGACGTACGCGCAGCACGCGGGTTTGCAGAGGCGTTTCGTCGCCATTGTCCGTGCCGTCGCGGGTCACGAAGTCTTCGATCAGCCGGGTGAGGGTGTCGGGTTCGAGTTGGTCGTAAGGGATCAGCATGCTGGTTCTCGTATCGGTAGCCCGCGATGATAGGCTTTTTCGCGAATGAATTGCTTACTACCGTAGCGGTGGTCAACTTGTGGGAGGGCTCTTGCTCGCGACGCGGTCGGATTCAGAAAACATCATTGTTTTCAAAGACCTCTTCGCGAGCAAGCTCGCTCCCACAGCTACCGTGCCTCTATTCAGAGACTCACGCTTCTTCGCGATTCTGCCCGATCAGGCTGTCCACGGGAGGCACGCGGGTGTCTGACTCCATCTGGGCGTCGTGTTCGATCTGATGACTGAAACGCTCCAGTGAAGTCTGCGCCGGTTTTGCGTCGCTGGCGAATACCGGTGGGCTGAGCATGTAGGCACCCAGCAGTTTGCTCAGGGCCGCAAGGCTGTCGATATGGGTGCGTTCGTAGCCATGGGTGGCATCGCAACCAAAGGCCAGCAGGGCAGTGCGGATATCATTGCCCGACGTCACCGCCGAATGGGCATCGCTGTAGTAATAGCGAAAGATATCGCGGCGCACGGGCAACTCATTATCGACACCCAGGCGCAGCAGATGGCGGGAGAGGTGATAGTCGTAAGGCCCGCCCGAATCCTGCATCGCCACGCTTACCGCATGTTCGCTGGAGTGCTGGCCGGCGGCGACCGGAGCGATATCGATACCGACGAACTCGCTCACGTCCCAGGGCAATACGCCCGCTGCACCGGTGCCGGTTTCCTCGGTGATGGTGAACAGCGGATGGCAGTCGATCAGTGGCTCTTCGCCGCTGTCGACAATCGATTTGAGCGCGGCCAGCAGTGCCGCGACACCCGCCTTGTCGTCCAGGTGGCGGGCGCTGATATGGCCGCTTTCAGTGAACTCCGGCAACGGATCGAAAGCCACGAAGTCACCGATATTGATACCCAGCGATTCGCAGTCGGCGCGGGTGGTGCAATAGGCATCCAGGCGCAGTTCGACATGTTCCCAACTGATGGGCATTTCATCCACGGCGGTGTTGAACGCGTGACCGGAGGCCATCAGTGGCAACACGCTGCCACGGATCACGCCGGTGTCGGTGAACACGCTGACCCGGCTGCCTTCGGCAAAGCGGCTGGACCAGCAACCGACAGCCGACAACGCCAGGCGTCCGTTGTCCTTGACCTCGCGAACACTGGCGCCAATGGTGTCCAGATGCGCCGAAACGGCACGGTCGGGGCTGCTCTGCTTGCCTTTGAGCGTGGCACGTATGGTGCCGCGTCGAGTGAGTTCGAACGGAATGCCTAGTTCTTCCAGGCGTTCGGCGACATAGCGCACGATGGTGTCGGTAAAACCCGTAGGGCTCGGAATGGCCAGCATCTCCAGCAGGACTTTCTGCAGGTAGTTGAGATCCGGATCGGGAATTTTTTCAACAGGCATGGAGGGGTTCCTTTAAAAACAGTTGCAAGCCTCAAGCTGCAAGCTACAAGCAGGTTAGTGCACTTGCTTGCAGCTTGATGCTTGAAACTTGCAGCCAGGGTTCAACCATGCACAGGCAGGCTGTGCGGAAACAATAGATCGACGAAACGTTCAGCAGTGGGTTGAGGTTCATGGTTGGCGAGGCCGACGCGCTCGTTGGCCTCGATGAACACGTATTCGGGCTGGTCGGCGGCAGGCACCATCAGGTCCAGGCCCACCACCGGAATGTCCAGCGCCCGGGCGGCACGTACAGCGGCGTCGCTGAGGACCGGGTGCAGAATCGCGGTGACGTCTTCGAGGCAGCCGCCGGTATGCAGATTGGCGGTGCGACGCACGGCCAGACGCTGATCCATCGGCAGGATGCTGGAATACTCATAGCCCGCATCGCGGACCGTGCGTTCGGTTTCCTCGTCCATCGGGATCTTGCTTTCACCGTCGGTGGCAGCCGAGCGACGGCGGCTTTGAGCTTCGATCAGCTGGCGGATGGTATGGCGACCGTTGCCGATGATTTCGGCAGGATGGCGAATCGCAGCAGCCACCACTTCAAAACCGATGACCACGATGCGCAGGTCCAGGCCTTCGTGGAAGCTTTCCAGGATCACGCGGCTGTCGAACTGGCGGGCGCACTCGATAGCGTTCTGCACTTCATCGAAGGTGCGCAGGTCCACGGCCACGCCGTTGCCTTGCTCGCCATCCAGCGGCTTGACCACAATCCGTCCGTGCTCCTCGAGGAAGGCCAGATTGTCATCGGCACTGCCCACCCGTTGCTGGGCAGGCACATTCAGGCCGGCGGCCTTGAGGGCCTTGTGGGTCAGGCTCTTGTCCTGGCACAGCGTCATGCTCACCGCGCTGGTCAGGTCGCTCAGCGATTCACGGCAGCGAATGCGACGTCCGCCGTAACTCAGCGTGAACAGGCCTGCATCGGCATCATCGACCTGCACATCAATGCCGCGCCGATGTGCTTCTTCAACGATGATTCGCGCATAAGGGTTGAAGTCCGCCTGAGGGCCAGGCCCCAGGAACAGCGATTCATTGATGCCGTTCTTGCGCTTGATGGCGAAGGTCGGCAGGTTGCGAAAGCCCAGCTTGGCATACAGCGCCTTGGCCTGTTCGTTGTCATGCAGCACCGACAGATCGAGATAGCTCAAGCCTCGGCTCATGAAATGCTCGATCAGGTGACGCACCAGCACTTCCCCCACACCGGGGCGTGTGCATTGCGGATCGACTGCCAGACACCACAGGCTGCTGCCGTTTTCCGGGTCATTGAACGCCTTCTGGTGATTCAGGCCCATGACACTGCCGATCACCGCATTGCTGCGTTCATCCTCGGCCAGCCAGTAGACCGGACCACCCTGATGGCGTGGCGTCAGCAAGGTTGGATCGATGGGCAGCATGCCCCGCGCCAGATACAGATTGTTGATGGCCTGCCAGTCGGCTTCGCTCTGAGCCCGACGGATGCGAAAGCCACGGAAAACCCGCTGCGCCGGACGATAATCGCTGAACCACAGGCGCAGCGTGTCGGACGGGTCGAGGAACAACTGCTGCGGCGACTGCGCCAGCACTTGCTGGGGCGCAGCCACGTACAGCGCGATATCGCGTTCCCCGGCCTTTTCGTTGAGCAGCTCCTGGGCCAGTGCGGCGGCGTCGGGGTAGGTATGACCGATCAGCAAGCGGCCCCAGCCGCAGTGCAATGCCAGTTGCTCGTTGTCCGGCTGATTGCCGTCTTCGGCGAAGCGCGCTTGCAGACGTTCATAGGAGGGCGACTGTGTGCGCAACAATCGTTGGCTGTAAGCCGTCGCATTGTGTTTCATCGATCAGAGTCCTTGTTCGCTGAGCCACAGATTCAGCGCTGCCAACTGCCACAGCTTGGAGCCGCGTAACGGCGTGAGTTGGCCTTGAGGGTTGGTCAACAGTGTGTCGATCATCGACGGGTTGAACAGGCCTCGATCCTGACTGGGGTCCAGCAGCAGATCGCGTACCCAGTTGAGGGTATCGCCCTGCAGATGCTTGAGGCCCGGCACCGGGAAGTAGCCTTTCTTGCGGTCGATCACCTCGGAAGGGATGACCAGTCGCGCTGCTTCCTTCAGGACATGCTTGCCGCCATCGGGCAGTTTGAACTGACCGGGAATGCGTGCAGACAACTCAACCAGACGATAGTCGAGAAATGGTGTCCGTGCTTCCAGGCCCCAGGCCATGGTCATGTTGTCCACCCGCTTGACCGGGTCTTCGACCAGCATCACGGTGCTGTCCAGGCGTAAGGCCTTGTCGACGGCTGCGGTGGCACCGGGCTGGGCAAAGTGATCGCGTACGAAATCACCTGCCGCGTCAGTGGCGGTCAGCCATCTGGACTGTACGGTCGCGGTGTATTCGTCGTAGCTGCGGTCCACGAACGCTGCGCGATAGGCCGCGACCGGATCGCTGGCACCATCGACCTGCGGATACCAGTGATAACCGGCAAACAGCTCGTCCGCACCCTGGCCGCTCTGCACCACCTTGCAGTGCTTGGCCACTTCCCGTGACAGCAGATAGAACGCAATGCAGTCATGGCTGACCATCGGCTCGCTCATGGCCCGGAAGGCCGCAGGCAATTGCTCGATGATCTCGCTTTCCTGAATGCGCAATTGATGGTGACGGGTGCCGTAATGCCTGGCGATCAGGTCCGAATACTGGAACTCGTCGCCGCGCTCGCCGCCGGCATCCTGAAAGCCGATGGAAAAGGTCGACAGGTCTTCGACGCCGACTTCGCGCAACAGGCCGACCAGCATGCTCGAGTCGACGCCGCCGGAAAGCAGCACGCCCACATCCACAGCCGCACGCTGACGAATCGCTACCGCTTCACGGGTGCTGTCCAGGACGCGGTCGCGCCAGTCTTCCAGTGTCAGGTGCTTCTCGTCGTCATGAGGACCATAGGGCAGGGTCCACCAGGTCTGCTGCTCGATCGTGCCGTTGGCGTAGACCCGCATCCAGGTGGCAGGCGGCAGTTTCTCGACACCGGCCAGCAGCGTGCGCGGTGCAGGCACCACGGCATGGAAGTTCAGGTAGTGATTGAGGGCAATCGGGTCGAGCATCGGGCTGATATCGCCACCTTTGAGCAGGGCCGGCAGCGTCGATGCAAAACGCAGGCGCTTGTCGGTGTGCGACAGATACAGCGGCTTGACGCCCAGACGATCACGGGCGATGAACAACTGCTGAGAGTCGCGCTCCCAGATGGCAAACGCGAACATGCCATTGAGCTTGGGCAGCATATCCGCGCCCCAGGCGTGATAGCCCTTGAGCAACACTTCGGTGTCGCCACCGGAATGGAACTGGTAACCTAGACCTTCCAGCTCGGCGCGCAATTCGGGGAAGTTGTAGATAGCGCCATTGAAGGCCATGGACAGACCCAGATGACTGTCGATCATGGGCTGTGCCGAACCGTCGGACAGGTCCATGATTTTCAGTCGTCGATGGCCCAGTGCAATCGGCCCCTGACTGTGAAAGCCCCAGGCATCCGGGCCGCGAGGCGCCAGGTTGTGGGTAATGCGTTCAACAGCGGCCAGATCCGCTGGTTGTTGGTCGAAACGTAATTCACCTGCTAATCCGCACATAATTCCTTACCGGGTTTCCGTTGGGGAGGTGACTGAAAAGTGCAGTCACCCAGAAACTGACCCGGAGGCGTTGTGGGAGTTTTAGATCAATCGGTTATAAGCAAACTGTGCAGGAGTGGAAAAGCAGGGGATAGCTCGCTGGCACAGATGTCCTCTGGGATCGACCCTGGTCGCGAAGAGCCCCTTGAAAACGACGAATTTTTTCAGGATATACGTGGCGTCGCGAGCAAGCTCCCTCACACTTCATCTGCTTTCAATACCCCGTCATCTCCAGATACCCGACGCCACTCTGACTGCCACTGACTTTCACCGGCCCCTCCCAGTAAGGAATGCTCACCCCCATCCAGGCCTGTGGGTTCAGGGCCTCGGTGCTGATATCCAGATGCCTGCCGGGAATCTTGATCGACCAGCGGGTGGGCAGACGTCGTCCGGCGACTTCGGTTTCGTTCATCGGCTTCATGTCGATATCACCGGCGTGCAGGCTTTGGGTCTTGCCGTCGGCATCGATCCAGGTGCCGCTCAGGTAAGGCTCGCCGCTCTTGTGGCGCATGCGATACAGCATCACGCGTTCGCCGTCGTCCAGATGCAGGGATAACCAGTCCCAGCCGGACTGGTTGGCGGTCAATGGCTGGCTGCTCCATTCCCGGTCCAGCCAGGCGTGACCGCTGACCCGATAGGTCTTGCCATCCAGCGTCAGGTTGCCGCTGGCCTCGAAAAAGGGCTGGCTGTAGTAGTACGAGCCCTGGCCCTGATCGGACTTCTGGCTATATCCCTGCTCACCTTGCAGCACCAGGGGCTTGCTGGAGGTGAGTTGCAGGTCGTATTGAAAGTCTTTGCCTGCGGCCTGCAATTGCATTTTTGCCAGCGGGTTCTGCGTCTGCGATTCGCTGTGCAGCGACCAGTCATCGATCCAGGCCGTGAAGGGCGCGAGCCTGACGCCAGCCTGTCCGACGCCGCCTCGGGCGTAGCGTTCGGCCACATGATGCTGGCTGGCAGAGGTCGCGGCGGCATGGCCCAGCCAGATCGTGCTGTCATTCCAGCCAGTGCCGGTTGCTCCGGGGCGCAGGGCGTTGCGGAACAGCGTCCATTGCACGCCGAAGTCCTGACCCTTTTCATCCTTGAGAGTGGCGGTGATGTACCACCACTCGATACGAAATCCCGGGTGTGTCCCGTGATCCTCTGGGAATGAGAAGACGCGTCCGGGTTTGACCGGCGTGAATTCGTCGGCCTGATTGCCCATCCCGGCAAAACCGGTCTCGGCAGGCTGTTGCTGATCGCATGCGCTCAGTAGCAACAGGCAGACGGCCATCGGCACCAGCCATTTACTTTTCATGGGCGAAGGTCCTGAGCAGGTCCGCTGGCCGGGTGCGGTACAGCTTCAACAGTGGCCATGCCGAGGCCAGCAAGGTCGCAAGCATTGCCAAGCCCATCAATTGCAGCAGTTGCAGAGGGAAAATCTGCATGGGCAGGCGCCAGCCGAAGGCCTGGACATTGATCACGGTATTCAGGCACCAGGTCAGCATCAGCCCCAGAGGCACGGCGAACAGCAGCGTCAGTACCGTCATCAACCAGGTCTGGCCCAGATTGAGCAGCATCAACTGACGCCGGGTAACCCCCAGCGCCCACAGCGGTGCCAGTTGCCCGAGCCGGCTCTGGCTCTGGGTCAGCAGGCCGATGAACAGCGCCACGCCGGCGACGCCCAGGGTCAGGCTGTTGAGGGCGGCAGTGGCGGCGAAGGTTCGTTCGAACACCTGAGTCGACCATTGCTTGAGCTGGCCCTGATCGATGATGCGGTTCTCGTCGAGGTTGAACCGGTTATGCAACCGATTGACCAGTGATGGTACGGCGGCGTGATCGACTCTCAGATTGAAACGAGTGGGCAGCAGATGTGGCCAGTGCTCCAGCAGGTGAGCGGCATTGACCAGCAGATGCCCCTTGGGATTGCCGTAGTCGGCGTAGATCCCCACGATACGCGGCGACCAGCGGCCTGCGGGAACCGGAAGGTCGAGGGTGTCTCCCAGTCCGACCTTGAGCCGCCTGGCCAGTTGTTCACTGAGCATCAGGGTGTCGGCATGGGCCAGTTGGTTCCAGGGATCATCCTGTGTCGATTCCAGCAGTTGCCAGTGCTGGCGATAGGTTTGATGTTCGATGATGCCGAACAGATCCGCAGGCCAGCCTTGAACCTGAATCGGCACTTGCCAGTTGGGAAGCACTGCATCGATCTGCGCTTGTGCGCCGAGCCAGGCTTGCATTTCCAGAGCCTGACTCGGGGTCTGGGGTGTCACGTAAAGCTCGGCGGTCAAGCGCTGCTCCAGCCAGGCTCCGAAGGTCTGGCGAAAACCCGAAGTCATGCTGCCTGCGCCGATATTGGCCGCCATGGCCAGCAGCAAGGCCATCAATGCCAGACTCAAGGCTGGCAACTGCTGCCGACAATCGGCCAGAAACCATTGGCCCAGCATCGAGCGGCTGCGCTTGAGCAAGCCGCTTAGCAGCCCATCGAGCAGGACCGGCAGGCCCAGTGCGGCACTCAGCAACACGCTCGAAATCAGCACAAAACCCACTGTCAGGCTATTGCCGAAAACCAGTGCGGCAATAGCCACTATTGCACTGCCTGCCGCAATCCAGGCCTGACGCCGCAGCCAGCGGGCATGGGCCTGTTGCCAGGCTTGTGCATTGGACAGCGCGAGCAGTGGCAGTCGAGCGGCGCGCAGCAGACTGTTGGCTCCGGCCATGAAAGCTCCGAACAGGCTCAAGGCAATACCGCCGATCCACCAGCCGATATTCAGATTCAACTGGCCGCCCACTTCAGCGCCATACAGACCGCGCAGGCTGGCCGCGACATCCGGCAATAACAGACTGGCCAGCAGGTAGCCACTGATCACGCCGAACAGCCCGCCGATCAACGCCATGCTGCCCAGTTCCAGGCTCAAGGCCACAATCAGCATGCGCGCACTGACCCCCGATGCCCGCAGGTTGCGCAGCAAACCCCGGCGCTGTTCCAGGGCCAGACCGATGGCGGCATGCACGATAAACAGACCGACCACGAATGACAGCACGCCCAGCGCATTCAGATTCAGGTGAAAGCTTTCGGTGAGGCGTTGCAGATTGTTTTCTTCGCCACTCTTTTTAATCACCAGTTGCTCGGCGACAGATGAGGGCAGCACCGGATTCCCGGCGGCAAAGTCGCGGGGTAGTAACAGCCGGGTCAATTGATCCGGCAGATTCAACAGCGTCTGGGCAAAACCGATGTCCATCAGCAGCACACCCGGTGCCATGTCCGTTCGTGCCTGCAACGGCGGCAGAGTCAGGCCGTTTTCAGCTTCCGGGCGCTGGCCTTCTTGCAGGCCGAGGGCCTTCAGGGTTTGCGGGGCAATCCAGGTCACGCCGGGCGGCGTGAGAAAGTCGACGATCTGTTGGCTGTCCAGTGTCTGCCCGGCCAGCGTGGAGCCTCTGGGCAAGGTCACCGGTTCTATGCCGATCAATTGCAGGCGCTGGTCTTCCAGACCTTTCAGCGTGATGCGCCCTTGCAGCATGGGAGAAACCGGCCAGCCCGTGCGCCGCAGGCTGATGTACAAGTCCTGCGAAAAGGCCACGCCTTCGGGAGTGGCCAGACTGGTTTGCGGCTCGCCGCCGATCAACTCGCTGGCCCGTTGATAGCTGTCCCGTGCCTGGCTGTTCAAGGCTTGTACACCGGTCAGCAGACTGGTCGCCAGCCAGAGTCCGGTCAGCAGGCTGAAAAGCTGCACCGGATGACGTCGCCAGTGGCTGAGCAGGGCGCGCAAGGCCCAGTAAAACACTCGCATGTCAGCCTTCGCCTTCGACGAGGATACGACCATGGTGCAGCCTGACCTTGTGCGCCAGACGTGCGGCAATCCTGTCGCTGTGAGTGACCATCAGCAGGCTGGTGCTGCTGTCGTTCAACAGGTCCAGCAATAGCTGCAATACCTCATCACCGGTGTTTTCGTCGAGATTGCCGGTGGGCTCGTCGGCCAGCAGCAGAGCGGGGCGTGACGCAAGGGCGCGTCCGATGGCGACACGTTGCTGCTGGCCGCCGGACAATTGCTCGGGATAACGATTGAGCAGATCACCCAGGCCCAGGCGTTCAATCAGCCGGCCCTGCCAGACCGGGTCATGACGCCCGGCCAGCCGTGCCTGGAAGGCCAGATTGTCATCGACCTTGAGGCTTTCGATCAGGTTGAACTGCTGAAACACCAGCCCGATTTCCGTGCGCCGCCAGTTGGCCAGCCGGGCTTCGCTCATGCTGTTCAGGTGCTGATCGGCGACCTCGATCGTGCCGCTGTCCACTTTATCCAGCCCGGCGACCAGATGCAGCAAGGTGCTTTTGCCACTGCCCGATTCGCCCATCAGCGCCAGACTGCTGCCGCGCTCCAGTTGCAGGTCGACACCGCGCAACACCTCTACCGGGCCTTGAGCCGAGGCGTAGCTCTTGAATACGTTTCGCACATGCAACATCGGGATGCCTGATGAGAGTAGTCAGACCTTGAGGATAACGGCTATCGCTTGCTCATGTGGGAACGAATTCATTCGTGAAGAGGGCGTTTCATACGATGCATTTCTATCGGGTGTAGCAGGAACTTGTTGGAGGCAGCTTGCCGGCGACAAGAGTCTGAACTGGCGGATATTCTGCGTCTGTACGCTGAGAAGTCGCCAGCAAGCTGCCTCCCACGATCATTTCGCCTGCCTGCGAATCAACCCCCGCAAGGCAAAGCGGTTGGGATGACAGGCCTCCGCCACGCTGCGGGGCAGCGGCAGGGGCTCGTTATCCAGCCAGGCGGCGATCAGTTCGGCGGACAGGGGCGCGGTGATCAGGCCGCGTGAACCATGGCCGCTGTTGACGTACAGCCCGTCCAGCCAAGGGCAGGCCACATCCGGCACTTGTCGTGCGTCCTTGGCCAGCGCTGCATAGGCCTGAGTAAAGGCTTCCCTGTCTGCCAGCGGCCCGACGATTGGCAGGTAATCCGGACTGGTGCAGCGGAAGGCGGCACGCCCTTGCAGCTCTTCCGGCGGCAAGTCGGTTGCACCCAGACGTGCGGTCAGATCATCGGATATTTCCTGCAGCAATTGCAGGTTGCTCAGGTGATCGGCGGTATTGGTATTCAGGTCGTCACTATTGAAATCGAAGCTGGCCCCCAGCGTGTGTTCGCCCAATCGTGCCGGTGCCACATAACCTTCGGCACAGACTACCGTGCGCAACACCTGACTGGCTTCGGTCCGGGGCAGGCGGGTGATCTGTCCGCGAATACGCTTGAGGGGCAGGTTGGCACTTTGCGCAAACTGCTTGATATCCGCCGCACCGGCGAGCACGACTACCGGAGCACTGT
Organism: Pseudomonas capsici; assembly: GCF_017165765.1. GTDB lineage: Bacteria > Pseudomonadota > Gammaproteobacteria > Pseudomonadales > Pseudomonadaceae > Aquipseudomonas > Aquipseudomonas capsici. The sequence goes on from NZ_JAFGZD010000003.1 coordinate 123,639, forward strand.
CGATCATCTGATTCCGATCCCAGACCTGCCATTGCCCATCGACCCGACGCAACTCCAAGGCTTCGTGATGCGTAATCAGCTTGATATTCGGATGCGTAGCCTGCGAGTGGCACAGCGCTGGCGGATGAACCCAGCCGCCCTCAGGAAAAAACAGCCCGCCCCAGCTCAGGGGCACACCACTGCGTGCCTCGGCTGAAGGCTTATCCAGCCGATGCAGCAGTTGTTCGGGAAAAGCCTCGGCCAGTTGCTGCTGGCGCTGAGCTTCCTTGTCGTCGAAGGCCAGTTGCAGCACGCCGCAGTTGTCCCAGTCGACACCCCGTTGCAGACGCTCAAGCAGCCGTCGGGTATGGCCGAAACCACTGAGGATCAACTGCGACAAGGCCGTGCCGTGTGCCGAAAGCTTCAGATAGAGCACGCCCTGCGGGTTGCCCGAGGCCTCTTGCGCCGGCTGGGCATGACGCTCCAGCAGACTCACCTGCCAGCCGCGTCTGGCCAGACTCTCTGCCGTGGCACAACCGGCCAGTCCGGCCCCGATCACCAGCGCCTTGCGTTCACCCTCAAACGCAGCGGGCCGGGCGAACCATGGCTTGATGGCCGGGGGCAGCGGAGTTTCTTCAGGCCAGCCGATAAACCTGCCGCGCAGCACTTCCCATTTATGGCCGATTCCCGGCACTCGCTTCATCTTGAAACCCGCTGCGTTCAGGGCACGCCGGACCCAGCCCGTGCTGGTGAAAGTGCCAATGCTCGCCTCGGGTGCCGACAGTCGCGCCAGCTCGGCGAACAGTTCCGGGGTCCACATTTCCGGGTTCTTGGCCGGGGCGAAGCCGTCGAGAAACCAGGCATCGATCTGCCCGTCCAGTTGCGGCAGCATGTGCAGGGCATCGCCGATCAACAGCGTCAGGGTCACGCGTCCTTCGTCGAAGACCAGCCGCTGGAAGCCTTCATGCACGGCGATATATTGACCAAGCAATGGCTCGGCAAAGGCTGCCAGTTCCGGCCACAAAGCCAGGGCGCGTTGCAGGTCGGTGCGGCTGAGGGGGAATTTCTCGACGCTGACGAAATGCAGCCGCGCCTCGGGGTGGGCGCATTCCTCAAACAACTGCCAGGCGCAGAGAAAATTCAGTCCGGTGCCGAAACCTGTTTCGCCAATGACCAGCCGCTCACCCGCAAGCAGGGCCGTAAAACGCTGGCGCAGATCGTTCTGTACCAGAAATACGTGGCGTGTCTCTTCCAGACCGGACTCGGTGGAGAAATAGACATCGGAGAAGGCGCGGGAATGCGGGTTGCCTTGTTCGTCCCAGTCGATCTGGGCGTGGCGGGTAATGGTCATGTTCGGCTCGGCGGTGGCAGAGGCGGCATTTTACCCGTGTATGCAGACAAAAGCGGTGCCGATTGACCAGAGAACCGGACAAGCCCCGTGCAGGACCTGTCCGGCAGGTTTGTCAGCTCTGGACGAGCGGGCTGCCTGCGCTCTCCGGCTGCTTGCGTGGCCACAGGGTCAGGCCGTAATACAACACGCCACCCAGGAAGCAGCCGGTAAACCAGGCGAAGTTGGCAATCGGCTTGAACCATGGAATGAAGGTAAAGCACAGGCCCACCAGTGCGCTCAACAGCAGCGCGGTGACCGCCACCCGGTTCACGCCATTGGTGTACCAGTAACGACCGCTGGGCGTGTCGTTGAACAGGGCGTCCACATCAATCTGCTGTTTTTTCACCAGGTAGTAGTCCACCAGCAGAATCCCGAACAACGGACCGATACAGGCCGCCAGAATATCCAGGGTGTAGTGAATCACTTCCGGGTTATTGAACAGGTTCCATGGGGTGATGAAGATCGAGGCGACCGCCGCGATCATGCCGCCGACACGCCAACTGATACGGCTGGGGGCCACGTTGGCGAAGTCGAAGGCCGGCGAGACGAAGTTGGCGACGATGTTGATGCCGATGGTGGCGGTGACAAAGGTGAAGGCACCGAGCAGTACGGCAGTGGTGTTGTCGATACGGGCCACGGTTGCGATGGGGTCATGGATCATCTCGCCGAAGATCGGCAAGGTGCCGGAAACGATCACCACCGTCACCAGGGAGAATGCCAGGAAGTTAACGGGCAGGCCCCAGAAGTTGCCGCGACGCACGTCTTCCATGCTCCGGCAGTAGCGGCTGAAATCACCGAAATTCAGGGTCGGGCCGGAGAAATAAGACACCACCAGCGCAATGGCCATGATCACCTGACCAAAGGCGGCCCAGCCGGACAGCTCTTTTTCCGCGAGGGTGAAACTGATGTTGTCCCAGCCCGCCCGCCAGACGATCCAGCCGGCCAGAATGAACATCACGGCGTAGACCGCAGGACCGGCCCAGTCGATGAAGCGACGGATCGACTCCATACCCGACCAGAACACAATCGCCTGCACGACCCAGAGTGTCAGGAAACCGAACCAGCCCAGGTATGAAAGCCCCAGGAAACTCAGGTCGTGATAGACCGCCAGTTCCGGGAAGAAACGCAGCACCACGATTACCAGGGCACTGGATGCCAGATAAGTCTGAATGCCATACCAGGCCACGGCGATCAGGCCGCGGATGATGGCCGGGATATTGGCTCCGAACACGCCGAAGGCGAGGCGGCAGATCACCGGGTAAGGCACCGCAGCCTGCTGGCTGGGTTTGGCCACCAGATTGGCGATCACCTGAATGATGCAGATACCCACCAGCAGTGCGATCAGCACCTGCCAGCTTGCCAGCCCGAGGGCGAACAGACTGGCGGCGAACACATAACCGCCGACGCTGTGCACGTCGCTCATCCAGAAGGCAAAGATGTTGTACCAGGTCCACTTCTGTGGAATCGGTCCCAGATCCTCGTTGTGCAGGCGCGGGCTGTAACCGGCCGGGCGTTGGTCTGTCATGGCATTCCCTCCCTTGTTGGGCCATCGCCACGGCTGGGTACCGGCGATGAGGTTTTTGTATACGATCCTGTACGCAAGACGTATGCCATGGCCTGAATTGTTCGGGAAAAAGCCCGCAGAGTGTTGCCGGGCATGCGTTCAAGGAAGGAGCGACAAGGTGGCCAACCCTTCACTGATGAGGCTTGGGGTGCACGAAAAAAGGGCGGTTTTGCTCGATAGGAGTGCACTCAGGCGTTGAAAGAGCGGTGTGCTTACACTGAGGGAAGTGGAATCGGGCTACCTGATCGGTAATCCAACATGGCACTATTTCTGTATACAATCCTGAGTGCCGATAATATTCATGGCATTTTCAAATGGCGCTGAAGGAGGCCCTGTGCGTATTCAAGTGATCAACCCCAACACCAGCGATGCCATGACCCACAAGATCGGGCTGGCCGCACAAGCCATCGCAAGGCCGGGCACGCAAATCATCGCCTGCAGCCCCGAGGATGGCCCGGTGTCCATCGAAGGGCATTTTGACGAGGCGATTGCCACGCTGGGTGTGCTGGACGAAGTGCGCAAGGGGAGGGAGCAACAGGTCGACGCCCATATCATCGCCTGCTTCGGCGACCCCGGCCTGCTGGCCGCCCGCGAATACGCCACGGCCCCGGTCATCGGCATCGCCGAAGCGGCCTTTCACATGGCGGGCCTGATCGCCACGCGCTTTGCCGTCGTCACCACCCTGAGCCGCACCCGGATCATTGCCGAGCACCTGCTGCAACGTTATGGCTTCAGCGAGCTCTGCACCTCGGTGCGCTGCATCGATATGCCGGTCCTGGCCCTGGAAGAAGGTGGCCCGGAACTGATCGAGCGCATGATCGAACAAGCCCGCCGCGCCCGCGACGAAGAAGGTGCCGGTGCCATCGTGCTGGGCTGCGGCGGCATGGCCGACCTGCCTCGCCAGCTCAGCGAAGCCATCGGCCTGCCCGTGGTGGAAGGCGTCAGCGCCGCCGTAAAACTCGCCGAATCACTGGTGGACCTGGGCCTGAGCACCAGCAAGCATGGTGATCTGGCAGATCCTGTCGGCAAACCGTTCAAGGGGCGGTTTGCGTATTTGAGTCGGTGAAGCCAGAACGGCAGCAACGCATTCGGTGACTGTGGGAGGCAGCTTGCTGGCGACGGGGACCGTGAAGCCGATAAACATTCTTTGGTTCACGGGTGCTGTCGCCAGCAAGCTGCCTCCTGCACTCTTACCCCTTGCTATGCTCCGACGAAGTCGGCCCTTCAACCACGCCGCGAGGGCCGGCGACTCCCCAGATACCGGCACCGACCACCGGCATGATCAGCACCAGCGCGCTCCAGGCTGCCTTGGTCGCCCGGCTTTTGCGCGAACGCCAGACGCTGTTGATGATCCAGGCATCGAGCGCCACAACCATGACCGCTACGACGATCCAGAACACGGTAGACATTTCCATTCGGCACCTCCGTACCTGTCATGTCGCAGGCAGCACTATGGTGGAGTCGGGTTCCGGCACGCTGATGGCGTTGTTGCCCGGTGTCAGGATCACCTTGCGGCAGTCTTCCTGTCCCTTGTCGAAAATCTTGTAGCCCGCCGCAGCTTCTTCCAGTGACATGCGATGAGTGATGATGGCTTCAGGGGCCAGGCGACCGGTTTCGATATGTTCCAGCAGTTCAGGCATGAAGCGCTGAGCATGCGTCTGCCCCATCTTGAACGTCAGGCCTTTGTCGAACGCATCGCCAAACATGAAACCGTGGATGAACCCCGAATACACGCCCGGCACACTCACCACGCCGCCGCGCCGCACTGTCGCGATGCACTGGCGTAACGCCTTGCCGCTGCTGCCTTCCAGCTTGAGGGTCGCAAGCACGGTTTCCGTGGTGCTGCCCTTGGCCTCGAAACCCACCGCGTCCACCACGCCATCGACACCGCGCATGCCGGGTGTCTGACGAATGATGGTGTCGGCCGGGTCGTCGTCTTCATCGAAATTGATCGGAATCGCGCCGTAGGTCTGCTGCGCATACGCCAGCCGGTAGGGGTAATGATCGACGATGAAGATCCGCTCGGCCCCCAGCATTCTGGCGCAGGCAGCACACAGCAGCCCGACCGGACCTGCGCCATAGATGGCGATGCTCGAACCCTGGCCGATGCCGGTATTGAGTACTGCCTGCCAGGCGGTGGGCAGGATGTCGGAGAGAAACAGCACCTTCTCGTCCGCCAGCGTACCCGGCACCTTGAACGGGCCGACATTGGCTTTGGGCACCCGCACATACTCGGCCTGTCCGCCGGGAATGCCGCCATACAAATGGCTGTAACCGAACAGTGCGGCACCGGGCGGAATGGATTTCTTGTTGAGGATCGCGCCTCGGCCGGTATTGGTCGTTTCGCAGGAAGAAAACAGATCCAGCTGACAGAAAAAGCATTCCCCGCAGGCAATCACGAAAGGAATGACAACCCTGTCGCCACGCTGCACGGCAGTCACCGCCGGGCCTGCTTCTTCGACGATCCCCATGAACTCGTGACCCAGGATATCGCCATGCTCCGTGGCCGGAATCTTGCCGTGATAGAGGTGCAGGTCCGACCCGCAGATGGCGGTGGCTGTGACTCGCAGAATGATGTCATCGGCTTCCTGTAGTTGCGGGTCCGGCACGGTATCGACTTTTACATTGTGCGCCCCGTGGTAGGTCAGTGCTCTCATGGTTAGCCCTCGGCTGTGCCAGAAGAAGTCTGGACTTGCCTCAGATGAACAGGGGTTGCCGGGTTTGGTTCAGAGCAATGGATTAACGGTTACAGACCCTTGGCAAAGGTGGGTAATGGCCACTGCTACTGTTCGTCGGCTTCTTTTTCATCGCTCTGAACAGCCTTTGCTCCTGCCCGGTCGACCCCTCTGACGGGTAAGCAGTCGTAACCCTTCACGGCAGTCAACCTGAAGCAGGACTCACTCCACGAGGTTTGCGATGAATAACAAAGCATCAAGCAAGAGCAGAACGACGATAGAAGATCTGTTCATTCACGAGCTTTCCGATATCTACAGTGCTGAAAAGCAGATCACCAAAGCATTGCCCAAACTGGCCCGTGCTTCGACCAACCCCAAGCTGGCCGAGGCGTTCACTGCACACCTGGAAGAAACCCAGGGCCAGATCCAGCGTATCGATCAACTGGTCGAGCAGTCCGAGATCAAACTCAAGCGCGTCAAATGCATCGCCATGGAAGGGCTGATCGAAGAAAGCAAGGAACTGCTGGATGAAATCGAAAAAGGACCCGTACTCGATGCCGGTCTGATCGCGGCCTGCCAGAAGGTCGAGCATTATGAAATCGCCGGTTACGGCACACTGATCGCGATGGCCAAGCACCTGGGCCTGGACGATGCCGCCAGCTTGCTGGGTGAAACCCTGGAAGAAGAAAAATCGGCCGATGAAAAACTCACAGCGATTGCCGAAGAGGGCGGCACTCAGGCCGCCACGATGGATCAGGAAGAAGGGCAAGAGCTAGACGACGATCAGGACGAAGGTCAGGAGCAGGAAAAGCAGGGCCGGAAGAAAAGACAGGCCTAAGCGCTTCGGGGTGGGAAAACCAGCTTTTGTGACTGACGTCAGCGCACAGGGGGTTCCCACCCTTTTTTATTGATCCGGGAGGATAGCCAGATGGCATGAGTGGTCTACATTAGCCGCAGATCATTTGAAGAGTGCCGCTAATGTTTGAGTCCGCTGAAATAGGCCATGCTATCTCCAATGAAACCTACGATGCTGAAGTCCCAGCGCTGCGCGAGGCCTTGCTGGAAGCCCAGTACGACCTGCACGAACAGGCCGGACGTCAGATCATCGTATTGATCAACGGCATCGAAGGTGCGGGCAAAGGCGAAACCGTCAAATTGCTCAACGAGTGGATGGACCCGCGCCTGATCGAAGTACGCACCTTCGACCGGCAGACCGATGAAGAACTGGCGCACCCCACGGCCTGGCGCTACTGGCGGCAACTGCCTGCCAAGGGCCGCATGGGGATCTTCTTCGGCAACTGGTACAGCCAGATGCTGCAAGGGCGGGTGCATGGGCTGTTCAAGGATGCGGTACTCGACCAGGCCATCAGCGGTGCCGAGCGCCTGGAAAAAATGCTCTGTGACGAAGGCGCGCTGATCTTCAAATTCTGGTTTCACCTGTCCAAGAAGCAGATGAAATCGCGCCTCAAGACCCTCAAGGACGACCCGCTGCACAGCTGGCGCATCAGCCCGCTGGACTGGCAACAATCGAAAACCTACGACAAATTCGTGCGCTTCGGCGAGCGGGTCCTGCGCCGCACCAGCCGCGAATACGCACCCTGGCACGTGATCGAAGGCGTGGATGCCAACTACCGCAGCCTCACCGTGGGCCGCCTGCTGCTCGAAGGCATGCAGGCCGCATTGAACACCCCCAAGGCCGAGCCCAAGCCCCTGACCTTTGGTCCGCTACCCGCCAACCACGGCGAACTGACCCTGCTCGACAGCCTCGACCTGAGCCGCAGCCTGAGCAAGGACGAATACCAGGAAGCACTGATTACCGAACAGGCGCGCCTGTCCGTCAATCTGCGCGACAAACGCATGAAAAAGCACGCCCTGGTGGCTGTCTTCGAAGGCAACGATGCCGCAGGCAAAGGCGGCGCCATCCGCCGCGTCGCCGCCGCACTCGACCCACGCCAATACAACATCGTCCCCATTGCCGCCCCGACCCAAGACGAACGCGCCCAGCCTTACCTGTGGCGCTTCTGGCGACAGATCCCGCCGCGCGGCAAATTCACCATCTTTGACCGATCCTGGTACGGCCGGGTGCTGGTGGAACGGGTCGAAGGCTTCTGCAGCGAATCCGACTGGGCACGTGCTTACGGCGAGATCAATGACTTTGAAGAACAACTCACCGACGCCGGCATCGTCGTCGTGAAATTCTGGCTGGCCATCGACGAACAGACCCAACTGGAACGTTTCCAGGAACGAGAAAAAATCCCCTTCAAACGCTACAAAATCACCGAAGACGACTGGCGCAACCGCGAAAAATGGCCACAGTATCGTCAGGCTGTGGGGGATATGGTGGATCGGACGAGTACCGAGATTGCTCCGTGGACGTTGGTTGAGGCGAATGATAAGCGGTGGGCGCGGGTTAAGGTTTTAAGGGTGATTAATGAGGCGTTGGAGGGGGCGTTTGGGCGGGATAAGAAGTAGCAGGGGATTGGAGGCGTTGCAGGGCACAGGGGCGTTCTGCGAGGTTAGGTTGTTTGGTGAGGTTCGTGGTAGGTCGAAATCAATTTGAAGTGGCTGATTAAATTGGCAGAGAACGGCCAGAAGCGGACGTTTGAATGAGTCTAGGAAATTAGGGAAATTTGAACATCGGGTTCAAGATGACACCAGTTGTACACTGCTAAAAACTTCGAGCATAACCACCTGAGAGCGCCGCATTTTATTTTTCCAGCGTAAAACTACGATGTTTGGAGGGCTGCTTGGTTTTTCGGGGCGGGGCTGGGGGTGAAAAACATGATTCGCTCCCTAGGCATGATCACATTCCCTGTGCTAGATTCAGATTGCTTGTGGCATTAGGCCACGAGGTGGATCACAAGTTGTCAAGCCACCCATGATTAATTATCAGCGGGACACACATGGCGAACAACAGCATACGGAATCTCTTCATTGAGAACCTCCAAATGTAATCGTGATACTGACAATATACGTCAACTCTAGCAATACGCGGCCTAGTCTGAAAAGATGGATAATGTTTAGAGCATTAAGTTTAGCCGGTGGAGCGGTTTAGGGATTGCCGCCATCCTAGCCCCACCGGTTGGCTTGTCAAGGTGTGAGCATGGACGAGTTACTGTGGTACAAGCCTAGAAAGTATCTTCACTTTGATCGTCCTGTTGGTCAGAAAGCTGCACTGGATTATGTGTCATCTCCTCAGAAAGTCGCAGCTCATTCGTTTTATCCTTTCATTACCTATACCTCAGTGATTCTGAAGTATCGGTTGGATAGTGATCGTGGTGTGTTCGTCAAAAACCCCAAGCCTAGGCCGATCAGTTACTCAGCTCACTTGGATTCTCATATATATGCATATTATTGTTACGTTTTAAGTCAGCTGTATGAACAGGAGCTGGTTCGGCGTGGTTTGAATACGTCGGTATTGGCTTTCCGTTCCATTGACGGAAAAAGCAATATTCATTTTGCACATGATGCGTTCTGTGAGATCAAGGCTAAGGGAGAGTGCTGCGTTCTTGCATTCGACGTGGAAAAGTTCTTTGATCGTCTTGATCATTCACGATTGAAGGCAGCTTGGGCGAAGTTGCTAGGAGTAGAGAAACTTCCAGCTGACCATTTTGCGGTTTTCAAGTCGATCACCAAGAGCACGCGCGTCGATAGGGTCGCGCTCTATGACAAGCTTGGTGTGTCTATCCATAATCCACGAGTTGAGGATAGGCGTCTCTGTTCGGCCAAGCGATTTCGTGATGATGTAAGAGGTGGAGGGCTTCTTGCTACCAACCCTGATTTACGAGGTATTCCGCAAGGTTCTCCAATAAGTGCGCTCTTGTCCAACATCTATATGTTGGAGTTTGATCTCGCTTTACTTTCAAAATTGTCTTTGACAGAATCAATCTTCTATCGCTATTGCGACGACATACTCGTCATATGTGATTCGGAAAAGGAAGATGAGATTTATGAGTATGTGAATGATGAAATCAGAAAGCTGGGATTGAATTTGCAAGAGAAGAAAACGGAAATTAGACGATTTACGCTTGATGCTGCTGGTGAGCTTCGCTCTGATAAACCGGTGCATTACCTTGGTTTTTCATTTGATGGGCAGCGTGAGCATATTCGTTCATCCTCTATAACGAGATACTATAAAAAGCTTCGTAAACGTATCTGGGTAAGTAAGAAGGCAATGGATCGTTGCAATGAACTCCGGGCTGGAAGGGGGGAGCCTCCGCGAGAGCTTTTTCTTCGGACTATCTATAAGGGCTATAGTTACCTTGGGCGCAGGAACTTCATTTCATATGGATTCAGGGCCGCGAATATTATGGATTCTCAATCAATTAGGAAGCAGTTGCGCTCCCATTGGAAAAAGCTAAACAAGTTATTGGCTGATGCTAGATAAAGTAGTCGATAAAGAATTTGTATGAATTCGGAATGTTGGATAGCTTCGATATTGCATCTAACTTCTGTCGAGTCGAAGCACATCGCTCAAACGTCCGCCTCTGGCCGGTAGTCGTCTCGTGGGTGACTAGTGAACATGGATTTTGATGAGTTCATCCAGCTCACTGGCGGCGGTAGAAGCAAGTCAGAAATATTACAGACATTTAGTGCAATGCTCACGAATATACAGAGCTTCTAAATCCAAACTTTGAAGCATGATGCTCAGAGGCGATATCAAGCTGAGGTTTTCAAAGTTTTAATATCAAATCGGAAAGCAAAATCATTGATGGAAAGCTCGCAAACCTCATCAAGATAGCTTTTAGGCAAATCGACTGAGATCCCTGAATTACTTTGAGTAACTCCAGCGTTGGCTAAGAACTTATTTAGTGCATCTCTGCGCTTCTCCAAACCGCCGTTCCAAGAGTTAGATAGTTCGAGCCAAGGTTTTGAAGTAGTTGAAAAATACCTCTTAAGAAGCATCGTCGTGACGTTTTGAATGGACTGCTCGTCTCCCGCCGCCCGCTTTATTGCAGCCTCATCTAATTGGCGACTAAAATTTACAATAATTGCCGCCAATGTCGTTACTTCTTTGGAAACTGGAACATTCTTTGATTCAAAATTTTTAATTGCTAGCGCGATATCCAAGTGAGAGTATTTATCATGAAACTCCTGTTTCGCAGAAAGTAGCTCTCGTTTACTGTGGTCCGCTAATCTGACCTCGCGATCCCCACCATGAACTACTGCATTACGCCATTTAGCCATAAGTTCAATGGCGGCAATTCGTACAGGGTCTTCAATTCCAAGATCTATACAAAGCTCATTTGCTCGTTCCGCAACAGAGTATTCATTCTGAGATGAGCGCGTCACTGCTTTTGTAACAATATCTACTGTTTTGCTACGAAAACCCATCCACTGCTCTTTAGCAAGGGCAATTAGAAAGGAATCAAATATGTCAAATGAAAAAGTCAAAGCACCAGCACAAGCAAAAATTCTTGCTTGATTAGCAACCTCTCTTGCTTTTAGCTCAGAAGGTTTTGCCCAGCTTACAGCTATCGAACCTCCATCCCCCTGCCCGGCAGCAACGCAACTAAGACCTACAAAAATTGTATTCAAGCGATAGGTTGAATGACCAATCTTCGACTGCAAGTGCCTGAATGGTTTGGATCTGGAAATAGAAAATGACATTTTTTGGTGGTCCGGCCAGCCTCGAAGCTGGCATTTCGCGATGTAAGCGGGATTGTAGTCCCGAAGAAAAGCGCGCGTCTTGACCTGTTAAACGACGGGCCACGGAAATTTATAACAGAAAAATTAAGAAAATCAAGGGGCTTCAAATATACTCGTTTCGACCGTCCAATCCAGGAATGGATCTCAAGGGCTCGCGCGCACTGCGACCGCGTACAATGGGTCGACTTCTGCCTGCCATGAAAGGCTGCGATCAACATGATCGAGGGCCTATCAGCCGTTACCACGAGAATTACTAAAGGGCACTTTCATTAGCTATATTGCGGTATCAGATTGAGAGTTTAAAAAGGAAAAATTTTGGAAATGCCTAAGGTAAAGGCTGAACTGGAGGCGGTGCGTCAGGATTTCGGGACTCGTCCCTATGGTTTTTTTTCCATTCTGGACGATTCAGACAACCCGAACCTCAATCTGCGCAAGCAGAACATTGGCTGGGACTTCATAAAATCCGAGCGCTGGCACAGCCTTGATCTGTCCAGCTACATACTATGGAGCATTTCTGACAACGGAGATCTGCTTTGGTGGAATGGTGAGCAGACAATCGCGATGAATCCGAGGGATGGTACTTACCTGTCAGAGCCTGTCAGCCCGCGGGGGTTCATTCGTCTTGTGGGGCTGAACAAGGTCGGAAGATTGTTCCCGGACTTTTGAATGGTCACATGCTGGCCGACTTCTGGCGGTGCCGAAAATCTGCCCTGGGTCGGGCAGCGCCCGATTTCATTGTCTATGAGGTCCATGCTTGTCCTTCCAAACACGTGGAGGACAAATCATGCCCAGTACAACGTTCCAATCGAAAAGGCCCTGGAATAAGGGAAAACTGATGGGGCAGAAAGCCCCGCTTCGTCTCAGAGACATTTGGGAAATTCGCGTCAGACTCCAGATAGCTGGCAAGACCCGAGATGAGGCGCTATTCGATTTGGCCATCGACAGTAAATTGCGTGCATGCGATCTGAGCAAACTGCGGGTTAGCGACGTCTGTCACGGGCAGCACGTTGCGCCCCGAGTCATGGTGATGCAGCAAAAGACCAAACGGCCGGTGCAATTTGAAATAATGGAGCAGACCCGGAAAGCACTGGCGTCCTGGATACGGTTGGCGCATCTTCGTGGCGAAGACTTTTTGTTTCCCAGTCGTATTCGAGACTCCGCGCACCTATCCACTCGGCAGTACGCCCGTATCGTCAAGGCATGGGTTGCTTCGATAGGTCTCGATCCCGTTTTGTACGGTACTCATACACTGCGCCGAACCAAAGCGACGCTTATCTACAGACGAACCAAAAATCTGAGGGCTGTGCAGCTGCTACTCGGCCATACCAAGCTGGAAAGCACGGTACGCTAACCAGGTATTGAGGTGGACGATGCTTTGGAGATTTCGGAGCAGACCGAAGTTTGAACACTTAGCGCGGCCCAAAGCTGACGGTGGCGACAGGCCAACCCAGACAGCCACCGCTATCCGCTTCTATCGGTCATAATGTCCTTTATCAGATAAAGAGAAAGGATTCACAGGATGGCCCGAGCTAACCCTCCAACCAATACCGTCACCGCTCCCAAGCTACAGCTAACACCCCAAGCTATCGAACGAGGGCTTGCCCGGTTAGACGAGCGTATCTCCGAGCTCGAGAACTTCAACGTGCACACTCTGGTGAACGGAAATTCACCTGAGCTGACGGCATTGAAAGCAGCTATCAAAGATACTTTGGAGCGGTGTTTTGGTGATAATACCTCAGCGTATCAACGCTTCCATCCTGCTACCGGCCTCCGCCATGTCTCAAGGTACATAGGTGGCGGCCCGATAGACTACGTGACTCCCACTCGTAGGAATATCGCTAATGCAGTGGCTCTTCTAAAGGAAGCCCAGCGGACGCTACGAGAAGATCTTACTGATCATAAGCATGCAGATACGCCTGAAGCCTCAATCGTTGTTGATAACGCTCCGCGAGTGCTACAGCGCAAGGTTTTTGTAGTACATGGGCATGATGAAGGGGCACGGGAAACCGTCGCTCGTTTTCTGATGCAGCTAGGCTTTGATCCCATCATCCTGCATGAGCAAGCCAATCGCGGCCGCACCGTCATGGAGAAGGTCGAAGCGCATGGAGAGGTGGACTTTGCCGTAGTGCTGCTAACTCCTGATGATGAGGGATGCGTCAAAGGTGGCACGCCGGAGCAACGTGCCCGGCAGAATGTCCTGCTTGAACTGGGCTATTTCCTGGGACGTCTCGGGCGCGACAAAGTGTGTGCACTGAAGCGCGGTACCGTGGAGATTCCCAGTGACTTTGCCGGCGTGGTGTGGGAGTCCATGGATGGCAGTGGCTGGAAGCAGGCGTTGGGCCGAGAATTACAGGCCGCCGGCCATGAGATCGATTGGAACAAAGTCATGCGGACGTAAGCCAGCTACTGGTTTCTTTCCAATTATTAGCCAGCCCGCAAGATGAGCGGCAGATCCAAGAGGTTGGGTGAAACTTGGCCCAAGTCGCCGCTCATTAGAGAACGATAGGGTTCGTTCGGTGTCTGCTCCTGGCCGTTACCAACTTTTGGCCATGAACCTGCCAGCGTTTATCACTCACCCAGCCGTCAACGCATCTTCATATTCACTTATAAATCGCGGCAGTTCATACCCCAGCACCGCACACAAATCCCGCAACTGCACGATATCCAGCCGTCTCAAGCCCTTTTCTACATCGCTCATGAACGACTGTGGTCGGCCAAGCGCCCGAGAGCACTCTGACTGGGTGAGGTTGGCATTTTCCCTGATCGTCCGCAGCAGCTTAATCAGGACCTGATGTTCTTGTCGATAAAGTGCTTTTGTCATGATGCCGTTCTCGTTGAACAGCTTCACAAGCTATAACTGATTTCCAGATATCTGATTTCCAGATATCTTATTTTCAGATATTCTCGGCTTTGATTCCGGGCGGGTCGATTGGTTTGCCCGGTGTACAAGAAATCCGGAAGCCCTATCTGAAAGGACACAACCCATGAAAACCCGAACCCACCCCAGAAACCCCAGGCAATCATCCCGCAATGCGCGCTCGCGCTTCCCCAGTCGCGCAGGATCTGCCCCGAAAACCCCTTCAACCCAACTGCAAATCGTCAGCTCCATGTACGCCTATCTGATGACAAGCTGGGAAGAGTTGCCCGAGGAAAACAAGCGTGCCCTAGGCTTCGATTTTGTGGCGGGCAGTGAAGGGGAGGAGAAGGCGCTCAATCATCTGGCGCGGCTTTTTCTGGACTATGCCGATTTGTCATTTCGTCGGGCGTTGGTCGCTCGGCGCAGGCGGCTTGGGATTGATGAGACGAGCAGGGCTGTTGAGTGAGTGATGCTGCGCAGGCCCAAGCGCATTGCTGAAGTGGATGCATGTTTATGACCGGAGCTGCCCCTTGGCGAGGGCAGCCATCGGTCTGTTGTGTTGAAACGTCAGGTCATGCAGCGCATTGCTGCCTGTCTATCAATGACCGGCGACTATCAGGCCGGACTGTCTGTCACCGCCTGCAAAACCATGCACTCGCGCTCGCGATGCAATGGCCAGACTGAGCAGTAACAGCATCAGCAAGACCCAGGGGAAAGCACTTACGCCCCATTGGCCGAGCAAAACGCCACCCAGTAGCCCGCCACCTGCGATGGCGCTGTTCCAGACAACGACGTTCATCGACAGCGCAACGTCAGCGCCTTTACCTGCCGAGTCTGCTAGAGCGGTTTGCAGCAGCGTGGCGGCGCCACCAAAGGTCAGGCCCCAGATGGAAACCCCAACGTAAATGGCCAGGGCCGAGCCTGAAAACAGGCCGAAGAAAACCGAAACCGCTGCAAAGGTTGCAAGGCTGGCCAATACGGTCTTGCGCAGATGGCGATCAACCAGCCGGCCCGTGACCCAGATGCCCGCCAGCGCGGCGACCCCGAATGCCAGCAATACCAGATCAACGTCACTTGCCAGCCCGGCCTCGGAAACAAACGGCGCGACATAGGTGTAGAGAATGTTGTGCGCCAGCATCCAGGTGAAGACGACGCCCAGCACCGAGCGCACGCCAGGCGTAAGAAAAACCTGACGCAACGCCATGCGCTGTGAAGAGAATTGGCCAGGATAGTCCGGCACTTTGACCAGCACCCAGACGATCAGCAGCAGGGTCAGCCCGGACATCAAGCCAAACGCCATGCGCCAACCCATAAAGCCACCCAGCCATGTTCCCAAAGGCACGCCAAGGGACAATGCGATGGGCGTTCCCACCATCGCGACTGCCAGCGCACGCCCCTGCAATTGCGGGACAACCATGCGTCGTGCATAACCCGCGACAAGGCTCCAGGCCAGACCCGCCGAGACGCCCGCGAAAAACCTTGCGATCAGGGTCAGCCAGTAATTGGAAGACAGCGCCGTGACGGAGTTGAAAACCAGAAAGCCGACAATGGTCATCAACAAGACGGTTCTGCGACGCCAGCTTTGCGTGGCGATGGTCAGTGGAATGGCGGCCAGCAGCGAGCCTAGGGCATAAACAGTCACCATCTGCCCCGCAAACGATGCCGAGACGCCCAGGCCGCTGCCGATTTCGGGCAGCAATCCCGCAGGCAAAGTCTCGGTCACGATGCAAATGAACCCTGTCATCGCCAGTGCCAGTAAGGCCCCAAATGGAAGTTTGTCGCTCTGTTTCTCATCGGTAGTCATTCGATTTTTCCTACTAATATACTGATCGGTATAAATATAGGGGTTGAGCAACCGGGTGGTCAATGACTTGTGTATCGATTAGTATTTAAGTAATTCTGCAGGAGAACCGACATGGCACAGATGGGACGTCCTCGCACCTTTGACCGCGACGTAGCAATCACTCAGGCAATGCATCTGTTTTGGGAGCATGGATACGATGCGACCTCTCTCAGCCAGCTCAAGGCGAATATTGGAGGAGGCATCACCGCCCCCAGCTTTTACGCTGCCTTTGGCTCGAAGCAGGCGCTGTTCAACGAGGTCATGGAACGCTACCTCGCCACCCATGGCCGGGTCAGCGACAGCCTTTTTGATACGACCCTGCCGCCCAGGGAAGCGATTGAACTGACCCTGCGCCGGTCCGCGAAAATGCAATGTGAGCCCGATCATCCCAAGGGATGTCTGGTGGCGTTAGGCCTGATGAGCGCTTGCTCGGAAGAGAGCAAAGCCATCTCCGAGCCTCTTGCACGGACGAGGAACCAGAACCGTGCGGCTATGGCTGCCTGCATCGAACGCGCCATTGCAGCAGGTGAATTACCTGCGACGGTGATGCCGGAAACACTTGCTGCGGTGTTCGACAGTTTTATCCTGGGCTTGTCGACACTGGCTCGCGATGGTGTGGCGTATGAGACGCTGGATGCGGCGGTGACGCAGGTGATGGGGGTTTGGGATGGGTTGTGTGTTGTTGCTGATGAGTAATGAGGTGGAAACTCAAACTATGGGGCTTTTTCATTAAGTATTGCTTTTGATCAGCAGCCAGACTTTACAGTGTTCGGCGGGCGGATAAATGCATTTTTGTCAAAGCCTGTTCAGATCATTCCTTTTGCATAAAACCTTGGATGACATTAGATGAAACCAACTCTTGATATAGCAGCTAATGGACATCTGATACTGGGTTTTAACGAGTTATCAGACTATTGTTGGCTATCGCTAGCTGAAAATCTCATCAGATTCCGAGGGTTCAAAAGATTGGGCTCACCTGTCATAAGTGTTGATGAAAAAATTCACCAGAGCTTCCAATGTGCCGAGTTCAGCCTCGAAGCTGGCTGGGATAATTGGTCTGGGCATTATTTGCTTTCTGACTCCGTGGCAGGTGATTTCTTTCTGCAAGATTTTTTCGACCAAATCCGCTCCTGACAGGCAACTAAAATTATTCGATTTGTAGAGGAGGTTTGAACGATTTTGGATTGATGAGACGAGCAGAGCTGTTGAGTGGAAGAGGATTTAAGAAGTTTTAATCTTGATCGTTACTTTGCCCGAACGTAGATGTATGGTTTAATTTCTGTAATTAAATTGCTTTTATGTTTTTGGCTGGGGCGAAAGCTCAAGAAATGCTGAGTGCGAGCGTGATGCCATAACGTTGATTGTGTTATTTATTACCGATTCCTTGTCTTGCCATGGCCAATGTTGCCCTTTCAGAAGTGGATAGAAAAATGGTGGATATATAAATTTTTTAAAGTTTTGTTAGAGTTTGTTGTATGTGATCTTGCATATTGATATTAGCTTTTTGCTGTCAGAGTCTTTACCAAGACCATGGCGAGGGAGCCAAGTAGCCATATTGGCCAAGACTGCTTTGTTACGAATCTGCTTGGCAATTTTTGATAATCTCTCACATGAGGTTCGGTGCTCAGGATACCCAATAGAGTTAATGAATGTCGCAACCAATAGGTGGAGAGAAACTAGACGGTCCCAGCGCAGACGATTTTCTGTCGGTGATAACCCTTGAAAGAATGCGAAAACAGGGTGAATTTTTTCGCCAAGTTCTAGCATTGCATTAGCTCTAAGAGTCGTTCCATTTTCGTCAATGCATATTTCGCAGTAGTCGCGTAGTGTGTCAGAGAAAAAGTGATCTACCGCATTGAAAGTGTCGTATGGTATACCGCTAAATAGTTCCGTGTCTGTCATGCACCAATGAAGTGCTGCTACGTATTTAACGAATATTCTATCTTTCTTAGACGCAATCCGTGCATCCACATATAATGCTTGACGTTCAAAGTCACGTACAAGAGAAAAAACAGACAGAAATCGGCAAACAAAACTATTTAAATAGTAGTTTTCAGGATGCCCGATGTTATCTACTACCAACCAGCCCTTGTCGTGGTTTGCATATAAGTTCCAGAGCCGATAACTTAAGCTATTGCCAGCATGAAGCAAGCGTCCATGACTACGGCCAATAATCTCGCGGAGGGCTTTACGTTGCTCGTGATTATACTCAGCAGCAAGCTTTTTCTTATGTTCTCGAACTCGGAAAGCGTAAGAAATAAAGGCTGAAGCTATTACGGATATTAGTGAGGCTTGAAGGACTGTAGTGTTTTTTGATAAGAGCTCTGAAATCCAAGTGAAGTCCATTTTTATTACTTTCGGTTGGTGTGTGGTTTTATAGTTTAAAAATACTTTACTAAACGGTTTTTATAGGACGATTATATTGGAGTTTAAAGAGTTTTGGTTGCTACTTATATTGATTTTCATGACGGCAGGTCGAAAATAATCAGTCTCAAGATGCCGCTTTCTGTAAGGGGTTTATAGTAGATTTTTTATTTGCCTCAAGTCCTGATTTCATTACCAAACAGTCTAGATATCTGGGGAGCTCTCTAATTTCGATTTTTCAAAATACGCCAAAAAACTTAACCCTAACGGAGTTACATAACAACGACGATACTGAACGCCTGAAACCTTCTCATTATCTACTAGGCCATGAATCTGAAGTTTAGGGCTTATATTGAAAAAAATAAATTTATGGTAATCAGATATCCCCGTCTTGTTAATAACACCCGTAATAAGGTCGTCTTTTGCTACATCGAAAGCTTTTAGCAAGGATATTTCAATTTCTTTTTCTCCTTTCTCAATGTCTTTTGGTAAGTTTATTTTTGTCTTTGACAAAATATCCTTCAATTCTTCAAATTTAGTAGAGTCTGCTTTGCTTGGCACTGGAGTAGTCGACAAGCGATGCTCTAGCTGACTAATTTTCTCTTTTAGTTCAGTGTTTTCGCTGGATAACTTGCTTATTTCTTCCATCAAAGGTTTGGAGTCCACTATTTCACTTCCAGATACCCAGCCAGAAAGCTCTCTATTAGTCGAGTAGTCGGCTAAGGTTTCATGCACGCAAAGCTTAATATCTTTCAAGTCCTCGAAAAAAGAGGAGATCTTACTAAGTACTTTTGTACGAAAAAGCTTTAATTCTTTGGGGTTTTCTTTTTCCGAAAAGTCAGTGCCATGAGCTCGAATTTTGTTTTCCAAAGCCTCATCTTTAATGACGACCGCAAACATCGGTTTGTTCAGAGATGCCGCGTAATCGAATTCCAGCTCTGTATAACTTACATTTGTTGTAGGCTCTACCGCGCCATATCGCCCGCCAAGTATAAGCATATACACATCAGACTCATCAATCCACGAGTTAATGGTGTCTAATTGAGATCGATCTCCTGCTGTAAAAAGCTCCATGCCCGCAGGTATATGTCCGGCTTTTAGAATTGCACTTACCGCTGCTTGACGCTCTTCAATCAAGTCGAGATAAGTACTAGAAATAAAGATTTGTAATTTGCGTTTCATCCTTTCACCAAAAACTCTCCATTGAGTGCTGAAAAATATATAAAAAAAACTGTAAAGTCCAACGGAATCTTCCCCTACCTCTCCCTCAACGCCTCACTCCCCCCCTTCAACACCGGCTTCAACAAATAATCCATCACGCTCTTCTCCCCGGTAATAATATCCACCGTCGCCACCATCCCCGGAATAATCAGCAACGGCTTTTCATCTCCGCCCAAATGATTCCGGTCGGTCCTCACCTGAATCAGGTAAAAACTATTCCCCTTGTCATCGGTAACCGTATCCGCCCCGATCATTTCCAGCCGGGCAGGCAGCCCGCCATAAATCGTGTAGTCATAGGCGCTGAATTTGACCATCGCTTTCTGCCCCGGATGCAGAAACGCAACATCCTGCGGACGTACTCTGGCTTCGATCAGCAGGTTGTCTTCCAGGGGGACGATTTCCAGCAGGTCGCTGCCGGGCTGGACGACGCCGCCGATGGTGTTGATCTTGAGGGTCTTGACGATGCCGCGTACCGGGGAGGTGACGGTGGTGCGGGTCATGCGGTCGTCGATGGCGATGCGGTTGGCGCTGATTTTGGCGAGGTCGGCGCGTTTTTCGTTGAGTTCGCGGGAGGCTTCGCTGCGGAAGGTCAGTTCCGATTCCTGGATTCTGCTTTTGATTTCGTTGATGGCGGCTTCGGCGCGGGGGATGGCCAGGGTGTTGGCGTTCATCGAGCCGCGCATTTCCACGGCGTTGCGTTTGAGGCGCAGGATTTCCACGGGCGAGACGGCGCCTGAGCCCACCAGCGGGATCGACATGTCGAGTTCCTGCTGCACCAGCGCAAGGCTGTTGCGGAACTGTTCCTGGCGGGCGCGAAACTCGGCCAGCTCCTGGGTCTTTTGCCTGAGTTGTTCGTTGAGGGTGCGCTGTTCGCCGTCCAGGCGTCGCTGCCGGGATTCATGCAGCGCACGCTCATCGGCGGCGACTTGCGGGGCTTTGTCGAGCAGTTCCTGGGGCAGGAGCAAGGGCCGTCCTTCGGCTTCGGCGGCCAGACGTTCGACCTGAGCGGTGAGGGTCAGGCGATCCACTTCGCTTTCGCCCCGATTGGACAGAAAGCGGGTGTCGTCCAGGCGCAGCAGAGTATCGCCCTTGTTCACCACCTGGCCTTCGCGCACGAATATCTCGGTGACGATGCCGCCTTCCAGGTTCTGGATCACCTGGACCTTGCTGGACGGAATGGCCTTGCCTTCGCCGGTGGTGACTTCCTGCAGTACGGCATAGTTTGCCCAGATCAGAGCGGTCAGGATCAATGCGGTGGCGACCCAGACCGTGAGGCGTTGGGCGTCCGATGAGTCTTGCTGCAGGGCGCTGTTGCGTTCGTTCATGAACGCGAGTTCGGGCCTGAAGCGACGGCGCAATCCGTAGGTGACTGGCATGATAAGGCTCCTCAAACAGGCGTCGGGCCGGCCTGGCCCTTGCGCAGCGCTTCGATCACGGCCGCCTTGGGGCCGTCGGCCACCAGCTTGCCGTTGTCCAGAACCAGCAGCCGATCCACCAGGCTCAGCATTGACATGCGATGGGTGACCAGCAGCAGGGTTTTGCCAGGTATCAGTTGATGCAGATGTTGGCGCAGGGTGTCTTCGCTGGCGTTGTCCATGTGGCTGGTGGGTTCGTCCAGCAGCATGATCGGCGGGTCGCGCAGTAGCGCCCGGGCCAGCAACACGGCCTGACGCTGGCCACCGGACAGCAACTGGCCGCGCTCCCCTACGGGGCGGTCGAAGCTCTGAGGATGTTGAAGGGCCAGTTCGTCGACGCCGGTAAGGCGTGCGACTTCCAGCATGCGGGCGTCACTGGTGTGGCGGGCACCGAGAGTGAGGTTGTCGCGCAGGCTGCCGGCCAGCAGCGGCAGGTCATGGGCGACATAACCGATCTGTTGGCGCAAGGCGGTGATTTCCAGTTGCCGCAGGTCGAGGTTATCCAGCAATAACTGGCCTTCGTCGGGTGTGTAAAAGCCCATCAGCAGGCGCGCCAGCGTACTTTTGCCCGAGCCGCTGCGACCGATGATGCCGATCCGTTCGCCCGGTTCGATATTGAAGCTGATGCCGTGCAGGGCCGCTGCGCTTTGCTGGCCATAGGCGAAGCTGACGTTGCTGGCTTTCAGCGCGCCCTTGAGTGGCGGACATTGCAGCGGACGCTGGTGGGTGTCTCGCTCCTGAGGCAAGGCCATCAGCGTGTCGGTGCTTTTCATGGTCAGTTGCGCCTGTTGATAGCGGGTGATCAGCCCGGCGATCTGGCCCAGTGGCGCGAGTACGCGACTGCCCAGCATGTAGGTGGCGACCAGTGCGCCGACGCTCAGGTTGCCAGCGATAATGCTGTAGACCCCGGCGACGATGGTTGCCATGCCGCAGAACTGCTGGATAAACAGCGTGCTGTTGCTGGCCAGCGCGGCCAGATGCCGGGCGTGGTTGTCCAGGCGGGTGAGAGCGCCGTGGGTGCTTTCCCACTGATGCTGACGCTCGCCTTCGGCATTGCAGGCCTTGAGGGTTTCCAGGCTGCCGAGGGTTTCCACCAGCAGGGCCTGCCGCGCTGCGCCCAGGCTCAGGCTTTTTTGTACGGTGTCGCGCAGCAGTACCTGGATGGTCCAGGCAAAGGCCACGGTCAGTGGGAAGGCGATCATCGGGATCAGCACCAGCCAGCCGCCCAGCAGGCCGATAACGCCGAGCATCAACAGTGCGAAGGGCAGGTCGATCAGGCTGGTGAGGGTGACGGCGGTCAGAAATTCCCGAAGTCCCTGAAAGTCATGAATGCTCTGGGCAAAGCCGCCCACCGTGGCCGGGCGGTTTTTCAGGTGCATGCCGATGATGCGTTCAAACAGGGTTGCGGAGAGAATCAGGTCGGTCTTGCTGCCGGCCCGATCCAGCAGACGGGCGCGGATCAGGCGCAATCCCAGCTCGAACAGAGTGCCGACCAGCAGCCCGATCGCCAGCACCCACAAGGTGGCGGTGGCCTGATTGGGCACGACGCGATCGTAGGTTTGCATGACGAACAGAGGCACCATCAGGCCCAGCAGGTTGATCAACAGGCTGGCAAGAATGGCATCGCCGTAGAGCCCGCGAGACTGTTTCAGGGTGTCGCGAAACCAGGTCTTGACCCTCGGCAGCAACGGGGTGCGCAGTTGCTCCAGTTCATGCAGCGGACGGGCGAACAAGGCCTGGCCGCTGTAGTGACGGGCCAGTTCTTCCCGGCTGATCCATTGTTCGCCGCCCTCGTTTTCACAGGGCAGGATCAGCGCTTGTCCGTCGTCGCCCCAGCGGCTCAGGACGGCGCAGCGCTGATGGTCGAGCAACAGCAGAACGGGCAGGTTCAGGCTGTCGATGGCGTTCAGTTCGCGTCGCAGCCAGCGAGCCTGCAAGCCGGCATTGGCAGCGGCCCGAGGCAGTTGCGCACTGCTCAAGCGCTGCCGGGCCAACGGCAGCCCGGCACTCAGGCTGGCGCGGCTGGTGGTGCAGCCATGCAGGTTGCAGAGGATCAGAAGGCCATCGAGCAAGGGATCGTCGTCGTTCGGCGCAGGGTCGAGAGTGGCGGACAGTTCCATACGATTCACAGGTGGACTCCCATAGAACAGATGATTCAACGTGTGGGAGGCAGCTTGCTGGCGAAAGGACCAGTAAAACCGGCATATAGGCAGCGTCTGCACATTGAAGGCGTCGCCAGCAAGCTGCCTCCCATAAAGCGGATCGGATTGATCCGGGTGGTTGTATTTATTTCAGCGATGGCAAACGAGCCTGGTTTTCCACTTCGTTCAGTGCCACCGCTTCGGCAGGCAGGACGACACGCTGTTTGCGCAATAACTCTCCTTCGCTGGCCAGGACCCGATACATGGCCAGTTCTTCGGTGTAGCGCACTTCGGTGTAGCGGCGGCTGGCGTTGTAGAGTTCGTTTTCGCTGTCCAGCAGGTCGAGCAGGGTGCGTTGGCCCAGGCCGAACTGGTCCTGGTACGCGGCGCGTACGCGGGTTGTGGAGGTCACGTAGTCACGGGCAATCGGGGTTTGCAGGCGGGCGTTGTCCATGGCATTCCAGGCCAGCGACATGTTTTCGTTGAGCATGCGCAAGGCGTTGTTGCGGATGTCCAGGGCCTGGCCGGTCTTGTAGGCGTTGGAGCGCAGGCGCGCCTTGTCACGGTTGCCGTTGAACAGGTTGTAATTCATCACCACGGCGGCCCGCCATTCCTTGTCGTGGCCTTCCTCGCCTTGCAGGTTGTCATTGGCACCTACGGCCAGTTCGGCATCGAAGCGTGGGTAGAAAGGTGCCTTCGAGCTTTCATATTGTTTCTCGGCGGCCTGCACATCGGCCTGGGCCGATTTCAGATACGGGTTGTTGAGCAGCATGCTCTGCTGGGCATCGGACAGGCTCAGCGGGATCTCGCCCTTGATGGACGGCGGGGTTTCCAGTTCGTCCGGCAAGCGGCCCACGGCACTGGCGAAGCTGGCTTCGGCATCGGCCAGTTCCACCTGGGCGGTATGGAAGTTGTTCTGTGCCAGTGCACGGCGGGCCAGGGACTGGTCGCGATCCGCTGCGCTGCCCACGCCACGTTCGCTGCGCAGGATGATCTGGTCATTGATGCGCAAGTGCGCCTGCAGGTTATTGCGGGCCAGGGTCAGCAGTTCACGGCACTTGAGCACGTCGAGATACACCTCGATGGCGCGCAGGGCGAGGCTCTGGGAGGTGCCTTGCACGTAGTAGGCACGGGAGTTGACCACCGCTCGGGTGCGGCCCACTTCGTTAGGGGTATTGAAGCCGTCGAACAGCAACTGGCGCAGGCGCAGCTCGGACTGGGTGTAATTGAGGATCTGCGAGTCATGGCCATAAAGAGCGCGGGTGCTGGGGCTGTCGGTCTTCTGTCGACCGTAGGCGGCCACTACATCGACTGTGGGCAGGTAGCCGCCTTTAGCAACGTTCAGTTCTTCACCGGCAGACAGTCTTTCGTTCTTGCTGGCCTGGATTTCCGGGTGGTGGTCAAGGGTGTTCTGGATCGCTTCGGTCAATGTAATGGCTTGCGCTTGCGCACAGGCCACCGCAAGCACGACGGCGCTGTAAAGCGGTGTCAAATCGCGCATGAATACGTCTCCCTTCGTAAAAGTGTTCTGCTGGTCAATAAAATGACTTTTTCGTGCGGTCAGCCGTGTCAGGCTTGTAACAACACAGCTAAGAACAACTTTTGAGAAAACTCAGACGTTTTTTTCATATGCCTTATGCCGAAAAAAACTTATGCAGTTTTCCGAATAGCGACGATGGTTGTTTGTGTCATGCCCTTTTATTCAGCCACTTAAGTGCGGTTTTTCTGGTTTTTTGGCTTTCGACGGAATTATGTCGGCATGTGAGGCACATGAAATTGCATGTGAAAACAACAGATTGATCAGGCGACGATTTTCTGTCGCGAAAAGGTTGTCGGAGTTTTATCTGTTGCGCGGGTGAGGCAATTCAGGAGCAGATCCGAGGGTTTCGGGTTCGATCGTTACGAAAAATGGAGTGAATATGGCCAGGGTGATCGGTACGGTACGACAAGCGGTGGGCGATGTTGTAGCAGTGTCGAGCAGTGGTACTCAGCGTGTGTTGAGTGAAGGTGATCGGGTATTTGCAGGTGAGCAACTACAGACCGGCACAACCGGTGCCATGGTCGTGCAGCTTGAGGGCGGCGGTGAGCTGACGTTGGGGCGCGAAAGCCGTCTGTTGCTGGATACCTCTCTTCTCGACGGCCAGCCCGCTCATGTGGAAACCCTCGACCCGATCACCCCGACACTCGGGTTGTTGGCGTCAGTCGAGCAGGCCACGGGGCTGGATGAGGAGCCTGTGCAGGGCGGCGATGAAGCGGTCAGCGCAGAGGGCGGCGGACATACCGCCGTGATTCTCACTGAAACAGGTGCAGAAGTGACGCCTGTCACAGGTTTTGCAACTCAGGGGCTGAACCTGGTGCCACTGTTTCCCGAGGGGCAGGCCGAGTTTCTGCGCGGCGTGACGAGCGATCCACCCGGCGCAGTGGTGATACCGCCGATTGTGGAACCGCCCATCACCGAGCCGCCGGTGGTAGAGCCACCTGTCGAACCGCCCGTTGATCCACCTGTAGAGCCGCCAGTGGAGCCTCCCATCGATCCGCCAGTCGAGCCCCCCGTGGATCATTGCGTCAAGGTGTCGTGCAGTGCTCTTACATTCAATGAAGCCAACCTGTGCGGCGGTTCGCAGCCCGATGCCGGAAAGCTGACTCAGCAGGGTACGTTCACGGTCAGTGCGCCTGACGGGTTGCAGTCCCTGACGGTCGGCGGTATCGAGGTGGTGGTGGCCGGTGTCGTGATGGGCTTTCCCCTGACGGCCCTTACGGCTCTGGGCAACAGACTGAGCATTACGGGGTACGACCCGCAGAGCGGGGTGGTCAGCTACAGCTACACGCTGCTCGATTCGCTGGAACACCCCGAAGGCGAGGGGGCCAATCTTATTGGTGAACAGATCGAGGTGATCGCCACGGACCGGGACGGTGATTCAGGTTCGGCCCATCTGGATATTTCCATCATCGACGATGTGCCGCTGGCAGCCGATATCGAACTGTCGGTGCCGTGCGCGCCGTCTGGCTGCGATATCGCGCCGAGCCGCGTAGTCAGTGGCAGTCTGCTGACTGGCGGGACCTTGGGTGCCGATGGTGGCTTCGTCAAATCCATCACGCTGGAGGGCGTGACCTACCTCCATGATCGCAGCGGTATCAATGTTGTGGATGAAACCGGTTGTGGCGGCTCCACGCTAGTCTGTTTCGATCCGGCCACTCGTGAACTCACGCTGCTCAGCAGCACGGGTGGAACGCTTGTGGTGAACATGGACAGCGGCGCTTTCAGCTACACGCCGGGGGCTGTGGGGAGTCCCATGACCGAGCAGATCGGTTTTGTGCTCAGCGACAACGACGGCGACCTGTCCGGCGCCGATCTGTCGATTCATATTCCGCCGTGGCAGGGGCCGCAAGCCGTGGCCGACCACATCATCACCAACATTCTGGCCCCCTGTATCGAGGTGCCGGGGGCCGTCTTGCTGGCCAATGATCGCTCGCCTCAGGGTGACCCGCTGAGCGCGACGCCGACGGTTTTTCATACCGGCTGGCGTGCACCCGGCGCGGATTTCACCGCCTGCCTGCCTGGCACCATCGAGTTCAAGGGGACGCGGGACAAGGTCGAGAATCAGGTGCGGGACCTGCAGCGCAGCGACTTTTACGTCAACAGTGCTGCGACCGCGACTGTGCTGCTCAACGGTTATCTGGGGGCCTGGCAAATCGATACCTATAGCCACCAGGACATCCTCAATATCGAACTCAAGGCCGGTGAGACCCTGACCGTCGATACCCGCTATCTGTCCGATCAGATCGGGCTGGCCTGGAAAATGGACAACAACGGCGAGTTTCAGCCTCTGGGCGAGGGCGGCACGATCACTGCCACTGAGGACAATGTCTATCGGCTGATCCTGATTCATCAGCCCGATCCGGGCGTAGTCAACAAAGGGCTCACTTATCAGATTGGCCTGACCATCGATTACAGCGCGGTGGACAGCACACCGACTTACCACGGCACTTATACCGCCAGTGACGCCCATGGCGGCAGCGATGTGGCTCCGGTCAGTATCGATTATCAGAAGGGGCATTCCCTGGTCGGCACCGATGGCGATGATGTGTTGCTGGCGGGCAGTGGAAACGACTGGCTGTATGGTGGTGATGGCAACGATCTGCTGATTGGCGGTGCCGGAAACGACACGCTGATCGGTGGCGCAGGTCAGGACACCTTCATGTGGCTGGCGGGCGATACCGGGCATGACCGGGTTGTCGACTTCACTTTTGGGGCCGACAAGCTGGACCTCTCGCAACTATTGCAGGGCATGGGCATTCAGGGCGATTCGCTGGATGACTACCTGCACTTCAAGGTGTCGGGCAGTGGCGTAGACCTGGTGTCGAGTATTGAAGTGGGGGCCAGCGGCAGTACGGCAAGTCAGACCATCGATCTGGCGGGTATCGATCTGGCCGGGCACTACGGGGTGACTACCGGAACGGGCGGCTGGGTCGCCAGTGGTGCAGATACCGCTTCGATCATCAACGGCATGCTGGGCGATCACTCCCTCAGGGTCGATACGGTCTGAGGCTCAAGGCTTGTGCAGGGTTTTCTGGCGCAGGATATAAATCGTCACCAGCACTGCACTGGCCAGCATGAAGCCGCGAGCCCAGGGCAGGGGCACCAGATAGCAGGACAGGCTGATGCTGGCCCACATCAGGCCGATGGCGTAGACCTTGCCCTTCAGGGGAATGCCGTTGCCGGCCAGATAATCACGGATCCACGGCCCGAGCCGTTTGTGATTGACCAGCCAGTTATAGAAGCGTGGCGAGCTGCGTGCGAAGCAGGCAGCGGCCAGCAGCAGAAAAGGCGTGGTGGGCAGTACCGGCAGGAAAATCCCGATGACGCCCAGGCCTACGCTTGTCCAGCCGACAGCCACCAGCAGATAGCGCACCAACCGGTGACGGCTGGTGCGCGGCAGGTCTTGCGCCATAGGCGCCGACTCAGTGGTGACGAGGCTTGAGGATTGCCGGTTTTTCGTCCGG
The DNA here is from genome assembly GCF_017165765.1 of Pseudomonas capsici. Classification (GTDB taxonomy): domain Bacteria; phylum Pseudomonadota; class Gammaproteobacteria; order Pseudomonadales; family Pseudomonadaceae; genus Aquipseudomonas; species Aquipseudomonas capsici. The sequence goes on from NZ_JAFGZD010000003.1 coordinate 151,741, forward strand.
GGCCTGGCACAGCAGGTACAGGGCGGTGAGGGCTTCGGGGATCTGCACGATCATGTCGTCCATCAGGTTGGCGTCCGAAGCAATGTCGGAGAACTCCGGTTGTTCGTCGAACAGGCCCGAACCGACCATGATCGGCAACAGCATTTCGCTGACTTCTTCCTCGGCGCTTTCGAACCAGGCGTTTTCACGCAGGAACACACCTTCCATGAAGCCGATGCACCAGCCGCGCAGGTCGGAATCGTCCGGCTCGTCGCCCAGATCCAGGTCGCAGGGAAGCTCGAACTCTTCGTCGGAAGCCAGTTGGCGGGCGATATGCGCCTGCAGCAGGCTCAATGTGGTTTCGATCTCGATGCGCTGGGCTTCGCTGGCGTAATGAGGTGGTTCGGAGAACAGTGCATCGATCCACTCACGTTCCGGAACCTGTTCGGAACAGATGGAAATGGCGGTCAGATAGCCATGAGCGGCCACGTAGTCCAGTGCTTCTTCATGCAGTTCATCTGCATCGAGGAAGACTTGCAGGCGGGTGAGTTGCTCAGCGAAGGACATGGACGGACTACCTTGGAAAGAAAACAATGCTGAATTCTAGGCCCTGCGCGTCCGGGGCGCCAGCGTAGAGGTCGATCGCAGTTAATTTTGACCGCTCGTGTCCCGGTCATCCTTTGCCGTTGATCGCTCGGGTATACTGCCGCGCTTTGCAGTGCAGCAGGACAATCTGGGGTTTTTATGCTCGAACAGGCACAACGCGTACTTAAAGACATCTTCGGCTACGACAGTTTTCGTGGCCGCCAGGGTGCCATTATTGAGCGCGTGGCCAGCGGTGGCGATGCATTGGTCCTGATGCCGACCGGTGGTGGCAAGTCCTTGTGCTTTCAGGTTCCGGGCCTGTTGCGCGATGGCCTGTGCGTGGTGGTTTCGCCCTTGATTGCGCTGATGGAAGATCAGGTCTCGACCCTGGACGAACTGGGGGTTCCGGCGGCTTCGCTGAACTCGACCCTGAGCCCCGAGCAGCAGCGCGATCTGGCCCAGCGGATTCGCCAGGGCGAGGTCAAGATGCTCTATCTCGCACCTGAGCGACTGGTTCAGCCGCGCATGCTGGCGTTTCTGCAGAACCTGCAGATTGCCCTGTTCGCCATCGACGAGGCCCACTGTGTTTCGCAATGGGGCCATGACTTCCGGCCCGAATACCTGCAACTGGGGCAACTGGCCGAGCTGTTTCCCCATGTACCGCGTATCGCCCTGACTGCCACTGCCGACAAGCGGACCCGTGAGGAAATCGTCACACGTCTGCATCTGCAGAACGCCGAACGTTTCCTGTCCAGCTTCGACCGACCGAACATTTTCTACCGCATCGTGCCCAAGGAGCAGCCCCGCAAGCAGTTGCTGGCGTTTCTGTCCGAGCGGCGCAGCGATGCCGGGATCGTCTATTGCCTGTCGCGCAAGAAAGTCGACGAAGTGGCGGTGTTTCTCAGTGACAACGGCTATCCGGCACTGCCTTACCATGCCGGTCTGCCCGCCGAGACCCGTGCCCACAACCAGAAGCGCTTCCTTAATGAGGAAGGCCTGATCATGGTGGCCACGATTGCGTTCGGCATGGGGATCGACAAACCCAACGTGCGCTTTGTCGCCCATATGGATCTGCCCAAATCCCTTGAGGCGTATTACCAGGAAACCGGTCGTGCCGGACGTGACGGCCTGCCCGCCGATGCCTGGATGGCTTACGGCCTGCAAGACGTATTGATGCTCAAGCAGATGCTGCAGAACTCCGAAGGCGACGAGCGCCACAAGCGTCTGGAGCATCACAAGCTCGATGCCATGCTGGCGCTGTGCGAAGAAACCCGTTGCCGCCGCCAGACGCTGCTGGCCTATTTCGACGAAGACCTGCCCAACCCGTGCGGCCATTGCGACAACTGTGTCGACGGCGTGCAGACCTGGGATGCCACCGAGCCCGCGCGTCAGGCGCTTTCTGCGATCTACCGCACCGGCCAGCGTTATGGCGTGGGCCATCTGGTGGATGTCCTGCTGGGCAAGTCCAACGACAAGGTGGAAAGTTTCGGTCATCAGCATCTTTCGGTATTCGGCGTCGGCAAGGCGCGTTCCGAAGGCGAATGGCGTTCCCTGTTCCGGCAACTGGTGGCCCGCGGGTTGGCGGACATCGATCTGGAAGGCTACGGCGGCCTGCGTCTGAGCGACACATGCCGCCCGCTGTTGCGCGGTGAAGTCACGCTGGAACTGCGTCGCGACCTGAAACCCCAGACCACCTCCAAAGGCAGCTCCGGCAGCCCGGCCAGTCAACTGGTACGCGGCGAAGAGCGCGAACAGTGGGAAGCCCTGCGAGCCCTGCGGCGCAAGCTGGCCGAAGAACATGGCGTGCCGCCTTATGTCATCTTCCCCGATTCGACCCTGCTGGAAATGCTGCGCAGCAAGCCCGAAACCATGTCGCAGATGGCCCGGGTCAGCGGCGTCGGTGCCCGCAAGCTGGAGCGTTATGGCGAAGCGTTTCTTGAAGTGCTGGGCGGGGCGGCAGAAGCGCCTCGCGTGGTGGCTGATGTGCGCCACGAACTCATCAGCCTGGCTCGCGCCGGCATGACCCCCGCGCAGATCGCCGGGCAGTTGCAGTGCTCGGAAAAGAACGTCTACACCATGCTCGCCGAAGCCATCGGCAAGCAGCAATTGTCACTGGAGCAGGCTCTGGACCTGCCCGAAGACCTGCTGGGCGAAGTTCAGGATGCCTTCCTGGATGGCGAAGGCGAACTGCCCGCCGTTGCGGAAGTCGCCGCAATGTTCACCGGGCGTGTCCCCGAAGGCGTCCTTTATTGCGTAAGGGCAGCCTTGCAGTCCGAGTTCGAGATGTAACGCGGACGATCAAACATCACGGTGTCATGCTTGCCTGAACATCGGGAGCATGATTAGCTCGCTAATAATTAGTTTTAAATATGAGTTTCTTATGCCGCTGACTGATGAACATCGTTTCGGGATGCAACTGGCGCATATCACCCGAGGCTGGCGTGCCGAACTGGACCGCCGTCTGGCCGACCTGGGGCTTTCCCAGGCTCGCTGGCTGGTGCTGCTGCATCTGGCGCGTTACGAAGAACCGCCGACCCAGCGCGAACTGGCCCAGAGCATCGGCGTCGAAGGCCCGACCCTGGCGCGTCTGCTCGACAGCCTGGAGGCTCAGCAACTGGTGCAGCGTCAGGCAGTTCTCGAAGACCGCCGCGCCAAGAAAATCGTTCTCAGCGATGCGGCGCGTCCCCTGATCGAGCAGATCGAAACCATCGCCAATGCGTTGCGCGTCGAGCTGTTCGAAGGGCTGAGCGAAGAAGAATTGCGGGTATGCATGAGCGTACACGCACGGATTCTGGCCAATCTGGAAAGATCCTGAGGCGAGGCCACGGGTTCTCGCTCATACTGCTGACGGACAGTGAAGTCCATTACCGATTACGCCAAGATTTCCATAAGGGTTCGCATGCTCAAGAGTTCTCAGGCTGCTTTCGAGAGTGCCGGCGGCACGCAGCGCAAGGTTGCAACCAGTGTTCACAAGAGCCTGCTGGCTGTTTCTCTGGTCTTGTCGTCGCTGGGTTATTCGACATTCGCCTCGGCTCTGGGGCTGGGCGATATCACTCTGCATTCGGCCTTGAACCAGCCACTCGATGCCGAGATCGCGTTGCTGGAAACCGGCGGCCTGGGTCCAGAAGATGTCGTTGCCAAGCTGGCTTCGGCCGAAGCTTTCGCCAAGGCCGATGTCGAACGCTCGTTCTTCCTCAATGACCTGCGTTTTACCCCGGTCATTCGCGGTAATCGTGGCGTGATCCGGGTGGTATCGAGCAAGCCTGTCACCGAACCCTATCTGAACTTCATGGTGCAACTGGCCAGGCCCAATGGCGATCAGTTGCGCACCTATACCCTGTTGCTCGACCCGGCCACCACGCCGGAAGGGCAGGCCGCGATACGCAGCCGGAAACAGGAGCGCGCCGCCCAGCCAGCGCCCGAAACGCGCATGCCGGTTGCACCACCCGCGGCCCGGGAGGGCAAGCGTTACACCGTGGCCGAAGGCGATACGCTCAACGGCATAGCCCGACACGTTCAAGATCCCCAGGGCAAGGTGTCTGCCAGTCAGTTGGCCGAGGGTATCCGCGCGCTCAACCCGCAGACTTTTGCCAATGGCGCGAACTCCGCCTTGAAAGTCGGTCAGGTGTTGCTGCTGCCTGATGCCGCGGTATTGCCGAGTGCCGCTGCAACGGCTCCGGTGACAAAGACCGCATCGACCGATGCCCAGGCCGCCGAAGCCCAGCGCAATGCCGAGCAACTGGCCGCTGCTGCCATTGAGAGTCAGCAGTTGAGTCGGGCTGTGGAAGACCTCAAGGTCACCACCCAGCAGTTGCAGGAACAACTGGCAGGCAAGGACAAGCAGATCACCGCCCTGCGCGCCGAGCTGGCCCAGGCCCAGGCCAGACCCGCGGCCAACCCGGCCGTTACTCCGGCTGCGCCCGTGCCTGCGGCAACGCAACCGGTGCAGAGCGATTCCTTCATCAGTTGGCCGCTGTTGCTGGCTGCGGTGCTGATCGTCTTGCTTCTGCTGGCATTTGCCTATTCCAAACGCCGTCATCAGGTCAGGAAAGACCTGGAACCCGTCGTGGTCCCCGAAGAGCCGCTGATCAAGCCCGCCCAGTCGACCATCCTCCCGGTTTTCGAGGTGCCCGCCATTGCCGAGCCACAACCGGCTGTCGTGGCTCCAGCGCCTGTGGTCAAGGCCCCCGTTGCGTCACGTCTGGCGGGGACCGCCCCGGATGCGCTGGATGGCGTCAGCATCTATATCGCTTATGGGCGTTTCACCGAGGCATTGGGCATCCTGCGCGATGCTCTGGTCAAACAGCCGGAGCGCGAAGACATCCGCATCCGAATGCTTGAGCTGCTGGCCGAGCAGGGCGATGTTGCCGGCTTTGCCAAGGAAGAGGAAGCGGCGCTGGAGCATGGAGTCGATGCCGGGAAGATCGAGGATATTCGTGCGCGTTATCCACAGATGAAAGCCAGCGAGCCTCCTGTCGCGTCGGCTGCAGTGGTGGCAGCAGCCGTAGCGGCCCCCCTGATTCTTGAGAAGGCTTCACAACCTGAAGAACCCGCTGCCCAGCTCGACGAAAACGCTGCCGCTGCGCTCAACCCGGAGCATATCGACGAGTTCCAGTTGAACCTGGATGACCTGTCGATGGATGCCAACTGGGATCTGGTCGATCCTTTCGATGCGCCGCCAACCCGCAGCAAGACGGCCACTGAAACAACACCTGCCGCCCCGGAAGTCGATCCTGCGTTCTCCTCGAACCTCACTCAATTGCCTGAGGTATTCGAACTGCCCGAAGATCAGTTCCTCAGTGATTACTCCGAGCCTGAAGTCATCCAGCCGATTGAAGTCATCGAACCGGCCGACAGCGATGCCCTGAGCGACGAGTTTCTCGACAGCTTCATGGACGACGATTCGGAATTCGACCTGCTGGATCTGGACGAAGCGCCCCTGACCCGTATCAATGAGGCCCAGGTGCTGATCGATGAGGGCGATACGCAAGCGGCAAGGGAAATATTGCTGCAGGTGATCGAAGAGTCCGACGAGCAGCACAAGCAGATGGCGCGGGAGTTGTTGGCGGGGATCAGTTGATGCTGGAGGGGGCTTGCCCGCGACGACCCGATTGAAGGCTTGTCGCGGCCAAGACCGCTCCCACGGCATTTATCTCAATGCTTGCTGCTTTGCTCCGACATGGCCAGCAGCTGTTTCTCCTGATTCCAGTCGAAAGGCTCGTCATTCTGTTCGGCTTCGTAACGGCGCTCTTCGAGTGCCTGATACAGGTCGATTTCGTCGTCCGGCATGAAGTGCAGGCAATCGCCCGCAAAGAACCAGAGCAGGTCGCGAGGTACCAGATGGGCAATCTGCGGGTAGCGCTGGATGACCTGGCAGATGATGTCCTGACCCAGATACTGGCTTTCGATAGGGTCTTGCGGCAGAAGCGTGATCAGTTCGTCGAAGCGTTCCAGGAACAGCGCATGGCTTTCCTCGGGAACCTGGTCGGCCTCGCCCAGCGCGACCAGAATGCTGCGCAGGTGCGTCAGCAGGCTGAGATGGTGGTCGAGAGTGGCGTCGGCCATGATGTGATCCTCAAAGACAAAAAACGAGCGCGAGAGTATAAGGCTCTGCGCGCTCGCTGTGGGAATGGACTGACGCTTATCGAGTCTTGCCCGGCGTCAGCGTCAGTTGCTCCTTGTCGAAATCGTCGACATCGATCACCTTGCGGCGTGCCGCTTCCGCAGTCCTCAGGCTCTGTGCTTCGCTGGGCATCAGGATGCCAAGGCGCAGGGCGGCATCGATGGCATGTTCGCCCGGCGTTGACTGGACCTGTCCGCTCTTGATCGCCTGTTGCAGTTTCCTGTGCAGCGGTTGGGCTTCGTTCAGCAAGTCGCAGGCCTGTTGCAGTGCGGCAACCGGATCACCTTCCGCCTGTGGGCGATAGCAACCGGCCAGAAGTTCTTCCAGGGTCGCATCACCTTTGGCCCGGCCCAGCACTTGCGCGACTTCGGCACCCAGCTTGTCCGACGGGCCTTTATGGCGACGGCCGAATGGGAACACCACCACCCGCAACAGGCCGCCCAGCAGACGGTTGGGGAAGTTGCTCAGCAACTCGTCCAGTGCCCGCTCGGATTGTCCCAGGCTTTCCTCCATGGCCCAGCGCAGCAGGGGACGCAGATGTTCGGGCGAATGCTGGTCGTAATAGCGCTTGAGTGCCGCCGAGCCCAGGTACAGATGGCTCAGCACATCACCCAGCCGGGCCGACAGGCGTTCACGGCGTTTCAGTTCGCCGCCCAGCAGCATCATGCTCAAGTCGGCCAGCAGGGCGAAGGCCGCGGCCTGACGGTTCAGGGCGCGGAAATAGCCCTGGCTCAGGCTGTCGCCCGGTGCCCGCTCGAAATGGCCCAGGCCGAGGTTGAGCACCAGGGTGCTGGCCGCATTGCTCACCGCAAAGCCGATGTGCTTGAGCAACAAGGTGTCGAACTCGGCCAGGGCGTTGTCCTTGTCTTCACGACCGGCCAGGGCCATTTCCTTGAGGACGAACGGATGGCAGCGAATCGCGCCCTGACCGAAGATCATCAGGTTGCGGGAAAGAATGTTGGCGCCTTCCACGGTGATGAAGATCGGTGCGCCTTGCCAGTTACGACCCAGATAGTTGTTGGGGCCCATGATGATGCCTTTGCCGCCATGCACATCCATGGCGTGGCTGATGCATTCGCGGCCACGTTCGGTCAGGTGGTACTTGAGGATCGCTGACAGGACCGAAGGCTTCTCTCCCAGGTCCACGGCATTGGCGGTCAGTATCCGTGCGCTGTCCATCAGCCAGGCATTGCCGCCGATCCGTGCCAGTGCTTCCTGAATACCCTCGAAGGCCGACAGCGGAACATTGAACTGCTCGCGCACTTGCGCGTACTGGCCGGTTACCAGACTGGTGTATTTGGCTGCACCGGTGCCCACGGCAGGCAGCGAGATCGAACGGCCCACCGACAGGCAGTTCATCAGCATCATCCAGCCTTTACCAAGCATTTCCTGACCGCCGATCAGGTAGCTCAGGGGAATGAACACATCCTTGCCGGAGTTGGGTCCGTTCATGAAGGCGGCGCCCAGCGGCAAGTGGCGACGACCGATTTCTACGCCTGGTGTATCGGTCGGAATCAGCGCCAGACTGATGCCCAGGTCTTCTTCGTCGCCCAGCAGGTGTTCCGGGTCATGGGCCTTGAAAGCCAGACCCAGCAAGGTCGCCACCGGGCCGAGGGTGATGTAGCGCTTTTCCCAGTTCAGGCGCAGACCTATGACTTCTTCACCTTGCCACTGACCCTTGCAGACGATGCCGGTATCGGGCATCGCGCCAGCATCGGAGCCGGCCAGAGGACCGGTGAGGGCGAAGCAGGGGATATCCTCACCACGGGCCAGACGCGGCAGGTAATGATTGCGTTGTTCGTCGGTGCCGTAATGCAGCAGCAGTTCAGCCGGGCCGAGAGAGTTGGGGACCATGACCGTGGACGCCAGGTCACCGCTGCGGGTGGCCAGTTTCATGGCGACCTGAGAGTGGGCATAGGCCGAAAAGCCCTTGCCGCCATATTCCTTGGGAATGATCAGCGCGAAGAAGCCGTGTTCCTTGATATGCGCCCAGGCTTCTGGCGGCAGGTCCATGGCCTGGCCGATTTCCCAGTCGCTGACCATGGCGCAGAGTTCTTCGGTCGGGCCATCGATAAAGGCCTGTTCCTCTTCGGTCAGGCGGGCCTTGGGATAGGCCAGCAGCTTGTCCCAGTCCGGACGGCCACTGAACAGTTCGCCGTCCCACCAGACAGTCCCGGCGTCGATGGCATCACGCTCGGTCTCCGACATCGGCGGCAATACTTTCTGGAACCAAGCGAACATCGGAGCCGTGAAATACCTGCGCCGTAGATCCGGCAGTGCCAGTGGCAGCATGACCGCCAGCCACAGCACCCAGAAGACTGTCAGCAACCAGCCCGGTGCATGGCTGAAAATTCCCATCGCCAGCAGGTAGACCGCCACGATGCCCAGGGCGGGCAGCGGTTCGGTACGTCGATGGGCCAGCCAGGCAATGCCGACCACCAGAACAACAATCCACAGCAACAGCATAAGTATTCCCCCTGTGATGACATTGGCTTCTGGCAAAGGCGGTCCGCCTGGCCGATCTGCGCCGACATCGTTAGTGACCCTTCATGGTCAAGGAAGTTGCGGTGTTCTCAGGTTAGACTGGCGTGCGAACATTTTTCAGAACAATTGCCGAGGGAATGCAATGCTCAAGATCTGGGGACGCAAGAATTCCAGCAACGTGCGCAAGGCACTGTGGATTGCCGAAGAAGTGGGTGTGCCTTACGAAACCCGTGATGCCGGTGGTGCATTCGGGCTGGTGGACGGTGCCGAATACCGGGCCATGAACCCCAATGGCCGTATTCCGATGATCGAAGACGGCGACTTCGTGCTCTGGGAGTCCAATGCCATAGTGCGTTATCTGGCCGCTCTGCATGCGTCCGGCACGCCGTTGTATCCGGACGACCCCAAGGTCCGTGCCCAGGCCGACAAATGGATGGACTGGACCACCTCGACCATTGCCGCGTCTTTCAGCCCGGTGTTCTGGGGTGTGGTCCGCACACCTGCCGAAAAACAGGACTGGGACAAGATCAGGGAGGGCATCAAGACCCTGCACAGCCTGTTGAAAGTGGCTGACGATGCGCTGTCCCGCCAGCCTTATCTCTCAGGCGAAGTATTCGGCATGGGCGATATCCCGCTGGGCTGCTTTGCCTACGGCTGGTTTGAAATGCCGATTGAACGTCCCGAACTGCCTCACCTCAAAGCCTGGTATGAGCGGCTCAAGACACGACCGGCCTATCAGAAGGCGGTCATGACCCCCTTGACCTGAACATCGGGGCTACATTGGCCCTGCTGTTAATAATTACTATCAATGGATGTATCTGTACTTGTGCGACGCAGCCAAGCAACATGGCCGGGCTGCGTTGACTTGTAAGCAGCTATTTCAAGCGACACTCTTTTTTCTTTTTCCCTGATTGGTGTGTTTTTCGATATGAGTTCTGCTCTGTCCATCCGGCAGTTAACCAAAACCTACGGCAACGGTTTCCAGGCCCTGAGTGGTATTGATCTGGACGTCGCCGAAGGTGATTTCTTCGCTTTGCTCGGCCCCAACGGTGCCGGCAAATCCACAACCATCGGCATCATCTCGACCCTGGTCAACAAGACCGGCGGCACCGTGAATATCTTTGGCCACGACCTGGACCGCGAGCCTGCCGCGCTCAAGCGTTCCATCGGCGTTGTGCCTCAGGAATTCAACTTCAACCAGTTTGAAAAGACCTTCGATATTGTCGTGACCCAGGCTGGCTACTACGGCATCCCGATGAAAATCGCCAAGGAGCGCGCCGAGCAGTACCTGACTCAGTTGGGGCTTTGGGACAAGCGCGATGTGCCTTCGCGTTCGTTGTCCGGCGGCATGAAGCGTCGCCTGATGATTGCCCGTGCGCTGATCCACGAGCCGCGCCTGTTGATCCTCGACGAGCCGACGGCGGGTGTGGATATCGAACTGCGTCGCTCGATGTGGACCTTTCTGACCGAACTGAACCAGAAAGGCATCACCATCATTCTCACCACTCACTACCTGGAAGAGGCCGAACAGCTGTGCCGCAACATCGGCATCATCGACCATGGCGTGATTGTGCAGAACATGGGCATGAAGCAGTTGCTCAACACGTTGAGCGTCGAGACCTTCGTGCTGGACCTGAAGAATGCCTACCAGAGCGCGCCGCAATTGGTCGGCTATCCCTGCAAGCTGCTGGACAGCCACACCCTGGAAGTCCAGGTGGACAAGAGCGTCGGTATTACCGCCCTGTTCAGTCAACTGGCCCTGCAGAACATCGAAGTGTTGAGCCTGCGTAACAAATCCAACCGACTTGAGGAGCTGTTTGTGTCACTGGTGGAAAAGAATCTGGCGAAGGTGGCTCTATGACCGGCCAGAGCGGTGAATTTCGTCCCAACATGGTTGCACTGAACACCATCGTCTATCGCGAAGTCCGGCGCTTCATGCGCATCTGGCCTCAGACCTTGCTGCCGCCAGCGATCACCATGGTTCTGTACTTCGTGATCTTCGGCAACCTGATCGGTCGGCAGATCGGCGATATGGGTGGCTTCACGTATATGCAATACATCGTGCCGGGCCTGATCATGATGTCGGTGATCACCAACTCCTATGGCAACGTGGTGTCGAGTTTCTTCGGTGCCAAGTTCCAGCACTCCATCGAAGAACTGATGGTCTCGCCGGTTTCCCCGCATACCATTCTGGTGGGCTACACCCTGGGCGGTGTCTTGCGCGGGCTGATGGTCGGGTTGATCGTGACCCTGCTGTCGATGTTCTTTACCGACCTGCAAGTGCATCACCTGGGCGTGACGATTGTGGTGGTAGTGCTGACGGCGACCATTTTCTCGCTGCTGGGCTTCATCAACGCCGTCTTTGCGCGCAACTTCGACGATATCTCGATTATCCCGACCTTCGTGCTGACGCCTTTGACCTATCTGGGTGGCGTGTTCTATTCCATCAGCCTGCTGCCGCCGTTCTGGCAGACCGTCTCGCTGGCCAACCCGGTCCTGCACATGGTCAACGCCTTCCGTTACGGCATTCTGGGTGTTTCCGATATCCGCATCAGCATCGCTCTGGCCTTCATGGTCGTGGCGACCGTGGTGCTGTACATCGGCTGTGCCCGCCTGCTGGTGAGTGGGCGGGGTATGAGGCAGTAACCTTTTTACATGCGTACCCCTGTGGGATGCGGCTTGCTGGCGAAAACGCCTGAAAACCGGCAGATATTCGGCGGCTGTACGCTGAAGTCGCCAGCAAGCTGCCTCCCACGGGGCGAACAGCCAGGCTGAAGAACAAAACCGGTAACACTCCATCCCGCCCATTTCTGTCCGTTGCGCTCATCCTTGAGGTCTCGCCGCTTTGAGGGATGTTCATGCGCACAGGGATGATCGCGCTTGCTCTGGGTCTGCTGGCCCTGCGTTTTTTGCCCGCGTTGCCTCCGGTATGGCTATTGCTGCTGATGCCGGTGCTGGCGTTGATGCTGCTGCCGTTTCGCAGTTATCCACTGGCACTTTTTCTGTTCGGACTCACCTGGGCCTGCGTGTCGGCAAAGTCGGCGCTGGACGATCGTCTGTTGCCGCGTCTCGATGGGCAGACCTTGTGGCTGCAAGGCAAGGTGGTCGGTCTGCCGGGTGCTGCGGAAGGTGTGGTGCGTTTCGAACTGGAGGATGCCTGGTCGCGACGAGCGAAGTTGCCGCAACGGATTCGCGTGGCCTGGTATGGCGGCCCCGAAGTGCGCAGCGGCGAGCGTTGGAAGCTGGCGGTCAAGCTCAAGCGTCCGGCCGGGCTGGCCAACCCCGATGCTTTCGATTATCAGGCCTGGTTGCTGGCCCAGCGTATTGGTGCCACCGGCACGGTGGTGGACGGGCAGTTGCTGTCACCCGCGCGTGCTGCCTGGCGTGACGGAATCCGGCAGCGTCTGCTGGCGGTCGAGGCCCATGGTCGTGAAGGCGGACTGGCGGCGCTGGTGCTGGGCGACGGCTCGGGCCTCTCGGCTGCCGACTGGCAGGTGCTGCAGGACACCGGCACCGTGCATCTGTTGGTGATATCCGGTCAGCACATCGGTCTGCTGGCCGGGGTGGTCTATCTGCTGGTCGCGGGGCTGGCTCGTCGGGGATTGTGTCCACGCTTCCTGCCCTGGCTGCCATGGGCCTGCGGTCTGGCATTCGTGGCGGCGCTGGGGTATGGCCTGCTGGCCGGGTTCGATGTGCCGGTGCGTCGTGCCTGCATCATGGTCGCCATGGTGTTGCTCTGGCGTTTGCGCTTCCGGCATCTGGGGCTGTTCTTGCCACTGCTGGTGTCGCTCGATCTGGTCCTGATCTTCGAGCCTCTGGTCAGTCTGCAGCCGGGCTTTTGGCTGTCGTTCTCGGCAGTGGCGATTCTGATTCTGATCTTCGGCGGGCGTCTCGGGGCCTGGGGCTGGTGGCAGAGCTGGACGCGGGCACAATGGTTGATCGCCATTGGTCTTCTGCCGATGTTGCTGGCCCTGAACCTGCCGGTCAGCATTAGTGGCCCGCTGGCCAACCTGCTGGCGGTGCCCTGGGTCAGCCTGATCGTATTGCCTCCTGCATTACTCGGGACGCTGCTGTTGCCCATCCCCGTGATTGGCGAAGGTTTGCTCTGGCTGGCCGGTGCCGCACTGGAAGGATTATTCGTTGTTCTGGGCCGGGTTGCCGATATCCGGCCTGCCTGGCTGCCAGGCACGGTGCCGGTCTGGGCCTGGGTGATGAGCCTGCTGGGCGCTCTGTTGCTATTGATGCCCCAGGGCATGCCCATGCGTCTGTTGGGTTGGCCACTGTTATTGCTGTGCGTTTTCCCGCCGCTCAAGCCGGTGCCGCACGGGCAGGTCGAGGTGCTGCACCTGGATGTCGGGCAAGGGCTGGCGATTCTCTTGCGCACCCGCCATCACACGCTGCTGTATGACGCCGGGCCGCGTTTCGGGGAGTTCGATATCGGCCAGCGGGTGGTTCTGCCTGCCATTCGCAAGAGCGGTGTGGGCAAGCTGGACCTGATGCTGCTCAGCCATGCCGACGCCGATCATGCCGGTGGTGCGCTGGCGGTCCATGCCGCACTGCCGGTCATGCGAGTGCTGGGTGGAGAGCTGGCAAGGCTTGATCCTCGACTCAATGCCCAACTGTGTCGCAACGATGAAACCTGGGAATGGGATGGTGTGCGTTTTGCGACCTGGCGCTGGGAGCAGGCCGAGGAGGGCAATCAGTCGTCCTGCATGTTGAGTGTCGAGGCCGGGGGAGAGCGCTTGCTGCTGACCGGCGATATCGATGTGCAAGCCGAGCAGGCTGTGCTGAGCAGCGGTTTCGATCTGCGCGCCCATTGGTTGCAGGCCCCGCATCATGGCAGCCGGACCTCTTCTTCCAAGCGGTTTCTGCGTGCAGTGGCACCGGTTGGCGTGCTGATCTCCCGTGGACGCAACAATGCCTTCGGCCATCCTCATCCGCTGGTGATGGCGCGCTATCGATGGCACGGGATCAAGAGCTACGACAGTGCCGAGCTGGGCGCTATCGGACTGCAACTGGGTACTTTCGGCCAACCCCGTGCAGAGCGGGGCAGGCAGCGTTTCTGGCGTGACTGAATGCGCGGATGTTCATCTCGGGCTTCGGACAGCCGCCGACCCTATGTTAGAGTGGCGCCAATTTTTCAGGGAGTGGTTACTGTGTGGGAACTGGTCAAATCTGGCGGCTGGATGATGTTGCCGATCATTTTGAGTTCCATCGCCGCTGCCGGCATCATCATTGAGCGTCTGTGGACGTTGCGTGCCAGCCGCATAACGCCGCCGCATCTGCTGGGTCAGGTCTGGCAGTGGATTCAGGAAAAGAAACTCGACAGCGAAAAGCTCAAGCAACTGCGCAGCGATTCGCCGCTGGGTGAAATCCTGGCTGCGGGGCTGGCCAACTCCAAGCATGGTCGCGAGATCATGAAAGAGTGCATCGAAGAAGCTGCCGCCCGGGTCATCCATGATCTGGAGCGCTATCTCAGTGCCCTGGGTTCCATCGCCGCCATGGCGCCTCTGTTGGGGCTGCTGGGTACGGTGCTGGGCATGATCGATATCTTCGGCTCGTTCAACAGTTCGGGTGCCACGGCCAATGCCGGTGCGCTGGCCGGCGGTATTTCCAAGGCGCTGATCTGTACGGCCTCGGGCCTGATCGTCGCGATTCCGGCGATTTTCTTCCATCGTTTCCTGCAAAGCCGCGTCGATGAGCTGGTGGTCGGCATGGAGCAGCAGGCCATTCGCCTCGTGGAAGTGGTGCAGGGCGATCGTGATGTCGATCTGGTGGATGCGCCGGTCGATCTGAAATCCCAGGCCCGTACCGGGGGCAAGAAGAAGTGAAATTTCGCCGTCGCAAGCCTCGGGAGAACATCGACATCAACCTTGTGTCGTTGATCGACGTGGTGTTTATCCTGTTGCTGTTTTTCATTGTCACCACGACATTCACCCGTGAAACCCAGTTGCGTGTGGATCTGCCGCAGGCGGTGACAGGTACTCCGGATACCGAGGCCAACCTCAAGCATCTGGATATCGCCATCAATGCCGACGGCCTGTTTTCCCTGAACAACCAATTGCTGCCGAAAAACGATCTGGCAACCCTGATCGAAGCACTGCAACGTGAGTCGGCGGGCGATACCAGCCTGCCGCTGTCGATCAGTGCCGATGGCAAGACTCCCCACCAATCGGTCATTACGGCCATGGATGCCGCAGGCAAACTGGGTTTCAGCCATTTGCGCATGACCACAGTCGAGGCCAACCAGGCTAACTGATGGCACTTACCGATCGTTTGCTTGATGCCTGGTACAAAGGCCATCCGGCGCTGGCGCTGTTGCGTCCCCTCGAGAGCCTTTACCGGCGCGTCGTGAACGGCAAGCGCGAGCGTTTCCTGGCCGGTGAGGGTGACATCTATCGGTCGCCGGTGCCGGTCGTGGTGGTGGGCAACATTACCGTGGGCGGCACCGGCAAGACGCCACTGATCCTGTGGATGATCGAACACTGTCGCAGCCGCGGGCTGCGGGTCGGAGTGGTCAGTCGCGGTTACGGAGCCAAACCGCCAAGCCTGCCATGGCGGGTGCTGCCGCAGCAGAGTGCCGACGAGGCGGGCGACGAGCCGCTGCTGATCGTGCAGCGTTGCGGTGTGCCGCTGATGATCGACCCTGATCGCAGCAGTGCCGTGCGCGCCTTGCTGGCTGCCGAGCCGCTGGACCTGATCCTCAGTGACGACGGCTTGCAGCATTACCGTCTGGCCCGTGATCTTGAACTGGTGCTGATCGACGCGGCGCGGGGGCTGGGCAACCGTCGTTGCTTGCCCGCCGGTCCGTTGCGCGAGCCGGTGGAGCGGTTGAGCAGTGTCGATGCCTTGCTCTATAACGGCGCCCTTGAAGATCGCGACGATGGCTATGGCTTTGTGCTCAAGCCTTCGGCCCTGATCAACCTGCGCAGTGGCGAGCGTCAGCCGGTGGATTACTTCCCGGCCGGTCAGGCGCTGCATGCCGTGGCAGGCATCGGTAATCCGCAACGTTTCTTCAATACCCTCGAAGGATTACACTGGCGGCCTGTACCCCACGCTTTTGCCGACCATGCGGTCTACAGCGCGCAAACGCTTGCCTTCACGCCATCGCTGCCCGTGATCATGACCGAGAAGGATGCCGTGAAATGCCGGTCCTTCGCGGCCGATGACTGGTGGTATCTGGCAGTGGATGCAGTGCCGGGTGCTGCCTTCGTCAACTGGTTCGATGAGCAGCTGACACGTCTTTTTCCATAATTGCCTCAGGAGTCCCCATGGACACCAAACTGCTCGATATCCTCGCTTGCCCGATCAGCAAAGGACCGCTGAAGCTCAGTGCCGACAAGACCGAACTGATCAGCAAGGGCGCAGGCCTGGCTTACCCGATTCGCGATGGCATCCCGGTAATGCTGGAAACCGAAGCCCGCACCCTGACTGCCGAAGAGCGTCTGGATAAATGACAGCGGCGTTCACGGTAGTCATCCCGGCGCGTTTCGGCTCCAGCCGTTTTCCCGGCAAGCCGCTGAAAACCATTGCGGGCAAGCCGATGATCCAGCATGTCTGGGAGCAGGCCTGTAAAAGCAGCGCCGAACGTGTCGTGGTTGCCACCGATGACGGGCGGATTTTCGAGGCCTGTCAGGCATTCGGTGCCCAGGTGCTGATGACCCGTGACGATCACAATTCCGGCACCGACCGCCTGGCTGAAGTAGCCGGGCAGTTGGGGCTGGCGGCTGATGCCATTGTGGTCAATGTCCAGGGTGACGAGCCGATGATCCCGCCAGCGGTCATCGATCAGGTGGCGGCCAATCTTGCGGCGCATCCTGAAGCGGGGATTGCGACCCTTGCCGAGCCGGTGGACGATGTCGCTGCGCTGTTCAATCCGAATGTGGTCAAGGTGGTCGCGGATGTAAACGGCCTGGCCCTGACTTTCAGTCGGGCACCATTGCCTTGGGCACGTGATGCGCTGGCCAGCAACCGGGATGTGTTGCCTGAAGGCGTGCCTTACCGCCGGCATATCGGTATCTATGCCTACCGTGCCGGTTTCCTGCATGACTTTGTCGGTTGGGGGCCTTGCTGGCTGGAGAACACCGAAAGCCTGGAGCAGTTGCGAGCGCTCTGGAATGGTGTGCGCATTCATGTGGCCGATGCCGTGCAAACCCCGCCTGCCGGTGTCGATACACCTGAAGACCTCGAGCGTGTAAGGCGCTTGCTGGAGATTTGATGTCTGTTCGTCTTGTTCAATCGAAGGTAAGCGCATGACCCTGCAGGTGCAGTCCGGTGTTTCCCTCAAACCCTTCAATACCTTTGGCGTTGACGTGCAGGCGCAACTGTTCGCCGAGGCCCGTGACGATCAGGAAGTGCGTCAGGCCCTGGCCTACAGCGCCGAGCATGACGTGCCTCTGCTGGTGATCGGCGGTGGCAGCAATCTGTTGCTGACCGATGACGTCCGGGCGCTGGTGCTGCGCATGGCCAGTCGCGGGATTCGTATCGTCAAGGAAGACTGCACGCAGGGCATTGTCGAAGCCGAGGCGGGCGAGCCCTGGCATCCATTCGTGCAGTCATGCCTGCAACTGGGTTTTTCCGGGCTGGAAAACCTGAGCCTGATTCCCGGCACGGTGGGTGCCGCCCCGATGCAGAACATCGGTGCCTATGGCGTCGAGATCAAGGATGTCTTCCATAGCCTGACGGCGATGGATCGCCACAGCGGCGAGTTGTGCGAGTTTTCCCTGGAAGACTGCCGGTTCGGTTACCGCGACAGCATATTCAAGCAAAACCCTGATCGCTGGCTGATCCTGCGTGTGCGCTTTACCTTGCAGCGTGCGCCTTCCCTGCATCTGGAGTATGGGCCGGTTCGCCAGCGTCTGGACGATATGGGCATCAAGGAGCCGACGCCCTTTGATGTCAGTCGCGCCATCTGCGAGATCCGCAGTGAAAAGCTGCCGGACCCTGCGCTGCTGGGTAATGCCGGAAGCTTCTTCAAGAACCCGCTGGTCACCGCCGAGCAGAGCGAGGCCATCAAGCGCAATTATCCGGGCGTGGTGGGTTATCCCCAGGCCGATGGCCGTGTGAAGCTGGCGGCTGGCTGGTTGATCGAACAGGCTGGCTGGAAAGGGTTTCGCGAAGGCGATGCCGGCGTGCATGCCTTGCAGTCGCTGGTGCTGGTCAATCATGGTCGGGCCACAGGGCTGCAATTGCTGAGCCTTGCCCGTCGCATTCAGGCCGATATTGCCGAGCGTTTTGGTGTGGAGCTGGAGATGGAGCCCAATCTGTATTGAGGCTGCGCTTTCGCAAGAGCGTGCTGCGCTGAAACGGCAGACACAAAAAAGCCCTACCTGCTCACACAGGTAGGGCTTTTTCATGGATCAGACGAGTGGTTTAGGCTCGGTCTCTTCCTTGGCCTGAGGCTGTTGCTGAGCAGCAACGGCTTCTTCGGCCTTTTCTTCGGTTGCCGCTTCGGCAGGTGCTGCTTCAGTGTTGCTGGCAGCAGCCTGTTCGGCTTCCTGACGACGACGCTCTTCTTCCTCGCGCTTGCGGCGACGAACTTCGCGTGGGTCGTTCGGTGCACGGCCATTGCTGCTGACCGGCAGGGCTGGAGTTTCAGCCACTACGACAGGAGCAGGTTCGGCTTGCGGTGCAGGCTCTGGCTCGACGGCCTGTGGTGCTGCGTAAGGAGCTGGCTCCTCTTTGACAAGCACAGGCTCGGCGGCTGGTGCAGGCACTGGCAGCTCGGTGGACTCGGTGGCAGGCACGTCTGCCGGAGCAGGAGTCTCTACCGCAACTTCCGGAGTCGGCTCTGGTGTCGGCGTGAACGGCACGACATTTTCAGCCCGCGGTGCTTCGAACAGTTCAGCCTGGGTCGCACGTGCTGGCGCCTCAACTGCTGCTGGTTGCACTTCCACTTCAGGTGCTGCTTCGGCTTTTACAACTGTATCGGCAACAGGCGCTTCAACGGCCGGGGCCTCTACAACCGGAGTTTCTACAGCCTGAGCTTCGACTGGCTGAGCTTCGGCAGCAGGTGCTTCGACGACAGGTGCGGGCGCTTCAGGCGTTGCCTCGACAGGCGTTTCAACGGCTGCGTTGGCGATTTCTGCCTGACGGTTAGCTTGTGCCTCGGCCGGGGCGCTGATTACGCCGGCAGCGACTGCTGCGGTAACGGCCTGAGCTGTATCGTCACTGTTTTCGTTTTCTTCGGAGCCTTCGATCACATTGCCGTTGGCATCACGCTGACGCTCGCGACGGTTGCTGCGACGACGCTGACCGCGGGAGCGACGACGAGGGCGTTCGCCTTCGCTGCCTTCCTGATTGTCTTCGCTGGCCAGTTCTTCGTTGTTCAGCAGTTCTTCTTCGCTGACCGCTGCTGCGGCCTGCTCGGCGCGTGGCTGACGCTCTTCGCGAGGCGGGCGTGGCTGACGTTCTTCACGTGGAGCGCGCTCGGGACGTTCTTCACGGGCTGCGGCTGGCGCTGCATCCAGAGGTTCGCGCAGTTCACGTACAGGACGCTCTTCGCCGCGTGGCTTGCGCTCACGAGGTGCGCGCTCTTCGCGTGGTGCACGAGCCTGGCGTTCTTCGCGCGGAGCCGAATCTTCACGGACTTCGCGAGGTTCGCGTGGGGCGCGCTCTTCACGAGGAGCACGTTCTTCGCGCGGTGCGCGCTCGGCACGCTCTTCACGTGGCGCACGTTCTTCACGCGGCTTGCGCTCTTCGTCGCGACGGTTGTTGCGGCCACGGCTCTGTTGACGACCGTTGCGACGCTCTTCGTTGCGGGCAGGGCGTTCGCTGGCAGGTTTTTCCACGACTACCGGTGCAGCTGGCTCTTCCTTGGTGGCGAACAGGCTCACCAGGGATTTCACCAGGCCCTTGAACAGGCTTGGCTCGTGAGCGGCAGGCGCAGCGACCGGGGCGGCTGCCTGGGCTGGAACCGGTGCGTTGGCGCGTGCCGGTGCAGTCTTGACCGCCGCTTCCTGACGAACCAGGGTGCGGGTGGCGGCAGCTTGTGGTGCCATCTCTTCCACTTCGGCAGCGGCAGCGGCGATTTCGTAGCTGGACTGGTTGTTGTGGGCTTCCGGGCTGTCATCGCGCAGACGCTGGACTTCGAAGTGCGGCGTTTCCAGATGATCGTTCGGCAGGATGATGATGCGGGCGCGAGTGCGCAGTTCGATCTTGGTGATCGAGTTGCGTTTTTCGTTGAGCAGGAATGCGGCGACCGGGATCGGCACCTGGGCGCGTACTTCGGCAGTACGGTCTTTCAGGGCTTCTTCTTCGATCAGGCGCAGGATGGCCAGCGACAGGGACTCGACGTCACGGATGATGCCGGTGCCGTTGCAGCGCGGGCAGACGATGCCGCTGCTTTCGCCCAGGGAAGGGCGCAGGCGCTGACGGGACATTTCCAGCAGGCCGAAGCGCGAGATGCGACCGACCTGAACGCGGGCGCGGTCGGCTTCCAGGCTTTCGCGGACCTTTTCTTCCACGGCGCGCTGGTTCTTGGCAGGGGTCATGTCGATGAAGTCGATGACGATCAGGCCGCCGATGTCGCGCAGGCGCAACTGACGGGCGATTTCTTCGGCTGCTTCGAGGTTGGTCTGCAGGGCGGTTTCTTCGATGTCGCTGCCTTTGGTGGCGCGCGCCGAGTTGATGTCGATGGACACCAGGGCTTCGGTCGGATCGATGACGATGGAGCCGCCGGAAGGCAGTTCGACGACGCGCTGGAAGGCGGTTTCGATCTGGCTTTCGATCTGGAAGCGGTTGAACAGCGGAACGCTGTCTTCGTACAGCTTGATCTTGCTGGCGTACTGCGGCATCACCTGACGGATGAAGGTCAGGGCTTCTTCCTGGGCTTCGATGCTGTCGATCAGGACTTCACCGATGTCCTGGCGCAGGTAGTCGCGGATGGCGCGGATGATGACGTTGCTTTCCTGGTAGATCAGGAATGGCGCGGCACGATCCTGGGACGCTTCCTTGATGGCGGTCCAGAGTTGCAGCAGGTAGTCGAGGTCCCACTGCATCTCTTCGCTGCTGCGGCCAAGGCCGGCGGTGCGAACGATCAGGCCCATGTCGGCAGGAGCGATCAGGCCGTTGAGGGCTTCGCGCAGTTCGTTGCGCTCTTCGCCTTCGATGCGGCGCGAAATGCCACCGGCACGCGGGTTGTTGGGCATCAGGACCAGATAACGGCCAGCCAGGCTGATGAAGGTGGTCAGGGCTGCGCCCTTGTTGCCACGCTCTTCCTTTTCGACCTGGACGATGACTTCCTGGCCTTCGCTCAGGACGTCCTTGATGTTCACGCGACCTTCGGGAGACTTCTTGAAGTATTCGCGGGAGATTTCCTTGAGGGGCAGGAAGCCGTGGCGCTCAGAGCCGAAATCGACAAAGGCAGCCTCCAGGCTTGGCTCGATGCGGGTGATCCGGCCTTTATAGATATTGGCCTTCTTCTGCTCGCGTGCACCGGACTCGATGTCCAGGTCGTAGAGGCGCTGGCCGTCTACCAGAGCAACACGCAACTCTTCGGGTTGAGTTGCGTTAATCAGCATTCTTTTCATGTAGTACCGTCGGTTTCCGGGCTGCCGGAAACGGCGTTCGGCACACACGAC
Source organism: Pseudomonas capsici (assembly GCF_017165765.1). GTDB lineage: Bacteria > Pseudomonadota > Gammaproteobacteria > Pseudomonadales > Pseudomonadaceae > Aquipseudomonas > Aquipseudomonas capsici. Next base: position 172,993 of record NZ_JAFGZD010000003.1, read on the forward strand.
TTCTCACGGTCGGTGTCAGGGCGCGTCAAGAGTGTATGGACACTCCATTGTCTAGCGATGTTCTCGATCAGAATCGAAGAGTCGCGACGACGTTTCCTGTTTGCTGGGGTGACCAAAGGCACCCTTTACAGCAAAAACTTTGTCAGGAGGAGGAATCGACCATCGGTAGCGGACGAGATGAAGCGTCTAGAACAAGCCTTGTGCTACACAGTCCGATGGTTGTGCATCTCCACCCTACACGTATCCCTGATAATTCGGGTGCTGCCGTGCGCAGAATCCGCAGCGGGTTGGCATTTACCGCGAGCTTCTATGGGAAGTTCGCGCATCATTGCTTGAGGCGTTGTTCCCGAAACATTCGCTCGTAGCGTCTGGAAGCGACTGCACTTTGTGAACTGGCCGTGAATTGTGCGCGCGGAAGGCGAGTGGTTGCTCTGCGATCTGGCGTGTTTCAGGCCTCATGTCACCTGCGCTCGTTACGTTTCCAGCGTGCTCCGTTGTCACCGAACGCCTCGTAGGACGGCCTCCCGTCCTCGTGAATTGCGTTGGTCAGGGCCGGTTGTCAACCGTTTGTCCGCTGTCCGGCCGCTTTTGGCGGCGTTCGCGACTATAGCAGCAATCATTAAGTGCTTCAAATCCATAAAAAATTGTTATGATTTGCCGCATGACGAATATTGCCCCCCCAACCCCCGGCGTTCAGCTGGTAGAGGTTGCCCCGGAACTTGCCGGTCAACGCATCGATAACTTTCTGATCACTTATCTCAAGGGTGTGCCCAAGACCTTGATTTACCGCATTTTGCGCAAAGGCGAAGTGCGTGTGAACAAGGGGCGGATCAAGCCCGAGTACAAGTTGCAGGCGGGCGACATCGTGCGCGTTCCGCCTGTGCGTGTGCCTGAGCGTGATGAGCCGGTACCGGTTGCACAAGGTCTTTTGCAGCGCCTCGAGGCGGCCATTGTCTACGAAGACAAGGCTCTGATCGTGATCAACAAGCCGGCCGGCATTGCCGTGCATGGCGGCAGCGGTCTGAATTTCGGAGTCATCGAAGCCTTTCGCCAGTTGCGTCCCGACGCCAAGGAGCTTGAGCTTGTGCACAGGCTGGATCGCGACACTTCCGGTCTGCTGATGATTGCCAAGAAGCGCAGCATGTTGCGCCACCTGCATGCCGCCCTGCGCGGCGACGGTGTCGACAAGCGCTACATGGCGCTGGTGCGCGGGCACTGGGCGACGGCCCGGAAGCAGGTCAATGCGCCGCTGCTCAAAAGCAATCTGCGTTCCGGCGAGCGCATGGTCGAGGTCAACGACGAAGGCAAGGAGGCCCTGACGATTTTCAAGGTCCTGCGCCGCTTCGGTGATTTCGCGACCATGGTCGAGGCCAAGCCCGTTACCGGTCGCACCCATCAGATTCGTGTTCACACATTGCATGCCGGGCATTCGATTGCCGGCGATACCAAGTATGGCGATGAGGATTTCAGTCGCGAGATTCGCGATCTGGGCGGCAAGCGCCTGTTCCTGCATGCCTATATGCTGACCGTGCCATTGCCCGATGGTGGCGAACTGAAGTTGCAGGCCCCGGTCGATGAGATGTGGGCCGGGACCGTGGAGCGTTTGAGTGCGTCGTGATTATGATCTGCTGATTTTCGATTGGGATGGCACCTTGGCTGATTCGGTCGGTCGTATCGTCCAGGCCATGCGTACGGCGGCGGTGCAGGGCGAGATGGAAGTGCGTGACGATCAGGCGATCAAGGGCATTATCGGCCTTGGTCTGCCGGAGGCGATCCGCACGCTCTACCCGCACATTACACCGAGCGATCTGCTCGAGTTCCGCCAGCGTTATGCCGACAGCTATATGGAAATGGACAAGGTGCCATCGCCTCTGTTTGCCGGCGTGCGCGAGTCCATCGAGGCCTTTCGCGAGGAGGGCTACCGGATTGCTGTTGCCACGGGCAAGGCGCGTCGCGGTCTTGATCGGGTCCTGAAGTCCAATGACTGGCTGGATTACTTCGATATCACCCGGGCTGCCGACGAAACCGCCAGCAAGCCCGACCCGTTGATGTTGCACGAGATCATGGCTCATTGTGGCGTAGGGCCGGAGCGTTCCCTGATGGTGGGTGATTCGTCCTTCGATCTGCTGATGGCGCGTAACGCTGGCATGGATTCGGTGGCGGTCGGTTATGGCGCTCAGTCCATGGCTTCTTTGCTCGAATTTCAGCCGCGTCTGGCCATCGAGAGTTTTCCTGAGTTGCGCACCTGGTTGAGTGGGCGTGGCGTTTAGTCTTTGCGGTTGGAGTGAGTGAGATATGTCTGACGAATGGAAAGCGCCTTCCTCGCAGAAAGCGGATGACGCCGCTGGCAAGGAAGATGCAAAGAGCTGGAAGCTGTTGGAAAAGACGCTGCTGGCGGGTGTTCAGGAGCAGCGTCGGGCGCGTCGCTGGGGCATTTTCTTCAAATTCCTGACCTTTGCCTATCTGTTCACTATGTTGCTGCTGTTCACGCCGCTGATGGATATGGAAAAGAGCGCTTCGCGCGGCGCAAGCCACACCGCACTGATCGAAGTGCAGGGCATGATTGCCGATAAGGAATCGGCCAGCGCCGACAATATTGTCGGCAGCCTGCGCACCGCTTTCGAGGACTCCAAGACCAAGGGCGTGATCCTGCGCATCAACAGTCCGGGCGGCAGTCCTGTGCAGTCGGGTTATGTCTACGACGAAATCCGCCGCCTGCGTGCCGAGAAGCCGAATATCAAGGTGTATGCGGTCATTACCGATCTGGGCGCTTCGGGTGCCTATTACATTGCCAGTGCCGCTGACCAGATTTACGCCGACAAGGCCAGTCTGGTGGGGTCCATCGGTGTGACGGCAGCCGGTTTCGGTTTTGTCGGGACCATGGAAAAGCTGGGCGTGGATCGTCGGACCTACACCTCGGGCGAGCACAAGGCATTTCTTGATCCGTTCCAGCCACAGAAGGCTGACGAAACGCAGTTCTGGCAGAGCGTGCTGGATACTACCCATCGCCAGTTCATCGCCAGCGTCAAGCAGGGTCGTGGCGATCGTCTGAAGGACAAGGATCATCCCGAGTTGTTCTCGGGGCTGGTCTGGACCGGCGAGCAGGCTCTGGCGCTGGGGCTGATCGATGGCCTGGGCAGTTCGAGCTATGTGGCGCGTGAAGTGATCGGAGAAAAGGAAATCGTCGACTACACCATTCAGGAGTCGCCTTTTGACCGCTTCTCCAAGAAGCTGGGTGCCAGTATCGCGGAGCGGATTGCAATGTGGGCCGGATTCAACGGGCCGACGTTGCGCTGATCTCTGCTGTGTCAGACAACCCGACCAATGGTCGGGTTGTCTGTTTTCGGGTCAGGGGATGCTCACGCCTTCATTTATAAGCATGTCCACCAGACGAATCAGTGGCAGGCCGATCAGGCTGGTGGCGTCGCTGCCCTCGGTGCTGCGAAACAGGCTGACCCCGAGCCCTTCGGCCTTGAAGCTCCCAGCGCAGTCGAAAGGCTGCTCGGCGTGCAGGTAACGCTCGATGCTGTCCCGGTCCAGAGTGCGCATGTGGACGCTGAAAGGCACGTAGTCGACCTGACAGTGGCCGGTTCTGCTGTTGAACAGAGCCAGGCCTGTGAGGAAGGTGACGGTAGTGCCGCTGGCGGCAGATAGTTGTTCCAGGGCGCGTTCGAAGGTATGAGGCTTGCCCAGAATCCGGTCGCCGAGTACGGCAACCTGATCGGAGCCGATGATCAGATGGTCCTGAAAGTCGCTGGCAAGTGCCTGCGCCTTTTCCCGGGCGAGGCGTTGCACAAGGTCGATAGCACTCTCTTGCGGGTGGCGGCTTTCGTCGATATCCGGTGACTTGCAGACGAATGGCAGGCGCAGGCGCTCCAGAAGTTCGCGACGATAAGGGGAGCTGGAGGCGAGAAGCAGGGATGGCATACGGTTCTCCTTGGGCTGGCCCTCGATTCTAATGAGAGGCCCGAGTTGCGAACAGGCCTGAATTTCCTTTGACATGCCAAGGGGGCATCCCTAGAATGCTGCGCCTATGTTGAATGACCCGATTCCACCTCACGTTGACCCGCGCAAATTGGCTGATCGTGGCACTACCCTTCAAGGTGAAGTGCTGCTGGCCGATTTGGAGAGACTCTGCGACCCGCTTGCCGACAATGTCGGTACGGTGCAGGCGAAATTCGTTTTTGAGCGTGACGAGCGCCGGTCTGTGGTTATCCACAGTTCCATCGACGTCCCGGTCAAGATGGTTTGCCAGCGTTGTCTTGAGCTGGTCACCCTGCCGATCCATAGCGAATGCAGTTACGCGGTGGTGAAGGAGGGTGCGAATACCCAGTCGTTACCGAAAGGTTATGACGTGCTGGAACTGGGCGAAGATCCATTGGATCTGCTGGCATTGATCGAGGAGGAGCTTTTGCTCGCCTTGCCGATTGTGCCTGCTCATCATCCGGAAGAATGCCAGCAACCGGCGGGTCTCGATGAGCCCGAACCGAGCGTGGACGAGGTAACGCGGTCCAACCCGTTCAGTGTATTGGCGCAGTTAAAGCGTGACCCAAACGTTTAGGAGTTAATCATTATGGCTGTTCAGCAGAACAAAAAATCCCGCTCTGCCCGTGACATGCGTCGTTCGCACGATGCTCTTGAGGCAAGCACCCTGTCCGTAGAAAAGACCACTGGTGAAGTTCACCTGCGTCACCACGTATCGCCAGAAGGCGTATACCGTGGCCGTAAAGTGATCGACAAGGGCGCTGACGAGTAATTTCTTGTCCGCTCCGATCATTGCGATCGACGCAATGGGCGGGGACTTCGGTCCCCGCAACATTGTTCAGGCAAGCCTCGCGTGCCTGACTGCTACGCCCTCGCTTCATCTGGCCCTTGTCGGCCAAGCTCCCCTTATTGAAGAACTGATCGCCCGCCATTCCGGTGTGGATCGCTCGCGCCTGCATATTGTTCATGCAAGTGAAGTGGTCACCATGGATGAGCGTCCGTCCCAGGCATTGCGCGGCAAGCCTGACTCCTCGATGCGTGTCGCTCTCGGGTTGGTAGCCGATGGTCAGGCTCAGGCCTGTGTCAGTGCTGGCAATACCGGTGCATTGATGGCATTGTCGCGATTTGTGCTCAAGACCTTGCCGGGCATCGACAGGCCGGCGATGGTTGCCGCCATTCCCACGCGCAGCGGCTATTGTCAGTTGCTGGACCTGGGGGCCAACGTCGACTGTTCGGCCGAGGCTCTTTATCAGTTCGCGGTCATGGGAGCGGTCGTGGCCGAATCGCTCGGGGTCGTGAATCCCAGGGTTGCCTTGCTCAATGTCGGCACCGAGGACATCAAGGGCAATCAGCAGGTGAAGCAGGCGGCCGCCTTGTTGCAGGCGGCCAGTGGGCTCAACTACATCGGTTTCGTCGAGGGCGATGGCCTGTATCGCGGCGAGGCGGACGTGGTGGTCTGCGACGGTTTTGTCGGCAATGTGCTGCTCAAGTCCAGCGAAGGGCTGGCGACCATGATCGTTGCGCGAATGGATGAGTTGTTCAGGCGCAGCCTGATGGCCAAGGCGGTCGGGGTTCTGGCGATGCCTTTATTGAAGCGTCTGCAGGCCGAGCTGGCACCTGCAAGACACAATGGCGCAAGTCTGCTGGGTTTGCAGGGGATTGTGGTCAAGAGTCATGGCTCGGCCAGTGCCCAGGGGTTCGAAAGTGCGATCCGCAGGGCGCTGATCGAGGTCCGGGAAAACCTGCCGCAACGCCTGAGCGGACGGCTTGAAGTGTTGCTTCAGGGGCGGGATTCCTGAAAATGTGACGCAATCGACTGGCCAGTCATCCAAACGTGCAGTCATGCAAATTTGAATTCCTGCGTTCGGCATGCCCGGATGCCTATTTTCGACGACAACAATTCAGGGGCCTGTTACATGTCTGCATCCCTCGCATTCGTCTTTCCGGGTCAAGGATCGCAATCGCTCGGCATGCTCGCCGAGCAGGGCGCACAGCATCCGTTGATCCTCGACACTTTTGAGCAGGCATCCGATGCCCTGGGCTATGACCTCTGGGCTCTGATCCAGCAAGGTCCGGTCGAGTCCCTCAACCAGACCGACAAGACCCAGCCTGCCATTCTGACGGCGTCCGTTGCCCTGTGGCATGTGTGGCTGGCCGAAGGTGGTGCGGTTCCGGCGTTCGTGGCCGGTCACAGCCTGGGCGAGTACAGTGCGCTGGTTGCCGCGCAGAGCCTCAGCCTTGCCGATGCGGTCAGGCTGGTGGAGCGTCGTGGTCAACTGATGCAGGAAGCTGTTCCGGCCGGTCAGGGCGGCATGGCTGCCATCCTGGGTCTGGACGATGCCGATGTCATCGCCGCCTGCGCCGAAGCCGCGCAGGGCGAAGTGGTCAGTGCCGTGAATTTCAACTCGCCGGGCCAGGTCGTCATTGCCGGTGCCGCCGAGGCGGTGAAGCGTGCAATGGAGTTGTGCAAGGCCCGTGGCGCAAAACGTGCGTTGCCATTGCCGGTCAGCGTTCCGTCCCACTGTGAGCTGATGCGCCCGGCTGCCGAGCGCTTTGCCGAGTCCATCGAGGCTGTCGAGTGGCAAGCGCCTGTCATATCTCTGGTGCAGAATGTCAGCGCCGCTGCCGTGAACGATCTGGCCACGCTCAAGCGTGATCTGCTGGAACAGTTGTACAAGCCGGTGCGCTGGGTGGAGTCCATCCAGACCCTGGCGAGCCATGGTGCGACCCAGTTGGTGGAATGTGGGCCGGGCAAGGTGTTGGCTGGTCTGAACAAGCGTTGCGCCGAAGGCGTGATTACCTACAACCTGGATACCCCGGACGCCTTTGCCGCCGCTCGTGCGGCACTGGCCTGATTAGGAGAAGCTTGCATGAGCCTGCAAGGTAAAGTTGCACTGGTGACTGGCGCCAGTCGTGGAATTGGTCAAGCCATTGCCCTGGAATTGGGGCGCAATGGCGCAATCGTTGTGGGGACCGCGACCTCTGAGTCCGGTGCCGAGCGTATCTCTGCGACATTCAAGGAAAACGGCATCGAAGGCTTCGGCCTGGCGCTGGATGTGTGCAATGCCGAGTCCGTTGATTCGGTGCTGGCCACCATTCAGGAGCGTGTCGGTGCACCGCTGATTCTGGTCAACAATGCCGGTATTACCCGGGACAACCTGATGATGCGGATGAAAGATGACGAATGGCATGATGTAGTAAACACCAACCTGAACAGTCTGTTCCGCCTGTCCAAGGGTGTATTGCGTGGCATGACCAAGGCTCGCTGGGGTCGTATCATCAGCATTGGCTCGGTTGTCGGTGCCATGGGCAACGCAGGTCAAGTAAACTACGCCTCTGCCAAGGCCGGTCTGGAAGGTTTCAGTCGTGCGCTGGCTCGTGAAGTCGGTTCCCGTGCCGTGACCGTCAACTCGGTGGCACCAGGCTTCATCGATACAGACATGACGCGCGAGCTGCCTGAGGCTCAGCGTCAGTCCCTGATCACTCAGATCCCTCTGGCGCGTCTGGGTCAGGCTGAAGAGATTGCACATGTTGTCGCTTTTCTTGCGTCGGAAGGCGCAGGCTACGTTACCGGGGCTACAATCCCGGTTAACGGCGGGATGTACATGAGCTGAGAGTGGATGTTCGTTTCAAAAAGTGTCATGCGAGCTGTCTGAAATCCGTTGTAAAACTGCAATCTACAAATAGGCAACTGGCGGGTGAGGTTCGGTGGAGGAGCGTGAAGCTTGAAATCAGCAAAACCTCTTCTATACACTTACCCTCTGGCCAGATGCCTGAATATTTCCACTAGGAGTTAAAACTAGGTATGAGCACCATCGAAGAGCGCGTCAAGAAAATCGTTGCCGAGCAACTTGGCGTCAAGGAAGAAGAAGTCGTTAACACCGCTTCCTTTGTTGAAGACCTGGGTGCTGACTCCCTGGACACCGTTGAGCTGGTAATGGCTCTGGAAGAGGAATTCGAGACCGAAATCCCTGACGAAGAAGCGGAAAAGATCACCACCGTTCAAGCTGCTATCGATTACGTCAACAGCCACCAGGGCTAAGACTTTGTAATCGTTGTTGCTGTGATGTGAAAACCGCACTGCTCTTACCGGCGTGCGGTTTTTTCTTTGAAAAAGCGATGTTTTGTCAACAATAGAGAAGGAGAGTCCTGTGTCGCGTAGACGCGTCGTGGTCACCGGGATGGGCATGCTTTCGCCATTGGGTAATGATGTACCCAGCAGTTGGCAGGGTATTCTGGCAGGCCGCAGTGGCATTGGCCTTATCGAGCACACTGACCTTTCGGCCTTCACCACCCGCTTTGGTGGTTCGGTCAAAGGCTTCAATGTCGAAGAATACCTGGCGCCGAAGGAAGCGCGTCGGCTCGATCTCTTTATTCAATACGGCCTGGCAGCCAGCTTTCAGGCTGTGCGCAATGCGGGTCTCGAAGTCACGGATGCCAACCGTGAACGCATTGGCGTTGCCATGGGTTCGGGTATCGGTGGTCTGACCAACATCGAAAACAGCAGCCGTCTGCTGCACGAGCAGGGGCCAGGGCGGATTTCTCCGTTTTTCGTGCCGGGCTCGATCATCAACATGATTTCCGGGTTCCTGTCCATCCATCTGGGGGCACAGGGTCCTAACTACTCCATCGCCACGGCCTGTACCACTGCGACTCATTGCATCGGCATGGCTGCGCGCAATATCGCCTATGACGAAGCTGACGTCATGATCGCCGGTGGTGCCGAAATGGCGGCCTGTGGCCTGGGCATGGGCGGCTTCGGTGCGGCGCGTGCGCTCTCTACCCGCAACGACGATCCGGCACGTGCCAGCCGTCCGTGGGACAAGGGGCGCGACGGTTTCGTTCTTTCCGATGGCGCAGGTGCTCTGGTGCTCGAAGAACTCGAACACGCCAGGGCGCGTGGTGCGACCATCTATGCCGAGCTGGTCGGTTTCGGCATGAGCGGTGACGCCTATCACATGACTTCGCCACCCGAAGACGGTGCCGGTGCGGCACGTTGCATCGTCAATGCGCTGCGCGATGCGAAGCTCAATGTCGAGCAGGTCCAGTACATCAACGCTCACGGCACTTCGACGCCAGCGGGCGACCTGGCTGAAGCTTCGGCGATCAAGTCGGTGTTCGGCGATCACGCCTACAAGCTGGCGGTCAGTTCCACCAAGTCCATGACCGGTCACCTGCTGGGTGCCGCGGGCGCGGTCGAGGCGATTTTCAGTGTCCTGGCGATTGCCGATCAGGTCGCTCCGCCGACCATCAACCTGGATGAGCCGGACGAAGGCTGTGATCTGGACTTCGTGCCTCATGAGGCGCGTCGCATGCCGATCGATGTTGCAGTCTCCAACTCCTTCGGATTTGGCGGTACCAATGGCTCGCTGGTGTTCCGTCGGTTCGGCGAGTGATGCTCGCCTGGGTTGACGGTTGCCCCGAAGATTCTCTGTCCCTCAGGGACAGAGGTCTGGCCTATGGCGATGGTGTGTTTGAAACCATCGCCGTGAGCAAGAGCCTGCCGTTGCTGTTCGAGCGGCATCTGCAGCGCCTTGAAACATCCTGTGATCGTCTGGCCATTCCTGTCGATCACAGTCTGCTTCGTACTGAAATGACCCGCTTCGCCGCGCAACTGGGCGACGGGGTCATGAAACTGATTCTGACCCGCGGCGACAGTCAGCGCGGTTACGCGCCAGCCCCCGATACGCAGTCCCGGCGCATTCTGCAGGGCTCTGCGGCTCCGGCGTACCCGACGGCCCATGCCGAGCAGGGCGTACGTCTTTTCCCCTGCAAGACCCGTCTGGCCGAGCAGCCTCTGCTGGCCGGCATCAAACATCTGAATCGCCTGGAGCAAGTGCTGGCCCGCTCCGAGTGGCAGGACGGTGAGCATGCCGAAGGTCTGATGTGCGATACCTCCGGTCGTGTGATCGAAGGTGTGTACAGCAATCTGTTTCTGGTTCGCGAGGGCGTCCTGCTGACGGCTGATCTGAGTCGTTGCGGCGTTGCAGGCGTGATGCGGGCCGAGTTGCTGGATCAGGCACGAAATCAGGGTATTGCTGTCGATATCCGTGACCTGCACTTGTCCGACCTTGAACAGGCGGATGAGCTGTTTCTGTGCAATAGCGTTTATGGCGTGTGGCCAGTGCGTGGCTTTTCAAGGCTGAACTGGCCGGTTGGTCCGCTCACCCGTAAACTGCAGGATATTGCTCGAGCACTTCTGGATAACTGATTCGTGATCCGAAAAATACTGGTATTGCTGGAAATCGCTGTGGTCCTGGCAGGGCTGACGCTGGGCTTTGCCTGGTGGAAGCAGCGGGAAGCCTTGAACCAGCCCCTGAATGTCACTCAGGAACAATTGCTGGACGTACCTGCCGGTTCTTCACCGTCTCTGGTGCTCAATCGTCTGCAGGCTGACGGTGTGATCAAGGACGCCTTCTGGTTGCGTCTTTACTGGCGTTTCAATCTGGCCGAGCAGCCGCTGCACAGCGGTGAATACCGCATGACGCCGGGCATGGACGTACAGGCCCTGTTTGGTGTGTGGAAGCGCAAGGAGGTCGTGCAGTACAGCCTGACCCTGGTGGAGGGCTGGAACTTCCGCCAGGTTCGCGCCGCACTGGCCAAACAGCCCAAGCTCGAACAGAGCCTGGCCGGGTTGAGCGACAAGGAGTTGATGGCCAGACTCGGGCATCCCGATGTCTTCCCTGAAGGCCGCTTCTTTCCCGACACCTACCGCTATGTGCGTGGCATGAGCGATGCCGATCTGCTCAAGCAGGCCTACAACCGTCTGGAAGACGTGCTGGAGGAGGAGTGGAGCAAGCGGGCTGCGGACTTGCCTTACAAGGATCCGTACGAAGCCTTGATCATGGCCTCGCTGGTGGAAAAGGAAACCGGCGTACCTCGCGAGCGCGGTGAAATTGCCGGTGTGTTCGTTCGTCGTCTGGGGTTGGGCATGATGCTGCAGACCGACCCGACGGTGATCTATGGCATGGGTGAGCGCTACAACGGCAAACTGACCCGCGCCCACCTGAAAGAGGCGACGCCTTACAACACCTACGTCATTTCCGGCCTGCCGCCGACACCGATTGCTCTGGCTGGACGCGAGGCCATCAATGCGGCTCTCAATCCCGTATCGGGCACCAGTCTGTACTTCGTGGCGAAGGGCGATGGCAGCCATGTATTCTCCGACGATCTGGATGCCCATAATGCCGCAGTGCGCGAATACCAGCTCAAGCGCCGTGCAGATTACCGATCCAGCCCGGCACCGGCTCCGGTGGCACCGGCCGGATCCGGCTCGACTCCCACAGAGTCCGAACCCGCGGCTGCGCCCGATGCGCCGCCCGGCGATTCGGCCTCGCAATGAAAACAACTAAGGATTGCCTGTGACTGGCTTGTTCATCACCCTTGAAGGCCCGGAAGGTGCTGGCAAAAGCACCAATCGCGATTACCTGGCGGCGCAATTGCGTGCCCGGGGTATCGAGGTGCTGCTGACCCGTGAGCCCGGTGGTACGCCATTGGCCGAGCGTATTCGCGAACTGCTGCTGGCACCCAGCGACGAAGCCATGTCTGCCGATACCGAGCTGCTGCTGGTCTTCGCGGCACGCGCCCAGCATCTGGCCGAAGTCATTCGTCCTGCCCTGGCCCGTGGTGAAGTGGTCTTGTGTGATCGTTTCACGGACGCGACCTATGCCTATCAAGGTGGCGGGCGCGGTTTGTCCCACGAGCGCATCGCGACACTGGAGAGCTTCGTACAGGGCACTTTGCGGCCTGATCTGACGCTGGTGTTCGATTTGCCGGTCGAAGTGGGTCTGGCGCGTGCCGCTGCCCGGGGCCGACTGGATCGTTTCGAGCAGGAAGGTCGTGCGTTCTTTGACGCGGTGCGCAGTACTTATCTGGCGCGGGCGCAAGCCGAGCCTGAGCGTTATCGGTTGGTGGATGCGTCTCAGACGCTGGCTCAGGTCCAGTCGTCCCTGGATGCATTGCTGCCCGATTTGCTGGAGCGGCACCGTGGCTGAAGCCTATCCGTGGCAGACGTCTCTGTGGCAACAGATGGCCGGCCGTTCACAGCATGCTCACGCCTATCTGTTGCATGGGCCTGTCGGGATCGGCAAACGGGCGCTGGCCGAGCGTCTGATGCACACCTTGCTGTGCCAGCGCCCCGAAGGGCTCGATGCCTGCGGGCAGTGCAAGTCCTGTCTGTTGCTGGCGGCGGGCAGTCATCCCGATAACTATGTGCTGGAACCTGAAGAGGCAGACAAGCCCATCAAGGTCGATCAGGTCCGCGATCTGGTGAGTTTCGTTGTGCAGACCGCGCAGATGGGCGGGCGCAAGGTGGTGCTGGTCGAGCCTGTCGAGGCGATGAACATCAATGCGGCCAACGCACTGTTGAAAAGCCTTGAGGAGCCTTCGGGCAATACGGTCCTGCTGCTGGTCAGTCATCAGCCGAGCCGGTTGCTGCCCACCATCAAAAGTCGCTGTGTGCAACAGGCCTGTCCGCTGCCCAGTGAACAGGCCAGTCTGCAATGGCTGGCAACGGCCCTGCCGGACAGCTCTGAAGAGGAGCGCGTGGAGTTGCTGACCCTGGCAGCCGGTTCGCCTCTGGCAGCGGTTTCCCTTCAGGCCCAGGGCATCCGCGAACAGCGGGCTCAGGTGGTGGATGGTGTTAAAAAACTGCTCAAGCAGCAGCAATCGCCGACCCAGCTGGCGGAAGGCTGGAAGGATATTCCGCTGTTGCTGCTCTTCGACTGGTTCTGCGACTGGTCGAACCTGATCCTGCGTTACCAGTTGACCGAAGACGAAGAAGGGCTTGGCTTGAGCGATATGCGCAAGGTCGTGCAGTATCTGGCGCAAAAGACGCCTCGCACCAAGGTGCTGGAGATTCAGGATTGGGTTCTGGCGCAGCGGCAGAAGGTCTTGTCCAAGGCCAATCTCAATCGCGTGCTGTTGCTCGAAGCCCTGCTGGTGCAGTGGGCAGGTCTGCCCGGACAGGCGTAGACTCGCAGACTTGGGAACCTATGAGGAGTAGCAATGAGCTTGCCACCTAGTACAGGTCCACGGAACGGCATTCTGTCCCTGACCATCAAGGACAAATCCGTGCTGTATGCGGCTTACATGCCTTTTATCAAGAATGGCGGTCTGTTCATCCCCACCAGCAAGAGTTACAAGCTGGGCGATGAAGTGTTCATGCTGCTCAATCTGATGGATGAGCCGGAGAAGGTTCCGGTGACCGGCAGGGTGACCTGGATCACTCCCAAGGGCGCGCAAGGCAACCGGGCCGCCGGTGTCGGCGTGCAATTCAACGACGGTGACAATACCGCTCGTAACCTGATCGAAACCTATCTGGTCGGTGCTCTGAAGTCCGACCGTCCCACTCATACGATGTAGTTGCCTCTTTACCCATGCTTGTAGATTCGCATTGCCACCTCGACCGCCTTGACCTTACCCGGCACGATGGCTCTCTGGACGCTGCCCTTGACGCGGCGCGTGGCAGGGGTGTCGGGCATTTTCTGTGCATCGGTGTCAGTGCCGACAATGCCGGCGCTGTAAAGGCCCTGGCCGAGCGTTATGACGATGTGGACTGCTCGGTGGGCATTCACCCGCTGGATCTCAAGCCCGGCGAAGCGCCTGCCCTGGACTGGCTGCTGTCCGAGCTGAATCATCCGCGAGTGGTGGCTATTGGTGAAACCGGTCTGGATTATCACTATGAACCCGAGGCTGCCGAGCTTCAGCAGGCTTCCTTTCGTTTGCATCTGCAGGCGGCCAGTGTCACCGGCAAGCCGGTCATCGTGCATACCCGCGGGGCGCGTGCCGATACCCTGAATCTGTTGCGTGAAGCCGCACTGCCACAGGCGGGCGTGCTGCATTGCTTCACCGAAGACTGGGAAATGGCCAGGGCGGCTCTGGACCTGGGGTTCTATATTTCGCTGTCTGGCATCGTGACCTTCCGCAATGCCGATGCGTTGCGTGATGTGGCACGTCAGGTGCCTGCCGACCGTCTGCTGGTCGAGACCGATTCCCCTTATCTGGCACCGATTCCCTATCGCGGCAAGCCAAACCTGCCGCAATACGTGCGCGAAGTGGCCGAGTTTCTGGCGATGCTGCGCGGCGAGCCTTACGAGCGTTTTGCCGAGCAGACCACGGAAAACTTTGCCCGGCTGTTTCCCCGGGCGCGGGTAACAAAGTCGTAACAGCCTGAATTGCGGGCAAAAAAAACCCGGATTCTGGGGGGTGAAACCGGGTTAAGACCATTAGGAGTAAAACTAAAGGTACGCTGTCCATCGGCACCTTTACCGGCCTGTCACTTGGGGGATGTATGACACGCCAGCGCCTTAAGTATCGATCAGGATTGTGACGCGTCCAGTACGGGTTGTTCGTTTTTTAAACAGTTTTGGAATACTAAACCGCTTATTGATTGCTCAATGAGCGGCTTTGTTCAGCGCGTTTTTATCTCTTCGCTGAAAGTCTCTGATTTGAAATGAAATTGATTTTTTTCTGTCCTGCCTGCCTTCATTGCACTGCAAGGGTGGCCGAGTCCTCGAGGTTGTAAGTGGAGTTTTCCAACGGTTTTCTGCTGAGTCTTTCGCTGTGCCTGGATATCGGACTGGCCAATATCGCGATGATCACGCTTTCCATGCAGCAGGGTTTTTCCAGGGGGCTGTGGCTCGGCCTGGGGACTTGCATCGGCGATCTGGTGTATGCGGTCCTGGCGATGCTGGGCATGGCTGTCCTTCTGCAATATGAAGCGGTGCGTTATGTGCTCTGGCTGGGCGGTTCGGCGGTTCTGGCTTACCTGTGTTTCAAGATGATGAGAAGTGCTGTGGGCGTCAGTGCCGGTATCGAAAGCCGGGGCGGGCAATGGGGCAGGACGGCACCCTCGCTGTTCTTTCGCGGCATCTTCCTGGCCATGTCATCGCCCAGTGCGATCCTGTGGTTCGCGGCGGTTGGCGGGGCGTTGATCGCCCGGCAGGGTTCTGACATGTCGAGCGCTTCGTCCTTTCTGGCGGGGTTTCTTGCAGCAGGTGTGGTGTGGTCGATTACCCTGTGTGCGCTGGCTCATCAGGGCGGGCGACTGATGGGCGAGAAGATGCTGAAGTGGTCTTATATCGCTTCGGCGTTGATCTTTGCCTATTTCACCCTTTATGTCGTGATTACCGGCTACATGGAGTTCGTGGGGCAGCCTGCACTTTCGTAACCGGAACGGCCATTTCGGTCTGAATTCATCCATATTGTGTTGAGATGGTCGGATGATCCGTGCAATCTGTCGCCATTTGGGCATAATACGCGGCTTCGATTTTGATCCCTACAGATCTCCTTATGCACAAAGAACCTCGTAAGATCCGTGAATTTCGCCGCCGTGAGCAGGAAATTCTCGACACCGCGCTAAAGCTGTTCCTCGAGCAGGGTGAAGACAGTGTCACTGTCGAGATGATCGCGGATGCCGTGGGCATAGGCAAAGGCACGATCTACAAGCACTTCAAGTCCAAGGCCGAGATCTATCTGCGCCTGATGCTCGATTACGAGCGCGACTTGAACGAGCTGCTGCACTCGGCCGATGTCGACAAGGACAAGGAGGCGCTGTCGCGTGCCTACTTCGAATTCCGCATGCGCGACCCCCAGCGCTATCGCCTCTTCGATCGTCTGGAAGAAAAGGTCGTCAAGGGCAATCAGGTTCCCGAACTGGTCGAAGAGCTGCACAAGATCCGGGCTTCCAACTTCGAGCATCTGACCCTGCTGATCAAGGGGCGGATCACCGAAGGCAAGCTTGAAGACGTGCCTCCCTATTATCACTACTGCGCGGCCTGGGCCCTGGTGCATGGCGCGGTGGCGCTGTATCACTCGCCGTTCTGGAGCAATGTGCTGGAAGATCAGGAAGGTTTTTTCCATTTCCTGATGGACATCGGCGTGCGCATGGGCAACAAGCGCAAGCGCGACAGCGATCCCCTGCCGGATGTAAAACCCGGGTCAGCCGACCAGTAGAGCGGACCTGTCCGCGAAGACGGCATCCACACGATAGATAGGTGTGGATGCACCGGCCTCTCGCAATGAATTCGCTACATTGACCCTCTCGCGTCTTGTTTGGCGCGGAAGCTGCATCCGACGACCATTCGCCGGTTTTCCGTCACCGGCATCTGGGAGGATATGATGCGTAGCCTGGTTTTATTGCTGGCGCTTTTGGCGTTGAGTGGTTGCATGAAAGTCAGTGATATGGGGGAGGGCGTTCGTGAGCAGTTCAGTGATGCTGGCCTGCTCGATCACAGTGAAACCCGTCGCCTGGGTAACTGGCGCGTTCAGCCGGATTCCTTCATCTATATCGCCCAGGGTGCATTCGTACCGCCAGGTCGTGCTTATCCGCGTCCCAATGTGGTCGCCGAAGAGGCGTTCAAAGGTTTTGTCGAATACTTCCCCATGGTCCGCCGTGCTCCTGCTCCGATGGGGCTGGACGACGCCATGATCGAGGCTCGTAGCGCCGGCGCGCATTACCTGCTCTACACGCGTTTTGCCAAGGCCGATGACCGTATCGGCACCACCGATGAATGGTCCGATCAGGAAGCGCTGGATCGCCTGGGTGTAGACAGTGGCGTCATTCAACTGATGCTCATCGAAACCAGCACCCGCTACCTCATCGACAGCGCTCGTATTCGCAGTCGTGGCGGATTGCTGACACTTTACGATACCAAGCCTCAGGATTTGCTTGGTCCGCCCCTTCGGGACTACGCTCGTAGACTGTTGGGTGTGGAAAACTAGGGGCAGGACATGAGTGATTCAGGCAAGGCCACCGATCTGCTTTCGCAGATTCCTGCAAGCAAAGGGCTGCCGCCTGTTCATTTGTGGAATCCGGATTTCTGTGGCGATATCGACATGCGTATCGCCCGGGACGGCACCTGGTACTACCTGGGCACGCCGATTGGCCGCAAACCCATGGTTCGCCTGTTTTCCACCATCCTGCGTCGCGATGGCGATGACTATTTTCTCGTCACCCCCGTGGAGAAGGTGGGCATCAAGGTCGATGACGCTCCTTTCGTGGCTGTCGGCCTGCAAGTGAGTGGCGAGGGCGAGGCTCAGATCCTGCGCTTTGTCACCCATGTCGAGGATGAGGTGGAGGCCGGGCCCGAGCATCCGATCCGCGTCCTGATCGATCCTGTCACTCAGGAGCCTTCGCCGTATGTTCATGTGCGCAGCAACCTGGAAGCCCTGATTCATCGCAATGTGTTTTATGAACTGGTCGAGCTGGCGGTTTCGCGTCAGTTGTACGGCCAGACCTGGCTGGGTGTATGGAGCCATGGCTCATTCTTTCCGATTGGCCTGGAACCCTGAGACTGTCCGCTTCTATTGGCTTGATTGCCTGCTGGCATCTCGACAGTTAAAGTGCCGCTCCCTGTTTTGCCTGAGGTTTTTGCATGAGTCAGTCCTTTGATATCGCCGTGATCGGTGCAACCGGTACTGTCGGCGAAACCATCGTCCAGATTCTGGAAGAACGCGATTTTCCGGTCGGCAATCTGCACCTGCTGGCCAGCGTCGAGTCGGCAGGCCATTCGGTACCTTTCAGGGGCAAGAATGTACGTGTGCGCGAAGTCGACGAGTTCGATTTCAGTCAGGTTCGCCTGGCGTTTTTCGCCGCCGGGCCGGCCGTCAGCCTGAGTTTCGCTTCCCGTGCCATTGCCGCCGGTTGTTCGGTGGTGGATCTGTCCGGCGCGCTGCCTGCCAGTCAGGCGCTGCGTCTGGTTCCTGAGGTCAATGGTGATCTGCTTGCCGCGAATGCCGGGCCGCATCTGGTCAGCAGCCCGAGTGCTGCGGCCACGGCGCTGGCTCTGGCGCTGGCACCTCTGCGCAGTGTTCTGGACATCGTGCGGATCAATGTCACAGCCTGCCTGGCTGTTTCTACCCTGGGGCGCGAAGGTGTTGCCGAACTGGCACGCCAGACCACCGAGCTGCTGAACGTGCGTCCACTGGAAACACGTTTCTTTGATCGGCAGATGGCGTTCAACCTGTTGGCGCAGGTCGGTGCGCCGGACGAGTCGGGTCATGTTCCGCTCGAGAAGCGTCTGGTGGAAGAAGTGCGCGAGCTGCTGGTATTGCCTGAGCTCAAGGTTTCCGCCAGTTGTATTCAGGTGCCGGTTTTCTTTGGCGACAGCTTCAGCGTTTCGGTGCAGGCCGCAGGCCCGGTGGATATTGCGGCGGTCAATCAATTGCTCGATTCCGCACCCGGTGTAGAGCTGGTCGATGCGGGTGATTACCCGACCCCGGTGGGTGATGCCGTAGGCCAGGATGTCGTTTATATAGGCCGTGTCCGCGGTGGAATAGACGATCCGGAGCAACTTAATCTGTGGGTTACTTCAGATAATGTTCGCAAGGGAGCTGCTTTGAATGCTGTGCAGGTTGGCGAATTGTTGATAAAAGGCTATGTGTAAAAGATACTTGGCAACAATTTGAAGAATATTTCTAGCGGCGCTATGCCTTACACCCAATGCAGGACTACCTCCCCGGTTACCGGGGGATCTTTAAACAAGGGATGGGCTATGGTTCAGGTTCGTAAACTGGTATTAGCAATTGCTGCGGCTTCGGCGCTGTCATCGGGGATGGCGCAGGCGTTGGGGCTCGGGGAATTGTCGGTAAAGTCGACCCTGAACCAGCCTCTGGTAGCCGAGATTGAGTTGACTCAGGCACAGGGCCTCGATGCTGCACAAGTTGTCCCGAGCCTGGCAACTACTGCCGACTTCGCCCAGGCGGGTGTCACGCGACAGGCATTTCTCAATGACCTGACTTTTACCCCGGTTATCAATGCCAGTGGTAAAAGCGTGTTGCGCATTACTTCCAGCAAGCCGGTGCGCGATCCCTATGTGAAGTTCCTGGTTCAGGTGCTCTGGCCCAATGGCCGGTTGTTGCGTGAATACAGCCTGCTGCTGGATCCGCCCAAGTTCTCGCCAGAGGCCGCTGCGGCTGCCGCTGCCGCCGCTCCTGCGGCCCCGGCAGCAGCGCCTGCGCAATTGCCGGCAGTTGCGCCGCCAGCTACAGCGCCAGCACCTGCCGCGCCATCTGCACCAGCCCCGGCTCCCGAGGCCGCCTTGCCGCCTCCTGCTGCGGACAAGCCTGCACAATACGTCACCACCAATAACGATACCCTGTGGGAAATTGCCGCCAAGGTTCGTACGGCGGGCACGGTTCAACAGACCATGCTGGCGATACAGGCGCTGAACCCCGATGCGTTCATCGGTGGCAACATCAACCGCCTGAAAAAGGGCCAGGTGTTGCGTCTGCCGACGCCTCAGCAAACCACCGCGCTGCCTCAGCCTCAGGCTCTGGCGGAGGTTTCCCAGCAATATCGCGCCTGGCGCGAAGGGCGTCGCCTGCCAGCGGGCACCCGTCAGGTGGATGCAACCCGACGTGCGCGAGCCGGTGAGGCTCCGTCGCAGGTTGAAACCCGCGACAACCTCAGTCTGGTTTCTGCAAGTGGCAAGCCTGCTGCCAAGGGGGCGTCAGGTGACGCTGACCTGAGCAACAAGCTGGCTGTGGCTCAGGAAGCACTGGATACCTCGCGTCGTGACAATGCCGAGCTGAAAAGCCGCATGAACGATCTGCAAAGCCAGCTCGACAAGTTGCAGCGCCTGATCGAACTCAAGAACGATCAGCTGGCCAAGGTGCAAGCCGGTGCAGCAGCGCCTGCGCCTGCCGCCCCGGTCAATCCGGCGGTGCCGGCTGCGCTGGTCGATGCCAATGGTGCGCCGATCAAGCCCGCAGGCGAAGTGGCTCCCGAAGATGCATTGCCGGCAGGTGCCGCTCAGGTGGCGACACCGGCTGCCGAGCAGCCTCTGACCGTTGAGCCTGTCGCAGCTCAGGAAGATGATTCGCTCAACAGCATCCTCAATAATCCGATCCTGCTTGGTCTGATCGGTGGTGGTGCTCTTCTGATTCTGGCGCTGTTGCTGCTGTTCCTGGCTCGTCGTCGCAATGCCAAGGCCGAGGCTGAAAAGCACAAGCGCATGGCGCGTGCCCTGGCTGAAGAGTCCGATTTCGTTTCCGATATGGACATGGACGTGCCTCAGGCCAGCTTCGACGGGCTCGATGTGCCGCCGCCGAACGTCAAGATGGGGGCGGCTCCTGCCGCCGCTGCTGCTTCCCGTGAGCGTCCGGCCGATCCGCTGGTCCAGGCTGAAATCCACATTGCCTACGGTCGCATGAATCAGGCGATTGAATTGCTCGAAGAGTCCGTCAAGGAAGATCCATCGCGTGACGACATTCGCCGCAAGCTGATGGAAATCTACTCCGAGCAGGGTAACAACAAGGCCTATGCGGCCCACGAACGGAAGTTGGTGGCTGCGGGAAAGCGTAATGCTGAGGTCGAGCAGCTAAAGGATCGATACTCGACCGAGAAGGCCCCGGAACCTGTAACGGCACCGGTGGCTGCTGAACCTGTTCCTGCGCCTGCTGCACCGGAGCCGGCACCTGCACCAGCGCCTTCGGTTGCTCCGCAGGCTGCCGTTGCGGCGGCTGCAGCTGCAGTCACCGCGGCTGCCGTGGCGGCGGAACTGGATGCCAAATATGTCGAAGAGCTTCTGGCCGAGGATCCCGAGGATCCGACGCCAGTACTTGCTCCAGAGCCTGAGCTTGAGCCGGAACCTGAGCCCGAGCAGCCTGCACCTGTGGTGGCCGAGCCGGTTGTCGAAGAAGACAATCCGTTCGATCATGATTTCGATCTGAGTCTGGACGAGTTCGACGAAACGCCTGCGGCTGAGGTTTCCACGATCAACGATCTGGACGACCTGCTGCTGGATGAGCCTGGCATTTCGGCTGCAACGGATGCCGAGGAGTTGAGCTTCGAGTCGATCATGCAGCAGCAGAAAGATGCCCAGGCTGCGGCCGGTGTCGATGATCTGGCCGATTTCGATCTGGATCTTTCCTCGGAAGAACCAGCACTCAAGGCCGAGGACGATCTGCTGCTGAGCCTGGGCGACGACCCGCTCGATCTGGGTGAGACTGCGCCTTCGCCCCAGGAAGATCTGGAACTGCCTGAAGATTTCGATCTGTCGCTGGCCGATGAGATTGAAACCGATCAGGCGACCCAGGCTTTCGCTTCGGAGATCGAGGACGTCAACGCCGAGCTGGACCGTCTTTCACAGAATCTGGAGCATCCGCCGCTCGACGAGCCGCGCTTCACGGCTGAGGATGCGGCTCTGGAGGACGAGCCAGAGTTCGACTTCCTGTCCGGTGTCGATGAAGCCGCGACCAAGCTGGATCTGGCGCGCGCCTATATCGATATGGGCGATGCCGACGGGGCTCGGGATATTCTCGACGAAGTGGTCAGTGAAGGGGATGACGGCCAGAAGAGTGAAGCACGCGAGATGTTGTCGCGTCTGGCCTGATCAAGTCTGACCCGTACAGCAACGGCCGCTTTTGCGGCCGTTTGCTTTTGTGGCCTGTTACTGGCGTCTTTTTTCGACGCCCGTATAATGGCCGCCTTTTCGCGGACTCACAGGCTTTAGCACCTTGGCGAACATAGATAACCCGGCCGCCGAGATGGCCGCCGAGGGCTTTTCCCGAATCGCGCTGGGCGTCGAATACAAGGGCTCGCGCTATTGCGGCTGGCAACGTCAGGCGTCTGGCGTTCTGACGGTGCAGGAAACCCTTGAGGATGCCTTGTCCAAAGTCGCGGCCTCGCCCGTTTCGCTGATGTGTGCTGGACGTACCGATGCCGGTGTCCATGCCTGTGGTCAGGTTGTGCATTTCGATACCCAGGCCGAGCGCTCGATGAAGGCCTGGGTCATGGGCGCCAATATCAACCTGCCTCACGATATCAGCGTCACCTGGGCCAAGGTCATGCCGGCCCATTTCCATGCGCGCTTCAAGGCCATTGCCCGCCGCTACCGCTATGTGATCTACAACGACCAGATTCGCCCGGCTCACCTTGGTCAGGAAATCACCTGGAATCACCGGCCGCTGGATGTCGAACGCATGGCCGAGGCGGCCGCATATCTGGTCGGTACCCATGACTTCAGCGCCTTTCGTGCCGGGCAGTGTCAGGCCAAGTCGCCGGTCAAGCAGTTGCATCATCTGCGCGTCACACGACATGGCAAGATGATTGTCATCGACGTGCGGGCCAATGCCTTCCTGCATCATATGGTGCGCAATATCGCGGGCGTGCTGATGACCATCGGGGCAGGGGAGAGGCCGGTGGAGTGGGCTCGTGACGTGCTGGAAAGCCGGGTTCGCCGCACCGGTGGTGTCACGGCGCATCCTTACGGGCTTTATCTGGTGCAGGTGGAGTATCGGGACGAGTTCCCGTTGCCGGAACGCTATATCGGCCCGCACTTTCTTACAGGCTTCAGCGAACTTGGCGGCTGACGTTCGGAACAGCATTTGCTAACATCCGGGACTTTCCGAAAGGTCTGAGGTTTTCACCACATGTCAGCCGTTCGCAGCAAGATCTGCGGGATTACCCGCATAGAGGATGCATTGGCCGCCGTTGAGGCGGGTGCCGATGCCATCGGTCTGGTGTTCTACTCCAAAAGTCCGCGGGCCGTAAACGTGCAGCAGGCGCGAGCTATCATTGCCGCCTTGCCGCCTTTCATCACCACTGTCGGTCTGTTCGTCAATGCCAGTCGTTGCGAACTCAACGAAACCCTGGATGCCGTTCCCCTGGATCTTCTGCAGTTTCATGGCGATGAAACCCCTGAAGAGTGCGATGGCTACCATCGTCCTTATATCAAGGCGCTCAGGGTCAAGGCGGGTGACGATATCGCTGCGGCCTGTCGCGCCTATGGCAAGGCCAGCGGAATCCTGCTCGATACCTATGTAGCCGGGGTGCCTGGCGGTACGGGCGAAACCTTCGACTGGGCGCTGATTCCCGACAACCTGGACAAACCGGTGATTCTGGCGGGCGGGCTGACTTCGGCCAATGTGGCGCAAGCCATTGCCCAGGTCCGGCCATATGCCGTCGATGTGAGTGGCGGCGTCGAAAAGAGCAAGGGCATCAAGGATCGCGACAAGATTCTTGCCTTCATGAGTGCGGTCCACGGCGCATGATGTGACGGTTGTCGATTTGCCGCCGTCCATAAGCCTGTCCCCGCCATAAGTATGCGGGTCGGATTGAACGAGCGACTGCACGGCGTGCTTCGCCGATTAACAGCGGGGTCGAGGGTAATGCAGGTCATGGACCGCTGCCTGTCAATCACCGCCACCTATACGAATTTAAGTCAAGGGCGTGCGCCTGGTGTCGATCGCCAGGTGCGGGAGCCAAACCGGTACTGGAGAAATAAAGCATGAGCAACTGGTTGGTAGACAAACTGATCCCTTCGATCATGCGTTCCGAGGTCAAGAAAAGCTCGGTTCCCGAGGGGCTTTGGCACAAATGTCCTTC
Organism: Pseudomonas capsici; assembly: GCF_017165765.1. Lineage (GTDB taxonomy): Bacteria > Pseudomonadota > Gammaproteobacteria > Pseudomonadales > Pseudomonadaceae > Aquipseudomonas > Aquipseudomonas capsici. The sequence goes on from NZ_JAFGZD010000003.1 coordinate 196,307, forward strand.
CTGCGAAGCGGTGCTTTATCGCCCTGAGCTGGAAAAGACCCTGGACGTCTGCCCCAAGTGCAACCATCACATGCGTATCGACGCCCGTGCCCGCCTGAACATCTTCCTGGATGTCGAAGGCCGTGCCGAACTGGGTGCCGATCTGGAGCCGGTGGATCGTCTGAAATTCCGTGACAGCAAGAAGTACAAGGATCGTCTGGTCGGTGCCCAGAAGCAGACCGGCGAGAAAGACGCCCTGATTTCCATGAGCGGCACCCTGCTGGGCATGCCGATCGTGGTTTCGGCGTTCGAGTTTTCCTTCATGGGTGGTTCGATGGGAGCCATCGTCGGCGAGCGTTTCGTGCGTGCTGCCAACTATGCGCTGGAAAACCGCTGCCCGATGGTCTGTTTCGCTGCTTCCGGCGGTGCCCGGATGCAGGAAGCCCTGATTTCCCTGATGCAGATGGCCAAGACTTCGGCTGTTCTGGCACGTCTGCGTGAAGAAGGTCTGCCGTTCATTTCCGTACTAACCGACCCGGTCTACGGTGGTGTATCCGCCAGTCTGGCAATGCTGGGCGATGTCATCGTGGCCGAACCGAAGGCGCTGATCGGTTTTGCGGGTCCTCGCGTCATCGAGCAGACCGTGCGCGAAAAGCTGCCTGAAGGCTTCCAGCGTAGCGAGTTCCTGCTGAACCATGGCGCCATCGACATGATCATTGCGCGCAGCGAGCTGCGTCCGCGCCTGGGTAACCTGCTGGCCCAGATGATGAACCTGCCGACTCCCAAGTTCGTCGCGCCAGTCATCGAGCCAGTCGTCGTTCCACCGGCACCGGCCACTGTATGACCCCGGCAACCCTGGGCGACTGGCTCGCCTATCTGGAGCAACTGCATCCTTCGGCCATCGACATGGGGCTGGATCGTTCGCGACAGGTGGCGCAGCAGTTGGGGCTTACCCGGCCTGCGCCTCGGGTGATCACGGTAACCGGCACCAACGGCAAGGGCTCGACCTGTGCATTTGTCGCGGCCTTGCTGCAGGCCCAGGGCCTGAAGGTCGGTGTTTACAGTTCTCCACATCTGCTGCGCTATAACGAACGCGTGCAGGTGCAGGGCGTCGAAGCGACGGATGCCGAGCTGTGCAAGGCCTTTGCCGCTGTCGAGGCGGCGCGTGGCGATATAACCCTGACCTATTTCGAGATGGGCACGCTGGCCGCCTTCTGGCTGTTCGAGCAGGCGCAGCTGGATGCCGTCGTGCTGGAAGTAGGGCTGGGTGGTCGTCTGGACGCGGTGAATCTGGTCGATGCCGACATGGCGCTGGTGACCAGCATCGGTCTCGATCACGCCGACTGGCTGGGCGATAGCCGAGAGTCGGTCGCTTTCGAGAAGGCCGGTATCTTCCGTCAGGGCCGTGCGGCGCTCTGCGGTGATCTTGATCCACCTGCGCCATTGCTGGAGCAGGCGGATCGGCTAGGCTGTCCCTTGTCATTGCGTGGTCGCGATTTCGATCTGAGCGTGACCCGTGAGGGCTGGAACTGGCGTGGTCGTGACAAGGCAGGGCAGGTGATCGAGCTTTCCGGTCTGCCTTTGCTGGATCTGCCCATGGAGAATGCCGCGCTGGCGCTTCAGGCTTATCTGTTACTGGATATGCCGTGGCAGGCCGATGTCATTCACTCTGCGCTGGCGAGTGCGCGGATTACCGGTCGTCTGGATCGACGTGTATTTCAGTGGCAGGGCAAGACCCTCAATCTGTTGCTCGATGTCGGCCACAACCCCCATGCCGCGCAGTTTCTGGCGCAGCGCATGGCTCAACGGCCAGTAGTCGGAAAGCGCCTTGCGGTATTTGGCCTGCTGTCGGACAAGGATCTGGATGGGGTGGTGGGTGAGCTGGTTTCCAGTGTTCAGGACTGGGCCGTGGCACCTTTGCCTACGCCTCGTACCCGGCCTGTCGCACAATTGCAGTCGGCCTTGCAGAACCTTGGCGCTGAAGTAGCGTCTTACGACAGTGTTGCGCTGGCGCTCGAGGCTCAATGCGCGCGTGCGACGACCGATGACGAGATTTTGCTGTTCGGATCTTTTTACTGTGTGGCCGAGGCTCTGGAGTGGTTGGCCCGGCACGCCGATGAGGAAGCTGCAAATGGCTTTGCTGGATAAAGTATTCAAGCAGCGAATGGTGGGTGCTCTGGTTCTGATCGCAGTGGCGGTCATCTTCCTGCCCATGCTGTTTACCCGTCAGGATGAAGTGCGTCAGGTGCAGGTTGAGGCGCCGGCTGCGCCGCAGGCTCCGGTTGCACCGCAGGTCAAGGTCGATCCGGTGCCGGTTCCCGAGCCGCAGATCCTGCCTCAGGAGCCTGTTCCCGGTGAAGAGGACATGAGTACTGCCAGCCAGTTGCCGCCTTCGATGCCGATTGCACCTGCTCCGCCTGTCGCCTCTGCACCCGCGCAAGCGCCGGCCCAGGCAGCAGCCCCCGCACCCAAGCCTGCCAAGCCGGCACCTGCTCCGGCTACAACGCCTGCTGCGCCCGCACCGGCACCTGCAACGACTGCCAAGGCAGCGCCGAGCGGTGTCGATGCCAACGGGCTTTCGGTGAGCTGGTCGGTGCAACTGGCAAGCATGTCCAATCGCGCCAACGCCGATAACCTGCAGAAGACTCTGCGTGCCCAGGGCTACAACGCCTACATTCGCACCGCCGATGGTGTGAACCGGGTATTTGTCGGACCGTTGATCGAACGGGCCGAAGCCGATCGTCTGCGCGATCAGCTGGACAAACAGCAGAAACTCAAGGGTATTGTGGTGCGCTTTCAGCCGGAGCGTGGCTAAAAGTCGCAACGCATCGCGAATCGCAGCTTACCGGCAGGCGGGCGCTCTGCTAAAATGCGCCGCCTCATCAGTCTGTAGGCTGCACCGTGCCATTTACTCCGGTTGACTGGGCGATTATCGGAATTATCGCCATCTCCGCTCTGATCAGCATCAAACGCGGCTTCGTCAAGGAAGCCCTGTCTCTGCTGACCTGGATCATCGCGGGCGTCGTGGCCTGGATGTTCGGCGCGGGGCTGTCCCTGTATCTGGTCAATTACATCGATACACCCTCGGCCCGCGTGATCGCGAGCTGCATCATTCTGTTCGTCGCCACCTTGCTGGTAGGCGCCATGGTCAACTTTCTCATCGGCGAACTGATTCGCGTCACCGGGCTTTCCGGGACCGATCGTTTTCTGGGTATGGTCTTCGGCGCTGCGCGCGGAGGGCTGCTTGTCGTGGTAGCGGTCGGGCTGCTGAGCCTCGGTCCGGTACAACAGGATCAATGGTGGCAGCAATCAAGGCTGCTGCCGCAATTTCTCATGGTTGCTGACTGGTCGAAAAACCTGATTCTCGGGATGTCCAGCCAGTGGCTCGCCAGCGGCATCAGCATTCCTGCTGAGCTGCCGTTCAAGGAGCAGATCCTGCCGGCTACCGTGCCGCAGGAAGTGCTTGGTAAATCAAGTTCCACTAAGTAGGGGTTGTGTCGCATGTGTGGCATCGTCGGTATCGTCGGTAAGTCGAACGTCAATCAGGCGCTGTATGACGCGCTTACCGTCCTCCAGCACCGCGGCCAGGACGCTGCCGGTATCGTGACCAGTCATGAAGGCCGGTTGTTCCTGCGCAAGGACAATGGTCTGGTGCGTGATGTGTTCCATCAGCGCCATATGCAGCGTCTGGTCGGGCACATGGGCATCGGCCATGTGCGTTACCCGACAGCGGGCAGCTCGACTTCGGCCGAAGCTCAGCCGTTCTACGTCAACTCGCCTTACGGCATCACGCTGGCGCACAACGGCAACCTGACCAACGTCGAGCAACTGGCCAAGGAGATTTACGAATCCGACCTGCGCCACGTCAACACCAGCTCCGACTCGGAAGTGCTGCTCAACGTCTTCGCCCATGAACTGGCCGTGCGTGGCAAGTTGCAGCCTACCGAAGAAGACATCTTCGCTGCTGTTACCGACGTACATAACCGTTGCCGTGGCGGCTATGCCGTGGTGGCGATGATCACCGGTTACGGTATTGTCGGTTTCCGCGACCCGGACGCCATTCGTCCCATCGTGTTCGGCCAGCGTCACACCGACGAAGGCGTCGAGTACATGATTGCCTCCGAAAGCGTGTCCCTGGACGTACTGGGCTTTACCCTGATTCGCGACCTGGCACCGGGCGAAGCGGTCTACATCACTGAAGACGGCAAGCTGTTCACCCGTCAGTGTGCGGCCAACCCGAGATATGCCCCGTGCATCTTCGAACACGTCTATCTGGCGCGTCCGGACTCGATCATCGACGGTATCTCGGTCTACAAGGCGCGTCTGCGCATGGGCGAGAAGCTGGCGGACAAGATCCTGCGCGAGCGTCCGGATCACGATATCGATGTGGTCATCCCGATTCCGGATACCAGCCGCACCGCTGCGCTGGAACTGGCCAACCACCTGGGCGTCAAGTTCCGCGAAGGTTTCGTCAAGAACCGCTACATTGGCCGTACCTTCATCATGCCCGGCCAGGCTGCACGCAAGAAGTCCGTGCGCCAGAAGCTCAACGCAATCGAACTGGAGTTCCGTGGCAAGAACGTGATGCTGGTGGACGACTCCATCGTACGCGGCACCACCTGCAAGCAGATCATCCAGATGGCCCGCGAAGCCGGTGCCAAGAATGTCTACTTCTGCTCGGCTGCGCCGGCAGTGCGTTACCCCAACGTCTACGGCATCGACATGCCGAGTGCTCACGAACTGATCGCCCATAACCGCTCCACCCAGGACGTTGCCGACCTCATCGGTGCCGACTGGCTGGTCTATCAGGATCTCAACGACCTGATCGAAGCGGTCAGCGGCAGCAAAAAGATCAAGATCGATAACTTCGACTGCTCGGTCTTCGATGGCAAGTACGTCACCGGCGACATCGACGAGCATTATCTGAACAAGATCGAGCATGCGCGCAACGACGCTTCCAAGGTAAAAAGCCAGGCAGTGAGCGCTATCATCGATCTGTACAACAACTAATCGAGCAAGGAGTGACGGCATGACTCAGGAATGGGATGCCGGTCGGCTGGACAGCGACCTTGAAGGCGTGGGTTTCGATACCCTCGCCGTACGCGCCGGGCAACATCGCACACCGGAAAGCGAGCATGGCGATCCGATGTTCTTTACTTCCAGCTACGTATTCCGCACGGCTGCCGATGCAGCCGCGCGTTTTGCGGGCGAGGTGCCGGGCAACGTCTATTCGCGTTACACCAACCCGACAGTGCGTTCCTTCGAGGAGCGTATCGCCGCTCTGGAAGGCGCAGAGCAGGCCGTTGCCACGGCAACCGGCATGGCGGCGATCCTTTCGGTGGTCATGAGCCTGTGCAGCGCGGGCGATCATGTGCTGGTGTCGCGCAGCGTGTTCGGTTCGACCATCAGCCTGTTCGAGAAGTACTTCAAGCGTTTCGGCATCGAAGTCGACTACGTGCCTCTGGCGGACCTGTCCGGCTGGGATGCGGCAATCAAGAGCAATACGAAAATGTTGTTCGTCGAGTCGCCATCCAACCCGCTGGCCGAACTGGTGGACATCGCAGCACTGGCGGAAATCGCTCACGCCAGAGGCGCGCATCTGGTCGTGGATAACTGCTTCTGCACGCCTGCATTGCAACAGCCGCTGCGCCTGGGGGCGGATATCGTCGTGCACTCGGCTACCAAATTCATCGACGGTCAGGGCCGTTGCATGGGCGGTGTAGTTGCCGGTCGCAGCGAGCAGATGAAGGAAGTGGTCGGTTTCCTGCGTACTGCAGGGCCGACGTTGAGTCCGTTCAATGCGTGGATTTTCCTCAAGGGCCTCGAAACCCTGAGCCTGCGCATGCGCGCTCATTGCGCCAATGCCCAGGCCGTCGCCGAATGGCTTGAGCAGCAGGATGGCATCGAGAGGGTTCACTACGCCGGGCTCAAGAGCCATCCGCAACATGAGTTGGCCCAGCGCCAGCAAAAGGGTTTCGGGGCTGTGGTGAGTTTCGAGGTCAAGGGTGGCAAGGAAGGCGCATGGCGTTTCATCGATGCCACTCGGCTGATCTCCATCACCGCCAACCTGGGCGACAGCAAGACCACCATCACGCATCCTGCTACCACGTCCCACGGTCGTCTGACGCCTCAAGAGCGTGAGTCGGCGGGTATTCGTGACAGCCTGATCCGGGTTGCGGTCGGCCTGGAAGATGTTGCAGACCTTCAGGCTGATCTGGCACGCGGTCTGGCGGCGTTGTGAGCGATTGGGCGATGAAGTTCGCCACCACCAACAACGGTCGCGTGGCACTGGTGACCGGAGCGGCACGCGGCATCGGCCTGGGCATCGCTGCCTGGCTGATCGCCGAGGGCTGGCAGGTGGTGCTGGCGGATCTTGATCGTTCCCGTGGCACGAAAGTGGCCGGGGTGTTGGGCGACAACGCCCTGTTCATTGCCATGGACGTTGCCAGCGAAGATCAGGTAGCCGCCGGTGTGGCCGAAGTGCTCAGGCGCTTTGGTCGCCTCGATGCGCTGGTGTGCAATGCGGCCGTTGCCGATCCCCATAACACCACTCTCGAAAGCCTCGATCTGGCTCACTGGAATCGAGTGCTGAGTGTCAACCTCAGTGGTCCGATGCTGCTGGCCAAGCATTGTGCGCCGTATCTGCGCGCTCATTGCGGCAGTATCGTCAATCTGAGCTCGACCCGCGCCAGACAATCCGAACCCGATACCGAGGCTTACGCGGCGAGCAAGGGCGGCCTGCTGGCCCTTACCCATGCGCTGGCCATCAGTCTTGGTCCGGAGATTCGGGTCAACGCAGTCAGTCCTGGCTGGATCGATGCGCGGGATCCCTCTGTGCGCCGTGCCGAGCCGTTGACCGATGTCGACCATGCCCAGCACCCGGCGGGGCGTGTAGGCAGCGTGGAGGATGTCGCGGCGATGGTTGGCTGGCTGCTGTCGCGTCATGCCGGTTTCGTTACCGGGCAGGAGTTCGTCGTGGACGGTGGTATGAGCAAGAAGATGATTTACGCTGACTGAGTCCCGGTCACCGCGGTTCGCGACCAGAGTCGCTCCTATCCCATTTGCCGCATGCTGGCCTGCAGGAGCGAGCGCACGGCTATTCGCTTTGCTCATGAAGCGCGGAGGTCCCAGGCGGCGCTCATGGCCGCCGTTTGTCCTGACTGCGTTGAAGACCGTTGTTGTTCGGAGCAGCATCGGTGCAGGGGCGAAGACTCGCTTGCTGTACTGCGATGAATGGCATTCCCCGAAGTTGTCGATTTACCGGTAGTCGATACGCCGTCCGAACGGTGAACGACGAATAGTTGAATGGACTCACGTACGGTGAATAACAATGGAAATGTCAATCATGGCAAGCCTCAGGGCGCTATCCGTAGCGGTACTGAGTGCAATGATCAGCCTTGGCTTCGCAGTATCTCCAGCTGTCCAGGCATTACAGGAGCAGGATGCCGGTGATGCACCTGCACCCGCGCAGATCGAGTTTCCGGATCAGGTCAGTACCGGGCTCGTCAATGAACGGGCTGGGTCCGGGTTATGCATGGACCTGTCCGCCAATAACCAGGTCGTGATATTCAATCCCTGCGATCAATCGATCAGGCAGAAATGGATTATCGAAAAACAAGTGGGTGAGCTCAGCACGATCAAGAACGCCGGCGCTGGCGATAACCTGTGTCTGTTCAGCTCGGTCGATGCCAGTATCGTCAACATGACTGCCTGTAACAGCGAGAACTACACCTCGCATGTCTACTGGACCCGGATATTAAGGCCTTCCGGAATGTATTCATTGGTCAGTAAGGTGCAGAACGACTACGGGCGACCTGGCGAACTGGCCCTGCGCGCCGACAACAGTTTGACCGTTACCGACCCGGAGGCAGCATCGGGAACCTGGAGTTGGCAACTCAATGGTCGGCTGCCTGATGGTGTCGCTTCAACGCCGATCTTCGCTGACGAGTTCGAAGGCGACCAACTGGATGGCGCCAAATGGACTCATCGGTTACCGGGCATTCGCAACAACTGCAAGAATGTTCCGGAAACGGTCAGCGTCAGGGCAGGGTATCTCACCATCAAAACCTACAGTGGGCTGAGCAACGGCATACTTCAGAATTACTGCGGCATGATTTCCACGGCTGACACTTTCCTGGCAAACCAGGGTTACTGGGAAGCGTCGGTCCGGTTCAAGCGGGCTTTTGGTGTGCAGGTTGCTTTCTGGGTTCAAACCCCGGCCATGGAAGTGGGCAAGCCGGAGCAGGGCGTCGAGATTGACGTCTTCGAACATGGATCTGCTGCAGAAAGTAAAAACTATAACCATGCCATTCACTGGGATCTCTACGGGGAGCATCACAAGTATTGGGCCTGGGCCGGGTTACTGGATAATCTGGACGACGGGAAGTTTCACAGGTTTGGCGTACTGTGGGCCAGGGACCGATATGAATTCTATGTGGATGGGGTCATGACGAAAACGGTTCCATCGTCGGTCGCGCCGATTTCACTGGGTGACGAATTCATCATCCTGAGTTCCGAAGTGCCCAGGCAGTTCCCTCCCGAGGGGTTCGGTGACCAGTACAGCGCCCAGACCGATTTTGACGTCGACTATGTCCGGGTTTATCCATTGAGCGACTGACTGCCTCAATGGATTCGCGAAAGGTTCTTCATGAATCGGACAGGAGCAGGCTCTCTCATGGCCCGGCCTGAGCGCGGATACTGAATCCCGATTTCAAGTTTTTTGGAAAAAATTCAATGGGGGTATTGACTTAGGTTCGGTAGGTGCGTAAATTTCGCGGCCTCAGCGAAGCAAAGGGTGATTAGCTCAGCCGGGAGAGCATCTGCCTTACAAGCAGAGGGTCGGCGGTTCGATCCCGTCATCACCCACCATCGTTGAGTCTGGAAGCTGTTTCACGAGGGCTTTCAGGATTGAAGCAACACATGCGCAGCGGTAGTTCAGTCGGTTAGAATACCGGCCTGTCACGCCGGGGGTCGCGGGTTCGAGTCCCGTCCGCTGCGCCATATTATCCAGATCCGGTTTACCGGGTCCGGGATTGAAGAGCCGGAAGGTTGTTCAATCAGGCAGTGATTCAAACTACCGAAAGTTTGTTTCAGGTCGATTAAAAGAGTTTCACAAGCGATACGCAGCGGTAGTTCAGTCGGTTAGAATACCGGCCTGTCACGCCGGGGGTCGCGGGTTCGAGTCCCGTCCGCTGCGCCATACAAAGTTTCAAGGCCTTGAACTCCTTGAAGCAAAAAAGAAAGCGACCTTGATGGGTCGCTTTTTTTTCGCCTGCGATTTACGCAAAAAAGCTGCGCTCATTACAAGCGCAGCCCTGTCATTCAAACTTTGCTCACCACTTCATCTCGCCCTTGGCCACCTTGGCACTCAGTTCCAGTGAGGACTCTTCACCCAGTTTCGGGTAATGAGCTTTCATGGCCTTGATCAGTGCGGCAGAATCCTTGGCCTTGGCGGTTTCTGCATCGAAGGTCTTGATGTAGTTCGCGGTAAAGGCGGGTGCCTGTTCAGGTTTCAACTCACCACTCAGGTAATGGCCGGGAACGACAGTTGCAGGCTTCAGCTTCTCGATGGTGGTCAGGGTTGCCAGCCAGTCCTGATGAGATTTGGCGCTCTGAGTGTCGGCCATCCACACATGAATATTGTTGGCCAGTACCACGCCGCCGATCACTGCCTTGATGGACGGGATCCATACGAAAGTCCGGTCAGGCTGGGGGCCGTCAAGGCCGACGATCTGCAGTTCCTGGTCTTCAAGCTTCAGATTGTTGCCCTGGATGACTTCGGGAACGATGAGCTTGCCTGGGGCGCCATCGCCCAGCTTCGGCCCCCAATAGGCCAGTTTGCCTTCCATGGTTTCCTTGATGTGAGCGACGGTTTCTGCGCTGGCAACGACCTTGGCCTTTGGATAGGCCTCGGTAATGGTTTGCAGTCCGAAGTAGTAATCCGGGTCGCCATGGCTGATGTAGATGGTGGTGAGGTTTTTGCCGCTCTTGCGAATCTTTTCCACGACCTGTTCGGCTTCATGCTTGCCAAACTGTGCATCGACCAGGATTGCATCTTTCTCGGCAGTGACCAGTACCGATGACACCGGGAAGATGGCATCGGCACCCGGGTTGTAGACATCCAGCTTCAAAGGCTGGGCTGCCAGGCTGGTGCCGGCCAGGCCGAGCAGGGCGATGCTGGCAACAAAGCGTCGTGCAAATAGCGGTAGCATGAAAATCTCCATCCGGGCGGTATTGAAAGAAGTCCAGATTAGTTGAGATTTATAGCCTGAAAAACGCTAGATTAGACCCATGTTTGTTGCGTAAACCGGTCGAATAATGGACAAATTGCAGGCCATGCAGGCTTTCGTCACGGTCGTTGACTGCGGCAGCCAGACCACTGCAGCGGACAAGCTCGGTCTGTCGCGGCCGGTTATCTCCAGGCTGCTCGCCGAGCTTGAAGAGTGGACCGGTGCGCGGCTGATGCATCGCACGACCCGACGCCTGAACCTGACCGCAGCAGGTGCTGAGGTCCTACCGCTGTGTCGGCGTATGCTCGATCTGGCAGAAGATATGCGCGCTGTTGTGGCTGCACCCGACAATGAACCCAAAGGCCTGCTGCGCATCACCTCCAGCACCTCGTTTGGCCAGTCCCAGCTGACCCAGGCCGTCACCGAATTCGTGGCGCGCTATTCGCAGGTGCGTATCGACATGGTATTGCTCGATCGCACGGTGAATCTGGTGGATGAAGGTCTGGATCTGGCGATTCGCATCACCAACGACCTGGACCCCAACCTGATTGCCCGCCGCCTGACGACCTGTCGGTCAGTGGTCTGTGCTTCGCCTGCTTATCTGGAAGAGCATTCCATACCTGACAGCATTGAAGACCTGGCCCTGCACAACTGCCTGACCCATACCTATCACAGCAGCAGTCTCTGGAATTTCACCCGCAAGGGCGTGCCCCATAGCGTGGCGGTGAAGGGTAATCTCAGCACCAATGACTCCATCACCACCCTGCAGGCGGCTCTTTGCGGTGCGGGTATTGCGTTGCTGCCCACTTACCTGGCTGCACCGCTGATCAAGAGTGGTCGCCTGGTGCCCCTGCTGATCCGCTATGAGCCCATGGAGCTGAGCATTCATGCGGTCTACACCTCCCGCAAACACATGTCATCGGCCTTGCGGGCGCTGCTGGACTTCCTGGCTGAACGTTTTGCACCTGAGCCGGCGTGGGATCGGAGCTGAAAAGGCCTGGCAAAGCCTCGACACGAAAATTTCGCCATTTGTATCAGCATCTTTTCACTCTCCGCGTTGATCCTGTGCTGGCCTTGTTGCAGACTTACCGACGTTTTTCCCGCTGCAGCTCTGCTGACAGTTATCTTCCCCAGGATCCTCGATGTTTAAGTTACTGAACTTTCGTACCGCATGCTGGACGTCCGTCCTGCTGGTCATGGCTGGCTGTTCGTCGCCCAAGCAGGCTGTTTACGATCACGAGCATTTCGATGACGCAGGGACTTTTTCCAGAAGCTATCCGGCCAGCGATGATTCGTCCTGTGAAGCCGGGCGGCGTGCCTTGCTGAGCCAGGGCTACATCATTACCAGCAACGATCCGAAGATGATCAGCGGGCGCAAGAGCTTCCAGCAGACCGGCGAGACTCATATCGAGATCAGTTTCAACCTTGTTTGCGCAGCCGATGCAGGAGGCGCTGGTTCGACCATGTTCGCCAACGCCCTGCAGGACCGTTATGCGCTGAAGAAGACCAACAACTCGGCCAGCCTGGGGGTTGGTGTGCTGGGTTCGGTATCCATGCCGATCGGCTCGACCGACGACTCGATGGTCAAGGTGGCCAGCGAAACCGTCGCTTCGGCCAAGTTCTATGAGCGTTTCTTCGCGCTGGTGGAAAACTTCCTGCCACCGGAAGTGAAGCAGGCTGCGCATATCGTCGAGAAGCCCAAGGCTGACCTGGGCGTGCCCGAGACGGCTCCGGCGCCTGTTCCAGCTCCTGCCCCTGCCCCGGCTTCCCTGGCACCCCAGCCGGTCGAGTCTGCGCCGAAGGTTGAAGTGCCACCGGAGTCCCCGGCTACGCCTGTCAGCAGCGAACCCGTTGCTGCGCCTGTGGAGCCCGCAACATTCAGCGCAGAGCCTGTCGAAGAGCAGTAGCGTCTGTGGGCGAATTCATTCGCAAATGAATTCGCTCCTGCGGGGTGGTTAGCCCAGAAACAGCCTGTACGCCGGATTCTGGCTCTCGTCCCAGTACGGATAGCCAATCTCGTCCAACGCCGCGCCCACCAGATGCCGCTCCTCTTCCGGCACCACCAGCCCGGCCACCACGCGGCCATCGGCGGCACCGTGGTTGCGGTAGTGGAACATCGAGATGGTCCAGCGTCCGCCCAGCTTGTTCAGGAAGTTGAACAGCGCCCCCGGCCGCTCCGGGAACTCGAAGCGCAGCACCACTTCATCGCTGACCCGCTCGGCATGGCCACCGACCATGTGCCGGATATGCAGCTTGGCCAGTTCGTTGTCGGTCAGGTCCAGCACCGGGAAACCCTGATCCGTCAGGCTGGCGATCAGGGCGCTGCGCGGATCGTTGTCCGGGTGGGTCTGCACGCCGACGAAGATATGCGCCTCACGGTCGGTGTGATAGCGGTAGTTGAATTCGGTGATCTGCCGCTTGCCGATGGCCTGGCAGAACGCCTTGAAGCTGCCCGGCTGCTCGGGAATGGTCACGGCAATGATGGCTTCGCGACCTTCGCCCAGCTCGGCACGCTCGGCCACATGGCGCAGGCGGTCGAAGTTGACGTTGGCACCGGAGTCGATGGCCACCAGGGTCTGGCCGCTGATGCCGCGTTGTTCCACATACTTCTTGATCCCGGCCACGCCCAGCGCGCCAGCCGGCTCGGTGATGGAGCGGGTGTCGTCGTAGATGTCCTTGATGGCCGCGCAGATCTCGTCGGTGCTGACGGTGATGACTTCATCGACGTACTGGCGACAGACCTCGAAGGTGTGATGCCCGATCTGCGCCACGGCCACGCCATCGGCAAACAGCCCGACCTGATTCAGCACCACCCGCTCACCCGCGGCCATGGCGGCTTGCAGGCAGTTGGAGTCGTCCGGTTCGACACCGATGACCTTGATGTCCGGGCGCAGGTATTTGACATAGGCCGCGATGCCCGCAATCAGCCCGCCACCGCCCACCGGGACGAAAATGGCGTCCAGTTGGCCCGGTTGCTGGCGCAGGATTTCCATGGCCACCGTGCCTTGTCCGGCGATGGTGTCAGGGTCATCGTAGGGGTGGATGTAGACGAAGCCCTGCTCGTCCACCAGTTTGAGGGAGTAGGCCAGGGCTTCCGGGAAGGAATCGCCATGCAGTACCACCTGAGCGCCCCGGGAGCGCACGCCTTCGACCTTGATCTCGGGGGTGGTCTTGGGCATGACGATGGTGGCCTTGATGCCCATTTTTCTGGCCGCCAGCGCCAGGCCCTGGGCATGGTTGCCCGCCGAAGCCGTCACCACGCCGCGAGCCAGTTCTTCAGGGCTCAGTTGCGCCAGCTTGTTGTAGGCACCGCGGATCTTGAAGGAAAACACCGGTTGCAGGTCTTCGCGCTTGAGCAGTATCTGGTTGGACAACCGCTCGGAAAGCTGGCGGGCACCCTGCAACGGGGTTTCGACAGCGATGTCATAGACGCGGGAAGTGAGGATCTTGCGAGCATAATGGTTGAGCAGATCGGTCATCGCGTCAGCCCCTTGGACAAGGGCAGGATGATCAGCTTCGAAAGCAGGCGAGGGGCGATAGAGCGATGGATGATGATCATGTCTGACTCCTGGTACTGAAAGTAGCCCGGGAGACAGAAGAAACCCGCCTCCAGGGCGGGTTTTTTGCAAACGTCGGCTAACCCGCCATGACTGGAATGACGGTAATAATAATCTGGCCGAAGATTTGCTTGTTTGAGTTCATGAGCTGGAGGTTATGGCGGGAGGTGCTGCCAAGTCAAGGGTGAATTGAACGCGTTAAATCCACCGGCTGAATGCTCGTGTTTTTATAAGACGTAACATTTTTATTCATATTGGCACTTTATTGTGGGGGCTGTGGTCAGTTACATCAGTATTTCCAATCAGGCAATCAATCACTCAAAAAGGACTGAAAAGATGGACGAGTATCAAGAAGAACTGCTGGAATCCCGCGCCTTTGAACTGGATCCGCTGGAGCCCGCCGACGACGCTACCGAGCTGTGAAGGGCGTCAGGCGCTTTGACGCTGGCTGCGGCGAAACTCTCCCGGAGTCTGGCTGTTCCAGCGTTTGAAGGCGCGTTGAAAGGCTTCGGCCGAGGCAAAACCCAATAGATACGCGATCTCGCCGAACGCCAGTTCAGTGTCGCGGATGTAAGTCATCGCCAGATCACGGCGTGTGTCATTGAGGATGGTACGAAAACGGGTGCCTTCATCGGCCAGTTTTCGGCGCAACGTCCAGGTCGGCAGTTTGAGCCGTGCTGCGATTTCCTCCAGATCCGGTTCCCTTCCGCCGTTCAACAACGGTCCCAGCAACTGAATGATGCGTTCTCGCAGGCTGCGGGTGCGGGTCAGTTGTTCCAGCTCCTTTTCACACAATTGCAGCAGATGCTGCCATGTGCTCGGGCAATGGTCGGGATTGCGCAGGGCCAGGCTGGCCTGATCCAGACGCAATTGGTTGGTCGCCGCACCAAAGATCACCGGGTTGTCGCTCATGAAGCTGTAGTCGGCTGCATAATCGGGCGCTTCGAATTCGATCTCGACCCGTTGAGCGCGCAAGGGGCTGGCGGCCAGTGCCGAGAGGTGGCTGATCCAGGCGCAAAGGATCGAGTCCACCACGAAGCGGTTATAGGCGTTATAAGGGCTGATGGAGTAGAAGCGCAGCCAGGCACCTTCTGCATCTTCATGAAAACTGGACTGACCGCGATAGTTGGAGCCATACAGCGCTTCGAAACGGCTCAGTACCCTTGCCGCTTCCCGCACATTCGGTGCCTGAGCTGCCGTGACGCCCGCCAGTCCGAGCTGGCTGAGGCGACTCAGTTGCCCCATGCGCAGGCCCAGGCCCGGTTGACCGGTAAGCTGGATGGCCGCATGTCCCAGGCGCATATAGCGCGGGATCGACAGGCGTGCGCCTGCTTCGCTCAGGCGCGCGGTATCCAGGCCGTACTGTTCCAGAAGCGGGGCAGGGTCCTGGCCGAAACTGCGTACGGCATCTCCCAGACTCTGGATAAAGCCTACTGACAGGTCCCCGAGGCGCAGCGTCAGGTCAGGCATGTTCAGAGCCAGATATTGATCAGGCGGGCACCACTGGTGGTGCTGTTTTCCGCCTGTTGCTCATTGATGATCTGCCCGTTGTAACTGACAAAGCTTTGCCCGGAACTGCCCTGATTCCAGAACTGGCCATGCAGGAACACGCTGATTCCGGCCCGGGCGTTACTGTCGGGTTTGCGACCGGTCAAGGTCAGTTGGTGCCAGGCTTCGCTTTCGCTGATTGTGCCGGGCCGCAGGTCGGTGGCAGGATTTTCACTCCTGTCCCGCAAGCCGCGCCATGGGCTGACCCAACTGCTTTTGCCGGGTACGAAGGCGGGCACTGCGATCAGTTCGGCGCCGCTTTCATTCAGGCGTGCGTAATTGGCGGGATACCAGCTGTCACTGCCGATCAGCACGGCCAGACGACCTGCCGGAGTGTCGATGACATTCAGAGGCGCACGGGTGTCCGTTTCAACGTAATCATGCTGATAGTGGCTCGCGAACAACTGACGTTGAGGCTGACCGAGCGGTTGACCGTCGCTGCCGAATACCAGGCTGATGTTGTACAGGTCGCCACTGCCAATGCGCAGTTGGCCCTCTTCGACACGAGGCTGTGGCAACACAATGCTGCCTGCCACCAGGGTGACAGCAAACTCCCTGGCCAGACCGCCGAACAGGGTTTGATAGTTCTGCGCCATGCTGCCGGCCTTCATGCGCAAGCAGGCATCCTCCAGCCGGTTCTCGCCTGTGGCCTGTACGAAAGCCTTGATGAATGACAGCGGGTTGCTCCAGGGCAGCCAGCTCATGGCGTCATCCCGTTCACTGGCCTGGAAGAGTTCGTTCTTCTCCCCGGAAACGAACAGCCAGGTACCCACATGCTCCGGCAGGATCACAATGGTCCGGGCATTGATCAGGCCCAGTTCGCGTGCATGTTGCAGATACGCCGCCAGCTTGCGATGCAGGTGTTCGGGGTTCTGGTAGTCGGTGGGGAACAGCTCGGGCTCGATCCCCAGCAGATTGCCACGCTCGGCCGGCTGGCCTTCGTTGATGGCCAGGCGAATGCGCAGGTCGGACAGGTAATGTCCCTGCGGGCGTTGCTGGGTCCAGAAGCCATAGCTGACAAGTGCGGCCAGGCTCGCCAGGATGAGGCAGATGCCGAAGAATTTACGCATAAAAGGCTATCAAGGTCCGGTCAAGACAGGACACTAGCCTGCCTGCACGTTTGGATCAATAACTTGTCACTTTCGGTCATTGAGCGAGGCGGGGCGGCTCTTTACTGTTGTGTCATGAACGGGCCGCACAATGAGCCTGCAATACAACAAGAAGGCACACAGATGCCTTCGTTTCCCGTGATGAAACCGATGGAGCACCCCATGACCGCCACGAGCTATCCGCACCTGCTGGCCCCGCTGGACCTGGGTTTCACGACCCTGCGCAACAGGACCCTGATGGGGTCCATGCATACCGGTCTTGAAGAGAAGCCCGGAGGTTTCGAGCGTATGGCGGCGTACTTCGCCGAGCGCGCCCGGGGTGGCGTAGGGTTGATGGTCACCGGGGGGATCGCGCCGAACAAGGAAGGCGGTGTCTACAAGGGCGCTGCCAAACTGACCACGCCAGAAGAGGCCGAGCAACATCGCGTCGTCACTCAGGCCGTGCATGAGGCTGGCGGCAAGATCTGCCTGCAGATCCTGCATGCCGGGCGTTACGCCTACAGTCCCGAGCAAGTCGCCCCCAGTGCCATCCAGGCACCGATCAACCCGTTCACGCCGCGAGAACTGGACGAGGAAGGGATCGAAAAGCAGATCCGGGATTTCGTCACCTGCTCGACCCTGGCCCAAAGCGCTGGTTATGACGGCGTCGAAGTCATGGGCTCCGAAGGCTATTTCATCAATCAGTTCCTGGTTGCACAGACCAATCACCGCACCGATCGCTGGGGCGGCAGCTACGAAAACCGCATGCGCCTGCCTGTGGAAATCGTGCGCCGGGTTCGTGAAGCGGTCGGGCCGGAATTCATCATTATCTTCCGTCTGTCGATGCTGGATCTGGTAGAAGGCGGCAGCACCTGGGAAGAAATCGTGATCCTGGCCAAGGCCATCGAGCAGGCCGGTGCGACGATCATCAACACCGGGATCGGCTGGCATGAGGCGCGAATCCCGACCATCGCGACCAAAGTGCCGCGTGCTGCCTTCAGCAAGGTCACGGCCAAGCTGCGTGGCGCAGTGAAGATCCCGCTGATCACCACCAACCGCATCAATACACCCGAAATCGCCGAGCAGATTCTGGCCGAAGGCGATGCCGACATGGTGTCCATGGCACGACCGTTTCTGGCCGATCCGGAATTCGTCAACAAGGCTGCGGCTGGCCGTGCCGACGAGATCAATACCTGCATCGGCTGCAACCAGGCCTGCCTGGACCACACTTTTGGCGGCAAACTCACCAGTTGTCTGGTCAACCCGCGTGCCTGCCATGAAACCGAACTCAATTATCTGCCGGTGCAGCAGGTCAGGAAAATTGCGGTAGTGGGCGCGGGGCCTGCCGGTCTTGCCGCGGCAAGTGTGGCGGCAGAGCGCGGGCATCAGGTGACGCTGTTCGATTCGGCCAGTGAAATCGGCGGCCAGTTCAATATCGCCAAGCGCATACCGGGCAAGGAAGAGTTCTATGAAACCTTGCGCTACTTCAGGCACAAGTTGAAAAACACCGGTGTCGAGTTGCGCCTCGAGACTCGTGTGGCGGTACAGGATCTGCTGGACGGCGGTTTCGACGAAGTGCTGCTGGCCACCGGCATTGTGCCTCGCACACCGGCCATTCCCGGTATCGACCACCCCAAGGTACTGAGCTATCTGGATGTGATCCTGCAACGCAAGCCCGTGGGCCATAGCGTGGCGGTGATCGGTGCAGGCGGGATCGGATTCGATGTCTCGGAGTTTCTGGTCCATCAGGGCGTCTCCACCAGTCAGGACCGTGACGCCTTCTGGAAAGAGTGGGGCATCGACACCAGCCTGCAGGCGCGTGGCGGCGTGGCAGGCATCAAGGCCGAGGTCCATGCCCCGGCGCGTCAGGTCTTCCTGTTGCAGCGCAAGGACACCAAGGTCGGCGATGGCCTGGGCAAGACCACCGGCTGGATACACCGCACCGGCCTGAAAAACAAACAGGTGCAGATGCTCAACAGCGTGCAGTACCTGAAAATCGACGATGCCGGCCTGCATATCCGCATTGGCGAAGGCGAAGAGAAAGTGCTGCCCGTGGACAACGTCGTCATCTGTGCCGGCCAGGACCCGTTGCGCGAGTTGTATGACGGATTGGTCGCGGCGGGGCAGAGCGTCCACCTGATCGGCGGCGCGGATGTCGCTGCCGAGCTGGATGCCAAGCGGGCGATCGATCAGGGATCGCGACTGGCTGCGGCCTTGTAGATACCGTGTTGCCGCGTCGCGGACAAGCGCGCTCCTGCAGAGTGAGCGCGTTTTATTCCTGATATATGCGGCATCGGTAGGAGCGAATTAATTCGCGAAGGGGCGCTGATGTACGTGAGCGTCATGTCGCCTGACAGAGCCTCTTCGCGGGTGCTCCTACAGTCATCGCAGGCTGTTAGACTGCTACCCCATGATCGATGACGCACTTGCCTGGCAACCCACCGCTCCCCTTGAACTTCTGAACCTGCCCTGGTTGCAACAGGCTGGCGTCGAAGTCGCGGTTTTGCGGCTGGATCTTGTCGATTCTCTTGTCAGCGGTAACAAGTGGTTCAAGCTTTCCGACCATCTGACCTGTGCGGCCCGGCAGGGCGCTGCCGGGGTGATCAGCCTGGGTGGCGCTCATTCCAATCATCTGCATGCGCTGGCGGCGGCGGGCAAGCGTTTCGGTTTTCCCACGGTGGGCCTGTTGCGCGGCCATGAGCAGCAGACGCCGACGGTGCTTGATCTGCAAGCCTTCGGGATGCAATTGCACTGGCTGGGCTATGCCGGTTATCGCGCCCGGCATGAAGAGGGGTTCTGGTCGCCATGGCAGGCGCAGTATCCCGAGCTGTATCCGATCCCTGAAGGTGGCGGCGGTATGCCCGGCGCGCTGGGCTGTGGCCGATTGCTGGACTTGATAAAGCAGCCGTTGCAGTCCTTGGGCTGGGACGACTATCACGCCTGGTGGCTGGCGGCGGGTACCGGCACCACTCTGGCCGGGCTGGTGTTGGCTGAGGCGGGCGCTCACCCGGTATATGGCGCGCTGGCGGTTCCGGATGATCATGGCGTGGCGCAGAATGTGGCGGCGCTGGTTGGGGATTGCCAGCGCTATCATCTGATCGATGCCAGTCGCGGCGGATTTGCCAGAACCGATGCGCATCTGCTGGCGTTTATCGCCGACAGTGAAGCGCAAAGCGGCATTCCGCTGGAGCCGCTCTACACCGGCAAAGCGCTGTTGGCCCTGCACCATGAAGTGGCAGCCGGGCGCTTCATTCCGGGCACTCGCCTGATTTTTGTTCACACCGGCGGCCTGCAAGGTCGGCGGGCAATGATGTCCTGAGGCCGGGCGTCGTCCCTGACTATGTGGATGACACTTTCAGAGTAAAGCCTTCCATTCACTGTCCTGATAATCGGTCCATTCCCCCATCAATGGCCGAGGTCAGCATGACAACTACCGTTGTAGAGCAGGTCGATCCTGCGACTTTGAGAAAGGTCATAGTGGCGGCCGCGCTGGGTAACTTTGTCGAATGGTTCGACTTTGCGGTCTATGGATTTCTCGCTACCACCATCGCTTTGCAGTTCTTCCCCAGTACCGACACCAGTGCTGCGTTGCTGAAAACCTTCGCGGTTTTTGCCGTCGCCTTCGCCTTCCGGCCTCTGGGCGGGATTTTCTTTGGCATGCTCGGTGACAGGATCGGTCGCAAGCGCACGCTGGCCATCACCATTCTGTTGATGGCGGGAGCCACGACCCTGATTGGTCTGCTGCCCACGTATGCGGTCATTGGTGTGACCGCACCCATTCTGCTGACCATCATTCGCTGCGCCCAGGGTTTTTCGGCGGGCGGTGAGTATGCCGGGGCCTGTGCCTATCTGATGGAACACGCTCCGCAGGATCAGCGTGCCTGGTACGGCAGTTTTCTGCCGGTTTCGACCTTCTCGGCCTTTGCTGCCGCCGCCGTGGTGGCCTATGCGCTGGAGGCGTCTCTGTCAGCGGAAACCATGGGCAGTTGGGGCTGGCGCCTGCCGTTTCTGATTGCGGCACCGCTGGGGCTGGTCGGTCTGTACCTGCGCTGGAGGCTGGACGAAACCCCGGCGTTCCAGGCCGTGGCCCAGGAACATGCGGTGGCTCATTCGCCACTCAGGGAAACCCTGAGCAATCATGGCGCGGCCATTTGCTGCCTGGGGGCGTTCATTTCCCTGACGGCGCTGTCGTTTTATATGTTCACCACGTACTTCGCCACTTATCTGCAAGTGGCCGGTGGCTTGAGTCGGGCCACGGCGTTGCTGGTGTCGTTGATTGCCTTGCTGTTTGCAGCTGCTATCTGTCCGCTGGCCGGTGCCTATTCCGACCGGGTCGGACGTCGCGCAACGGTGTTCACGGCCTGTGTCCTGCTGATGCTGGTGGTGTTTCCGTCTTTCCTGATGGCGAGTTCGGGGTCGTTTGCGGCTTCGATCCTCGGCGTCATGTTGCTGGCTATTGGCGCTGTATTGTGTGGCGTGGTCACGGCTGCGCTGCTTTCGGAAACCTTCCCGACCCGTACCCGTTACACAGCCTCGGCCATCACCTACAACATGGCCTACACCCTGTTCGGTGGTACTGCGCCGCTGGTGGCGACCTGGCTGATCAGCAGCACCGGCAGCAACCTGTCGCCGGCCTTTTATCTGATTGCCGTGGCGGCTCTGGCATTGGCCGGTGGCCTGGCGTTGCCGGAAACCTCGAAGATTTCCCTGCATGACGTGGAAGGGCATCGAGAAACGGGCGATCTGGTTCACGAATGAACTCACTGCTGTCGGGAGTTCATTAAGCTCATCGCAAATACGCAATAAAAAATGGCATGGATGCCCTGAAAAATGGCAAATTGGCGACCCCGCCTGGATATGACACATTTTGTAATATCAGATTGAGGGCATTCCAAAACCACTTTTACGGATGAAATGTATGGCGATCAGCGCTCAGCCCGGCTCTGCCGCAGCTTCGACGACTCCGCAGAGCAGCCCACTGGTGATGCGCATTATCGGCGCGGTTGCCCTGGCGCATTTGATCAACGATTTGATCCAGGCCATCCTGCCGTCGATCTACCCGATGCTCAAGGACAGTTATGGCTTGAGCTTCACCCAGATCGGGCTTATTACCCTGACTTTCCAGATCACCGCCTCGCTGCTGCAACCCTGGGTCGGTTATTACACCGATCGTCATCCCAACCCGCTGGTCCTGCCTGTGGGCTCGATCTGTACCTTGATCGGTATTGTAATGATGTCGATGGTGGGCAGTTTCCCGCTGATCCTGCTGGCATCGGCGCTTATCGGCATCGGTTCCTCGACCTTTCACCCTGAAGCCTCGCGTATTGCACGGCTGGCTTCCGGTGGCCGTTTCGGTCTGGCGCAATCGACCTTCCAGGTCGGCGGCAATACCGGTTCGGCATTCGGCCCGTTGCTGGCGGCTGCCATCATCATTCCGTTCGGTCAGGGCAATGTGGCCTGGATCGGGCTGGTTGCCCTGTTTTCCCTTGGATTGCTGTACGCCATCAGCCGCTGGTATCGGGCGCACCTGAACCTGTTCAAGCTCAAGGCCGGGCAGGCGGCGACACACGGTCTGTCGAGAAAGCGGGTGATTCTGTCCCTGGGCATCCTGGCGTTCCTGGTGTTTTCCAAGTTCTTCTACATGACCAGTCTCACCAGTTACTTCACCTTCTACCTGATCGAGAAGTTCGACCTGTCGGTGGCCAGTTCGCAACTGCATCTGTTCCTGTTCCTGGGCGCAGTGGCGGCGGGTACGTTCTTTGGCGGTCCGATCGGTGACAGGATCGGTCGCAAGAAAGTGATCTGGTTTTCGATTCTGGGCGCGGCACCGTTCACCCTGGCGCTGCCTTATGCCGATCTGTTCTGGACCAGCGTGCTGAGCGTCATCATCGGCTTCATCCTGGCGTCGGCGTTTTCCGCCATCGTGGTGTATGCGCAGGAACTGGTGCCGGGCAATGTGGGCATGATCGCCGGTATCTTCTTCGGCCTGATGTTCGGTTTTGGCGGGATCGGTGCAGCGCTGCTCGGCTATCTGGCCGATAGCCACGGCATTCTGTATGTCTACAATCTGTGCTCGTACCTGCCGTTGCTTGGCATCCTGACCGTCTTCCTGCCCAAGACCAAGTGATCAGGCCGGAGGTGTCGAAACCGCCTCTGAGCTGAGGGTGTTACTGGTATCGGCCAGATTGGGCCACATATCCGATACCAGAAACAGCCGCTCGGCTTCTTCCCATTCGCCCTGCGGGTTCTGATTCAGGCGCACCAGCAATTGCGCGGGGGCCAGCGGGTCGAGGTGGCTCAGCCAGTCCTGCAATTGTTCATGACTCCAGGCCTCTGCGTAATGCGCCGGTGCCAGCCAGGCATGACGTGGCAAGGGCTGCCAGCGACCGGCCGGGCTTTGCGTGATGAATTCCTCCCAGTCCCGCTGATGCAGCCAGCGCCCCTTGAGGTGCTGATCATGGGCTCCAGCGGGGGATCGGGCCTGACCCGGCCAGGGATAGAGCAGATAGCCACCGAGCCACAGTTCGGCGGTAAAGGACTCTATACCCAGTTCAGCCAGCGTTGCGCGGCTTTGCGGACGTGCGGACATTGGCAGTTGATGCTGACTCAGGTGGGTGAGTTTGCGGTCCAGCCGGTCATGGCATCCCGGACCGAGCCATTGTGCCGTATCGCTGCCGTTGCCGTCCTGAGGGCCGAGATAGAGCTTGATGGCCAGTTCCACATGATGCACGCCATCGCGGTCGCGCAGCAGTATGTCCAGTTCGCCAAGGGTGTGGCCTTCCTGGCGTATCGGCAGGTTGGCAGCGATGATCTCGACCCCCGGCGCATGATGTACTGCGAACTGCCAGAGCCGTTCGTAGTAGAGCCCCAGCCTGCGTGTCGCGCTGAGCGACAGCCAGTGTTCCAGCGGGGAACTGTCCCGATCCAGTTGAAACAGAAAGTCCGCCAACTGCTCGGGGTGCTGTACCCAGTCGCTGCCGGTCAATGGATGACGTTGCGGCCAGGGTGTCTGCTCGAGCATTGGCGGGGCGAGGATGACCCAGGCCAGGTCGCGTACCTCGGGATGGCGCAACTGGCGGGGGAGGTCGATCAGGTCGGGAAATAGAGTCATGTACCGAGGATAGCCTGAGTCGGGAGGCAGGGGGAAAGCGGTTGTGGCTTCCGGGCTCCGTCGCCAGCAAGCTGCTTCCCACAAAGTGAACTGCCCAGCGGGGTTTCAAGGCACACAGATTGCCGCTCACCGGCCCTTTCGCCCATAATCCCTTTCTTTGAAGCCGTATCGAACCCGCAGCAGGAGCCCCATGGAGCAATTTCGCAATATCGGCATTATCGGTCGTCTGGGCAGTGTCCAGGTGCTCGATACCGTTCGCCGACTCAAGAGGTTCCTGTTGGACCGGCATCTGCACGTCATTCTGGAGGACACCATCGCTGAAGTGCTGCCCGGCCATGGTCTGCAGACCTCGTCGCGCAAGATGCTCGGGGAAGTCTGCGACATGGTCATTGTGGTCGGCGGCGACGGCAGCCTGCTGGGCGCGGCGCGGGCGCTGGCCAAGCACAATGTTCCGGTTCTGGGCATCAACCGTGGCAGCCTGGGCTTTCTCACCGATATCCGTCCCGACGAACTGGAAGTCAAAGTCGCTGAAGTGCTGGAAGGCCACTATCTGGTGGAAAACCGCTTTCTGCTGCAGGCCGAAGTCCGCCGCCATGGCGAAGCCATCGGTCAGGGCGATGCGCTCAACGATGTAGTGCTGCATCCGGGCAAATCCACGCGGATGATCGAGTTCGAGATCTATATCGATGGCCAGTTCGTCTGCAGCCAGAAGGCCGACGGCCTGATCGTTGCCACGCCCACCGGTTCGACCGCCTACGCGCTGTCGGCAGGCGGACCGATCATGCATCCCAAGCTCGACGCCATCGTTATCGTGCCGATGTATCCGCACACCCTGTCCGGACGCCCGATCGTGGTGGACGGCAACAGCGAGCTGAAAATCGTGGTGTCCAAGGACATGACCATCTATCCCCAGGTGTCCTGTGATGGCCAGAACCATTTCACCTGCGCACCGGGCGATACCATTACCGTCAGCAAGAAATCCCAGAAACTGCGCCTGATTCATCCGCTGGATCACAACTATTACGAAGTCTGCCGCACCAAGCTCGGCTGGGGCAGCAGACTCGGCGCCGGAGGAGACTGATGCTCGATCCTGCGCGTGGCTACGATCTGATCGGTGACGTGCACGGTTGTGCTCATACCCTTGAGCACTTGCTGGAGTTGCTCGGTTACCGTTTGCAGGCGGGCGTCTGGCGTCACCCTGAACGCAGGGTGATTTTCCTGGGGGATATCATCGATCGCGGCCCGCGGATTCGCGAGGCGCTGCATATCGTGCGCGATATGGTCCAGGCGGGGCAGGCCTATTGCATCATGGGCAATCATGAATTCAATGCGCTGGGCTGGGTGACTCCGGCCTTGCCCGAAGGCAGTCAGCGTTTCGTGCGTGAGCATACGCCGCGTCATGCGCGACTGATCGGCGAAACGCTGGCGCAGTTCGAGCACTATCCGGCGGAGTGGAGCGAGTTTGTCCAGTGGTTCTACGAGCTGCCTTTGTACATCGATGCCGGTCGCTTCCGGGTGGTCCATGCCTGCTGGGACCCGAGCCTGATCGAACCGCTGCGCGGTCTGCACGGCAATGGCTGCATCGACAAGCATTTCGTCCAGGCCTCGGCAGTGCCCGGCAGCTTTGCCAGTAACGTCTTCAACCGGCTGCTGCGTGGCACTGACATGCGGCTGCCCCATGGCCTGACCCTGACTGGCGGCGATGGTCTGTCCCGCGCCTTCTTCCGCACCAAGTTCTGGGAAGACGATCCCCAGACCTATGGCGATGTGGTCTTCCAGCCCGACGCCCTGCCTGAAGGCGTGGCCAAGACGCCATTATCCACTTCGGAAAAGAACGCCCTGTTGCGCTATGGCATCGACGAGCCATTGCTGTTCGTTGGCCATTACTGGCGCAGCGGCATACCGGCGCCGATTCGCCCGAACCTGGCCTGTCTGGATTACAGCGCCGTGCTCTACGGCAAACTGGTCGCGTATCGGCTCGATCAGGAGACACAGATCGATCCGGATAAATTCGTCTGGGTCGATGTGCAGCGCCCCGAGGTTTCCCCATGAGTCCCGTTGCCGTTCTGCGATTGCCCCTGAGTACCGACCTGACGGGCTTTATCAGCCTTCTGCAGCGTCTGGGCGTCCCGCATCGGGTCAGCGAGGAAGCAGGTGAGCAGGTGCTCTGGGTGCCCGAGGTCGGTCAGTTGCCCGTAGAAGTGCGCAACCTGTACGCACGCTTTCCCGAGGGCGACGATACCTACGAGTTGCCGCCCGGAACCGGCGTGACCGAAGTGAAACGGCCCGGCTTCGCTCAACAGTTGCGCAACAGCCCGATGACCGCTCTGGTACTGCTGGCAACCCTGATCGTTGCCGGGTTTACCTTGCTGGGGGATGACCTCGAAATCGTACGCTGGCTGACCTTCCTGGACTTTCAGGTCCAGGGCGAATACGCAATGTTCACGCCCCTTGCCGACAGTCTGGCAGCAGGGCAGTGGTGGCGGATCTTCACTCCGATGCTGATTCACTTCGGCATCCTGCATTTATCCATGAACGGGCTGTGGTACTGGGAACTGGGGCGACGCATCGAACTGCGCCAGGGGCGCTGGCATCTGCTGGGCCTGACGCTGCTGTTCGCCGCGTTCTCCAACTCTGTCCAATATGCTTTTGGTGGCCCGAGCCTGTTTGGCGGGTTGTCGGGTGTTCTTTACGGGTTACTGGGGCATTGCTGGATTTTCCAGTGGCTGGCACCCAATCCAATCTATCGCATGCCCCGTGGCGTGCTGATCATGATGCTGGTCTGGCTGTTGCTGTGCCTGTCCGGGCTGGTGAGCCTGCTGGGTTTTGGAGATATCGCCAACGGCGCTCATGTCGGCGGCCTCGTCATTGGTTGTGTTACAGGTCTTGTGGGTGGTGCGATTGCCCGCCGCAGGACTTAGAATTGCCCCCTATTTTCTGGAGTACGGCATGTCCTCTTTTGCTGAAATGATTGAAAACATCACCCCCGATATCTACGAGAGCCTGAAGCTGGCCGTGGAAATCGGCAAGTGGTCCGATGGCCGCAAACTCACTCAGGAGCAGCGCGAGCTGTCCCTGCAGGCGCTGATCGCCTGGGAAGCGCAGAACCTGCCGGAAGACCAGCGCATCGGTTACATGGGCCCGCAGGAATGTGCGTCCAAGTCCGAGCCGGTACCCAATATCCTGTTCAAGTCGGATGCCATCCATTGATCGAGATTGGTCGCGGAGCAGTCAACAAAATGTCGGCGCGTCAGGATGATGCGCCGTTCGTGCAATACGCGTTTCGGCTGGGCGATGAGGAGATTCCCGTCAACCCGCTGATCGGCAAGACGGTGCGCCTGGAATACCTGGGCGCCATCCATTGCAGTCATTGCGGTCGCAAGACCAAATCCAGCTACAGTCAGGGTTATTGCTACCCGTGCATGCTCAAGCTGGCCCAGTGCGACGTGTGCATCATGAGCCCGGAGAAGTGCCATCACGAGCACGGCACCTGCCGGGACCCGTCCTGGGGCGAGCAGTTCTGCATGACCGACCATATCGTCTATCTCGCCAATTCATCGGGCGTGAAGGTCGGTATTACCCGGGCCACCCAGTTGCCGACCCGCTGGCTGGATCAGGGCGCAAGTCAGGCGCTGCCGATCCTGCGTGTGGCGACCCGCCAGCAGTCCGGTTTCGTCGAAGACCTGCTGCGCAGCCAGGTCGCGGACCGTACCAACTGGCGCGCCTTGCTCAAGGGCGATGCCCAGCCGGTTGATCTCAAGGCCATTCGTCAGGAACTGTTCGACAGTTGCGCTGCCGGATTACAGGAGTTGCAAGGCCGCTTCGGCCTGCAGGCCATCCAGTTGCTGCATGACGCCGAACCTGCGGAGTTCCGGTATCCGGTCGAGGCATATCCGACCAAGATCGTCAGCTTCAACCTGGACAAGAATCCGATTGCCGAGGGCACGCTGCTGGGGATCAAGGGCCAATACCTGATTTTCGATACCGGCGTGATCAATATTCGCAAGTACACGGCCTATCAACTGGCCGTGCATCAGTAATAAGGACTCCAGTATGCGTACTGAACAACCGAAAATGATTTACCTGAAAGACTATCAGGCGCCTGAGTACCTCATTGACGAAACACACCTGACCTTCGAGTTGTTCGACGACCATTCTCTGGTGCACGCACAACTGGTCATGCGCCGTAACCCGGAGCGTGGCGCGGGCCTGCCGCCGCTGGTACTGGACGGCCAGCTTCTGGAGCTTGTGTCGCTGCAACTGGACGATGTCGAGCTGAGTCCTGCCGATTACGAGCTGACCCCCGACCATCTGACGCTGCATCCCAAGGGCGAGCGTTTCACGGTCGACAGCACCGTGCGTATCCATCCGGAAACCAATACCGCCCTGGAAGGCCTGTACAAGTCCAGCGGCATGTTCTGTACCCAGTGCGAGGCCGAAGGCTTCCGCAAGATCACCTACTACCTCGACCGCCCGGACGTGATGAGCAAGTTCACCACGACCCTGAGCGCCGACAGACATGATTTCCCGGTGCTGCTGTCCAACGGCAACCCGATTGCCAGCGGCCAGGAAGACGATGGTCGGCACTGGGCGACCTGGGAAGACCCGTTCATGAAACCGGCGTATCTGTTTGCGCTGGTGGCCGGTGATCTGTGGTGTGTCGAAGACACCTTCACCACCATGAGCGAACGTGTCGTGACCCTGCGTATCTATGTCGAGCCGGAAAACATCGACAAGTGCCAGCACGCCATGGACAGCCTGAAGAAGTCCATGCGCTGGGACGAAGAAACCTACGGTCGCGAATACGACCTGGATATCTTCATGATCGTGGCCGTGAACGACTTCAACATGGGCGCGATGGAGAACAAGGGCCTCAATATCTTCAACTCCAGCGCCGTGCTGGCCCGTGCCGAAACCGCCACCGACGCCGCTCACCAGCGGGTCGAGGCGATCGTGGCCCACGAATATTTCCACAACTGGTCGGGCAACCGCGTGACCTGCCGTGACTGGTTCCAGCTGTCGCTCAAGGAGGGTTTCACGGTATTCCGCGATTCCGGTTTCTCGGCGGACATGAACTCGGCCACGGTCAAGCGTATTCAGGATGTCGCTTACCTGCGTACTCACCAGTTCGCCGAAGATGCCGGTCCCATGGCCCACGCCGTGCGCCCGGACAGCTTTATCGAGATTTCCAACTTCTACACCCTGACGGTCTACGAAAAGGGCTCCGAAGTCGTGGGCATGATCCACACCCTGCTGGGCGCCGAAGGCTTCCGCAAGGGCAGTGACCTGTACTTCGAGCGCCACGACGGGCAAGCCGTGACCTGTGACGATTTCGTCAAGGCCATGGAGGATGCCAATGGCGTCGACCTGAGCCAGTTCAAGCGCTGGTACAGCCAGGCCGGCACACCACGCCTGGCGGTCAGCGAGTCCTACGACAGTGCGGCGCGCACCTACAGCCTGACCTTCCGCCAGAGCTGCCCGCAGACGCCGGACAAGCAGGAAAAGCTGCCGTTCGTGATCCCGGTCGCGCTGGGCCTGCTGGACAAACAGGGTGGCGAGATTGCCTTGCGCCTGTCCGGCGAAGCCGCCGCCAGCGGGACTTCCCGCGTGTTGTCGGTGACTGAAGCCGAGCAGACCTTCACCTTTGTCGATATCGCTGAAAAACCGCTGCCGTCCCTGCTGCGCGGCTTCTCGGCCCCGGTCAAGCTCAGCTTCCCCTACGACCGCGACCAGTTGATGTTCCTGATGCAGCACGACAGCGACGGCTTCAATCGCTGGGATGCAGGCCAACAACTGTCGGTGCAGGTGCTGCAGGAATTGATCGTTCAGCATCAGCAAGGTCAGCCACTGGTCATGGATCAGCGTCTGGTCACGGCATTGGGTACCGTTCTGGCGGACGAGCAACTGGATCAGGCCATGGTCGCAGAGATGCTGTCGCTGCCGGGCGAGGCCTATCTCACCGAGATCAGCGAAGTGGCGGATGTCGATGCCATTCATGCGGCCCGCGAGTTTGCGCGTCAGCAGATTGCCGACAAACTGTTCGACGGTCTGTGGACGCGTTATCAGGCCAATCGCGAACTGTCCAAAGCCACGCCTTACATCGCCGAAGCCGAGCACTTCGCCCGTCGCAGCCTGCAGAACATTGCCCTGTCGTACCTGATGCTCAGTGGCAAGCCGCAGGTGCTGGAGGCAGCCATCGAACAGTTCGATGCCGCCGACAACATGACCGAGCGCCTGACCGCGCTGGCGGTGCTGGTCAACTCGCCATTTACCGAAGAGCGCGCCAAGGCGCTGGCGGTGTTTGCCGAAAACTTCAAAGGCAATCCGCTGGTCATGGACCAGTGGTTCAGCGTCCAGGCGGGCAGCACCCAGCCCGGTGGTCTGCAGCGGGTCAAGGAGCTGATGCAGCATCCGGCCTTCAACATCAAGAACCCGAACAAGGTTCGCGCCCTGATCGGTGCCTTTGCCGGCCAGAACCTGATCAACTTCCATGCGGCGGATGGCTCCGGCTATCGCTTCCTGGCGGATCTGGTGATCGAGCTCAACGGCTTCAACCCGCAGATCGCTTCTCGCCAACTTGCACCGCTGACTCGCTGGCGCAAGTATGACAGCGCCCGTCAGGCTTTGATGAAGGCCGAGCTTGAGCGCATTCGCAGCTCGGGCGCGCTGTCTTCCGATGTCTTCGAGGTGGTGAGCAAGAGTCTGGCCGAGTAAGGCCCGATGACACACTGAGTGCGTCAGGCGCACTGTGAAAAAGGTGCTGTTCGCTGCTGCGGGCAGCATCTTTTTTTTGCCTGAAAAAATATCACATGTGATGCATATCTATCCGTGCAGGCATCTGCTACGTTGCGCACCTGATCCTGGTGAAACACAAAGGGAGCGCCAATGCCTCGCAAGACCAAAGGCGACAGTTCTGCAGTCCCGGCCAAGGTGTCAAAGAGTTCCACCGATTACATGCGTGAAATGCGTCAGCGACTCAAGGAAGCGGGTCTGGTCAAGCGTGAGTTCTGGATCCGCCCCGAAAACGTCGAGGCGTTGCGCGGTATCGAAAAAGCGCTAAGGCAGCCCTTTCTGGGCGAGAGAATCAAACTGGAGGATTTCATGACCGAGAACACCAACTGGACCATCAGCTCCCTGCAGAAGTCTCTGGCCGAACTGGATCTGGTCACGCAGGGCGAGATTGAGCTGACCGCCACCGAAGGCGCGGATGTCGGCATCCGGCTGACCATGAAAGGCTACGGCGATCTGCCGATCTACATTGCGGTGGCGGGCGACCAGATCCTGGCCGATGCCACGCTGATCGAAGTGAGCAGCATCAAGGATGTGGCTGCTTTCAACAATGTTGTCCTGCGCAGCCGTGACCTGTTTCCCCTGTCGTCGGTCGGTATCGAAACCCTGGCCGATGATCAGGAAGTCTATTGCCTGTTCGGCGCTCTGAGTGCCGCATCGTCCCTAACGGTGATTGTTCAGGAAATCTTCACCCTCGCGGACAACGTGATCCGTGCGGCCGAAGCTTTCGACGATCATTTCATCCGCTGAACCGTCCTGTCAGGAGCAGAGAATTCATGACCACAAGTATCTGGAAAAAACTGGTGACTGCCGTTCGTGGTGGTGCTTCCGAAGTCGGAGAGTCGATTGTCGATGCCAATGCCATCCGCATTCTGGACCAGGAAATCCGTGACGCCGAGAGCGCGCTGGTCAAGGCCCGCGATGGCCTGATTAGCATCAAGGCCAAGCACAAGCTGTCTGCTCAGCGTCTCGAAGAGCACGGCACCAGCATCGCCAACTGGGAAGGCCGCGCCCTGCAGGCATTGAACAAGGGTGAAGAATCCCTGGCTGTGGAGTGTGCGGCAAAGGTCGCAGAGATCGAAGCCCTGCGCGATCAGGAACAGGAACTGGTCGATCAGTTCAACAAGCAGGTCAACCTGTTGCAGGATCAGGTCATGAAAGCCGAGGTGCGTATCAAAGGCCTCAAGCAGCAGGTGGAAATGGCCAAGGCCCGGGAAACCGTGCAAAAGGCGCGGGTCGCGACGGCTTCGGCTACCGGTGGTGCCAGCGGTGCGGTCGAGAACGCGGTGAACTCGCTGGCGCGCCTGAAACAGCGTCAGGATGAGCAGGACGCCAAGCTGGAAGCGGCTGAGGAGCTGGCCAGCCAGTCGAATGGCAGCGACCTTGAGCGTCGCCTGCAGGACGCCGGCATCGGCGCGAAGACTGGCGGTGCCGAAGATGTGCTGGCACGCCTGAAAGCCCGGCAGACTCCGGCCGAATAAGTTGTACCGAGCGCAGGCGAGAGCGATCCTCGTGCTTTCGCCTGCTTTCAGGTCTGTAAGGAAGTGAACGCTGACTCAAGGATTCGCACGGATGACCCTGTTTCTGTTGTTGCGGCGTCACGTATCGGTATTCTTCGACCGGTTCGGCTGGGCTGGCATCGGTATGCTGCTGGTCGTGCATTACGCGGTTTCATGGCTGCTGCTGACCCTGGCCGAAGAGGAACATCTGCTTCAGGGTGCTGATTTCACCTATTTCTATCTGACCACTGCTACCACGGTCGGCTATGGCGATCTGTCGCCCAAGTCCGGCTGGGGCAAGATTGTCACCACCACCTGGATCATGCTGGGCGGTATTGCCTTGCTGACCACCGTGATCGGCAAGGCATCGACTTCGGTCGGCGATATCTGGAGAAGGAACATGAAGGGACAGGGCGATTGCTCTGCACTCAAGGGGCATACGGTTCTGGTCGGCTGGGATGGCGAGTCCAGCGAACGCATCGTCGAACTGCTCGATCAGGACGCCTCGACCAGCCGTGGCGGGCTGGTGATCTGCGACTCGATCATCGCGGAAAATCCCATGCCGGGCCGGGCATCCTTCATCAAGGGCGATTCGCTGGATTCGCCTGCGCTGTTGATTCGTGCCGGCGTCATCGGTGCCCAGCGGATTCTGGTGCACACCCAGTCCGACAGTCTGACCCTGGCCATTGTGCTGACCCTCAAGAGTCTGGGGCCATCGGGCCATGTCGTGGCGCATTTCAACAATTCCGAACGGGCGGCACTGGCCAGAACCTATGCTCCCGAGTTGGAATGCACGTCGAACATGGCGATTGAAATGCTGGTTCGTTCCTCTCAGGACCCGGGTTCCAGCAGCGTCATCAACGAACTGTTGTGCATCGGCCAGGGCGCCACGCAATTCCGTCATGTGCTGCCTGCCGGTTTCACGTCCTCCTGCGGTGAGTTGTATGTGCGTCTGCGTCAGGAGTTCAATGCCACGCTGATCGGCTATCGCTCGTCTGCCAACGGGCAGTTCGAGATCAATCCTGCCAATGATCTACCGATCCACGGCGGGGAAATTTTCTACATCGCTTCCAGCCGCTTGCAGGGAGATGCGCTATGAGTTGGTTCAAACGTGCCATGGGACTGGAGGCGCCCAAGCCGTCCGGTAACGCCAGCGGCCCGACTCGTCCTTTTGGACTGGCTTCGGGGCGCATGCTGTGTCTGGACTCTTCGCTGAAAATGCTGCTCGACGGTCACTCCGAAGTGGTGTTGCCGGGCGACGAAAAGGTCTGGGCCGTGGGCCGTATCGATCTGGGCCAGTCGATGTTCATCCACCGTTTCTATCTGGATGACGAGGATTACTTCCTGCAGGTGGTCAGCAACGGCCCCAATCCTGAAGATGTTCAGGACATCATTCTGTTCGGCTATTACAGTGCCTCGCCCATTGCCAGCAAGGATGAATTGCTGCGCCTGACCGGTCCGTCCTCGAAGATCGGCCTGCCGACCTATGAGCACGATGGCGAAGTGTTCGAGCGGCAGTGGGGTACTGAGCCGGTACAGACCGAGCTGACCCCCATGGACGAGGATGTGAGCAGTCCTGATGGCAGCTATCGCGTCAAACACCTGAGTATGCTGTATGCCCGCGAAACGGGCCTGATAAACCGTCGGGAATTTCTGCTGTTTTCGGTAGAAGAAGACGAAGAGGGTGCCATCACCCTGACAACGGCGGTTGGCGTAACGCTGCAATCCACTGATATCAACGTTCTATGACAAGGAAATCCTCATGATCGACGCGCTGCGTATGTCGCTCAACGCCACTGCCGTGTTTGGTTTCATCATGTACATTCTGGTTGCGGCGATTCTGTTCGCCCTGTTCCAGTTCATCTACAGCAGGATCACGCCGCACAAGGAATTTGCCCTGATCCGCGAAAACAACAGCGCGGCAGCTCTGGCACTGGGCGGTTCGCTGATCGGCTTTGCGCTGCCGGCCAGCAATATCATCACTTACAGCGTCGGCATTCTGGATGTGATCGTCTGGGTGGTGATCGCCGCCGTGGTACAACTGCTGGCGTTCGGCGTCACCAGTCTGGTGCTCAAGGGCCTCTCGGCGCGCATTGTCCGGGGCGAGACAGCCGCAGCGATCTACTCGGCCAGTGTCGCGATCAGCGTCGGTCTTCTCAACGCGGCCTGCATGACCCCTTCGGTCTGACAGCCGCTACGGTCAAGGAGACTCACGATGAGACGCAGTTCAGCAAAACTTGTACTCGCCAGCACACTGCCTCTGGCGCTTTCCGGTTGTGGTTCGCCGGACGATAAGCCGAATGTCAATGTTCAGGCCAACTTCAAATCGGTCCAGGAGTGTGTCGAATCCAGGATACCGGTGGATGTATGTTCGGATGCCTATATGCAGGCGTTGTCCGATCATCGGCGCATTGCGCCGACCTATGATGACAAGGCTTCCTGCGATGCCGATTTCGTGCCGGATTATTGCCAGGTCACCTCCGATGGCAAGTACATGCCGAAAATGGGTGGTTTCGAACTGGGCTTTTCCGGCCAAGTGCCCAAGGAGGCGCTCGACCGGGCCAATCAGGAAGTCGCCCAGTCCGCTCCGGCAGGCATGAGCGGCACCAGCGGTCTGTTGACCGGATTGCTGATCGGCAATCTGATGAGCAATGGTTTTGCCAACCAGCGCTACTACTCGCAGCCCGTTTATCAGGCCCGCGATGATCGTGGCGGATATTACTTCTCTACCTTGCCTGGGCAGATAGACCGGGGCAAAACCTTCAGCCGCTCGACCCAGGCCAGGTACAGCGCGGACAAGAGCTACAGCAAGAGTACTCTGGGCCGTAGTCTCGGCAGTTCCGGCTCCGGTTCGTCGGTGTCTTCGACGATTTCCCGTGGCGGTTTCGGCAGCCAGGCTTCGGCGCGCAGCGGCTGGGGCGGGAAAAGCAGCAGTGGCAGCAGTTTCGGCGGTTAAGGAACCCGGCCCATGAAAAAGATCAGCATCCAGGAGCGTCCGGACTGGCGCCGCACCGCAGAGCGTGAGGGATTCAATTTCCACACCATCGATGGCGAGCGCTACTGGGACGAGCGCGGGTATTACCTGTTCACCGAACAACAGATCACCCGCGACCTGGAAGCGCCGACCCGGGAGCTGCACCAGATGTGCCTGGATGCAGTGGCACGGATCGTCGACAGCGAAGAACTGCTCGGGCAACTGGCAATTCCCGAGGCGTTCTTCGACCTGATCCGCAGTTCATGGAAGCAGGGGCATCCACATCTCTATGGGCGCTTCGACTTTGCCTACGACGGCAGCGGCCCGGCGAAGATGTACGAAATCAATGCCGATACGCCGACCAGCCTGATGGAGGCCGGTGCCTTCCAGTTGCTCTGGCTCGAAGAACAGATGGCCCGCGGTGTGCTGCCCGCGCATGCTACCCAGTTCAACTCCATCGCCGAGGACCTTGTACGGGCCTTTGCCGAATTTCCACAGGCCGGGCCTTTCCATTTTTCCTGCATGTCCGGTTCGGTCGAGGATCGCGGCACCACGGATTTCCTGCGCCGCATGGCGGCCCATGTCGGCATCGATGCGCGACATATCGATATCGAGGACATCGGGCTCACAGATGACGGTCGTTTCGTGGACATGGAAGGCCAGTGGATCGAGCGGCTGTTCAAGCTGCATGCCTGGGAGCACATCTTTCATGAGCCGTTCGGCCAGCATGTGGCGACCAGCGGCACTCAGTTCGTCGAGCCTGCCTGGAAGTCGATTCTGAGCAACAAGGGCATATTGCCCCTGTTATGGCAGTTCAACGAAGGGCATCCGAACCTGTTGCCTGCCCATATCGACCGCAACCCCGAAAAGCCCGTGCCCAAAGGCTGGGTCCGCAAGCCGTATTTCTCCCGTGAGGGTGCCAATATCGAGATGCGTACGCCGGGCGATGAAGTCATTGCCGTCGACGGGCCTTATACCGATGCGCCCTACATCCTGCAGGCCTATTCGCCACTGCCGAAATTCGATGACAGCTACACCCTGATCGGCTCCTGGGTGATCGGTGATCTGGCCTCGGGGATCGGCATTCGCGAAGACGAAAGCCTGATTACCAAGGACACCAGCCGGTTTTTGCCGCATGCCGTGATTGATTGAACAGGGCTTTTCGCGAATGAGTCAGCTCCCGTCTCATTCGCGAAAGTTATGTGCTTAACAAAAGATAACGACATGTCGATTGTCAGGGGTTTGAAAAGCCAACTAGGATGTGACTGCTTCCAAAAGGGTAAGGCTAGAGCGTTCCGGCCTACAGAAAACACCTGATAACAATAACGGGAGAAGTCCATGAGTGAGCCCTTCATCCGGCGCACCCGATCATCTGCGGGCATGTCCCTGGCGCTTTGCATTGCGCTTCTGGCATCGGCGACTGTTTCACAGGCCGCTTCCGATCCTGCAAAGCCCTCCGCAGACGCTACTTATTCCATCGAATCCGCCAAGGCCGCACGTGGCCTGTTGCTGGACGTGGCCCACGCCGGGGCGCGACTGGTGGTGGTGGGCGATCATGGTCATATTCTCTATTCCGACGATCAGGGCAAGAGCTGGATTCAGGCCAGAGTGCCGACCCGTCAGTTGCTGACGGCGGTTTATTTTGTCGATGAGCAGCACGGCTGGGCGGTCGGTCATGATGCCCAGGTGCTTGCCACCGCCGATGGCGGCAAGACCTGGAACAAGCAGTTTGAGGACCTCAAGCGCGAGGCGCCCTTGCTGGATGTCTGGTTCAAGGACCTGGATAACGGCTTTGCCGTGGGCGCCTATGGCGCCTTGTTGAGCACCACCGACGGCGGCAAGCATTGGCAAGATGTCAGCGACCGGCTCGATAACGAGGACCAGTTTCACCTCAACAGCATCGCTCAGGTCAAGGATGCCGGCCTGTTCATCGTCGGCGAAGCGGGCAGCATGTTCCGTTCCAGCGATGACGGCCAGAGCTGGGAAAAGCTCGAAGGTCCTTATCAGGGCTCACTGTTCGGTGTGACCGGCACTGCCCAGCCTTCGACGCTATTGGCCTATGGTCTGCGGGGCAATCTGTTTCGCTCCACCGATTTTGGCGATACCTGGGAAACCATCTCCCTGAATGCCGCCCGTGGGCCGCTGGAGTTCGGCCTGGCCAACGCCACCTTGCTGGCCGATGGCTCGCTGATTCTGGTGGGCAATGGCGGCAGCGTCATGCGCAGCACCGATGATGGTCAGACCTTCGAGATATTCAACCGCCCCGACCGTATTTCACTGGCGGGCGTGACCACCAATGAGCAGGGCAATCTGATTCTGGTAGGGCAGGGAGGCGTGCGCGTCGCCTCGCCTGCGGGTGCCGAGACGACCCAACAATAAGAACCTTCAGGGCGGGGACATTCAGGCATGACCAACCTTCATCACGAACAGCAGCACAAAGGCGACAAGGCAACTTTCCTTGAACGCCTGATCTTCAACAATCGTCCGACGGTGATCCTGCTGTGTCTGCTGACCAGCATCTTTCTGTTCTGGCAGGCCCTGCAGGTCCGCCCGTCCACCAGTTTCGAGAAAATGATTCCGCTGGATCATCCTTTCATCCAGAACATGATGGCGCACCGCAATGACCTGGCGAACCTGGGCAATACCGTGCGTATTTCCGTCGAGGCACTGGACGGCGACATCTTCTCAAAGGAGTACATGGAAACCCTGCGCGAGATCAACGATGAGGTGTTCTACATCTCCGGCGTTGACCGCTCGGGCCTCAAGTCGCTGTGGAGCCCCAGTGTTCGCTGGACCGAAGTGACCGAAGAAGGCTTTGCCGGTGGCGAAGTCATCCCGCAGAGCTATGACGGCTCGGACAAGAGCCTCGATCAATTGCGCAACAACGTGCTCAAGTCCGGGCAGGTGGGGCGGCTGGTCGCCAACGACTTCAAGTCCAGCATCATCGATGTGCCGCTGATGGAGTCCTACCCGGACCCGGCGGATCAAGGCAAGTTGCTTGCACTGGATTACCAGCAGTTCTCCCATCAGCTCGAAGAAAAGATCCGCGACAAATATCAGGCCCAGAACCCGAACATCAAGATTCATATCGTCGGCTTTGCCAAGAAGGTCGGTGACCTGATCGACGGTCTGTTCATGGTGGTGATGTTCTTCGGTGTCGCCTTTGTCATCACTCTGGTCTTGCTGATCTGGTTCACGCGCTGCATCCGCAGCACCATCGCGGTCTTGAGTACCACGCTGATTGCCGTGATCTGGCAGCTCGGGTTGATGCATGTGGTGGGTTTCGGTATCGATCCGTATTCGATGCTGGTGCCGTTCCTGATTTTTGCCATCGGTATCTCCCATGGCGTGCAGAAGATCAACGGTATCGCGCTGCAATCCAGCGATGCGGACAATGCCCTGACCGCTGCGCGCCGGACTTTCCGTCAGTTGTTCCTGCCGGGGATGATTGCGATTCTGGCCGATGCGGTGGGTTTCATTACCCTGCTGATCATCGATATCGGTGTGATCCGCGAACTGGCCATCGGCGCTTCCATCGGGGTGGCGGTGATCGTGTTCACCAACCTGATTCTGTTGCCTGTGGCGATTTCCTATGTCGGTATCAGCAAGCGTGCAGTGGTGCGCAGCAAGCAGGATGCGGTGTCCGAGCATCCGTTCTGGCGCCTGCTGTCGAACTTCGCCAGCCCGAAAGTCGCCCCGGCTTCCATCGTCCTGGCACTGCTGGCCTTCGGCGGCGGCCTCTGGTACAGCCAGAACCTGAAGATCGGCGATCTCGATCAGGGCGCTCCCGAACTGCGTCCCGACTCGCGCTACAACCAGGACAACAATTTCATCATCAATCACTACTCCACCAGTTCGGACGTGCTGGTGGTGATGGTCAAGACCCCGCGTGAAGGCTGCTCGGCTTACCCGACCATGTCGGCCATCAATGAGCTGGCCTGGAAGATGGAAAACACGCCGGGCGTGCAGTCGGCCATTTCTCTGGTGACTGTCTCCAAGCAGGTCATCAAGGGCATGAACGAGGGCAACCTGAAGTGGGAGTCGTTGTCGCGTAACAAGGACGTGCTCAACAGCTCCATCGCCCGCGCTGACGGCCTGTACAACAACGATTGCTCGCTGGCACCGCTGCTGGTGTTCCTCAACGATCACAAGGCCGAAACTCTGGACCGCGCTGTGCATGCCGTGCAGGACTTTGCCAGGGAGAACAACACACCGGAGCTGCAATTCCTGCTGGCAGCCGGTAATGCCGGGATCGAGGCCGCGACCAACGAGGTAATCAAGCAGTCCGAACTGATTATCCTGATTCTGGTTTATATCTGTGTCGCGGCCATGTGTATGATCACCTTCCGTTCCTGGGCGGCGACGCTGTGTATCGTCCTGCCGCTGGTGCTGACTTCGGTACTGGGCAACGCGCTGATGGCGTTCATGGGGATCGGCGTGAAGGTCGCGACCTTGCCGGTGGTGGCGCTGGGGGTGGGGATCGGGGTCGATTACGGCATTTACATCTACAGCCGCCTGGAAAGTTTCCTGCGTGCCGGGCTGCCGTTGCAGGAAGCCTATTACGAAACCCTCAAGTCCACAGGCAAGGCGGTGCTGTTCACAGGTCTGTGTCTGGCCATCGGCGTGTGCACCTGGATCTTCTCGGCAATCAAGTTCCAGGCGGACATGGGCCTGATGCTGACCTTCATGCTGCTGTGGAACATGTTTGGTGCGCTGTGGCTGCTGCCGGCGCTGGCGCGGTTCCTGATCAAGCCGGAGAAGATGGCCGGGAAGGTGGGGAATTCTCTGTTTTCCCATTGATTGAATGTCGCGGCCAAGATCCCCTGTGGGAGGGGCCTTGGCCGCGACAGGGCATTTGAAGACTGTGGACTGAACTTACTCGCGAACCCCCAGCACCACACTCAACGCATTCCTCGCATCATCCAGTTGCACCAGCGTTGCATGCCGTGCACCCAGGGCGTCGCGGTTCTGGATGGCGGTGAGAATCGCCTTGTGCCGCGGCAGGGCCAGTTCATGCAGGTTGGGGCGTTTGTTGGAGTGTTTGAGGGCTTCGCGCAACGCCAGTGACAGCATGTTGCACAAATGGGCCAGCAGGTCGTTGTGGGTCGCGTCGGCGATGCGGCTGTGGAAATCCAGGTCCGGCTGCAGCAAGGCTTCGGGCGTCGGCGCATCTTCCATGCGCTGGTAGGCTTCGCCAATGGAGGCGATTTCTTCATCGGTGGCATGCTGTGCCGCCAGTGCCGCCACCGCCGGTTCGATCACGGCCCGTACGCTGGTCAGCAGATTGAAGAACTCGTTCTGCGGCGAGCTTTGCATCACCCAATGCAACACATCCGGGTCGAGCAGATGCCATTCCCGTCGCGCCTTGACCACCGTCCCGACCCGCGGGCGCGAATACACCAGCCCCTTGGCGACCAGGACCCGAGTGGCTTCGCGCAATACCGGACGGCTGACGGCGTACTCTTCGCAGAGCAGGGCTTCGGCAGGCAGCTTGTCATCGGGCTTGAAGTGGCCGGAAACAATCTGCATACCCAGTTCCTGGACAATGCGCGAATGCATGCTTTTACGGTCGGAGGGCTTTCGGTAATCCATGGGCACGCAAGTCGATCCTGGCAGTGATGCCGCGCATCATAACATTGCACAACGCAGAGGGCGGGAACTGTACCGATGGCGTCCCGCCATTGTCCCTGCTCAATGTGAGTGGCGGGGCACTTCGGCACCACGGCAACCCACCAGGAAATCGAAGTCGCAGCCCTGATCGGCCTGCATGACGCGGTCGACATAGAGCTGACGATAGCCGCCCGCCAGCAACTGTTGCGGTGCTTGCCAGTCGGCCAGACGTGCCTTGAGTTCCGCATCCGGAATATCCAGATGCAGTCGCCCGTTGGCGCAGTCCAGTTCGATCCAGTCGCCTTCCTGCACCACCGCCAGCGGTCCGCCCGCTGCCGCTTCCGGTGCCACATGCAACACCACCGTGCCGTAGGCGGTGCCGCTCATGCGCGCATCCGAAATCCGCACCATGTCCGTTACACCCTGGGCCAGCAGTTTGGCCGGCAAGCCCATGTTGCCGACTTCGGCCATGCCCGGATAACCCTTGGGACCACAGTTCTTGAGGACCATCACCGAGCTGGCATCGATATCCAGATCCGGGTCGTTGATGCGCGATTTGTACATCTCGAAGTTCTCGAACACCACCGCACGGCC
Source organism: Pseudomonas capsici (assembly GCF_017165765.1). GTDB lineage: Bacteria > Pseudomonadota > Gammaproteobacteria > Pseudomonadales > Pseudomonadaceae > Aquipseudomonas > Aquipseudomonas capsici. Next base: position 237,285 of record NZ_JAFGZD010000003.1, read on the forward strand.
GCGATGCTGCATCAGCGCAGGCGTGGCCGCCGAAGGCTTGAGTACGGCACCCAGCGGCGCGAGGTTGCCGCGCAGTACGCAGATACCGCCATCGGCACGAATCGGGTTATCCAGCGCGCGAATCACTTGGTCTTCGCCATAGATCGGTGCATTGCGGGTGTTGTCGCCGATGCTCTTGCCATTGACGGTCAGGGCATCGGGGTTGGGCAGCAGGCTGGCTTCGTTCATGCGCCGCAGCACGGCAGGCAGGCCGCCGGAGTAATAGAACTCTTCCATCAGGAATCGGCCCGAGGGCTGAAGATCGACAATGGTCGGCATGCCGCGACCGATGCGGGTCCAGTCATCGAGTTCCAGGTCCACGCCGATGCGCCCGGCGATGGCTTTGAGGTGGATGACGGCATTGGTCGAGCCGCCAATGGCGGCATTGACCCGGATCGCGTTCTCGAACGCCGCCTTGGTGAGGATCTTCGACAGGCGCAGGTCTTCGCGCACCATTTCCACGGCACGCATGCCAGACATGTGCGCCAGCACGTAACGGCGTGAGTCCACGGCAGGAATGGCGGCGTTGTGGGGCAGGGAGGTGCCCAGCGCTTCGGCCATGCAGGCCATGGTCGAGGCGGTGCCCATGGTGTTGCAGGTGCCTGCCGAGCGGGACATGCCGGCTTCGGCGGAGAGGAACTCGTCCAGGCCGATCTGCCCGGCCTTATAGGATTCATGCATCTGCCAGACGATGGTGCCTGCGCCTATGTCCTTGCCCTGATGCTTGCCGTTGAGCATTGGCCCGCCGGTGACGACGATGGCAGGTACATCACAGCTGGCTGCACCCATCAGCAGGGCCGGGGTGGTCTTGTCGCAGCCGGTCAGCAGAACGACGCCATCGATGGGGTTGCCGCGAATCGCTTCTTCGACATCCATGCTGGCCAGGTTGCGGGTGAACATCGCGGTGGGGCGCAGGTTGGATTCGCCATTGGAGAACACCGGGAATTCTACTGGCCAGCCACCGGCTTCGATCACGCCACGTTTGACGTGTTCGGCAATCGTGCGGAAGTGGGCGTTGCAGGGGGTCAGTTCCGACCAGGTGTTGCAGATACCGATGATGGGTTTGCCCTGAAACTGATGATCGGCAATGCCCTGATTCTTCATCCAGCTGCGGTACATGAAGCCATTCTTGTCGGCAGTACCAAACCATTGGGCAGAACGCAGGGTCGGTTTTTTATCGGAATCGGACATGGTCGGCTCTCTTATTGTAAGACTTAATTGCTTTTGTTTTGGCTAAGGTAAGCCTAAATATCGATCATTGGAAGAGTTGTCAGTCTAAATAGTAATACTATATAGTCGAGCGGTAATCGAGGTTCCATAACAAAAACAAAATGGAGACCGACCCCATGAGCCAGGAAACCGGGCTTATACGTCGCATTACCCTGAAGTTGATTCCCTTTCTGATCCTGCTGTACCTGATCGCCTATGTGGATCGCTCGGCCGTGGGCTTTGCCAAGCTGCACATGGGCGCGGACATCGGCATCGGCGATGCCGCCTACGGGTTGGGTGCCGGCCTGTTTTTCATCGGTTATTTTCTGTTCGAGATCCCCAGCAACCTGATGCTGGAGCGTTTCGGGGCACGACGCTGGTTTGCCCGGATCATGATCACCTGGGGTGCGATCACCATCGGCATGGCCTTCGTGCAGGGGCCTTACAGTTTCTATCTGATGCGCTTCCTGCTGGGCGCGGCGGAAGCGGGGTTCTTTCCCGGTGTGCTGTACTACATCACCCAATGGTTTCCGGTACGCCACCGGGGCAAGATCCTCGGCTTCTTCATCCTCTCGCAACCCATTGCCATGATGATCACCGGGCCGGTGTCCGGCGGATTGCTGGGCATGGATGGCATTCTCGGACTGCATGGCTGGCAGTGGCTGTTCATTGTCATCGGTACTCCGGCGATCCTGCTGACCTGGCCGGCCCTGCGCTGGCTGCCGGATGGTCCGCAGCAGGTTTCGTGGATGAGCCAGGCCGAGAAGGACTGGCTGACCGGTGAGCTGAAAAACGATCTGCAAACCTATGGTCAGACCCGTCATGGCAATCCATTGCATGCTCTCAAGGACAGGCGGGTATTGCTGCTGGCGCTGTTCTATCTGCCAGTCACTCTGAGCATCTATGGTCTTGGCCTGTGGCTTCCGACCCTGATCAAGCAGTTCGGCGGCAGCGACCTGACCACCGGTTTCGTTTCCTCGGTGCCTTACCTTTTCGGAATCATCGGCCTGCTGATCGTGCCCCGCAGTTCCGACCGTCTCAACGACCGCTATGGCCATCTGGCCGTGCTCTATGTGCTGGGTGCCATCGGCCTGTTCAGCAGTGCCTGGCTGACCTTGCCGACAGCGCAACTGGCGGCGTTGTGTCTGGTGGCGTTCTCGCTGTTTTCCTGCACGGCGGTCTTCTGGACCCTGCCGGGCCGTTTCTTTGCCGGTGCCAGCGCAGCGGCAGGTATCGCACTGATCAACTCGGTGGGCAATCTGGGTGGCTACATCGGCCCGTTCGTCATCGGGACCCTGAAAGAACTCACCGGCAGCCTGGCCTCGGGTCTCTACTTCCTGTCAGGCGTCATGGTGTTCGGGCTGGTGCTGACCGGCATTGTCTATCGCGTACTGGAGCGCAGGCACGTGCTGCCTGAGTCCGAGTTTTCGGCAAGCGCTTCCACCCATCGTTGAAAGGAGAGTTTCATGCGGCTGATACAGTTCGAGTTGAGTCATGGCCAGCGTCGGGTCGGCCTGGTGGACGGTGACCGGGTACGTGAAGTGCCGGGTGTCGACAGTGTTCGCGAGCTGGCCTTGAAGGCTATCGAAGCGGGTTCCAGTCTAGCGCATCAGGTAGACCTGCTGGGGCTTGGCACCGACCATGATTATGCGCAACTGCTGCGCGAGGTCCGGGTATTGCCGCCGCTGGACCATCCCGATCCTGCACACATGCTGGTCAGCGGCACCGGTCTCACCCACCTGGGCAGCGCTTCGGCGCGGGACAAGATGCATCAGCAGGCCGGTGACGAAGCCTCGATGACCGACACCATGCGCATCTTCAAATGGGGAGTGGAAGGGGGCAAGCCACAGGCCGGTCAGGCGGGTGTGCAGCCGGAGTGGTTCTACAAGGGTGATGGCAGCATCGTGGTGCGTCCGGGAGCGGCCTTTACGCTGCCGCCGTTTGCCGAAGATGGTGGCGAGGAGCCGGAGTTGAGTGGTCTTTATGTGATCGGTCACGACCGCAAACCGTATCGGCTGGGCTTTGCCATCGGTAACGAGTTTTCCGACCACGTGATGGAGCGTCGCAATTATCTGTACCTGGCCCACTCCAAGCTGCGGGCCTGCTCATTCGGTCCTGAATTGCGGGTCGGCGATCTGCCTCAGCATCTGGCGGGCACCAGCCGTATCTGGCGCGATGGTGAGGTGATTTGGGAGAAGGAGTTCCTCAGTGGCGAGGCCAACATGTGTCACAGCCTGGAAAACCTCGAATACCACCACTTCAAGTACAGCCAGTTCCTGCGTCCGGGGGATGTGCATATCCACTTCTTCGGCACCGCGACCCTGTCCTTTGCCGATGGTATTCGTACCCGGCGAGGGGATCGCTTCGAGGTCAGTCAGCCGGAATTCGGGCAGCCACTGGTCAACTGGCTGACGGCGAGCGAATCGGTGTTCGAGCCCGGTGGTATCGGCAAGCTCTGATCAGGCCTTTTGCGGATACGCAATTTCCACCTGGATCGACTTGCGGGCCTTGAACGGCGCCAGCAGAGATTCATCGTCCACCGGGTTGGTGATCAGCGTCCAGGGCTGGCGCAGTGGCGTCCAGTGCTGCTGGCGGGCGCGTCCCAGCTTGGTGGAATCTGCCAGCACGAAGATCTGTGCGGCACGGGCCAGCATGTTTTCCTTGAGATAGGCCTGTTCCGCGCTGGCTTCGCACAAGCCCAGATCCGCCACCACCCCATCGGCGCTGACAAACAGTTTGTCGGCGCTCAGGTGTTCCAGAGCGGCCTGGGCGGCCACGCCATAGGTCGACATGCTGGACGGGCGCAGCGTGCCACCCAGCACCGTGACCCGGCCTTCGGGAATCAGCGCCAGATCGCCCAGGGCCGTCAGGTTGTTGGTGATGACATGCAGGCCGCGTCGCTGATTGAGGACGTGGGCCAGTGCGCTGGTGCTGGTACCGCCTTCCAGGAACAGGGTGTCGTGATCCTTGATGTGGGCCAGTGCCGCGAGGGCGATGTCCATCTTCTCCTGGCTGTGCTGGCGGCTGCGTTCTTCAATCGTGGTTTCCGGTTCGCGCTGACCGATATGTGCGGCACCGCCATAGGTGCGCACGATCAGCCCCTCTTCGGCCAGGGCTGTCAGGTCGCGCCGCACGGTGGCTTCCGAAACGCCGAGTTGGGCACACAGCTCATCGACGTTGGATTTTCCGGAGAGAACCAGTTCGAGTATCGATTGGCGACGATTGGCGACTTTCATTCAGGCTCTTCTAGCGCAGGAAAACGAGGTGTAACCTTACAACGACGCACCGCCGCATACCACCAGGCTTTGACCGGTGATTGCGCCAGCGTCCGGGCCGAGCAGAAAAGCGGTCAGTCCGGCAATCTCATGGGGCTGCACGAAGCGACCCAGCGGCGGTTTGTTGGGGGGCGTTGCGCTGCGAGCCGGATCCAGCAGCATCGGGGTTTCGGTGGCACCGGGTGCAATGAGGTTGACGGTAATGCCCCGTGGCGCCAGCTCGATGGCCCATGAGCGAACCATACCTTGCAGCGCAGCCTTGGTGGCGGCGTACTGGCTGCGACCGGCGGCGCCCTGCATGGTGCGGCTGCCGATCATCACCAGCCGGGCACCGGATTCGAGGCGAGGGTAGAGGGCGTTGACCATATGGCTGGCGGCAGCCACATGCAGATGCCACATGGCCTGGCCATCGGCATCGTTGAGCTGCCCCAGCGGTGCGGTGCGCATGAAGCCTGCGGCGTGCACCAGAGCATCGATTTTCCCGGTCCGTTCCAGTGCCCGGTCCAGGGCGCCGAAGTCATTGAGGTCGCATTCGATCCAGGTGAAGTTCGGGTGTTGCAGCCCGGGCGCGCGGCGGCTCAGGCCGGTGACGCGCAAACCTTGCTCGAGCAGGCGCACGACGATGGCCTGACCGATGCCGGAGCTGGCACCGGTCACAAGTACGGATTCGATTGAAGGCATGTTCAGGGTTCCCGCAAAGGCGCCGGCCCGAAGACCGGCGCAAGGCTTTCAGCGAATGGCATTGAGCGGCAGATGCACGTGTTTGATCTTCTGCCGGAAGTAAGTGAACGCGACATGCAGGCTACCATCGGCGGCCTGGATGATGCTGGGGTAGGAGAATTCGCGGTTGAGTTTTTCCTGTGAGTTGTTGGTCAGGCAGAAGCCGTCGCCCAGTTCGATATCCAGGCGGGTCGGCCAGCTGTGACCGCCATCGCGGGAGACTGCCAGGCTCATCGGCGCACGGGGAATACCCCAGATGGCGGCCTTGCCATCACTGCGGGCACCCGGCGTGACGCGGTCGTCGCCTTCGTCCTCGATCTCGTCGTACAGCGATGCGCGGCGCTGGCTGTGGCCTTCGGCGCTGACCGGGTTGTAGACCAGTGCCAGTTCATCGGTAGCCAGGCGGACGAACTGGATCGAGGAGTTGTTGTTGGGCAGTTCGGTCGGAGTCGGCGCACTCCAGGTGCGGCCACGATCGTTCGAGCGGGTGCTGTAGATGAAGTCCGCCCAGCGGCTGCGAAACAGCCCGAGCAGGCTGCCGTCCGGTAACTGGTGGACGTTCATGTGCACGCAACCGGTACTGTCCGGCACGTCATGGCGCGACCAGGAGACGCCTTGATCGCTGGAAATCATCACGGCGCTGATGTCATGGTTGCCGACCCACTTTTCACCCGGCCCGGTGATGCAGTACCAGACCGGCAGGACCCAGTCACCGTTGTCCAGCACGGCAGGAGGCTGGCGCACGAAGGTGCCGGCTTCGTCGAACAGGGTTTCGATGGGGCCCCAGGTCTTGCCCTGGTCCTGGGAAAGACGGCGACGAATGATCGCCGTCTCCTGATTGCCGGAGATCTGTGCGGTCCAGATCAGCCACAGCGGTCCGCCGGGCGCCTGAAACAGGATCGGGTTCTGCTCGGAGCGGGTCGGGTCCTCGGACAGCTTTTGCGGTTCGCTCCACACGCCGGTCTGCGGGTCGCGGCGTGACAGCAGGACGAAGATGTCGGCCATGCCTTCCTGAGTGCCGGCAAACCAGGTGCACAGCAGCGTACCGTCGGCCAGTTCATGCAGGTTGGCGGCATGGTTCTGGGCGTAGGGCGTTGGCAGGAAGGCGTCCTGGCGAATGTCATTGGTTGGCATTGGGAACCTCGGCGTCTTGGCGTTTGGCCTGGGCGGATTTGGGCAGCATATGTTCGATGGCAATCACGATGGCCGGTGTCACTAGCGCGATGTACATGTTGTCGATGCCATAAGGGTTGTTCAACAGATACCAGACACTGGTGGTGATGGACGATGCGATCAGGCCCAGTGTTGCGCCACGACCCGAACCGAAGAACGGCAGGTAGATGGCAACCATGGCGACCACGGCAATCGACAGGCGCAGGGCGCGGGTGAAGAACGACAGGTTGAGGATTTCCGGTACGAAGAACACGAAGAACAGCGGTACGAAACCGATCACCAGAGCGATCAGGCGGGTGGTCTTGAACTCCTGATCCACCGAAGGTTTACGCCATGGCACGTAGAAGTCGCGCACCACCAGCGAAGCGATGGCCAGGGCCACGGTGCTGACGCTGACGAAGATCGAAGCGACCAGAGAAATGGTGACGACACCGGCTACCACGGGGCTCATCGATTGCAGGAATACTGGCAGGGCATAGAGGCTGCTCATGTCGGGGTGCAGGTATTTGGACGCGACACCGATAAAGCCCAGCGCCAATGCGATCGGGATGCACAGCAGCGATGCATAGAAAGTCGAACGACGTGCCGCATTCGGGCTCTGGGTAGAGGAGATCGCCTGGATGATGAACTGGGTCGAGAAGATCGCACCGACAGTGCCGATGATCCACGCCATGATTTTCTGGCCGCCGACCAGGCCATCCCAGGTGAAGTAATGTTCAGGCATGTTCTGCACGACCGGGGCGAAGCCGCCCGTCATCTTCAGGGCCACGCCCAGTACGATCATCACCCCGAGATATTTCACGGCGGTGTGCAGGATGCTCATGTAGGCCACGCTTTTCAGGCCGCCGAACACGTAGTAGAGGGTGCTGATGATTGCGGTGATGAACGCGGCAGTGGTCAGGTTGATCTTGAGCACCGTGGCAATGGCCGCCGCACCGCTGACATAGTTGCCGACGTTCACCAGCAGCAAGGCGTAGATCATGATGATCGACACCGCGAGCTTGGTGGACGTGCCGTATTTCTTGGCAATGAAGCCGGAGATGGTGAATTCCCCGGAGCTGTACAGCTTGCGGGCCATCAACAGGCCGAACAGCGGGAAGCCGATGGCGGCTGCAATCACCGACCATGAAGCGGCGAAGCCACTTTCGAAGGCGGCCTGTGCAGTACCGACCGTGGATTTGGCACCGATGAATTCGGACATCATCAGAATGCCGACGATGACGGCAGGCATGGTCCTGGCAGCGACCATGTATTGCTCACTGGTCTTGCTGCGCATGCGCATGCTCATCCAGGTGGTGATTGCGATGTAGACGATCACCATGCCGACGATGATCGTGGTGTCTTGTGCGTTGAAGGTATCCATCGGTATCGCTCCATTATTGTTTTTTTGGCGCGTTATGGGTGCCGCACGTCTTTGCCCGGGTGGGTGCTCAGACGGCGATGGAATTGCGGGTGTCGCGTTTACGGGTGGCCAGTTCCACGGCCTGGCGCAGGGCCTCGATCAGGCTGCGTTCGTCGGCGATGCCTTTACCGGCGATATCGAAAGCGGTGCCGTGATCCACCGAGGTACGAATCACCGGCAGGCCGATGGTGACGTTGACGCCGGCTTCCAGGCCCATGACCTTGACCGGGCCATGGCCCTGATCGTGATACATGGCGACCACCGCATCGAAGTCGCCACGACCGGCGCGGAAGAACAGCGTGTCGGCCGGCAGCGGGCCTTCGACGCGCCAGCCACGGGCGCGCAGTTCGTCGATGGCAGGCTGGATCTTGGTGGCTTCTTCGCCATAGCCGAACAGACCGTTTTCACCGGCATGAGGGTTGATGCCGCACACCGCGATCAGCGGGTTTTCTATACCGGCACGCACCAGGGTTTCCCGGGCGCGCTCGATGGTGCGCTTGACCAGACCCGGTTCGATCCGGGCAATGGCGTCGATGATGCCGATGTGAGTGGTGACGTGGATGACCCGCAGAATCGGCGTCATCAGCATCATCGAGACTTCTTCCACGCCCAGCAGGTGGGCAAGCATTTCGGTGTGACCGGGGAAGATATGCCCGCCTGCGTGCAGCGCTTCCTTGTTCAGTGGCGCGGTGCAGATCGCATCCAGTTCACCGGCTTCGGTGAGTTGTACGGTACGTTCGATATAGCGAAAGGCAGCGTCACCGGCGATGGGCGACAACTTGCCATAAGGCAGATCGTCGGGGATCAGACCCAGATCGATGCAGTCCACCACGCCCTGGACGAAGCGAGCCTGTGCCGGGCTGCTGATACTGTTGACGCGCAGGTTGCTGCCGACGATGCGGCTGGCGTCCTCAAGGCGCCTGGAGTCGCCGATGACCAGCGGACGGCAGGTTTCGTACACCGAGGCGTGGGTCAGGGTTTTCATGATGATTTCAGGACCCACCCCGGCGGCGTCGCCCATGGTGATACCAATGACAGGACGTTCAGACATAGGGAGCTTCCTCTTTGAAAGTAGTGCCGGCCAGGGCCGGTTCATGCAGCTGTCGCCAGGCTGCGAGAAAGGTGTCGGGGTCGCCAAAGCCGCCTGCCTTGGTCACCACATTGAGATTGCGCGAGCCGAGTCGGGCCTGGGACAGCGCCACGCCGGTGGCGAGTTCGCCCAGCAGGGTCATCTGCTCGATACCGGCCTCGACCAGAATCGCGCGTGCGGTTTCGCCACCGGTGGCGATCAACGAACCGGCATGGGGCAGGGCCGGTGCCAGCCATCTGGCCAGTGCGCTGCTCAGGTCGGCTGCCTGTGCCGGGTTGCGTTGTTGCTGATCCAGTCGCACCAGCACGTCATGCCCTGCCAGCAACTGTTCTTCCAGTTGCTGGCGCAGTGCATCGCGTTCGGTCTGGGCCTTGCTGTCCAGCAGTGTGGCTGGAGCAATCGTTAGGCTGTATTGCGGGCTGGATTGCGCCAGGGTGTCGGCCTGCAGCTGCGAGTGGCGGGACATGCTGCCGACCACGGTCAACACGGGAGAGCGGGGCGTTACCTGGATGGGGCGGGCTGCCGGTAACCCCAAGGCCTGAGGCAGATGCCGGGCCAGGCCGGCAGAACCGACCCAGAACAACTCCTGATGCCATTGGGCCGAAGCCTCGGCCAGTTGTTGCAGGTCGCTGTCCCGCTCGGCATCGCAGACCAGCGCCTGCACGCCGTTTTCCAGGGCTGTGCGCAAGGTCTGTTTCAGAGCCTCGCCATCGCGCAGATCGTCCAGCCCCAGCCATTGCGTACGCAACCCCTGATTAAGAAACAGCTCCAGCAGGTTGCTGGTGCCTTGCAGGTTTTCGTTGCGCCACACATCGCTCTGATCCACCGGCACGCCATCGATCAATTGCACGCCCTGACTGGTGGTGCGTTTCATGTCCGGGAAGGCCGGAGCCACCAGCGCCATGCCGCGCACCGATTGCAGCGCGTCGATTTCGCTGGCGACATTGCCGCGCAGGGTCGAGTCGATTTTCTTGTACAGCGCCTTTGCCGTGGCATGTTGCTGGCGCAGGATGACCCGGTGTTGTTCGGCGGCCTGTTGGGGAGGCAGGCGACGGGAGTCCACGTCTATGGCCACGACATCGGCTGCCAGCGAGCCAGTGGTGGTCAGCATCACACGGGTCTCGGTGCGTGCTGCAAAATCAGCGGCGCAGTCCGCGGCCCCCGACAGATCGTCGGCGAGTATCAGCAGGCCGGGAAACTCGGCGCGGATCATGGCAGCAGACACCGGTACAACTGCTGGATGTCGTCCAGGCTCAAGGGCTTGGGATTGTTGGTCATCAGGCGGGTGACTTTGGAGGCCGCCACCGCCATGTCCGGCAGATGCTCTTCGGCCACGCCGAAATCACGCAGGTTCTGCGGAATGTTCAGCACCAGGGTCCACTGACGAATCTGCTCGATCAGTTTGTGGGCTGCTGCTTCGTTGCTGTCTTCATGAGTGGCCAGGCCGCATGCCAGCGCGGCACGCTTGAGGCGTTCGGCACAGCTGTCCAGATTGAAGGCCATGACATGGGGCAACAGCATGGCGTTGGCCACGCCATGGGTGACATGAAACTTGCCCCCCAATGGGTAGGCCAGCGCATGCACTGCTGCGGTTCCGGCCGCTGTCAGGGCCAGGCCGCCGTACATCGAGCCCAGCAGCATATCGCCCCGCGCCCGTACCGATTCCGGTTGTTCATAGGACTCGACAATACTGCCCGCGATCAGGCGCATGGACTCCAGTGCAAAGGCATCGCTGATGGGGTTGGCCTTGGTGGAAATGAAGGATTCCAGCGAGTGGGTGAAGGCATCCATTCCGGTGGCAGCGGTGATCGAGCGGGGCAGGCTGAGTGTCAGCAGCGGATCGAGCACCACCAGGGTCGGCAGCAGATGACGGCTTACCACGCCGATCTTCAGTTCTTCATCCGGCAGGGTGACGATGGCGTTGGGCGTGACTTCCGAGCCTGTACCCGAGGTGGTCGGCACCAGCACCATGGGCTTGCCGGGGTGCGTGACCTTGTCGATGCCCAGCAGATCCTTGAGCGGTGTGTCGTTGGTCAGCATCACTGCAAACAGCTTGGCGGCATCCAGCACGCTGCCACCGCCAATGGCGATCAGCGCATCGGGTGCGTGAGGTGCAACGTCTTCCCGGAATACCCGCTCGATGTTTTCCAGGGTCGGTTCTATTTCGACGTTATCGAGCATATGCACGGCGATGTCGCGGGCCTGAAGCTGCTCGGTGACGCGCTGGGTCACGCCCAGATTGTGCATGGCGTTCTGGGTGACCAGCACCACGCTTTTGACCGGGACATCGAGCAGCGGCAGTTTTTCAGTGAGCAGATCGAGGCTGCCGGGGCCGTGAACCACATGCTTCACGGTCTGGAAGTGATAAGTGGCGGACATGGGATTACCTCCGGCTTAGCGGTAGACGGCCAGCAGGCCTTGGAGTTTTTCCAGTGCGGCGGCATCCAGTGGCTGGACCGGCGCTCGGCAAGGGCCGACAGGGACGTTGAGCAACTGGGTCGCGGTTTTCAGAACCACAGGCATGGTGCCCAGCGCGAACGCATCGCGCAGTGGACGCAGGGCTTCCTGGGCTGCGCGGGCGGCTTCGTGATTGCCCGACTGGAAGTTGTTCCAGATCGACATGACCACATCCGGTACCGCGTTGGCGGTGGCAGCGATAGCACCATCGCCACCGGCCAGCAGGTTCCAGTAGATCAACGAGTCGGTGCCCGCAAACACGGCGAAGTCGTCGCTGCGGTATTTCATCATCTGCACCAGCGCATCGAAGTTGCCTGCGCTGTCCTTGATGCCCTTGATTTTCGGGTGCTGGCTGAGGGTGGCCACGGCACCGATACCGATGGACATGCCGGTCTTGGCCGGAATGTTGTACATCATCAGCGGCAACTCGGAGGCATCGGCAATGGCGGTGTAGTGCTTGATGAGTTCGGACTGGCTGATGGCATTGAAGTACGGCGTGATGATGGACAGGGCGTCTGCGCCCACATCGATCATTTTTTTGTTCAGTTCGATCACTTCATGGGTAGCAAAGGCACCGGTGCCTACGACTACAGGCACACGCCCGGCTGCCGCTTCAACGGTAATACGGGCGATTTTCAGTTTTTCGGATTCGGAGAGAGTGAAGAACTCGCCATTGGTGCCCAGCACGAAAAGCCCGTGTACACCGGCTTGCAGAAGGTTTTCGATCAGGCCGCGAAGGGCTTGCTCATCGAGTTGCTGGTCATCGGTAAAGGGCGTGACCAGAGCTGGAATGATGCCGCGAAATTGCATGGCCATAGTCTCGTTTTATTGTTAGTGGATCGATAGTGATTGAATCAATCATTTGTGGCAAGGGTTTTTGATCGTTTTTTTCAAAATGCGGGGTGTGGGGAGGGGAGGAGAGAGGGCAGATGGCGTGCAGGCGATTGAGCAATCGCCTGCACGCAGAGGCTTAGCGAATCAGGCCGCTGGTTTTGATTTTTTCGATCAGGGCAATGCCGCGTTTCAGGATTTCGTTCTCGCCAGGGTCTCCCACACCAGCATCCAGGAGTTCCTGGAGGCTGGTGAGGTTGTAGCTAAACAATTGCGCAGGAAGGGCTGACCTCAGGAATGTGGTGACCCCCATTTTTCCTGCTTTTGTATGTTCTGAAGCAAGCCAGTCCGCCGCCGTGGGGGACTTTCCGGTATCGGTATAAAACCTTTGCATCCAGGCCCCCTGCTCTGAGCGAATATGGCCTGGCTTCAAGTCGCTGATATTGACGACAGGTTTGCTGGTGATTGGCATCATGGTGGTCATGCGTTGTATGGACCCATTCTTTTTTTTGTCGAGCGTGCTGTCTTTAATACGTGGGTCCATATGGCCGACAACAACCGGTACATTAATACCCAGTGTGGTGATCAAGCCTGCACACATATGGCAGGGTGCCAAGGTGGAGTAGATACGTACTCCTGCGGGCAATTTACTGACATTTTTTTTGGCTAGATACGCCAGAATCATCGACGTTTCAGCATGGAAGCAGCCATTCAGGTCTTTGATGTTGACGCCCCAACCAAGAATGAGGTCTGTGCTGCTGACCATTATTGCGGCAACGTTATGGCCGTGTGGCAAAAAAGAAGGTTTATTCTTTTTTCTTGGTTTTTTCCTTTGATCAGGCAGTGCTGCTGCGGCCAAGGCATAGGCAATTTTCATCCATATCCGGTCCTTCTTTTCCAGATCTGTATCGGAATACTGTTGGATATGCGCGTGAGCATGCTGGTTTCAGCAACCTTGTTCACCCGTTTGTCATAAATTCCGATATTTTCATCGCTGGAGTAAATATCTTCGGCGGCGTCAGTGAGTTCTATTTGAGGTGCTGACTGATTAAACAAGTCATCCCAGGCGTCGAATGACAATTGGGTCGTTGGATATGTATTCAGTCTTGTCTCTCCGCCGGGAGGGACTATTCCAAATGTACTCCCAATCTCCAGGTCAACGGGGTCGTGAATAACGTCATCTATCAGTGAAATACTTTTCGGGACAAAGTTTTCGGCGTAGATGATTTTTGACAAGTTCTTCTGCCAAGCCAGTCCCAGACACATATCTGTCGGTGTATAAGTGGCGAAGATTGTGCCTTCGGGAGACGAATGATTGTGCAGCATGTTCACAATCGGCTCTTCGTATGCCTTGTCGCCTTTGACGCCCTTGGCAATGATCTTTTCATTCGATACCAGATACGCCAGGTCTTTGCCGGTACTGGCCTTCTCCATCAATGCCAACAGCAAAATGTAACGAGACACATCCATTCAAGCTCTCCAGATCATGAGATGAGCACACCACGAAACCGTTTGATTCTACATAGCCATTAGTTCTTGGGTGGATCGGGGCTGAAAATAAAAAGCCAGACACGAGGTCTGGCTTTTGGTATTGCGGCCAGGGATTACGCAGCGGCTGCCGCTTTGGGCGCTGACTGGCGGCTGATTCGCAGGGCTACCAGGCTGCCGACGATGGTCAGGCCTGCCAGGGAGTACAGCGCCATGGTGGTGGAGCCTGTCTGGTCCTTGATCCAGCCCACCAGGTACGGGCTGAGAAAGCCTGCCATCTGGCCGATGGAGTTGATCAGTGCCAGTCCGGCCACGGCGACGCTGGCGTTGAGCAGGGCGGTGGGCAGTGGCCAGAACATCGGCAGGCCGGTGAGGGCACCCATGGTGGCGATGGTCAGGCCAAGAATCGCGATGACCGGCACGCTGGCGAAGTTGGCGGCGATGATCAGGCCCAGAGCGCCCATCAGCATCGGGACCACCAGATGCCAGCGTCGCTCATTGCGCAGATCCGCCGAGCGGCCCACCAGAATCATGAACACGCCAGCCATGAGATACGGCACGGCGCTGATCCAGCCGATTACCAGTGCATCGCTGAAGCCCAGGTTCTTGATGATCGAGGGCAGCCAGAAGTTGATCGCATACACACCGCTCTGGATGCAGAAGTAGATAAAGCCCAGCACCCAGATGAACGGCATGGTCAGTACCGAAAGCGTAGAGGCCTTTTCGCTGATCACCGGACGGCTGAGTTCATCGGCAGTGATGTCGGCCTTGACCCGCTGACGCTGCTCGGGTGTCAGCCAGCGTGCGTCTTCAACCTTGTCGCACAGCAGCAGGAATGCCATCAGACCCAGTGCTACGGTCGGCAGGCCCTGAATCAGAAACATCCACTGCCAGCCGGCCATACCGCCCTGGCCCGCGGCGAAATGGTTGAGAATCCAGCCGGAGAACGGTCCGCCCAACAGGCCGGATACCGGAATGGCGGACATGAACAAGGCCATGATCCGCCCGCGTCGCTGGTTCGGGTACCAGCGCGACAGGTAGAGCACGATACCGGGGAAGAACCCGGCTTCTGCCATACCGGTCAGGAACCGCAGTACATAGAACTCCATGGGCGTGGTGACGAACAGCAGGCAGGTGGAGAACGTGCCCCAGGTGATCATCATCAGGCCGATCCAGCGCCGTGGCCCGAAACGGTTGAGCGCCAGGTTGCTGGGCAGGCCGCACAGTACGTAGCCGATGAAGAAGATCCCGGCTCCCAGGCCGTAGACGGTTTCGCTGAAGTTCAGGGCGTCGAGCATCTGCAGCTTGGCAAAGCCGACGTTGACCCGATCCAGATAGTTGAACAGGTAGCAGATGAAGATAAAGGGAATGAGGCGCAGGGTGATGCGACGGTAGACATGATTGCCTTCGACGTCGCCAGCATCCCGAATCGATGGGTTGGACATGGCGGTGAATCCTCGGAGCTTGTTGTTTTTATACTGCGTGCAGCTGACTCCGATCTTATGGGGACGGGGACAAAAACTCTTTGGCGATTTGCACTGCCATACCGGGTGGCGGTTGTGAGATTGCACAACTGCAGGAGCGAATTCATTCGCGAAGACTTCATTTCGCGAATTAATTGGCTCCTACAGGCGTTCAAACCCTTGGAGGAGGGTGCTTGTCCGCGATAAGTACGGCTTTATTCAATGCTTTCGTAGGGTAATCCCACATAGTTCTCGGCGATGGTTCTGCGCCCGGATTCCGAGCCTACGTAGTAATCCAGCTCGGTCTGCTGCAGGCGCTGGCTGAAATCATCGGTGCCCGGAAAGCTGTGCAGGATCGAGGTCATCCACCAGGAAAAACGCTCGGCTTTCCAGATCCGGCGCAGGCAGATCTGCGAGTATTTCTCCAGCAGGTCGGTGCGACCTTCCTTGTAGACCTTGAGCAATATCCGATACAGCGTGTTGACATCGCTGGCCGCCAGGTTGAGCCCTTTGGCACCGGTGGGCGGCACGATATGGGCGGCGTCGCCCAGCAGGAAGAGGCGACCGTACTGCATGGGTTCCACGACAAAACTGCGCAGCGGTGCGATGCTTTTTTCAATGGAAGGACCGGTGACCAGCCGCTCGGCCAGGTGATGGGGAAGCCGGGTTTTCAATTCGTCCCAGAAGCGTTCATCCGACCAGTCCTCGACCTTTTCATCTGCGCTGACCTGCACGTAATAACGGGTGCGAGTGGCCGAACGCATGCTGCACAGGGCAAAGCCGCGTGGATGGTTGGCGTACACCAGTTCTTCGTTGACCGGTGGCGTATCGGCCAGTACGCCGAGCCAGCCGAAGGGATAGACGCGCTCGAAGACTTTCAGGTTGTCAGCGGGAATGGATTGCCGGGAAACGCCATGGAATCCGTCGCAGCCTGCAATGTAATCGCAGTCCAGACGCTGCGTCTGGCCGTTTTGGCTGAAGGTTACGTAAGGTCGGCCGGTTTTCAGATCGTGGAGCTGGACGTCTTCAGCGTCATAGAGGGTCATGGCACCGGCTTGCGAGCGAGCCTGCATCAGGTCGCGGGTGACTTCGGTCTGGCCGTAGACCATGACGGTCTTGCCATCGGCCAGGGCCTTGAGGTCGATACGCTCGCAACGTCCCTCGAAAGCCAGCTCGAAACCATCATGAATCAGCCCCTGGGCATCCATGCGTTCACCAGCGCCGGCTTCGCGCAGCAGATCGACCATGCCTTGCTCCAGCACCCCGGCGCGAATACGGGAAAGGATGTAGTCGGGATTCTTGCGTTCGATGATGACGTTATCGATACCGGCACGTTGCAGCAGTTGGCCCAGCAGCAGCCCGGACGGGCCTGAGCCGATGATTGCGACTTGGGTTTTCATTATTGTTTTCCTGTCATGTGTCCCTGCCAGTCGATGACCGGCGGGATGTCTTTGTTTTTGTCTCCTGTATTTTTAATGGATGCCTATGGCATAAGAAGGCACTATCCAGCGCATTATCTGGACTTTTCAAGGATTGCCCACAGGAGCCGGTCATGCCCAGAACAGCGCTTGTCGCGATTCCGGTTTTCAAGCTCTACGGCGAGACGACTGCCTGGCCGACGCCGGATCTGATCCACTGCGAGTCGATCCCCGAACGCAGCAGAATCCATGAATGGGAGATCAAGCCCCATCGGCACAGCGATCTGGTGCAGTTGCTGTATGTGCAATCGGGGCTGGCAGTGTTGAAGGTGGAAGAGGCTGTCCATCAGGTCGACACGCCTTCACTGTTGGTAGTGCCTGCATTGAGCGTGCACACCTTCAAGTTCAGCGAGGACATTCAGGGCCATATCCTCAGCCTGGCCAGGCCCTTGGTGGAGCAACTGGAGGCAGCGCTGGACGGTCCGGTGACGGGCACGGCGTACTGTCATTCGCTGGGGGCCGACAGTCATTACGTGGATACGCTGTTCAACGAGATTGCGGCAGAGTATCGACAGCACCGTCCCGGGCGTGACCTGATGCTTCAGTCATTGATCAATGTGCTGATGGTCTGGCTCAGTCGGCGCAGCAGCGAGCATGCTCGTCGGGATATTCAGTTGCCTGATCGTGGGCGCGAGCATTTGCAGGCGTTCATGCATCAACTGGAGTCGAGTTTTCGCGAGCATTGGTCCATCGAGCGACATGCGCAGCAGATGGGCATCAGTGCCGCGCATCTCAATGCCCTGTGCCGTCGCCTGTGCGACCAGTCGGCCCTGCAGATCATCAACCAGCGATTGCTGCTGGAGGCCAGGCGCAGTCTGGTTTACACCACCATGACCGTCAATCAGGTATCCGACAGTCTGGGGTTTTCGGAGCCCGCGTACTTCTCGCGCTTCTTCAAGCGGGCGACGGGGATATCGCCCAGCCGGTTTCGTATTCAGCGTTAAAAAAAACGGGGCGCTTTGCAGGCGCCCCGTCTGTCTTACGTCACCACCTGATAGCACGGCACATAGGCTGCGCCGCCGGGCAGTTTCATACGATGCTGTTCGACGAACGCCTGCAGCAGCTTGTCCAGCGGCTTCATGATCGCCGGGTCGCCATGGATCTGATAAGGACCATGTTCTTCGATCAGGCGAATGCCTTTGTCCTTCACGTTACCCGCCACGATACCGGAGAACGCACGACGCAGATTGGCAGCCAGTTCATGAGGTGGAATCTCATGGTTCAGTTGCAGTTTCGCCATGTTTTCGTGAGTCGGGTCGAAGGGGTGCTGGAAGCTTTCTTCGATCTTGAGCAGCCAGTTGAAGTGGAAGGCATCGTTGCGCTCGCGGCGGAACTGTTTGACTTCCTTCAGGCTGCGGGCCATCACTCGCGCAACTTCTGCCGGATCGTCGACGATGATCTGGTAGTGCTTCTGCGCGGCTTCACCCAGGGTAGCGCCGACGAAAGCATGCAGCTGCTGCAGGTAAGGCTCGGTGTTTTTCGGACCGGTCAGAATCACCGGGAACGGTACATCCCTGTTGTCCGGATGCATCAGGATGCCCAGCAGATACAGGAACTCTTCAGCCGTGCCAGCGCCGCCCGGGAAGATGATGATGCCGTGGCCGACACGCACGAAGGCTTCCAGGCGTTTTTCGATATCCGGCAGGATCACCAGTTCGTTGACGATGGGGTTCGGCGCTTCGGCAGCGATGATTCCCGGCTCGGTCAGGCCCAGGTAGCGGCCGCCATTGATACGCTGTTTGGCGTGGGCGATGGTGGCGCCCTTCATCGGGCCTTTCATCACGCCCGGGCCGCAGCCGGTGCAGATGTCCAGGCTGCGCAGGCCCAGTTCGTGGCCGACTTTCTTGGTGTATTTGTATTCTTCGGTGTTGATTGAGTGGCCACCCCAGCACACCACCATCTTCGGCTCTACGCCGGCGCGCAGGGTACGAGCATTGCGCAGCAGGTGGAACACGTAGTCGGTGATGCCATGGGAAGTGCTCAGGTCGATGCGCTGGCTGTCCAGTTCGCTTTCGGTGTAGACGATGTCGCGCAGGGCGCTGAACAGCATTTCGCGGGTGCTGGCGATCATTTCTCCATCGACGAAGGCGTCCGCTGGCGCATTGAGCAGTTCCAGGCGAACTCCGCGGTCCTGCTGATGAATGCGAACCTCGAAATTCTCGTAGGCCTCAAGAATGGTCTTGGCGTTATCGACGTGGGCGCCGGTATTGAGAATGGCCAGGGCGCACTGGCGAAACAGTGTGTAGGTACTGCCTGAACCCGCTGCGCTGAGTTGCTGCACTTCACGTTGGGAGAGGGTTTCGAGGCTGCCTTTGGGGCTGACCGAGGCGTTAATCACTTGTCTTGGGATCATTCTATTTTCCATTAGAGCGATGCATCCGCAGTTGCATCAGGATGGTGAGCATCGATGACGTTCACGCCTGCCCGCATTGTCTACGGCACATGGACGGGAAAGCAAACGCTGCGCATCACAGTCACTGTATTGAGCATAGTCGCACGACTGAAATCTTTTGAAATCAGGCAATAACGGGCCTTTTGCCATATGGCTGAATTTTGACGCTCGAGGTGCCGATAGTGAACCTGACCCCGTTCAGAAGGTCTGTTAGCTGATGGACTCACTCGACGGACCACAAGGTCAGGAGCTTCAGCAGACCGTGTGAAAACGTAGCGAGCGAAGATCAGGCAAGGCGAAAACAGGCGAGGAAGCGGAGTTTACGTGTTGTAAATGAGCATTCTGAGCCTGTTTTCAACGCCGCATGGTCGAGCGCAGTAGTTTTCACGCAGTCTGCCAGGGTCTTAACTTTTTTATTTCAGACAAAGATAATCATTGCCATGTCTCGTCATCTTTCCGCACTCGTATCTCGTGCACCTGTCCTCTTCAACGCTTCCCGTCGCGCCCTTGGTGCCGGTCTTTTCGGCACACTGCTGACAGTTTTGACCCCTCATGCCCAGGCGGCGGAAAACGATCGCTGGGTCAGCGACAACCTCAGCACTTATGTGCGCAGCGGCCCAACCGATGGCCACCGTATTGTCGGCACCCTGAAATCCGGGCAGAAGGTCGATCTGCTCTCGACCCAGGGCAACTACAGCCAGGTTCGGGGCGAGGGTGGCAGCACCGTCTGGATTCTCAGCAGCGACCTGCAAGATGTTGCCGGGCCAGCCGAAAGGGTCCCGCAGCTGACCGAGAAGGTGGAAGAACTGACCGGGCAACTGGCCAATATCGACAACACCTGGAAGACCCGCGTGCAGGGCATGCAGGAAACCCTGGACGCCCGCAAGAAACTGATCGATGAACTGGAAGCCCGCAGCCAGGCGCTCAATACCGAACTGACCGAAACCCAGGCCGAACTGCGCGATACCCAGGCCCGTCTGGGTGACGAAAACAAGCAGGTCATGATGCGTTACATGGTCTACGGCGGCAGTATTGCCGGCATCGGCCTGCTGGTGGGCCTGATCCTTCCTTCCCTGACCCGCAGCCGCAAGCGCAACGACGGCTGGGTCTGATGTGACATCTCGTCAGGACGACGCTGTCGTTCAGCCAGCAAGTAGGAGCCAATTCATTCGCGAGATGCCATGAAGGCGATACATTTTCTGCGGATGTACCTCGCCTTTCGCGAATGAATTCGCTCCTGCGCCTATCTCATTCACCCAAGACCATTCAGTTTTTCAACCTTCGGTCGAGAAACTGAAGAGTCTTGCCAACTTTCTGGCAGACGGCGGAAAGAATCCCGCAAGTTGAAAAATGTTTAATGGCTACTAGCCATTAGTTATCATGTGTGCCCTGAAAGTTGGCTGCGAAGCCCGAATCAAAGCGTTTTCAGGTGATTGGAAGCACATTTTCACCCTCTGCAAGACAGGAATCTGGATGCTGGCGTACAACCAAAAGAGCTTTCTTATCGTCGACGATTTTTCCGATTTTCGGAGTTCGGTCAGGTCGATGCTGCGTGAGCTGGGTGTCAAGGAAGTGGATACTGCCGACACCGGTGAGCAGGCCCTGCGCATGTGCTCGCAAAAGCGCTATGACTTCGTCTTGCATGATTTCAACCTGGGTGATGGCCGCAAGAACGGTCAGCAAGTGCTCGAAGACCTGATGGTCGAAAGGCTGTTGAGTTACGAAAGCGTCTTTATCATGGTCACTGCCGAAAACAGTCAGGCCATGGTCATGAGCGCTCTTGAGTGGGAGCCCGATGGCTACCTGACCAAGCCTTTCAACCGTGCAGGCCTTGCCCAGCGTCTCGAAAAACTGGTGCAGCGCAAGACTCTGCTCAAGCCGATTCTGCAGGCCCTTGACCGTCGCAAGCCGGCTGAAGTCCTGGCCGCCTGCAATACCCTTATTCAGCAGGATCCGCGCTTCGCGCCGCTGTGCCTGCGCTACAAGGCCGACGCTCTGCGTGACCTTAACCAGAACGAACCTCTGGAAAGCTTCCTCAAGACCATTCTGGCCGACCGCGCTACGCCCTGGGCCTATGGCGCGCTGGGTAACCTGTTGCTCAAGCGTGGCAAGGTGACCGAGGCGCAAGCGGTTTTCGAACAGGCCATCAAGGCGTTCCCGACCATGCCGGCATTGTTTGACGGCCTGGCCGAAGTGCTGGTGGCCCGTGGCGATGTCAAGCGTGCCCAGAGCGTGCTGGAAAACGCCGTACGCCTCTCGCCACTGGCGGTGCGTCGGCAAAAGCTGCTGGGCAAGCTGGCGCTGGGCAACGAAGATTTCGAGAGTGCATCGAAGGCTTATCGTCAGGCTGTTTCCCAGGGCCAGCATTCGCGCTTCAAGGACCCTGAAACCAATCTCGGCCTGGCCCACGCCTTGATCAGCAAGGGCGGCGATCAGGGGCTGGATGCGCGTACCCGTGTCGAGATCAACAACGCTCTGGGCGATGTGGCCAAGGAGCACGGTGAAGACGAAGGCTTGCAAGTGCGTACTCGCTTGATGAAAGCGGCCAGCCTGCAGCATTCGGACCCTGAAATGGCTGCCAAGCTGACCGAACAGGCCATGTCGCGCCTGGACAATATGGGGCAGTTTCTCAGTGCCGATGCGGCGCTGGTGGTTGCGACCCAGCTCAAGCAACTGGGTCAGGAAGGTGCCGGCGCAGGCGTGCTCAAGAACTGTGCGGAAATCTACGGCGATGACCCGGCTGTCATGAAAAACATCGCTGCCATCACCGATGATCCCGAGATTCTGGGTGCCAACAAGGCAGCCATCGATCTCAATATTCAGGGTGTGCGCAGCTACAAGGCCGGCAATCTCACCGAGGCGCAGGACATGTTCCGTCGTGCCTTGGCCTTGCAGCCCAAGAACATCAGTATTGCGCTGAACATGGCGCAGTCCTTGCTGCATCCGGGGCAGAACCTGGGCGAAGCAGGGCGTGAAGAGTGTCGTGCTACCCTGAAAATGGTCGGCAAGATGCCCGATAGCGACCCTCGGTACGACCGTTATCAGAAACTCAAGGAAAGGGCGTTTGGCGCATGAGTGACAAACAGAACGGACTCGATTTCTCGATGGTGATCGCTTCCACTGTCCATGACATGAAGAACTCACTGGCGACCCTGACTCAGGCCCACAGCGAGTGGCTGGCGCAGCTCCCTGGAGAGCAGCGCAGTGCACCCGAAAACGGTGTGATCGATTACGAGTTCGCCAACCTCAATGGCATGCTGGTGCAACTGCTCGGTATCTACAAACTGGGCGTCAATCAACTGCCATTGCGTCCCGATTATCACGAACTGGATGATTTCATCGAAGCACAACTGGCTCATCACCAGGAAGTGCTGGGCAGTCGTGGCATTGCCGCCAACTATGTCGTGGACGCCCTGAGCCCGCTGGGTTTCTTCGACCGCGAACTGATCGGTTCGGTGGTAGCCAATATCATCGTCAACGCCATTCGATTTGCCCGTGAGGAAATCGTGATCAGTGCAAGTGAAGAGGATGGCCAGTTGAAGATCGTCATCAATGACGACGGTCCGGGCTATCCGGCGCACATGATCGAGAATCAGGACGATTATGTTCAGGGCATCAACCAGAGCACCGGCAGTACCGGGCTTGGCCTTTACTTCGCCGCACATATTGCCCGTCTGCATGAGCGCAATGGTGTGCGGGGGCGTATCGAGATTGCCAATGGCGGTGTGCTGGGTGGCGGGAAGTTCAGTCTTTATCTGCCTTGATAACTTTTTGACACCCCATACGGATTTTCAATTTTTCCCTTCTGTTATCTGCGCCGGTTTTTTGTCTTTCTCTCCTTCTGGCTTTTCAGAGCATGCTCCATACCCCCATGGAACATGCTCTGAATCCGCGTAAAACGGGCTTGGTTCGATTATTGCTTTGCCCCCTTAAATGCGCGCGAAGTCCATCTTCACGGCACTCATCCGATTTTTGCTTGTGGAGTATTGGCAATGGAAGACAAGGTTCTGAGGTTGATGGAAGAAGCCATGGAGGCCGATGAAGGCACGCTGAGCATGGGGCAGTCTCTTGATTGGGACTCGATTGCAGTGGTTACTTTCATGGCGCTGGCCGACGAACACTTTGGCAAGACACTTGCGGCCAGCCGATTGAGCAACTGCCGCAGTGTTGATGACGTCGTCAACCTTGTAAACGGATGAGATTTTTTGCGACGTGCAACAAGGCATCTTCATGCCTGGGGTGCGGCGTGAATATGGATTTTTTCCCTCTGATCATACCGCTTTCCCGGTGCATGAGCCCCGAAGCTGACGGGGATTGATCTGCAGGATATTCAGGGGGAGAGTTGTAAGACTGTCGAATACATGAGTCAGCCCGGTTGTGTATTCAAATAAGGAAAGATAAGTGGAAACCAATCCTTTTTCACTGAACAACAAGTTCATCATGGTAACTGGGGCATCGTCCGGTATCGGGCGACAAGTTGCCATCTGGCTCAGTCAACAAGGGGCTCGTATCGTACTGGTGGCCAGGAACGAAGAGCGACTGGAAGCCACGAAAGCTGAAATGCATGGAGAACACCATATCATCGAGCCTTTCGATTTCCTGAGCGGACAGGATATCTCGGGCTGGATGAAGAAAATCACTCTGGCGTACTCTCCTCTCGATGGTCTGGTTCATGCGGCTGGTGTGCAAATGCCTCTCCCTATCCGTGCCCAAGGGCTTGAACAGTGGGATAAGTTGTTTGCGATCAATGTCAGATCCGGTTTCTCCCTGATCAAGGCATTCCGACAGAAAGGCGTCTGTGCGCAGGCGTCCAGCATCGTACTTTTGTCTTCAGTCATGGCTCAGGCTGGACAACCTGCATTGGTGGGATATTGCGCAACCAAAGGCGCGGTTGAATCAATGGTGCGCGCTGCAGCCCTGGAGCTGGCGCGTGAGGGAATACGTGTGAATTCAGTGGCTCCTGGTGTGGTGAGAACTGAAATGACGCAGAAGCTGGAAGATCTTGTCGGTACAGACTCAATGGGGCTTGTCGAGCAGAAGCATGCCTTGGGTTTTGGTCATCCTCTGGATATAGCTTATGCGATCAATTATCTGTTATCGCCTGCTGCCCGTTGGGTAACGGGAACTTCATTGGTTGTAGACGGCGGATACCTTGCAGAATGAATATGAATAAACTGATCATTGTCGGCGCGGGTGGATTTGGACGGGAAGTTCATCAGTGGCTTGAAGACTGGGTGGCCTGTCATGAGGGCTGGGCCATTGCAGGCTTTATCGATGACCTCAAAAAAGATCTTGGCGACAAGAAAGGGTATTCGCCCATTCTTTCTACGATCGATGCGTATGAGCCTGGTCCTGACGAGTATCTGGTTTGTGCAATAGGAATACCTTCCGGTAAAAGATTGGTCGTAGAGAAGTTGAAGAGCAAGGGAGGCAGGTTTTTTACGCTTGTTCACCCTAAAGCGATTGTCGGTAGAAATGTGGTTATCGGCGAAGGCACGATTGTTTGCCCTCTCTCGACACTGACGGTTGATATTGAAGTGGGGCCGTTCGTCACAGTGAATCTATCCTGCACCGTTGGGCATGATGCTCGTATCGGCGGGTTTGTCACACTCAGTCCGCATTGCGATGTCAATGGCAACGTTACTCTGGATGAAGAAGTATTTGTCGGTACCGGGGCAACCATGATCCCGGGTGTTCACGTAGGGGAAAAGGCTATCATCGGGGCTGGCAGTGTTGTTGTCCGCTCGGTATCCCCTGGACAGACGGTCCTGGGTATACCTGCCAAACGTATTTCAGGGTGAATGTCATGGGCACCTATGCTCGCATCGCACACATAGAGTACGAGTTGCCTGTCCAGTCGCTGGATAATGAAGCGTTGGCCAGGGATTTTCCCGAATGGGACGTGGACAAGATCTTCCAGAAAACCGGTATCAATCAGCGCCATATCGTTGATGAGTCCGAAACGGCATCGGATCTGGCGTTTCGTGCGTGCGAGAAGTTATTTGCCAGTACCGATATCCAGCGCAGTGATATCGATGCTCTGGTCTATTGCACGCAGAGTCCGGATTACTTGTTGCCAGCCACGGCTTGTATCCTGCAGCATCGTTTGCAGTTGCCCACGACCTGTGCGGCTTTCGATTTCAATCAGGGGTGTTCCGGTTTCATTTATGGGCTCGGAATCGCCAAGGGGCTGATCGAGTCCGGGCAATGCAGGAACGTACTGCTGGTAACGGCAGAAACCTACAGCCGTTACATTCACCCCCAAGACAAGAGTGTGCGTACCCTGTTCGGCGATGCTGCAGCGGTGACTTTGCTTTCTGCCAGCACGGACGGTCCGTTTCTGGAGCGCTTCCGTTATGGGAGCGATGGCTCCGGAGCAGACAACCTGATTGTTCCTGTTGGTGGTGCCCGCAGGCCGTCAGCGAAAAACCCGCAGCTTGAGGCTTATGGCGATGACAGCGGTAATGTCCGTACCGATGCCGACCTCTACATGAACGGCCCGGCCATTTTCGAGTTCTCGATGACGCAGGTTCCCCAGTTGTTTGCTTCGTTGTTCGACGAAGAGGTGGGTGTTCCTGACATTGATCTTTTTGTCTTCCATCAGGCCAACCAGTTCATGCTCGATGCGTTGCGCCGACGTTTGAAATTGCCTGCCGAAAAGTTTGCCATGGCGTTTCAGCATTGCGGCAATACGGTGTCATGCACGATTCCGATTGCTCTGAAAGAGTCCATGAACAAGGGGGTTCTCAAGCAGGGAGATCTCGTCGCGGCCGTAGGCTTCGGTGTGGGATATTCCTGGGGAGCCTGTTTGATCCGCTGGTGAAAAGCATCTGAAAAGAAAGGGCATCTTCAGATGCCCCATCTCTTTCAGCTCAGCCAGGCATCGCGCCAGGTTTGCAGGTGAGCTTCATCCAGCATCCAGTGCCGAGTGACCTCGTGTTTCAATGCGTTACCCATTCGCGCACAGACATCCAACTGATCTATGTGCGCATTGATGGCCTCGATCCAGGCAGCGGTTTCATTCTTGACTCGCGTAACCGGCAGGCTGCCCTGATAACACAGGATGTCGCTGCAAATGACCGGGAAGCCGCAAGCTCCGAACTCGAGCAGAGATACCGCGCTTTTGCTCTGGTTGATCAGGTGTGGCTGAGCCGGGGCCAGGATCAGATCCAGATCCAGGCTGGCCAATGCGCCAGGGTACAGAGCGCCTTCAACAGGGGATCGCAGTTCGTGGATATAGGGTTTCAGCCACCTTGTACAAGGCCCCATGATGACCCACTCAACCTTGTCGGCCAGTGCTTTAATCACGCCTGAAAGCATCAACAGGTCGGCCTGCTGGTGAGCGCTGCCAACCCAGCCTACACGTGGCTTGTTGCGTGTCCTGCGCTGGCTTTCCAGATTCCGCCAGGTATCAGGTGACAGCCTGGTTTCGATGATCTGCACGTTCGGATGAACGTCCTGAAGCAGTTCGGCCAGCGCCGGGGTCGGTACAGTTACCCGGTCCACCCTTGCCAGGGTGTATTGCAACGAGGCTTGTATCGCGGCAAGCGGCGCGGCGTTTTTATCGATCTCATTGAAAGCGGGATATTCAGGCAGGTCGTAGATCACCAGGGCGTTGGTGTGGTCCTTGATGGCGTTGATTCTGCCCATTGCGCTTTCGTTGACCGGCCCTTGAATCACGACCGAATCCGGACTGAGTCGGGCGATTTCTGCCAGCGCAAGAGGGGAGTGTTCAACGATGGCATCGACCTTTTGCCCGGTGCGTAGCCCTTGCAGAGGATCAATGATCCGGTTGCCTGTGCTGCCACGATTGCCGGGTTGTGCAAGTACCACGGGCAGCGGGCGATGTATCAGTGGTCGCCAGCTCAACTCAGGGTTGTTCTGGGTGACGAAGCCGGAGGTCTGCAACGCCAGGTTCTTGTTGTAGGCCGGGTCCCAGGCCATGTAATGCAGCCACCTGTGGTAGAGAGCGCGAGTGGCGAAGTCCAGTTGCTGGGCATCGGCTTCGATGGTCACGGGTCTGAGCGCCAGGATCGAGTGAGGAGTCCAGACCACCAGATGCCCGGTGTCGCGAACCTTCAGGCACAGGTCGACATCGTTGAAGTGCTCATGGAACAGATGCTCGTTCAGACCCTGAACATCGTCATAAAGAGACTTGCGCACGATCAGGCATGAACCGCTGACGGCGCTGTAGTTCTGGTCCGTATCCAGTCGTTGCGCCTGGCTGGCACAGGACGCCAGTTCTTTGGAGGTCACCGCGCCTGCTGTACCGTTGAGACCGAGAATGATGCCTGCCTGCACGACGTTTCCATCGGGCGAAACCATTTTGGCACCCACGACCCCGACCTCGGGTCGCAGCGCGTGATTGAGCAGGTTGTCCAGCCAGTCTCTCTGGATGATCGAGGCATTGCTGGCCAGCATCAACAGGTAGTCGCCCCTGGCGTTGCGGGCGGCAGAGTTGAAGAGTGCCGATGTGCTCAGCGTTTCTTCATGGCGCAGGATGCGGATTCTGTCCGACTGCATCGACTCGATGGTCGCCAGCCATTCGAGGGTCTGAGGCGACTGACTGTTGTTGTCGGCAACCAGAATTTCATAGTGGGGGTAGATCGTGTTTTCCAGGATGCTTTCGATACACGGCAGCAGGGTATCCAACTGGTCTTGTGAGATGACGAGAACGGAAACCAGAGGCTGATCGGTCTGGCCGTATTCGATGCGGTAATGGCCTCCCTCGGTGGCATGAACCGCGCCGTTGACATAGCCACGTGCAAGCAGATGGCGTTGCAGTGTATTGGCTTCGTCATAGTTGTGCAGGTGGTGCCTTTGCGGCGCTATGACCAGCGGCTCGGAGGCATGCACGAACTCGGTGAATCCGGCATCTTCGATCATGCGCAGAATCAGGTCCAGCTCCAGGGCATTGGCATACGCTGGATCGAACCCGCCCACGGCCAGGGCCTTGTTCCGATTGAACAGCCAGTGGCGGCTGGTTGCTGAAGGGCAGGACAGCAGATAGTCCAGGCTGAAGTCTGGACGAAACGCGAGGCTGGCACCGCTCTTTGCATCCAGAGCCACTTCATCGCCAAACAGGGCGCAGGCATCCGGCGCTTCGATCAGCTTCATGACGGCACACAGCAGGCCGCTCTGGGTGAAGGTCGTGCCTGCGTCGACCAGAATCCACCAGTCATGGACGTTTTCCTGCATCAGGCCATTGAGGACTGTTGCGCGATTTTCCAGATCGGCAGACAGCCATGGCAATTGAGCCTGGAGCGGGGTTTGCGTCGACTGATCGTAGTCGGCAAGGATGAAGACCTTGAGTCTGTCCAGCAGTGGCGCTTCGGAGGCCAGGCTTTGCAGAGTGCTCAGAACACTTTCGGGTTGATTGTTGAAGTCCGAAACGACAATCGCGACCGAGGGGCCGCCATCATGGCTGCTCAGGTAGTCCGCAAGCAGTGAGTGCTCGGCTGGCGATGGTCGGCGTTTGCCCAGCCAGCCTGCGACTTGCGTATTGCGCTGGGTGGCTTCGGGT
Source organism: Pseudomonas capsici (assembly GCF_017165765.1). GTDB lineage: Bacteria > Pseudomonadota > Gammaproteobacteria > Pseudomonadales > Pseudomonadaceae > Aquipseudomonas > Aquipseudomonas capsici. The sequence continues at coordinate 265,825 of NZ_JAFGZD010000003.1, forward strand.
CTTCTGTCGAAGTGGGCGCGCAGATCAAGTTCCTGAATATTGTCGCGCTGGGACAGCGGAGCGATCTTGACCTTGTCGTTGAGCCCGTCGGGACGAACCCAGCCCAGTTCGCGGGTAATGCGGTAGTGATTGGCATGCCCTTCGCGGGGGCGTGTCGGATCGATGCGAAACTCTTCACTGCTCTGCTGATCCGAAACGCGGAAATATGAAAGTGTCCTTGCAAGCATGGCCAGGTTGCCCTGGCGCAGCAGTTTCAGATAGAGCGCGACATCGCCCAGTCCCCAGATCAATGTCTGGTTGAGCGACATGATGTCTTGTCCGAAAGCGAGTACATCCTCGCGACGGCACATGACCGAGCTGGGCTCGCCCACGAAGTTGATAGGATTCTGGGAAAGAAACGAAACCAGCTCCGGACCGTCCAGAACGACGTTTTTTCCGAAGGGGTTGAGGGTGGCCAGATTGTCGGGCAGCAGATCGCCGTTGCTGTCGATTCTCTTTCGTGTGGCGGACACAAGCTTGATGTCCGGGCTGTCATGCAGCACATCGAACTGCAGGCGTACGCAATCCGGGACGAGGATGTCATCGTCGTAGAGAAACTTGATGTATTCACCACGGGCCTGGCTGATGCCGTATGCAAGATTGTGTGGTTCGCCCAGTGAGGTGGCATTTTTCAGATAGTGAATGGGCCAGCGGCTGTCAGGGCTGAGCTTGTCGACAATATTTTTTATGCCGTCATCCCGGCAGTCATCGCAGACAAGAATTTCGATCTCGTCATGGTTCTGTCGCAGTGCGCTGGCAAGCGCTGCTTCAAAAAAGGCAGGCTTGTAGGCGGGAATAACAATACTGACCAGGCGTGAAGAGCTCATCGCAATACCACATGTGAAGAGGATAGGGAGGACCGGCCGTTAAACGGGGTCGGTGCAAGTGGGCAGGCTTCGCTCAACACTTGCGGCCTATGTACAGAACCGATTGCTCGGTGATGCCGTGCTGTTTGAACACCCCGTCACCGAAGGCCTGGGTACCCAGGGCATCGATCTGGAAGCCGGCTGTTTCCAGGCGGGCAATGAAGTCGTGTTTGGCGTACATGCGTACATGATCGTCCTGGCCGAAACGTGCCCAGCGCTCATCCACGCTCTTTTCATCCGGATCTTCGTCGGTCTCGGTGGCGGTCAGCAGCAATGGCACCATCAGGATGGCCGAGCCGCCCTTGGCCAGTACGCGATAGAGTTCGGACATGGCTTTGGCGTCGTCACGCACATGTTCGAGTACGTGTGAGCAGACGATGAGATCGAAAGACTCATCGGCGTAGATGTTCATGTCCATGATGTCGACCTTGTCATCGGCCATGGGCGAAAACAGGTCTGCCGAGCGATAGCGGGCATTGGGCAGGCTGCGCAGGAACTTTGACAGCACCGGCGCTGGTGCAATGTCCAGAATGCGCAGTTCCTTGCCTTCCGGGTTGTTCAGCATATGCATGGAGAACAAGGCATAGAGCCGGTCGCGATCAGAGGCGAGGCATTCAGGGCAGCTGTACTGGCCGACATTGAGTGTTTCGAAGTCCTCGACCGAGTAATAGACGTTCAAGCGATGGAGGGCTTCCAGATGACCTTTTCCCAAGGGATAGAAATTCGGAAAACGACAGGAGCATACCGGGCACGTTCGCATGTTTAGTTCTCATTACTTGCAGTGACAATCACGTCGATGATGCTGTCGAAGGCTTCATCGGTGAGGCTGTCGAAAATGGGCAGACAGAGGATCTGACTGGACAGGTCGGTGGCGACAGGCAAGCGATCAGGCTTGGCCGAGTCCAGGCCCCTGTACATCGGGAAGGTGGAAATCAGCGGGTAGAAATAGCGGCGTGCGAGGATATTGCGGTCGCGCATGCGCTGGTAAAGGTCATCGCGGGAAACGGCAAACTCTTTTCTGACCAGTACCGGGAAGTACGAGTAGTTGTGCTTCTCGGTGCTCTGCCAGACGATGTCGATACCCGGCACCGAGGCCAGTGCCTCGCGATAGCGTTCATCGATGCGCTGGCGTTTCAGCAGGGCCTGGTCGATGTGCTGCAGTTGCAATAGACCGAAAGCGGCATTCACTTCACTCATCTTGCCGTTGATGCCGGGTGCTACCACGGTAACTTCATCGGCGAATCCGAAGTTTTTCAGATAGTCGATGCGTTGCTTGGTTTTCGCATCCGGGCTGACGATGGCGCCGCCTTCAAAGGTATTGAACACCTTGGTGGCATGGAAGCTCAGTACCGACAGGTCGCCGTGATTGAGCAGGCTTTCGCCACGGAACTGCACACCGAAGGCATGGGCCGCGTCGTAGATGACTTTCAGGCCGTAACGGTCGGCGATCTGCTCAATGCGGTCCACATCGCAAGGAATCCCGTAGCAATGCACCGGCATGATGGCCGTGGTTGCCGGGGTAATGGCCTCTTCGATACGGTCCGGGTCCAGACTGTAGGTATTGGGGTCGATGTCGACGAAGACCGGCGTCAGGCCATTCCACAGCAGAGAGTGCGCGGTGGCGACGAAGGAGTAGGGCGTGGTGATGACTTCGCCCTTGATCCGCAGTGCCTGGATGGCGGTCATCAGCGCCAGGGTGCCATTGGAAAACAGCGACAGATGCTGGACGCCCAGATACTCGGCCAGCTCCTTTTCCAGTTGCTGGTGAAACGGGCCGCCGTTGGTGAGCTGATGGCTTTGCCAGATCTTTTCGAGGTAGGGAATGAATTCCTCAAGAGGCGGTAACAGGGGACGAGTTACGGGAATCGATGCGCTCATGGAGACTTCTCTACTCGTGTCGCAGATGATTGCTGCTCGGCAGGACATTTCTTGACGCTTTACCCGTTCGCGGGAATGGCGTTGACATAAAAATGGCAGCCAAACTGTTTTGCCGATGGTAAAAGCAAAAAACCGGCCAAGAGTTCCGTATCCTGTTTCGGGGGCCTGGAGTTGTGATCCTGTCGAGCAACTGTGTTCAGTGCTTGATATTGAGAACGCCCGGTGAGTATTTTGTACAGATGCCGCAAGGCGGTCCCCATGACAATCAAAGGATTGAACAATGACCTGCAGTGACCCCCATTCCCTTGCGCAGCGGTTGGTGGGCATCGATGAAGTGGAATGCGTTACGCCTGATCTCAATGGCGTGCCACGAGGCAAGGTGATGACCGCGACCGGTTTCCTGGAAGGTCGCCGCCTGCAACTGGCCAGTGGTGTATTGCTGCAATGCATCATGGGAGGTTATCCGCCCGCGCGCTTTTACAGCAGTGATGATGGCGACCTCGCTCTGATCGCCGATCCGCAACAGATCCATCTTCTGCTCTGGAGCGAGCAGCCTCGTGCACTGGCGATCTGTGATGCGGATAACCTCAGCGGCGAGGGGTGCGAGTTATCGACGCGGGTTCAACTGAAATCGGTCATTGCCCGCTATGCCGAGCACGGGCTGTCGCCGGTGGTGGCGACCGAGCTCGAGTTCTTTGTCTTTGCTCCCAACCCTGATCCCTCTCTGGCCTTTGTGCCGCCGGTGGGGCTGGATGGACGGCGTGAAGAAGGTTTTTCTGCCTTCAGCATCAGTTCCAATAATGGCCTGCGTCCGTTTTTCAGGGAGGTTTACCGCTGCATGGCGGAACTGGGGCTGCCGCGTGACACGGTCATGCACGAGATGGGCGTCAGCCAGTTCGAGATCAATCTGTGGCATGGCGACCCTTTGCTGCTGGCCGACCAGACCTTCCTGTTCAAGCACCTGCTCAAGGAAGTCGGACTCAAGCATGGTCTGAATGTGGTGTGCATGGCCAAGCCATTGGCGCATACCGCAGGCAGCTCGATGCATATTCACCAGAGCGTGGTGGAGTCTGCATCGGGGCGTAATGTATTCAGCGATGAGCAGGGGCAGGCGACGGATCCGTTCCGGCATTTCATTGCGGGACAGCAGACCTGCCTTGGCGATTTCACGGCGTTGTTTGCACCTCATGTGAATTCCTATCTGCGACTGTTTCACCCCTATGCATCGCCCAATAATGTCTGCTGGTCCCTGGATAACCGCAGTGCGGGGCTGCGTATTCCGGCGAGTGAGCCTCGGGCCCGAAGGGTGGAGAACCGTCTGCCGGGTGCCGATGCCAATCCTTATCTGGCGATTGCGGCGAGTCTGGCGGCAGGTCTGCATGGCATCGAGCAAAGGCTGGAACCGACCGCACCCGTGCAGGGTGAAATCGTGGTGCCGGAAGAATTGGCATTGCCCTGTACCTTGCACGCTGCTCTGGAACGTCTGAAGCGCAGCTCGTTGGCCAAGGAACTGTTTGGGCATGTGTTTATCGAAGGCTACATCGCCTCGAAGACCATGGAACTGACCAGTTTTCTTGATGAAATAACCCCCTGGGAGCGGCGTGTATTGGGTGCCCAGGTCTAGAAACCGTTGTTTTGGCGTCGCCTGTGCGGGTGACTCTTTATTTTTGGAATGTCCATGCGTCAAATCTGGAAGTCTTTTCGGGGTCTGTATTTCGCTTCGCTGATGATGTTGATCGGCTCGGGTCTTTTAAGCACCTACCTGGCCTTGCGGCTGGCGGCCGATGAGGTCGACGGTCTGTGGATCGGTGCGATGATGGCTGCCAACTATTTCGGGCTGGTGCTGGGCGGGAAGGTCGGGCACCGGCTGATCGGCCGGGTAGGGCATATCCGTGCCTATGCGACCTGTGCCGGTATCGTGGGCGCGGCCGTGCTGGGGCTGGGATTGATCAACTGGCTGCCGGCCTGGCTGTTCCTGCGCATGATCGTCGGGCTGGGGATGATGTGTCAGTACATGGTGGTCGAAAGCTGGCTCAACGAGCAGGCTGCGGCACGTCAGCGAGGCATGGTCTTCAGCGGCTACATGATTGCGTCGTATCTGGGCCTGGTATTGGGGCAACTGATTCTGGTGGTCCATCCAGGGCTCGGGCCTGAGCTGCTGATGCTGATTGCCATGTGTTTTGCCCTGTGTCTGGTGCCGGTGGCGATGACCCGCAGCATTCACCCTGCGCCACTGCGTCCGGCACCACTGGAGCCGCGCTTTTTCATCAGCCGGGTACCGCAGTCGCTGACTACGGTGCTGGCTTCGGGGCTTATAGTCGGGGCCTTTTATGGTCTTGCGCCGCTGTATGCCGCCCAGCAAGGATTGTCGACCGAGCATGTGGGTGTGTTCATGGGCTTCTGCATTCTTGCCGGCCTGCTGGTGCAGTGGCCGCTGGGTCTGCTTTCCGACCGCTATGACCGGGCGCAACTGATGCGTACCTTTGCGGGTGTTCTGGTGATCGCTGCCTTGCCGCTTGCGGTGCTGCCGAGCATGCCGCTGGAAATGCTGATGGTGGTGGGCTTCATTGCGTCGCTGGTGCAGTTCAGCCTGTATCCGCTGGCGGTGGCTTTTGCCAACGACCACGTCGAGGGCGAGCGGCGGGTGTCGCTGACGGCGATGCTGCTGATGACCTTCGGTATTGGTGCCAGTATCGGCCCGCTGGTAGCCGGTGCCCTGATGAAGCAGTTCGGCAGCAACATGCTCTATGCGTTTGTCTGTTTCATCTCACTGGTGCTGGCGCTGCTGACCCGTCCCAAAGCGGTTACCCATCAGCATCAGGTGGACGACGCGCCGCTGCATCACGTCGCGATGCCGGACAGCATGGCCAGTTCGCCGCTGGTGGTTGCGCTTGACCCGCGGGTCGACGAGCAGGTGGTTCAGGAGCAGATGCAGGCCACGGTTGAGCCTGAGCCTGAGTCGGAACCGGAGCAGGAAGTCAGCACCGAGCAGCCGGTGAAACCGGCAAAGGTTGCTGAGGAAGAGGAAATAGATAGGCCCTGACGGGAGCTGCAAGCTAAAAGCTGCAAGTCAAAAGCTTGTAGCTTGACGCTTAAAACTTGCAGCTGCTTCTATCAAAAATCGTCGTCTTTATCGAACCGACGCGCTTCGCGCTGTAACTGATAGACGAAGCGTTCCACCTGGCGCTGTACCAGGCCGCTCATGTTGTGGAAGCGTACGCCTGCGAAGGTGGTATGGAATCTTTCTTCGAAGTGCAGGTAGCGCAGCTCGACCGGCGCAGTCATCGCGCCGAAAGGCAGTTTGGCGATGAAGCGTTCGTAGACCTGACCCAGTTGCATGCGCTCGGACACATCGCCCTCGAAGCGCAGCTTGCAGCCGGTTGCGGAGATATCCAGCAATTTGCCGACCAGAGGCGATTTGAGTTTGTCGCCACCGATTTCAATGTCGACCAGCTGTGCCAGCTTGAGCGCTGCACGGAAGGCGTTGCGACGCTGGTGGTAGATCACTTCGGAGGGCAGGGGGCCGCGGTAGAGGCGCTGGCCGTCCGTATCGACGATGGTCATCTGATCCGAGCTTTCCCAGGCGATGCGCACGCCGTCATGGAAGCCTTCGACACGGAACGATTCGCCATTGGCCAGGAATCGTTCGCCGTCGCGGGGGATCATCTCGTCGAGGGCCATGACGTTACTGTCACGGTCGACCTCGATCAGGTAGCTCTGGAAGCGTTGTGAGCGCTCATGAAAGGTAATGATCAGAGGATCATTATGTTCAAGTAGCAACCGCAGGTTAGCGGCAATTTCCAAAGGTGTATTGAGAACCTTCGGGGGCTGCGGAGCATCATCCGCGCTTGAGCCATTCACGTTTTTACTTCTCCAGGCAAAATACTACGGCAACGCAACAACAGGCATTCTGCCACTACGCACTGAACCTTGAAACAGGAAGTTACGCCTGACTCAGAGGGCGTGGTCTTGCTCTTCCTGCGGTCGATCCACGGCTGTCATACAGCGTCGGGGTATCGGCACCATTCAGGATGCGAAGCTGGTGAGCGGTTGTCACCTGTTGCAACTGGATAAGACTACCATTCTGCTCGTTGATAGCCTGGCACTCAGCGATCAATGCGCTCAGTTCGTCGCTCGCGGCAAGAAGCTGTTCGCCCACATCGGACTGGCTGGCCAGCTCCTGGAGACCTTTGCGGTTCGCAGGTAGCCCGATGCCAGCGAGTAACTGACTGCGCCTGCGGCCATGTTGTTCGAGAAGAATCACCAGCGCCTGTTTCTGCGCCAGGATATGTTCCATCTCGCCCATGTCGCGGCCATGCAGAACCAGTGACTCGGCCTTCAGCAACTCAAGCAGTTGCCGGGTAGGGACCATGCCGTCGGTGATCATCTGAAGCAAAGTAGTATCTTGCATCGCATGCTCTGGTTTTCAAGCGTCCAGATTATCCACCGCAAGCACAGGGCTTAGCGCTGGGTTTCGAAGTTGAGCAGTTTGCTGGCTACGCGGTTGCTGTCCACTGTGTAGGTGCCGTCTGCAATCGCTTGCTTCAACTCGGCTACGCGAGCGCTGTTGACGGTTGGCAGTTCGCCCAACTTATCAGTGATCTTCTGCAACTGCTGAGCCTCACTGCTCAAATGAACGGATTCCCCGGTGCCTTTGACGCTTGCAGTCGTTGCTGCAGATGCGGTGGCATCGGTTTTACCGCTTTCCTTTGTAGTCCCGGTGCGCGAAGTGCTACCGACAGACTGTGAATTTCCAAGGCGACTGAAATCTATGACCATGATCGAAAAAACCTCTTGGGTGTTTGGACGCTTGCCTTGTTTTCGGCCCAACCCAAAAAAACTTTAGGCTTTGTGTGAAAAGCATATGGAACGGGCTTTCCACCGCGGGGAATATGCACCGCAGTCTAGGAAAAACGCGCGTCCGACGCCAGCCTCATCGATCTACATTGCTACTTCCACCTGCCCCGGGCCGGTAATATTGGCCTTGATAACGCGATTGGAATTCAGGTTTTTCACCCGTATCTGCTCGTTGAAACTGCCATCGGACAGCGCCTCGCCGGGCATGCGTACCGACAGGGAGCCGCTGCGGGCGGTAATGACCACCTGATCGCCCTTGCGAATCATCTGTGGCTGTTCCAGAAACACCGGCGACATCACCTGATCGATGACCGTTGGTCGGATTACCTTTTGCCCCACTGCCTGATCCAGGGAAGAGAGGAAACCCAGGCCCAGGCTGCCGATATCTCGCTCCCTCAGCATCACATCGTCCTGCGACACGATACTGTCGCGTTTCAAGGGGCGTACCGATACCACCACATTGCGAAACAGCTTTACCTCGGCCGGCACGAACACGGTCCACGGGGACGAGCCTTCACAACGTACGCGTACGGTCACTCTGCCCAATGGCTTGGGGCTTTCCAGTTTTGCTGTCAAATCCTTGTCACAGGAACCCATGCGCATTCGGGGGTCCAGTTGCCTTACCTGGATTTCAAAACGACCTTCAATCTGGTTAGTCGATAAATAGTCTTCTACTGTGAACTCAAGAAACCCCTGTGTGACGCCGATAAGCTGTTCAGGCAGTGTGAAACTCTCGGCGCGGCCGTAGTTTGCAGTGCTTGAAAGGCACAGCACGGCGATCACGCAGAGCAATCTGCGGGTTTCCAGTGTCAGGTGTCGAAAAATTGTCGTCTTTGCGTTCATGGCGTATAAAAAGCAAGGCTCGTGCCGCTTGCCAAATCTGGTGTGTGGCGAACGGTGGCTTTTGTTAAGGGGGTCGGGCATGGCGGGTGTAATGGATTCGGTGAACCAGCGAACTCAGCTGGTCGGTCAGAATCGCCTGGAGCTGCTGTTGTTCCGTCTGGACGGCAAGCAGCTCTACGGGATCAACGTATTCAAGGTTAAAGAAGTACTGCAATGCCCGAAACTGACCATCATGCCCAAGTCCAGCCGGATTGTGCGTGGTGTGGCCAACATTCGCGGTGGCACGATCCCGATCATGGATCTGGCAATGGCGACGGGCTCGAACGGAATGATTTCGCTGGTTAATTCCTTCGTCATCATCACTGAATACAACACCAAGGTTCAGGGGTTTCTGGTGCACTCGGTAGAGCGCATCGTGAACATGAACTGGGAAGAGATTCATCCGCCACCCAAGGGCACCGGGCGCGACCACTACCTGACGGCCGTGACTCGCGTGGATAACCAGTTGGTGGAAATCATCGACGTCGAGAAGATTCTCGCCGAGGTGGCGCCGATTACCGAGGGTGTTTCCCAGGGTGTGATCGACGAAGATACTCACAACAAGGCGGTGTCGTTGCGTGTGCTGACGGTCGATGACTCGTCGGTTGCCCGCAAGCAGGTGAGTCGTTGCCTGGAAACTGTCGGTGTCGAGGTGGTTGCCTTGAACGATGGTCGTCAGGCGCTGGACTACCTCAAGGCGATGGTCGAAGAGGGCAAGAAACCCGATGAAGAGTTTCTGATGATGATCTCCGACATTGAAATGCCGGAGATGGATGGCTATACCCTTACAACGGCGATCCGCAACGATCCGCGAATGCAGAAGTTGCACATCACCTTGCATACCTCGCTTTCCGGGGTGTTCAACCAGGCGATGGTAAAGAAAGTGGGTGCTGACGATTTTCTCGCGAAATTTCGACCTGATGACCTCGCGGCCAGGGTCGTGGCGCGGATCAAGGCGGCAGACAATAGCTAGGGGCGTCGCTCCCGGTGGTTCACATGATTTTGAGAGGCGGCACCTTGTCTTCAGGTAATTTGGATTTTGAACAGTTCCGGGTCTTTCTGGAAAAAGCCTGTGGCATCCTGCTGGGGGAAAACAAGCAGTACCTGGTCTCCAGCCGTCTCAACAAGCTGATGGAGCAGCAGGGACTCAAGTCGCTTGGCGAGCTGGTGCAGCGTATCCAGTCGCAACCTCGCAGCGGTTTGCGCGAGCAGGTGGTCGATGCGATGACGACCAACGAAACCCTGTGGTTTCGTGATACCTATCCCTTCGAAGTGCTGAAGAACAAGGTGCTGCCCGAGCAGATCAAGGCCAGCCCGGGGCAGCGCTTGCGGATCTGGTCGGCGGCCTGTTCGTCCGGCCAGGAACCGTACTCGCTGTCGATGTCCATCGACGAGTTCGAGCGCAGCAATCCGGGTCAGCTCAAGGCGGGTGCACAGATCGTTGCGACCGACCTGTCAGGCGCGATGCTCACCAACTGCAAGACCGGTGAGTATGACAGCCTGGCAATCGGTCGTGGTCTGTCGCCGGATCGCCTGCAGCGTTACTTCGACGTGAAAAGTCCGGGGCGCTGGGTGGTCAAGGCTCCGATCAAGAGCCGTGTCGAGTTCCGCTCGTTCAACCTGCTCGACAGCTACGCGAGTCTTGGCAAGTTCGACATCGTGTTCTGCCGCAACGTGTTGATCTACTTCTCGGCTGACGTGAAGAAAGACATTCTGTTGCGCATCCACGGCACGCTCAAGCCGGGTGGTTACCTGTTCCTGGGGGCTTCCGAAGCTCTCAACGGCTTGCCGGATCATTATCAGATGGTTCAGTGCAGTCCGGGGATTATCTACAAGGCCAAGTGATGGTCATGCAGGTATAAACATTAAAGAGACCTTCGGGTCTCTTTTTTTGTTTGATAGTTGACGATTGATTTACAGGTTGATGCGATACGGGGGCTGTTCAGGTTGCGTAAGGAATTGCTTGCCGAGTCATGGATAATTAAATTTTCATGACTCGGCAAGTCTCTATCCGGGATTAATTATCCCAGTTGACGATGACTTGTGCCGGACCACCCGATACCGGGGAGAACGAGCTTGAGCGATAGATTTGGTGATACAGGAAAAATGCCTGACTGGGCGACCTGTTGTTGAACGCTTGGGTCGTTCCGCTTCTCATGGAGGTTACGTTGATGCAGGAGTTGGTGTCGCCCTGGCACAGCCAGGCGGAGAAAGTTGCATTGGCCGGGATAGTGCCGATTGAATAATTCCAGCTGATAGAGGTTATCCGGCCACTGGCTGGAGGGGCGCCCAGAATTGGAAAGTTGGTGGTGTTCCATAGATTGGAAGAGTAGGTAGGGCGAACCACTGCGTCTCCCGCATAGGCACCTGCCGCCACGGCATGACCACCCACTGTGGTCAGTGCCAGTGCTGCTAAACATCCTAAAATACCTTTTCTTTTCATCTTTAATGCTCCCTATAATCCATATTTCATTATTTTACAGAGCCACGTGCTGTCTTGGCAGGAAGGCTGGCACTTTATACCCTCTGATTTTTACTGAAACAAGGCAGTTTTATAAAAAAACAATTTTAAGCGCTGTAGGAAACTCCATAGCATTCTTCGTGCCGGAATATCAGTGTCTTTAATTGGTGTAGATTGATATTTTTATTTTTCAGACTTCCGGCATCTGAGAAGCCGATGTACAGGTGCTTGATTTTCAGTAGTTTATGGTGGATTTTCTAAAGTTTCTTCCTGAAGTACTGGTTGCTTTGAAAACTCTTGTCACATATTGCTTTTTTATGTCTTGGTTTTCATGAATGTTTCCATATAACGGGGGCGGGTGTTTGAAATTATTTTTGGGAAAAACTCCAACCTTCTCTGTTGAGATGCTATAAGGGCGGGCGAATACGAGGTCATGGAGAAGGCTGTACGCAATGGAAGGGCAAGTCACTCAGGAGCAATGCAGAAGCGCCACGCCGCTACCTTGCACAAACCTGATTCAACTGGATCGTATCTGCCATTCCTATCAGGCAGGCGCTGTATCTCACTCGGTTCTGCACGACGTCTCGCTGACCATCGAGCGCGGCCAGAGCTGTGCCATTGTCGGCAGTTCCGGCTCAGGCAAGAGTACGCTGCTCAATATCCTCGGTCTGCTTGATCGCCCGACTGCCGGTGGCCTGTTTCTGGATGGGCTGGACATGGGCGATGCTTCTGCGCAATTGCGTGCCAAGGTTCGTAACCAGCTCATCGGTTTTGTCTTCCAGAGTTTCAATCTCCTGCCACGTCTGAATGCTCTGGATAACGTCGCCTTGCCGCTGTTGTATCGCGGCTATTCCCGTCACGCTGCCCGGGTGGCCGCGCAGCGTGAGATCGAGCGGGTGGGGCTGGCCGACAGGGCTCATCATCGTCCTGCCGAACTCTCCGGTGGTCAGCGGCAGAGGGTTGCCATTGCCCGAGCCCTGGTAGGCCAGCCCTCCCTGATTCTTGCCGATGAGCCGACCGGCAACCTCGACAGCGCTACGGCTTCCGAGATTCTTGCTCTGCTGCTTGCCCTGAACCGGGAGCAGGGCGTGACATTGATTGTTGTCACTCACGACAACTCCCTGGCCCGGCACATGCAGCGTTGCCTGCAGGTGCGTGATGGCTGTCTCGAAGAGCGGGTAGCGCCAGTCGGGATGGCTCATGTCTGAGGAGCGGTTCGCAAGTTACGGCCCGTCGCTTGGGCAGATATTCCTGGAGCCCTTGAACAGTTTGCGTCTCCTGGGGCGCAGATCGTTGCTGGCCCTGCTGGGCATTGCCGTGGGATGTGCTTCGGTGGTCGCTCTGTTGAACATTGGCCAGAACGCGGCCAATGAGGCCATCAGTGCATTCAAGGGGCTTGGCAGCGACATGCTGGTGGTCAGCTTTGCGGCACCGCCGGGGATGAGGATGCGTCCGGCACCGGCCACGCTGGATATTCCGGCGGCCATGGAGGCGGTTCCCGGAATTCTTCATATCGCGCCTGTCATGATGCTATCGACCAGAGTGAGCCTTGATGGCCGCGCGCACAATGTAAATGTCGCGGGTACTTCCGGCGACCTGGTGGCCGTGCTTGGATTGCGTGTTGCCCAGGGCCGGTTCCTTTCCAGCTACGACAGCCGCAGCACCTATGCCGTGCTGGGGGCGCAAGTGGCCCGCGAGCTGGGCATCGAGAGCCTTCGGGATGTGGCGGGAAGGCGTATCCAGATCGACGGTTATCTTTTTGAAATAGTCGGAATCCTGTCCGGCCATGGGCAGAACCCGCTTATCCCCGTTTCAGTGGATGACGCTGTTTTCGTCCCCATCGAAGGCATGCGGCGCGTCAGTTCAAAGCCGGAAATCAATAATGTCATCGCCAGAGGCAGTAGCAGCGAAACGCTGGAGCGCGATGGTAACGCCTTGACGGGCTACCTGCAGACGCTGGCGCCGGGTCGCGATGTCCAGGTGCAGATTCCCCAGCAGTTGATTGATGGTCTGGCGCAGCAGTCCCGTACCTTTTCTTATCTGCTGGCAGGTCTGGGCGGGATCTCCCTGCTGGTAGGCGGTGTTGGAGTCATGAATGTGATGGTCATGAATGTGTCCGAGCGACGCCGGGAGATTGGTGTTCGCATGGCGCTGGGTGCGCGTCCTGTCGATATCGGGCGACTGTTCCTGCTGGAGGCGGCGGTGCTGTCCATTGCGGGAGCGACGATTGGGGCGTGTCTGGGTCTTGTCGCTGCGTGGTTGTTTTCGGTGGTGTCGGGCTGGGGATTTACCTTGTCGCTTCCTTCTCTCCCGCTGGGTATTGTCAGTTCATTGCTGGTGGGGCTTTTCTTTGGTTTGAATCCGGCCCTTATGGCAGCTCGCCTGGAGCCGGTACAGGCGCTGCGCGATGATTGATCTTTATCGGAGTCTGGCCGTGTTTTGCCTGGTTCTTGGTGGCCTGCAGTCTTCAGTGGCGGCATCTCTTGCGCCAGCTGCTCCAAGCATGCCGAGTCGTACCGTATCCCTGAATGAGCAGACGATCGAACTTACCCTGGCCGATGCGGTATTTCTGGGCTTGCGGGACAATCGCTCCATTCGCAGCGCCTATCTTGATCGTATCGCTCAGAAGTTCGATTTGCGCGTTGCCGAGGACCGGTTTACGCCCAAGCTGGTGCTCAGCAGCCGTTACCTGGCGGCACGCAATCAGGGCGATCACCGTCGTCAGGCTGAAGTCATTCCCCAGACCACGATGCTGGGTGAATACGGGACCCAGCTTTCTCTGGCCTGGTCGAATCAACTGACCATGGCCAACACGGCAGGGCGCACTCGTAACGATGGCGCAACCCTGACGATCATTCAGCCCTTGCTGCGAGGTGCCGGCAAGGATGTTGCCACGGCTCCTGTGCGTTTGGCGGTGCTCTCGGAGAAGGTCAATCGCCTGACTCTGAAGTCTACCGTTTCGGACACCATTACCCGGATCATCACCGGGTATCGTGAATTGTTGCGTGCTCAGGAGCAGGTGCGTATCGCGCGTGATGCTCTTGAGCGCTCACGCCAGTTGCTTGACGCAAACAGGGCGATGATTGCTGCGGGGCAGATGGCAGAGTTCGACATTGTCCAGACTGAAGCCGATGTCGCCACTCAGGAGCTGGCGATAGAGGAGGCAGCCAACCAGCTGGATGCCAGTCGTCTGGAATTGCTTCGGCTCCTGGCTCTGGATCTGGGGACGCGATTGCGTGCGGTAGAGGTGCTCGATGCGCGTCGCATCGAAGTCAGTGCCAAGCAGGCGCTGGTTACCGCAAGGGAGCGGCAGCCCGGCTATCTCACCCGCCTGATTGCCGGCAAGCAGGCGGAAATCAATCTTCTTGTCGCACGCAACGAGCGGCTGTGGGATGTGTCATTGATCGGTGGGGCCACTCAGGTGCGTGACCGCGTTCAGAATGATTTCGGCCCAGGCACAACCCGTACATGGGAAGGCTATGCCGGTATTCAGATCGATATTCCGATTGGTGATCTGAGTCGGCGGCAAGCCGAGGTGCGAGCTCGGGTCGATGTGGAGAATCAGGAGTTGCTTCTGGCTGAGGCGGATCAGTCCCTGGCGCAGGATGTGGGGGATGGGGTGCGCGATCTGGGCACCCGCTGGCGGCAGTATGAGATTTCCCAGCGTGCGCGCGAGTTGTCGCTTCGCAAGCTGGAGATCGAGCGGGAAAAATTGCAGTCCGGCCGCTCCAGCAACTTCCAGGTCCTGAGTTTCGAGGCCGATCTGCGAAATGCCGAAAATGCCCGTCTCAACTCATTGATTGCTTACCTCAATGCCCAGACCAGTCTGGATCAGACGCTGGGTACTACTCTGGAGAGCTGGGATATTGATCTCAATGACTAAGTATCTGGCGCGATTACGCACTTCTCGCGTCGCTGTCCGGGCTGTTGCCGGTGTGGTGGCGGCAGGGCTGGTGGCAGGCCTTGTCTATGGCTATCAGTCGCAGTCCGAATCGACATCGCCAGACACTCAATGGATAGCCGTGCAGCCGCAATTGCTGGAAAGCCAGTTGGGGGTGGTGGGGCGAATCGAGGCGGCCAGCCGGTCGACGCTGGCGGCTCCCTTTGACGGTGTCGTGCAGCAGGTCGCCGTCGTCGAGGGGCAACGGGTCGAGCGTGGCCAGCACCTGCTGACTCTGGATACCACGCAACTGGATATTCAGTTGCGTGAAGCGCTGGCTGCCCAGTTGAAGCTTCAGCGCACAGTCAAGGATATGGACAATTGGGCGCAGGGCGAAGAGGTGGCGCGTGCGCGTCGAGCGCTCACGAATGCTCAATACGGACTGAGCGATACCGAGAGAAAGCTGGCCGATACGCGCCGCTTGTTCGAGCGGGGTATCGTTGCCCGCATGGATGTGGATTCCCTTGAGCAGCAGGCCAGGATACAGCGACTGGACATGACGGCCTCGCAGTCGGAATTGAATGCAGTCATGGAGAAGGGCAGGGGTGAAAATCGCCAGATAGCCGATATGGAGCTGGCCAATGCCCAGTCGCGCTACCAGGCCTTGCAGGCTCTGCATGCCCGCCGCGAGATTGAGGCACCGTTTGCCGGGATTGTGTTGCGTCCGCAAAGGCCGGAAGGAGGGGCTGCTCCCCTGATCCAGCAAGGGATGCGCATGACTCAGGGAACAGCGCTTTTTGAGCTGGCGAGCCTGGAGCAGATCAGGGCGGTTGCCCGGGTCGAAGAAGTCGATCTGCATCAGTTGGCCGATGGCATGCCGGTGCAGGTCACGGGTGATGGCTTCGAGGGTATTACTCTGCAGGGAACCCTGTCTTCGATTGCTGCGCAGGGCGTGGCCCCCGATTTCGGTGGCGGCACGACGTACGAAGTCATTATCAGCATCGCTCCCCTGACACCGGCCCAGCAGGCGAAAGTCCGCCTTGGCATGAGTGCCCGGCTGGCTATCGTCACCCACAGGACAGACAATGGTTTCGCAGTCCCTTCCGAGGTGTTGCGTCAGGATGCCGAGGGCAGAACCTTTGTCATGTATCGACAGGCAATGAACGCTGCGCCGCAGCAGGTCATGGTCACTGCCGGACGTGCAATGCCTCAGGGTGTCGAAGTCTCGGGCCTGAAACCCGGTTATGTCGAGTTGCCAGGCACTCCCCGGTGACATGATTCTGCAGTCCGCGGCAAGCCGCTCCTGCCGCGGACATGGCAAAAAAACGGCGCATCCCTTGCCGCTTTACCCTTCCCCAGCGGAAATGCCTTGCCGCTTTTCTGGCATTGCCGCCCCGGCAATCGCTACAAGCCCCGCAAATACTGGCTTTGTGGATTTGGCACGCCGATTGCTTTCTCAGTGATACGAGAATCAGGTCAACCGGCAAAGGTTTCCCGAAATGAGCATCAGCTTCGATAAAGCATTAGGCATTCACGAAAAGGCCCTCAACTTCCGGGCTCAGCGTGCAGAGGTGTTGGCCAACAACATTTCCAACGCCGACACCCCGAATTTCAAGGCCCGTGATCTGGACTTTTCCTCGGTGCTGGCTGCCGAAAGCGAAAAGGCTCAGAACGGTCGTTTTGCGCTGAACATGACCAATAACCGTCATATCGAAGCCGAGGGCATGAGCAATGGCGACGGTACTCTGATGTACCGCACTCCGTCTCAGCCTTCGCTGGACCAGAACACCGTCGATTCGCAGATCGAGCAGGCCAGCTACACCGATAACGCCATGGGCTTCCAGGCCAGTTTCACCCTGCTCAACAGCAAGTTCAAAGGGCTGGTTGCAGCCCTTCGCGGAGAATAATTCATGTCACTAGCCAATGTGTTCAACATTGCCGGTAGCGCCATGAGTGCCCAGACCACGCGTCTGAACACCACGGCCAGTAACATCGCCAACGCCGAGACCGTGTCGTCGAGCATGGATCAGACCTACCGCGCCCGTCATCCGGTGTTCGCGACCGTACTGCAGAATCAGCAGTCCACCGGTGGCTCGCTGTTTCAGGATCAGGGCGATGCCGGTCAGGGGGTTCAGGTCAGCGGCATCATCGAAGACAGCTCCAACCTTGAAGCGCGCTACGAGCCTAATCATCCCTCGGCTGACAAGAACGGGTATGTCTACTACCCCAACGTCAATGTCGTCGAAGAAATGGCCGACATGATTTCCGCTAGCCGTTCGTTCCAGACGAACGCCGAAATCATGAACACCGCAAAATCCATGATGCAGAAGGTTCTGACCCTCGGTCAGTGATAAAGGGCGAACGTTATGGCCGTTGAAAACGATGTATCGACGAGTTTTATAAACTCGCTGCAGAACCCCAAAGCCAGTGCGAGCAGTTCAGGCGAAGCACTGGGCAAGGATGCGTTCCTGCAGTTGCTCGTCACCCAGATGAAGAACCAGAACCCGCTGGATCCGCAGGACAACACGCAGTTCGTTGCGCAGTTGGCGCAGTTCAGCAGTCTGGAAAGCATGCAGAACCTGACGTCGACCGTTGATTCGATTGCGACCAGTTACAAGTCCTCCCAGGCCTTGCAGGCTTCTTCGCTGGTGGGGCGTTCGGTGATTGTCGAGACCGGTACCGCTCAGGTGGATACCACCAAGGGTCTGACCGGTTCGGTTGTCATACCGTCTTCGACTTCGGCCACTACGGTCAAGGTCTACGATGCCAGCAATAATCTGGTGGACACCATCGACCTGGGCTCCAAGAACGCAGGCAATGCCAGTTTCACCTGGGATGGCCTCAACAGTGAGGGCACCGCCATGCCGTCGGGGACCTACAGCTTTATTGCAAATGGCACTATCAACGGCACGAACAACGGTCTCTCGACTTACCTGCCAGCCACCGTCAATAGCGTGACAACGGCTGTGAGTGGCGGGGAAATGACTCTAAACCTGGCTGGCGGCAATTCGATCGCTCTGTCCAAAGTGCAATCAATCGGAATATAGAGCCGACTAGACGGCGTAGGAGTGGTACATGTCATTCAATATCGGCCTTAGTGGGCTCTATGCAGCAAACAAAAGTCTCGACGTTACCGGCAACAACATTGCCAACGTTGCGACCACCGGTTTCAAGCAGTCGCGTATCGAATTCGCTGACCAGTACGCTCAGTCGATTCGTGGCACTTCCGGCGGTACCAGCATTGGTAGCGGCGTGACCACGGCTGCGGTTTCCCAGCAGTTTGCCCAGGGTGGCCTGACCACCGGGACTGGCAACAGCCTGGACCTGGCAATCAACGGTAATGGCTTCTTCATGCTCAGCAACAGCGGCGAGACGCTCTATACCCGTGCCGGTGCATTCCGTACCGACAAGGATGGCTTTGTCGTCAACAGTGCGGGCATGAACCTGCAGGGTTACAACGTTGATGCGAACGGCAATGTTGCCGTGGGCGTCTCGGGCAACCTGCGAGTTGACAGCTCGAACCAGGCGGCGAATCCGACCAGCATCATCACCAACGTGGCCAACCTCAATTCGACGTCGACAGTTCCGACTATCACGCCGTTCGATGCGACGAATACCAATAGCTACAACTTCACCTATAGCACCAAGGTTTTCGACTCGCAGGGTAACGAACACTCTCTGGAAACGTATCTGGCTAAAACGGGCACCAATACCTGGGCCATGTATTCGCTGATCGACGGTCGCAGTATCAGCAATCCGGCCAGTACCACGGCTGACCGTAACAACCTGACTTTCGATACCTCCGGCAACATGGTCATCAATACTTCGGCGACCCCGTCGGTCCCGTCGGCCAGTACCAACGTGGCAGTCAATGCCGACGGTACTTTCCAGGTCAACAACTGGGTTCCTGCCATGCAGACCGGTACTGGCACCTCTGCGACCTGGGTTGCCAACGGTGCTGTCGGTGTCACTTCGGGCATCAGGCTGGACATGACCCAGGCTACCCAGACTGCTTCTGTGTCGGGTCCTATCACCCAGACCCAGAATGGTTATGCAGCCGGTCAGATCAAGGATATGAGCGTGGATGCCAGTGGCAACCTGTTCGCTTCCTATACCAACGGTCAGTCGAAGGTAATTGGTCAGGTTTCTCTGACGACATTCGCCAACGTGCAGGGTCTTTCTCCAGCTGGTGGCACCAACTGGCGCGAAACCTTCGCTTCCGGTCTGCCGGTGACCGGTGTTCCGCAGTCGGGAACCCTGGGCTACATCACGGGCCAGGCGCTGGAAGATTCCAACGTCGATCTGACGCTGGAGCTGGTCAACCTGATCAAGGCGCAAAGCAACTATCAGGCGAATGCGAAAACCATTTCGACTGAAAGCACCATCATGCAGACCACCATTCAGATGACCTGATAACCGGGTTTGATGAGTTGCTGAAGAAAGCCCCTTTTCAAGGGGCTTTCTTGTGTCTGGGGGGTGTGAAATTCGCTGTAAGCAGGATTGTTCAGACGGAACAATCGGATTTGATGAACCAGCCATTCAGTCGTTTCCAGCCTGGTCCCGGACTGGTCTGGGCGCAGACAATCCTGCTGTCACCCTGCCATTTGTAATAGCGGGCGGGGGCCGCATGGGCGAGGAGGGCGCTGGCCATCAGCAGTGTTGCGATGAGGGCGAGAAGGCGTGCTCGAAAGTGCATGTCGATTCTCGTTGCGTGGAGTTTCGGCAAGATTATCACCCTCGTCAGGCTGATCGATGAGGGTGAGCGAAGTTTTTTTGGCGGTGTGCCATGTCGGTTTGCTTGGTGGCGGCAATCTACCGCCGCTCTTGTGGAGTGAGGATTACCCTGCTGTCCGTGATGCTCTGGTTTTTGCAGGGTAATCAGTCATTTGTATCCATTCTGAAAAGTTGGTGCAGAAATTGCTTTCTCCCATTCAGAACAGCTACAGGCGGCAAGCGTCTGTCGGAGGAGGAAGACTGTGGACAAGTTGCTTTACGTCGCAATGAGCGGGGCGTCTGAAAACGCTCAGTCGCAAAAGGTTCATGCCAACAACCTGGCTAACGTATCGACCAATGGGTTCATGCGCGATCTGCAGCAGGCCCGTTCGATGCCGGTATTTGGCGAGGTCATGCCTTCGCGTGCCTATGCGATGGGCGAACGTCCGGGTACCGACTTTTCCGGTGGCGCATTGATTCAGACCGGTCGCGAGCTGGACGTTGCCGTCAAGGGTGATGGCTGGATTGCGGTCCAGACGCCTGATGGTGGCGAGGCCTATACCCGCAGTGCCGGCATGAATATCGATGCCCTCGGTGTGTTGCGCAACGGCAGTGGTTTGCCGGTCATGGGCAATGGCGGGCCGATTGCCGTGCCGCCCGAGCAGCAGATCGAGATCGGTGCCGACGGCACGATCAGCATTCGCTCCATGGGTGAGAGCCCGCAGGTCATGGCTGAGGTTGACCGCATCAAGCTGGTCAATCCGGATCTGAGCACCATGGAAAAAGGTCCTGACGGCCTGATCCATACCAAGAGCGGCCAGGCTGCTCCGGTCGATGCCAATGTGCGTGTCGAGTCCGGTTTTCTGCAGGCGAGCAACGTCAATGCCGTGGAAGAAATGACTTCGGTGCTGGCTTTGGCGCGACAGTTTGAATTGCACGTGAAAATGATGAAAACAGCTGAAGAAGATGATCAGGCGATGGCTCGCGTCTTGCAACTTGGCTAACCATTGACAGCTTGCGCCGACAATCCGGCGCTTGAGGAGAAAACGAATGCTTCCTGCACTATACGTTGCCAAAACCGGCCTCGCTGCTCAGGACACCAACCTGACCACCATCTCCAACAACCTGGCGAACGTTTCGACCACAGGTTTCAAGAGTGATCGTGCCGAGTTCCAGGACTTGCTCTACCAGATCAAGCGCCAGCCGGGTGCCCAGTCGACTCAGGACAGCGAACTGCCGTCCGGTCTGCAACTGGGTACAGGTGTGCGCATTGTCGGTACGCAAAAGAACTTCACTGCCGGCAGTCTGCAGACTACCGAGAACCCTCTGGACCTGGCCGTCAATGGTCGTGGCTTCTTCCAGATCTCGCAGCCTGACGGCACCATCGCCTACACCCGCGACGGTACTTTCCATCTGGACGCCAACGGCCAGATCGTGACCGCCAACGGTTATGCCCTTGAGCCTGCGATTGTCGTTCCGCAAAACGCCCAGACCTTCACTGTCGGTCAGGACGGTACCGTTTCGATCACCGTGGCGGGCGCCACTGCCACGCCGCAGGTCATCGGTAACATCCAGACCGCCGAGTTCATCAACCCGGCCGGCCTGCAGGCCATTGGTGGCAACCTTTACCTGGAAACCGGTTCCAGCGGTGCACCTCAAGTGGGTACTCCTGGCTTGAACGGTCTGGGTACGACCCTGCAGAACACCCTGGAAAACTCCAACGTGAGCACGGTTGAGGAACTGGTCAACATGATCACCACTCAGCGTGCCTACGAGATGAACTCCAAAGTGATCTCGACTGCCGATCAGATGTTGCAGAACCTGACTCAGAATCTGTAAGACCCTGATGTATCTGCTCAAAACCGACAAGGCGTCTGATGGGCGCCTGCTACACCGCGAGGTTTCAAGTGTCATGAAACGCCTTAGTGTTCTGCGTTTTTCAGTGTTGATCGCTCCCTTGAGCGCGATTGCCTTGCTGTCAGGCTGTGTGGCGCCTTCTGCCAAGCCTAATGACCCTTATTACGCTCCGGTGTTGCCGCGAACGCCCATATCTGCCGCTGCCAACAATGGTGCGATCTATCAGGCCGGTTTCGAGCAGAATCTGTATGGCGACCGCAAAGCCTTTCGTGTGGGTGACATCATCACCATCACGCTTTCCGAGCGGATGGCTTCCAGCAAGGCTGCAAGCTCTGCAATCACCAAGGACAGTACCGCCAACCTGGGTCTGACTTCGTTATTCGGTTCCGGATTGACGACCAATAACCCTGTCGGCGGCAACGATCTGAGTCTCAATGCCGGTTACACGGGTGCACGTTCTACTGCAGGCCAGGGGCAGGCAGCCCAGAGCAACAGCCTGACCGGTTCGGTGACTGTTACCGTGGCTGACGTAATGCCCAACGGCATTCTGGCGGTGCGTGGCGAAAAATGGCTGACTCTCAATACCGGTGACGAACTGGTCCGCATTGCCGGTCTGATTCGTGCCGATGACATTGCCACCGATAACACTGTGTCATCCACGCGAGTGGCTGATGCGCGTATCACGTATTCAGGTACTGGTGCATTTGCCGATTCCAACCAGCCTGGCTGGTTCGACCGGTTCTTCCTCAGCCCGTTGTTCCCTTTCTGATAGCGGGATAGACATGATCAAGTTCAAGCAACTGATTGCCGCAACGCTGCTGCTGTCCGCCACCTTCGGTGTTCAGGCCGAGCGTCTGAAGGACATCGCCAGTATTTCGGGTGTACGGGCCAACCAATTGATCGGTTATGGCCTGGTCGTCGGCCTCAATGGTACGGGTGACCAGACCACTCAGACGCCGTTTACCCTGCAGACCTTCAACAACATGCTGTCGCAGTTCGGTATCAAGGTGCCGACCGGTTCCGGCACCGTGCAGTTGAAGAACGTTGCCGCAGTGGCGGTCTATGCGGATCTGCCGCCATTCGCCAAACCGGGTCAGGTGGTGGATATCAGCGTTTCGTCCATCGGTAACTCCAAGAGCCTGCGTGGTGGCAGTCTGCTGATGACCCCGCTCAAAGGTGTTGATGGCAACGTCTACGCCATTGCCCAGGGCAACCTGGTGGTCGGCGGTTTCGATGCTGAAGGTCGCGATGGCTCGAAGATTACCGTCAACGTTCCGTCGACCGGTCGTATCCCAGGTGGTGCATCGGTGGAGCGTGCCGTGCCGAGCGGATTCAACCAAGGCAACAGCCTGACGCTGAACCTCAATCGCTCCGACTTCACCACGGCCAAGCGCATAGTCGACAAGATCAACGACATGCTTGGCCCGGGTGTTGCCCAGGCGCTGGACGGTGGTTCGGTGCGTGTGACTGCGCCTCTGGATCCGGGGCAGCGTGTGGATTACCTGTCGATTCTGGAAAACCTGGAGATCGATCCGGGCCAGACCGCCGCCAAGGTGATCATCAACTCGCGTACCGGCACTATCGTGATCGGTCAGAACGTCAAGGTGTCGCCGGCCGCCGTGACTCACGGCAGCCTGACCGTGACCATTACCGAAGATCCGATCGTCAGCCAGCCGGGCGCGCTTTCCAATGGTCAGACGGCTGTGGTGCCGCGCTCGAGGCTCAATGCCCAGCAGGAAATGCATCCGATGTTCAAATTCGGCCCGGGCACCACGCTGGATGAGATCGTTCGTGCCGTTAACCAGGTGGGCGCGGCTCCCGGTGACCTGATGGCCATTCTCGAAGCCTTGAAGCAGGCCGGCGCGTTGCAAGCCGACCTGATCGTGATCTGAGGAATCGAGCATGGATATGCCCAAGAGCGGATTTTCCACAACGGTCGACTCGGGTGCCTATACCGACGTCAATCGTCTGGCCGCCTTGAAGAATGGCGACAAGGACAATCCGGAGAACCTGAAAAAGGTGGCCCGGGAGTTCGAATCGCTGTTCGTCAGCCAGATGCTCAAGGCCATGCGTTCGGCCAACGAAGTGCTGGCCAAGGACAACCCGCTGAATACTGCCGCGACGCGGCAGTATCAGGACATGTATGACCAGCAGTTGGCAGTGACCCTGTCGACCCGTGCCAATGGTATCGGCCTGCAGGATGTGCTGATGCGCCAGTTGTCCAAGGACAAGGGCGTCAATCATGCGGCTGCGGCGAGTGCTACCCAGGCTCCCGCTACGGATTCCTCCAACGCAGGATTGGCCGCCAGCGTCTATCAGCGTCCGCTGTGGGCGACGCGCTCGGCTGCTGCAGACAAGGCGGGGGCTTCTGGCGCTGTCGAAGGCCGCAATGACATGGCGCTGCTCAATTCGCGTCGTCTGGCATTGCCGACCAAACTCACCGATCGTCTGTTGCTGGGGATTGTGCCTTCGGCGGCAGCCGCCAACGCCAATGCCAACAGCCCGATGGCTGCGCAGCGTGCGACACCGACCGGTAACAATGGCGACTGGACGCTGGATCCCAATCTTGCCGAGCCGCAATACGTTCGCACCATGGCTCAGCCGCCTTTGGCACCGGCCAAGCGTGCCTTTGGAAACTCCGACGAGTTCGTGGCGACCATGTTGCCTCTGGCCAAGGAGGCGGCAGCGCGTATTGGTGTCGATCCCGTCATGCTGGTGGCCCAGGCTGCGCTGGAAACCGGCTGGGGTAAATCCATCATGCGTCAGCAGGATGGCAGCAGCAGTCACAACCTGTTCGGTATCAAGGCAACCGGTAGCTGGCAGGGTGCGCAGGCCCGTGCGATTACCAGCGAGTTCCGTGACGGCAAGATGGTCAAGGAAACGGCGGATTTCCGTTCCTACGATTCCTATGCCGACAGCTTCCATGACCTGGTCAGCCTGTTGCAGAACAACAATCGGTATAAAGAAGTCGTCAACTCCGCCGATAACTCTGAGCAGTATTTAAAAGAATTGCAGAAAGCCGGTTACGCCACGGACCCGGCCTACGCAAGCAAGATTTCGCAGATTGCGAAACAGATGAAGAGTTACCAGAACTACGCCGCTGCAACGGGCTCTTCCACGACTTTATAAGGTTTGAATCATGTCGCTGATTTCAATTGGGCTCTCGGGTATTACTGCCAGCAGTGCCGCGATCAATACCATCGGTAACAACACGGCCAACGTGGACACTGCCGGGTATTCGCGTCAGCAGGTAATGACCACGGCTTCGGCGCAGATCAACATCGGCCTGGGGGTCGGCTACATCGGTACCGGCACCACGCTGTCCGATGTGCGTCGTATCTACAACAGCTATCTTGATGCCCAATTGCAAACCAGTACGGCACTCAGCGCCGACGCTGTGGCTTACTCCGGTCAGGCGAGCAAGACCGACACCTTGCTGTCGGACAACACCACAGGTGTTGCGGCACAGATGTCGAAGTTCTTTACCGACCTGCAATCGGTTGCCTCCAATGCGACCCAGTCGGCCGAGCGTTCGACTTTTCTGACCCAGGCCAGCGCGTTGAGCGCACGGTTCAACTCGATTTCTGCGCAGTTGTCGTCGCAGAACGATAACGTCAATGCACAACTGACTACGCTGACCGCTCAGGTCAACGAGCTGACGAGCACGATTGCCAGCCTGAACAAGCAGATCACTGCAGCTTCTGCCGGCAATACCACACCCAACACCTTGCTTGATACGCGCAACGAAACCGTGCGCAAGCTCAACGAGCTGATCGGTGTGAAAGTGCTTGAAAGCAGTAATGGCAACTATGATGTCATGACCGGTACCGGACAGTCCCTGGTGAGCGGTTCCATGGCCGCGACTCTCTCGGCTGGCCCAAGCAAGACCGACCCTCTCCAGTACAACCTGCAGATCAAGATCGGCCAGACCACCACCGATGTGACCTCGGTAGTGACAGGCGGCTCCATCGGTGGTCTGTTGCGTTATCGCTCGGAAGTGTTGACGCCTGCTTCCAACGAGCTCGGGCGTGTGGCGCTGGTGCTGGCCGATCAGGTCAACAGCCAGATGAGCCAGGGTATCGACAGCAAGGGCAATTTCGGTTCGAGCCTGTTCACCAACATCAACAGTGCCGATCTGATCACCCAGCGCAGCATCGGCAAGGTGGGTAACAGTGCCGGTTCGGGCAACCTGGATGTCACGATCAAGGACACCAGCAAACTGACGGCCGACGATTACGAAGTTACCTTCAGCGATGCCAACAACTTCACGGTGCGTCGCCTGCCCAATGGCGAAAGCGTCGGTACCGGTTCGTTGACGGATAACCCGCCGACCCAGTTCGAGGGCTTCACTGTCAGCCTCAACGGCAATACGCTGGCCGCTGGCGACTCCTTCAAAGTCAGTCCGACGCGCAACGGTGCTTCGGGTATCGCCGTTGCCCTGACCGACGCCAAGGACATTGCCGCAGCCGCGCCACTGACCGCCAAGGCGGGTGTCAGCAACTCCGGCACCGGTGGCTTTACTCAGCCGGTTCTCAATACCAAGGCCGACATCTACGATTCGACCCAGACCGCCGACCTGCGCAACGCGCTGCAGAGCACCACGCCCATGAAGCTGGTGATGGGCGCGGTCAGCAGCACGGGCGTGCAAAGCTACACGCTGGTGGATTCCACCGGTGCAGCCGTGCTCGATCAGAATGGCAATGCCGTGGGCGGTTCGATCGTTCAAGGGCAGAGCAACACCATCAAGCTCAGCGTGGGCTACGCCGATACCCGTACCACGCCAAGCACCCAGACCGCATTCGAGATCGAGATGACCCTCTCGGGTTCGCCGATAGTCAATGACACTTTCAGCATCGATCTGACCGGTGCCGGTTCTTCCGACAACCGTAACGCCCTGGCCGGTGTGGCCTTGCAGACCGCCAAGAGCGTTGACGTGACCGGTGGCAGTGTCGGCACCAGCCTGTCCGGCGCTTATGGTGACCTGGTCGCCAAGATCGGTACTCGCGCCAGTCAGGGCAAGAGCGATGTGACGGCTACCGATGCCGTTCTGGCCCAGGCCAAGTCGGCGCGTGATTCGGTATCGGGCGTGTCGCTGGACGAAGAAGCGGCCAACCTGATCAAGTATCAGCAGTACTACACCGCCTCTTCGCAGATCATCAAGGCGGCACAAACCATTTTCAGCACGCTGATCAACAGTCTTTAAGGAGTCGTGAACCATGCGTATCTCAACTGCCCAGTTCTACGAAGCCACGACTTCGAACTATCAGCGCAATTATTCAAACATGGTCAAGACTGGCGACGAAGTCTCCAGCGGGATCAAGCTCAATACCGCCAGCGATGACCCGGTGGGTGCCGCTCGCGTCCTGCAACTGGCGCAGCAGAACTCCATGCTGACTCAGTATTCATCGAACATCGGCACGATCAATACCAACGCCACCAACTCCGAAACCGCGCTGACCAGCATCATCGATGCCATGCAGACTGCCCAGGAGTTGATCGTCAAGGCGGGTAACGGTTCGTATACCGACAAGGACCGTATCTCCACGGCAGATGAACTCAAGCAGTTGCAAAGCCAGATCCTGGGCCTGATGAACAGCCAGGACTCCAACGGTCAGTACATGTTCTCGGGCTCGAAATCCTCGATTCCTCCGTACTCGCAGAATGCCGACGGCACCTACAGCTACAACGGTGATCAGACCCACGTGAACCTGGCGGTGGGTGATGGCCTGGTGCTGGCAAGCAATACCACCGGTTTCGAGGCATTCGAGCAGGCAATCAACACCTCTCGTACTTCGGCGACATTGACCTCGCCTGCGGTTGAAGATGGCAAGGTATCGCTGACCGGTGGCCTGGTGAAGTCCAGCAACGCCTATAACAACAACTATCAGGCAGGCGAGCCTTACACGCTGACCTTCCTGAGCAGTACCCAGTTCAAGATCACGGACGGCTCGGGCAATGACGTGACTGCCGATGCTTCGACGGCGGGTACTTTCACCCACGACAGCTTCAACGATCAGTCATTCACGTTCCGTGGTGTCGAGCTGACCATGAACGTCAACCTGACGGCAGCGGAAAGGGCAACGACAGCGGCTGCGGATGCGGTCCTG
The DNA here is from genome assembly GCF_017165765.1 of Pseudomonas capsici. Taxonomy (GTDB): domain Bacteria; phylum Pseudomonadota; class Gammaproteobacteria; order Pseudomonadales; family Pseudomonadaceae; genus Aquipseudomonas; species Aquipseudomonas capsici. Next base: position 293,365 of record NZ_JAFGZD010000003.1, read on the forward strand.
ACCAACCGTACCTATCAGTTGGCTTCGACGCCTGACAGCGTGACCACTTCCCGTAGTCCGGGTAACCCTTCGACTGCGAACATCAGCAGTTCGGTCGTAGGGACCAGCGCTGCGGACCTGACTGCGTTCAACAATACATTCCCTACCACGGGCGCGATTCTCAGGTTCACCAGTGCCACGAATTACGAACTGTATGCCTCGCCCATCACCAGCAGCAGTACGCCGGTGTCCACAGGCACACTGAGCGGGACAACGGCCAATGCGGCGGGCGTCAACTTCACCATCAGCGGCACGCCGGCCAGTGGCGACCAGTTCGTGGTGCAGTCTTCCACGCATCAGACCGAAAACGTGCTGAACACTCTGTCGGCAGCGATCAAGGCATTGACCACGCCTACCGATGGCGATCTGGTTGCTTCGCAGAAGCTCGATGCGGCATTGTCCTCGGCGTTGGGTAACATCATCAGCAGCAGAGAGCAGGCTTCCACTGCGCGTTCGGCGGGCGGTGCGCGTCAGGTCGCTGCAACTGCGCAAGGCGTGACCAACGACTTGCTCAAGGGCAACAATGAGGTTGAGCAGGGTACGTTCGTCAACTCCGACATGGTTGAAGCCACTACCCGACTGACGATGCAGAAGACCATGCTGGACGCATCCCAGGCAGTTTTTGTCCAACTGTCCAAGTTGAACCTGTTCAGCCAGATCTGATTCCTGGCATTGAGCATCCGCCGTCTTTTTTCAGCGGTGAGGGAAGCCATTCGACTGGCTGGTTTCCCGCCGCTCATGAGTTTGCACTGTGAATCCAGCTCCCCTCGTCAGTATCGTCATCCCCGCCCTCAATCCACGGTTCTTCCGCGAAGCGCTGCAAAGTGCTCTGGAACAGAGCTACGACAGCCTTGAAATCATCGTTTGCGATGATTGCCAGACCGGCGAAATCAGACAGATATTCGACGAACTGGTGTCGTCGTCGAACGCCGTTGCGCGCTATGTAGGCAATCCTCGCCGTCTGGGTTTCCAGGGCAATCTGCTCAAGTGCCTTGAAGAGGCGCAGGGTACATACATCAAGTTCCTGTGCGATGACGATCGGCTGTACCGCTATTGCATCGCCCGTCAGGCACAGGTACTGGATCAGCATCCCGATGTTCTGCTGGTGGTCGGCAAGCGGCATCTGGTCGATGTCGATGACTATGTACTGCCGACCCGAATGGAAAACGTTGGTCTTGTTCCCTACGACGCCCTGTTCAAGGGTGAGGACATGCTGGCGATTTTCGAGCGTACACCGCGCAACACCCTTGGCGGCTTCAGCAGTGCCTTGATGCGCAGGGCCGATGTTCTGGAGTATCTGCCCTCCCTGGCGCAACCGGGGCAGGGCTTTGTGGCGTTGCTCGATTTTGCGTTGTTCAACTGCCTGTTGCGACGCGGCAATCTGGTTGCGTTGCACAGTATTGAAAGCATCGAGCGCCTGCATCCTGCCCGGTTCAGCAGTCAGCCGGACATGTACCACACTGCAACCACGGAGTGGGGCTGGCTGAACGAAATGCTCAAGGCGCGCAGCGGAGAGCAGGCACCTGCCCAGGGCTGGGTGCGTTTTGTCGCCTTGCGCAAGGCTCTGGAGTCGCCCAGAGAGTGGGATGAAGTCGGACTCTACGGCGTAATGGCCAATCGGCAGGGCATCATGCGCAGCCGGGTCGGCAGTGACAGTGAAAGCTATGTCGAACTCTATACCGAGTGGTTGTCGCACCGTCGGTTTCTCGGGTCGCAGAAAAAACTTCTGGAGCAGCGCATTGCGCGCTGGGCCTGGCAACCGCGCATCGTTCCGGTGGTGATCGATGATCAGGATAATACCGATGCGCTGGAGATGACCCTCAAAAGCATTGCCGATCAGAACTACACGGCCGAGTCCGTTGTGGTCTTGACCAATGCCACCAGTCTCGAGGATCAGCAGGTATTACGGTTCCCGTTGCAGGCCGACTGGTCACAACAACTGAACGATGTACTGCCGTTGCTGGAGCATGCCGACTGGGTGTATCTGCTGCGTGCCGGTGACAGGCTGACCGAGCCTGCGTTGTTGATTCTGGCCGAGCGTATTGCCCAGACTGCCGGCCTTCTGTGTGTCTACAGCGACGAAGGCGCAATCATCGAGGATGAGTCGCAGGAACCGGTGTTCAAGCCGGACTTCAACCTCGACTTGATGCGGGGCTACCCGTATGTGGGGCGGACATTGGCCTTCGAGCGTCGCAACCTGCTGACCATGGGTGGTTTTGATCCGGCTCATGGTGAGTTGGCACCCCATGATGTGATCTGGCGTCTGGTAGAGAGTATCGGCCCGCAAACCATCGAGCACATCGCTGAGGTCCAGGTCGAGTCCAGCCTGTCGTTTGCCCAATGGCTGTCGCTGCCGGCGGTGATCGAGCGCAGCGAGCCGCTGGTCTCGGCTCATTTGCAGCGTATCGGCATGGCCCATGTCATCCATCATGACCAGTTGCCGCTGCTCAACCGTATCGAGTACCTGCATGCTTCCAGCCCTCTGGTCTCGATCATTATCAGTACTCGCGATCAATTGACCGACCTGGAGCGCTGTCTCGACAGCCTGCTCAGCAAGACTCGATACCCACATTACGAAGTATTGATTGTCGACAAGGCCAGCGAGAGCGCCGATGCCCGTGCCTGGTTTGCTGCCATGGGCGAACTGGGCAGCGAGAAGCTGCGGATTTTCGCTTCGCCCGATGCCGATAACGAAGCCGCCACGCAGAACTTTGCGGCTTCCCATGCCCGTGGCCAGTATCTGGTCACCCTCAGTCCTCACGCGATTATTCATCAGGTAGAATGGCTCGATGAGTTGCTCAATCATGGCCAGCGTCCAGAGGTCGGTATTGTCGCCCCACGCATCCTGAGCCCACAGGGCAATATTCTATACGCCGGTATGGTCCTGGGACTGGAAGGGCTGGCAGGCAGACCCTTCGTCAACTTGCCAGCGGAAGCGAGTGGTTACATGCAGCGCCTGCTGCTGACGCAGAACTGGAGTGCAGTCAGCGGTAACTGCCTCATGGTGCGCAAAGAAGTATTCGACAGTGTTGGCGGGATGGATGCTTCCTCGTTCTCACAGGGGCTGCATGATCTGGACCTGTGCATGCGTGTCGGCGGCGAAGGTTATCTGATCGTCGGGACGCCATGCTCTTCTGTGGTACTGGCCGAGCCCGCTGCTGTTCAGCGTTCGGAGTCTTCTCGCGAGAAGCTAGAGAACGAACAGAAGTCCTTTTATCTTAAATGGCTGCCGAAAATGGCCAGGGATCCGGCCTACAATCCGAACCTGAGCCTTGGCGAGGCTTCCTCGTTCAGTCTGGAGCCCGGGCTGCAGTTTGGCTGGAACCCGTTCTGCACGCGCCATCTGCCTTCCATTCTGGGCATGGCTGTCAACTCCTCGGCCGTGGGGCACTATCGGGTCAGCCAGCCTTTGCTCGAACTGGTGGCTGCCGGACGTGTACTCGGGAGAATGACCTACGAGTCGCCTTCGATCATCGAAATCGAGCGTCAGTCCCCGGATGTCATCGTCTTCCAGGGCCGCTACACCGAGGCCAAGGTGCCGGATATTGCCTTGGCGAAGAATTACTCCAGTGCGATGCGTATTTTCGAGCTGGATGACTACATCGCCGATGTCCCGGAGAAGAACGAGCATCGCCGCAACATGCCGGACAACATTGCGACCATGTTGCGCCGGGGTATCGGGCTCTGTGACCGTGTCGTGGTATCGACCCATCCACTGGCCCAGGCCTTGTCCGGCATGCACAGCGATATTCGCGTGGTGCCGAACATGCTGGCGACCCATCTGTGGAGCAATCTCAAGAGTGTCCGCCGCAGTTCCGGAAAACCGCGAGTCGGTTGGGGTGGCGGAACCAGCCATCGGGGCGATCTGGAGCTGATTGTCGATGTGATACGCACGTTGGCCGATGAGGTCGAGTGGGTCTTCTTCGGCATGTGCCCGGATCTGCTCAGGCCTTACATCCATGAATTCCACTCGGCTGTGAGCCTGCATACGTATCCGGCAAAGCTGGCGAGTCTGAATCTGGATCTGGCACTGGCTCCGCTGGAGTTCCATATCTTCAACGACTGCAAGAGCAACCTGCGTCTGCTGGAGTATGGCGCTTGCGGTTACCCGGTCATCTGCTCGGATACCGAAGCCTATCGCGGGCACTTGCCGGCCACTCGGGTCTACACCAACAGCTCCGAGGAGTGGCTGCAGGCGATCCGCATGCACCTGTCCGATCCCAATGCCAGCTACCGCATGGGGGATGAACTGAGGGAGACCGTACTGCGCGATTTCATGCTGCGTGGCGAGAACCTGCAGTACTGGGCCAACGGCTGGTTGCCGGATTGATTCGCACAAAATGAACATTCTGTAGCGCAGGACTTGCGCTGCAGATGCTATGTTTTTGCTCTTGCTTCAGCAGTGGGCCGAGTTTCCCCTCTGTTGAGAGAGTCATCGGTTCGCTATGGGAAAGACTATGCAAAGTAATTTCGGGAATGAAGCCACGCCGTTGAATCAGCGTCTGACATTGGTGTTGCTGGCTCAGGATCAGCCTGATTTCCTGCGTCGAGCCTTGAAGTACTACAGCGACTATCCCTGCGCTCTGGTGGTGGTGGATGCATCGCGGGCAATCGATACCGAAATCGCCAGGACCCCGGGTCTTGAGTACTGGCACGATGCTGCGCTCGCCGAGGCCGGTCTGAGCGCCCGGATTGCCGAAGGCATCAAGCGTGTCTCCACGCCTTTCGTTGCCTGTCTGGATACCCGCAGCTTTCTGTTGCCTGACGCGCTGACTGATGCATTGCGTTTTCTTGAAGAAAATGACCAGTACGGTGCAAGCCAGGGCTACAGCCTGGGTTATCAGGCTCAGGTCGGTCAGGTGGACTATCTGTGTCGCGATCGCAAGATCGTCGAGGATCATTCATCGGATCAGGCCGGTGAACGCCTTATCGGGTTCCTGGGGCAGGGCATTTCCCTGCTCAATGCCGTTACCCGCACCGAGCTGGCCCGGCAGTGGTTTGCTGCGGTCCCTGAGAATACGGATCTGCACTGGCAGGAAATCGGCCATATGGCCTATCTGGTAGCGTCTGCAAAACTGCGCATCCTGCCCGTGCCTTATGGGTTGCATTTCGTCGAGAGTGAAGAAGAGCTTTCGCGCCACAATGCTGCGATCAAGGCTGCGCTGACGCATATCGATCCCAAGGCCAGGGCAGGGCGCGAAGAGTTTGCCCGGATGCTGGCTTCAGCCGTGGCCTCGGCCGCAGATGGCGAGAGTGAAAAGCTGATTCTGGCAGGGCTCGAGGCCATGGGCGAATCCTTGAGCACCCGGAGCTTTCAAGGCAAGGACAAGATTGTCAGCTCGGTCTGGAGCGTTGCCTTCGAACAGTCCGAGCCGCGTTTCGAACCTCGGCAGTTCGTGGAGTTGCCATTTTACAACCAGCCGTTTTTCGACGAACTGGCCCGGATCGAGTTTCTGATCCATATCCTGCCGGCTGGTCGTCAGCAACTGGAGGGGCTGGAGGCAGCGCTGCTCAAACAGAGCGAGCTGCTGCGCCCACAAAGCAACCCCGATGCCGAGACGCTGGTCAGTCGCCTTTGGCAGGCGTATGGAACCTATGCTTTCAACCATGGTGTTGTGCAGAAGCTGGCTCAGGAGCTGAGCAAGTCGGCAGACGATGAGGAAGAGGCGGAGCGGATCGTGGCCTGGGGCAAACGTCTGCAGGCAGTGTCCGACAAGGACAATGGCAGACTGCTCGATGGCATGGCGTCCGGTCGCCTGCTCAAGTGGCTGGATGCGCGAAATCCAGGCCCTGTCGAGCTGAAGAAGCTCAATGCCCGACTGGAGAAAAATCCTGCGGGTTCCCGGATCGGGATTCTGTTGCTCGATCTCGAGGCCGATATCTTCAAATTGCAGGCCACCTTCGACAGTCTGATCAACGGCCATTACCGGGCATTCAAGGTGGTCGTCTTCACCACTGGCGAGTTGCCTGCGACCACCACGCTGCAGAATACCCTGCACTTTGTGAAGGTCACCGAGAGCAACTACGTCGACAAGATCAATCAGGTGGTCAAGCAGTCCCCAAGCGACTGGCTGATGCTGGCCAATGCTGGCGAAGAGTTCACCAAAAGCGGCCTGCTTCAGGCCAGCATCGAATTGATCGATGCCGCGCAGTGTCGCGCAGTGGCAGTGGACGAAATCCATCGCCAGCCTAACGGTACGCTGGCACCTCTGTTCCGTCCGGGCTTCAACCTGGATCTGCTGCAAAGCCTGCCTGCCCTGATGGCGCGTCACTGGTTGATTCGCCGTGATTTGCTGGTGGAGGCGGGTGGCTATTCCCGCGATTTCCTGAACGCGCTGGAGTACGACCTGCTGCTGCGCCTGATCGAGCAGGGTGGCATGAGCGGGCTGGCGCACCTCAGTGAACCGGTCCTGATCTGCGATGCGCCCGAGCTTGAAGAGAACGAGGACGAGAAAAAGGCGCTGACCCGTCACCTCGGCAAGCGCGGTTATCAGGCTGAAGTCAGTTCGATACTGCCAGGCACCTACAAGATCGACTATCGCCATACCCATCGGCCAATGGTATCGATCCTGCTGCAAAGCCAGGACAACCTGCCCGAGTTGCAGCGCTGCCTGCAAAGCATTCTGCAGCGTACCCGCTATCAGCGTTTCGAGGTGCTGATCGCCGATAACAACAGCAGCTCGCCCGAGCTGTCGACCTGGCTGGATCAGCAGGAGAAGCTGTCCAACCGGGTTCGTGTGTTCAGGGCCGACCAGCGTTTGAGCCCGGCCGTCCTGAGCAACCTCGTCAGTCAGGAGGCCAAGGGCGAATACCTGATTCTGCTCGATGCCCAGAGCCAGATCGTCAACGTTGGCTGGATCGAGTCGCTGCTCAATCAGGCCCAGCGTCCGGAAGTCGGTATCGTTGGTGTCAGACTGGTGGACCGTGAAGGCACCGTGACCCAGGCCGGACTGATTCTGGGACTCAATGGTGGAGTCGGTTCGGGTTTTGTGGGGGAATCGAAGAAGTCCAGAGGCTACATGCACCGTCTGGTGGTCGAGCAGAACTACTCTGCCGTGTCATCGGCTTGCCTGATGATCGAAAAGTCGTTGTTCGATGCGGTAGGCGGGCTGGACGAAGGTGAGTTTGCCGAAGCCCTGTCCGATGTCGATTTGTGCCTCAAGGCTGCCCAGGCCGGTTATCTGACGGTCTGGACACCCCATGTGCAGGTCGTGCATTCCGGTGTGGTAAATGCCCCTGATGAGGCGCGCACGGCGCTGATCGATAAATGGCCGACACAGTTTGCCCATGACGAGGCCTATAACCGCAATCTTGACCTCAACGGTCCGGGATTCACGCTGGCTGCGCGTTGATTCCGTCTCTCTTGAGCGATCCGTCTGTAACGCAGGCGGATCGTTGCTCCCGCAAGCCGTCGTTTTCGGCTTTTTCGTGATCCGCAAATCGTAAAGCATGCATCTCGGAGTGACCTACGGGTCATAAAGTGCATCTCCACATTATCGTGTTACAGGGAGCGGCGTGCGTTCGACTTGCGTAGCGTGTCCCACACCCTGAAAATGCCCGCAAATCGCCTATTCGATAGCGCCCTGATTTTCTTGGGACGAACATTTACCTGTTTACTAATCGGGAAGCCATGATGATTGGCATAAAAAGCATAGCGAGTTACGTGCCCACAGATGGCGTGGATAACTACGCTCAAGGTGCCAAGTTCGGTAAGGATGAAGAGTTCATCTTTGGGAAAATCGGCTCCACATTTCTCCCGCGCAAGGATTCCGTCCAGGAAACGTCCGATCTGTGCGTGGAAGCGGTCAACAAGCTGTTTGCCAGCAACCCTCAGTTGAAGCGCGAAAGTATCGATGTGCTGATCGTCGTGACCCAGAACGGCGATGAAGAAGGGCTGCCTCACACTGCTGCCATCGTTCAGGACAAGCTGGGTCTGCCGACCAATGTCGCTGCGTTCGATATTTCCCTGGGTTGCTCCGGTTATGTCTATGGCATCTATGCGATCAAGGGATTCATGGAGGCGACAGGCCTGAAGAACGGCCTGCTGGTGACTGCCGACCCTTACTCCAAGATCGTCGACCCGGAAGATCGCAACACCACCATGCTGTTCGGCGATGCGGCCACTGCGACCTGGATGGGCGAAGATGCTCCGTGGCAACTGGGCAAGGCGAAGTTCGGTACCGACGGTTCCGGTGCGCCACACCTTAAGGTCAGTAACGGCGTGTTTTTCATGAATGGCCGTCAGGTCTTCAACTTTGCCTTGCTCAAGGTGCCGGCGCACCTGCATGAGTTATTGGGCGAGTCCGGCCTGCAGCCCGACGACATCGATGCCTTCTGCATCCATCAGGGAAGTGCGGCCATCGTTGATGCCGTGGCGCGTCGTTTCGAAGACAAGCCCGAGAAGTTTGTCAAAGACATGGTTGAAACCGGTAATACGGTGTCTTCGAGCATTCCGCTGCTGATTGAAAAACATGTGCTCGACTCTTCCTGGAAGCGCGTTGCACTGAGCGGTTTTGGTGTAGGGTTGTCCTGGGGCTCGGCGATCATCTATCGGGACTGATCACCGTCTGCTCAAGAAAAGCGCTTGTGGGGCAGCCCGCAGGCGCTTTTTTCGTCAGAAAGTGCGCCGTGCCAATAGCATCGATTTTGTATTTCTGCTTTTTCCTGTCTTGTCAGCCTCGCCATTCAAGGCAGTTTACTGGCGTCATTTCTCTGTGGGTTGGGCTTCAAGCCCTTGTTTTATAAGGGCTGGCAGATTGCTGGCAAAAATTTTCAAAAAAATGCTCAAGCAACCTGCCACCGCGACGATAACTATTACGAAGGTTCTCTAGGCACACCCGGCGCTTGCAGGGGCCGGAAGCCACGTAGTACCCAACCAACGAGGAATTCATCATGGCTTTAACAGTAAACACCAACGTTGCATCCTTGAACGTTCAGAAGAACCTGGGTCGCGCATCGGACGCTCTGTCGACTTCGATGACTCGTCTGTCCTCCGGTCTGAAAATCAACAGCGCCAAAGACGACGCTGCCGGTCTGCAAATCTCCACCCGTATCAACTCGCAGATCAAAGGCCAGACCATGGCCATCAAAAACGCCTACGACGGTATGTCCCTGGCTCAGACCGCTGAAGGTGCTCTGCAAGAGTCCACCAACATTCTGCAGCGTATGCGTGAACTGGCTGTTCAGTCGCGAAACGACAGCAACAGCGCTACTGACCGTGACGCTCTGAACAAAGAATTCACCGCGATGAGTGAAGAACTGACTCGTATCGCAAACAGCACCAACCTGAACGGCAAGAACCTGATCGACGGTACTGCCAGCACCATGACTTTCCAGGTCGGCTCCAACACTGGCACTTCGAACCAGATCACTCTGACTCTGAGCTCCAGCTTCGACGCTGATACCCTGGGTGTTGGTTCGGCTATCACCATCGCCGGTTCCGACAGCGCCGCTGCAGAGACCAACTTCTCTGCTGCAATGGACGCTATCGACTCCGCTCTGTCGACCATCAACGCCACTCGTGCTGACCTCGGTGCTGCACAAAACCGTCTGACCAGCACCATCTCCAACCTGCAGAACATCAACGAAAACGCCAGTGCTGCACTGGGTCGTGTACAAGATACCGACTTCGCTGCTGAAACTGCACAGCTGACCAAGCAACAGACTCTGCAACAGGCTTCCACCTCTGTTCTGGCCCAGGCTAACCAGCTGCCTTCCGCTGTACTGAAACTGCTTCAGTAATATCGGAATGATTTTGGCGGGGGAGTGCTTAACCGTGCTCTCTCGCTTTTTTACTTTCGGAGGTGATGGTCATGGATATGAGTGTAAAGTTGAACTTGTCTTATCCAGCCGCTCAATCGGTAAGCCCTGTTGTGGCAACGGATAAGCCAGTTGATAAACCTTCCGTCGAGCGAATCGAGCCGACGTCTGAAAGTAAGGGTTCCGACTTGCACAAGGACGACTCGCAGGAAGAGGAGAAGGTGAAGGCTGCCGCGGAAGACATTCAGAAGTTCTTTCAGTCGGTCAGGCGTAACCTCGAATTTTCGATTGACGAAGATTCTGGAAAAGTCATTGTCAAAGTGATTGCAAGTGACTCCGGTGAGGTGGTCCGACAGATTCCCAATGCGGAAATCCTGAAACTGGCCGATAGCTTGAGCGACGCGCACAGCTTGTTGTTTCACGTCAAGGCCTGACTACTGGCACGAAACTTGTTGCAGATTTTTCCGATTCCTTGAAAGAGTCAAAAGGTCGGCGACATTCTTGAGGGGTAAGCATCATGGCTACAATTACATCGAGTACGGGCCTCAACTCTGGCCTGGATATCAAGGCAATCGTCGATGGTCTGGTGGGCGTCGAGAAGGCTGCCAAGCAGAACCAGATCACCAAGCAGACCAGCGTCGCCAAGGCTTCGGCTGATGGTGTCGATCAGCTCACGGCTGCATTGAGTGCCTTCCAGAAGGCGATGGACAGTCTCAAGAGCACTACAACGCCTGCATTTCAGGGTTTTGCTGCCACTTCAGCCAATGAGTCTGTGGTCAAGGCAACTGCGGGTAACGCGGCAGTCAATGGTACTTATTCTCTCAATGTGAGCCAGTTGGCGACCGCTTCCAAGGTTGCGACGGTTGCGCTCGACTCGACTCAAACCAGTGCTATTCCGAGTGGTACCCTGAAAATCACTCAAAATGGCACTACTCACGAAGTCAAGATTACCAAGACCTCTACCCTGCAGGAGGTGCGTGACACGATCAACTCCACGCTTCAGGGTAAGGGTATTTCGGCGAACATCATTACTGACAGCAATGGTTCGCGCCTGGTATTCAGTTCGACCACGACCGGCAAAGGCAGTGATATTTCGGTTGATGGCGGTACAGAACTCAGCATGCTGAACATCGACGGCACCAAGCTGATGAGCTCCACCAGCACATCGACCGATGCCAACGGCAATGCAATTCCGGGTGCGGGTGCGATTCAGGATCTGGCCAAGGATGCCGCGTTCACCATCGATGGCCTGAGTCTGACCAGCTCGACCAATACGGTCAGCAACGCTGTATCCGGTCTGACGTTCGAGCTGGTGGCAAAAAGTGCTGATGCCAACACGAATACGACGATCACGGTTGCCACCAACACCGAGGGCTTGAAAACCTCGCTGCAGACCTTTGTCGATTCGTATAACACCTTGGCCAAGCTGGTCACCACGCTGACCAAGGGAACGGTATCGGCAGACGGAAAATCCTTTACGGCTGCGCCTATGACCGGCGATGCGACGCCTCGTGCCTTGCTGGCGGCCGTTCGTGGTCAGATTGCTACTGCAACCGCCAACAGCGGTCTGGGTTCTCTGGCTCAGCTGGGGATCACGACGCAGCAAAGCGACGGTACGTTGTCCTTGAATACTTCGGAATTTACCAAAGCTCTGAATGACAAGAAGTTCGGGGGTGAGATCCAGACGCTGTTTACCGGCAGCGGTGGATTGATCGAGCGGATGGAAAAAGCCATCGAGCCCTATACGAAGACCGGCGGGATTCTTGCTGCCAAGAAGACCAGCCTGACCCAGGTTCAGACTCGACTCACCGCCGAGCAGGAAGCGCTTGATCGCCGTATCGAAACGCTGACTACAACCCTGACCACCAAGTACAACGCGATGGATCTGGCGGTTGGCAAGCTCAAGGCAACGGCCAGCAGTATCACCTCGATTTTCGAAGCGATGAATGCACAGAAAAACGCTTCGTAAATAAAAGAAATGCCAGAAACCCGACCCCGTGTCGGGTTTTTGCTTTCAGGCTAAAGTTTTTTGACCGTACGTCGATAGCTTGGGTATACGTAATCCGGATCTGCTACGAGGCCCCCTATGAATCCGATGTTAGCACTGCGTCAGTATCAGAAGATTGGCTCCCAGGCACAGACCTCTGAAGCCAGCCCTCACCGTCTGGTCCAGATGTTGATGGAAGGCGGTCTGGATCGCATCGCCCAGGCCAAAGGTGCCATGGCGCGCAAGGATATCCCCAACAAATGCGTTTTCATCGGCAAGGCCATCGGCATTGTGGGTGGATTGCGCGAAGGGCTGGATCTTGAAAACGATCCTACACTGGTTCGCCAGGACAGCCTTTATCACTACATGATGAAGCGTCTGGCCGAAGCCAATGCCAAGAACGATGAAAAGATGCTCGATGAAGTTGCCGGTCTGCTGATTACAGTCAAGGAAGGCTGGGACGCAATCGGCGCTGTACAACAATAAGTTCGCTGTCTTCTGGAGAAAACACCATGAGTGCTGCGCTCAAGCGTATCGAAGAAACCCGTGAAGCGTTGGTCGGGGCCCTGGCCGAGCGTGACTGGGACGCAATCGTCAAACTTGACCTGGCATGTCGTGAATGTGTTGAGGCCGTTGTGAGCGAGGCACCTGCCGATGAGCCGGGGCTGCGCAGCAATCTGGAAGAGCTGCTGGGTGTATATCGACAATTGATTGACGTTGCTACAGATGAGCGTCAGGCAATCGCCGACGAAATGACGCAAATCCGCAATGCTAAAAACGCCGCGAAGGTATACCATCTGTTTGGCTAGCTTTTATTTGTCGGTTTGATTGTTCGACAATAGTTTCGCCATAAATTTGACTGTATATGTTTTTTTGACTTAACTAGTGATGTTCACTATTTTCTGGCGTCTCATCGGATATAACGGCTGAGAGATGCCAAGCTGCCCACGATCTCGGGCATTGAGTTGACTAGGGAAGTTGCTATTGCATGTGGCGTGAAATCAAGATTCTGCTAATCGATGACGATAGCCAGCGCCGCCGGGATCTGGCGGTTATCCTGAATTTTCTGGGTGAAGAAAATTTATCCTGCTCCAGTCAGGACTGGCAGCAGGTTGTCGGTTCTTTGGCCTCGACACGTGAAGTTCTTTGCGTGCTCGTGGGCAGCGTAAATACTCCGGGCAGTCTGCAGGGGCTTCTTAAGACAGTCGCTGCATGGGATGAGTTCCTTCCCGTATTGTTGATGGGCGAACATTCTGCCGTCGACCTTCCCGAAGATCTTCGCCGTCGCGTGCTTTCCACCCTCGAAATGCCGCCCAGCTACAGCAAATTGCTGGATGCCCTGCATCGTGCCCAGGTCTATCGTGAAATGTACGATCAGGCCCGCGAGCGGGGTCGGCATCGCGAACCCAATCTGTTCCGCAGTCTGGTAGGCACCAGCCGTGCCATTCAGCACGTGCGCCAGATGATGCAGCAAGTGGCCGATACCGATGCAAGCGTGCTGATTCTGGGTGAGTCGGGCACGGGCAAGGAGGTGGTCGCTCGCAACCTGCACTACCACTCCAAGCGTCGTGATGCGCCTTTTGTTCCGGTTAACTGCGGTGCGATTCCTGCCGAGTTGCTGGAAAGCGAATTGTTCGGGCATGAGAAGGGCGCCTTTACCGGAGCCATTACCAGTCGTGCCGGACGCTTCGAGCTGGCCAACGGCGGCACGCTGTTTCTGGATGAGATCGGTGACATGCCGTTGCCGATGCAGGTCAAGCTGCTGCGTGTCCTGCAGGAGCGTACCTTCGAGCGGGTCGGCAGCAACAAGACTCAAAGCATCGATGTGCGCATCATTGCGGCGACGCACAAGAACCTCGAAAGCATGATCGAGACCGGCAGCTTCCGTGAAGACCTCTATTACCGTCTGAACGTGTTTCCGATCGAAATGGCGCCTCTGCGTGAGCGTGTCGAAGATATTCCGCTGCTGATGAACGAGCTTATCTCGCGCATGGAGCACGAAAAGCGTGGTTCGATCCGTTTCAACTCGGCCGCCATCATGTCGCTGTGTCGTCATGCCTGGCCGGGTAACGTCCGGGAGCTTGCCAACCTGGTGGAGCGCATGGCGATCATGCATCCTTATGGCGTGATCGGCGTGGCAGAGCTGCCGAAGAAATTCCGCTACGTCGAGGATGAAGACGAGCAGATGGTCGACAGCCTGCGCAGCGACCTGGAAGAGCGCGTGGCTATCAATGCCCATACGCCGAACTTCGCTTCCGGAGCCGTGCTTCCGCCTGAAGGCCTGGACCTCAAGGACTACCTGGGTGGTCTTGAGCAGGGCCTGATTCAGCAGGCGCTGGATGATGCCAACGGTATCGTGGCGCGTGCTGCGGAGCGTCTGCGGATTCGTCGCACAACGCTTGTTGAAAAGATGCGCAAGTACGGCATGAGTCGCCGGGAAGGTGACGATCAGGCGGATGATTGACGCCTGCTGCATGCGCAAAAAATCAAACCTCTGAATTTTCAGGGGTTTTTTTTAGGCACGAGGATTGCTAAGTCACTCTCAACATACCGTTTAATGACGGTTCGCCACGCGAGAGATGATATATGTCCAAGGCCGTCCAGATGTCCCCTGACTTGCCCAGCCAAGCCCGACCCTCCCTGGAACTGGAAAGTCGCCAGGGTCTTGAGCAGGCCTTCTCGTTGTTTAACCAGATGTCGTCGCAACTGGCTGATTCCTACGGGCTGCTGGAAACCCGCGTTGCCGAGTTGAAGGGCGAACTGGCGGAGGCGGGCGCTCAGCGTATGCAGGAACTGGCAGAAAAGGAGCGCCTGGCCAATCGTCTGCAGAATCTTGTGGATCTGCTGCCTGGCGGCGTAATCGTCATCGATGGAATGGGTGTGGTGCGCGAGGCCAACCCGACCGCCATCGAACTCTTGGGGCAGCCTCTGCTGGGCATGTTGTGGCGTCATGTCATCAGCCGTTGTTTCGCACCTCGCGAAGATGACGGACATGAGGTTTCCCTGCGTGACGGACGTCGTCTGTCCATTGCCACCCGCTCTCTGGATGCCGAGCCCGGACAATTGGTGCTGCTCAACGATCTGACTGAAACCCGTCGCCTCCAGGAGCAACTGGCTCGTCATGAGCGCCTGTCTTCCCTGGGGCGCATGGTCGCTTCTCTGGCGCATCAGATCCGTACACCTTTGTCGGCGGCCATGATCTACGCCAGCCATCTGACCGAGCAGGAGTTGCCGGTGGAAACCCAGCAGCGTTTTGCGGCGCGCCTGAAGGAGCGTCTGCATGAGCTTGAGCATCAGGTGCGCGACATGCTGGTCTTTGCGCGTGGCGAATTGCCTTTGACTGACCGCCTGACGCCGGGGCAGCTGTTCCAGGCCTTGCAGTCGGCAGCTCAGACCCATGTGCAGGACGTGGCCGTGCGCTGGCAGTGCGATTCGATCGATGGTGAGCTGCTGTGCAACCGCGACACGCTGGTGGGGGCGATGCTCAACCTGGTGGAAAATGCGGTGCAGGCCAGTGTCGGAAAGACCCGTCTGAAAATTCATGCCTACAGCCGTGGCAATACGCTGCGCCTGTGCTTCAGTGATAATGGCGGCGGCATGGACAAGGCGGCGCTGGCACGTATCGGAGAACCTTTTTTTACCACCAAGACCACCGGCACCGGCCTTGGTCTGGCGGTGGTCATGGCGGTGACCCGTGCTCATCAGGGAAGTGTGCAGTATCGCTCCACTGTCAATCGCGGGACCTGTGCAATCGTCACTTTGCCGTTGATTCCGGTTTCCGCTTTAGTGAGTAGCCACTGATGTCGATCAAAGTGCTGTTGGTCGAAGACGACCGTTCGTTGCGCGAAGCGCTGGGCGAGACTCTGGAGCTGGCCGGTTACGGCTACCGGGCGGTGGGCTCGGCTGAAGATGCCTTGCTGGCGGTGGATCAGGAATCGTTCAGTCTGGTTATCAGCGACGTGAACATGCCGGGTATGGATGGCCATCAATTGCTGGCGCTGTTGCGCAGTCGCCATCCGCAACTGCCGGTTCTGCTGATGACGGCTCATGGTGCCGTAGAGCGAGCGGTGGACGCCATGCGCCAGGGCGCGGCGGACTATCTGGTCAAGCCTTTCGAGCCCAAGGCCCTGCTGGCGCTGGTTGCCCGGCATGCGCTGGGGCGTCTGGGGCCTGCCGAAAACGATGGGCCCATTGCCGTGGAGCCCGCCAGTATCCAGCTGCTGAGTCTGGCCAGTCGGGTGGCGAAAAGCGATTCCACCGTGCTGATTTCCGGTGAGTCCGGGACAGGCAAAGAAGTATTGGCGCGATTCATTCATCAAAACTCGCCACGTGCCGATAAGCCTTTTATCGCGATCAACTGTGCGGCGATTCCGGACAACATGCTCGAAGCGACATTGTTCGGTCATGAGAAAGGGTCGTTTACCGGTGCCATTGCGGCGCAGGCGGGCAAGTTCGAGCAGGCTGATGGCGGCACCATCCTGCTCGACGAAATTTCTGAAATGCCGATGGGGCTGCAGGCCAAGCTGTTGCGTGTGCTCCAGGAGCGTGAGGTCGAGCGGGTGGGGGCCCGTAAACCGATCAATCTGGATATCCGGGTGCTGGCGACCACCAACCGTGATCTGGCGGGTGAAGTGGCGGCCGGGCGGTTTCGCGAGGATCTGTTTTACCGGTTATCGGTATTTCCGCTGGCGTGGCAGGCATTGCGTCAAAGGACTGCCGATATTCTGCCGTTGGCCGAGCGTCTGCTGGCCAAGCACGTCAATAAAATGAAACATGCGCCTGTGCGGTTGTCTGCCCGGGCGCAGGCATGCCTGGTGGGGTATTCGTGGCCGGGCAATGTGCGTGAGCTGGACAATGCGGTGCAGCGCGCCCTGATATTGCAGCAGGGCGGGGTGATCGAGGCTGAAGACTTCTGCCTGGCGGGGCCTGTCACAGGGGCTTCGCCTTCTGTTGCTTCGGTGCCGTTGGCCCCTATGGCTCCGGTCGATAATGTGCCGGCTGTTGCCGAGTCTGCCGGTGCCTTGGAAGATGATCTGAGGCGCCGTGAGTTTCAGGTGATCATCGACACGTTGCGCACAGAGCGCGGGCGTCGCAAGGAAGCTGCCGAGCGCCTGGGCATCAGTCCCAGGACGTTGCGCTACAAGCTGGCACAGATGCGTGATGCGGGCATGGATGTCGAGGGTTATCTGTTCGCGACCTGAGTTTTTCCGACGGGTCGGGAAGGGTGATCTGTTTGTCTGGCTTTGTCGTATGAATGTTGTAATTCAATGGCATATTGATGTCATTGGGTGAGAGGCAGGGTTCGCCCAGAAGGTCTGGGTCGCGGGTGAGAGCAAAGTGAAGCAGAGGTTGTTATCTGTTTGGCACTCTTGTTGCTATGTCTTCACTATCCGCTGAATCAGTGTCAAAAAATTGCGGGCCTTACGAGAGAAAATGTCCATGAGCCAAGGTGTTGAATTTAATCGCTTGATGTTGGATATGCGGGCCATGCAGATGGATGCCATGGCGGCTTCCAAACCAGTGACCGCTACGCCGGAAGTCGGCACCAGCAGCTTTGCCGATATGCTTGGCCAGGCCGTCAACAAGGTTTCCGAAACCCAGCAGGCTGCCAGTCAGTTGGCGACTGCATTTGAAATCGGCAAGAGTGGTGTCGATCTGACTGACGTCATGATTTCCTCACAAAAAGCCAGCGTCTCGTTTCAGGCCTTGACCCAGGTTCGCAACAAGCTGGTTCAAGCCTATCAAGACATCATGCAGATGCCGGTTTAAGGGACGTACTGAGTCATGGCCGAAGCAACAGCCGAAACCGTTCCGGCAAGAGCGGGCTCCCCGGACAAGAAACCCTTGTTTGGTCTGTCTTTTCTGGAAAACCTTTCTGAGATGACCATGCTGCGTCAGATCGGCCTCATGGTCGGTCTGGCTGCCAGCGTGGCCATTGGCTTTGCCGTGGTGCTCTGGTCCCAGCAACCCGATTACCGGCCGCTTTACGGCAGCCTGGCGGGGATGGACAGCAAGCAGATCATGGACACTCTGACTGCGGCGAATATCTCCTATACCGTCGAGCCCAACTCCGGTGCCTTGCTGGTGAAGGCCGATGACGTGCAGCGTGCGCGTATCCAGCTGGCTCAGGCCGGTGTGGTACAGAACGACTCCAATATCGGTTTCGAGATTCTCGACAAGGATCAGGGCCTGGGTACCAGCCAGTTCATGGAAGCCACACGCTATCGCCGTGGTCTGGAAGGCGAACTGGCACGTACCATCTCGTCCCTGAACAACGTCAAGGCTGCTCGCGTGCATCTGGCGATCCCGAAAAGCTCGGTGTTTGTCCGTGACGATCGCAAGCCAAGTGCCTCGGTTCTGGTCGAGCTGTATGCAGGCCGTACTCTTGAGCCAAGCCAGGTCGTGGCCATCGTGAATCTGGTGGCTACCAGCGTTCCCGAACTGAGCAAGTCGCAGATTACGGTTGTGGATCAGAAAGGCCACCTGCTTTCCGATCAGGCCGAGAACTCCGAGCTGACCATGGCTGGCAAGCAGTTCGACTACAGCCGTCGCATGGAAGGCATGCTGACCCAGCGGGTACAGAACATTCTGCAACCTATCCTGGGTAGCGATCGCTACAAGGCCGAAGTTTCTGCGGTGGTGGACTTCAGTGCGGTCGAATCGACAGCCGAAAGCTTCAACCCTGACCAGCCTGCCTTGCGCAGCGAGCAGTCGGTGAATGAGCAACGCTCCAGCAGTTCCGGCCCGCAAGGTGTTCCGGGTGCCCTGAGCAACCAGCCGCCAGGTCCGGCGACCGCGCCTCAGACTACCGGTGGCGGTGCTGCCGGTGCCGCAGCCGCCATCGCTCCCGGCCAGCCACTGCTGGATGCCAACGGTCAGCAGATCATGGACCCGGCTACCGGCCAGCCTGCTCTGGCACCGTATCCGTCCGACAAGCGTGTGCAGTCGACCAAGAACTTCGAGCTGGATCGCTCTATCAGCCATACCAAGCAGCAGCAGGGTCGCCTGACTCGTCTGTCGGTGGCGGTGGTGGTCGATGACATGGTCAAGACCAACCCGGCCAATGGCGAAGTGACCCGTGCGCCATGGAGCGCTACCGATCTGGCCCGCTTCACGCGCCTGGTTCAGGATGCGGTCGGTTTCGATGCCAGCCGTGGCGACAGCGTCAGCGTGATCAACGTACCGTTCTCCAGTGAGCGCGGTGAAGTGATCCCGGAAATTCCGTTCTACTCGCAGCCATGGTTCTGGGACATTCTCAAACAGGCCGTGGGTGTGATCTTCATCCTGATTCTGGTGTTCGGTGTTCTGCGTCCTGTGCTGAACAACATCACCAGCGGCAAGGGCAAGGAGCTGGGCGGGTTCGGCGACTCGGAGCTGGGTGGCTTCGGTGGCATGGGCGGCGGTGGCATGGATGGCGAGCTGTCCAATGACCGTGTGAGCCTGGGTGGTCCGCAAAGTATCCTGCTGCCTAGCCCGACCGAGGGTTATGACGCACAGTTGAATGCAATCAAGAGTTTGGTGGCCGAAGATCCGGGCCGTGTGGCCCAGGTCGTGAAAGAGTGGATTAACACTGATGAATGATCGAGCCGTCGTAGCCAAACTGTCCCGAGTCGAGAAGGCTGCCGTTCTGCTGCTTTCTCTGGGGGAAACCGATGCGGCTCAGGTGCTTCGGCACATGGGCCCCAAGGAAGTGCAGAAAGTGGGTGTGGCCATGGCTCAGATGCGCAACGTGCATCGCGAGCAGGTCGAGGAAGTCATGAGCGAGTTCGTCGATATCGTCGGCGATCAGACCAGCCTTGGCGTCGGTTCCGATGGCTATATCCGCAAGATGCTGACCCAGGCTTTGGGCGAAGACAAGGCCAACGGCCTGATCGACCGCATCCTGCTGGGTGGCAATACCAGCGGTCTGGACAGCCTCAAGTGGATGGAGCCGCGTGCGGTCGCCGATGTGATCCGCTTCGAGCACCCGCAGATCCAGGCGATCGTGGTCGCTTATCTGGACGCCGATCAGGCGGGCGAAGTGCTTGGGCATTTCGACCACAAGGTGCGTCTGGACATCATTCTGCGGGTTTCGTCGCTCAACACCGTACAGCCGGCAGCGCTCAAGGAACTGAACCAGATTCTCGAGAAGCAGTTCTCCGGCAACGCCAACACGTCGCGTACTACCCTGGGTGGTATCAAGCGTGCTGCCGACATCATGAACTTCCTCGACAGCTCCATCGAAGGCGCGCTCATGGATTCGATCCGCGAGGTCGACGAAGACCTGTCGGTTCAGATCGAAGACCTCATGTTCGTCTTCAACAACCTGTCCGACGTGGACGACCGCGGTATCCAGGCGCTGTTGCGCGAAGTGTCTTCGGACGTGCTGGTACTGGCGCTCAAGGGGTCGGACGAGGCGATCAAGGAAAAGATCTTCAAGAACATGTCCAAGCGTGCTGCCGAACTGCTGCGCGACGACCTGGAGGCCAAGGGCCCGGTGCGTGTCAGCGACGTGGAAACTGCACAGAAAGAAATCCTCACCATCGCACGTCGTATGGCCGAGGCCGGCGAGATCGTGCTCGGTGGCAAAGGTGGCGAGGAAATGATCTAAGGATTGCTTTGACCCATGTCCAGCTCCAGTAAAGATTCGGTTAGCGATCTCATTCGCGCCAAGGATGTCGTTGGCTTCGACATGTGGTCACTGCCCAGCTTTGACCCGCACAAAGAGCCTGAGCCGGAACCCGAGCCGGAGCCCGTGGAGGAAGAACCGGCCGAGATGGAAGAAGTTCCATTGGAGGAGGTTCAGCCGCTGACCCTGGAGGAGCTGGAAAGCATTCGCCAGGAAGCCTGGAACGAAGGTTTTGCAACCGGCGAAAAGGAAGGCTTTCACAGCACCCAGCTCAAGGTCCGGCAGGAAGCGGAAGTGGCTCTGGCAGCCAAGCTCGCCAGTCTCGAGCAGTTGATGGGGCATCTGTTCGAGCCTATTGCCGAGCAGGACAAGCAGATCGAAAAATCGGTGATCCACTTGGTCGAGCATATTGCTCGTCAGGTCATTCAGCGCGAGTTGCAGACCGATTCGCAGCAGATCACCCACGTACTGCGCGATGCCCTGAAATTGCTGCCGATGGGTGCCCAGAACCTGCGCATCTTTATCAATCCTCAGGACTTCGGGCTGGTCAAGGCGCTGCGTGAGCGTCATGAAGAAAGCTGGAGAATTCTTGAGGACGACAGTCTGCTGCCGGGCGGCTGCCGGATCGAAACCGAGCACAGCCGTATCGACGCCAGTGTCGAAACGCGTATCTCCCTGGCCATTTCCAAAATGTACGACCAGTTGCATGAACAGGTCGCTCATCCGGGTGCTGCCGATCTGAATATCGAGCTGACAGGCGTTCCTGCCAGCGCCGTCGACATAGAGAAAAACGATGCGCCTTGATCGCACCAGCTTTGGCAAGCGCCTGGGGTCGTATGCCGACTCCATTATCTTGCCTGCCCAGCCGGTGGTGGAAGGACGCCTGCTGCGCATGGTCGGCCTGACCCTTGAAGCCGAGGGTTTGCGGGCGGCCATGGGCAGTCGCTGTGTGGTGATCAACGATGACAGCCATCATCCGGTCGAGGTCGACGCGGAAGTGATGGGGTTTTCGGGCAACAAGGTTTTCCTGATGCCGGTGGGCAGCGTGGCAGGCATTGCGCCCGGGGCGCGGGTTGTGCCGCTTGCCGATACCGGACGCCTGCCCATGGGCATGAGCATGCTCGGGCGGGTGCTCGATGGTGCCGGTCGCCCGCTGGACGGACGTCCGCCCATCAAGGCAGAAGACTGGGTGCCCATGGATGGCCCGGCCATCAACCCGCTCAAGCGCGACCCCATCAGCCAGCCGCTGGATGTGGGTATTCGCTGCATCAACGGTTTATTGACGGTCGGTCGTGGTCAGCGTCTCGGGCTGTTCGCCGGTACTGGCGTGGGCAAGAGTGTGCTGCTGGGCATGATGACGCGCTTTACCGAGGCGGACATCATCATCGTCGGCCTGATCGGTGAGCGGGGCCGCGAGGTCAAGGAGTTCATTGAGCACATTCTGGGCGAAGAAGGGCTCAAGCGTTCGGTGGTGGTCGCTTCGCCTGCGGACGATGCGCCACTCATGCGACTGCGCGCCGCCATGTACTGCACACGTATTGCCGAATACTTCCGTGACCGGGGCAAGAATGTCCTGCTGCTGATGGACTCCCTGACCCGTTTTGCCCAGGCCCAGCGGGAAATCGCTCTGGCCATCGGTGAGCCACCCGCAACCAAGGGTTATCCGCCTTCGGTATTTGCCCGTCTGCCCAAGCTGGTGGAGCGTGCCGGTAATGCCGAAGCCGGTGGTGGCTCCATCACAGCGTTCTATACCGTACTGTCCGAAGGCGATGATCAGCAGGACCCGATTGCCGACTCCGCCCGAGGTGTACTGGACGGTCATATCGTGTTGTCCCGGCGTCTGGCCGAAGAGGGGCATTACCCGGCCATCGATATCGAAGCCTCCATCAGTCGGGTCATGCCGGCGGTCGTCAGCCCCGAGCATATGGGGCGTGCGCAGTTGTTCAAGCAACTGTGGTCCCGTTATCAGCAGAGTCGCGACTTGATCAGCGTGGGTGCCTATGTAGCGGGCGGCGACCGGGAAACCGACACGGCCATTGCCCTGCAACCGGCATTGGCGCGCTATCTGCGTCAGGGTTTGCGCGATAACGAAAGCATGCAGGCCAGCAGCGACGCGCTGGCTGCCGTGTTCGCTCCGGCTCCTGGCGGTTGATAGATCATGGCCAAGAGTCGTGCTGCGCGTCTGGCGCCTGTGGTCGAGATGGCAGAGGCTGCCGAGCGCACGGCAGCCCAGCGTCTCGGGCACTTTCAGGGGCAGGTCAATCTGGCCTACAGCAAGCTTGAAGAGCTGGAGCGCTTCCGTCTGAGTTATCAGGAGCAATGGATCCGCCAGGGCAGCCATGGCGTATCCGGGCAGTGGCTGACCAACTATCAGCGCTTCCTCAATCAGTTGGAAACGGCCGTCGGCCAGCAGAACAAGAGTCTGGAATGGCACAAGGTCAACCTCGAAAAGGCTCGCGGTGCCTGGCAGGAGTGCTATGCACGGGTCGAGGGGTTGCGCAAACTGGTGCAGCGCTATATCGACGAAGCGCGCCTGCTTGAAGACAAGCGCGAGCAGAAGCTGCTGGACGAATTGTCCCAGCGCCTGCCGCGCCATGAACAGTATTGATATGTCGATTCTCTCGTCTACGCTTGCGATGTGATGACGTACTTCAGGAGTCCTTATGGCGAAGATCACCTCCGAGCTTTCCCAGGACGGTCAGCAACTGACCGTGTTCATCGAGGGACGTTTTGATTTTTCCACTCACCAGGATTTTCGCGGAGCCTATGAAGGCCATTCCGCCAATCTGAAGTACGTGGTGGATCTGGGGCGCACTCATTATCTGGACAGTTCGGCCCTGGGAATGCTGCTGTTGCTGCGCGATCACGCCGGTGGCGATGACGTGGTGGTGCGGTTGGTCAATTGCACGCCTGATGTCATCAAGATCCTCACCATTTCCAACTTCTCGAAGTTGTTCCAGCTGAGTTGACGCTCTTGTCCTCGGCAGCCAGGGGGTTATGCATACTGATTGCAGACGACAGTGCCAGCGACCGTCTGCTGCTGTCGACCATCATCGGACGCCTGGGGCATCGAGTCCTGAGTGCTGCCAACGGTATCGAGGCGCTGGCGATATTCGAGGCCGAGCGGCCGCACCTGATCCTGATGGATGCAATGATGCCGGTCATGGACGGTTTCGAGGCCGCGCGGCGTATCAAGAGTCTGTCCGGCGAGTGGCTGGTGCCGATCATCTTTCTGACTTCTCTTACCGAGGGCGAAGCCCTGGCGCGTTGCCTGGATGCCGGTGGCGATGACTTCATTTCCAAGCCTTACAATCCGCTGGTCCTGGCGGCCAAGATCAATGCCATGAACCGGCTGCGCCTGTTGCAGGAAACTGTTCTGCATCAGCGCGACCTGATAGCCAGGCATCATGACTATCTGCTCAACGAACAGCGCGTCGCCAAGGCAGTGTTCGATCAGGTGGCGCATTCGGGCTGTCTGGGGGCGAGCAATATCCGCTACCTGCAATCGCCTTACGCGCTGTTCAACGGTGACCTGATGCTCGCCGCCTACACGCCTGCGGGGAACATGCATGTCCTGCTTGGCGACTTCACCGGCCATGGTCTGCCGGCAGCGGTGGGGGCGATGCCTCTGGCCGAGGTGTTCTATGGCATGACCGCCAAGGGTTATGGCGTGGGTGAAACCCTGCGGGAAATGAATGCCAAGCTCAAGCGCATCCTGCCGGTGGACATGTTCTGCTGCGCGGCGCTGTTATGCGTCAACCTCAAGCAGCAGCAACTCGAGATATGGAATGGCGGGTTGCCCGATGCCTATCTGCTTCGGGTGGCTGACGGCAGTCATTTGCCGCTGGTATCACGGCACTTGCCGCTCGGGGTGCTGAGTGCCCGCTCTTTTGACGATCGGACGGAGGTTTACCCGCTGTCCACGGGGGACCGGATCTTCCTGTTGTCCGACGGTGTTCTGGACACCAGTAACGGTCAGGATGAGCTGTTTGGTGTGGAGCGTTTGCGCAAAGTGTTGACGGCAAACCGTCAGCCGCCTCTGCTGATCCAGGAGATCCTCCAGGCGCTGAACGATTTTGGCGGGCAGGCGCGTGATGATGTCAGCATGCTGGAAATCAGCGTTATCGACGAAGAACAGGATTCGCCTGCCGTGTCGAATTACTCCGACAATGAAGCCTCGAGTCCTCTGGACTGGTCGGTCGGCTTCGAGTTTCGGGCTTCGACCCTGCGGCGTTTCAATCCTTTGCCCTATCTGATGCAGTTATTGCTTGAGGTGCCAGGGCTTCAGGCGCAGAGTGCTGCACTGCACAGCGTGCTTACCGAGCTTTACAGCAATGCGCTGGAGCATGGTGTGTTGGGGCTGGATTCTGCACTCAAACAGGATGCTGTCGGATTTGCCCGCTATTATAAAGAACGAGCGGAGCGGCTCGATGCATTGCGCTCGGGTTTCATCCGCTTGCATCTGCAGATCGAACCGGTAGAGCAGGGCGGTCGATTGACGGTTCGTGTCGAAGACAGTGGTCAGGGCTTCGATGTGCAGCAAATGCTTGCCATGCCTCCTGCGCTGGATGGATTGCATGGTCGTGGTCTGAGGTTGATTCGTGAATTGAGCCAGCAGGCGCAATGGTCTAAGGATGGCCGGGTTGCCTGCGTGGAATTTTTCTGGGGAGCAGTGGCATAATCCGCCTCCGGAGTCTTGATCAAGGAGTGAGCAAGTGTCGATTCATCTGGATTACAGCGTTTTAAGCGCTTTGCAGGAAGTCATGGAAGACGAATATCCAACGTTGCTCGATGTTTTCCTCAAGGATTCCGAGCAGCGTCTGACGCAATTGCGCCGCGCTATCGATACCGAACTGCTGGACCTCCAGGAGTTGAGCCTTACGGCCCATAGCTTCAAGGGCAGCAGCAGCAACATGGGCGCTTTGCTC
Organism: Pseudomonas capsici; assembly: GCF_017165765.1. Taxonomy (GTDB): domain Bacteria; phylum Pseudomonadota; class Gammaproteobacteria; order Pseudomonadales; family Pseudomonadaceae; genus Aquipseudomonas; species Aquipseudomonas capsici. The sequence goes on from NZ_JAFGZD010000003.1 coordinate 318,686, forward strand.
CTGTCCGACCTGTGCCGTCAGCTCGAAGAGCGTGCGCGTCAGCAGCAGCGGGTGGGGCTCGAAGAGCTGATTGGCCTGATCGCTAACGAGTACCTGACCATCCGCCGGTTATTCGACGCCGAGCGCCAGTTGTTCATCGGTCAGACCTGAGTCCATCCTCTCATTTCAGTTGCCTGCAAAAGCTGGCCCGCATCTTGCTGTTGTTCATGGAACCAGCTGCCCATGTGCGGAGATTGAAATGCCCCTTGCCCCAAATGTGCTTCTTCAGGCCAATGCGACTGCGACGTCAAAGTCCAGCGCTGCCAATAACAATGCGATCAAGGCTGCAGACAGCGGCAAGGGCGACGGCTCCAGCTTTTCCAATGTCTACGCCAAGCAGGCCAAGGACAAGGTTGCTGATCGCAACGACGCTACGGTCAAGCCTGCACGTGACAAGGCTGTGCCTGAAAAGGACAAGACAGTCGCCAGCAAGGACAAGACTGACACTGATACAAAAGCTGCCGCCGATGACTCGACCGTTGCCGAAAGCGGCAATGGCTTGCCTGCCGACTCGGCCAGCGCCAGCACTGATGACAAGTCCGCTGCCGATGGCGAGGCGCTGGCCGAAGTCGTGACGCCGCCGGTTACCGATCCTGCGCTTGATCCGGCCTTGCAGTTGGCTGCGGCCCAGACGCCTGCTGCCCTGGCGGCCTCGGCAGCCATGACCGACAGCGATGCGACCAAGGCAGTGCCGGTTCTGGCCGCTCTGCCCACCGCGGCGCCTGTTGAAGACGATACCTTCGACCCTGAAGCCGATCCGCTGGATGGCCTGCATGCGGTGCAGTTGGCCCTGGAAAACGCCAACTCCAAGCATGCTGCACAACAGGCTAATTCGTCGGGTCGGGCTACCCACAATGCCGATAACGATCAGAGTCAAAATGTCGCCAATAATCTGGCCGCCTTGAGCGAGCAGTTGCCCTCGGACGAAAGCAGTACCGAAAGCAGCGACAAATCGTTCAGCAGCCTGATCAACGATGGCCTCAAGGACACCAAGAGCGTCACTGCCGATACCCGGGTCGATAACTTCGCAGAACGTCTGGCGGCCCTGAGCCAGGCAGCGCAGCCTGCCAGGACCGCGCCGGCGACGCCGCTGATCAATCAGCCTCTGGCCATGAACCAGAGCGGCTGGAGTGAAGGCATCGTGGATCGTGTGATGTACCTGTCGAGCCAGAATCTGAAGTCGGCTGAAATCAAGCTGGAACCTGCTGAGCTCGGTCGTCTGGATATCCGCGTCAATATGGCGCCGGAGCAGCAGACCCAGGTGACCTTCATGAGTGCTCACATGGGCGTACGTGAGGCGCTGGAAAGTCAGATGTCACGTCTGCGTGAGTCGTTTGTGCAGCAGGGGCTCGGGCAGGTCGATGTGAACGTGTCCGATCAGTCTCAGCAGCAAGCCCAGCAGCAGGCGCAAGAACAGGCCAGTCGGGCACAGCGCGGTGGTCGTAGCGGCGGTTCGGGTTCCGGTGACGGAGTGGATGATACCGCTGTCGCCGATGCTGCCGCGCCGGTCAGTCAACCGGCTGCCCGGGTGATCGGCACCAGCGAGATCGATTTCTACGCCTGATTGGCTTGCCGACTCTTTTCGCGACTGAATTCGCTTCTACGAAATCCGTGGGAGCGACTTTGGTCGCGAAAAGCCCCCGCAGATGTAACGAATTCATTCACGCTCCCGCCTTCCTTCCCGCAACTCTGGCATAACACTTGCTCTGCCTCTCTCACGCATCAGCGAACCCCTTGAATAGTGACGGATTATTGGCATGGCGAAGAGCGAAGAAGTTAAAGACCCCGCTTCCAAAGGTAAACTCAAGCTCATCATTATCGCAGTCGTGGCTTTATTGCTCGCTGTAGGCCTTTCGGTAGGTGCGACCTGGTTCATCATGCACAAGTCTGCGAGTGCGCCGGATCCGGCGGCAGTGGCAGCGGCGGCCAACGTCAAGCCAGTGGCAGTCTTCGAGCCTCTGACGCCGGCGTTCGTGGTGAACTTCAATTCCAACGGTCGTCAGCGCTACATGCAGGTCAGCATCACCATGCTGGCGCGCAATGCTGCGGACATGGAGGCCTTGAAGGTTCATATGCCGGTGATTCGCAACAATCTGGTCATGCTGTTCGCTTCCATTCCCTTCGAGTCGCTGGCCACGCCCATCGGCCAGGAAATGCTGCGTCAGAAAGCGACCGCCAGCATTCAGGAAGTGGCACAGAAAGAACTCGGCAAGACCGTGATCGAACAGTTGCTCTTCACTAACTTCGTATTGCAGTAGGACCCTGACATGGCCGTTCAAGACCTGCTGTCCCAGGACGAAATCGATGCGCTGCTGCATGGCGTTGACGATGGGATGGTCCAGACCGAAAGTAACAATGAGCCTGGCAGCATCAAGAGTTACGACCTGACCAGCCAGGACCGGATCGTGCGGGGTCGGATGCCGACCCTGGAAATGATCAACGAACGTTTTGCCCGCTATACCCGTATCAGCATGTTCAACCTGCTGCGTCGTTCGGCGGATGTGGCGGTGGGTGGTGTCCAGGTCATGAAGTTCGGTGAGTACGTACATTCTCTGTACGTACCGACCAGTCTCAACCTGGCCAAGATCAAGCCATTGCGTGGTACGGCTCTGTTCATCCTCGATGCCAAGCTGGTGTTCAAGCTGGTGGATAACTTCTTTGGCGGTGACGGTCGTCACGCCAAGATCGAGGGACGTGAGTTCACCCCGACCGAACTGCGCGTGGTACGCATCGTTCTGGATCAGGCGTTCATCGACCTCAAGGAAGCATGGCAGGCGATCATGGAAGTGAACTTCGAGTACATCAACTCGGAAGTGAACCCGGCCATGGCCAACATCGTAGGCCCGAGCGAGGCGGTGGTGATTTCCACTTTCCATATCGAACTCGATGGCGGTGGCGGTGACCTGCACGTGACCATGCCGTACTCGATGATCGAGCCGATCCGCGAAATGCTCGACGCCGGTTTCCAGTCGGACCTCGACGATCAGGACGAGCGCTGGATCAAGGCGCTCAAGGAAGACGTACTCGATGTGTCCGTCCCGCTGAGCACGACCGTCGTTCAGCGCCAGATGCTGCTGCGCGACATCCTGCACATGCAGCCTGGCGATGTGATTCCGGTGGAGTTGCCCGAGACGCTGGTCATGCGTGCCAATGGCGTGCCTTCCTTCAAGGTCAAGCTCGGCTCGCACAAGGGCAACCTGGCCCTGCAAGTAATCGAACCCATAGAGCGGCGTTGATCTGTCAGGTCGATGCCGAAATTGTTGCGTAACTGAATCAATGCCCGCTGAGGACAACCGATGGCTGATGAAAACGAAATGACGTCTGCGGAAGATCAGGCGTTGGCCGATGAATGGGCTGCGGCCCTGGGTGAGGCCGGTGAGGGTGGACAGGCCGATATCGACGCATTGCTGGCTGCCGATGAAGGCAATTCTTCGTCGCGCATGGCGATGGAAGAGTTCGGCAGTGTGCCCAAGAGTAATGCACCTGTGACGCTGGACGGTCCCAATCTGGATGTGATTCTGGATATTCCGGTGTCGATCTCCATGGAAGTGGGCAGCACCGATATCAACATCCGTAACCTGCTGCAACTCAACCAGGGTTCGGTGATCGAGCTGGATCGTCTGGCCGGCGAGCCGCTGGACGTGTTGGTCAACGGCACTTTGATCGCCCATGGCGAAGTGGTCGTGGTCAACGAGAAGTTCGGCATTCGTCTGACGGATGTCATCAGTCCGAGCGAACGCATCAAGAAGTTGCGCTAAGTGAGGCGCTTGCTGGGTGTGCTGCTGACACTGCCTTCGCTGGCGTGGGCGAGCGAACCTGTGGCGCAGGCTGCTGCAGCCGCTCCGCAGGTGGCCAACACGGTGTCTGGCGGGATGGGCGGGCAGGTCTTGCAACTGCTGCTCGGCCTGCTGGTGGTGGTTGGCCTGATTTTCGTGCTGGCCTGGGTCATGCGCCGGGTGCAGAGCGTCGGGCCGAACGGTGGTCAGGTCATCGAACTGCTGGGTTCGCGGGCGTTGGGCACCCGTGACCGGCTACTGCTGGTTCAGGTGGGCAACGAGCAGATTCTGCTGGGGGTCACGCCGGGGCACATCACGCCTTTGCATGTGCTCAAGGAGCCGGTACAGGTTCCCGTGCGCGAGCAGGCAACCCCTGAGTTCGCCCAGCGCCTTCTGGAGTTGATGGGCAAGGATAAGGACAAGAAGTGATGGGTGCCTTGCGTTTCCTGATATTGCTGCTGTTGGTGATGGCGGCACCTGTCGTGTTCGCTGCCGATCCGTTGTCGATACCGGCGATCACGCTGTCCAACAACCCGCAGGGGCAGCAGGAGTATTCGGTCAGCCTGCAGATCCTGCTGATCATGACGGCGCTGAGCTTTATTCCGGCGTTCGTCATGCTGATGACCAGCTTTACGCGAATCATCATCGTCTTCTCGATCCTGCGTCAGGCCCTGGGCTTGCAGCAGACACCGTCGAACCAGATTCTGACCGGCATGGCGCTGTTTCTGACCATGTTCATCATGGCGCCTGTGTTCGATCGGGTGAATCAGGATGCCCTGCAGCCTTATCTGGCGGAAAAGCTCAGTGCACAGGATGCGGTGGCCAAGGCCCAGGTGCCGATCAAGGATTTCATGCTGGCTCAGACCCGCACCAGCGATCTGGATCTGTTCATGCGCCTGTCCAAGCGTACCGATATTCAGACTCCTGATGCTGCGCCCTTGACCATTCTGGTCCCGGCCTTCGTGATTTCGGAACTCAAGACGGCATTCCAGATCGGTTTCATGATCTTTATTCCGTTCCTGATCATCGACCTGGTGGTCGCCAGTGTACTGATGGCCATGGGTATGATGATGCTGTCGCCGCTGATCATTTCCTTGCCGTTCAAGATCATGCTGTTCGTGCTGGTGGATGGCTGGGCGCTGATCGTCGGAACGCTGGCGGGAAGTTTTGGTGGTGTATGAGTCGTTTTGACGAGGAGTCTGCCCGATGACGCCGGAAGTAGCGGTCGACCTGTTTCGTGAGGCGTTGTGGCTGACCACTGTGCTGGTGGCGATTCTGGTGGTGCCGAGCCTGATCTGCGGCCTGCTGGTCGCCATGTTCCAGGCGGCTACCCAGATCAACGAACAGACCCTGAGTTTTCTCCCGCGTCTGATCGTCATGCTCTTGACCCTGATCGTCGTGGGGCCGTGGCTGCTGAAAATATTCATGGAATACATTCTGTCGCTCTACGGCAGTATTCCGACCCTGATCGGCTAGCGGCTCATGCAACCCTTGCTTGCGCTGACCGATACCCAGATCAGTACCTGGGTCGCCAGCTTCATGCTGCCTCTGTTCCGGATAGTCGCAGTCCTGATGACCATGCCGATCATCGGCACGACGCTGGTTCCGCGCCGCGTGCGCCTGTATTTTGCCGTGGCGATTACCGTGGTGGTCGCTCCTGTGCTGCCGGCCATGCCGGCCGTCGAAGCTCTCGATCTCAGCGCATTGCTGCTCATTGGTGAGCAGATCCTCATCGGCGCGGGCATGGGGCTTTCGCTGCAGTTGTTCTTCCATATCTTTGTGGTGGCAGGCCAGATCATTGCCACGCAGATGGGTATGGGCTTTGCCTCGATGGTCGACCCTACCAACGGTGTGTCGTCGGCGGTCATCGGTCAGTTCTTCACCATGCTGGTCACGCTGCTGTTCCTGGCAATGAATGGCCATCTGGTGGTGCTGGAAATTCTGGTCGAGAGTTTCACGACCATGCCGGTGGGCAGCGGCCTGCTGGTCAACAATTTCTGGGAGCTGGCCACGGGGCTCGGCTGGGTGATGAGTTCAGGGATAAGGCTGGTATTGCCAGCCATTACCGCGCTGCTGATCATCAACATCGCTTTTGGTGTCATGACTCGTGCGGCACCGCAGCTCAACATCTTCTCCATCGGCTTTCCCCTGACGCTGGTGCTTGGCATGGTCATCCTGTGGATGAGCATGGCCGACATTCTCAATCAGTACCAACCCATGGCCGTTCAGGCCTTGCAGTCCCTGCGTGATCTGGTGAGGGCCCGCTGATATGGCTGAGAACGAGAATGGCCAGGACAAGACAGAAGACCCCACGGAGAAAAAGGTCCGGGACTCCCGGGCCGAAGGACAGATTGCCCGCTCCAAGGAACTGACCACTCTCGTCGTGATGCTGATGGGGGCGGGTGGCCTGCTGATGTTCGGCGGGGGGATTGCGCGCATGATGATTGAGCTGATGCGCAATAACTTCACCATCAGTCGTGAAACCCTGATGGACACCACCTACATGGGCAAGCTGCTGCTCAGTTCCGGCGAGCATGCAATGATTGTGGTGTTGCCGTTTCTGATTGCCATGCTGATGGCTGCGCTGGTAGGGCCGATCCTGCTGGGTGGCTGGTTATTTGCGACCAAATCGCTGGCCCCCAAGTTCAGTCGCATGAACCCGGCTTCCGGGCTCAAGCGCATGTTCTCGCCTCATGCGCTGGTAGAGCTGCTCAAGTCCCTCGGCAAATTTCTGATCATTCTGGCGGTGGCGCTGGTGGTGCTCAGCAAGGAGCGCAACGACCTGGTTTCCATTGCTCATGAGCCGCTGGAGCAGGCCATGATCCACAGCTTGCAGGTGGTCGGCTGGAGCAGCTTCTGGATGGCGTGCGGATTGTTCTTCATTGCTGCGCTCGATGTGCCTTTCCAGTTGTACGAAGCGCACAAGAAGCTGCTGATGACCAAGCAGGAAGTGCGAGACGAGCACAAGAACAGCGAAGGTAGTCCTGAGGTCAAGCAGCGCATTCGTCAGCTGCAGCGTGAGATGTCCCATCGCCGGATGATGGCGGCGATTCCTGAGGCCGATGTCATCATCACCAACCCGACGCACTTTGCCGTGGCGCTCAAGTACGACCCCGAGAAGGGTGGGGCACCGATGCTGTTGGCCAAGGGCGCCGACCTGATCGCCCTGAAGATTCGCGAGATCGGCGCGCACAACCAGATTCTGATCCTGGAATCGGCCGCCCTGGCCCGTTCCATCTACTACAGCACCGAGCTTGAACAGGAGATCCCTGCCGGGCTTTACCTGGCCGTGGCTCAGGTGCTGGCCTACGTCTACCAGATCCGCCAGTACCAGGCCGGTCGAGGCAAGCGCCCGGATCCATTGGGTGTTCTGCCTATCCCGCCAGATTTGCAGCGAGACTCCTGATCGCGAATTCATTCGCGAAAACCCCGTATCCTCCAGGCAAGGCCACAAGTTGTTATCAGCTTGTGGCTTGGTAATGGCTACTCGCTGCTAAAGTTGGACGGCTTTTTGCAATAGGTCGATTCAGGTCGCCTTGGGCGTCAAAGTTTTGATTTAGTGCGCAGGTAAAGAACAGTGGATCGCTCTCAGATAATCAGTGGCGCACGCAGCAGTCTGGCCGGCTTTGGTCGTGGCCAACTGGGTATTCCGCTGTTGTTGTTGGTCATGATGGCAATGATGATGTTGCCCATCCCGCCTTTCCTGCTCGACGTGTTCTTCACGTTCAACATCGCACTGTCCATCGTCGTGTTGCTGGTCTGTGTGTATGCCATGCGCCCGCTGGACTTCTCGGTTTTCCCCACCATCCTGCTGGTGGCCACTCTGTTGCGTCTGGCGCTGAACGTGGCATCCACCCGTGTGGTCATGCTTCACGGCCAGGATGGTCACGCGGCTGCGGGCAAGGTGATCCAGGCCTTCGGTGAAGTGGTCATCGGCGGTAACTACGTGGTCGGTATCGTGGTGTTCGCGATTCTGATGATCATCAACTTCGTGGTTATCACCAAGGGTGCCGGTCGTATCTCCGAGGTGAGTGCGCGATTCACCCTCGACGCGATGCCCGGCAAGCAGATGGCGATCGACGCCGATCTCAACGCCGGCCTGATCGATCAGGGCGAAGCGAAGCGCCGTCGTGCCGAGGTTGCTCAGGAAGCCGAGTTCTACGGCTCCATGGACGGTGCCAGCAAATTCGTGCGCGGTGATGCGATTGCGGGCCTGCTGATTCTGTTCATCAACCTGATCGGCGGCATGCTGGTCGGTATCCTGCAGCACAACATGACCTTTGCCGATGCGGGCCGCGTGTACACGCTTCTGACCATCGGTGACGGTTTGGTGGCGCAATTGCCATCACTGCTGCTGTCCACTGCTGCGGCGATCATGGTGACCCGTGCTTCCGGTTCGGAAGAAATGGGCAAGATGATCAATCGCCAGATGTTCACCTCCCACAAGGCTCTGGCCGTATCGGCAGCGATCATGATTGTCATGGGTCTGGTGCCGGGCATGCCGCACTTTTCCTTTATCAGTCTGGGGATGGTGGCCGGCGGTGTTGCCTACTGGCTCTGGAAGAAGCAGAACATGGCAAAGGTCGAGGCTCTGGCCGAGATCCAGCGTCAGCAGGAACTGTTGCCGTCGCCAACCCGCGTTCAGGACTCCAAGGAGCTGGGTTGGGATGACGTGACGCCTATCGACATCATCGGTCTGGAAGTGGGCTATCGCCTGATTCCGCTGGTGGATCGTAACCAGGGTGGTCAATTGCTGGCGCGGATCAAGGGTGTGCGCAAGAAGCTGTCCCAGGAGCTGGGTTTCCTGATGCCGACCGTACATATTCGCGACAACCTCGATCTGGCACCCAGTGCCTATCGTTTGACGCTGATGGGCGTGATTCTGGCCGAGGCCGAGATTTACCCGGATCGCGAACTGGCGATCAACCCGGGGCAGGTGTTTGGCACGCTCAACGGCATCACTGCCAGAGATCCGGCATTTGGTCTTGAGGCGGTGTGGATCGAAATCAGCCAGCGCAGCCAGGCTCAGTCACTGGGCTACACGGTGGTGGATGCCAGTACTGTAGTGGCAACTCACTTGAACCAGATTCTCTATAAACACTCTCATGAGCTGATCGGGCATGAGGAAGTGCAGCAATTGATGCAATTGCTGGCCAAAAGCTCACCCAAACTCGCTGAAGAACTGGTGCCGGGCGTTCTTTCGCTGTCGGCGTTGCTCAATGTGCTGCAAGCCCTGTTGGCCGAACACGTGCCAGTGCGCGATATCCGCAGCATTGCCGAAGCCATCGCCAACAACGCGGGCAAGAGTCAAGATACCGCCGCTTTGGTGGCTGCCGTGCGCGTCGGTCTGAGCCGTGCAATCGTGCAAAGCATTGTAGGGATTGAGCCGGAGCTGCCTGTGATCACACTGGAGCCAAGGTTGGAACAAATATTGCTCAATAGTTTGCAGAAGGCTGGTCAGGGTCAGGAAGAAGGCGTTCTTCTTGAACCGAGCATGGCTGAAAAGCTCCAGCGTTCGTTGATTGAGGCCGCCCAGCGTCAGGAGATGCAAGGGTCGCCGGTAATTCTGTTGGTAGCGGGCCCCATCCGGGCCATGCTGTCACGATTTGGACGATTGGCTGTACCGAACATGCATGTTCTGGCGTATCAGGAAATTCCTGACAATAAGCAAGTCACCATCGTAGCGACTGTCGGGCCTAACGGCTGAGGTAGTGAGTCATGCAAGTTAAGCGTTTTTTCGCCGCCGATATGCGTCAAGCCATGAAACTGGTTCGCGATGAGCTGGGCGCCGAGGCAGCCATCATTGGCAACCGCCGCATCGCCGGTGGTGTGGAGCTGACTGCCGCTCTGGATTACAAGCTGTCCGCATTGGCGCCTCGCGTGCCGAACATGGAGCTTGAGGACGAGCTGCGCAAGACTCAGTCGCGCATCGTTTCCGCCCAGGCCGAACTGGACAATCGCGGTGACAGCGATCCTTCGATCAATCGCCAGCTGTTTTCCGGCATGCCGCTCAACGCCCTCGATAAGCATATCGAGCCGACTCTCGAAGAGCCGCCACGTCCGTTTGCGCCTGCGGCTGCCGCTGCAGAGCCGGCAAGCGGGCAGCGTGCCTACGACTCCATGCGTCATGAATTGAATGGCCTGCGCGAGCTGCTGGAAGTCCAGCTCGGCTCCCTGGCCTGGAACCAGTTGCAAGGCAGCCGTCCGCAGCAGGCCAGCCTGTGGCGTCGTCTGCAGCGCGTCGGTCTGTCCGGCCCGCTGTCACGCGACCTGCTGGCGATGATCCCGGATATCGACGAACCCCGTCAGGCCTGGCGCATGCTGCTGGCGCACCTGGCGCGGATGATCAGCGTGCCCGATGTCGAGCCTCTCGAAGAGGGTGGCGTGATCGCCATGGTCGGCCCGGCCGGCATGGGCAAGACCACGACCCTCGCCAAACTGGCTGCCCGTTATGTGCTCAAGTACGGCCCGCAGAACATTGCCCTGGTCAGCATGGACAGTTTCCGTATCGGCGCCCAGGAGCAACTCAAGACACTGGGTCGTATCCTCAATGTGCCGGTGACCCATGTCGATCCTGGCCAGTCGCTGGCTCAGGCGCTGGACCCGCTGTTGCGCAAGCGTGTGGTGCTGATCGATACCGCAGGCCTGCAGGCCAGTGATCCGGCCCTGCGCATGCAGCTCGAAAGCCTTGCGGGACGCGGCATCCGTGCACGCAACTACCTGGTGCTGGCAACGACCAGCCAGAAACAGGTGCTGACTGCGGCCTATCACAGTTACAAGCGTTGTGGCCTGGCAGGTTGCATCCTGACCAAGCTCGATGAAACCGCAAGTCTCGGCGAAGTGTTGAGCCTTGCGATCGGTCATGAGTTACCCGTGGCTTACCTGACGGATGGGCCGCGTATTCCCGATGACCTGCACCTGCCACGTCGTCACCAGTTGGTGAGCCGTGCAGTCAGTGTGCAAATGCAAGATGAGCCAAGCGAGGAAGCGATGGCTGATATGTTTGCCGACCTCTATCACACCCCCGGCAAGAGAGTGGGTTAAGTGATGGGTATTACTGGAATGTCCCTGCATCGATGGTCTGCCAGGCATTGTTCGCTCGCGAGCATGCAGCCCGTAATGTGGTTTCGGTCTACGCAAGACAAGGTAAAGAAATAACATGGGCAGCATGCATCCCGTACAGGTTATCGCAGTGACCGGTGGCAAAGGTGGCGTCGGTAAGACTAACGTGTCAGTGAACCTCTCACTGGCTCTGGCCGAACTCGGTCGGCGCGTCATGCTGCTGGATGCCGACCTTGGCCTTGCCAATGTCGATGTCCTGCTGGGGCTGACCCCCAAACGCACGCTGGCGGATGTCATCGAGGGTCGTTGCGACTTGCGCGATGTCCTGTTGCAGGGCCCGGGCGGTGTTCGCATCGTGCCTGCGGCTTCCGGCACCCAGAGCATGGTTCACCTGTCGCCTGCCCAGCATGCCGGTCTGATCCAGGCCTTCAGCGAGATTGGCGACAACCTCGATGTACTGGTGATCGACACGGCTGCCGGTATCGGCGAATCGGTTGTCAGCTTCGTGCGCGCCGCTCAGGAGGTGCTGCTGGTGGTCTGTGATGAGCCTACCTCGATCACCGACGCCTATGCCCTGATCAAACTGCTCAACCGTGACTACGGCATGAACCGTTTTCGCGTTCTGGCCAACATGGCCCAAAGCCCACAGGAAGGGCGCAACCTGTTCGCCAAACTGACGAAAGTGACTGACCGCTTCCTCGATGTTGCCCTGCAATATGTCGGTGCCGTGCCTTACGACGAATGTGTTCGCAAGGCGGTGCAGAAGCAGCGCGCTGTCTACGAGGCGTTTCCACGCTCCAAATGTGCACTGGCTTTCAAGGCCATTGCTCAGAAGGTTGACACTTGGCCGTTGCCGGCCAACCCGCGTGGCCATCTGGAGTTCTTCGTCGAACGACTTGTCCACCAGACCAGTGCGGGGCCTGTTCAATGACAGCGAGCGGCTTTCAAATGTACAGCAAGGCTTCCAGAAATTCGCAGTACGAACTCATCGAGCGTTATGCGCCGTTGGTCAAGCGTATCGCCTATCACTTGCTGGCGCGCCTGCCTGCCAGTGTTCAGGTGGAAGACCTGATCCAGGCCGGCATGATCGGACTGCTGGAAGTGTCCACCAAATATGACTCCACCAAGGGTGCGAGTTTCGAGACCTATGCCGGTATCCGTATTCGTGGTGCCATGCTCGATGAAGTGCGCAAGGGCGACTGGGCACCACGCTCGGTGCACCGCAATACGCGCATGGTCAGTGATGCAATTCGCGCAATTGAAGCAAAAACCGGTCGTGACGCTAAAGATCACGAGGTTGCTGCCGAACTCCAGTTAAGTCTCGATGATTATTATGGGATTTTGAATGATACCTTAGGCAGCCGCCTCTTCAGCTTCGACGACCTCTTGCAGGACGGTGATCATGAAGGGCTGCATGAGGACGGTGCAAGCGGCTCGCTCGAACCGTCGCGGGACCTGGAAGATGAGCGTTTCCAGGCAGCGCTGGCAGATGCAATCGCCAATTTGCCGGAGCGTGAGCGACTGGTATTGGCGCTGTACTACGACGAAGAGCTGAACCTCAAGGAGATCGGTGAGGTGCTTGGGGTCAGCGAGTCGCGAGTCAGTCAGTTACACAGCCAGTGCGCAGCTCGTTTGCGGGGGCGTTTGGGGGAGTGGCGAGCGCGCTGATGGCAATTTGTGACTTATCCGGGTCACAGGTTGTCGCAAGCCGGCTGTGCAGAGCGTTGCGTGGTATCAGGATAGACAAGGCAGGAGCCTGTTCAGACAGCGCCTATGGCCTGCAGGTTCAGGTTTGTGCTCTGTGTTTTGCCAAGCCCGTCGTCGTTTCGTACAGCCGGGGGTGTGCTGTGCCAGTATTGAGTGAACAGCGTGTTCAGGTGCTGAATGCGTTAAAGACTGCTTGGAGGTCGAATTGGACAAGAACATGAAAATCCTCATCGTTGATGACTTTTCAACGATGCGGCGGATCATAAAAAACCTGTTGCGTGACCTGGGGTTCACCAACACATCCGAAGCGGACGACGGCATCACTGCCTTGCCGATGCTTCAAAGCGGTTCCTTTGACTTTCTGGTGACTGACTGGAACATGCCAGGCATGACCGGCATCGATCTGTTGCGTCAGGTTCGTCAGGATGAGCGTCTCAAAAGTCTCCCGGTACTGATGGTGACTGCCGAAGCCAAGCGTGAGCAGATCATCGAAGCTGCCCAGGCCGGTGTGAACGGTTACGTCGTGAAGCCGTTCACGGCCCAAGTGCTGCAAGAGAAGATCGAAAAGATCTTTGAACGCGTCAACAGCTGATGCATGCCGCGAGGGCGCTATGGATAACAACGATTCATTGGGTGACTTCGAGTCAACCCTGAAGAAACACGCGCAGGAACTGGTTGCCAGCCTTGAAAAAGGCCGCTTCGGTGATGCCGTGCAATTGATCCATGAGCTCAACCAGGCTCGTGACCGTGGCCTGTATCAGGAAGTCGGCAAGCTGACTCGCGAACTGCATAGTGCGATCGTCAATTTTCATATTGACCCGAACATGCCGCAAGCCGAAGAAGTGTCGCAGATCACTGATGCCGCCGATCGTCTGTCGTATGTTGTACGCCTGACCGAGAATGCGGCCAACCGCACGATGGACCTGGTAGAGCAGAGCACGCCGCTGATGAACGGGCTGAGCGAAGATGCCAAGTCGCTGAGCGCGGACTGGGGGCGTTTCATGCGCCGCGAAATCGGTGCCGAAGAGTTTCGTGATCTGGCCAAGCGTGTTGACGGTTTCCTGTCTCGCACCGAGAGGGAAGCTCATACCGTTGCCAGCCATCTCAATGACATTCTGCTGGCCCAGGATTATCAGGATCTGACCGGTCAGGTGATCAAGCGCGTTACGCAGTTGGTCACTGAAGTCGAAAGCAATCTGCTCAAACTGGTCCTCATGGCCAGTCATGTCGACCGCTTTGCGGGTATCGAACATGACCAGAAAGCACTCCTTGCTGAAAAAGATCCTAAAAAACATATCACGCAGGGTGAAGGTCCGCAGATTCATGCCGATAAACGTGAAGACGTCGTATCCGGACAGGATGATGTAGACGATCTGCTATCGAGCCTTGGCTTCTAGGTCTGTTGACGGTTAATTTTAGGGAGCACCCCAATGAGCTTCGGCGCCGATGAAGAGATCCTTCAGGATTTTCTGGTAGAGGCCGGCGAAATTCTGGAGCAGTTGTCTGAACAGTTGGTCGAGCTGGAAAGCCGGCCAGATGATGCGGATCTGCTCAATGCAATTTTTCGCGGTTTTCACACTGTAAAAGGGGGCGCCGGCTTCCTCCAGCTCAATGAGCTGGTGGAGTGCTGCCACATCGCCGAAAACGTGTTCGACATCCTTCGCAAGGGGGAGCGCCGCGTTAACGCCGAGTTGATGGACGTGGTCCTTGAAGCTCTGGATACAGTCAACAGCATGTTCGGTCAGGTGCGCGAGCGTACCGACCTTACACCTGCGACTCCGGAACTGCTGGCTGCGCTGTCGCGTCTTGCCGAGCCCGAGTCGGCTCAGCAGGCCGAGGCCGCTGCACCGCCACCACCACCTCCTGTTGTCGAGGCTGCTCCTGTGGAGCCGGCCGCAAGCGATGACATCACGGATGCCGAGTTCGAGCATCTGCTCGATACCATGAGCGCGGCCAAGGCCGATGCAGCGCCTGCTGCGCAAGCTCCTGAGGCAGCCAGTGATGAAATCACCGATCAGGAATTCGAATCGCTGCTCGACCAGTTGCATGGCAAGGGCCAGTTTGCGCCTGATGCCGTCTCCGCTCCTGCACCCGCTCCGGTAGCGGCTGCCCAGAGCAGTGGCGCTGCACCTGCCAGCGATGAAATCACTGACGACGAATTCGAAGCCTTGCTCGATCAGTTGCATGGCAAGGGCTCGTTCGATGCCAGTGTCGCAGCAGCCCCGGTCGCAGCAGCGGCTGCTCCGGCGCCTGCCAAGGCTGCAGCTCCTGCTGCTGCAGCGGCCAGCGACGAGATCACCGATCACGAGTTCGAGAATCTGCTCGATGAGCTGCATGGCAAAGGCAAGTTCGAGCCTCAGGCTCTTGCCGGTAATGCGGCAGCCGCCGCGCCGCCACCGCCTCCGCCACCACCTGCTGCAGCCAAGCCGACTCCGGCCCCGGCTCCGGCGCCTGCTGCCAAACCAGCAGCACCTGCGGCTCCGGCTCCGGCTCGCGCACCTGCTGCGGGCGGCCCGGCTGAAAAGCCTGTGGCATCCGAAGCGGAAACCACCGTACGGGTCGATACCGCGCGTCTGGACGAGATCATGAACATGGTCGGCGAACTGGTGCTGGTGCGTAACCGTCTGGTTCGCCTGGGGCTCAACAGTGGCGACGAAGCCATGTCCAAGGCCGTGTCGAACCTGGATGTGGTCACCGCCGACCTGCAGACCGCGGTGATGAAGACCCGGATGCAGCCGATCAAGAAAGTCTTCGGTCGCTTCCCGCGACTGGTTCGCGACCTGGCGCGTCAGCTCAAGAAGGAAATCAACCTGGAGCTGGTCGGTGAAGAAACCGACCTGGACAAGAACCTCGTAGAGGCGCTTGCCGACCCGTTGGTCCACTTGGTGCGTAACGCGGTCGACCACGGTATCGAAATGCCTGAAGAGCGTGAAGCTTCCGGCAAGTCACGTGGCGGACGGGTGATTCTTTCTGCCGAGCAGGAAGGCGACCACATCCTGTTGTCGATTTCCGATGACGGCAAGGGTATGGATCCCAACGTTCTGCGTGCCATCGCCGTGAAGCGTGGCGTGATGGACAAGGATGCTGCCGATCGCCTGAGCGATACCGATTGCTACAACCTGATCTTTGCCCCGGGCTTCTCGACCAAATCCGAGATTTCCGATATCTCCGGCCGCGGCGTGGGCATGGACGTGGTGAAAACCAAGATCGCCCAGCTCAACGGTACGATCAACATCTACTCCACCAAGGGCCAGGGCTCCAAGATTGTCATCAAGGTGCCTCTGACACTGGCAATCATGCCGACCCTGATGGTCATGCTGGGCAATCAGGCCTTTGCCTTCCCGCTGGTCAACGTCAACGAAATCTTCCACCTGGACCTGTCGACCACCAACGTCGTCGATGGCCAGGAAGTCGTGATCGTTCGCGACAAGGCTCTGCCACTGTTCTATCTCAAGCGCTGGCTGATCAGCTCTGCCGCCCATGAAGAACAGCATGAAGGCCATGTCGTGATCCTTTCGGTTGGCACTCAGCGTATCGGCTTTGTGGTCGATCAACTGGTCGGTCAGGAGGAAGTGGTTATCAAACCGCTGGGCAAGATGTTGCAAGGTACGCCAGGCATGTCGGGCGCCACCATCACCGGTGACGGTCGCATCGCCCTGATTCTGGATGTACCGAGCATGCTCAAGCGTTACGCCGCACGGCGTATTTGATTCTGGGGTCGCGGGCAGCGCAAGCTGCCTGCTGCGCCTATTGGAGTGTTTATGGCAGTCAAGGTCCTGGTGGTGGATGATTCCGGTTTCTTCCGCCGCCGCGTATCGGAAATTCTTTCATCGGACCCAAACATCCAGGTCGTCGGCACGGCGACAAATGGCAAGGAAGCAATCGAACAGGCTCTGGCGCTCAAGCCGGATGTGATCACCATGGACTACGAAATGCCGATGATGGATGGCATTACGTCGGTTCGACACATCATGCAGCGCATCCCGACTCCGGTCCTGATGTTCTCCTCACTGACCCATGAAGGTGCCCGCGTCACGCTGGATGCCCTGGACGCCGGTGCGGTGGACTTCCTGCCCAAGAATTTCGAAGACATTTCGCGTAATCCGACGAAGGTCAAGCAACTGCTGTGCGAGAAGATCAACAGCATCGCACGCAGCAATCGTCGTTTCAGTGGCATGAGTACGCCAGCCGCAGCGCCTGCCGCGCCTGCACCGGCCCCGGCCGCTGCGCCAGGCCGTGCGAGCGTGCCGACAGCCCGTACAGTTCCACCTCGCACTGCGGCCGCGCCGACAGCCCATGCGCCTGCGCATCACGCGCCGGCTCCCCAGGCTCACTCGGGTTCGCCCAAGCGCAAGGCCTACAAACTGGTCGCCATCGGTACCTCCACCGGTGGTCCGGTGGCATTGCAGCGGGTGCTGACCCAGTTGCCTGCCAATTTCCCGGCACCTCTGGTCCTGATCCAGCATATGCCGGCTGCCTTCACCAAGGCCTTTGCCGAGCGTCTGGACAAACTGTGCAAGATCAGCGTCAAGGAAGCCGAGGATGGCGACATCCTGCGTCCGGGCCTGGCGTTGCTGGCACCCGGTGGCAAGCAGATGATGGTGGATGGTCGCGGCGCGGTGAAAATCCTGCCGGGTGACGAACGCCTCAATTACAAACCCTGTGTGGACATCACCTTCGGTTCGGCTTCCAAGTCCTATGGCGACAAGGTGCTGGCTGTGGTGTTGACCGGCATGGGCGCCGACGGCCGTGAAGGTGCGCGTCTGCTCAAGCAGGGCGGCAGCAGCGTCTGGGCACAGGACGAAGCGAGCTGTGTGATCTACGGCATGCCGATGGCGATTGTCAAAGCTGATCTGGCGGATGCGATCTACAGCCTGGACGATATCGGTCGGCATCTGGTCGAGGCCTGTCTCTGATGGATGTACTGAGTCTTATCGGTCTTATCCTGGCATTCGTTGCCATCATTGGCGGTAACTTCCTCGAAGGCGGGCATCTGAGCGCTCTGGTCAACGGCCCGGCAGCCTTGATCGTGGTGGGCGGTACGCTGGGTGCTTCGCTGTTGCAGTCGTCGATGGGCGCTTTCAAGCGTGCCATGCAGATCGTGGGCTGGATTCTGTTCCCGCCACGCATCGATCTGGCTGGCGGTATCGACCGGGTGATTGCCTGGAGCCTGACTGCCCGCAAGGAAGGTCTGCTGGGCCTGGAAACGGTTGCCGATACCGAACCCGACAACTATTCCCGCAAGGGCCTGCAGTTGCTGGTGGACGGTGCCGAACCCGAAGCGATTCGCAGCATTCTGGAAGTGGATCTCATCACCCAGGAAACCCGCGACATCCAGGCGGCCAAGGTATTTGAAAGCATGGGCGGCTATGCGCCGACCGTGGGGATCATCGGCGCGGTCATGGGGCTGATCCATGTGATGGGCAACCTGGCCGATCCGAGCCAGCTGGGCAGCGGTATCGCCGTGGCCTTCGTTGCGACCATTTACGGTGTCGCGATGGCCAACCTGATTCTCTTGCCGGTGGCCAACAAGCTCAAGGCCATTGCCCACCGTCAGGCCCGTTACCGGGAAATGCTGCTCGAAGGTCTGCTGTCCATTGCCGAGGGTGAAAACCCGCGCTCCATCGAACTCAAGCTGCAAGGCTTCATGGAGTAATGCCGCATGGCTCGCCGTCGTCCACCCGAAGAGCACGAGAATCATGAACGTTGGCTGGTTTCCTATGCCGACTTCATTACGCTGCTGTTTGCCTTTTTCGTGGTGATGTACTCGATTTCGTCGATCAACGAAGGCAAGTACAAGATTCTTTCCCAGGCGCTGGTCGGCGTGTTCAACGATGCCGAGCGCACCATGAAACCCATTCCCATCGGCGAGCAGCGTCCGCAGAGCGTCACGCCTGCCCAGCCGTTGCTCAAGGACAGCGAACAGACCGATGCCGGGATAGGCCAGAAGTCCGACGATCCGTTACAGACCATCGCTGAAGATGTGCGCGATGCCTTTGGTGACCTGATCAAGTCCGACCAGATGACCGTGCGCGGCAACGAGTTGTGGATCGAGATCGAACTGAATTCCAGCCTGTTGTTCGGCAGTGGCGATGCCATGCCCAGCGACAAGGCATTCACCATCATTGAAAAGGTGGCCGGGATCGTCAAACGCTTCGACAACCCGATTCACGTTGAAGGTTTCACCGACGACCAGCCGATCAGCACGGCTCAATACCCCACCAACTGGGAGCTGTCGTCGGCCCGTTCCGCGAGCATCGTGCGCATGCTGGCCATGGACGGTGTCAATCCCGCCAGACTGGCGTCGGTGGGGTATGGCGAGTTCCAGCCGATTGCAACCAACACCACGGCTGCAGGGCGTGCAAAGAATCGTCGCGTGGTGCTGGTCATCTCGCGTAATCTCGATGTTCGGCGTAGTCTGACCAGCACCGGAACGGCCAATGCACAACCGGATGCAGCTTTGAGGCGTGCTGGCACACAAACTGCACCTGTGCCAGCAAAGCCGCCGGTACGAGCGAACTCCGTCAATTCTCCGTCACCCGCCCTCTAGTAGTCGTTATCGATATGGTCGTCGTTGTGCGGAAGGAAAAACATCAATGAGAGTCTGGGCAGTAGCCAATCAGAAAGGTGGAGTCGGCAAGACCACTACGACCATTGCCCTGGCCGGCTTGCTGGCCGACGCGGGCAAGCGCGTGGTCGTGGTCGATCTGGACCCCCACGGCTCCATGACCAGCTACTTCGGGCATAACCCCGACGAGCTTGAACACAGTGTCTTCGATCTGTTCCTGCACAAAGGCTCGGTCCCTGAAGGGTTGCCTGGCCAGTTGCTGCTGCCGACCAGTGATGAACGTATTTCCCTGCTGCCTTCGAGCACGGCCCTGGCCACCCTTGAGCGCCAGTCGCCGGGGCAGAGCGGTCTTGGGCTGGTCATCGCCAAGAGCCTTGCACAGCTGTGGCAGGATTTTGACTATGCCCTGATCGACAGTCCGCCCTTGCTGGGCGTTCTGATGGTCAATGCCCTGGCAGCCAGCCAGCAACTGGCGATTCCGGTACAGACCGAGTTCCTGGCCGTCAAAGGCCTGGAGCGTATGGTCAATACCCTGGCGATGATCAACCGGTCACGCAAGACGCCTTTGCCCTATACCATCGTGCCGACCCTGTTCGATCGTCGGACCCAGGCTTCAATGGGGACGCTCAAGTTGTTGCGCGACATGTTTCCCGATCATGTCTGGAAAGCCTACGTGCCTGTGGACACCCGTCTGCGCGATGCCAGCCGTGCCGGTATCACGCCTTCGCAGAACGACGGCAAGAGCCGTGGGGTCATGGCTTACCGGGCGTTGCTCAAACACATGCTCTCCGAGCAGCTTACGGCTCAGGTGGCTTGACGTGCGTCCTTACTCTTTCTGTGCAGCCCGCTCAAGTCAGGCCTCAATGCGGCCGATAAGCTTATCAGGCGGCACTCGCTCCATTTTTCGTTGGGCCCAGGTATGAACCGCCCTTTAGAAGTTGCTACACGACCAAAACTGGCATTGCAGTCGTATCTCGATGCCTTGCTTCAGGATGCCACTGAAGAACTGGAAGAACCGTCGAATACCATCGACGAGTTCCAGGCAGCAGTGCTCGAAGAGCAGGCCCTCGATGCGCGCAGGCAGCAGGTCAAACCCGTTGCAGTGGCCGTTGCGGCACCTGCTCCAGTGGATGTACCCGTCGCGGTAGCTGCGCCGGTTGCGGTTCCGGTGGCGACACCTGTCGAAGTGCCTGCGCCGGTGATCGTTGCCGAAGCTGCGGTGCCGAAAGTGGAAGTGGTCGAGCCTGTCGTGCAGTTGAGCACCCTGGGTGAACAACGCACGCCGACTCCGCCGCCGACCCGTGAGGGGCGTCCGGCCTGGGCCGACGAGCCTTTCGAGTGCCTGTTGTTCGATGTGGCGGGTTTGACGCTGGCCGTACCGCTGATATGCCTGGGGTCGATCTATCCTCTGGCAGGCCAGGAATTGACACCCCTGTTCGGGCAGCCGGACTGGTTTCTCGGGATCCTGCCCAGTCAGGCAGGCAACCTGAAAGTATTGGATACCGCGCGCTGGATCATGCCTGATCGCTACCGCGACGATTTTCGCCAGGGATTGCAGTACGTGATCTCGGTTCAAGGCTACGAGTGGGGGCTGGCAGTGCATCAGGTCAGTCGTTCGTTGCGCCTCGATCCGGCAGAGATCAAATGGCGGGGCCATCGTGGTCAGCGTCCATGGCTGGCGGGAACAGTGATCGAGCATATGTGCGCGTTGGTGGATGTTGCAGAATTGGCCGAGTTGATAGCCAGTGGCGCGGTCAAGCAGTTGAACAAATCGAGATAATCATGGGTTGGCGCCAGTGGCGTTGCCCGCAGAGTACACACGTGAGGGGTTAGCGGTATGAATAAGACGTCTGCACAAGGTTCCGAAGATCCTATCCTGCAGTGGGTGACTTTCCGTCTGGACAATGAGTCGTACGGCATCAACGTGATGCAGGTCCAGGAAGTGCTGCGTTACACCGAAATCGCTCCTGTGCCGGGTGCGCCAAGCTATGTGCTGGGCATCATCAACCTGCGCGGTAACGTTGTGACCGTGATCGACACCCGTCAGCGCTTCGGCCTGGCTCCGGTGGAAGTCAGCGACAACACCCGTATCGTGATCATCGAAGCCGACAAGCAGGTGGTCGGTATTCTGGTCGACAGCGTGGCTGAAGTAGTTTATCTGCGTCAGTCCGAAGTCGAAACCGCGCCGAACGTGGGCAACGACGAAACTGCCAAGTTCATTCAGGGCGTCTGCAACAAGAACGGCGAGCTGCTGATCCTGGTCGAGCTGGACAAGATGATGTCCGAAGAAGAGTGGTCCGAGCTGGAGAACATCTGATTGATTCTTGAGGTAGCAGTTGTCTTCCTGGGCATTCTCTGGGTCGTGACCCTGGGAATGTTCCTGGCTCATACCAGGCGTCAGCGGGTTCTTGACGCTGAACGTGATGAGGCCAGTGCCTTGCGGGACCAGCGGATCCGGGAGTTGGCCAAGCGTGTGGACACCTTCCAGAACGGCACGGTGCGCATGGGGGAAGACCTGCATGAGTTGCGTGCGATGGTTGCACCTCTGCCTGACAAGCTCACGGCACTTGAACAGCGCGATCCCTCCACGCTGTCCTTCGCCCAGGCGGCACGCCTGGTCGGTATGGGGGCAAGTGTCGATGAACTGACTCAATCCTGCGGCCTGACCCAGGCCGAAGCGCAATTGATGAGCAAGTTGCATCGCAATACGGCTGATCAATAACCTCCTGTGGTTCTCGCGCAAAGACCTTCTTGACCCGTCGCGAGCAAGCTCCCTCCCACGGGTTTTATGGGAGGAAGCTTGCTCGCGACGACGGTATTGCTGCTATGCGGCGCGGTTTACCGGGGTGTGATATCCCGCTCTATCGGCGGCGCATCCGGGTCCTGGCCTGCGGGGAACTTGCCCTTGAGGTGCCAGGCAAAGGCGATGATTTCGGCGATGGTCACATACAACTGTTCGGGGATGCTGTCGCCCAGCTCCAGGCGCGCCAGCAATTTGACCAGTTCGGCATTTTCGTAGATCGGGACTTCGTGCTCCCGGGCAATCGCCAGAATCGCTTCCGCCAGTTCATCGTCGCCCTTGGCGCTCAGGGTTGGGGCCTGTTGCCCATCGTAGGTCAGGGCGATGGCCTGACGCGGCATGTGGTCGGGTAGGCTCATCAGGCGTTCTCGTCGATCCAGCGTTGTTCAAGTGTGGTACGCGGTCCTTGTGGGGGAACTCCCTGACTGCAGGCCAGCTCGCCCACCGCCAGACCGCAGGCGATCAGCCGTTCGCGCAGATAACCCAACTCCTGAGCGATCAGGGTCGCGCTGCCGGGGCGTTCGGCCCACAGGTGGCTGGACAGTGTGCCGCTGATCAATTGCGCACTGACCTGCAAAGGTCCCAGCGGCTCCAGATCGAAGGCCAGGTCGATGCGCCAGAGCTTTTCCCGTGGGCCTTTTACGTCGTTGCCATTCTGATCCTCGGCGGCTTCCTGTTCCGGCGCATCTTCACGCTGTATCTTGACCTGCAGGGGCACGATATCGTGGGCGTTGCGCATCGGCACTTCCATCTGCCACGTAGTGACCTGTGTGCCGTCGGCATTGGTCCGGGTCTGTTCCAGGCTGCCCAGTTGATGGCTTTGCAGGCGCGACACCGCGGCAGCAGCCAGCTTGAGGAGCAGCTCCAGATCCTCTTCCCTTTCGCCACCGCTGACATCCCGGGAGGGGAGAGGGAAACTGCTGGGTTGCGGGCGCGGAGCTACCAGACCCAGGGTGCCCAGGGCGTTGCGAATGGTGCTGGGGATGATCCGGGTCAACATGTTGGATGCCGCAGCCGCATTGTACGAAGCGTTGCCCGGCAGTTCGGGCAGAACCTGCGCGATCAGGCGCATCAGGTTGGCTTTCATGTCTGGCACTTGCGCCGGGTTCAGGCCGGCCAGCAGCTTGGCCTCCATGAACATGCCGCTGGCATTGAGGGCCTGAGCGACATTGCCTGGCGTTCTCATCTGCTCGATGTCGGGAATGTTGGCCAGTATCTGATTGATGCTGGCCTGCAACGGCGCGGGAATCGCAGGGTTGGAGCGCGGCAGGTTCTGCAGGGCGGCAATCAGGTTTTCCAGCGAGCCCTGGCGATTCTGCTGAGTGGCCAGTTGCTGCGCGACCGCCAGTTGATCGAGGCGGCCGGGCAGGGGGACGAAGTTCAGCGACTGATTGCCCTGCACCTGGGCACTGAGCAGACTGCCAACGGTCAGCGGCTTGGGACTCTCGATGGTCAGGATGGTGCCGGCCTGAGCGGTATTGAGCAGCATCACGATCGAGCGATAGCTCTGCGCTCCGGCCAGTTGATTGACGACCTGGCTGGTCATGACCTTGCCTTGCAGCAGGGAACCCACCGGTAATTGTTTAAGATCGATACTGGTTTGCGAGTTTTTCAACGCGTTGTTGATCTGCTGCAAGGTCAGCGTCAGTTCATTGGGCGAAGATTGTGCCACTTGCAGGGTGGTACCTGGCGTGAAGGGCAGGCTACTGTTGACCGGCAGGTTGGTCTGGCTGCCATTGGCGAGCGCCAGCCTGAGCAGTAACTGGAATTGCTGATTGACCTGTTTGAGGGTCAGTACCTCGGCTTCGGCGGTTTCGCCTTCGGGCACGAGATTGTCTGCCGCTTGCAGCAAGGTCAGGACCTGCGCCTGAGTCACTGTCGCCTTCAGCAAGGCGGCAGGCGGTGTCGCGGCAGGAACGCTGGTGATATCACCCGTCATTGAATCTCGACCTGTGGAAGTTGCCCTCTTGGTATCAGGACACACATGTATAATGTCGGCCACGCATGGACCGGAGATAAAGTTGCATCACTGTAACGGCTGTTTCAATACCGACTTGAACCGTCCCTTTCTCTGTCTGCGTCTTGTACGTTGTCCCTCGACGTACCAACGCCATGCTGGAAGCCCCCGATGACCCTGGCGACACCTCTTCTGGAAGCGACCGCTCTGTGCTGCGAACGTGACTGGCGCATGCTGTTCGAGAACCTTGAATTGCGCCTCGACACGGGCGACATGGTACAGATCAGCGGCCCCAATGGCAGTGGCAAGACCAGCCTCCTGAGGCTGTTATCCGGCCTGATGCAGCCAACGGCGGGGGAGGTTCGCCTCAATGGCCAGCCTCTTGAAGGGCAGCGGGCCGAACTGGCGCGTAACCTGCTGTGGATCGGCCATGCCGCCGGGATCAAGGATTTGCTGACCCCGGCAGAGAACCTCAGTTGGCTCTGTGCCCTGCATCAGCCGGTGCAGGCGCCTGATATCTGGCGGGCACTCGAGGCTGTCGGCTTGCAGGGATTCGAGGATGTGCCGTGTCATACCCTGTCCGCCGGTCAACAGCGTCGTGTCGCACTGGCGCGCCTGCATCTGGCAACGCCGCCGATCTGGATTCTCGACGAGCCTTTCACCGCTCTGGACAAGCAGGGTGTCGCGCAACTGGAAAACCATCTGGCCCGACACTGCGAAAAAGGCGGAATGATCGTCATGACCACCCATCACACACTGAGCCGCATACCTGCGGGTTATCGGGATATTGATCTGGGACAGTGGTCGGTATGAGCAATGTATTTACCCTGCTGCTGGCCCGTGAGGCGCGTCTGCTGGTGCGTCGCCCGGCGGAGCTGCTCAACCCACTGGTCTTTTTCGCTATCGTGATTGCATTGTTCCCTCTGGCGGTCGGCCCGCAGACTCAATTGTTGCAAACCTTGTCGCCAGGGTTGCTCTGGGTCGCGGCGCTTTTATCGGTCCTGCTCTCGCTGGACGGGCTGTTCCGCAGTGATTTCGAGGATGGATCACTGGAACAATGGGTCCTTTCGCCACACCCTCTGGCGCTTCTGGTACTGGCCAAAGTACTGGCACACTGGGTTTTTTCCGGGCTGGCACTGGTATTGTTGGCGCCGCTGCTGGCGCTCATGCTCGGTCTGCCCGCTCAATGCCTGCCGGTCCTGCTGTTTTCCCTGCTGCTGGGCACGCCGGTGCTGAGCTTGCTGGGTGCCGTCGGTGCCGCGCTGACTGTCGGCTTGAAACGTGGTGGCCTGTTGCTAGCCTTGCTGATCCTGCCGTTGTATATCCCGGTCCTGATCCTGGGCAGTGGCGCATTGCAAGCAGCCCTGCAAGGCATGCCGGCAACCGGTTATCTACTCTGGCTTGGCAGCCTGACCGCTTTGGCTGTAACCCTGACACCCTTTGCAATAGCCGCAGGCCTGAAGATCAGCGTCGGCGAATAATTGAGGTTCTGAGGCTGGCAAAGGCTGGCCATCAGTAAAAACCCGGAATGCACCGTGATGAAAAGCAGCGTGATGAAAAGCAGCATCAGTTGGGCCTGGTTTCACAAGCTCGGTTCACCGAAGTGGTTCTACGGCATCAGCGGGCGCCTGCTGCCCTGGTTGAGCATTGCCGCAGTGCTGCTGATCGGCATCGGCACGGTCTGGGGGCTGGCCTTTGCGCCGCCTGACTATCAGCAGGGCAACAGCTTTCGCATCATTTATATCCACGTTCCCTCTGCCATGCTGGCCCAGTCCTGCTATGTGATGCTGGCGGTCTGTGGCGTGGTCGGTCTGGTCTGGAAGATGAAACTGGCCGATGTCGCCCTGCAGAGCGCCGCTCCCATCGGTGCCTGGATGACGGCCGTGGCCCTGGTCACCGGAGCCATCTGGGGCAAGCCGACCTGGGGCTCATGGTGGGTGTGGGATGCGCGGCTGACCTCCATGCTGATTCTGCTGTTCCTGTACTTCGGTCTGATCGCCTTGGGCAATGCCATCACCAACCGCGACAGCGCCGCCAAGGCCTGTGCGGTGCTGGCCATCGTTGGTGTCGTGAACATTCCGATCATCAAGTACTCGGTGGAGTGGTGGAACACTCTGCATCAGGGCGCGACCTTCACCCTCACCGAAAAGCCGGCCATGCCTGCTGAAATGTGGCTGCCGCTGCTGTTCACCACCCTGGGTTTCTATTGTTTTTTCGGGGCCGTGCTGCTGGTGCGCATGCGCCTTGCAGTGCTCAAGCGCGAGTCGCGCTCCAGCTGGGTGAAAGCCGAAATCCTCAACAGCCTGGGTCAGAATCCGAGTTCTTCAAACAGCGGAGGCGCACAGTGAGTTTCGAGTCATTCGCTGATTTTCTGGCCATGGGCCGCCATGGCCTGTTCGTCTGGTCGGCTTACGGTATCTGCCTGTTCGTGCTGATTCTCAATGTGGCGCTGCCGTTGCTGGCACGTCGGCGTTACCTGCAACAAGAGGCGCGTCGTCTGCGCTGGGAGAGCAAGAAGTGAATCCGCTGCGCAAGAAGCGTCTGTTGATCATCCTCGCGATACTGGCCGGGGTCGGGATTGCCCTGGCTCTGGCGCTCAGTGCCCTGAAGGAAAACATCAACCTGTTTTACACCCCGACCCAGATCGCCAATGGCGAAGCGCCGCTGGATACGCGTATCCGGGCAGGCGGAATGGTGGCCAAGGGTTCACTGCAACGCTCGACCGACTCTCTGGATGTGCGCTTTGTCGTCACCGATTTCAGCAAGTCGGTGACCATCACCTATCGCGGTATCCTGCCGGATCTGTTCCGTGAAGGGCAGGGCATTGTCGCGCTGGGCAAACTCAATGCCGAAGGCGTCGTGGTAGCCGATGAAGTGCTGGCCAAGCATGACGAGAAGTACATGCCGCCCGAAGTGACCAAGGCGCTGCAGGAAAGCGGCCAGTCCGCTCCGGCTCCATCTCCCACACCATCGAAGCAGGGTTGAGTCATGATTCCTGAACTCGGCCATCTGGCCATGATTCTGGCGCTGTGCCTGTCTGTCGTGCAGGCCATCGTGCCGCTGCTGGGAGCCTGGCGGGGCGATCGGCTCTGGATGGGCCTGGCGCGGCCCGCAGCCTGGGGACAATTCAGCTTTCTGGTCTTTGCGTTCGCCTGCCTGACCCATGCCTTCATGGTCGATGATTTCTCGGTGGCCTACGTCGCGCAGAACTCCAACAGCGCCTTGCCCTGGTATTACAAGTTCAGTGCCGTGTGGGGGGCCCATGAAGGCTCCTTGCTGCTCTGGGCCTTGATCCTCAGCGGCTGGACCTTCGCCGTATCGGTCTTCTCCCGGCAACTGCCACAGATCATGCTGGCGCGGGTACTGGCAGTGATGGGCATGATCAGCGTCGGCTTTCTGTCGTTCCTGATCCTGACCTCCAACCCGTTCTCGCGCATCCTGCCCCAGGTTCCGGCCAATGGCCGGGATCTCAACCCCTTGTTGCAGGACATCGGCCTGATCGTGCACCCGCCGATGCTATACATGGGCTATGTCGGTTTTTCGGTGGCCTTCGCCTTTGCCATCGCTGCCTTGCTGGGCGGGCGTCTGGATGCGGCCTGGGCGCGCTGGTCGCGGCCCTGGACCATCGTCGCCTGGGCGTTTCTGGGGATCGGCATCACTCTGGGGTCCTGGTGGGCCTATTACGAGCTGGGCTGGGGCGGCTGGTGGTTCTGGGACCCGGTAGAGAATGCGTCCTTCATGCCTTGGCTGGTGGGCACGGCGCTGATTCACTCGCTGGCAGTCACCGAAAAGCGCGGCGTCTTCAAAAGCTGGACGGTATTGCTGGCCATTGCAGCCTTTTCCCTGAGCCTGCTGGGGACCTTCCTGGTGCGTTCCGGCGTGCTGACCTCCGTGCATGCCTTCGCCTCCGATCCCGAGCGGGGCGTGTTCATTCTGATCTTCCTGCTGGTGGTGGTCGGTGGCTCGCTGACGCTGTTCGCCGTGCGTGCGCCGGTGGTGAAAAGCCACGTGGGCTTTGGCCTGTGGTCCCGCGAGACGCTGCTGCTGGGCAATAACCTGGTGCTGGTGGTAGCGGCTTCCATGATCCTGCTCGGTACTCTTTATCCTTTGGTGCTCGATGCTGTTAGCGGCGCCAAGATGTCGGTTGGCCCGCCGTACTTCAATGCGCTGTTCGTGCCGCTGATGGGGCTGCTGATGGTGGTGATGGCGGTTGGCGTGCTGGTGCGCTGGAAAGACACGCCACTCAAATGGCTGGTAAGCATGCTGGCCCCGGTGCTGATCGGCAGTGCGGTGTTGGCGGTTGTCGCCGGTCTTGTACTGGGTGATTTCCACTGGGCAGTGATGGCGACTTTCATGCTGGCGGCCTGGGTATTGTTGGCGGGCGTTCGCGACCTGCTGGACAAGACTCGTCACAAAGGCCTGCTCAAGGGGGCTCGCGGCCTGAGCCGCAGCTACTGGGGCATGCAACTGGCACACATCGGGATTGCGGTCTGCGCTCTGGGTGTCGTGTTGTCGAGCCAGAACAGTGACGAGCGGGATCTGCGCCTGGCCCCCGGCGAATCCACCGAACTGGGCGGCTATCAGTTCGTGTTCGAGGGAGCCAGGCACTACGAAGGGCCTAATTTCACCTCGGATCGCGGCACCGTGCGGGTCTTGCAGGATGGCAAGGTGATTTCGGTGCTGCATCCGGAAAAACGCCTCTACACCGTGCAGCAGTCGATGATGACCGAGGCCGGTATCGACGCAGGCGTGACCCGCGATCTGTATGTCGCCCTTGGTGAGCCTTTGGGCAACGGTGCCTGGGCGGTGCGGGTCCATGTCAAACCCTTCGTGCGCTGGATCTGGTTCGGCGGCCTGCTGACCGGCCTCGGCGGCATGCTGGCGGCCATGGACAGGCGTTACCGGATCAAGGTCAAGAACAAGGTGAGCGATGCGCTGGGCATGGCGGGAGCGGCGGTATGAAGCGTTGGATCATGGTGCTGCCACTGGCAATCTTTCTGGTTGTTGCAGTGTTTCTCTATCGCGGTCTGTACCTGGACCCTGCCGAGCTGCCTTCGGCGCTGATCGACAAGCCTTTCCCCGAGTTCTCCCTGCCACAGGTCGAGAGCGACAAGGTATTGACCCGCGCCGACCTGCTGGGCAAACCGGCCCTGGTGAATGTCTGGGGAACCTGGTGCATCGCCTGTCGGGTCGAGCATCCGGTGCTCAACAAACTGATGCAGCAAGGCGTGGTGATCTACGGCATCAACTACAAGGATGTGAACGCCGACGCGATCAAGTGGCTCAAGGACTTTCACAACCCCTATCAGCTCAATATCCGCGATGAAGCGGGCACTCTGGGCGTGAATCTGGGTGTCTATGGTGCGCCGGAAACCTTCCTGATCGACAGCAAGGGCATCATCCGCCACAAGTATGTCGGCGTGATCGATGAAACGGTCTGGCGGGAGAAACTGGCCGGGCTGTATCAGACGCTGGTCGATGAGGCCAGACCATGAAGCGCTGGTTGACTGCTGCCGCATTGAGTCTGGGCCTTGCCGGTTTCGCCCAGGCAGCGATCGATGCCTATCAGTTTCGCGACGAAGCCGAGCGTGCTCGCTACAGCGAACTGACCAAGGAACTGCGCTGCCCCAAATGCCAGAACCAGGACCTCGCCGACTCGAACGCGCCGATTGCCGCCGACCTGCGCAAGGAAATCTACCGCATGCTCGGTGAAGGCCAGAGCAATCAGCAGATCGTCGATTTCATGGTCAATCGTTACGGCGAGTTCGTGCGTTACAACCCGAAGCTGAGTTCACGCACCTGGCTGCTCTGGTTCGGCCCGGTCGCGCTGCTGCTTGTGGGGCTGATCGTAATAGGCGTGATCGTCGGGCGTCGTCGCGGTGAGCGCCGCGAAGAAGCCGACGTTCTTTCCGACGAGGAGCGTCAGCGCCTCGCCCATCTGCTGGATAAAAACCGAGAATGATCGATTTCTGGATGGCAGCCGGCCTGCTGTTGCTGGTGGCCCTGAGTTTCTTGTTGATCCCGGTCCTGCGCGGTCGTCATGTGCAAGCGGAAGAAGATCGCACCGCCCTTAACGTCGCCCTGTATCAGGAGCGCGTGGCCGAGCTGCAAGGCCAGCAGGAGGAGGGCGTGTTGTCGGCGGCGCAGATGCAGAGCGGTCGTGCCGAGGCAGCGCGTGAACTGCTGGCCGATACCGAAGACGCCGGCCCTGTGTGCCACTCACGTCTGGGCAAGGCCTTGCCCTTGCTGGCGGCGTTGCTGGTGCCGACTCTTGGTCTGGGGCTGTACCTGCACTATGGCGCCAGCGACAAGGTCGAACTGGCCCGTGAGTTCTCCCAGCCGCCGACGTCCCTGGCAGACATGACCCGTCGTCTGGAGCGCACCGTCGAGGCCCAGCCGGATTCGGCAGAAGGGTTCTACTTCCTGGCCCGCAGCTACATGGCCCAGGAACGTCCTGGCGATGCCGCAAAAATGCTCGAGCGCGCCGTAGCCCTGGCCGGACGTCAACCGGAACTGTTGGGGCAATGGGCCCAGGCCCTGTATTTCGCCAGCAACAAGCAATTCACGCCTCAGGTCCAGGCGCTCACCGACGAAGCCCTCAAGGCCGACCCGCGAGAAGCCACCAGCCTCGGATTGCTGGGCATCGCCGCTTATGAAAGCGAGCGTTATCAAATCGCGGTGGATTACTGGACGCGACTGCTGAGCGTATTGCCCCCGCAAGACCCGTCCCGTTCGGCACTGGAAGGCGGCATTGCCCGCGCCCGTGAAAACCTCGGAATGAAAGCGGTTCCCGTCGTGGCCGATGCTGCACGCATCAAGGTCCGTGTCGACTTGGCACCAGCGCTCAAGGCCAGCGTCCAGCCCGGTGACAGCGTGTTCATCTTTGCCCGTGCCGTGAATGGCCCTCCGGCACCTCTGGCAGTCAAGCGCATCACCGTGGCCGACCTGCCTGCGCAGGTCGAACTGGGAGATTCCGACGCAATGATGCCGCAACTGAAACTGTCGAACTTTGCGCAAGTCCAACTGGTTGCACGGGTGTCCCGTGCAGGGCTGCCAACCACCGGTGAGTGGATCGGCCGCAGCCAGCCACTGGCCAGTAGCATCACGGCGCAGCAGGCGTTAACTATCGACAGTCCTGACAAATAGAGGGTCGCTTATGTACCGCACCGCACGCATTACCTTATTGGGACTGGCTCTTGGTTTGAGTGCCTGTGCGGTTCAGCCACCCGAGCCCCATGGTCAGGAACCCATCCAGTCCTTGCCGGGCGGCCAGCAACCCGGCAGCCCACGCCCGACTACGCCCAAAACCCCGCCCAAGGCTCCGGCACCTGCGCCGAAAACCTCCGCCAGCTTCGCCCCGCCACCGGGCGGCAACAGCCATTGGGATGCGCGTATGGGCGTGTACGTGATGGACGACCAGACCAACACCTTCTACCGCCAGCGCACCTACTACCAATGGAACAACGGCTGGAGCTGGTCCACCAGTCCGAACGGACCGTGGCAGGCGACCGATGCCAGTGGGGTTCCGGCGGGGCTGGGCAGACAGTTCAGTAATTGAGTGGGCCGGGAGGCGGTGCATTTTCCTTGAATGTACCGACCTCTCGCGGATGAATCCGCTCCTGATCAGAAGGTCATAAATCACTCTGTGGGAGGCAGCTTGCTGGCGATTTCAGTGTGCAGACGCAGAATATCTGTTGGTTTTTCAGGCTTTTTTCGCCAGCAAGCTGCCTCCCACAAGTTTTGTTTGTGCCTTGCCTTGTTGATCGGCAGTAGAGCGTAGGAGTGCCATTCAGGTCAGCGTGGTTCAATCCGCTCAAGCGAGCGGTCAAGCTCCTTTCGGGCCATGCCGATCAGATGCACGACTGGGAACGCCAGGTCGCGTTTCGGACCGTTGAGGCTGTCGCCGGATTCGTAAGCGGTAGCGGCTGCGCAACGCAGTAAACACCCATGCAAGGGTGGAAGGATTTTCCAGGAAAGTTCACTCGTATGAAAGTGGGTAAGACTGTAAGAAAAGTCCTATATTTGCGGCATTTCGTTGGCTTACAGCAGGCGATGGCAGGAGCGGATTCATCCGCGAAGATGGCTTTTAATCAGTGACTTCAATAACGGACATATGAAAGTCTGGCAGTAATACAACGTATCACTGCCAGACTGTTCAGTTAGATGGTGACTCTGCCGGTTGCTGTCCAGTTCGCGACAGTCGTGGTGCCTACGTTTTCGATCCGGTAGCGGTAGGTGCCTGGGGTAGGGGCGTAAAAGCTCAGCGAGGCGCCTCCAAGGCTGGTGGTGCTGGAAATGACGGTCCAGGTGGAGCCGTCCAGTCTCTCGAAAATGTGTTTGATACTGTTGGTGACATACCTGGACGACAGGTCCTGGAGCCTGAAGGTTTGTGTCGCTGCACATGAA
This sequence comes from Pseudomonas capsici, assembly GCF_017165765.1. Taxonomy (GTDB): domain Bacteria; phylum Pseudomonadota; class Gammaproteobacteria; order Pseudomonadales; family Pseudomonadaceae; genus Aquipseudomonas; species Aquipseudomonas capsici. Next base: position 351,001 of record NZ_JAFGZD010000003.1, read on the forward strand.
GTGTTGTAAGGACCGTAGACAACGGCATCACTCTGGGGGTAAACGTTTGCGCCACTGCGGTTGAGGTTGAAGTTGACACAGGCGGCATAGGCATTGCTTGTGGCAAATACGGCAGTTGCAAAGAGGGCCAGGAAGGTCTTCTTGAGCATTTGAAAAAATCCTTTTGATGTTGGCAGTTATTGAGTTTTTAACTTTCAAGCAGGTATAGCAGTATTCCTTTTTTAAAAGGTATTGTTTTTGTTCAGTTTGATAATGGACGAGTTAGAACGTGCCCGGAATGGTGAACAAGGTGACCCGGCCACTCATTGTCCAGTTCGCGATCCGGGAAGTACCGACGTTTTCGATGCGATAACGGTAAGTGCCGTTGGTGCTGATGGAGAAGGTCTTGGTGACGGATGCCGCGCCGGTGCTCGTACTGCTGGATACGACGGTCCAGGTGGAGCCGTTCTGTCTCTCGAAGATATGTTTGATCGAGTTGTTGCTGTTGGACGCCGACAAGTCCTGAAAGGTGAAAGTCTGCGGTCCTGCACATGAAATGCTGTAAGGGCCATAGACAACGGCATCGCCCTGGGCAAGCACATTGGCGCCGCTGCTGTTGACGTTGAGGTTGGCACAGGCGGCATAGGCATTGCCTGTGGCGAGTACGGCAGTTGCGAAGAGGGCCAGGCAGGTCTTCTTGATCATGTGAAAATCCTTTTTGTGTTGCGATGATTTAAGGTTTTAAACTTTCAATCAGGCGTAGCAACATTCCTTTTGAGAAAGGTATTGTTTTTGTTCGGTTTTGAATGTGCAGGCGTCGAAAGATTGACACGCTAGTGTGCGGTCATGTCCAGCGCAGGCATTCAGATAATTTGAAGTCGAAGTGTGAGTACACTTGAGTTGAACACCTTCCCTGTGTCGACATATTCATATCCTTATTCAAGTAGCGGACGTACTTGCGTGGCATGTTTATAGCCATTACGTCTAAGGTGTGCAAGCTTTTTGTTACCAATGAAAAAGGCGCGATGGCGGGTAATGCCGGTAAATCCGGGCATATATGAAACTTGCAGGAGGCATCTTGCTGGGGAAAAAGGCCTGTGAAAACCGGCGCATATGTTGTGTCTGTACCGACTTCGCCAGCAAGCTGACTCCCACGAAATAAGGTGTTCTGAGAGACGGGACAGCAGAAACAAAAAGGCCTCACCGACGCAACAGCGCCGGTGAGGCCCGGGTCGGCTTACTTGCCCGAGTAGATCTGGTCGAACACGCCACCGTCAACGAAGTGGGTCTTCTGCACGGTGCGCCAGTCACCGAAGGTTTTTTCCACGGACAGGAAGTCGACTTTCGGGAAGCGGTCCTTGTACTTGGCCAACACTGTTGCGTCGCGTGGGCGCAGGTAGTTGTTGGCGGCGATTTCCTGGGCTTCAGGGGACCACAGGTATTTCAGGTAGCCTTCGGCCAGTGCGCGGGAGTCTTTCTTGTCCACGACCTTGTCGACCACGCTCACCGGCGGCTCGGCTTCGGCGGAAACGCTCGGGTAGACCACTTCGAACTGGTCGCGACCGAACTCGCGAGCGATCATTTCCGCTTCGTTCTCGAAGGTCACCAGCACGTCGCCGATCTGGTTGGTCATGAAGGTGGTGGTTGCGCCACGACCGCCGGTATCGAGCACCGGTACATGTTTGAACAACTGGCCGACGAATTTGCGGGCGGCAGCTTCATCGCCACCGTTTTTCAGGGTGTAGCCCCAGGCCGACAGGTAAGTGTAGCGACCGTTGCCCGAGGTTTTCGGGTTGGGCACGATGACTTCCACGCCATCCTTGATCAGGTCCGGCCAGTCTTTGAGGGCCTTGGGGTTGCCTTTACGCACGATGAACACGGTGGCGGACGTGAAGGGCGCACTGTTGTTCGGCAGACGGGTCACCCAGTTCTTGGGAACCAGTTCGCCATTGTCGGCCAGGGCATTGATGTCGGTGGCCATGTTCATGGTGATGACGTCTGCCGGCAGGCCATCGATCACCGAACGCGCCTGCTTGCTCGACCCGCCGAAGGACATCTGTACCGTGACGTCTTCCTTGTGCTCGGCTTTCCAGTGCTTCTGGAAGGCGCTGTTGTAGTCCTTGTAGAAGTCACGCATCACGTCGTAGGAGACATTGAGCAGAGTCGGGGCGGCCTGGGCGGCGCTGGCGAAAGCCAGACCGGCGGCCAGTAGCGAGGCGGCGAAGATTTTTTTCACTGCGCATTCCTTGAGTTGACAGTCATTGTTATAAGGCTGATGGCCTAATGCCGCGACTATAGCTGCTGGACATTGGCCTCATAAAGATTAAAAACGTCTTTGCTTATTCCTTGGCAAACAGCGCGTTACCACACCGCGAGCAGAACGCTGCGCCATGCTCATGGTGCTTTTTCGCGCACACCGGGCAGTCATGCCTGAGCTGTTCGCCACGCATGGCATTGGCCAGTTCGGCGGTGAATATACCGGTGGGTACGGCAATGATCGAGTAACCGATGATCATCACCACCGATGACACCATCTGCCCCAGCGGCGTCTTGGGCACGATATCGCCGAAGCCCACGGTGGTCAGGGTCACGATAGCCCAGTAAATGCCCTTGGGTATGCTGGTAAACCCATGTTGCGGACCTTCGATCACGTACATCAGGGTGCCGAACACCGTGACCAGGGTCGAGACACTGACCAGAAACACGATGATCTTCTGCCTGCTGCCGCGCAGGGCTTCGACCAGATAGTGGGCCTGCTTCAGATACGGGCTGAGCTTGAGGACCCGGAAGATACGCAGCATGCGGATGATCCGCACGATCAGCAGGTACTGGGCATCGCTGTAGTAGATCGCCAATACGCCCGGCACGATGGCCAGCAGGTCCACCAGGCCATAGAAACTGAAGGCGTACTTCAGTGGCCTTGGCGAGCAGTAGAGGCGCAGGATGTACTCGATGGCGAAGACCAGCGTAAAGCCCCACTCGATATAGGTGAGCAGGGTGGCATAGTCGCGATGGATGTCCTGAATGCTGTCGACCATGGTCACCAGCAGGCTGAGCAGAATGACAATCAGCAGAATCTTGTCAAAACGCCGTCCGGCGGGTGTGTCGGTCTGGAAAATGATGCTGTGCAGCCGCTCGCGGCGGCTGAGAGTGGTGTTCATGGTTGCTCTCGCAATGGCTATTGCGAAAGCTTAATGCGCTGTATCGGAAAGAATCCATTTTCTTTTGACGCTTGCGTAACTCGTACGCAAGCGTCAGCAGTTTCCGATTAGTTGTCAGGAGTTGCGAGCTTGTTCAGGAGTCTGGCCTGGTGGGCTTTTTCCAGAACCTTTTGAGCATATTGCTCTGCGTCATCGAGTGTCTGGACGGTGGCGATCTGTCCTGTGGCGGCAAGCAGTCCGACGCCAGCCAGGTTTTGCTCGGGAAGCAATCCGGCAGGTTTGCCTGCTGACAACTCTGCGTCCATTTTGCGAAGAATGGCCAGGGTCCCCGCCAGATTTCCGGAAGCCGGAACGGGGTTGGCCAGTTTTGCAGCGCTCTCGGTTTCGCTCGGTGTAGCCCTGGTTTCTGGCGCTGGAGCCTTCGGGTCGGCCAGTGCGCTGGGTGTATCGCGTGCAGTGGTCAGCGAAAGCAGATGCAGGGGAGTATTGGCATTGGCGTCCCGCTGCGTCAAAGGCTTCAGGCCCCAGAGATTTTCCAGCAGTGCAGGAACCGAAGCATGGTCGTACAGCGTCGAGTCCACCGTGCCTTTGGGAATCAGCGGGGATGCCACGATGGCTGGCACTCGAACGCCTGCTGTCGTGAAGTCGAAGCCATGGGTGTTGTTGCCTGCGGGAAATTTATCGCCCGGCGCAGTTATCGTTCCCGGCGTGACCGAGTCATAGAGGCCGCCATGTTCGTCGTAAGTGACGATCAATAGACTGGTGTTCCAGTAAGGCGAGTTGCGGATGGCTGCATAGACGGACTGCAGCAAGTGCTCTCCACCATAGACGCCATCCATCGGGTGCTGTGATGAGCCGCCCGCATAATCAGCGCTGGCACTCCCGTAATGAGGCTCTATGAAGGTGTAGGAAAACGGGTAGGGTTGTTGCAGGTCGTCCGCAAAGTGCTGCAGGGATTCAATATCGAACACCGACAGGCCTTTAAGAGCCGCCACCTGTGGGACCGCGCCCAGAGCTGTTCCTCGTTGAGGCTGGTCGCTGTACAGGCTCAGATAGGTTTTTGGCTGAACCTGAGAGTCGTTGTAAACCCTGTACTGGATGTTGGCATCATTGAGGCGTTGGAAAATGGACCCGTTGGGGTAGACGAATCCATCGGTTGTTTCCCAGACGAGCATCTGTTCATTTTTCGGACTGTCGTCGAAGCCGGCCGACGAAGCGCCGTGAACGAAGAAGCGGTTCGGCCATGTTGGCCCCGGAATGGAAGAGTGCCAGTGATCGCATATCGCGAACTCGGTCGCCAGGTTGTAGATGACAGGCAATTGAGTCGGCGTGTCGAAGCATGACATGACATCGATGACGTCTTCGGGGGATGGCGCTTTTTTCGGGTATTCGGTTGTTGATGTTGCGTAGCTTGAAGCGAACCCGGAATTGTTGATGGTGGGGTAAGGTTGACCTTTGACGAAGTTGGTCCCCCCGGTCAGTTGTTCCAACACATCATTGAACTCGTGCCCCGGATCCGTTGGCATGCTCACGGGAGCGCTGGACTGAACTTTATAGACGTCTCCCTGGTAGGTGTTCGAGTCATTGGTCGTGGCTGCCGTTATGCCCGGAATCCCGGACATGGCGAATATATTGTCGAACGAATGGTTTTCCAGCATGACGACAAATACGTGGGTGATGGGGGCAGTGGCAGCGGGTGCCAGCTTTTTCATGCCATCACTGCATCCACCTGATTTCAATGCAATATTGAACTTCGTGGTGCTCACGGAGAAGGTAAGGGTTTGCTCTGCATCCTTGCTTTGCAGTTGGCATTCCTTCTTGTAATTATCGCTGCCTTTATTGGCGTAATAGCCTGGCGATCCACCATCCCTGACATTGACCATGACGGACCAGTAATCCAGAACATCAATGGCACTCAGGCCCGTTTCAAAAGTAACTTCCAGCGGGCCGACAGTTTGTCCCGGTTGTGCAAACCATTGCTTGGACTGTCTTTGGTCGTTCGAGTCTGTGTGGAACAGAGTAATGTCAGCATTTCCACCAGTGTCATTGGTGATGAAAATGGTCGCGGTGTGTTTTGTTCCCATGCTGGTACATCCCTTACATGCGAGAGTTGGCTGTTATTATCAGGCTTGTTACAAATGCTTGAGTGGGCGGATAACTAGAGTTTGCTGGCTCTGGCCTGTGTGATCTGTTTCGCAATGGAAGCCAGGGCGTTGTCACAGAAGTCGTTGAGAAAGACGACAAGTCCCGATGCGCTCAGATTGCTGGCGACGTTCGCGACCAGCCACGGATAGGTATGGAAGTCGAATCCCGGCTTGGTTGACATCAACGGAGAAGAGGCATCGCTCAGGGTCGCAATGGAGGGAGTGGCTGCCCCGTCCACGCCACTGGCTGTTCCTTGAAGTTGCAGCACGGTGTAGTCGTGGCTGGCCTGACCGCCCGCATTCATTTTGTTCAGGGCTGCCAGAATATTGTTGACGTCTGTTGTGGTGTAACTGTCGTTGTAGGAGTCGTACTTGGAGGCATCTTCAGGCGAGTCGGTCTGCGGTAGCAGGATCAGGCGTTTCGATTGCGAGAGCAGCGTTGCATAACTCGAGGCAAGATCACCTTTGTAGCCGGGCACGATCTTGCCCTGTGTCTGGGTGTTGGCCAGTGCAGTATTGAGCATCCCGTCGAGTACATCGGAGGCCGGTTTCATCGCACCTTGCGCGAAACCCTGGAAGTTCGGGCTGATGACGACAATTTCCGTCGGATGCTGAGCCAGCCAGTTCAGAATGTCTTCCAGGAAGCTCTGATACGAATAACCTGGAATCAGGGTGTGCTGGTGATAGATGCCGCCCGTAATGTTCTGGTAGCAATATCCCGGACGGAAGTCGAAGTAGCGGGTCCCCAGGTTGAGTTGTGCGGTGATGTTGTCTTTCTGGGTAAAAGCCAGGTTGATGATTGCGCGCAAGGCAATGGGTTTGCTCAGAGAAGCGATGAAAGCGATGGAGCCGATGGGAGGAGGAAGCGAGCTCGCGATGGTGGACACGAACTTTGCGTCATCCAACAGCTTTGAGAGAAGTGTCGGGTCAAACATGCCGGCGTCATGGGAACCCGGCAATGCAAAGGAGGAAAACGGCTTTTCCGTCAGTGCCGCTCCCATGCTGTTGGCGAGATCTCCCATCCAGCCTGACATGTCGCCTGTGGCGTATACATAAGACTGGTCCTGGTTGGTAAGACCGCCGCTTCCGCTTCCGCTGTCGTAGAAACCATAGGAAACCGCCCAGCCCTGGCCGAACAGGGCAGGGGTCTGCAGCATGTTGCCCAAGGTGGTATCACTGAGGTTTCCGGTAAAGGGGGCAATATCTGCATACCTGTCCGCTATCGCTTTCTGGTTCTTTGAAAGTTGCCAGCTATAGCGTCCGGTGTGCGAGAAAGGACCGATATCGTTTTCCGAGATCTGAAGATTGCCATGTTGCATCGTGTTCGGCGTATCGAGTCGATAGGAGGCCGTTTTATCACCCCAATCGGTGGGTTGTTGGAAAAGGGTAGTGAATTCGTTGGTTTCCAAGTAAGCATAATAATCGACGCCTTTGCCTGGCCAGCTCATGGTGTTTCCCTCGGGTTGATGAATTCAATAAAAGATGTATGACTCTATGTTCAATAAGTACATATGTACGGGCGCAACAAAGCAGCACTTGAATAGCATCAAGTCGGCAGCTTTCTATCGGTTTGATATCTGACGTGCAGGGCAATGCCTTATAACGCTGCAAGGCAGAGTCATCGTCAAATTACAGGGTTGTTACAGTCGAGTGGGGATCTGCTGAAAGAGAAGTGCGCCATGCATGGCGGTCATCCTTGATTATAGTTTTGGTAATGGCCAAATAATGGCGCTGCTATTTAATAGCACTATTGAAATCCGCTAGCAAGCTCAAAAAATATTAAATATTTTTTGAGCTGCAGCAGAGCGTCCTTGTCTGCCAGTCAATGCGCGATGCCCTGTTTTCGGGCATTTATCAAAGGTCAGGTGGCGTTGTAAGAACAGCGGTCGTTTCATGGAGGAGTCGAGCGAGAACTGGCTGAATATACTAATAATATTTGACGCCAATTTTTTGTAGAGGGGGATATCGTATTGATACTTGTCATTTTCAATACAATAAGTCGTCGCACTGTCTGAATCTGGCAAGCCTTCAGGGGGCTTTGGCTGCCCCCGCATGGGTTGAACTCAAGGCGTGTTTCGAGGGCTGTTCCTTTCCTGTTCCCAACCCCCGCCCAGTGCCAGAAACAGATCGATCTGCCCCATGGCCACCTGGGTATTGGCCGCTGCCATCTGTGCGCGTACATCGGTGTAGGTGCGTGTCGCCTGCAGATCCGCCAGGAACGAGGCGCGGCCAGCCTTGTAGAAGCGGTGGGTCTGTTCGGCAGCTTCCTGTGCCGACTGTTCGGCCTCTTTCAGGGCATCGCGGCGATCCAGCAGAGCGGTGTATTTCGCCAGGCCGGTCTGGGTTTCGCGAATGGCATTGAGCACCACGCCATCGAAGCGCGCCAGTGCGGCCTGGGTCGAGGCTTCGGCCTGATGGATACGTGCCCGTGAGCCGTTGGACGGCACGGTCCAGTTCAGCAACGGGCCGAAGCCCCAGCGGTTGGCGGCCGGTTTGCCGAGGTTTTCGAGAATGCCGATGCTGCCCACGGTTGCGCCTATGCTGATGTCCGGGTACAGCTCGCCCGTGGCGACGCCGATCTGCGCGGTGGCCATGGCCAGGTGCCGCTCCGCCTGACGCACATCGGGACGGCGCTTGAGCAGGGCGGCGCCATCGCCCACCGGCATGACTTGCGCGATATGCGGCAGTTCGTTGCAGGTGCTGACGCCAGCTGGCAGTTGCTCCACGGGCCTGGCCAGCAGCATCGACAGGCGGAACAGCCCGGCCTGACGCAAGGCCTGATAGCGGGGCATTTCGGCACGCAGGGATTTGAACTGGGTCTGGGAGCGGGTGACCTGGGTTTCATCGCCACGTCCGGCATCGCGCAGGCGCTGGTTGAGGGTCACGCTCTGCTGTTGCAGATCCAGCGACTCCTGAGCGATGTGCAACTCTTCATTGGCGGCGCAGATCTGCGTATAGGCCCGCACCACATCGGCGACCAGGGTAATGCGTGCGGTATCGGCTGCGGCCTGGCTGGCATCGACATTGGCCTGGGCCGCTTCGATGCCGCGCTGCAAGGTGCCGAACAGGTCGAACTGATAGGAGGTGGTCAGCCCCACATCGCCGACATTGGCCACCGGCACCTTGTCGGCCAGCAGAAAGGCCTCGCCCGATTCCTGCAGGCGTTGGACTCCCAGGGTGGCGCTGTTGGTGAAACCGCCTGCGGCCTGGGCTTCAGCTGTCTGGTAGCGGGCGCGCTGGAGGTTGGCGGCGGCGATTCGCAGGTCGGTGTTGGAGGCCATGGCCTGTTGCACCAGTTCATCGAGTCGCGGGTCCTGATACAGACGCCACCAGTGTTCCGGCACTGGTGCCGAAACGGTATTGACTGAACGGCCCGCCAGTTCGCCTTGCAGGTCCGGACGATTGATGGCGCTGTCCTTGGGCAACTGATAATCGGGGCCGACCATCTGGCAGGCCGACAGCAGCAAGCCCAGGCCCAGCGTGGCCATGTGTGTGGCGTGTTTCATTGTGCCGCTCCCTGACGGTCGTCGATGATCGAGACCGTCGCCGTGCGCCCGGCGATCATGCGGAAGTCCGCAGGCACTTCGTCAAAGGCGATCCGCACCGGGATGCGCTGCGCCAGACGCACCCAACTGAACGCCGGGTTGACGTTGGGCAGCAGGTTCGAGCCGCTGGTGCGGTCGCGGTCTTCGATACCGGCGACGATGCTCACCACATGGCCGGTCAGGCGGGCGTTGTCGCCGATCACGCGGATGTCCACGCTCTGGCCGATATGGATGCCATCGAGCTTGGTTTCCTCGAAGTAGCCGTCGATATGGAAGGAGGCTGTGTCGACCACCGACAGCACGGCATGGCCTGCGCTCACGAACTCGTGGGGACGCGGCGCACGGTCGTTGAGGTAGCCGTCCACGGGGCTGCGGATCACCGAGCGATCCAGGTTCAGTTGCGCAGCGTCAACCGCCACTTTGGCTTCATTGAGTGCCGACAGGGCACGGGCTTCACGGGACTGGCTCTCTTCCAGTTGCTCGCGGGCCACCAGATTGCCCAGGCCCTTGTTGCGCCTGTTCTCGCGACGCGCCTGTTCCCAGGTTTCCTGGCGTTCGGCAACCGTTGCCTGGGCCTGACGCAGGGCCAGCCGGAAGCGGTCCTGATCGATGGTGAACAACACCTGGCCCTTGCTGACCTGCTGGTTGTCGCTGACTTCGACTGTCTGGATCAGGCCGGAGACGTCCGGAGCGATCTGCACGATGTCGGCGCGGATATGGCCGTCCCGGGTCCAGGGCGCATACATGTAATACATCACCATGCGCCATACGACGACGCTGGCCAGCAGTACAACGAGCAGGGTCAGGACCACACGGCCCAATGTCAGTAATGGTTTTTTCATGTCATCAGGTATCGACTGAGAGTATCCACGCCGCCGAGCAACAAAGCGTATAGACCTACATTGAACAAAGCCCGGTGCCATACCAGGCGGTAGAAGTGGGCGCGCGACAGCAGTGCATGCACGCCCAGAAACAACAGATAGGCGATGCCCATGATCGCCAGAAAGGTGGGCACGAAGATGCCGCTGATATCCAGATCACCAATCATAAAGGCGCTCCATCGATGCCATAGGGCGGTTGTTCGGTGCTTTCCCCGGCAACGCTGACGATCTCGACCCCCGGCAGCAGCGCCAGGCGCAGGCCGCTCAGGGCATGCAGCAGGTGAATGCGCGCCGGGTCTTGGCCCATCCATTGAGCGGTGAGCGAGCGGCGCGCCCGGTCCATGGTCATCAGCAGCCCCTTGGGCGCAGGCAGGCGCTCATCGGCCTTGATGCAGGCCTTGAAATAGCTGCCGACTTCATCCACCACCTGATTGAGCAAGCCCTGGGCAACGACTGTGGCTCGTGGCGTATAGGCCCGCAGATCGAGGATATTGAGGGCGACCCGCAGTTCGCGCAGGGCAATGCCCGAATCCTGCGCGGTGATGGTCAGACGCGGCAGTTGCTGCATCAGACGGTCGAGCATCTGCACGCCCATGTGCCGGTGTTCGGCCAGGGTGGCGGGTTTGCTCAGGCTTACGATGTCACGCCAACTGAACCGGATCAGACGCTTGAGCGCCAGTTCGACGCCGAACGGGCGGAACACCAGGGTCCAGATAAAGGCGAACAACAACCCGGCAGGACCTGCCAGATTGGCGTTGAGGAAGTTCAGAAAGTCGGCGTCATAAGCGCTCTGAATGCTGATGAAGGACGAGGTGTTGACGATGGTCAGCAGAGTGCCGAGGAAGAAGCGCGGCTGCACGGTGAGGGTGCCGACGCAGATAAAGGGTACGGCAAAGGCCAGTACCAGCATCGGGAAATCATGCAGGTTGGGCAGCACCACGAACAGGTACAGGCTGGCGAACACCACTGATAGCAAGGTCCAGAAAAAGAACCGGTAGATCTGCGGCGCCGGGTCGTCCATGGCGGCAAAGAAGCTGCAGGACACCGCTGCCAGGGCCACGGCACTGGCACCGTCTTTCCAGCCCAGCAGAATCCACAGCATCGAAGCGACGATAATTGCCAGCACCGTCGAGGTCACCGAATACAGCATCAGGCCGCGATCCAGAAAGGGCGTGAGCCGGCCCAGCCGCCAGTGCCGGTAGACGGCGCGCCAGGGCGTTTGATCGTCGGTGTCGATGGCGTATTGCAAGGTGCGGCAGTCCAGCCACAGGTCGATCCATTCGCCCAGCCGGTACAGCGCATTGGAGAGCAGCAGTTGTTCCCGTTCATCCAGTTGCTCGGAGGCGGGTTGCAGGCGCTCCAGTTCGCGATGCAAGAATTGCCATTGTTCCAGTTGCGGGCCGTGGGCGGTGTTGTGCAGCCAGTTGCGGGTTTCCACCAGCAGCGGCGAGAGGCTGGCCAGCAGTTCCGGGGTGCGGCGTTCAAGTGCCCAGAGCGCGTCGTCCAGGGCATCGATCACCGGCAGCAGATGAATCATGCGGCCGCGCAGTTCCATGGCGTTGCGCACGGTCTGCTTGCGGGTGCCTTCATGGCTCAACTGGCTGATGATCAGTTCCAGCGAGTTGAAGCTGCCGACCATGGAGTTGCGCAGCGCGCCGACTTCTTCGGCCCGGGCACTGCGCCCCAGGAACCGGTCGCTGTAGGCGCTGGCGTCGCGAAACCATTGTTCAGTGGTGCTCTGGAACACCGGCTTCAGGCGACGCGGCCAGAACATGGCGCCGACCACGGCAGCACAGATGATGCCCAGGAAAATCTCTTCGGTACGCGAGACGGCAATCTCGAAAACCGCTTGCGGGTTGTCCACCACCGGCAGGGAAATCAGCGGCATGGTGTAGCCGGCCAGCATCAATGCGTAGCTGTTGGCGGTGCGCAGGTGCAGGGAAAGAAACAGCAACGTGCCGGTCCACAGGCCGATCACGATCGCCAGCAGCAAAGGTGTCTGCACAAAGACCGGCACCAGCAATACCGAGGCGGCAGCACCGGCCAGTGTTCCCAGTGCGCGATACAGGGCTTTGGAACTGGTAGGGCCAACGAACGGGCTGGAAACGATATAGACCGTCGCCATGGCCCAGTAAGGCCGCGGCATTTCCATGATCAGCGCGATATACAGCGCCAGCATGGCAGCGGCGAAGGTGCGCACGCCATAGAACCAGTCGCGCGCTGGCGGAAAACCGGCGAAGAAACCGTTCACGACTGACCTGCATTGTCGGGGTGAGCCGCATCGGCGAAAGCCTTGCAGACGCGCAAGGTGGCTTCAAGGTCGGCAGTGTCGATGCCCTTGAACACCTCGGCGCGCAGGCGCGTCAGTTCCAGTTCGATCGCCCCGGCCAGCCTGCGACCGTCTTCGGTCAGGCTCAGGGCCTTGGCGCGTCGGTCGCTGGGGTCTTCGGTACGGCAGACGATGCCGGATGCGCAAAGCTGATCCAGCAGACGCACCAGGGTCGGGCTTTCCATACCGGCGGCCTGGGCCACTTTCACCTGATGCACGCCGTCGCCCAAACGCGCAATGGCCAGCAGCGGGCCGGCGCAGGCTTCGGAGATGCCATAAGTGGACAGCGTGGCATGGCAGATGCGCCGCCATTGGCGAGAGGCGGCGACCACGCCGCTGCTGATGGCTCTGTGGAGTGAATCGAGTGACATGGAAAACCGGATATTTAGTTAGGGACGATATTGTTAGTGAGGATATTAATAGCTTGCTAACTAATAATATCCTGTAACAAAGTCTTTCCGTCAACCGTAAATTTCCGGAAGGTGGTGGCGCTGTACCTCAATGGCCGGTCTGGACCTGATGGATCGGCAGCACGACCCTGAAGGTGGTACCGATCCCCAACTGGCTGGTAACGCCGATGCTGCCGCCATGTTTCTTGACGATGCCGTAGGAAAGCGACAGACCCAGCCCCGTGCCTTTGCCCACAGGCTTGGTGGTGAAGAACGGGTCGAAGATGCGCTGCATGACCTGCGGCTCCATGCCCGAGCCATTGTCGGCCACCTCCAGCCAGACATTTTCGCCTTCCTGACCACTGCGGATGACGATCTGCCCGCGCTCGTCGCCGATGGCCTGGGCCGCATTGACCAACAGGTTCATGACCACCTGGTTGATCTGCGAGGGCAGGCACTCGATCTGCGGCAGGTCGCCGTACTCCTTGAGCACATCGGCCTTGTACTTGATTTCGTTGGCAGCGATGTTGAGCGTCGAGTCGATGCCCAGATGCAGATCGGCCCACTGCCATTGTTCGTTGCTGTCGACCCGGGAGAAGGCCTTGAGGTCTTTGACGATTTTCCCGGCGCGGTCGATGCCTTCCTTGGACTCACTGATCAACACCGGGATATCGTCGATCAGGTAGTCCAGCTCTATGCGCTCGCGCAGTTCGGCCAGCCGCTCCCGTTCCGGGCCTTGCCCAAGGCCCTGCTCGACCTCCCGGTAAGCCAGCAGCATTTCCCTGACCTGGACGAAATAGTTTTCCAGGGTGCCGAGGTTGGAAGAGATGAAGCCGATGGGGTTATTGATTTCATGGGCCACGCCGGCCGCCAGTTGCCCCAGCGAAGCCAGTTTTTCCGACTGCACCAGCTGGCTTTCCAGATGTTTGCGCTCGTCGATCTGATGTTGCAGTTCTTCACTGGTGCGGGTCAGTTCTTCGGTGCGCTGTTCCACCAGTTGTTCGAGCCGGTCCATCTGCACCGACGCCAGCTCGGTCATTTCCCATTTGGTGGTGAGCACATTGGCCAGTTGCTGGACTTCAATGTCGTTGAAGGGCTTTTTGCGGGTCAACAGCCGCTCATGGCCTTGCAGGCGATCAATCAGGGTTTCCCACGAATAGTCGGCTTGTGCGGTACAGATCACCACCTGCAGGCGCGGGTCGATCTGCCAGAGTTTTTCGATGACTCGCGCATCTTCCGCCAGATGCATGTCGACAAAGGCCAGCGCATAGGGCTCGTCGTCATCCAGCGCCTGTTGCGCCCTGAGCAGGCCGTCTTGCGCGTCGTATACGCAGTCGAGCAGGTAGTGGTGAGTGATGATCGGCATGTCGTTGCCGAACAGGGCCGCCTCGATCAGGTAAAGATCCGTCTGGCCGCTGCTGTCCGGGACCAGAGCCTTGCGAAAATCTTCGTGAGTGGCGGGGGTGCTGTCTATCAGGAGAATGCGTCGGTTGGACAGGATTTTCATGGCACACCTGCGGCAACGGTCGAGTGGATGACAGGAAGCGTCCCTGACTGACTTGAGCATAGCGCCATGCATGAGCTTTCATCGGAAATAATTGCAAAGTGCCACTATTTTTCAATATCCCGCTATGCTCAAGACAGGATCGAAGCGCATGATGATCTGGCACTTGAAAAGAAAAATGTGCCACTACCGCCGAGCGAGGTACTCGCGATGGACGACAAGTCTGTTTCTGCCGGTGCATACAAACCGAACGTGCTTCTGGTTGACGACGAGGAACTGATTCTCAGCAGCCTGCGCCGTCTGCTGAGGACCCAGGGGTACACCATTCACTGCGCCACCAGCGGCGAAGAAGCCCTGAACATCATGGCGCAACATCCCATCGACCTGGTGATGAGCGATGCGCGCATGCCGCACATGGACGGCTCCACGCTGCTGGCCCGTATCCATGCGCTCTATCCCGGCACCATGCGCTTGCTGCTCACCGGTTATGCGGATCTGGACATGATCGTCAAGGCGATCAACGAAGGCGGCATTCATCGCTATATCAGCAAACCCTGGAATGACGAAGACATGCTGCTGACCTTGCGTCAGTCCCTGGCCCATCAGCATTCCGAGCGCGAGCGGCAACGGCTCGAACAACTGACCCACGACCAGAACGAAGCGCTGCAACTGCTCAATGCCACTTTGGAAAAGCGCGTGCTGGCGCGCACGTCCGAGGTGCAGCAGACCGCCGACATGCTCGATCTGGCCTACGACGAACTCAAGCACAGCTATGCCACCAGCACCGAACTCTTCTCATTGCTGGTCAATCAGCGCCTGCCTGCGGACAAGCAGACCAACCGGCAGATCATCGATCTGGTGCGTACTTACTGTCAGGTTCACGGGCTGGATGAGGTCAGTCGACGCGACCTGTGCATGGCGGCCGCGCTGCACAATATCGGCAAACTCGCCTGGACTGACAACATGATCGGCGCGCCTGCCGATCAGCTCTCCCACACCGAGCGTGAACGCTATCGGGACTATCCGAAGCAGAGCGAAGCCTTGCTCATGACCCTGGACCCGATGCGCGATGCGGCCCGCTTGATCCTGCACCATCAGGAGCGCTGGGACGGCACGGGGTTTCCTGACCGGCTCAAGGGCGAGGCGACTCCCTTCGGTTCGCGCCTGCTCAAGCTGGCCGTGGATTTCATCGAGCTGCAGCATGGCCTGATCATTCAGCGGCGCATGAACAGCGACGAAGCGCTGGTGTTTATCCGTCAGTACAGCGGGCGCTGGTACGACCCTGGCCTGCTGGAAGGGTTCATCAAGGCCTGCGCGGTCTACCGCTCCGATATCACCCTGGGCGACCCGTTGGTCAAGGCCATGAAACCCCGTGAGTTGAGTGCAGGCATGGTGCTGGCCCGTAACCTCAACGCCGATAACGGCATGCTGCTGCTCAATGCCGGCAAGGTGCTCAGTGAACTTCTGGTCGAGAAGCTGATTGCCTTCGAGGAAATGGAAGGCGCGACTTATACCGTGTTTATCCGTCTGCCCGAACCGGTCCTGTCTCCCGCGAAAATTACGCTTCCTGCGTAGGAGCGGATCGGGCGGCGCTCCCCCAAATGCGCCTCCAAAGGCCGATGAACGGTCGTCAGGACAGTCCTGGCTTTGAAAAGTGCCTCGATTCCTGAAAATAATTGCTACCGTTCGTCGGCAATTTTTCGAAAAAAATGCCCGCTCCGGAGGTTGTCATTCAAAAAAATGACGCGCTCCGCTTTTGACCATTTCCAAATAAATCGCCGCTTAGAACAAAAAAACCATTTGTCAAACTTTCAATACAAATAACATCAAAATAGTGGCTTTAGGGGTTTTATGACTTTCTTTTGACGCCAATATGCCGTGGGTCGATGTTTAAAAAATAAACGATTCAGCCGATAGTCAGGACGAATCCAACGGGCGCCAAACGCCCGTTCCAGAGCCATCCTGCCGGTGCCATGGCGCACCTTGCGAGCAACCCCATGATCGACCTCGCCACCTGGAATCTGTCCGTACCTGTCGGGACACCAGCCACTACCATCGACACCCCGAAACTCATGGGTGGCTATCAGGATGGTTATTTCCGTTCAGGCAATACTCTGTTTTTCTGGGCACCGGTCACCGGCTCCACCACGGAAAATGCCAAGTACCCGCGTACCGAGCTGCGCGAAACCACGGCAGATGGTCGAGCCCACAACTGGGCTTATTCGAGTGCGGACAATTTCCTGCGGGCGGCGCTGACAGTCAATCAGGTGCCATCGACCGGCAAGATCGTGATCGGCCAGATCCACTGCTACGGCAGCACCGAGCCGTTGCTTAAGGTCGAGTATCAGTACAAGGAAAAACTGCAGACCGGCAACATCGTCGCCAAGTTTCGGCGCAGCCCGGATGCCGAAATCGAAGTGATCATGATTGCCCAGGGTGTCCCGCTCAACGAGCGTTTCAGCTACAGCATCCATCTGACGCCCGCCGGGAGTCTCACGGTCAATGCCTACGATCATGTCTGGAATGCCAGCCTGGACTCGGCCTGGAGCACCAAACTGTTTTACTTCAAGGCCGGGGTTTATACCCAGGACAACACCGGCTACACCAACGAAGGCGGCGCAGCCACGTTCTACCAGTTGACCATCGCTCACGACAAGAAAGCCTGACCTGTAAATACCAGGCTGAAGCAGATCCTTCCGGCCTGGGGCTGTGCCACTTCGACGCGACCGCCATGCAAATGCATGATCGCCGCCACGATGGCCAGCCCCAGGCCGTTGGAATCGGAGCTTTCGTGGCGCGATGAGTCGCCACGGTAGAAACGGTCGAACAGCCGGTCCAGGGTTGCAGCGGGCAGTACAGGCCCCTGGTTTTCCACTTCGATCCGCTGTTCATGCCTGAGAGACACGACCCGTAGCAGAATCCGGCTGCCTTCGTCGGCATAGCGGATGGCGTTGGCCACCAGATTGCTCAAGGCCCGGCGCAGCAGGATCGGGTCGGCGTCCAGCTTGCCCTGGCCACTGGCATGCAGTTCCAGTTGCCGCTCTTCGGCCAATCCCTCGAAATAGCCCGTTACCCGTTGCAGCTCGTCCTGCAAGTGCAGCGGCTGACGTTCCAGAACCGCCTGGGCTTCGTCGGCGCGAGCCAGGAACAGAATGCTTTCCACCAGCCGTGAAATCCGCTCCAGTTCTTCGAGGTTGGAGGCCAGCAAGGCCTGGTAGTCATCGACGCTGCGGTTCTGGCGCAATGCGACCTGACAGTGCCCCATCAGCGAGCCCACCGGGGTGCGGATTTCATGGGCCAGATCGGCGGAAAACTGCGTCAGGCGCTGATAGCCGTCATCCAGCCGGTCGAGCATGGCATTGAAGGCGTCGCTTAGCTGTTGCAGCTCGACCGGCGTGTTCCGCGTATCGAGACGGTTATGCAGACTGGTCGGGGAGATCCCGGCCGCATGGGCTGCCATCTGGCGCAACGGGCGCAAGCCGCGTCGCAACAGCACATAGCCCAGCAAGGCTGTCATTACAAAGGTCAGTGTCATGGCGGCATAGATGCGCTCGCGGAAACTGGCGAGCATGGCCATTTCCTTGACCATCAGGTGCGCGGCCTGCAGGCGCAACTCCACGCCATTGGACATCGCCTGCACCGACGCCGCTCGCAGCGGCACGCCCTGCAGGCTCATGCCGCTGCGCAGGTCGCTGACACTGAGCGCCTGATCCTGAGCGACCGTTGGCAGTTCCGGCAGTGGCGCGCGTTGCGGGTTCACGGCAATCACCGGTGGCTTGCCCGGTTCGCCAATGATGAAAATGTCTTCTTCGCTGTCGAGCATGTTCTCGAACAACTGCGGGCTGGCCTTGAGGTTGTCCAGGGTCAGGTCATAGCGCAGCAGTTTGCGAAAGTGATCCAGCCGGGCGAGCACGGCATGGTCGCTGCGCTGCATGACGGTCTGCTTGATCGACTGATACAGATAAAGCCCCGCGCCGCCTACGGTGAACATCGCCACCAGCGCGAAGGCCATGGTCGAGCGCAGGGTCAGGGATGGCTGGCGTCCGGGTTGCATGGCCGTACCTCGCAGACGTAACCGATGCCGCGCACGGTATGGATGAGCTTGATCGGGTAGGGCAGGTCCACCTTGCTGCGCAGGCGCTTGATGGCCACATCCACCACATTGGTGTCGCTGTCGAAATTCATGTCCCAGACTTCGGAGGCGATCTGCGCCCGTGACAGCACATCGCCCTCGCGGCGCAGCAACAGATGTAGCAGGGCGAATTCCTTGTTGGTCAGGACGATGACCTGCTGCTGGCGGGTGACGCGGCGGCGCAGCAGGTCCAGTTCCAGATCGGCCAGATGGAAGTGATCGGCTTCACGGACCACGCCCCGCCGCAGGATGGTACGGATGCGCAACAGCAGCTCGGTAAAGGAGAAGGGTTTGACCAGATAATCGTCGGCACCCAGTTCCAGGCCGCGAATCCGGTCCTGCAATTGATCCCGTGCCGTGAGAAACAGCACCGGCACATCCTGTTTTGCGCGCAGCACCTCGATGATCTGCCAGCCATCGATACCGGGCAGCATCACGTCCAGTACGATCAGGTCGTAGTGGTTTTCCAGCGCCATGTGCAGGCCATCGGCGCCGTGTTGGGTCCAGTCGACCTGATAGCCGGATTCGCCGAGGCCCTTTTTCAGGTACTCGCCGGTCTTGGTGTCGTCTTCAATCAGCAGGATATGCATGGTGAGGCTGGCTACACTCTGGCAGGCGCCTTCAGTCGCGCCGGTGTCGGCAGTCTAACCAGTTGCCAGCGGCGAGTCGGTTACATTTTTGTCATTGATCGGCCGGTTTCGTGAATGACAAAAATGTCATGGGCAAGTCATTTTGCAGTACCGGTAGCGGAGCAATGATGGCGCTTCATTCAATCTGTCAGGGAATAACCGATGAAGACTGCGCTTTCCACTACCTTCGGCCTGCTGTTGCTCAGTGCCGCTGCCATGACTCAAGCCGCCGATCTGCCGGTGGTCAAACCGATGCGTGGCACGGTCGAGAGCCTGCAGGCCGACACCTTGAACTTCACCACCCGTGCCGGTCAGCACCAGAGTATTCAACTGACCGAAAAGACCGGTATCCGTCTGGTTTCCAAGGCCGATCTGGACACTATCAAACCGCAAAGCTTCGTCGGCTCGGCAGCCATTCCCCAGGCTGACGGCACGCTCAAGGCCCTGGAAGTCACGGTGTTCGAAGCCAGCCTCAAAGGCAGCGGCGAAGGCCACTACGGCTGGGAAAATGCCGATGGCAGCACCGGCACCATGACCAACGGCACGGTGGGCACCTTGTCCAAGGCCAATGGCCGTACCCTGAGCGTGCTTTACAAGGGCGGCGAGAAACAACTGGTGGTCCCGGAAGATGTGCCGATTGCCTATGTCGAACCGGGCCAGCGCAGTGAGTTGAAAGCGGGCGCGAAAATCGTGCTGTTCCCCGCCGATGACGGCAAGTCCGCCCGCGGGATTGCGGTTGGCAAGGATGGGTATACCCCGCCGATGTAACTGATACATGGCGTGAATGCCGATCAGTCAAGGCATACCTGTTACTTGGGGGAGGGGCCTTGGCCGCGACAGCTTTCAGTTCAGGCCCTGAAAATATGTTGCCTGTAAGCAAATTGTCGCGGCCAAGGCCCCTTCCACGGTGGCCCAGTCACCTGCTTTTTGAAATCAGCCCGGCATTACTCCCATGGCTCGGTCAACTTCTGAGAGAACAATCATGAAAACCCGTCCCATTCATCCCTGGCCGGTGCGCCTGACCCATTGGGTCAATGCGGTGGGCATGGTCTGCATGTTCATGAGCGGCTGGGGGATTTATAACGCTGCGCCGCTGATGGCTTTTACCTTCCCCAAATCGTTCACCCTCGGCGGCTGGCTGGGTGGTTCGATTGCCTGGCACTTTGCAGTGATGTGGCTGCTGGTGATCAATGGTCTGGTTTATGTGCTGTATGGCGTGTTCAGTCGCCACTTCAAACGTGACCTGTTGCCGGTACGTCCCGCCGAGGTGAAGCGCGATATCGCCGATGCCTTGCGCTTTCGTCTGGCGCATATCAAGGGCCGCTACAACGCCGTGCAACGCCTGATGTACTGGCTGGTGCTGGCCATGGGCGTATTGATAGTGCTGTCCGGACTGGCGATGTGGAAACCGGTGCAGTTTCAGGAACTGGCCAGCCTGATGGGCGGCTACGACGCTGCCCGCTGGGTGCATTTCGCCGCGATGTCGGCCATCGGTGCATTCGTCATCGTGCACCTGGCACTGGTCGTGCTGGTCCCGCGCACCTTGTTGCCCATGATTACTGGCGGGCGTCTGCCGGCTGAACACGGCAACTCCGGCCATGAATGAACCTCGTAAACCGCGCATCCGCCTGGAACCTGCGCAACAGAAACAACTGGTGGATATCCAGCGCCGCTCGTTCCTGCGCGCCGGGCTGACCGTGGGGGCCATGTCGATGCTGACCGGCTGCAATCTCCAGGATGGCGATCAGGTGGACAGGGCGCTGTGGGCCATGTCGCGCTGGAACGATCGGGTTCAGGCCTGGCTGTTCAGCGGCCAGAAACTGGCTCCGACCTACAGCAAGGCGCAGATCACCAACCCGTTCCCGTTCAATGCGTTCTACCCGGAATACAACGTGCCCGAAGTGGAGCTGTCCGACTATCGACTGGCGGTTTCGGGACTGGTGCGCGACAGGCAGCCATGGACCCTCGAAGCCTTGCGCAAGCTGCCGCAGCGCACGGATATCACGCGGCTGATCTGCATCGAAGGCTGGAGCGCGATAGGGCAGTGGGGCGGCGTGCCGCTCAGGACGTTTCTGGAATATATCGGGGCGGATACGACTGCGCGTTTCGTCGGTTTCAAGTGCGCCGATCGCTATTATTCGAGCCTGGATATGCCCACGGCCCTGCATCCACAGACCTTGCTGGCCCTGGACTTCGGTGACGTGGCCTTGCCGCCGGACTACGGTTACCCGTTGCGGGTACGGGTGCCCACCAAGCTGGGGTTCAAGAATCCCAAGCATATCGTCGAGATCTTCGTGAGCAACGAGAACCCGGGCGGGTATTGGGAGGATCAGGGGTATAACTGGTTCAGCGGGATTTGAGTAAGCAACCCGGCAGGAGCGCGCTTGCCCGCGACGACAATGGCTCAGACGACAAAAATGTATTGTCTGGACACTGATGGTCGCGGGCAAGCGCGCTCCTACCGTTATGTGAACAAGGGAACGATCAGTTCAGACCCAGCTTGCCGCGCAAGGTCGACAGGTCTTCGGCCAGTGTATTGACCGGACCGACCAGGGCCTTGCGGTCGTTTTCCTTAACCTTGTCATAGGTCTCGAAGCCGCCATCCTTGGTCTTGTACTTGGCCAGGATCTTGTCGACGGTGGCGAAGTTCTTGTCGACCTTGGTGGCGAAGGCCTTGTCCTGTTTCTCGATCTGCGGACGGAACAGGTCGACGATTTTCTTCGCACCGTCGATGTTGCCCTGGAAGTCATACAGGTCGGTGTGGCTGTAACGGTCTTCTTCGCCGGAGACCTTGGTGGCTGCGACTTCTTCCAGCAGGGCGGCAGCACCACCGACGACTTTCTCGGGCGGGAAGGTCAGGTCGGCCACGCGGGCTTGCAGGTCGTTCACGTCGGCCATCAGCTTGTCGGCAATCGGGCCCTGGTCCTGAATGGTGTTCTTCGAGAACAGGGCATATTCCAGACGATGGAAGCCGGTAAAGTCTTCGGCCTCGACACCTTGCTCGTGATCGTCGACACGGGAGTCGATGGACGCATCCAGATCACTGAACAGTTCGGCAATCGGCTCTACCGATTCGTAGTAGACCCGCGTCGGCGCGTACAGCTTCTTGGCCGTGGCGATGTCGCCTTTCTTGACGGCATCGGTGAACTCTTTGGTGTGGCTGACCAGTTCATCGATGTTTTCGGTGACGTAGATTTTGTAGTCCGAAACCGGGCCGACCAGATCCAGCGGCGCCGTGGCAGCGAACGCCGCCATCGGGGTCTGAAGCAGGCCAAGGGTCAGCAGCAAGGCCAGAGGCGTTTTTTTCATGGTTGTCTTCCGGGTCAGGTGATTGGAGGTCATGCGGTTTGGGCAGTCGCTGCGGCGGCCAGCAATGAGCGGCCGATAAAGTCCTTGTCGCTGGTCACGCCCGGCAGGGTGAAGAAATAGCCGCCGCCGAAAGGCTTGAGGTATTCCTCCAGCGGCTCGCCGTTGAGGCGGGTCTGCACGGTGATGAAGCCTTTTTCCAGGTCGCTCTGGTAACAGATGAACAGCAGGCCCATGTCGAGCTGGCCGTTCTTGTTGACGCCGTTGGAGTAGTTGAACGGGCGACGCAGGATCAGGTTGCGCTGGGTTTCGGGCGTGCGCGGGTTGGCCAGGCGAATGTGCGAGTCCAGGCGGGTCTTCTTGCCATGCGGGTCGGCTGCATAGTTCGGCACATCGCTTTCCACTTTGCCGTCCATGGGCGCACCGGTGCTTTTGGTGCGGCCAAAGATGGATTCCTGTTCCTGCAGGGGCGTGCGGTCCCAGCGCTCGACGAAGTTGCGGATGATCCGCACTGCCTGATAGCTGCCGTTGGCGGCCCAGGCGGGTTCGTCGCTGCCGGGCTGGACCCAGACCAGCTCGTTCATGGTCTTCTGGTTGTTGGAATCCGGGTTGGCCGAGCCGTCCCGGAAACCCAGGAAGTTGCGCGCGCTTTCCGCGGGCTGGCCCGGCTTTTTAGGCGCTTGCGCCGGAACCGTGCCTTCCTGCTTCCAGCGCACCAGCAGCAGGTCCGGCAGGTTCTTGACGATATCGCGCAGGGCGTGAATGTTGGTGTCCGGGGTGTTGGAGCAGAACTGGATACTCAGGTCGCCGTGGCAACTGCTGGCTTCCAGCGCATCGTTGGGGAAGCCCGTCATGCGGCTCAGGCGCTTGGGTTTGACGGCCGTCAGGCCAAAGCGCTCGTCGAACAGCGACTCGCCCACCGATACGGTGATGGTCAGGTTGTCGGGGGTGACCACCGGGCCAAGGATGCCGGAGTCCAGTGGCGGCAGTTTCGGATCGACTTCAGCCACCGGGCCGCCGGTCATCAGGAAGGCAATGCGCTCGTTGAGGGTTCGGAACATGCGCTCCAGGTCTTCACGGTCGGCAGCCAGCACATCGAAGGCGACCATCATGCCCGCCGCCGGACGCGGGTTGACGATGCCGTTCTGGTGAATGCCATGGAACGCATTGTGGTCCTGGGTCTTGTCGCTGTTCGGGGCCTCGGTGACCTGAGCGGTGGTGGCAGCCAAAGCGTTGCCGCTCAGGCTGCTGCCCGCCAGCGCTGCACCGGCGGCACCCAGCCCCAGCAGAACACGGCGACGCTGAGGGGAGTGGGGAGCGTTATCGGATTCCGGATTTTTCATCGTAGTCACTTGTTCACATCAGTCAGAGGTCGGAGAGGCCGAGGGCCGAATCGATGCCGTTGAGCGCATCGGCCAGGGCCCTGGCCTTGTCGGCGATTGCCTGGCGCTGTGCGGCATCGACCTGATCGTAAGGGCGGTAGCCGCTGTCGGTTTTCAGTGCCTTGAGTTGTTCATCCAGGGCCCCCAAGGTGCTGTCGAGGGTTTGCAGCAGAGCGCCTGCGCTCTTGGCCAGCAGCGGACGCAGCAGGTCGATGACCTTGCGGGTGCCTTCCAGGTTGGCGGCGAAACCATTGAGGTCGCTGTGGCTGTAGCGCTCCTCTTCGCCCTTGCTGCGCACCTCGGCCAGACTGCGCATGTTGCGGGCAAGGATCTCGGCCAGTTGCTCGGGTGCCAGGGTCTGCGCCAGCAGTTGCTGCTTCAGACTGGCGACATCGGTTTGCAGACGCTGCGCCACGGGTGTCAGGCCTTCGGTACTGCGCTTCTCGAACAGTCCGTACTCGATGCGGTGGAAGCCGCCGAAGCCGGGGTCCTGCTCGCGTTTTTCGTAGTAGTCGGCCCGGGCGTTGATGGCGTTGTCCAGTTCCGCCAGACGCTGCGAGGCAGGGGCAATGCGCTGATACAGCGTGCGGGCCGGGGTGTAGGCGGCTTGCGCTGCGCTCAGGTCACCGGCCTCGATGGCCTGTTGCAAGGTGGTGACGGCCTTGATCAGCGCCGAGCTTTGCTGGCTCAGGTACACGCGGTATTCGGACAGCGGGCCGATAAACGCCACCATCGACGGACGCGCCTTGGCTCGTGCCTCGGACTCGGCCGTCGGGGTGACATGCAGGGTGCCCCGCGGGTTGCTCAGCAGGCCGCAGGTGATGGCGTAGTCGCCGGGCTGCAGGTTGGCGTTGATCACCTGGCTCAGGCCCGGCGCAATGTTTTCCCGCTCTTCCACCACCAGCACGCCGTCGAGGATTTCCCATTCCACGGCACGTTCGGAGCGGTTGACGATGCGAAAGGCGTTCTTGCCGGCAGGCACGGTCAGCGTATCGGGATCGCAGTTGTGGGCGTGGATGTTGACCACGGTTTCATTGCCGCTGTTGGCGGCGCGTTTTTTCGAGGCCACCTGCGAGGCGTAGTAGAACAGCCCACCGGCAGCGATCATCAGGATCACGGAGCCGGCGACTGCCAGTCGCAAGGCGCGGGGAGGCCTGGCTTTCCCGGAAAGCTCAGAGGAAGGGTTCGACATGTAGGCCCTTATTCGTTCGTGACGGAAGTGGGGGAGCGTTGCGGTTTTTCTGCCGTGGAGTGAGGCAGGAAGAACAGCACCAGCGCACCGATCAGGTAGATCAGGTAAGCGCTCAGGGTGCTGACGGTCGGCGCATCCTGATAACCGAACATGCCGGCCAGCACCGAGCCGAGCGGGCCGTCCATCGGCAGGGTCGCGCTGAAATCGATGACCACATCCTGCAAGTGATTCCACACCCCGGCTTCATGCAGTGCCTGCACGGAGTTGGACAGAATTCCGGCGGCTACCACCAGGATGAACAACCCGGTCCAGCGGAAGAACAGGCTCAGGTTCAGGCGCATGCTGCCGCTGTAGATCGCCACGCCGAAACCGATGGCCAGCAGCAGGCCGAGCAGGGCACCCAGGGGCGCGCTGGAACCTTCGCTCTGCTGGAAGACGGCGAGCAGGAAGAAAACGGTTTCCAGTCCTTCCCGGGCCACGGCGAAGAACACCATGGCGATCAGGGCGTAAGTCTGGTTTTTCGAGCCGGCGAGGGCGGCGTCCAGCGAGGCATGCAGGGCGTGCTTGATGGAGCGCGCCACCTTGCGCATCCAGAACACCATGGAACTGAGGATGCCCACGGCCACCAGACCGACGATGCCCTCGAACAGCTCTTGCTGCTTTTGCGGAAATTCGGCGCTCATCAGCTCAAGGCCACCGCCGACGAACAGGGCCAGGGCCGCGGCGAGGAAGACACCGATCCACACCGCAGGCATCCACTCGCCGCGGCCGGTCTGTTTCAGGTAACTGGCGATGATGCCAACGATAAGCGCGGCTTCAATGCCTTCGCGCAGCATGATCAAAAACGGAACAAGCATGGTTCACCGGGGTAAAGGCTTCGGGGTGAGGTGTTTCAGCGAGCTGTATGGCTGAAACAATAAGTAACATAATGATACTCATTCCCGAATGAGAGCCAGTTGTTTTTCCGGTGATGCCTATGCTGTTCAGGTTGGGTTCAGGTAAAGAATCAATGAGTCACTGTGTCGGAGGCAGCTTTCTGGCGACTTCACGCAGACGCAGAATATCTGCCGGTTTCAGGCCTTCTTCGCCAGCAAGCTGCCTCCCGCAACTGATCGGTATTTCAATCCGGCGAGCAGCAACCCAGTTCTTCAAGGATGCGATACGCCAGGCGAACCCGCGCTTCATTGGGGTAATTCTTGTTGGCCAGAATCACGATGCCGAGCTTCTTCCCGGGCACAAAAGCCACGTATCCGCCAAAGCCATTGGTCGAGCCGGTCTTGTTGATCCAAACGTCCTGCTGTGGCTTCAAGGGCGGGTTCAAGGCACTGGCGGGCTGGGTTTCGTAGGCCATCTTGCTGGAGTTACCTTCTGACAGCGTCTCCAGCTTGACGGGGAGTGTGTACTGCTCCCAGATCAGGTCCTGAGTCATGCTGCCTGATCTGAAATAGCCGGTCCGGGTATCCGCGAGTGCGCGTTGCAGTGCAGGTGTGGTCTGCACAAGGCCCATGTTCGCTTCGACAAAACGGATCAGGTCACCGCTGCCGGACTTCATGCCATAGGCTTCGGCGGCCAGTACGCCGGGGTTGAGCCTTACCGCTTCGTCCTGCTTGTTGTAACCCTGTGCATAGTAGGACTGTCGGTTGGCGGGCACATCAAGGTAGCTGTTGGTCATGCCGAGAGCCGGAAACAGATGCTGCTCCATCGCCGTATTGAACGGCATCTTCATGCTGCTGGCTGCGATCATGCCCAGTAGACCAATGCTGGGGTTGGCGTAGCTGCGATGTGCGCCGGGCAAATATTGCGGTTGCCAGGCCTTGAAGTAACTCAGCATCTGCCCGTTGTCCCGTATTGCATCGGGAAACTGCAGGGGAAAACCACCGGCGGTATGGGTGCCCAGATGAAAGAGCGGCACCTTGCCCAGGCGGCTGTCGTACAACTGGGGCACATAGGTGTCGATGCTGTCGGTCAGGGAAAGCTGGCCGTTGGCTTGAGCCCAGGTGGCGAGGGTCGCAGTGAAAAGCTTGCTGAGCGAGCCCAGTTCAAACAGCGTGTCGTTGCTGATCTTTGCCTGGCTGTCTCTGGAAGCAATCCCGTAGTCATAGAAGCGCCGCTGGCCATTGTCGGTGATGGCAATGGCCATTCCCGGGATGTTGTACTGCTGCATGAGGCTCTGGACTTCGGCGTCCACGGTCTTGTCCAGAGCTGGTGTTTCGCCTTGGGCAAAGGCCGTGCTGCCGATGATGAGCAGCAGTGCCGATGCAACGCATGTCTGGGTCCATTGCATTGAAACGTCCTCGTATTCGCTGAGGGAGCAGACCCTGGCATTTTGCAGGCCAGGGCTCAATAAACGTTCTTTCTCAAGATATGACCCATGTGTTTCAGGTCGCTCAACTGTCGTGGGCTCCTGCACGTTTGAGCAGTGTCTTGCAACGTTCGGACAGGTGTATCACGCGCAGGTGTTTCCCGGCATTGCTGTAGCGCTCGCGCAGGGTTTTCAGTGCGGCAATGGCCGAGTAGTCGACGAAGTTCAGATGGCGGCAGTCAACGGTGGTCTGCTGCGGATCATTGGCCGGGTCGAACTGGTTGAGAAAGCGTGTGGTGGAGGCGAAGAACAGCGTGCCATGCATCAGGTAGAGCTTGCTGCCGTCCTGTTCGAGATGCGTGTCGGCGTAAAGTTCGCGGGCCTGCTGCCAGGCAAAGTTGAGGGCGGCGATGATGACGCCGAACACGACGGCGGCCGCCAGGTCGGTGAGCACGGTGACAATGGTCACGGCGATGATCGCCAGCACGTCGTTCATGGGGATCTTGTGCAGCACCCGCAACGAGGCCCAGGCAAAGGTCTGCTGGGACACCACGAACATCACGCCCACCAGCGCCGCCAGCGGAATGCGTTCGATCAGCGGCGACAGGAACAGCACGAACATCAGGATCATCATGCCGGCCACCACGCCGGAAAGACGCCCACGCCCGCCGGAACTGAGGTTGATGGCGGTCTGGCCGATCATCGCGCAACCGCCCATGCCGCCGCAGAAGCCGGACGCCATGTTGGCCGCACCCAGGGCGATGCACTCGCGATTGGAGTGGCCGCGGGTTTCGGTGATCTCATCGGTGAGGTTCAGGGTCAGCAGGGTTTCCAGCAGACCCACGATTGCCATCAGCACGGCATAGGGCATCACGATCTGCAGGGTTTCCAGATTCCATGGCACGTCGGGCAAGGCCAGTGACGGCAGGCCACCGGCAATGTGCGCCATATCGCCCAGGGTGCGGGTCGGCAGTTCCAGCAGATACACCAGCAGACCGACGCTGAGAATCGCCACCAGCGCGGGGGGCACGGCACGGGTCAGGCGTGGCAGCAGGTAGACAATGGCCATGGTCAGGGCCACCAGCCCCAGCATCAGGTACAGGCTCTTGCCGCTGAGCCAGGCTGCGCCGCTCTTGAAGTGCTCCATTTGTGCCAGGGCAATCACAATCGCCAGGCCGTTGACGAAGCCGAGCATCACCGAATAGGGCACCATGCGCACCAGCTTGCCAAGGCGCAGCAGGCCGAAAGCAATCATGATCAGCCCGCCCAGCACCACGGTAGCCAGCAGATATTGCGCGCCGTGCTGCACCACCAGTGCCACGATCACCACGGCCATGGAGCCCGCCGCGCCGGAAATCATGCCCGGACGACCGCCGAACAGGGCGGTCAGGGTACAGATGATAAAAGCGCCATAAAGGCCCATCAGCGGGTTGAGATGAGCCACCAGGGCGAATGCGATGCACTCGGGCACCAGGGCGAAAGAAGTGGTGAGCCCGGCCAGGACTTCAGTGCGGATACGGAGTGGTTTCATGACTTACCTGAGGGCGAACGTACTGCGTCACAGCCGTCGGCATACAAAAGAAGGGCGCAGATGTTACGAAATATGCGTTTAACCGACCAGTTAAAAAGTCCTCATGTGCGACTATCATCTGCCTCGTGCTTCTATATGCTGGCAAATTTTCCCCAAGTCTAAGGTGCGTTCTCGAATGGATGTCGTGTCTCCTCTGGATGCTTATGAACGAGCGGTCCAGCGTGGTTTTCAGCCTGACGAGGCGCAATTTCAGGCTGCCCGGCACTTGCAGACGTGTTATCTGGCGCTGGCGCAGCAGGGCAAGACACCCAGGGGCGTTTATCTGTGGGGACCTGTCGGGCGCGGCAAGACTTGGCTGATGGACCGTTTTTTCGAGAGCCTGAGCGTACCGGCCCGACGTCAGCATTTTCATCACTTCATGCGCTGGGTCCACAAGCGCATGTTCGAGCTGATGGGCACATCCCAGCCGCTCAAGGTCGTGGCCCAAGAGCTGGCCCGGGAAGTGCGGGTGCTGTGTTTCGATGAGTTGTTTGTCACCGATATCGGCGATGCAGTGATCCTCGGCGGTCTGCTGCAGGTGATGTTCGAAGAAGGTGTGGTGCTGGTCTGCACCTCCAACCAGCCACCACAGCAGCTATACAGCCATGGCCATAACCGTGAGCGCTTTCTGCCCGCCATCGCTGCGATCGAGCAGTACATGGATGTGGTGACCGTGGACGGCGGCGAAGATCATCGTCTGCATCCCGGCCAGTTGCATCAGCGTTACTGGGTTGCCGAACCGGGCAGTGCCAGTGCGCTGGGGGATATCTTCAAAGCCTTGAGTGGCGGGCAGACGGCGTATGACTCGCAGGTGATGCTCGGTTATCGCAGCATAAACGTGGTGCAGCACACCGACACGACGATCTGGTGCCGCTACCGCGACCTGTGCGAGCAACCCCTGGCAGCCATGGATTTCATCGCCTTGTGTGACCGTTTCTCGGTGATCCTGCTGGGCGAAGTCCCGGCCCTGAGCGCCGCCCAGCGCGAAGCGAAGATTGCCCGTGGCACCGAGGATGGTGTCGAGCAGGTGACGGCGGGGGATCGGCAATTGCCGCAACTGTCGCCCAAGGACGATGGCGTGCGGCGTTTCATTGCCCTGGTGGACGAGTGCTACGACCGGCGTATTCCGCTGTATATCGAGGCGCAGACATCCATGGACGAGCTGTACACCGAGGGTTACCTGTCATTTGCCTTTCGCCGCACCCTCAGTCGCCTGCAGGAAATGCAACTGGAACGTTTTACAGAGCACTGATCGTTCAGACGACATCCCGACGACGCTGGGCCAGCATGTGCCTGGCGCCTTCGATGATCAGCACCACCACCGCCAGCCAGATCGGCACATAGGTCAGCCATTCATCACGGCCAATGCTTTCACCCAGCAGCAGGGCGACACACACCAGCAGTACCGGCTCCACATAACTGAGCAGGCCGAACAGGCTGAACGCCAGAATGCGGCTGGAAAGGATGTAGCTGATCAGGGCCGAGGCGCTGATGATGCCCAGCAGCGGAATCAGAAAGTAGAGCCTGGGTTCGTGTTGAGCCGCCATCGGGTTGCCATTGGCAATGAACCACAGGCCGATGGGCAGCATGAACAGCATGTCGAACCAGAGCCCGCCCAGGTTATCGGTCTTGAGCCTGCGCCGCAGGACGAAGTAGAGCGGATAACCCAGCGCCACCAGCAGGGTTTCCCAGGAAAAGCTGCCCAGCCGCCACAGCTCGTGGCCCACGCCGATCAGGGCGAAGGAGGCGGCGATCTTCTGCAGATGCGACAGGTGTTCGCCATACACGATACGGCCGGTGACGATCATGCTCAGCGGCAGCAGGAAATACCCCAGGGACACTTCCAGGCTGCGGCCGTGCAACGGGGCCCACATGAAAATCAGTAGTTGCGCGCCCAGCAGCAGCGAAGACAGCAGGATGCCCAATATCAGCAGCGGCTGCTGCCTGATGCGCCCGGCCAGTGTGCGCACCAGTTTCCAGTCGCCACTGATCAGCATGAACAGCGTGGCGCAAGGCACGGTCAGCAACATGCGCCAGCCGAAGATTTCCTCGCCGGTCAGCGGTGTCATCAGTGAGGTATAGAAGTACATGACGGCAAACAGCACCGACGCCATGACTGACAGCACGACACCTTTATACACAGCAGCCTCTTTGATGGATGGGGCGGGCGGGATGCACTGCAAAGGTGCGTAGTCTAGTGCGAAGATTTGAAAATAGCTGGAGTATTTCTGCTCGTCAGGTGGGCGTACACGTCATGAAGCGGGAGGGGCCTTGGACGCGATGCTTCGACAGGCAACACATCTCCAGCGTCTGAACATGCTGTCGCGGCCAAGACCAGGTTCACGGAATGGAGTGATGGATTGCCCCATTTGTGAGCATTGCACATGTGGAACCCTCCCTGACTTTGCTAGGCTGTCATGCTCACCAGCACGATCCTGTCTGGTGTTCTCAAGGAGTTTGCATGACCTCTTTCAGCCACGAGGCCCAGATAACAAAGGCCCGGCAGGAGCAGTCTTCCACCCGGATAGCTTTTTTCATTGCAGGTTTCAGCGTGGCTTCCTGGGCACCACTGGTGCCTTATGCCAAGGCCCGGGTCGGGCTGGATGACGGTACGCTGGGTTTATTGTTGCTGTGTCTGGGCATGGGCTCGATCCTGGCCATGCCGATGGCCGGCGCGCTGGCGTCACGCTACGGCTGTCGCCGCCTGTTGATCATTTCCACCCTGATCGTCTGCCTGTGTCTGCCCTTGTTGGCGAGCATTTCCAGCCTGCCGCTGCTGGTGGCGACTCTGTTTGTGTTCGGTGCAGGCATGGGCGGTGTGGATTGCACGGCCAATGTCCAGGCGGTGATTGTCGAGCGGGCCAGCGGCAAGACCATGATGTCCGGTTTCCATGGCCTGTTCAGCCTCGGCGGCATTGTGGGCGCGGCGGGCGTCAGTGCCTTGCTGAGCCTGGGCGCTTCGCCGCTGATAGCAATGCTGATAGTGGTCGTGCTGACGCTTGGAGCCCTGGCCAAGGCCGCACCGCATCTGTTGCCTTACGGCAGCAAGTCCGAAGGGCCTGCCTTTGCGATTCCCCGTGGCGTGGTGCTGTTTATCGGTCTGCTGTGCTTTACCGTGTTTCTCGCCGAAGGCGCGATGCTCGACTGGAGCGCGGTTTTCCTCAGTTCGCTGCGGGGCGTTGAAACTTCCTATGCCGGCCTGGGTTACGCGGTGTTTGCCGTGACCATGACATTGGGGCGGCTGTTTGGCGATGCGGTGGTGCGCAGGCTCGGCTCCAACCGGATCATCATTCTGGGCGGTTTGTGCGCTGCCAGCGGTCTGGCGATTGCCACGCTGGTGCCGGCCTGGGAGGCGGCCTTGCTGGGTTATGCCCTGGTGGGGGCCGGTTGCTCGAATATCGTGCCGGTCTGCTACAGCGCTGTCGGCCGCCAGACCACCATGCCGGAAAGCGTCGCGATCCCGGCCATCACCACGGTCGGTTATGCCGGGATTCTGGTCGGGCCGGCTGCCATCGGTTTCATCGCCCATGCCAGCAGCCTGGAACTGGCGTTCATGATCGTTGCCGTGATGCTGCTGGGCGTGGCGATCAGTGGCAGCCAGCTCAAGACCTGAGACCTTACAGCTTGCGCGCCATGCCCGAGACGCGGATCGAACTGCCGGTCTGTTCCGGGATTTCGGCGCGCAGGCGTGACGGGCTGCCCATGTCCTCGCCCTGCAGAATGTCGATGACGCCGCCGTGGGGCCAGCCGATATCACGCAGGTAACCGGCCAGCGCTGCGGTTGCCGCGCCGGTGGCCGGGTCTTCGTAGACACCGCCGAAGGCGAACGGATTGCGGGTATGGAAGAACTGCTCGCTTTCGGCAAACACCAGCACGATGGTTGCCCAGCCTTCGCGCACCATCAGCTGGCGTCCGGCTTCCTGATCGTATTGCATGGCCTTGAGCGTCGAGCGGCTATTGAGTGCCAGCACCAGATGCCCGGCACCGCCGTTGATCGCCGCAGGCGGGATGCGCTCATCCAGATCGCTGTGCTGATAACCGAACAGCGCCAGGGCTTCTTCCAGCAATTGCGGGCTGATGGCTTTGCTGTGCGTGGGCGGGGATTGCAGGGCGGCTGAGGTCAGTTCGCCACGGGCATGGCCTTCGACCGTGATCTGCGCCTGATTGAGGGTCAGCCTGAACAGCCCGTCGCCTTGCTGCCCGGCCAGTGCTGCGCCCAGAGCAATGGTGGCATGGCCGCAGAAGGGCACTTCGGCCAGGGGCGAGAAGTAACGTACTCGCCATCCATCGTCCAGCGGGGCCGCGAAGGCCGTTTCCGAAAAACCGACCTCGGCGGCAATGCGCTGCATGGTGTTTTCATCGGGCAGTGCATCGCCGATCCAGACGCCTGCCGGGTTGCCGCCTTGATTACCGTCGCTGAAGGCAGCCAGTTTGAGAATTTCCGTGGTCATGTCGGACAGACCTTATCGTCACTGTGGGCCAATGATTGTGCCGAACCCTTGCACTGCAATCCAACGGCAAATGCATTCAGGAGCGCGAGGCCTCGCCACATCTGGACAGGCGGCGCTGCACAACCCGCTCGCGCACGCTGTCGTAGGCCCAGTTGAACAGCATGGTGTAAGGCAGGAAAAACAGCAGCACGCCAATATCCAGCCAGAAGGCCTGCATCAGGCTGATGGACAGCCACCAGGCGGCCAGCGGCACGATGGCCAGAATCAGACCGCCCTCGAAACACACGGCATGCAGCGCCCGGGCCGTGAAGGTCATGGCAAAGCCTGTCTTGCGCCGGATGCGGTCGAAGAGGGCATTGAACAGCATGTTCCAGAGCATCGCTGCCGTGGAAATCATCACCGTCAGCGCGCCCATCTTGCCCAGCGACTCATCCATGATCCAGGCCAGCAATGGCGCACAGATGATCAGACCAATCAGCTCGAAGAGCAGCGCATGCAGGATGCGCTCTTTGAGCGATTTGACAGGCACGTTCGCTGACTCGGCAGTGCTCTGACTTGTCTGTTCCATGGCAAATCTCACCTCTGTGGTCATAGGAGGCTGCATTTTCATCGGTCATTGCGCTAAAGTGAAAATAGTTTCCATCGGGAAAACCGATAGAAGGATGCCCATGAGTTTTTCACCCGAAGCCCTCGAGGCCTTTGCCCAGATTGTCGAACTGGGTTCGTTCAGTGCTGCTGCCCGCCGTCTGGGCAAAAGCCAGTCCACCATCAGCGAAGCCATTGCCCGGCTGGAAATCGATCTGGGGCTGGAGCTGTTCGACCGCTCCGCACGTCAGCCGGTCCTGACCGAAGCGGGCAGGGTCATGCTGGGGCGCGTCGAGGATGTGCTCAGTGCTTCGGATTGCCTGCGCCGTACCGCGGGGCGTCTGGCGGCAGGTGCCGAGCCGCGCCTGACTCTGGTGCTGTCCGATGCCAACCAGTTTGCCGAGTTTGAGGTGCGCATGACGGAACTGGACCAGCGCTTTCCCGAACTGGAGCTGGAGTGCGTGTTTGCCGAACATGGCGATGCGGTCAACCTGATCCAGTCGGGCAGGGCGTCACTGGGGCTGTTGTCGGCACAGGCGAGCTACCCGCCGGAAATCGGCCACGCGACCATTGTCGAGCGTGCGGACTTCGGCCTGTTCGTCGCCCACTCCCATCCGCTTGCTGCGCTGGAGCAGGTGAGCTATCAGCAACTGTCCGAATACCGGGCGCTGCGGCTCAATACCTTGATTGACCACAACATCCCTACCGATGACTTGCCCACCAGTGGCTATCGCAACTGGTCAGCGCCCAATTACCTGCTGTTGATGGATATGGCGGGATTCGGCTTTGGCTGGTCGGCCTTGCCGCGCTGGCTGGTGTCGCGCTATGCCAGTGGACTGTTGAAGGAACTCAAGGTACCGGGCTGGCCGCGCAGTTCGGCGGTGGATGTCATCTGGTCGCGCCAGCGCAGTCTGGGGCCTGCAGGGGCGTGGCTGCTGGAAACCCTGATCCCGGCGTAAAAACGCATGAAGGGGCTTACCCCCATCGTGTTTTCTACAGGCAAATAAAAACCCGCCGAAGCGGGTTTTTCAAAGACCATCCAACTCCCTGTCGGCAGGCATCCAGGCCATGGTCGATCATCCTTGATCCTGGCGAACTCCCTGCTCACCAGTTGTTGGATCCAATATTACGAGGCTTCTTGAAGGGCAAAAAGAGCGAATTGTCCTCGGCTCGTGTAAGCCTTTGGCTATACGTCGGTGATGAAAACTCCCATTGGCGAGTGCCACAGTCAGGCTTCCGGGTCTTTCCCGTAGCGCAGGGCTTCGACCAGCAGTTGAAAGGCCGGAGTATTCTGCCGACGGCTGGGGTAGTAGAGGTGATAACCAGGAAATTCAGGGCACCAGTCATCCAGGACTCTCACAAGGCGCCCGGCTTCCACATGGCGTATCACTTGGGAGTCGAGCAGAGACGCGAGCCCGAATCCGGCAAGCGCCGCCTCCAGGATCATCTCGGGGCGGTTGAATGCAACTTGTCCCGATACGCGAATCTGGGTCTGCCGCCCCTCTTTCTCGAACTGCCAGGCGGCCATCCCACCCAGGCTCGGAAACCTGCGATTGATGCATTGATGGCTGGCGAGCTGATCCGGATGAGTCGGAACGGGATGCCTGGCCAGATACGCCGGTGAGCCCACGATGACGCAGCGCTCCATGGGGCCGATAGGGATGGCGATCATGTCCTTGCTCACGTTTTTACCCAGACGGATGCCTGCGTCATAGCGCTCGGCAACGATATCGACGAATCCGTTATCGACAGTGACCTCGACTTCGATGTCAGGGTATTGGGGAAGCAGGCGATTCAGTGCAGGCCACAGGATGGTTTCGGCGACATGATCTGCTGTCGTGATGCGGATGGTCCCGGCAGGTTTGTCACGTACGTCGGTCAGGCTTTTTAGCTGCGCCGTGATGTCAGCCAGCGCGGGTTTGAGTGTTTCAAGCAGTCGTTCTCCTGCATGGGTAGGAGACACACTGCGGGTGGTCCGGGTGAGAAGGCGTACGCCCAGCCGCGCCTCCAGCCTCCGGATCTTGTGGCTCAGCGCCGACTGGGATGTTCCGAGACGGCCCGCCGCACGGGTGAAGCTGCACTCTTCGGCAACGGCTGCAAAAGCCATCAGGCTGCCCATCTCGTCGTGAAACATTTAGTTACTCCAGTCATGAGCGGTGCGCTTATATGCCTGCCGGATCTTATCCACTCCCTGTTTCACTGCCTATCTTCGATCTATATATGATGTTTCGTCATATACCCATTCGATGCTGCCTACCTAATCTTTCCTGCTTGCCCGGTCAATAATTCACCCACAGCTCTGCGTTGAGCGCTCGAACGATTGAAAGGAGATTTCATGAAAAGCAGCTTTTACGGGCGAATGGGGTGGGTGACCGCCGGGCTCCTGAGCGCCCTGTCAGCGGGCGTTCATGCCGCGCCTTCCACGGCTGTTGAAGATGCCTTTGACATCATCCCTGAACGACCTTCAAGCGTCTTCGCCGATGCAACCGCCACCCATGTGCCCATCGCACCGAGCCTCCATGCAACGGACTCGGTATTCGTCGATGTCGACAAGGACGGGGATCTGGATGTGGTGGTATCCGTTGAGCATGGGGTGAATCGTCTGTATCTCAATGATGGTCATGGCCGGTTGTCTATCAAACCGGGTGCCTTCGGAACGGTGATTCATGACAGCGAGCATGTCCGAGCCGCCGATTTGAATGCGGATGGCAACATGGACGTGGTATTCGTTGCCGAAGCCGATGAGGTGCATCAGCTGTTTCTG
The DNA here is from genome assembly GCF_017165765.1 of Pseudomonas capsici. Classification (GTDB taxonomy): domain Bacteria; phylum Pseudomonadota; class Gammaproteobacteria; order Pseudomonadales; family Pseudomonadaceae; genus Aquipseudomonas; species Aquipseudomonas capsici. The sequence goes on from NZ_JAFGZD010000003.1 coordinate 387,246, forward strand.
GGCGACGGGAAAGGCGGATTTACCGATGCCAGTGATCGTTTGCCCCAAACCAGTCAAGGCAATGCCCTGGCGTTGGGGGATGTCAATGGAGACAACCTGCCAGACATCCTGATTGGCAGCACAGGCGAAACGGGTTACGCGCCCGACGCGAAGATTGTTCCAGCACGAAACCTGCTCTTTCTGAATGACCCCAAGCGACCTGGCCACTTCATCAATGCCACGCAGCCCCATCTGCCAAAGACCAACGACCAGACCGAAGGTGTGGTCCTGGCCGATATGGACGGCGACGGGGATCTCGATATGGTGCTGGCAAGTCCGGCGTTATCGAATCGACTCTTGTTGAACGACGGGAAAGGGCACTTCAGTGACGCTTCCGAGCGACTCGATCTGCGCGTACCGATGGAGACCCGGGAAGTACATGTTGCCGACCTGAACCGGGACGGCCATCCGGATATCGTGTTTTTCAATATCACCAGCAATAACTTCGGCTGGGACAAGGACCCTCAAACCCGGATTCTGGTGAACGATGGCAAGGGGCGTTTTGTGGATGAAACGGCACAGCGCTTCCCCGCACACAGCTTTTCAAGCTGGGCCGGTACAGTGGTGGATTTCAACGGCGATGGACACCCCGATCTGCTTGTCGGTGCAATTCAGATCCCCGGGTTCGTCCCGCTCCAGTTGCGTGCGTGGCAGAACGACGGTCAAGGCCATTTCAAGGATGTCACCGCCGATGTCGTTCCCGGCATTACTGTCGGGCGTAGTTGGAGCATGGGGCGCGGTGATCTGGACGGCGATGGCAAGGACGATGTATTTATCGGCGGTTGGGGCACCCAGGCACGCCTTCTGCTCAGTGACAAAGAGGGTTACCGGAATTCGTTGCCGCCCATGACGAAGTTGGCTCCGGCTCCACGTTAACGTTGTTGTACCGGATTCATCAGGCCTGTCGGGGGAGAGCGTGTTTCTCTGCAGTCTTAGGCTTTGTACGAAATCTATCTGCGCTCGATGATGCTGCGTTAAAAACAGGCTCGGAATGCTCATTTACACCAGTAAACTCCGCTTCCTCGCCTGTTTTTGCCTTGCCTCATCTTCGCTCGAAAACATTTCGTACAGAGCCTAACAAGTAGCCGACAAAAGCGGCTACTGTGCATTTTTATTTCAAGGTCGAAGCTGTGTTCCATACGTTTCTTACGGTTGCTTGCCTCTATGTCCTGGTGCGGTGTGTTTATCCGCTGAAGATTTCAACGTTCGCACGCTTATTGATAGCCATCGGTGTGCTGATCGTTTCCAAGTATCACTATTGGTCATTGTTGATCTATGGAGACATGTGGTCGCCAGAGTTGCCTTTTGGGGTCGTACTGGTTCTGGGCTGGCTGTTCTGCGCCTTTGTGCTGCTGACGGTGTTCACGGTGATCGGCGATGTGGCAGGTCTTGCCCTGACAGTGTCAGGGCGTCGGCCGGTATTCAGGCGGATAGCTCCCAGGTGGCGAGCGGGCTCGGTCTTGCTGGCATTGGCTCTGGCGGCGGTGGGGGTTCAGCAGGCGATCAAGGTTCCGGACGTTCGCAGGGTGGAATTGGCGATTGATAACCTTCCACCGGAGTTCAACGGTTTCCGTTTCGTGCAGCTCAGCGATCTTCATATCAGTCGACTCTTTCCTGAGTCCTGGGCCCGCGCAGTGGTCGATCGAACCAACGAACTTTCCGCTGACCTCGTACTGATTTCCGGCGACCTGATCGACGGCTATACGGATGCAAGGCGTTCCGATGTAACACCTCTGGCAGACCTGCAGGCGCGATACGGCGTGATCGGTATTCCCGGCAATCACGAGTATTACTTCGATTACTCGGCGTGGGCTCCTGTGTTCAAGGGCATGGGGATAAAAATGCTGGAGAACCAGCATGTGGTACTTCAGCAGGGGAATGCAGCCCTCACGATCGCAGGTATCACGGATGATGTTGCGCCGAAGTACGGGTTCGCAGGCCCGGATCTGGCAAGGGCGCTGGCCGGTGCCCCGGCCAGCGCGCCAACGATTCTGCTCAGCCACAGGCCCGAGGCGGCAATGGAAAATGCTGATGCGGGTATTGACGTGCAACTGTCCGGGCATACGCACGGTGGCATGATCCTGGGGTTCGATCAAATCGTTGCTCGTGCCAACGAAGGGTATGTATCCCGTGGCTATGACGTGGGGCGGATGAAGTTGTACGTGAGCAATGGCACAGGGTTATGGATGGGATTCCCTGTCCGGCTGGGTGTCCCTTCCGAGATCACTGAATTTGTTCTCAGGCCGGCAAATTAAGTCTGCGGGGAGTTCCTGTCCGTCATCGAGCTACTCCCCGAAGTTTTCTGCAGGCAAATAAAAACCCGCCGAAGCGGGTTTTTCCAAAGACCATTCCAACTCCCTGCCGGCAGCCCTCCGGGCCATGGTCGATCATCCTTGATCCTGGCGAACTCCCTGTTCACCAGTTGTTGGATCCAATCTTACGAGGCTTCTTGAAGGGTAAAAATAGCGAATTGTCCTATGATCGTGTAAGCCTTTGGCTATATGTCGGCTCTGAAATTTCCCATGACCTTGGAGCAGAAGGTTCTTCAGGGCTCTGGTCCGCTATCTCAAGCTGATATCATCCAGGCATTCGCAAGGTGAGTGGGAAACATGAATCGTCGTAAAAAGATCCAGCAGCTGTTAAAGGCTCACGCCAAGAAGGCCAGTGCCAAACTGGCCCCCAAGAGCAAGCCCAAGTACATCTGCAAGGCCGATCGATTGAAAATGGCTGCCGAAGCCGCTCAAGAGGCGACACCTGCAGATTCGCAGTGAGGGATATAAAGCGCTGAGCCGTCTGGCTCACTTTTCTGCAGGCAAATAAAAACCCGCCGAAGCGGGTTTTCCAAAGACCATTCCAACTCCCTGTCGGCAGGCATCCAGGCCATGGTCGATCATCCTTGATCCTGGCGAGCTTCCTGCCCACCAGTTGTTGGATCCAATACTACGAGCCTTTCTGAAGGGCAAAAAGAGCGAATTGCCCTTGGGTCGTGTAAGCCTTTGGCTATACGTCGAATCTGAAATTTCTCATCCATAAGTACAAACAAGCTGCCTCTCACAAAGCGATGCGGTATCTGAAGTGCCTCTCAACTTGAACGCCTGGGGGATATCAGCGAAGCTGCCGCCGCATCAATAAATGAATATCGGACGTGGTGAATGGCGCTCAAGGTGATGGTGGTCGGCGGTTATGGAAATTTCGGCAGCATCATTTGCCGGCATCTCGCCGCCGTATCCGATATCGAACTGGTCATCACAGGGCGCGATGCGCAAAAGCTGGCGCACAAGGTCGAGGCGCTTGAGCGGCAGTCTGGCAAGGTTGTGCAAGGCTGGTGTGGCAACGCGATGAGCGCAGAGCTGAAATCGGTCCTGAGGCAAATGAGCATTGATTGGGTGATCCATACGGCTGGCCCGTTTCAGGGGCAACCCTATGCCATTGCCGAGTCCTGTATCGAGGCCGGGGTCAATTACTGCGACCTGTCCGACTGCCGCCATTTCGTCAGCGGCATTTCCGCGCTCGATGCGCGGGCCAGGGCGGCGGGCGTGGCGATCTTCAGCGGTTGCAGCTCCGTGCCTTCGCTGTCTTCGGCCATCATCGATCAACATCGCCATCGCTTTACCCGTATCGACACCATCAACCACGGCATTTCCTCGTCGGCGAAAATGCCCGGTCTGTCGACCATCGAAGGTGTGCTGGCCTATGCCGGCAAGCCGATCAACCAGCTCAGGAGCGGGCAGGTGCATGCGGTATCAGGCTGGCAGGGGCTCGTCCTGCGCAAGATGCCGATGATCGGCACCCGGCTTCTGGCCAATGTCGATGTGCCCGACATGGATATCTTCGCCGGGCGCTATGGTGCCAGGAACCTGAGCTTCAAGGCCGGGTCGGGCCTGAAGCTCGGAGGTGTCGCCAACTATTTACTGGCTCTGGCGGTGAGGGCAGGGGTGATCCGTTCCATTCCCGAATGGGCTGCGCGGCTGCATCGCTGGGGAACCTGGTTCGAGCGTTTTGGGGATGGCAAAAGTGCGATGTTCATCGATGTCCACGGTCTTGATCATGACGCCAGGCCACTCTTGATGACGGTGCAATTGACAGCTTCCAACGACAAGGGCCCGGAAATCCCCAGTTGCGCAGCCGTTGCCCTGATGGAAAAGGTCAATCGCGGTTACACGTCTGAACCCGGTGCCCGGGCCTGTGTGGGGGAAATCACCGTTGACGAGTACCTGGCGGCGATCGACGAGCCGTTGAATATTCATCTGTCCGTACAGTTTTCCGACAAGCAGCGCTGACCGATGACGTACCTTCTTCTGAAATACACCCACATCATCGCGGCAATTTTCCTGTTTGGTTTCGGCATGGGGTCTTACCTGTATCTGATTGCCGTCAGCCGCACTGCCAACCCGCACGTCATCGCCCATGTCGCCAGAATGGTGGTGCGCTTCGATACCTGGATTACCACCCCGGCGGGTTTTCTGCAGATCATCAGCGGCTACCTGCTGACCCGAATCATGGGCCTGCCCCTGACCACGGAGTGGGTACTGACCTCGCTGGTGATTTTCCTGTGCGTGGGCTCACTCTGGCTGCCGGTGCTGGTCCTGCAGAAGCAATTGCAGACGATGGCGCTGGCAGCGGTTCACTCGGGGGCAGAACTGGGCGTCGAGTATCAGGCCATTTACCGCAAGTGGTTCTGGATGGGCGTGCTGGGGTTTGCAGGAATGTTCGTTATCGTGCTGATCATGGTGACCAAGATGACGCCATGGCAGGTGGTGGGGATGTTAGGGTGACTGGCGAGACGAGCTGCTTCAGCGCAGGCTTGTGCGCCCCCTGTCCCACGGCGCCACATCACCGCCAAAACGGGCGACGAAGAAGTCAATGAGTAACCGCAGCGGCAGGGGCTGGTGTCTGCGTGACAGATACACCGCCTGGATATTCATCGTGTCCAGCTCGTAGGCCGGCAGTACCACCTCCAGCGTTCCCCGGGTCAGTTCTTCTCCGACGTAGTAGGTGGGCAGCATCGCAATGCCGGCACCCGCCAGCGCTGCGGCTCGCACGATCGAGGTCTCGTTGGCAGTGAGAGTACCTTGCGCCTCTACGGTGGTGACTTCATCTCCCTTGCGCAAATTGTATGAGGGTGCAAAACCGTTGCTATGGGTGATAAACCTGTGAGCATTCAAATCCTGTGGCCCTTTCGGTGTGCCGCTGCGCTTGAGGTAGGCCGGCGATGCACAAAGGACGGAATGACAGACTGTCAATTTGCGTGCGACCAGTCCTTCATCGATCCGGTTGCTGAGCCTGATGGCCAGATCGATGCGGTCCTGAACCAGATCAACCCGCCTGTCCAGCATGACCAGATCGATTGCCAGCCTGGGGTAGAGCGCCTGGAAATCCACTATGGCGGCGGTGAGCTGGGCCTGAGCGAACGACGGTGTAGAGGTCAGTCGTAAACGCCCCTGTACTTCTCCTTCCTGGCTCGCCTCCAGATGGACGTCATCGGCAAGAGCAACCATTTCCCTGCAGGTTCTGAGCGCCTTGAAACCGGCATCGGTCAGCGTCAGTTTTCGAGTGGTGCGATGCAGAAGCCGCACACCCAGCCATGCCTCCAGACTTTCGAGGTAGCGGCTTATCATCGGCCTGGACATGTCCAGTGCCTCGGCAGTGGCGCTCATGCTGCCACGATCGGCAATCTCGACGAACACCCGCATTGCAGTGAGACGATCCATTTATTTTAACGATCCGGTTAACAATCAATTAATTGAAAGGGAGTTTATTCTCAATATACGAATCAATACAGTGCCTCCATCAGCAGCAACCGCTGCTATCGGAGACATCATGAACAACTTCAACCTTCCCGCCCCGACAGTCGTTTATGTGATGGATGCCTATTGCGGCTGGTGCTGGGGATTTGCCGAACGCATCGCCGAGTTCGAGGCTGCGAACCGCCATCGGGTGGACTTCACGGCTATCAGTGGTGGCCTGTTCGTCGGCAGCCGCGCAGCTCCACTATCTGACTACCCGCACATTCCAGAGGCCAACGAACGGATCTCGCGTCTTACCGGCGCAGTGTTCGGCGACGCCTACCAAAAGCTCTTGCGCAAGGGCGACGCGGTGATGGACTCATTCGGCGCAGCACAAGGTCTGGCCGTACTGCGCGCTCAGGCTCCGGAGCGAGCCATTCACTGGGCTCACGAGCTGCAGGCAGCGTTTTATCTGTCGGGGCTGAGCCTGTCCGACCCCGAAACCATTGCCGCCATCGCCAGGGCGAACGGCCTGGACGAATCCGCTGTGCTGAGCGATCTGAAGCATGGCTTGAGTGCAGTGCAGGCACAGGCAGATTTCGCCCGGGTACGCCGTCTCGGTGTGGCGTCTTATCCGACGCTTCTCTTCATCAACGGCAGCGATGTCCACCAACTGCCAGCCACCGGTACGGCACTGGATGTCCTGAATCGAAAGCTCGACACATTGCTGGTCTGACGAGCACGCCTACACTCACAGCCTCAATCCCTCAACGGAGACAACCATGATCAAGATCGCTATCGTCTATTTCAGTGGCTATGGCCATACAGCCAAACAAGCGGAGGCCGTTCAGCGCGGTGCTGCATCGCTGGAAAATACCGAAGTCACTCTGCTTCGCATCGACCAGGACGGCCATCTGCCAGACGGCTCGCTCGATGTGCTGGAAGCGCAGGATGCGATCATTTACGGATCACCGACCTATATGGGCGGGCCAGCCTGGCAGTTCAAGAAATTTGCCGATGCTTCCTCGAAACTCTGGTTCAAAGAGGGCCTCAAGGACAAGATTGCCGCAGGTTTCACTAACTCCGCATCGGTCAACGGCGACAAGTTCTCCACCATTCAATACATGTGGACGCTTTCCCAGCAGCATGGGCAGATCTGGGTGGGGACGGGCCTGATGCCTGCGAACAAGACCGAAAACGGTCCTGCTGACATCAACTGGTCTGGCGGCTTTGCCGGTGCCCTGGCCATTTCTCCATCGGATGCCAGCGCCGATGATGCACCACGCTCTGGCGACTTGAAGACCGCCGAGCTCTTTGGTCAGCGTGTGGTTGAAGTCGCACGCAGATTCAAGCGCTGAAAGTTGTGCCAGGGCGGCACGTCTGCTTCCCTGGCCTCTCATTTCATTCGGTACGGTTGGCAAAGACTTCCTTGGCCGCAAACAATCCGTTGAGCGCAGCAGGAAAGCCCGCATACACCGCCATCTGCATCAGGATTTCGGTGATTTCTGCCTGCGAAAGCCCGACATTCAAAGCAGCCTCGATATGCACCTTCAGTTGAGGCGTTGCGGTGCCCATGGCAGCCAAGGCTGCGACTGTAGCAATCTCCCGGTCTCGCACATTCAAGCCGGGGCGCGAGTAGATGTCGCCAAAGGGAAATTCGAACAGATAAGTGGCAAAGTCGGGGGCGATATCGGCGAGTGCGGCAATCACTTTATGCCCGGCTTCGCCGTCGATTTCGGCAAGTGCCCGTTTACCTCGTTCCAGTCGACTTTCGTCTGCGTAGGGGCGGTGCGGTGTCATATTCATTGATCCTCTGTGCGCGATCGACATAACCGGCGATCTTGGTATCGAGGACGAGCAGGCAGGCTGAGAGTTCGGCCACTTTGGCCCGTACGGACTCGCGATGCTGTTCAAGCATTTCGCAACGTTCGGCTTCCGTTTCTACACCACGCTCGCGCAGGTTCGCATAACGCAGCATTTCCCTGATCGGCATCCCGGTGGTTTTCAAGCGACCAAGAAACTCGATCCAGACCAGAATCGATGAGTCATAGTCACGCTGACTCGAGCCGTCGCGTCGGGCGTAAGGAAGCAATCCAATGCGCTCGTAATAGCGAATCGTATGGGCCGAAAGCCCCGAGCGTTCAGCCAGTTCACCTATCTTCATATCCACCTTCTCGTCCAGGCACCCCACACGTTAATACTTTGAGTGCGCTCTAAGTCAAGGGGCTTGCTGAAAGGTATTTCTGCTGTCTGTACGCTGAGGTTCAGCTCCACGCACCCGCATTGATATGAGAATCATTATCAATTATTATCGCCGCTTCTTTGGGGAGGCAAGTCGTGAGCGAGGACCGTATAGGGCTTCTCTATGCAGAGCACAACAACTGGCTGACGGGCTGGCTTTATCGCCGTCTGGGCTGCACCAGTCAGGCGGCGGATCTGGCGCAGGATACTTTCCTGCGTATCCTCACTTCACAGCGTAAAACCGGCGAAACCCTGACTCTGGACCGTCCACGTGCCTATCTGGCGACTGTGGGCCAACGGCTGGTTTGCGACTATTTTCGGCGCCAGTCCCTGGAGCGGGCTTATCTCGACATGCTCGCCCTGATGCCCGAGGCTTTTGCCCTGTCGCCGGAAGAGCAATGGCAGATGCGCGAAACGCTGTTCCAGCTTGACGCCTTGCTCGACCGCCTGAAGCCTGTCGTGCGTGCAGTATTTCTGCTGGCGCAGATCGATGGCCTGACCTATATGCAGATCGCCCGCGAGTTGGGTATTGGCGAGCGTACGGTCAAGCGCCATATGGCCACTGCCTTTGAAGCCTGCATCCTGAGCGACGTGACGTTTTAATGTCCGCACAGGCTCCGATCAGTCGGGACGTCGCACGCCAGGCCGCCCACTGGCTTGTACTGATGCATGAGCAGCCACTGAGCCCCGCGCAACAGCAGGCCTGTGCGCGCTGGCGTGCGGCCGACCCCGAGCATGAACGCGCCTGGCAGCGCGTGCAGCATGTGCAACAGCAACTGGGTGGTCTGCCGCCATCTATTGCCATGGGCACTCTCAATCGTGAGCGACGCCAGGTCTTGAAGACGCTGCTGGTCTTGGCCGCCATTGCCCCCGCGGGTTACCTTGGCTATCGCTTTGGCTCCGGGCAGGGCTGGATGGCCGACTACCGAACCCGCACAGGCGAACGGCAGCAACTGACACTCGCCGATGGAAGCGTGGTCGACCTGAACACCGACAGCGCCATCGATGTTCGATTCGATGCCGGGCAGCGGTTGATCCGTCTGGTGCGTGGGGAGATATTGATCCGCACCGGCGTCGATGCCCGTCCCCTGCGAGTGGTCAGCGCACAAGGGGCCATGGAACCCTTGGGAACGCGCTTCAGCGTGCGCCAGTTCAGTGGCACCACACAACTTGCGGTGCTCCAGGGCCGGGTTCGGGCCACGCCCGAGCAGGCAGCGTCACAGGTCGTGGAGGCCGGAGAAAAACGGTCTTTCAGCGCAGATGCCTTTGGCCCTTTACGCCCGGCCAGCGAGCTGGCTACCCGCTGGACACAAGGCGAACTGGTGGCCGAGAACATGCCGCTGGGCGATTTTCTCCAGGAGCTGACCCGTTATCGACCCGGCCGGCTGCACTGTGACGAAAGCGCATCGGCCTTGCGTATCAGCGGTGGCTTTCAGCTCGACAACAGCGACGCGATCCTCGCCGCGCTGCCGGTCACGCTCCCGGTTACGGTGAGCTATCGAACCCGATATTGGGTGACAGTGAGCAAGGCGTGATTTTTCGAACAGTCTTTTTTGGCCCGTTTTTCTGCGGCACTCGTCCTTGGTTGTGAATCTGTAAATCACCAAAGGACATTTTGCTCCATGGCTCATCTTCGTATCCCGTGTGCAAGCACACGCAACAGGCTCGCTTTGTCATTGCTGACCCTGGCTCTGGCCACCCAGCCGCTGTGTGCTCTGGCAGACGGAGCGACCCGGCATTACAGCGTCCAGGCAGCGAGCCTGTCCCAGGCGCTTGCCGGCTTCAGCTCGCAGGCGAAAATCACTGTGCAGTTCGTTCCGGCCCTGACTCAGGGCTTGAACTCACCGGGATTGGAAGGTGACTACAGCGCGGAGCAGGGCCTTGCAAGACTGCTGGCCGGCTCCGGGCTTGAGGCGGTGCAGTTGGGGGATCGGGTTTATGGGCTGGTCAAAGTCAGTACCGAGGCCGGTACGCTGACCATGCCGAATGTCGATATCAATGCCAGCAGCGCCGCCTTGCAAGGCTCGGAAGCGGCGGGTTATGTCAGCGACAGCATCAACAATGTCGGTGCTCTGGGCGGGATGAAGTTGCAGGACACGCCTTATTCCATGAGCGTGACGTCTCAGGCGCTGCTCAAGAACATCCAGGCCACTTCCCTCGACGATGTGTTCAAACGCAATCCCTTTACCCAGCTTTACTCCCCCAAGAGCGCCGGTTACGCCAGCGCTGTCAACGTTCGAGGTTTCAGCAGTTCCGCCAGCCTGAACATCGCCAACGACGGCCTGCGTTTCAGCACACTCGCCGATGCGGGCAACTTCATCGAAGACACCGAACAACTGGAAGTGATCACCGGCCTCACAGGCTTTCTGTATGGCCCGGCGTCTCCCGGCGGCCTGGCCAACTACGTGCTCAAGCGTCCGACCTACCAGCGCTACAACAGCGTCACTCTGGGTAATGCCGGTGGCGAGAACTATTACCTGCATGGCGACTTCGGCGGCCCGATCGACAGCGAAGGCAAGTTTGCGTACCGACTCAACCTGCTGACTCAGGATGGCGAAACTGCAATCGACCTGCAGAAGCGTCGTCGGCAGATGATCAGCCTGGCACTGGACTGGAACATCAGCGACGACCTGCAGGTGCAATTTGACGCTTCCCATAAAGAAAGCCAGACCCGCGGCCTGACCAGTTACTGGTTCTTCGCCAATCAGGCTTTCCGGCCCAGTGCCTCATCACTGGATACCGACAAGCTCTACAGCCAGAGATGGGGGTTCGCCGACAACCAGACCGACAAGGCGGGTGTGCGGGTCAAATGGCGTCTGAATGACAGGTTCAGCCTGCGTGCGGCGGTTGCTGCACAGCAATACACCCAGGAATACACCTACACTGGCCCGCAGATCGATGCGCCGGGTGTGTACACCCAGCCTTTGTATGCGTTTGCGCCCCTTGAAACCCGGGAGTACTCAGGCTATCTGTTCCTTGATTCGCAGTTCGCGACAGGCACCCTCGATCACAAACTGACGCTGGGCTATCAGGGCAATACCGCACGCACCCTGATGCACGAGGACCATATCCCGAGCCAGCAATACAGCTCGGTCACCGGCCCGGCCGTGTCGCTCGACGAACAACCGCAAGTGAGCAGGCCGGGTTACTCCATCGGTCACGGCGCACAGCACCTCTCCAGCACCAGCGACACCCACAACCTGTTGATCGGCGACATCATCACCTTCAACGAACAGTGGTCGACGATCCTCGGCGTCACCCACACCCGGATCCAGACCTACAACAACGATTTCGTCAATTCCGCCATCCCGCGCAAAACCGAATATGACGAAAGCACCACCTCACCCAGCGTATCGCTGATTTACAAACCCGTGCCCTGGCTGACCACCTACGCCACCTACATCGAAGGACTGCAAAGCGGCGGCATAGCACCCTCGCGAGCAATCAACTCGGGCACTGGCCTGGCACCACAGATCAGCAAACAATACGAAATCGGCGCCAAGGCCAGCATCGGCGACACATTGATCACTCTGGCAGCCTTCAACATCGACAAGCCCAACGCCTACACCAACAGCGCCCGGGTCTACGTCCAGGACGGCCGTCAGGAAAACAATGGGCTGGAATTCAGCGTTACCGGCAAGGTCACCCCGCAACTGACGCTGGTCAGCGGTTTGACTCTGCTCGACCCCAAAGTGAAAAAAGGTGCCGTAGCGGCCAACGACGGCAACACCCCCATCAACGTGGCCAAGCAACTGGCCAAGGTCTATGCCGAATACGACATGGCCTCCGTACCAGGCTTTGCAGTGACCGGCGGCGCGTTCTACACCGGCAGGCAATACACGGACGAAGCCAACAACTACAACCTGCCATCCTTCACCACCTTCGACGCCGGTGTCCGCTATCGCCTGGCGCTGGGCGAGAATGACCTGACCCTGCGCATGAACGTGAGCAACCTGACCGACAAGAAGTACTGGCTCAACAGCAGCTATCTGGGGGATCCGCGGACTGTGGCTTTTTCGGCGCAGTTGGAGTTTTGATGGTCCTGCAATCACTGGATGAGTGTTGTATCGTTGCCCGCATATCTCAAAGCGAGTCTTTCGCAGACGTCAGAATAACGGACTTATATCGATGAATATTGAGCGACAGGAAGATCTGCAGCGTATCGCGGTTCAGGAACAGGTGCTCCAGTTCAAGGCGTTCGATAACGCTGCTGCGTGGGCACTTGGGCTCAGGCTGAAGACCCTGTGCGAAGAGGCGGGGGTGGGTACGACGATTGAAATCAGACTTGCTCGCGAGACGGTGTTTTTCTACGCAATGCCCGGAACCGCTGCATGCAATGCTGACTGGGCTCGCCGGAAAAGGAATGTGGTGGAGTTGATGGGGCAGAGTTCTTATCGAGTGGGCCTGTCATTTGAAAACGGCAACTCGCTGGAGGCTTCCATGGCTCTCCCTCCACGCGACTATGCATGCCACGGAGGCAGCTTCCCCTTACAGGTCGAAGGTGTTGGATTCATAGGCGTCGTGACTGTGTCGGGTCTGCCTCATCAGAGGCAGGATCATGCGCTGGTGGTGCAGGTGCTTGCCGAGATGTGTGGGATCAAGCTTTCAGAGGTGGCTCTGGCACCGTAAACCGAGGCTTCTTGCAGCAGGCTGGCGAAATCACTTCGTGGGAGGCAGCTTGCTGGCGACTTCAGCGTACCGACGCAGAATATCTGTCGGTTCAGAAGACATTCTCGCCTCGCTCGCTCGTGCAGCACGAGTTTTAAGTGCGTGATTTTTTCACTGGTATCTCTGAAATACCTCTAATTCTGCCTTAATAATCGGTAACTCTACCAAGAAGCCGATGCATATTAATAAGGGAACGGCGTAAGTTCGGGCATGTGTGTAAAAAAATGTCAAAAATTTGAGCACTTCAGGTAGAGTGGCGCCGCCCGAAAATTGGATTCGGGTTATATGCCATGGGGAAACATCGTGAAGTCCTTTAGTAAAGTCATCGCTTCTGCAGTATGTGGTCTGGTTCTGGCGGGTTGCACCGGCACTGCCATGAAGACTCAGCAATACGATAGCAACCAGTACACCGTCGTTGGTCACAGTGAAGCAAGTGCTACTGGCCTGATGCTTTTCGGTCTGATCCCTATTCGTCAGAACGATCGTTTTGTTCGCGCTCAAAAGTCTGCAATCCAGGCAAAAGGCGGAGATGCGCTGATCAATACTCAGGTGCAGGAAAAATGGTTCTGGGCCTGGGTCCTGAACGGCTACACCACCACCGTATCCGGCGATGTTATCAAGCTGAAAACTGCTAATTAATCAGCGCTCGGCATGAGAAAGCCCGGTTCGCCGGGCTTTTTTTTTCAAGTAATCGTTTTCGGTCCGATGGGGGCGTTCAATTCTACAAAATCAGTTAATGTCCATGCCGGGATAACGATCCGGAGATGGCCGGTAATTCGAATCCTCGAATCTACTATCGTTGTAATACGTTTTGCTCCTCGGGCTTCCATCTTTGTACGTCACATCCGTATTAGGCATGAGATGCCATGTGCCGTCTTTGTCGCGCTCAATCAGCGAAGAATACGCCTTGCAAGTGCCGGTGATACCCGATGTCATGCTGAATTGGTAATAGCGCCCGGCCTGTGGTGTGAATTGCGCTGTGACGTAGCAGTGCCGGGTACGTGAACCCTCCCACATCATGAACACATGAGTTTCGATACCAGGCCGGATCCGGCTTTCATAGTAGTCCCACGTCAGATCCTGCCCTGCTTTGGGCATGCCCATATCCTGCGTATGGATGATCGGGAAAATACTTGTCCGTATGACGCCTCCTGAACGCACACCGTTTTCGTATTGGTATATAGCGGCATGCTGAGTGAAGTCGACGATACGGATCCAGGCGGGGTTCGGCTCGTTTTCAGGTGCGGTGAAGTAATCGGTATGAGGTAAATACTGACAGCCTGTAAACAACGGCAAGATCAGCAAACAGCATGTACGGCGGATAGGCATAGAGCGCGTCCCTGGCTGAGTTGATCTACAGACCTCAGTAACAGGAATGCATTCCGTAGCGGGCCTGAACATTTTCTTTTGGTTGCTGGCAGTAATCGGCCAAAAGATGAGCGAATGCGCCATATATCAAATTCGATATAGGCCAACGCTGCATAGCCTGAGCTTGTCAGCCGAAGACCTGCCAGGCTTCGTGGTTGCCTTGACCAGCACTGTAGCTGTAACTTCGATCCTCACTTAGCGAGGGTATCTGATTGAACGACTCTGAACATCTGAAAGCACTGTGCGCCCGTTTCAACTCGGGAGAGCATCTGAGCTTTACGTTTTTCTGGGGACACCAGCGTAACAAAGCTGCCGTCACGGCTTCGTGCTTCAGCCAATGGTTCGAGGCCGGGTTTAATGTCGAGGGTCAACATTACCCGACGGCCGAACACTTCATGATGGCCGAGAAAGCGGCCTTGTTCGACGATCACGAAATTCGTGCGCAGGTTTTCCACGCTCCAACTCCCGATGCTGCCAAAGCACTTGGCCGCAAGGTGCGCGGATTTAATGACAAGGTTTGGCTGCAACACCGATACGATATCGTCGTTAGAGCGAACCAGGCCAAGTTCTCTCAGAATCCGCAGTTAAACGAATATCTTCTACAAACCGGTTCGCGCATTATTGTCGAAGCCAGCCCGGTTGATAGCATCTGGGGTATAGGGCTCGCCCAGGACAACGGGGATGCGAACAATCCAAATCTGTGGAAAGGCTTGAATCTACTGGGATTTGCGCTGATGCAGGTGCGGGACGGTGCCAGTATGCCAGCCCCAGGGTAGTGACCTGACTCACGAAAAATGCACAAGCCTTGGCCAACGCCAGGGCTTCTTGCGTGCGGCTGCTTTTGCTCATCCGTAGAACAGCCTTCCGATGGCACGGCTCGCCGCGTCCTTGAGCTTGACGACCTCAGTCGCTCATAGAAATTTTCCGATTGGTGCTTGACCGGGGAGAACGATCGTTCTACATTGAGTCCATGGAGACGCAAATGACAGATACTCGAGAAAAGATTATTACGACCGCCGAGCAACTTATTTATCAGAACGGCATTCATGCGACAGGCATGGACCTTTTGGTGAAAACCTCGGGCGTAGCTCGTAAAAGCATTTATCGCTATTTCGCGACCAAAGATGAAGTGGCGGCAGCAGCGTTGAACGCACGAGATATTCGCTGGATGCAGTGGTTCAGAACGGAGTGTGATAAAGCGGATACTCCGCAAGACCGTATCCTCAATATCTTTGCGGTGCTTAAGGGATGGTTCGAGTCAGACGGATTTCGAGGTTGTGCGTTCATTAACACAGCCGGAGAGGTTGGAGATCCCGATGACCCTATTCGTCATATCGCCAGGCTGCATAAGCAGAAGTTACTGGATTACACGCTCGAACTGACCGAGCAGTTGAATGCGGAGCAACCATCTGTTCTGGCGAGACAATTGCTGATACTGATCGAAGGTGCCATTACGATGGCACGCGTGATGGGCGATTACAGTGCCGTCGACGACGCAAGGGAAGTTGCACGGTTATTGATTAAATAGGCATCGTTTGAAAAGTTGACTTTCTGGCACGTCGCAAGACGTGCGATTTAAAAGATGACGTTAACGCTTATTGTTCCGCGTGGCTGCCCTGCACCCGTTCGAACAGGCTGGATCATCTCAGATCTTTTATATAAATGGCGATTATCGTGATGCGTTGATTTTGCGACGATAATCGTTGAAAGAAAGTTGTACTGCTCTTGTTTGAAGAGGCCTATTTACAGGCGCTTTAGTTCCAAAAAGTTAAATAAACGATACATCCAATTATCCTGGAGGCACTACCATGTCCAATGCACAAACTCGCCCGCCACTTCCTCCGTTCACTCGTGAAACGGCAATCGAGAAAGTCCGACTCGCTGAAGATGGCTGGAACAGCCGCGATCCCGAAAAGGTCTCACTTGCCTATACGCTGGATACCAAATGGCGTAACCGCGCCGAATTTGCTACCAACCGCGAAGAAGCCAAAGGTTTTCTCTCTCGCAAATGGAAAAAAGAGCTTGATTACCGCCTGATCAAAGAGCTTTGGGCCTTCACCGACAATCGCATTGCCGTACGTTACGCCTACGAGTGGCATGATGATTCAGGTAACTGGTTCCGCTCTTACGGCAACGAAAACTGGGAATTCGAAGCGGATGGCCTGATGCACCGTCGATTCGCCTGCGTAAACGACATGCCCATCAAAGAGAGCGAGCGCAAGTTCCACTGGCCTCTGGGACGCCGCCCGGATGACCACCCAAGTCTGTCGGACCTCGGTCTGTAATACCTCCCCAGACCTGATCCTTTCGTTGAAGGGGATCAGGTCTTTGGGTGACCAGCGCTATAAATGATTTCCTGAACAAAGCCCTCAAGTCCGTAACGCATACACTCTCCCCAACGTGTGATTCTCTCCCCTCAGGCGAGATACCTCGACCTGCTCACGTGCAAGACTTTCAAGGTCATTACCGAAATCACCTTCAGATAAGCGTCCTGAACAGAACGCCTCCATGTTGGTGACTGCCAGGCTTTGGGCATGGCATCGGGCCGTACCTCATGAAACGCAATATCCTGTCATTGCCCGATCTCATCCGGCTCTTCTGCATGCCAACGATCCTCATCGTTATTTTCGCGAGAAGGTCGCAGGTCTCAATCCATGCGTCTGTTTTCGGAAACCTCGCACATTACTTGCTCTACAGATCAGCACTGGCGAGGTAGGCGAGAGGTGGGTAATTTCCAGGCTCCGTTCTGAGAAAGGATTACATGCATTTTTGGTCATCAATGTTTCCGCGATCTCGGCAGCTTTGGTCTGCTGCGGTTATTGCTGATTCATGAGGGGAGGTCGCTGATCAAGGCACCTGAGCATCCGCCCGGGTGTCGTCAGCCAAGGATGAGGATTCAAGGTGAGAGTCGGGCTGCTGACTTTGCGTTCTGAGCCGATGTGAGAGTGACAGAAGTGCCGCGATGCCCCCCGTCTCTGGCACCGAGCAATCGAGCGCCAGATTATGGGCGCTGGGGTGGATGAATGGCTGCTGTGCAGTGGCCCTTGTTGGGGGAACGGATGAAGTCGGATTCCCGGTAGAGTTAATGCTCACCAGTAGAACAGCTTTCCGACGGTTGGGAGGTTGTCGGAAAGCCGCTCATTGGCAGCAAGGCGCCATTCGGCGTCAGCGCACTTCAACTCCGTTCAACGAACGATCAACCACGGTCTTGGCCAGTTCCACCAGATGCACAACGGAAAGTGCCAGATGTCGTTGCGTGCCACTCAAATGGTCGCTGCTTTCATAGGCAGTGGCGGCAGCGCAACTGAGCAGTTCCGAGGCATAGCACAGGGATTGTTCAAGCGTGGTGTTCGGGCTGGAAAGGGAAGGGTGGTCAAGGGGTAAAGCGGGTTCGGCATTGAGCATGTTGGAGATTCCTAACGCTATGGGAATGCTGTCTCCTGTCGCGACTAAACGAAGGTGGCAGCCGTGCACAGGTTAGTCGACCGGGCGTTAGGATCCGGCGCACCCGAAGGTGCCCTGGGCACGGCCACCATAAAGTGCAGACGAAAAAAATCATCTGACTCTGGTGACGCCATGCGCCTAACACAATTGGGCGACTAAACCCGATCACTGCTATGCAGCGACCGGCGCACATTAGTAGCCTGAATGCGGGGGCGCAAGGGGGTAGGATTTTCTAGGAAATTTCGTTCGAGAGAAAGGGAAAAGTCGTGCGGGTTTGTGGTGGGTGAGTCCGGATCGGCAGCCTTTTTTCGTGGAACATGTAGTGTCTCTTCAGGACGAGTAATAGCTCACTTGTACTATTGATACAGCTGGCTCTGCGTAATCAAATGGGCTTGAGGAGCATGCTCCGCTGAATCAACGTTGTTTCAGTAGTAATCACTCCTCCGCTGTCTTTATTCAGATGCAGTTCGATAAAGCAAAAAGTGGCAGCTCTGCCACAGGAGTTGCGGCTGGTTTTGACAAGCGCCGCTCCTTCACCTGCTAGACCGCACAGCAACCGAGTGATAGAGGAAGTTTCCATGAAAAACAGACTGAAGAAAGCACGTTTGACAATTGGAGCGGCGCTCGCCCTTTCCGTAGGGCTCGCGTTCAGCGGCACCGCAAGTGCCTTTACTTTCGAGCACGGCTGGAGTTGCCAGAACAAGTGGTACCAAATGGGGCTCATCGAGTTGATTGCTTGTGGAGGTGGCGGTGATGGTTGATCTGCCAGGGGATTTTTGTACTTGTTGAAATGTATGAAAAGCCTTGGCCAAACAATAAGCGGGGCGTTGTGATACATGCAACGCCCTCGCGGAACGAATGCGCCGCGCCCATAAAACGCTACGTCCGCCAAGCGATCACATTCCGTTAGCAAAATCCGTATTGTCCATGGCAATCAGCCCGCGCAGAGGCTGCATTGCTTGCGCATAGTGACCGAGTATTTGCAGGGTCCAGTCGGCACGCTGACGGATACGTAAATCGTCGGCGGTCTGTGCTTCGCCGGCATTCATCACACCTTCCACTTGCCGCACGATAAGGTGCTCGGGCAGGTAGCACACGCGGTTGTTTTTGTAGCTGGAGGCGCGCAGCTCGCTAAGCGGGTACGCGCCGCCTTGGCCAGATGAAATGCTCACCAGCAGTGCTGGCTTATGGCCGACTTCTTTGTAGCTGGCATACATAAACAGATTTTTAATTGCCGGTGCCGCCATGCCGTGCCATTCAGGTGCAAGCACTACCACGGCGTCTGCTTCGCGCAGCACTTCAGCATGGTCGGCCCATATTCCTCTGAGGTCTTCACCCGGCCACAGCGGCAGGGGCGATCGTGCTAGATCGATGATGTGCGGGGCCGTGCAGATATCCAGCGCTTTCAAGCGCTGGCCAAGATAGAGAGCGACCTTGGCAGTTTGGCTATTCGTACGACTGGAGCCGGCTATCAGGACAACGTTCACGTTCATTGGGCTAACTCGTTTTCAGGCTTTTGCTGGAGATCAGGTTTGTCGCTGCGCACGACTGGCCAGAACAATTCTTCCTGCCAATTCACCGGGTTCATATCTTCGATACCGAAGGCCTGCGGACGACGGCGGGTGATTTTGGCGGTGCCGAAAATGACGTCCCAGAAAAACAAAAGATTGCCGAAGTTGCCCTTGTAATGGGTGATGCCATCGATGGCGTTGAGGCCGTGATGGGCCGAGTGAGTCGAGGGTGTGGAGATAGTGCGTTCCAGCACCCACATCAGTGGGCGCAGCGCTTTGATCTGGTACAGCCTGGCATCCCAAGGCACGCTGCTGTGGGCACCGAAAATCACCAGCATCTTGACGATCAAATAGGGGTAGTAGATATGCGCCAGGCCCATATAGATCAGGATGCCAGCGAACCACAGACCCGGCATCAGCAGATAGTAGAAGCTGTTGTTGCGGTAAACGATGCGAATGCTCATGTACGGTGCCGAGTGATGCGCGCGGTGCAGGGCATAGAGGAATGGTACGCGGTGGGTAAGACGATGCCACCAGTATTGAGTCATATCATCGAATATCAGGAACAAGCCCAGTCCTGCCCACCATGGCAGGTTGATCAGACTGTCTTTCGCTTGCGGGGCGGCATGCTCGAGCAGGGTGTTGGTGATGAGCATCACTAGCGGAAAGGTGAAGCCTAGCAACAGGCTGGAACCGATGATTTCAATCATCACATCACGGCGGCCACCGGCCGGTTGGCGAAAGCACGCGCAAGCAAGCTCCAGCACAATA
This sequence comes from Pseudomonas capsici, assembly GCF_017165765.1. Lineage (GTDB taxonomy): Bacteria > Pseudomonadota > Gammaproteobacteria > Pseudomonadales > Pseudomonadaceae > Aquipseudomonas > Aquipseudomonas capsici. The sequence continues at coordinate 407,014 of NZ_JAFGZD010000003.1, forward strand.
AAACCGAAGAAAATGGCGGAGACTACGGCGATAGGGCTATTGGCGATCATTGTTATATCCATGGCAATCTCTCGTTCGGGCCGATAGGCTAATGCCCGACTATGAGAAACCATGACTACAACTAACGATATGCGCGAACAGGACAGAAGCCTGGGAGAACTGGCCAATCCCCAGCCCGTTGCAAAACAACAGCTTGTCCAGCGCTTTCACCGTGGCCCCATGGGCAATGTGCTGCAACGCTACATCAACAGCCATTCACGCCAGGGGCAGGCCGATTACAGCGCATTGGCGTTGGAGCAACTCTGGGCAGAAGCCGCTCGACACGATCCGGCCATCGGCCTGCACCTCTTTGCTGCCTTTACTCCTCAGGACTGGCACGTAATCGCCCTGGTAGGCCAATACTGCAACAACGTGCAAGATGCGATGGAGAACTGGGCGCGCTATGCCGGCCTGGCTTCGGATATGGACGTGGTGAGTATTCTCCAGGACGCCAATGGCATCGGCGTTGAGCTGAATATCGATGCTCCGATCAACCTGGTGCGTTATCTCACCGAACACTATTTCGTCATGGCTCTGACAGTGTGCAACCAGGGTTCAGGCCATACCATCGTGCCTGCGCGCGTGCAGCTGGCCTACCCAAAACCTGATTATCACAGTGAGTACCGTGCATATTTTGGAGGCAATGTAAGCTTCGAATGCGCGCACACGCGGATGTACTTCGATAGTGCCAGTTTAAGCATACCGATGCGCAATCGGCATGCAGGCATGCTGGCCGTGCTGAAACAGGAACTGGATCGATGCGTTGCCCGGCAACAGCGTCTGGCTGGCTGGTCGGCGAAGGTAGCGCAGAGCATTCGCCACAACCTGGCAAACGGCCAGGTGCCCACTCTCGATAGTCAGGCTGAGCTACTGCACCAAAGTCCTCGTACCCTGCGACGGCGTTTGGAAGATGAAGGCGTCAGCTTTCGTCAATTGCTGGATCTGGTACGCGCTGATATCGAACAGTATCTGGAGCTGCAAGGTGAAAGCCGGACTGATATTGCGAGCCAGCTTGGTTATAGCGATCTGACCGCATACCTCCATGCGCGTAAGCGATGGCAGTCGTAGCCAGTCGTGCCATAATCCCTGGATCTAACCAACCTCCCCCAAAAGCCGATAAACCTCATCCCGCAATCCATAAAACCTCTGATTCAACTCCCCATGCCACGACTTCCAGCACAAAGCACCATTCCTGTAACTCTGCCCCAGCACAAGATCATTGAAGGACCCCATACCGCCGTAGGCCGATCGAAGTCTGGTCATTCCTGATGGATCGGCGTCGGCCAATCGTGCGCGGGCATCGCGCATCCATTGGCTCCAGTGTTCTTCTCCTGTAGTAATCGGCCCATGGGGGGCATCAGTCATCTTAAAACGCGATCAAAAGGCAGTGACAGACTCTACTTAGTGATATTAAATTGATATTCATTGATTGGATCCAGGTGAGTCATGGAGCAAGCCAATTTTCAGGTCGATGCGCGCCTAGCGACATTACTGGGTCAGGGGTATTCGTCGACAGAGAAAGCTCTCAAAGAGCTGGTGGACAACGCGTGGGATGCCGATGCAGAAGAAGTTGTCATCTTTCTACCGGAGCCCTTGAGCGATCAACCTATCGTTGTCAGCGACAATGGCAATGGCATGACTGTTATCGAGCTGAAATCTCAGTACATGAAGATCGCATCCGACTGCCGCCTCAGACGAGGAGAGCGGACTCTCGGAAAGCAGAGAGTCATCAAAGGTCGAAAGGGTATCGGCAAATTTGCGGGCCTGATGGCTGCATCGGTGATGACCTTGAGTACTCGTGCTCGTGGCCAGTCCGCGTCATTTACGTTGAGCGTCGACAATCTCCAGCAGGCTTCTGACATCGAGCACCTTCCAATCGAGATAGCTTTGTCCAACTGTGGTGAGGGAGAGCATGGTACCTCTATTCAGCTCACGCATCTCCGGCAAGATCTGAGCTACCCGAATCCTGTCCAACTGCGACAAGAGCTGATTAAGGAATATGGTCGGCAGTCTGGATTCATCATTATTATCAATGGAAAGCCACTGGGAATTGATGATCTCGAAGGCACCTACAAGGAAGAATCCGAGACATTGCCATTCGCGGGCGACGTAGCGTTACGGTTTTCCATCAGCAACAAAAAGACAGGCTTACGACAGCCCGGCATCACGCTGCTCGTCGATGGTAAAGCCATCGGTAAACCTGGATTCTTTGGGCTGGATGGGTGTGATGACGTACCAATTAAGCTACTGCGCAAGCTTTACGGTGAGATCAGTGCTGATGGGTTGAGAGACTACATCACAGCTGGCTGGGATTCTGTGATCGAGAACAGCGAGAGCTATCAGCGGGTCGCTGAATACGTCCAGCAGACGGTGAAGGAGGCACTCCATCAATCTCATGCCCAAGAGATGCAACTCGCGCATGCTAGGTTGAAGAAAGCGTTGAACCTGAGTATGTCGAAACTCTCTGAGCACAAGCGTCAGTTTGCTGAGGAGGCCATCAAGAAGGTCCTAGACAAGTACTACGATGAGCCTGAGCACAAGGTCGAGGCAATCGCATTCGTGGTGCTTCAGGCCATTGAGCGCTCTGACTATGCAGCAGTCATCGAGCACCTGGCTGAAGCCAAGAAGGCGGATGTCGCTGCGGTTGCTGAAGCGCTGGAGCAGTTTGGCCTCGCGGATATGGCAATCTTGGTGGAACAGGCAAAAGCTCGGCTAGCGTTCCTAGATTGGCTGGAAAGCCTGGTAGAAAACAAAGCCTGCCTTGAAGCTACGGTTCACCGGGCTATCGAGAAGGCTCTCTGGGTCATTGGAGCCGAATACACTGCATTCAGCTCCAACGAAGGGCTCAGGAAACAGGTCGAGGAATATTTAGGTGTGAGGTATCAGGGGAAGTCTGGCGCTGATCGACCAGACCTCCTGCTCAACGAGAATTTGAATGGTGAGTATTTGCTTATCGAATTCAAAAGGCCTTCTCATGGCCTGAATTATGAGGATTACCAGCAAGCTACAAGATATCGGCATGAGTTTGCCAAGTACACCGCAAAGCCAATAACTGTATTGATGTTAGGCGGCCGACGCTCCACTGATTTCCCTGCACAGTATATCGAACCGAATGTGAAGCTTCTTTTATTCACAGATATCATCGCGACAGCGCGCCGACAAGTTAAGTGGCAATTGGAAAGGGTGTAGCATGGAATATCAGCTTGATAGTTAAAGGGTAGGCCTTAGAGGATATATTTTTAAAAATAAGTCGCAGTGCCTGTAGGTGTGAATGTCTATTGGTTAATATATTTGTTCAAGTTCTGTGCGTGTAAACTCAAGCCATAATTAGATATGTAAAACCTATATAAATTAGGCACTTTCTGAAATCCCAATAAATTGAAATTTGGTCCGGAACGGCCCAGGTTTTGTACAGTCGCCCACCATCTACGGAAAGGAACTTTGTGATGGCAAAGTGTTATTAACTCTCGAGTGAAGCGTGGGCAGTGGTCCCCGATCTTTTTACAGCAGTCCATGTCAGGGGCAGGCCTCGCAGCAGTGATCGCTTGATGCTCTATGGTGTGCTCTGGGTTCTCTGCTCAGGGGCAACCTGGCGAGATATGCCCGAGCGCTTCGGATCTTGGGCGGCGGTCTATCACCGCTTCCGTGTCTGGCGAAACCGCGGAGCATTCGATCAGATGCTCAGACGATTGCACCTCAAACTCAATGACAAAGGCTTGATCGCCCCCACACTTGGGATCGATTCGGCCGCTGTTCGAGCAACCTGTGCTTCATCTGGGGCGCGAAAAAGGGGCCTGACGAGCCTGCCGATCATGCTTTAGGCCTCAGTCGCAGCGGCCTGCCAACCAAAATCCATATGCTCTGCGACGCCAACGGGATACCGTTGCGCTTCCTTCTCTCTGGTGGTCAAGCCAGTGATATCAGTCATGCCCAGCCCTTGCTTGATGATGTCAGCATCCCGACAAGCCAGCGTGGCCGTCCACGCAAACGATGCAAATGGTTGCTGGATGACAAGAGCTACGACGTCGAGGCCTTGCGCCGTTACTGCGACCGATAACGGATGTAGCCAGTCATTCCGCTCCGCTCAATGAAACGCAAACCCAAGCCCAAGCCCGGCTTACCGAGTCTGTTTGAGCGTCTCAAATATCGACAGCGCAATATCATCGAGCGCATGTTCGGCTGGCTAAAAAAGAGAACCGCCGAATCGTCACGCGCTTCGACAAGCTTGCAAAAAGCTATGCTGTAATGGTCTTGCTGGTTTGTGTCATGCGGTATATGCGACGGTTTTTTTCAGATAGAGCCTAGTACTCGGCAACGACTCATTGCTCATGGGGACTTGTCTCCGATCTTTGGTTGTTCGAACGTTTTTTGCCACTTTGTAATAAAATTATATTTCTGTAGTCATTGTAGACGCTAATTTTTACGTGAGGGTAGGAGGCGGACTTAGAGAAATATCTGCATAAGACTGTTTATAGTAAGGCCTAGTCTACGTCTAGAGGCCGTGAGTGGGCAATGCGTGTATGTGGGAGAACAAGCAGGCCTGCTAGGGAGCTATGTTGCCGGAAAGGCCGACATTTGCAAGCCGTCGTAGGTATATAGGGTTACAGGGTAGTGCTTCTATGACATCATTATTTTAGTATCATGATGCATAGATAGGCTCTGGCTGAGGCTTCCGTACGATATGAGCGAATGCGCAAATTTGATAGTGCATAAAATCATTAAGAGAACTCTTTGGTACGACGCCCGGGACGGCCGGGCCAATCTGTCTCAGGATGACTTGCTAAAGCGGGCTGAGCCGCTCGTCATTCTTGGCGAAGCCGGAATGGGCAAGTCACATCTGCTTGAATGGCTTGCAATGTTTCCGGGTTATTCCCGTTGCACTGCCCGCCAGCTTATCAATCGTTATGACCCGAAGACACTTCTAGGCGACGCTCAAATTCTAGTAATTGATGCGCTTGATGAGGTAAGCAGCCAGAAAGACGGAGACGCGGTGGATCTTGTCCTACGTCAACTCGGCAAGCTCGGTTACCCTCGTTTCATTCTTTCGTGCCGGGTGGCGGATTGGCGTAGCGCAACTGGTTTAGAAGCTATCAATGAGCAGTATCCTGAAAAGCCTCTGGAGCTTCACCTTGAACCCTTCAACGAAGATGATGCAGCAACCTTTCTGAGCTCCTGGCTTGGTAGTACCGTTGCTAAAACTGTAATTGAGCATTTCGATGCTCGTGGGCTCAACGGGCTACTTGGAAACCCTCAGACTCTCGAACTAATCGCACGTATTGCTGGGGCGGGAAGGCTGCCGGAGACACGTGGCGAGCTTTTTGAGAGTGCAATTGAGGTTTTAAGAGTAGAGCATCGAGATACAAAGGCTGGTGATCAACCTGCACGGGAAATAGGTCTTGATGCCGCAGGAGCTGCATTTGCAGGACTGATCCTAACTGGTAGTGAGGCCATTGTTCGAATATCCGTTGCGAACGCCGCAGAAGGTGAATTGCAGCTCGCTGATATCTCCCGTCTCCCTGGTGGGGACAGTATGGAGACTATGTTTGGCACACGGCTTTTCAAAGCCGAAGGCGCGGACCGATTTACCTATCTTCATCGCCGGGTTGGTGAGTATTTGGGGGCTCAATGGCTAGCGAAGCAGGCCAATACCCGGGATAAGCGTAAGCGCCTTCTATCACTTTTTCATAGTCATGGGCTCGTACCTTCAAGCCTTCGCGGCATTCATGCGTGGCTCGCACTTGACCCTGCTCTTACCAAGGCTGTTATCGCTGCTGATCCTATGGGGTTGATTGAATATGGTGATGCAGGTGAACTGACGGCTGACCAAGCTCGCTCGCTAATCCATTCGCTGGAGTTGTTGGCAAAAGATAATCCTCACTTTCGCGACTGGAGATCTTGTGCGTTACGTGGTTTTGGGCGTGTAGAGCTGGTCGAGGACATACGTCGACTGATCTTGGCGCCCGATACATCCTTCGGCCTTTCCCTTCTGATGCTTGAGGCGCTCAAGGGAAATGAAATTGCGTCAGCGTTGACAGATGATCTTATGAGAATAGTGCTCAACTCTCAGGCAGTTTTTGCTTGCAGGAAAGTCGCAGGTGAGACTCTTATCGAAATAGGTGGCGAAATTGTTTGGCCGAATGTGCTCTATGAGCTGTGTTGTCATGGAGATGAGCTTTCAATTCGACTGGCAATAGAGCTTGCCGATGAAGTCGGATACAAACAGTTCGATGCCAATTTGATTGTCGATCTTGTGAGTGCTTATGCCAGAAGTGGTAGCCGTACAATTGGCGTATTGATGTATTTGGAGAAAAACCTTCCAGATGCTCAGATTCCAGATATTCTTGATCGGTTATCGATAGTTGTACGCACCATAGGCAATCGATATGGTAAGCGTCCGGCGAACTCACCTTGCGTAAGTCAGGCCGGCATCCACTGATGCGGCAGTAACTGCCCGATCTCACTG
>NZ_JAFGZD010000040.1 GCF_017165765.1 Pseudomonas capsici
GCCGGTGCGTGGATCGACTCCGGCCTGGACCGCGCTGAGAAAGTTGAAGGCGTTGGAATGGACGGTTGGAGTCGGCATGTAAAAATCCCCGAGAGATAAATGGAAGCCCGGTCACAGGCGACCATTACGGTGACGGCACCGCAGAACGCTCGATCCTGACGCATGACAGCTTCCCGCCCACCTGACCACTCGTACTGCTGGAAATCATCATCACACCCGGAACAACCACAGCACCCTCGGGTTTCTTGCCCGCTTCCTCGATCTCGAGAGCCGTCACCATATTGGTAGGCTGTTTGATGGTCTTGAAGCGATAGGAAAAGCCCCCGCTTTCGCTGCAATTCGGAGCGTCATGAAATGAAAAGAAGGTCGCCGACGGCACATTCTCGAGCCTGAAGGCATAGGCTTCATCATTACTGCAATCCAGCGAGTTGTTCTGAAAATCGATAATGGAACTGACAAAAGGAATGCTGCAATTAATGGGGTATGAGCCATCTCCATTTTTTCTGTTAAAAATCACCAGCTGGCCATCCGGCTCACTGGCCTCAAGCTGTGGAATATAAACACTCGCCCACATAAAGACCGCGACAAGCGAGACGAATGGAAGGCTTTTAAAAACACGTAGTGCCATGATAAAGACTCCTGTTATAAGCAGCAGGTACTACGGCCTGAAAGTTACATACCACCCGCAACATTCGGAAAGCGCCAACCCGGCAACATGATGGAGTAATCCATCCTAGCAGCCATCAACTCACTGGCAACTGGCATTTCTGTCAGTAGACAACTCGCAGAGGATCACCGAAATTCCTCATCCACACGTCATATGCACTCACCGTTAAGCCATCGATATACAAGCAGAACTTGTTCGGCATTCGACTGCATAAGCGTTTCAGGTAACACAGTATCTTCTTTATCGGGAGAACATCATGGCACTGCGAGATGATATATACCCAACAACAGTAGGCGGTGACTCACGAGACAATCTGCTGGCCTGGCTACAGGAAAACCCCAAGACCCTCGGCTGGGATGCCATCGTGGTTTATAACCGGGGTCGGGCCAATGCGTTATTGATGCAGCAATATATAAAGAAACTGACTGCCGAAAATTATATGACCCCCATCGATGGCCAGATAGAGGGGCCGGAAGGTTCAAAACTGAACTTCTTCGGTGTCCAGTTGGGATTGCCCCGGCTTTCATTCGAAAATGCCGATATCGAGCACTCCAAGGCCCGGGTGACCCAGGCAATTACCGCCGGGCTGGCCATTCTGAAAAGCGAGCCGGTCGGCGGTTACAAGGGCATCCACTCCATCATGCGCCCCAACGGTGCGGCAGGCCCGACCCTGTGGATGGACGTTGACCTGCTGGACGCGCCGGGCGATGTCACCGATGCCGGTGTCGTACAGATCGATCTCAAGAAAATGACCGAATTCGATACCGATCTTTTCTCGGACAGGGTCAGCATCATCAACGCTCAGGAGTTTTTCCTCGAACGCTTCCGGGAAAAACCCGAATTGCAGGTGTATACCCTGGGCGCATTGAACAAGAGCGCAGACTCCACCCTCACCCCGCAGAACTTCATCGTCCGCACCCAGGCTGCACCGGGTGCCAAGAGCCGGGCAGCCCCCAATTACGGCGACGGGGCCGTGGTGTTGATGGTGACGCTCAAAGGGGGCACGGACGGCGGCGCACCGACCAAGAACAGTGACTTCAGGTATCTGATCCCCAATGACGGGAACGGCACCCAATATTCAGGCGCCGTCCTGCTTTCGAATAAAGTGCTGTTCAACAAACTGATCCTGCCGACACTCAATCAGCACCCGAACATCAGATATAAACTGGAATCCCCCACTGGAGAAGACGGAACCCCCTTGCATTTATATGCACAGGGCATATCTGGCAACTATGTGAAACCGAACGGTACGGTCTTTACAAGTTCCTGGGGTGAACATAACAGTACATTGAGGGCCCTGGAGGATGCCGTTCTTAAAGTCACACCCGATGGCCAATATACCGGTCTGCGGTTCAAGTCGCTGAACAACACCCTGCATCTCGAATGGAATGCCTATAGCAAAAGCAGGTGGAATCAGAAAGTCGATGTGCATCACGGCAATGACACGGATGTCGACGGTGACATGGAATTCACCATCAATACCAAAGCAGACATGACTCCCGAACTGGACCCCGAGACAGGCGTCATTCGATTTTCAACGACTGAAAATGCAGGTAGTGGTGCCAGTATGCCAATGAAAGACTGGCTAGAGTTTTTCGGATTCGATAACCAGATGGATTTTTTCAGCACATGGTGTGATGAGATAGACAGTCACTTCTTCAACAATGTTGCCAATATCCAGCTCCCCGACATCGACACCTTCCTGTTGAGAAACCTGCTGTTTCCCGACCATAACTCAATGGTCCTGACGGACGCCCACATTCCCGGAGATCTGGCCGCTTTCGGTAATGTCGACCCTTCCCTGACCAGCTTCGTGATAGAACCCGAACAGGTCATTCTGAATCCGGGTGGCAGCAAGGCATTCCACGTCGAGCCTGCGGCCACGGTAACCTGGAGCGTAAAAGGTCTGCCGGGGAATGCCCTGCCTGTCGGCTCCATTACCAGCGCCGGCGCGTACACCGCACCGACTCAGGATGAGTTGCAGGGCCACGACGCCCAGCAAGTGATCGTTACCGCGACCGGCACGACTGCACGCGGTATTGCGGCTTCGTCTTCGACGCTGGTTTCGATTGTCAGCCAGACCATTTCCCTGAATCCGATCTTTTCGGTGTGCGGCCCGGGTGCCTCTCTCAAGTTCACTGCCGGAACCCTCGATGAAAGGCCCTTGCAATGGGCGCTGAAAAACCCAGGCCAGGGCGGTGCACTCGAACCCGCAACCGGCCTGGAGACAACCTACACAGCCCCCGAATCACAGGGTACCGACATGTTCACTCTGGAGGTCATTCAAGTCACCGACGATCAGAGCAACATGGGGCAGGCCACTGTATTGGTGATCAACAAGACGCTCGGCGGGCAAGTGGAAGTGGACCTGGCCCAGGCGGCGAATGGCAAGGCACGGTTGCGCTTCATGAAGGAATACAACGACGGCCCTGTCGAAGTTCCGCAGGAGCTGATGACCTGGACATTGTTGACCGGTGCTGGCTCGGTGGATGCCTCCGGCGTCTACACCGAGCCAGCACAGCAACCACCGGGCTTTGTCGTGATCACCGGTGCATTTTCCTACAGCATTCCTCCCCTCCCACCCCTCACTGATTACGGATACACCGTGCTGCCCCTGCCTCTGGCGCAATACCCAGACGTGGCAAGGGCCTTTCAGTAAGTACCCCGTCAGGGCATTTGAAGGGCCATGGCTTCCATGGCCCGAGACAGGACGTCAACCGAGGTGAGACATGGCAAATTCAAGAGACTCGCTCCTGCAGCAACTTAAAGGCCGGGCCAATACCAGAGGCTGGGGAGCCATCGTGTCCTTCAACCGGACCAAGGTCAATCATCTGCTGGCGCAACAGCATATTGCACGGTTCAGTACAGACAGCTTTCTACCCGCCATTCGTGGCACGGTGCAACTGGAAGGACCGGAAACACTGGAGCTGAGCGGCATCATTCTGAGCGCGCCTCGCCTCTCCTTCGAGAATGCATCGTTGCGAGACTCCAGGGCACGCCTGAACATGGATATTGTCGGTGGCACCGTCACCCATTACAGCAGCGCCCCCGGCTCCCCGACCCGGGCACTGTCCAGTTTCAATATTTCCGAACAGCACGGCTACCGGCTGGAAGCCGATATTGAATTGCGCAAAGTGACAGGAGGCCTCAACAAGAACTCCGAAGTCATCCTGGATATCTCGAATGCCATCGACTTTACGACCAACCTGATCGACCTGGGAGTCGGGCCTACACTGATAGGCGATTTCTTCAAGGCCCGCTTCGAGGATCTGCCTGCAAAACAACAGGTCTATTCACTGGGCCTGCTGGACTTCAATGCGGACGACCTGCTGGCCCCCAAGGACTTTTATATCCTGACCCAGGCGGCGCCCGAAGGCAAAAACCTCAAGTCGGACAGCTATGGCGATGGTGCCGTGGTGCTGTTCGTGCGCACCAAGAACAATTTCCATGACGGAACGCTACCGGCAGATGAAAGCGAGTTTCCGTATCTGATTCCCGATGACAAGGTCCCCGGAGAGGAGCGCTCCAGATATTCCGGCTCATTGCTCATTTCCCGCCAGGCCGTCATGTATTGGTTTATTGTGCCGTATATCAAGAATCATGTAGGCCGTGGTCTGAATTTCACAAGCCAGGAAGACATGATCCGGAGCGCTGATTATCGACTGACTGCCGTTGCAGGCGAGTACCAGGCCGAGCCAATCGACATTCAATATGACCATGGTCGCGAAAAATTCCACTTTATAAAAAGTGACCTCCGCTTCCCCTTCTCGCAAAAACTGTCACTGTTCATAAGGCCGGATTTTCGGCTGGCCCTGGAATGGAACGGGACCGAAACCGAAACGTTTCATTATTGGGACGATATTAGCGGATGGTGGGACGAACATAAGGATGTCAACGTCAACTTCGAGTATACGCTGTCCATTATTTTCGATAATCAGCTGAATGCCAGTGACAATACTCTTTCCTTTATACGGTCATCAGAATCCAGCCAGAATGTGAGCGTCAGTATCGACGGAGAAGAAGAGCTTTATCAACCGTTGATGAGTAAAGCCAAGGATGCCTTGGAAGAAGTGCTCACTCAGATGCTAGGGCTGTTCAAGTACATCAGCATTCCCGAAATCAACTTCTTCGCCATCAACCATCTGCTGTTCCCGGAACATAACGCCCTGATCCTGAAGGAAGCCTACCTGCCCGGCGATCTGACCCTGTTCGGGGAAGTCGACCCGGCCATGACCTCATTCAGCCTCAAACCGCTCTACACCACGGTCAAGACCGGTGACGACCTGCAATTTGAAATCGTGGAACTGCGCTATCGGGCGCGGGCGGCCAACATCACCTGGAGTGTGCGCGATATCGATGGGTCCCGCTCTCAGGGTGTCATTACCCAGGACGGGCTGTACTCGGCACCGTCGGTAGGGCAACTTGAAGACAAGACCACTCGCAACGTCGTAACGGCCACCTTTACCGATCCCCAGACGCAGGAAATCCGGACAGCCTCAGCGCTGGTGGTGGTCGTCGCCACTTCCATGGCCATGACTCCCGCCTTGCATGCCATCGATCTGCGGACCCCACGCAATGTCACGTTCAAGGTCTCGACCCTCAGCGGTAATCCGGTGACCTGGGCTCCGCTGCCGACCGAACAGGGAACTCTCACCGGCAATGGTCAGGAGGCGACCTATATCCCACCCGCCACCGTGCCGTCAGGCAAATTCCTGCCCGTGACCATTGAAGCGATCGACACCGGCACCCAGGCCCGCTGCCCGGGGACCGTGTTGCTGATCAACGGTGTCATGCCCATGGACGTCAAACCGGCCTTTCACCCCGGGCTTGCGCCCTCTGCCTCGTTGCGCATGTCCCTGCCCGGCCAGTTGAATGACGCCCGCAATCTGCAATGGAGCGTGGCTACCGGCGAGGGCAGCATCGACGCAACAGGCAACTTCAAGGCACCGGACTCGATCACCCAGCCTTACACCGTTATCCAGTGCAGCTATTTCGACGGTATCGGGACCCTGTCGGGCTACGGAGTCATTCATTTATCCGAAATTGCGCCACGGGCAAAGTGGGAACGCCTGACGGACTTCACCATCAAGGAAGCGTCAGGATCCGCCGTGCTGTTCGCCAATGGCCTGGAACAGGTCAAGGTCCGGGTGGCGGTCAAGACATTCGACGACCAAGGCAGCGAAGTCTTCCTCACTCCGTCCGAGTTGAACAGCATGCGTCTGATCGTCGCGGAAACCGGTGACGACCTGCCTTACGTCGATGAGGATGGTGTACCTGCCAATGCCCCGGAAGGAAAGAAATGGGGGGTCAGCGAAACAAAGAATCCTTACCAGTATTATCCCGTCGATCCGTCTCGCAGCAGTGAGCCGCAAGCCCTGGATGGAAGCGGAAAGTATCTGTATATCCAGACGCGCGACTCGACTCCGCTGCGCATTGCCGTCGCGCTGACCCGGGCCGACCTGGTTGAATTCAACTCGACGGAAAGCGGGGGCTCCGAAGAAAAAGACAACATTCTGAAGGTCACTCCGCAACCGCCACCGACCTACTCGGCCGACAGTTATGAATTTACGCACCTGCGGGTAGAAGGTGGAGAGGACAATGATTATGAACTCAACACCGTCGACTATTACTACCTGAGATTCAAGCAGAGCGTTCGATATATAAAGTTCGTGTCCATCGAGTTCGACGGCCCCTCCAGTATCGTCCAATGGGAAAGCCGCCAATACGCAGAAGAAATGGGCAGTTATACCGGTTACACGCTATCCGCCGGCAGGACATTACTGTTCGAGCCCTTGCTCATGCAAAGCATTGCGCCCGAGTCGCGCCCACATCTCGATGTGGTTCCCGGCAAGGAAGCGCCTGAAGGGGCCGTGTTGTTCAGCCTGCATCGGCGTTCGGACTTCTCGTTCAACAATGACAGTGACTTCGAGCGGCCCATGAAACTGCAACTGATCGATGAATACGGAAACCTGCACAGGATTACCGTGCAGTTCAAATCCCCCAGCGACCGTAATGAGTTGACGATCATTGCCTCCAACTGATTTCACGTTTCGACACCAAAGGGCCGATGAACCATCGGTTTGCCGGCCCTGATCTCTGGAGCTATCTCCATGCCCATCCCCACCGTCCATTCCAACGCCTTCAACTTTCTCAGCGCAGTCCAGGCCGGAGTCGATCCGCGCACCGGA
>NZ_JAFGZD010000041.1 GCF_017165765.1 Pseudomonas capsici
CGCGTCCGCTTAAAAATACGCGGACACCATCGCCCTTAATGCTGGAGTTCGGAAGGTGAGTTCGCCGTACGCTTACGGAGCACTAGCAGCACTTACCCGAATTAGTCTTGGAATGACTATCGAATATAATGAAGAACTCTCTCCAGCCTTCGGGTGTGAAGTAGCTATGGGCTATGCCGCAGACTCTCTCTCGATTCTGATCGCAGAACTTTGTTTAGAAACAGAAAACGCTGACCTTCTAGTCATGAGCATCGTTGCGCACAAATTCTCATCGAAAGTTCGCAACCATATAAACAATGCAAAACTGAAGCTATCACGAATCACTCCTAGAGTTAAATTTCAGATTCGACAATCAGAAAAAAAATCTCTCCAGAAGATTAGACGTAGAGGACGCTGAGCATATACACCAATAAATTTCGTATTTTTTCATAAGTTATTATTATCAAAACTTAGAGCACCGCAGATTGACGAGATGCTTTGACCGATTGGACTTTTCGATTATCTAATTTAGACTGTTTTTTTTAAAATTGGATTTTAGCTCCACCGCAAAAGAGTATGCATCTAAGATTAAAATTTATTTTTGCGCAGGAGGCTCAAAACTCCGACTTGGAATACAACATTGCGCAAAGGCGCTTTAGCCGCTCTAACATGCATCATCAGCTAAAATCAATCCTCCCTCTCGATCGTGTCTATCTGCCATACTGATCACCTTGGGCTGTTTTTCTTTGGTTACTGAGCAGGCTGACATCTGCGATTAGATCAGATAGGAGCACAAGCTGGAGAATCAAAGTTTTCGGGGATAAAGTCAGAGAGGATGCAACCACCCCCGCAGGGGTGTTCAATTACCGGCGAGGAAGCGAGCGAAGATGCTTACGCACCTTTTCCCAACGACCAAAGCGGTAACGATCATATTGCCGAACCGGCACTACTTTCTCATGATTTCTCATGGCACGTTCTCCATTCATTCTCAGCAAACTGCTGATAGCCTTCACATCCCATATGCAAAGCAGGGCAATCGAACGTGTGGCGGAAACAGAGATCTTTGGGGGTGGCTGCGAATCAGATAGTAACAGGTGATAGGCCCCTTGAGAAGGCATATCGCCATACAAAGTGAGACATTGGGACCCCCTTCAAGCAATCACATCCTGAGCCCTAACCCCCCGACGATAAAAGACTTTAATCTCAGCTCGGTTATTAAGCCATCATGCGCTTGAAATGGTCCTCGAACTGTGTTGCGACAAAGACCTGCCGAAACTGCTCAAGGTACTGTTGCGCATTGATATCGCCGAACTCAGTAATATTAACTGGGTCAGAATGCGACTCTCGATTGATGTAGCGGTAAAACGCACGGAGGTTGGGGTTAGCTTCGGCCAAATCATCCAAAACTTTCCAAAGCCTGTCTTTATGTTGAACGAAGCTAAAATAGTATTCTAAAATATTCCGCATCATGTTTGGTATGAGGGTGGGCGACGCTTTTCCCTCCAGTGCATCTTTCAAGGTGTGCCAGAATGCCTGATAGTCATTTTTGATATCTTCTTTTCTCAATGGATGGATAACGCTGTACGCCGACTTTGAAACCTTGAAGAGTGCCAAATCCACATTTCGCCGATCATCCTCCACTAGCTTTATCAACTCATGAAAGAAAAACAGGTTATGCGTCAACACTAATACCTGCTTGAAGCGATTTGCTGGCAAGAGTACCTCTCGACGTATAAGAGTCGCTACGTCGTATACGTAGTTGTGCGAGAGACTGGAAATCGGATCATCGATCACCACGATCCGATCAGCCTTTATCTTAGTCGAATTGACATCGAGTTCACCATTGCACACTTCGAGAAAGTAAAGAAATGAAATCAGCGTCTTCTCACCTTCGCTCAGGGTCTTAAAGACCTTCTCCTGAGCTTCGGGCCGCTGCAAACGGTACCGAGGGACTTCCCCTTCTTCCCGTACCAACTGAAAGCCTTGTAGCCCCAGCAAGCCCAACCAGCGGTTGATATTACCAACAGCTTGGTCGATGTTAGTGATTTGGGATTTGGCATCCGCAATGAGACGGCCTTGGGCAGCCATATCCCTGCGAATGCTGGTAATCGCTTCCCTCTTCATCGTACGTTGACGGACGAACTCTGCAATTTTCGGCTCAGCATATTTGAATTGTTCATCGCAGAGTCCCCGGTAGCAGTTCCAGAATCGATCGGCAATCAAGCCAAGATGCTTGGATTTCTCTCGGACCCTCTCGTTAATGGCATCGATCCGTGCTTGTTCGACCGTTATTAAAGCATTGATCTCTATAACCTTGGCTGCCGTCGAAACCAGTTCGACAGAGGTCGAGGGCGTCCGGAGCTTATCGTCTATGAGACGAAGGTTCGAGATAACCAGTGTCTTCAGCTCAGAAGTCAACTCGTTCAGCAGGGCATTGGGGTAGGTGCTGCCTTCGATCTGTGACAATATCTGGCTAGCGGCTCCCTGGTACTGCACGCGGAGAGTATCGAGGCTCCGGAGACGCTCCTCGTAAGTTGTATCGAACACATTCTGGAGCTGATGGTAGAAATCATCAGGTAGCGACTGCTGACAAAGCGGGCATTGTTCAGAGTGCTCATTGAAAAAGTAGAATGAGTGCTTGACCCAATCTGAATTGCCAAGCTTAAGGATCAAGGCAGACAGGTACGAATCATCAGACGCTGTTATCCGCTCCTGAAACAGCGGAGACTTCTCAACCGCTTGTTCGGAAAAAGTGAGCTTGCGGATTGAGGGAATCGGATGATCGCTGGCCTTATTGATCTCATCGACCTCAGCGGCCAAGCACTCGAAGGTATCATTCGACTCCTTATAGACTAAGCCTTTGACCTTTTCTAATAACCGATCTTTGGTATTCGTCCCCTGAAGACAATACCGGAGCGACGTGCTCTCCGCCTGCCTCCTTGGCGCCCATACGCCCTCCTTCAGAGTATCCTCCAAAGCCTCTTGCGCACTCTTGATCTCCTGTCCGGCCCGGAGTTCTGCCTCCTCGTCAGCAGTCAGTTTCTTGATCGTCGCCTCTGCTCCGGCGAGGGTTTTCTCGGCTTCGATATTCCCTTGGTTCAGCGTGAAAATACCCGGCTGTCCTCTGCCATTAAAGTTGCTCTCGACGAAACTCTGGTTGTACACGAGGATATCTGGCTGTCCGATAGTTCCATCCACCCGGCAGCCGTGAAATATGGGGTCATCCGTAGCTTGCAAAAAGTTCCCAATCGTGGTCTTACCTGTACCATTTTGCCCATAAATCAAGTTGATTTTTTTAAGCGGTCCCAGCACTGCATTAACACCAGGCGCATAACTAGATATGTCTCGCAATGAAACGTTCAGGATCATTTACACACTCCTTGACAATGGGCGATCGTCCCTGTGATATACCTTATTTCATATAGTAAATCTTTTCACTTGTATCCGAAGGCAGTTGCTGGCGTCTACTCGAATCTACCCCAAAAAAATGTCGCGCCAGTGCCGCGACTTTTCCCATATGCGGTAGGCCGCATAACTGCCGCATGCGGAACAAATTAGACCGGGTCTTCACATAAGACAGAGGATCAGCCTAAACAGCCCCAATAGCAAGACGCCTCCCTTTCCCTTGAACGAAATTTCCGAGAAAATCCCAACCGCTTGCACCCATGAAATCCGGTCACTACCCTCCCTCCGTCGCTGCATATTCAGCGAACGGGTTTAGCAGCCCGGACCCGACTGGGCGCACTGCGCCACCTTTTGCGAGGTGCTTTTTTACGGCCTGCATTTTATGGTGGCCGTGCGTAGGGCACCTTCGGGTGCGCCGGGTGCCAGTCTCCGGTCTGCTAACCTGCGCATGGCTGCCGCCTGGCGTTTAGCAGCAAAGGGCGTCAGCTCCACTTCTGACTGGAGTTTCATGATGCTCAAGATCACACCGGATCCACCCTGTCACCTCTCCCCTCGTTACCTTGAAGATGCGCTCGTGCGTGCTTCCGAGCTATTGAGTTGTGCCGCAGCAACAGCCTATGAAAGCGGCGACCGTTTGAGTGGTTCGCATCGGCATCTGGCCTTGTCTGTCGTCCATCTGGTGGAGATGGCCAAGGCCGAGGTTGATCGTTCACTGGAGGATCTTTCGGTTCGTTGATGTGTGGATTACAAAACCTGCATTGCGCAGGTTTTGTATTTGCGTCGACTCACTGCGCGGTATTCATCGCATAAAACTCATGCAATTTGGCCTGTAATAACTGCTTATCCGGCAAGCGAGTCTGGTATTCGGCAATCAACGCTGGCGACAGGCTGCGGTTGAGGGCGTATTCGACCACTTCATCGTCCTTGCTGGCACACAGCAGCACGCCGATGGCGGGGTTTTCATGGGGTTTGCGTTCGTTACGATCCAGCGCTTCCAGGTAGAAGTCGAGCTTGCCCAGGTATTCCGGCTCGAAGCGGCCAACCTTGAGTTCGATGGCCACCAGACAGTTGAGGCCGCGATGGAAAAACAGCAGGTCCAGAGCAAAATCACGCCCGCCGACCTGCAGCGGGTATTCAGAGCCGACAAAGCAGAACTCGCGACCCAACTCGATCATGTAGGCATTGCGAAACACTTCCAGAGCGGCAGGGTGAGATTGCTTCAGCACTTGCTGGCTGGGTGACGCTGCGCTCGAACAATGCAGCCTTGAACTGGCGTTCTAGCTCGCGGCTGGACCACTTTTTCTGGATCGCCATACGCAAGTAGAACTCGCGCTCTTCCGGGCTTTTACTCTGGCCGAGAATGATTATTGGGTCCAGGACAATTGTCGCGGCAGTGCCGCGACTTTTTCCTCGGTGTTGACGATGACTCCAAATCCCCCAACAGCAAGGCTCCTCCCTTTCCATTGAGCGAAATTTCCGAGAAAAACCTGACTGCTTGCGCCAGTAAAAGCCGATCACTACTTTGCCGCCGTCGCTGCAGACTTAACGAGCGGGTTTAGTCGCCCGGATATGGCTGGCGCTCACGCTCATAGCAATCGTGGACAAGCCCTCAGACCGTGCGAGAGTGGTGCAACTCATAACGGTTATCATCCATATCCGCTTTAACTGCCACCAAGGAATGGTATGACTCCAACAGCTCGACTTGACGATATGCACCTTTGCCCGATTTCAGGGCACGGCACATCGCCTATCGCTTCCGCATCACCTAACAACCAGATCAACTTCATGGGTGCTGCCCGAGTGGCCATTAACCCCGTGATTTCTGGCGATACTCCCATTGGCGTACCAGGAGGCTACTTTGAGTTTCTACCGAAGTAAGGCTTGCTGGATTGCAACAGCCATTTTCTTACCGCTACTACTGATTGCGAGCTACTACGGGTTCAAGGTGATGATGAGCGTATACAAAACGGACTTGGGTAACGGCGTAGTGATTTATGCTGATGATTACGTCAAAACCGGTCGATGGGTATTCGATTGTGAGTACTCACGGTTGATCAGCCGCGAGCCGCTGTCAGTGCCATTCTCCGAACTGGAAAATGTCGGAAAACTCACTATTGGCAATGCACTTCTGAAAGAGGTAGATGAGCAACCAGCCAAGGAAGCGCTGAATGCCATAACGAGCACTCGCGACTGGTACAAAAACCTTCGCTATCGCTACTCGGCACTGGATGAGAACAGCGACTTGAACTCCCATGCCTTCTATCTGGTTGCACAACACGCTGGCCGCTCATGGGCTGTGGAGGTAGACCAGTCAATAAGCCATGACGGCAAGTCTCACTTCACCGTGACGATTGAACCCTATGATGCGGATATCTACGTGGACTACGTCAAGGCACTTCAGGCTGCTGCCAAGAGCTGCCCGGCTGCGCAGTAAATAGAATCAGAATCGACGGCAACATGAGCATCAATGCTCCCACGGCAGATGCCATACGTCTCCAACATCCCCATGCACCTGACTGGACACTCTTCTGATGCGCATTTTTACAGCCCTGCTCGGCGCACTGTTGATGGTTGGTTGCAAGGCCGCTGATACGCTATCGGGGCAAAATGATCCAAAAGACCCGTGGTGGAGCCTGGATTTCATGGGGCCGAGTTACATGCCTGGACTGGTCGAACACAGCTCGGTAGTGGATATCCAAGGCAAGACCTTTGAGCGTCCCGGTGGCGGCGCAATCGGTACAGGCAATCCTGGAGATGCCACAGAAGTGGCGAAAGGCTGGAATCGGATTGGGGGTAACGTAAAACCCGTAGTCGGGGCTGACCTGCCCGAGCGTATCTTCATGCGTTGGCAATCAGTCGTGGAGCCAAAGACCTACCGGGCCTGGGTGGATATTCCGCAAAGCGCACGTGAAATCATGCACACCTCAACTGGTTACCTACAACATAGTTTGACACAGACCCTCAAGTAAACCGGGGGCTGTAGGATGATCCGGGATCCACACAACA
>NZ_JAFGZD010000042.1 GCF_017165765.1 Pseudomonas capsici
ATCAGCAACTCGCCACCGTGCACCAGCGCACCCCAGATTTCCCAGACCGAGAAGTCGAAGGCAAACGAGTGGAACAGCGCCCAGGTATCGGTCGGACCGAATTCGAACCACGACTGAGTGGCCGAGAACAGCCGCGCCACGTTACGGTGTTCGACCTGCACGCCCTTCGGCAAGCCGGTGGAACCGGAGGTGTAGATCACGTAGGCCAGATGTGAAGAAGACGAATCCACCTGCGGGTTGGAGACGGATTGCTCCTGCAAACGCGTATCGTCCAGATTGATAACCGGCACCGACACATCCGACAGTACTTCTGCGGTGGACGCTTGAACCAGAACCGCCAACGGTGCGCTGTCGTTAAGCAGGTAAGCCAGACGCTCGGCCGGATAAGCCGGATCCATCGGCACATAACCTGCACCGGCCTTGAGGATGCCCAGCAGGCCGATAATCATCTCCGGGCCACGTTCGACGCAGATCGCCACCCGATCGTCCGGGCCGATGCCCTGTTCGATCAGGCGATGCGCAACCTGGTTGGCACGAGCGTTGAGTTCGCCATAGGACAGCAGGCGATCTTCAAAGCGAATCGCCGTGGCCGAAGGTTGTTTTTCGGCCCAGCCTTCAACGGCTCGGTGAATCAGCCGGTCATCGGCATAGGTCGTATCACTGATATTCCAGTGATGCAGCAGCTGCTCACGCTCGCCAGCCGGCAGAATCGACAGGCTGTGCAGCGGTGTTTGCGGTGCCTGCTCCAGTGCATCGCTCAACTGTTGCAGCGCAACCTGCATATAGCCACAGATGCGCTGGGCCCCCATGGCTTCCAGTGCCAGAACGGTGAAATGGAAGCCTTCACCCAGATCATCGACGTTCAAGGTCAGCGGATAGTTGGTGCGCTCGTCACCGCCCAGACTCTGTATCCCTTCCCAGGCACTCAGACTTTCCTGAGAGGCAACGACATTACTGTGACGATAATTGAGCAAGGCGCTGAACAACGGAGTGGTCGCGGCCACTCCACTGCAACGCTGAGCCAGTGCCAGAGACGCATGCTCGTGTACCAGCAGACCGGTGAGTCGGTCATGGGCCTCACTCACGGCCTGACGCACAGTGTTGCGGTCGAGGCTGACTCGCAATGGCAAGGTATTGATAAACATGCCCAGCGCACGATCGGCCCCCTCGCCGCCTTGCATGCGGCCCAGCAGTACGGTGCCGAATACCACATCGTCGGTAGCCGAGACCTTGCCCAGCACCAAGGCCCAGGCCAGATGAATCAGGCTGGCGGCGCTGACACCCAACTGCCGAGCCTGTTGGCGCAGACGGCTGCTGACTTGTACATCCAGAGACGCACGCGACTCTTCGATACCGTGCCCGTCGCCTTGCACGTCATGCATGCCAAACGGCAGGGTCGGCTCGTCGATATCACCCAACATGTCGCGGAAGAAGGCTTCATGGGCGGCAGGCTCGACACCCAGCCGGGCCTGGGCCACATAGTTGCGATACGGCATCGCCGCACCCAGCTGATCGGTCGTCCCCAGCAGGAAGGCCTGCATTTCAAGCTGCATCACTTCCAGCGCGGTATGGTCCAGTGCCAGGTGATGGAACAGCAGCGTGGCCACCCAGCGGTCTTGCTCCTTGTCCTCGGCGCAGGCCAGGTGCAGCAGCGGCGCACGGGTCAGGTCGAGACGATAGTGACGGGCATCGAAACGCTCCGACAATTGCGCAGTAACAGGCCCATTGGCCGGGTCCAGATCGACCCATTGCGGTTGCAGCGTTACATGGCGGCAGACCACCTGCACCGGCTCGTCAAGGCCACTCCAGTGCACGGCCGTGCGCAGGATATCGTGGCGGTCGATGACCGATTGCAGTGCCTGGATAAAGTCTTCCAGACGTTTGCGGCTATCAAAGGCGTACTGCGATTGCAGCACATACGGGTCGCCAGCTTCGGCCGACAGGTGGTGGTAGAGAATCCCTTCCTGCAGCGGTGCCAGCGGGTAGATATCCTGCACATTGGCCGCGCCACCCGGCACTGCAGCCAGAACACGCTCAAGCGAAGCTTCGCAGATCTCCAGCAGCGGCAGCATCTCGGGGGTAATCTGCGTACAACCCGGCTCGATCAGGTTGGCCGGCACACGAATCTCCGTACCGCTACCCACCGCAGCCGCTAGGGCCGCCAGGGTCGGCTGGCTGAACAGCACGCGCACATCGGCACTCAGGCCTTCCTGACGCATTTTCTCGATCAGCTTGACCGCCAGCAGCGAGTGGCCACCCAACTCGAAGAAGTGGTCATGACGCCCTACACGCTCGACCTTGAGTACATCCGCCCAGAGACCGGCAAGTATCGATTCGACATTCCCTATCGGCGCTTCGTAATCACGGCTGGCATACGACTGGGCATCGGGTGCAGGCAATGCACGACGATCCAGCTTGCCGTTGTTGGTCAGCGGCAGGCTGTCCAGTACCACAAACGCCACTGGCACCATGTAGTCGGCCAACGATGCACTCAGTTCACGGCGCAATGCCTGCACCGACAGGCTTTCACCCGGCAGAGCGGTGACATAACCCACCAGTTGCTTCGGTCCACCGTCCGCATCCTGACGTGCCAGGACGACCGACTCCTTGACCCCGGCGCATTGCGCCAGACGTGCCTCGATCTCACCGATTTCAATCCGGAAGCCACGGATCTTCACCTGCTGGTCATTCCGGCCCCGGTATTCCACCGTGCCATCGGCCAGCCAGCACGCCAGGTCGCCGGTGCGATACAGGCGGGCTGCCGGGTCGGGGCTGAACGGATCGGCGACGAACACCTGTTCGGTCAGGTCAGCACGGTTCAGATACCCCAGTGCCACGCCATCGCCACCGATATACAGCTCGCCGGTGACACCCAGCGGCACCGGTTGCTGACGGGCATCCAGCACGTACAGGCGGGTATTGGCCAGCGGCTTGCCAATCGGAATACTGCCCTCGCCCACGGT
>NZ_JAFGZD010000043.1 GCF_017165765.1 Pseudomonas capsici
GTGGGCGAGGGCAGTATTCCGATTGGCAAGCCGCTGGCCAATACCCGCCTGTACGTGCTGGATGCCCGTCAGCAGCCAGTGCCACTGGGCGTGACCGGCGAGCTGTATATCGGCGGCGATGGTGTGGCGCTGGGTTATCTGAATCGTAAAGACCTGACCGAACAGGCCTTTGTCGCCGATCCGTTCAGCACCGACCCGGCAGACCGCCTGTATCGTACCGGCGACCTGGCCTGCTGGCTGGCCGATGGCACGGTGGAATACCGTGGCCGGGATGACCAGCAGGTGAAGATCCGTGGCTTCCGTATCGAGCCGGGCGAGATCGAAACCCGTCTGGCCAGCCATGAGGCGGTAAAGGAGACCGTGGTGCTGGTGCGTGAAGACGTGCCGGGCGACAAGCGTCTGGTAGCGTATTTCACTTCCAGCGATAAAGCAGTCGATCTGGACAGCCTGCGCAGCCACCTGCAAGGCCAGTTGCCGGACTATATGGTCCCGGCAGCCTATGTGCAGTTGGACAGCCTGCCGCTGACCAATAACGGCAAGCTGGACCGCAAGGCCCTGCCAGCGCCGGATCAACAGGCGTTTATCAACCGTGGCTACGAAGCACCAGAAGGTGACGTCGAAACCACCCTGGCACATATCTGGGCTGAAGTACTGCAAGTCGAGCGCGTCGGTCGTCACGATCACTTCTTCGAGCTGGGCGGCCACTCGCTGCTGGCAGTGAAGCTGATCGAGAAAATGCGTCAGGAAGGCCTGAGCGCCGATGTGCGGGTACTGTTCAGCCAGCCGACGCTGGCGGCCCTGGCGGCTGCGGTGGGCAGCGGTACGGAAATCCGTGTACCGGCCAACCTGATCGAACCGGGTTGCACGCACATTACCCCTGACATGCTGCCATTGCTGACGATCAGCGAAGAACAGCTTGAACAGGTCATTGCCACTATTCCGGGCGGTGCGGCCAATATTCAGGACATCTACCCGCTGGCACCGTTGCAGGAGGGGATTCTCTATCACCATCTGGCGGCTGAGCAGGGCGATCCGTATGTCTTGCAGGCGGTCTTCGGTTTCGACAGTGAACAGCGCCTGAACAGCTTTGCCAGCGCGCTGCAATCGGTGATCGAGCGCCACGATATCCTGCGTACTTCTCTCTATTGGGAAGGTCTGGACGAACCGCTGCAAGTGGTCTGGCGTCAGGCGCAGCTAGGGCTTGAACAGATCGGGACGGATGGATCGTCCGGGGATGCGATCGGCCAGTTGCAGGCACGTTTCGATGCCCGTCAACACCGCATGGACATCCGTCAGGCGCCACTGATGCGTATTGCCTACACCGAGGATCCGGCCAATCAGCGCTGGGTGGCCTTGCTGCTGTTCCATCACCTGGTCATGGACCACACCGCACTGGAAGTGGTGAGCCAGGAAATGGAAGCGTATCTGCTCAATGACGCTCAGCCTTTGAGCGAGCCGGTGCCGTATCGCAACTATGTGGCTCAGGCGCGTCTGAAAAATGATCGCGCAGCTCAGGAAACCTTCTTCCGCGACATGCTGGGCGATATCGACGAGCCGACCCTGCCGTTCGGTCTGCATGAAGTGCAGGGCGAGGGCCGGGATATCGAAGAGCATCGCGTCGCTCTGGACATGGATCTGAGCCTGCAACTTCGGGCCCAGGCACGTCAGTTCGGGGTCAGCGTGGCCTCCTTGCATCACCTGGCCTGGGGCAAGGTCCTGAGTGCCGTCAGCGGTCGCGACGATGTGGTGTTCGGTACTGTGCTGATGGGCCGCCTCAATGGTGGTGACGGTGCGGACCGTGCGCTGGGCATGTTCATCAATACCTTGCCGTTGCGTCTGCAGCTGGGTGCCTGTGATGCACGAAGCGGTATCCGGGATACCCACGCTCGTCTGAGTGCCTTGCTGGCTCACGAGCACGCACCCCTGGCATTGGCCCAGCGCTGCAGCGGTGTCCCGGCGTCGACGCCACTGTTCAGTGCGCTGCTCAATTATCGCTACAGTGCTGCGCCGGGCGAACATAGCCTGTCGCCCGCCTGGCAAGGCATCGAATCGCTGAAAGGCGAGGAACGCACCAACTATCCACTGACTCTGTCGGTAGATGACCTGGGTGAAGGTTTCGAGCTGACCGTGCTGGTACAGAACGGTATCGGTGCTGCGCGGGTAGCGGCTTATATGAGCACGGCACTGGCCGAACTGGTCAGTGCGCTGAGAAATACACCTGCCGCACCGCTGCATTCGATCCCGGTACTGCCTGCCGAAGAACTCGCGCAATTGCTGCATGGCTTCAACGATACGGCTGCGGAGTACCCGCTGGATCAGACCGTGCATGGCCTGTTCGAGGCTCAGGTCGAGCGTACACCGGATGCGGTTGCGCTGGTGTTTGGCGATGAGCAACTGAGCTACGACGAACTTAATCAGAGGGCCAACCGTCTGGCGCATCATCTGCGCAGTCAGGGTGTGCAGCCGGATTCGCGGGTGGGCATCTGTGTCGAGCGTGGCACGGATATGGTGGTCGGTCTG
>NZ_JAFGZD010000044.1 GCF_017165765.1 Pseudomonas capsici
TTCACACAGCAAGGCATAGCACTCTTGCGGCGAGCGGCTGACCAGTTGCGGCACGATCAGCAACTCGCCACCGTGCATCAACGCACCCCAGATTTCCCAGACCGAGAAGTCGAAGGCAAACGAGTGGAACAGTGCCCAGACATCGGTCGAACCGAACTCGAACCACGATTGGGTGGCCGAGAACAGCCGCGCCACGTTGCGGTGCTCGACCTGCACGCCCTTCGGCAAGCCGGTGGAACCCGAGGTGTAGATCACATAGGCCAGGTTTGACGAAGATGAATCCACCTGCGGATTATTCAGTGGCATGCCTTTCAGGCTGCCGTCATCCAGGCAGATGAGCGGAACGCTGGCCTGAGCCACGACCTTGGTCGTCGCACGCTGAACCAGCACCGCCACCGGCGCGCTGTCATTGATCTGGTACGCCAGACGCTCGGCCGGATAAGCCGGGTCCAGCGGCACATAACCGGCACCAGCCTTGAGGATACCCAACAGGCCGACGATCATTTCCGGACCACGCTCTACGCAGATCGCCACCCGATCGTCCGGGCCGATGCCCAACTCGATCAGGCGATGCGCAACCTGGTTGGCACGCGCATTGAGTTCGCCATACGTCAGGCGACGGGCCTCGAAACGAATCGCCGGGGCCGAAGGGTTCGCCACTGCCCTGGCCTCGAAGGCCCGATGAATCAGATGATCATCGGCAAAGGTCGAGTTACTGGTGTTCCACTCATGCAGCAACTGCTCACGCTCGTTACTCGGCAGGATCGACAGATTGCTCAGCAGCGTCTGCGGAGCTTGCTCCAGCGCATCGATCAATTGTTCCAGCGCAAACTGCACATAGTTACAGATGCGTTGAGCGCCGATGGACGCCACCGCCAGAGCGGTGAGTTTGAAGCCATCACCAAAGTCATCGACGTTGAGGGTCAACGGGTAGTTGGTGCGCTCATCGCCGCCCAGACTCTGCATGCCCTCCCAGGCCTGCAGGCTTTCCCCGTTGGCTACAGGCGTGCTGTGCCGGTAGTTGAGCAAGGCGCTGAACAGCGGCGTCGGGACCTCCACGCTGCTGCAACGCTGGGCCAGAGCCAGAGAAGCATGCTCATGGGCCAACAAGGCGGTCAGACGTTCATGGGTTTGCAGCACACTTTGGTGCACGGCATGTCGGTCGAGCGATACCCGCAGCGGCAAGGTATTGATGAAAATACCCAAGGCCCGGTCTGAGCCCTCGCCGCCCTGCATCCGGCCCATGAGTACCGTGCCGAACACCACATCGTCAGTGGCCGAAACCTTGCCCAGTACCAGCGCCCAGGCCAGATGTACAAGGCTGGCTGCACTGACACCCAGTTGCCGTGCCTGATGGCGCAAGCGAGCCGACAATTGCAGATCCACTGGATGATGGACTTCTTCTATATCACGACCGTCGCCCTGCACATCATGTACACCAAATGGCAGGGTCGGCTCGTCGATATCTCCCAGCATTTCCCGGAAGAACTGCTCATGACGGGCTGTGCTCTGCCCCAGCCGCGTCTGCGTCACATAGTTACGGTATGGCATTGCCGCGCTCAATTGATCGGCAGTACCCAGCAGGAAGGCCTGCATTTCAAGCTGCATCACTTCCAGCGCGGTATGGTCCAGTGCCAGGTGATGGAACAGCAGCGTGGCCACCCAGCGGTCTTGCTCCTTGTCCTCGGCGCAGGCCAGGTGCAGCAGCGGCGCGCGGGTCAGGTCGAGACGATAGTGACGGGCATCGAAGCGCACCGACAGTTGCGTGGCGACCGGTCCCTGCGCCGGATCAAGCACGACCCATTGCGGTTGCAGCGTTACATGGCGGCAGACCACCTGCACCGGCTCGTCAAGGCCACTCCAGTGCACTGAGGTGCGCAGGATATCGTGGCGGTCGATCACCGATTGCAGTGCCTGGATAAAGGCATCCAGACGTTCGCGGCTATCAAAGGCGTACTGCGATTGCAGCACATACGGGTCGCCAGCTTCGGCGGTCAGGTAGTGATAGAGAATCCCTTCCTGCAGCGGAGCCAGCGGGTAAATATCCTGAATATTGGCCGCGCCGCCCGGAATGGCAGCGATAACCTGTTCCAACTGCTCTTCGCTGATCGTCAGCAATGGCAGCATGTCAGGGGTAATGTGCGTGCAGCCCGGCTCGATCAGGTTGGCCGGGACATGGATTTCCGTGCTACTGCCCACCGCAGCCGCCAGGGCCATCAACGTTGGTTGACTGAACAGCACCCGCACATCGGCGCTCAGGCCTTGCTGACGCATCTTCTCGATCAGCTTCACCGCCAGCAACGAGTGGCCGCCCAGTTCGAAGAAGTGATCGTGACGACCCACGCGCTCGACCTGCAGCACCTCGGCCCAGATCTGCGCCAGGGTGGTTTCGGTTTCGCCAATCGGCGCTTCGTAGCC
>NZ_JAFGZD010000045.1 GCF_017165765.1 Pseudomonas capsici
CCGGATGCCAGCCAGTTGCAGAACGGCTATGTGGCCCCGCAAAGCGAGCTGGAGCAGCAACTGGCGGCGATCTGGGCGGACGTGCTGAAAGTCGAGCGGGTCGGTTTGCACGACAACTTCTTCGAGCTGGGTGGGCACTCGCTGGTGGCGGTGCAGATGCTGGTGCGTGTGCGCGAGCAATTGCAGCATGAGGTTTCGTTGAAAGAGTTGTTCGAACAACCTTGTGTGGCGGGTCTGGTTGCCGTGATCGAGCAAAAAAATGGCAAAAGTGACCCTGCACTGGACGAATTGACTAAATCACTGGAGGCACTCAAACGTTTATCAGCGGAGGAAATTGATAATTTGATTGCTTAGCAGGAGATACCCCCGTGCAAGAGTTGCTTGAGTCCGTTAAATCGCTGTCCGTCCGTGAACGCAAGGCGCTGGCGGTACTGCTGAAGCGACAGGGGGTGAATCTCTACGCCGTCACGCCAATCTTCAAGAGAGAGTCGCAGGAGCCTTCTGCACTCTCTTTCGCCCAGCAGCGACAATGGATCATCTGGCAGCTTGATCCTCAAAGCGCCACCTACAACATCCCCCTGGCTCTGCGCCTGCACGGCAGTTTGAATGTCGAAGCGCTGCGCCGCAGTTTCGAACACCTGATCGCCCGTCACGAAACCCTGCGCACGACCTTCGAGCAGCAAGGCGACGATGTCCTGCAAGTGGTGCATCCGGCTGGGCCTTTCACTCTGAATGTGGATCGTCTGCAGGCCGGTGAAACGGTCGAGAGTTACGTCGAGCAGGAAGTGCAACGGCCCTTCGATCTGCAGCAAGGGCCATTGTTGCGGGTCAGGCTCCTGAGCCTTGGCGATGACGAACATGTGCTGGTGCTGACTCAGCACCATATCGTCTCCGATGGCTGGTCGATGCCGATCATGGTCGATGAGTTGCTGCGTCTTTACGAAGCCTGCAGCCAGGGACGCGAGCCGCAACTGGCAGCACTGCCGATCCAGTACGGCGATTACGCTTTGTGGCAACGCAACTGGCTGGAAATGGGCGAGCAGGAGCGCCAGTTGAGCTACTGGAAAAACCAGTTGGGCGACCAGCAGCCGGTGCTTGAATTGCCCACCGATCGTTCACGCCCGGCCGTACGCGGTCATGGCGGGGCGCGCCTCAATATCGAACTGGATGGCGCACTGCTGGGACGCTTGAAGGACGTGGCGCGGCAACAGGGCGTGACCCTGTTCATGCTGTTGCTGGCTTCGTTCCAGACCCTGTTGCATCGCTATACCGGACAAAACGATGTGCGTGTCGGCGTACCGATTGCCAACCGCAACCGCGCCGAAACCGAGGGGCTGATCGGCTTCTTCGTCAACACTCAGGTGCTCAAGGCCGGGTTCGCGCCGCAGACGACGGTTGCCCAACTGTTACAGCAGGTCAAGCAGACCGCCTTGCAGGCTCAGGCGCACCAGGACCTGCCTTTCGAGCAACTGGTGGAAGCCTTGCAGCCGGAGCGCGATCTGAGTCGCAGCCCGCTGTTTCAGGTTGCCTATAACCATCAGACTCAAGGCCGCAACGAGGCCCGGCAGTTGCCCGGCCTGCGTCTGGAATATCAAGTGTCGGACAAGCACACCGCGCAGTTCGACCTGACCCTGGACACCTGTGAACGGGAAGATGGCCTGGGCGCTTCGTTGATCTACGCCACTGACCTGTTCGATGCGGCAACCATCGAGCGCATGGCCGCCCACTGGCTTAATGTGCTGCACGCGATGACTACCGATGTCCAGCAGCGTATTGCCGACCTGCCATTGTTGAGCGCTGCCGAGCGCCAGCAGACGCTGCTGGATTGGAATCGCGAAGTGGCGAATTTCCCCAGCGCGCAGTGCGCCCATCAACTGATCGAGGCTCAGGCCGCTCGCGTACCCCAGGCCATTGCCCTGAGCCTGGGCGACCGGCAGTTGACTTACGAAGACCTTAACCGTCGCGCCAACCGTCTGGCCCACAAGCTGCGTGAGCAGGGCGTTGGTCCTGAGGTACGGGTCGGGCTGGCGGTGGAGCGGAGCCTGGAAATGGTCGTCGGCATCCTGGCGATCCTCAAGGCCGGTGGTGCTTACGTGCCGCTGGACCCGGATTCTCCGCAAGAGCGCCTGAACTACCTGATGAGCGACAGCGGCATTGCCTTGCTGCTGACCCAGGACCATTTGCTGACCAGCCTGCCGCTGCCACCGCAGGTGAACACCCTGTCGTTGAACGATTCGCTGGAGGGCTATGCCGAGAGCAACCCGCTCAACCTGAGCACGCCGGATAACCTGGCTTACGTGATCTACACCTCGGGTTCCACTGGCAAGCCGAAGGGCACATTGCTGCCGCATCACAACCTGATGCGCCTGTTTGCGGCCACCGATGACTGGTTCAAGTT
>NZ_JAFGZD010000046.1 GCF_017165765.1 Pseudomonas capsici
GTAAGCGTCCGGCGAACTCACCTTGCGTAAGTCAGGCCGGCATCCACTGATGCGGCAGTAACTGCCCGATCTCACTGGCCCGTTGGGTCGGCAGTCGCGTCAGCACATCCTTGAGATAGGCATACGGATCATGCCCATTCATGCGTGCCGACTGGATCAAACTCATGATCGCCGCCGCACGTTTACCACTGCGCAGCGACCCGGCAAACAGCCAGTTCGATCTTCCGAGTGCCCATGGCCGTATCTGGTTCTCGACTTGGTTGTTGTCGATGGGCACAGCCCCATCGTCCAAGTAGCGCGTCAGCGCTACCCAGCGTTTCAGGCTGTAATCGAGGGCTTTGGCCGTGGCTGATCCGTTGGGCACCAAGTCGCGCTGGGCCAACATCCAGTCATGCAGTGTTTTGAGGATTGGCACCGCCATTTCCTGACGTATTTGCCAACGATCTTCATCACTCATGTCCCGCGCTTGGCGTTCGACCTCGTACAAACCGCTGATCGAGTGCAGGGCCTGTTCAGCCAGCTGGCTTTTATTCGCTACGTGCAGATCAAAGAACTTGCGACGAGCGTGAGCCATGCAGCCGATTTCAGTGATGCCTTGCTCAAATCCGGCCTTGTAGCCAGCGAAGTCATCGCAAACCAGCTTGCCGTTCCAGTCGCCCAGGAAGTTGCGTGCATGTTCGCCAGCACGGCTTGGGCTGAAGTCGTAAACCACCGCGTTGAGCGCCGAAAACGGCGTCGTGCTGTAGGCCCATACATAGGCCCGGTGGGTTTTCTTCTCGCCTGGCGCAAGCATTTGCACTGGTGTTTCATCGGCGTGAATCACACCCTGGTTCAGCACCGCTTCACGCAGAGCATCAACTAGCGGCTGAAGGCTCACGCCAGTTTGTCCGACCCATTGCGCCAAGGTCGAACGAGCAATTGCCAGTCCGGCGCGACCAAAGATTTTCTCCTGCCGGTACAGCGGCAAGTGATCGGCAAACTTGGCCACCATCACGTGGGCCAGCAGACCTGCGGTCGGGATACCTTTGTCGATAACCTGCGCCGGCACCGGCGCCTGAATCAGGGTTTCGCACTGACGGCAGGTCCATTTACCACGTACATGTTGCTCGACGGTAAACACGCCCGGCGTGTAATCCAGCTTCTCGCTGACGTCTTCGCCGATGCGTTGAAGTTGGCAGCCGCAGGCGCACTGGGTGTTCTCAGGTTCGTGACGAATTACCGTGCGTGGAAACTGCGGCGGCAAGGGCGCACGTTTCGGGGACTGCCGTGGTTCGGCCTGTGGCGCAGCCGGGAGAAGCTGTTTCAGCTCGGCCTCGATAGCCTCAAGGTCGGTGTCGAGCAGGTCATCCAGCAAGTTGCTTTGCGCCGGGCTGATTTGCTCGCTGCGCTTGGCAAACTTGTGGCGTTTGAGCAGGGCGATTTCGAACTTGAACTGTTCGATGAGGATTTCATCGTTCTGGATCTTTCTGCTCATAGCCTCGACTTGGGATTGCAACTGCAACGCCTGTGCCGCCAAGGCACGAAGCTGTTCCGGGGTCATCTGGTCGAGGTTGGGCGAGAAAGTCATGCCGCCGATTGTGCCAGAGCAGGCGCGGGACGACGACAAGTAGACCGGCCAAATGGCCGGCGGTTAAAGCACGGTAATCACACCGCCTGCGCCAACGCGTTGCCACGGCAGGCCCAGTACCAACGCCTGGAGTTGTTCGTTGTCGAGCTCGACCTCGCAGCCATGGCGAATGCCGGGCCAGTGGAACTTGCCTTGGTTAAGTCGCCGCGCTGCAAGCCAGACGCCCACGCCGTCGTGTACCAGCACTTTTATCCGGTTAGCCCGGCGATTGGCGAACAGATAAGCACAGTGCGGCTTCGCCGCACCAAACACCGCGATCACTCGGGCTAAAGCGGTTTCGGTACCGGCGCGCATGTCCATCGGCTCGGTGGCCAGCCAGATGGCATCGATGCGGATCATCGAGTGACAGCCCGAATAAACTGCGCGCAGCCCTCAGGATCCGAGGTTGGCCATTTCACCATGATCACTTGCCCGGCCATGGGCAACTCGATGATCACTGACGCTTCGACTGGCCGTTTAGGTGCGGCTTTTAGCGGGACGAAAGCTGGTAGTGAAGCCGCTGCGGGCTGATCTCGATAGAGCGGCAGCCATTTGCGGATGACGTTGGCATTGATGCCGTGGCTGATGGCGACACTGGACACGGTTGCGCCAGGTTGTAGGCATTCCTGAACGACCTGAGCTTTGAATGGTTTGGGATAAGAGCTTCGTTGGCGCATGGAAATCCTGGCGATAAGGGTGATCGCGTCCGCTTAAAAATACGCGGACACCATCGCCCTTAATGCTGGAGTTCGGAAGGTGAGTTCGCCGTACGCTTAC
>NZ_JAFGZD010000047.1 GCF_017165765.1 Pseudomonas capsici
GGTGACTGCGTACCTTTTGTATAATGGGTCAGCGACTTATATTCAGTGGCAAGCTTAACCGAATAGGGGAGGCGTAGCGAAAGCGAGTCTTAATAGGGCGTTTAGTCGCTGGGTATAGACCCGAAACCGGGCGATCTATCCATGGGCAGGTTGAAGGTTAGGTAACACTGACTGGAGGACCGAACCGACTACCGTTGAAAAGTTAGCGGATGACCTGTGGATCGGAGTGAAAGGCTAATCAAGCTCGGAGATAGCTGGTTCTCCTCGAAAGCTATTTAGGTAGCGCCTCATGTATCACTGTAGGGGGTAGAGCACTGTTTCGGCTAGGGGGTCATCCCGACTTACCAAACCGATGCAAACTCCGAATACCTGCAAGTGCCGAGCATGGGAGACACACGGCGGGTGCTAACGTCCGTCGTGAAAAGGGAAACAACCCAGACCGTCAGCTAAGGTCCCAAAGTCATGGTTAAGTGGGAAACGATGTGGGAAGGCTTAGACAGCTAGGAGGTTGGCTTAGAAGCAGCCACCCTTTAAAGAAAGCGTAATAGCTCACTAGTCGAGTCGGCCTGCGCGGAAGATGTAACGGGGCTCAAACCATGCACCGAAGCTACGGGTATCACCTTTGGGTGATGCGGTAGAGGAGCGTTCTGTAAGCCTGTGAAGGTGAGTTGAGAAGCTTGCTGGAGGTATCAGAAGTGCGAATGCTGACATGAGTAACGACAATGGGTGTGAAAAACACCCACGCCGAAAGACCAAGGTTTCCTGCGCAACGTTAATCGACGCAGGGTTAGTCGGTCCCTAAGGCGAGGCTGAAAAGCGTAGTCGATGGAAAACAGGTTAATATTCCTGTACTTCTGGTTATTGCGATGGAGGGACGGAGAAGGCTAGGCCAGCCTGGCGTTGGTTGTCCAGGTTTAAGGTGGTAGGCTGAAATCTTAGGTAAATCCGGGGTTTCAAGGCCGAGAGCTGATGACGAGTGTTCTTTAGAACACGAAGTGGTTGATGCCATGCTTCCAAGAAAAGCTTCTAAGCTTCAGGTAACCAGGAACCGTACCCCAAACCGACACAGGTGGTTGGGTAGAGAATACCAAGGCGCTTGAGAGAACTCGGGTGAAGGAACTAGGCAAAATGGCACCGTAACTTCGGGAGAAGGTGCGCCGGTGAGGGTGAAGGACTTGCTCCGTAAGCCCATGCCGGTCGAAGATACCAGGCCGCTGCGACTGTTTATTAAAAACACAGCACTCTGCAAACACGAAAGTGGACGTATAGGGTGTGACGCCTGCCCGGTGCCGGAAGGTTAATTGATGGGGTTAGCGCAAGCGAAGCTCTTGATCGAAGCCCCGGTAAACGGCGGCCGTAACTATAACGGTCCTAAGGTAGCGAAATTCCTTGTCGGGTAAGTTCCGACCTGCACGAATGGCGTAACGATGGCGGCGCTGTCTCCACCCGAGACTCAGTGAAATTGAAATCGCTGTGAAGATGCAGTGTATCCGCGGCTAGACGGAAAGACCCCGTGAACCTTTACTATAGCTTTGCACTGGACTTTGAATTTGCTTGTGTAGGATAGGTGGGAGGCTGTGAAGCGTGGACGCCAGTCTGCGTGGAGCCATCCTTGAAATACCACCCTGGCAACTTTGAGGTTCTAACTCAGGTCCGTCATCCGGATCGAGGACAGTGTATGGTGGGTAGTTTGACTGGGGCGGTCTCCTCCTAAAGAGTAACGGAGGAGTACGAAGGTGCGCTCAGACCGGTCGGAAATCGGTCGTAGAGTATAAAGGCAAAAGCGCGCTTGACTGCGAGACAGACACGTCGAGCAGGTACGAAAGTAGGTCTTAGTGATCCGGTGGTTCTGTATGGAAGGGCCATCGCTCAACGGATAAAAGGTACTCCGGGGATAACAGGCTGATACCGCCCAAGAGTTCATATCGACGGCGGTGTTTGGCACCTCGATGTCGGCTCATCACATCCTGGGGCTGAAGCCGGTCCCAAGGGTATGGCTGTTCGCCATTTAAAGTGGTACGCGAGCTGGGTTTAGAACGTCGTGAGACAGTTCGGTCCCTATCTGCCGTGGACGTTTGAGATTTGAGAGGGGCTGCTCCTAGTACGAGAGGACCGGAGTGGACGAACCTCTGGTGTTCCGGTTGTCACGCCAGTGGCATTGCCGGGTAGCTATGTTCGGAAAAGATAACCGCTGAAAGCATCTAAGCGGGAAACTTGCCTCAAGATGAGATCTCACTGGAACCTTGAGTTCCCTGAAGGGCCGTCGAAGACTACGACGTTGATAGGTGGGGTGTGTAAGCGCTGTGAGGCGTTGAGCTAACCCATACTAATTGCCCGTGAGGCTTGACCATATAACACCCAAGCAATCTGCAA
>NZ_JAFGZD010000048.1 GCF_017165765.1 Pseudomonas capsici
GCCGCCGCCGATGCACCCAACCCGGATGAACCGCGCAAACTGCGCCTGAACAATCGGCTGCGGGGTCTGGTCGAGACCGCGCTGGCCAGTCACCAATTGCTGGCGGCCGATGCAAAACTGCGTCTGGCTGCAGCCCGGCAATTGCAGAAAAGCGCCCGCCCCGCTCAGCTTGAACTGCTGACCCAGCGGGTCGCCGCCGAAACCGACTCCGGCGTAAAGGACGCCCTGACGCTGGCGCTGGCCAACCTGCAACTGGTCGACAGCAGCCCTTCGGTACGTCTGGCCGCCGTGCGTCTGCTGGGTGAAACCGGCGACCCGCTGGCCCGCACCCGGCTTGAAACCCTGCTGTCTCCCGGCGTGGAAACCGACGCAACCGTGCGCATCGCAGCCGAAACCAGTCTGGCGCAGGTCAAACGCAAACTGATGGTCGGCGAAGTGCTGGGCCAGGCGTTCAGTGGCATGTCCCTGGGTTCGATTCTGTTGCTGGCCGCTCTCGGGCTGGCAATCACCTTCGGCCTGCTGGGCGTGATCAACATGGCCCACGGCGAAATGCTGATGCTGGGCGCCTACTCCACTTACGTAGTGCAGTTGATGTTCCAGCGCTATGCGCCGGGCGCCATCGAGTACTACCCGCTGATCGCCTTGCCGGTGGCGTTCTTCGTCACGGCACTGATCGGCATGGCCCTGGAACGCACCGTGATTCGCCATTTGTATGGCCGTCCGCTGGAAACCCTGCTCGCCACCTGGGGTATCAGCCTGATGTTGATTCAGGCCGTGCGTCTGGCTTTCGGCGCGCAGAACGTGGAAGTCGCCAACCCCGAGTGGCTGTCGGGCGGGATTCAGGTGCTGCCCAATCTGGTGCTGCCTTACAACCGTATCGTGATCATCGCCTTTGCGCTGTTCGTGGTGGTACTGACCTGGCTGTTGCTGAACAAGACCCGTCTGGGCCTGAACGTGCGCGCCGTGACCCAGAACCGCAACATGGCCGCCTGCTGCGGCGTGCCCACCGGACGTATCGACATGATGGCCTTCGGGCTAGGTTCGGGTATCGCCGGACTGGGCGGCGTGGCCTTGAGCCAGATCGGCAACGTCGGCCCGGACCTGGGCCAGAGCTACATCATCGATTCGTTCCTGGTGGTGGTGCTCGGCGGTGTCGGCCAACTGGCAGGCAGCGTAATGGCCGCCTTCGGGCTGGGCATCGCCAACAAGATTCTTGAACCGCAAATCGGTGCCGTATTGGGCAAGATCCTGATCCTGGCGCTGATCATTCTGTTTATCCAGAAACGTCCGCAAGGTCTCTTCGCACTGAAAGGACGGGTGATCGACTGATGAATCAGCCATTGATAGTGACCGCCGCACAGAAAGTCGGGCCAAAGGGCACGCTGACCGTGGGCATTCTGGTTCTGGCCATCCTGCTGGCCATGCCACTGTTGTCGTTGCTGCCCGCCGATAACGGCCTGCAGGTTTCGGCCTATACCCTGACGCTGGTGGGCAAGATCCTCTGCTACGCCATTGTTGCCCTGGCTCTGGATCTGGTCTGGGGCTACGCAGGCCTGCTGTCGCTGGGCCACGGCCTGTTCTTCGCCCTGGGCGGCTATGCCATGGGCATGTACCTGATGCGTGAAGCGGCAGGCGATGGTCTTCCGGCCTTCATGACCTTCCTGTCATGGACCGAATTGCCCTGGTACTGGGCAGGCACCGACAACTTCCTCTGGGCCATGTGTCTGGTGGTCCTGGCACCGGGCCTGCTGGCGCTGGTGTTCGGCTTCTTCGCCTTCCGCTCGCGGATCAAGGGCGTGTATTTCTCGATCATGACCCAGGCCCTGACCTTCGCCGGCATGCTGCTGTTCTTCCGCAACGAAACCGGTTTTGGCGGCAATAACGGCTTCACCAACTTCCGCAGCATCCTGGGCTTCAGCATCAGTTCTCAGGGCACCCGGGCGACACTGTTTCTGCTTACGGTCCTGCTGCTGGTGGCGAGTCTGTATGTGGGCTGGCGTCTGGCACAGAGCAAGTTCGGCCGGGTGCTGACCGCGTTGCGCGATGCAGAAAACCGCCTGATGTTCTGTGGCTACGATCCGCGTGGCTTCAAGCTGTTCGTCTGGGTCCTGAGCGCTGTGCTCTGTGGTCTGGCCGGTGCCTTGTATGTGCCACAGGTGGGCATCATCAACCCCAGCGAAATGTCACCGACCAATTCCATCGAAGCTGCTGTCTGGGTGGCGCTGGGTGGTCGCGGCACCCTGATCGGCCCATTGCTGGGCGCAGGTCTGGTCAACGGCATGAAGAGCTGGTTCACCGTGGCCTTCCCTGA
>NZ_JAFGZD010000004.1 GCF_017165765.1 Pseudomonas capsici
AAACTTTCTTTCTCGCTTTTTTTGTTGTTGTTTTTTTCTTGCGGCCTTGCCCACCCCACCCCCCCCCCACCCCCCCCCCCCCCCCCCCCCCCCCCCCCCCCCCCCCCCCCCCCCCCCCCCACTTCTCTGTGGGCCTTGATTGGCATGGGGTATAGAGAACTGCTCACATGTTATCCACAGAAAAGTGTGCAACTTCTTGCGCATAATGGCGATGTGTTATCTCTGTTGTCGAAATTACATCCTTCGTCTTTTCTGCTGTGTGCGCTTTTGCGGCGGTACTGTCATTTCTACGGGTAGCCAACTACTTGCATGAGGGTTCATTGTGAAGGTGCGGGTGAGGCTGGCCTTGCTCGTTCACACTGCCCGGAATGGTGCCTTGCCATGCCCCATGAAATCGTCCTGTGCCGCTATGAATATGATCCTCTGGATCGTCTCGCTTCCCGCACGTCGACTGCCGATGCACTCACTCGGACGTTCTATCGCGCCGACAGACTGGCCAGTGAAATCCAGGGTGCCGAGCAGCGCAGTTTTTCCCACCGAGAGCATCAGTTGCTGGCATTGCAGAGGATGATCGGCAAAAAACTCGCTACGACCCTGGCCGCCACCGATCAGGCTGGCAGTGTGCTCCATGCGGCAGATTCGGGTCAGTACACCACCATCGCCTATGCGCCCTACGGTCATCATGCTCCGCCCGGACATCTGCCCGGTTTCAATGGGGAGCGTCCCGATCCCCTCACGGGCCACTATCTGCTGGGCAAGGGGTATCGCGCCTATAACCCGACCCTGATGCGCTTCAACAGTCCGGACAGCCTGAGCCCGTTTGGCGAGGGCGGCTTGAACCCTTATGCCTATTGCCTGGGTGATCCGATCAATCGTCATGATCCGACGGGACAGGTGTCCTGGCAGTTCATCGTCGGCATAACCCTTAGTGTGGCTGCATTGGTGAGCGCCACCGTCACCCTGTTTCCTTCCCTGCCTTTCATGTTGTCTGTGAAAGCTGCGCAGGCCGGGTTTTTCAGTGCCGGTAGCATTTCCACCATGGTGACGGGCGGGAGTGCAGTGGCAGGCGCGACGCTTGGTATCACGCGGCAGATCGTGGCTGAGGTCGCTCCTGATTCCCCGGTGCTGGAGCCTCTGGGATGGGGCGCGCTGACGCTTGGCGTGATGGCTTCCAGCACACGGGTCGGCACGGTGATCGCCGCCCGGAATCCGAAGAACCTGGTGAGCTTGCAGAGGGCGGTAGCTCAGCACGGGAAGCCAGTGCTGATTCGTGAAACAGCTACCGGGTCAGCAGAAGACTTGCAGCGTTTGCCCACACTTGCCAGTCGCATACGCGAATCCACCGTCTGAAGACTTGAGCACCGCAAGGAACCCTCTCGCCTGCGCACAGTCGCATGTTCACGTTCCTTTCTCGTGATATCACTCTCGCATCTGGCAGCCGCAAAAGGAGTCTGCATGCCTGCTCGTTCTTCTGGACTGGTTATGCTTGGCCTTGCCGCGGCCATGGTGTTGCTGACTGGCTGTGGCCAGGAAAAACCGGCCGCTCCCGATCTGCCGCGGGTCTATGTCCAGACGGTGAAGACTGCCGACTTTGCCGCCAGCGTTGCCTTGACCGGCGATATTCAGGCCCGGGTGCAGACCCGGCTTTCATTCCGGGTCAATGGCAAGATCATCCAGCGTAATGTGGACGTCGGTGATCGTGTGACCGCCAATCAGGTGCTCGCCCGGCTCGATCCCAAGGACTTGCAGATCAATGTCGATTCGGCGCTTGCGTCGGTGGCCGCCGAACAGGCGCGGGTCACTCAGGCGCGCGCCGCGTTCGGGCGTCAGGAAAAGCTGCTGCCCAAGGGCTACACCAGTCGCAGCGAATACGATTCGGCCCAGGCAGCCTTGCGTGGCAGCGAGAGCGCGCTGAAAGCCGCCCAGGCGCAACTGGCCAATGCTCGTGAGCAGTTGAGTTACACCGCGCTTGTTGCGGATACGCCGGGCGTCATCACGGCGCGTCAGGCCGAGGTCGGGCAAGTGGTGCAGGCCACCGTGCCGATCTTCGATCTGGCCCGCGATGGCGAGCGTGACGCGGTGTTCAATGTCTACGAATCATTATTCGTTCAGCCGCCGACTGATCAGCCGGTGCAAGTGACCCTGCTCGACAACCCGGCCATCAAGGTCAGCGGCAAGGTGCGTGAAGTGACCCCGGCGGTTTCGGCGCAAACCGGAACCCTGCAGGTCAAGGTCGCGCTCGATCCGTTGCCCGAAGGCATGGATCTGGGCTCGGTGGTCAGCGTGGCCCTGAGTGCTCCTGCCAATACCAGCGTCGAACTGCCGTGGTCGGCCCTGACCAAGGACCTTGGCGAGCACCTGGGCAAGCCCGCCGTCTGGGTGGTGGACGAGCAGGGCAAGGTCAATCTGCGCAAGGTTCAGGTCGCCCGTTACCTGACGTCCAGAGTCATCATCGGTGACGGGCTCAAGAGTGGAGAGAAAGTCGTGGTTGCAGGCGGACAGTTATTGCACCCGGACATGCAAGTCGAAATTGCCGATCAATCACAGCAGCAACATGCTCGGGTGCAGCCATGAAGCGTCTGACCTGCCTGTTGTTGAGCGGTCTGCTGTTGAGCGGTTGTGGCAAGGATGAAACGCCACCCGAGCCGGTTCGGCCAGTGGTCTTTGTCGAGGCCCGGCCCGATTCGCAGCTGGAGTTCGGACGTTTCGCGGGCAATATCGAGGCGCGCTACCAGAGCGTGCTGGGTTTTCGGGTGCCGGGACGTATCGCGTCCCGCCATGTCGATGTGGGCAGTGAAGTGAAGAAGGGCGACCTGCTTGCGACCCTCGACCCTACCGATCAGCAGAATAATGTGCGCGCTCGCCAGGGCGATCTGGCCCGAATCGAGGCGCAGTGGATCAATGCCCAGGCCAATGCCCGTCGCCAGCAGGAGTTGTTTGATCGTGGCGTCGGCGCACAGGCGCAACTGGACAATGCCCTGACCGAACTGAAAACCACACGCTCTTCGCTGGATCAGGCCAGAGCTGCTGCCCGGCAGGCCAATGACCAGTTGAGCTACAGCGAATTGCGCACTGACCACGATGCGGTGGTTACCGAGTGGAGGGCTGAAGCCGGACAGGTCGTCACGGCGGGGCAGGAGGTCGTGACCCTGGCCAGACCCGATATCAAGGAAGCGGTGATCGACTTGCCGGTTTCGCTGGTCGATCAGTTGCCCGCCGATGTGGTGTTCAACGTAGCCAGCCAGCTTGATCCGCAAGTGAAAACCACCGCAATACCCCGGGAGATCGAGCCGCAGCCCGACCGTTCGACCCGTACGCGGCGGGCACGTCTGACCCTGACTGACACGCCGCAGGCATTGCGGCTCGGTACAGCGATCAGTGTGACCCTGAGTTCCGCCACTACCCCGCGCATGAGCCTGCCGATCACGGCCTTGCAGGACATCGACGGCAAAGCCCGGGTCTGGATCATCGACCCGCAAAGCCAGACGGTAAACCCCAGAGAGGTGAAGGTCGTCAGCCGCGAAGGCGACAGCTTTCTGCTGGCGGGCGGAATCACGGCCGGTGAGAAGGTGGTCAGCGCGGGCGTCAACAGCCTCAAACCGGGGCAGAAAGTCAAAGTCGATGAGGAAAGCCCGCGATGAAAGGGAGTTTCAATCTGTCCGAGTGGGCCATCAAGCATCAGTCGTTTGTCTGGTACCTGATGTTCGTTGCCCTGCTGATGGGCGTGTTTTCCTACATGAAGCTTGGGCGTGAAGAAGACCCGTCCTTCACCATCAAGACCATGGTCATCCAGACCCGCTGGCCCGGCGCGACCGTGGACGAAACCCTGCAGCAGGTGACCGATCGCATCGAGAAAAAGCTCGAAGAGCTGGACTCGCTGGACTACGTGAAAAGTTATACCCGGCCCGGCGAGTCCACGGTTTTCGTTTACCTGCGCGACACCACCAATGCCAAGGAAATACCGCAGATCTGGTATCAGGTGCGCAA
Source organism: Pseudomonas capsici (assembly GCF_017165765.1). GTDB lineage: Bacteria > Pseudomonadota > Gammaproteobacteria > Pseudomonadales > Pseudomonadaceae > Aquipseudomonas > Aquipseudomonas capsici. Next base: position 3,988 of record NZ_JAFGZD010000004.1, read on the forward strand.
GAAGATCGACGACATTCGCGGGCAGTTCCCCCAAGGCTTGCAAGGGCCGGCGTTCAACGACGAGTTCGGTGATGTGTTCGGCTCGATCTACGCCTTTACCGCCGATGGTTTCTCGATGCGCCAGTTGCGCGATTACGTCGAGAAGGTCCGCGCCGATATCCGTGAAGTCCCGGGCCTTGGCAAGGTGGAAATGATCGGCCAGCAGGATGAGGTGATCTACCTGAACTTCTCCACCCGCAAGCTGGCGGCTCTGGGCCTGGATCAGCGTCAGGTGGTGCAAAGCCTGCAATCCCAGAACGCTGTCACGCCGGCGGGCGTGATCGAGGCCGGGCCGGAGCGGATTTCCGTGCGTACCTCCGGGCAGTTCGCGTCGGAAAAGGATCTGGCTGCCGTCAACCTCAGGCTCAATGACCGTTTCTATCGTCTGAGCGATATTGCCGACATCACCCGAGGCTATACCGATCCGCCCAAGCCGCTGTTCCGCTACAACGGCAAACCGGCCATCGGTCTGTCCATCGCCATGCAGAAAGGCGGCAACATTCAGGAGTTCGGCAAGGCATTGCATGAGCGCATGGACATCTCCACCGCCGAATTGCCGGTGGGCGTGGGTGTGCACAAGGTTTCCGATCAGGCCGAAGTGGTGGACAAGGCGGTAGGCGGTTTCACCAGCGCGCTGTTCGAGGCGGTGATCATTGTGATGGTGGTCAGCTTTGTCAGCCTGGGTGTGCGTGCCGGTCTGGTGGTGGCTTGCTCCATTCCGCTGGTGCTGGCGATGGTCTTCGTGTTCATGGAGTACAGCGGCATCACCATGCAGCGGATTTCCCTCGGGGCGTTGATCATCGCCCTCGGGCTGCTGGTGGACGACGCCATGATTACCGTGGAAATGATGGTCACACGCCTGGAGATGGGCGAAACCCGTGAGCAGGCCGCGACTTATGCCTACACCTCGACCGCCTTCCCGATGCTGACCGGCACGCTGGTAACGGTCGCCGGCTTCGTGCCTATTGGTCTGAACGACAGTTCGGCGGGGGAATATACCTTTACGCTGTTTGCGGTGATTGCCGTGGCGATGCTGGTGTCATGGATCGTGGCCGTGCTGTTTGCGCCGGTGATCGGCGTTCACATTCTGAGCAGCAACATCAAGCCCAAGTCCGAAGAGCCGGGCCGTGTAGGTCGGGCATTCAACAGCAGCATGTTGTGGGCCATGCGTCATCGCTGGCTGGCAATCGGCATGACGATCCTGCTGTTTGCCGCGTCGCTGTTCTCGATGCAGTTCGTGCAGAACCAGTTCTTCCCTTCTTCGGACCGTCCTGAAATCCTGGTTGATCTGAACCTGCCACAGAACGCCTCGATCAACGAGACGCGTCAGGTGGTGGACCGTTTCGAAGCCAGCCTCAAGGACGATCCCGATATCGAGCGCTGGAGCACTTACATCGGCCAGGGCGCGGTGCGTTTCTACCTGCCGCTGGATCAGCAACTGGAAAACCCGTTCTACGCCCAACTGGTCATCGTCAGCAAAGGGCTTGAGGAGCGAGGTGCGCTGACCGCACGGCTGCAGAAGCGCCTGCGCGATGAATATGTCGGTATCGGTTCCTATGTGCAGCCGCTGGAAATGGGGCCGCCAGTCGGACGTCCTTTGCAGTATCGGGTCAGCGGCGAAAACATCGACAAGGTTCGCCAGCACGCCATCGAACTGGCCACGTTGCTGGGCAAGAACTCACACGTCGGCGAGGTGATCTACGACTGGAACGAGCCGGGCAAGGTGCTGCGCATCGATATCAATCAGGACAAGGCGCGGCAGTTGGGGCTGTCTTCCGAAGATGTTGCGCAACTGATGAACAGCGTGGTCAGCGGTTCGGCGGTGACTCAGGTGCGTGACGATATCTACCTGATCAACGTGGTGGGGCGTGCCGAGGATGCCGAGCGCGGTACACCGGAAACCCTGCAGAACCTGCAGATCGTGACCCCGGCCGGAACCTCGATTCCGTTGCTGGCCTTTGCCACGGTGGGTTACGAACTGGAGCAGCCGCTGGTCTGGCGCCGCGACCGCAAACCGACCATCACGGTGAAAGGCGCAGTTCGCGACGAGATCCAGCCGACCGATCTGGTCAATCAACTGAAGCCGGAAATCGAGAAATTCGCTGCTGGCTTGCCGGTCGGCTACAAGGTGGCGACCGGCGGTACGGTAGAGGAAAGCAGCAAGGCGCAAGGGCCGATTGCCAGTGTCGTGCCGTTGATGCTGTTCCTGATGGCGACCTTCCTGATGATCCAGTTGCACAGCGTGCAGAAGATGTTCCTGGTGGCCAGTGTCGCGCCGCTGGGCCTGATCGGTGTGGTGCTGGCGCTGATCCCGACCGGCACGCCACTGGGCTTCGTGGCGATTCTCGGGGTGCTGGCGCTGATTGGCATCATCATCCGCAACTCGGTGATTCTGGTGACCCAGATCCATGCCTATGAAGAGAGCGGCTACTCGCCGTGGGATGCTGTGGTCGAAGCCACCGAGCACCGCCGCCGCCCGATCCTGCTGACGGCGGCAGCGGCCAGCCTGGGCATGATCCCCATCGCCCGCGAAGTGTTCTGGGGACCGATGGCTTACGCCATGATTGGCGGCATCATCATCGCCACCTTGCTGACCCTGTTGTTCCTGCCAGCCCTGTATGTGGCCTGGTACAAGATCAAGGAGCCGAAGTCGGCGTAGGCACGAATTCATTGGCTCTGTCCTCGTTAAGTGTTGCAAGTCAGTCAGAGGACCGTGGGAGGCAGCTTGCTGGCGACGAATGTAAAGACGGTATCTACAGGTTATCCGGCATCGAGCAGGCTGAAGTCGCCGAACCTGACAGGGCTCATGGAAGGTGTTCTGGTTGAAATACTGTCAGAGAGGGCGGGGCGCGGTGTCGAGACGTTCAGGAAGCAATAGCTCAGGTTTTCCTGAAAGTACATGTTCACCGTAAAGCGTTGCCAGTCCGGTGTCGCGATCCCGCTGACTGGCGAAACCTGGGCCACGCCGTCAGCGTTGAAGCCACCGACGCTGACTACAAATATGGCCTCGTCTACATGGGGATTGTCACTGAAGGCATCGAATTCGATCAGCAGGGTTTTGCCCGGCAGGTCCGGCAAGGACTGGCTGATAACCGTTGCAACCGGTAGCAGAATGCTTTGTCCATCGCCGTGGGGTTTGAAGTCGGGTTCAAAACCCGTTGCGGCTTTCCAGTGCTCGAAATCGTTACTGAAGTTGCCGTTCTGAATATATTGCGTTGCCATGATCATGTCCTTGATCGATTAACGTTCGGGCCGCGAATACCTTTTCGGGCCCATCCTGGCGCTTTGCCGCTGCGCCGATACTGACAAAAATGCCAGTCACGCAGGGCACGCAATAGGAATCGCTGTTTTTCGTCAAGTCGCTGGATCGTTTCTCGGTGATGTTCAGAGCCGTCGCCAGACGCTTGCCAGCCAAGGTTGCTGTTCCCGTGGCAGTCCGGCAGGCCGGTAGTAATGCTCAAGCTCCACAAAGCCTGCTTCGGTCAGCAGTTCACGCCATGCTTCCAGGTCGTGATACGAGCCGTAGCGTTCGCCTTTCCAGCCTTCCTGGTTCTGGCCTCTCGGATTTGAACTGAACAGCACGCCGTCCGGTTTGAGCGTGGCATGCAGCTGGCGCAGGACTCTGGGCAGTTCCTGTTTCGGGATGTGGAACAGCACGGCATTGGCGAAGATGCCATCGAAGCGGGCGACGGGCAGGTCCAGTTCCAGAAAATTCTGGTGCAGCACTTCACAGCCGCTGTCCTCCCGAGCCATCCGGGCGAACTGTTCACTGCCGTCCAGACCCACCGCGACATGTCCCAGGGCGCTGAGTGTCTTCAGATCACGGCCCGGTCCGCAGCCGAAATCCAGAATCTGCCAGGGTGTCGGCCCCTGGATATGCCGCAACAGGGCGGCAATGTTCTGGCTGACGTCGTGGTCGCGGGTGCCTTCGCGGAAGTCTTCGGCCACCTGGTTGTAATGGCCGACGGTGACGGCGGTGATATGGGCGAGATCTTGGGCGTCGAGCTTCATGGCAAACGGTTGTCCGGGCAATGGAGGACGTCAATATACCCCCAGCCCGGACCGAAGCAATGGCTCAGCGCTTGTTCAGAACCCGAGCCAGACGGTCGCCGCCCAGTTGAATGGCGGCCACCAGCACCACCAGCAACACGATCACGGTGAGCATGATCTGTGTGTCGAAGCGTTGATAGCCGTAGCGGTAGGCGATATCCCCCAGCCCACCGGCACCGATGGCACCGGCCATGGCCGACGAGTTGATCATCGTGACGAGGGTGATGGTGAAACCACCGACAATGCCCGGCAAGGCTTCAGGCAGCAGCACATGCCAGACGATGTGCCAGCGACGGCAGCCCATGGCTTGTGCCGCCTCGATCAGGCCATGATCGACTTCGCGCAGGCTGACTTCGGCGATACGCGCGAAGAAGGGCGTTGCGGCAATGGTCAACGGCACTACAGCCGCCCAGACGCCATAACTGGTGCCGACGATCAGACGAGTGAACGGGATCAGTGCGACCATCAGGATCAGGAACGGAATCGAGCGAAACAGGTTAACGAAAGCCCCCAGTACCTGATTCAATACCGGCGCTTCGTAGATCCCGCCCCTGGAACTGGTGACCAGAATCACCGCCATCGGAATGCCCAGCAGCAGGGCAATGAACGAGGACACGCCGACCATCAGAAAGGTATCGAGCACGCCTTGCAGCAAACGATCAACCCACATAACCCAATACCTCCGCTTGTGGCGCATGCTGACGTGCGCGGGTCAGCAACTCTTCCCGACTGTGGGGCGAGCGATTGATCGACAGGATCAGATGCCCGACGGCACGTTCCTGAATACGCTCCACGCCGCCCTGCAACAACTTCACCTGGCCACCCAGAGCTGCGAACAGGGCTGCAAGGTCCGGCTCTTCTGTGCTGACGCCGGTAAATATCAGGTCCAGCAGCAGTGAAGCTTCAGGATGGGGCGGTTGCGGTGTCAGACGCTCCAGCAAGGCTTTCGGCAAGCCCAGTTGCAGCGGCGCAAGCAGGGTTTTGCTCACTTCATGCTGTGGATTGCCAAACACTTGCCACACAGGGCCTTGTTCCACCACCTGGCCCCTTTCGAGCACCACCACGCGGTTGCAGATATCGCGGATCACGGACATCTCATGGGTGATCAGTACGATGGTCAGGCCCAGCCGCCGGTTGATCTCGCGCAGCAGGCCGAGGATCGACTGGGTGGTTTCCGGGTCCAGCGCCGACGTCGCTTCGTCGCACAGCAGGATGGCCGGATCATGCACCAGTGCCCGGGCAATGCCGACGCGCTGTTTCTGCCCACCGGAAAGCTGCGCCGGGTAAGCCTTGTGCTTGTCCTGCAGACCGACCAGCTCCAGCAGCTCGGTGACCTTACGCTGGCGCTGCTCCTTGGGAACCCCTGCGACCTTGAGCGGCAGCTCGACGTTCTGCCACACGGTCTTGGCCGACATCAGGTTGAAGTGCTGGAAGATCATGCCGATGCGTCGGCGCAGCTCTACCAGCTTGTCTTCGTCGAATTCGCCAATGTCCACCTGATCGATCAGCACCCGACCGCTGCTGGGTTGTTCCAGACGGTTGATGGTGCGGATCAGCGAGGATTTGCCGGCACCGCTGCGCCCGATGATGCCGAAGATCTCACCTTTCTGGATGGCCAGTTCGATGTTGCTCAGGGCTTGCACCGGACCTTGCTGGCCGTGGTAGATCTTGCCCAGGTTGCTGAAGCGCACATGGGCGTGATTCAGGTCCGGGTGCAGTTCGGTCTGGCTGGCCGAATGTGCGGGAGCGGTCGGCTCTTGCCGTTGCGCGAGTGCGTTCATGTCATTCCTTCCAGCCCGGCTGATAGAGCTTGCCGTTGACCTTGTCCAGCGATGCGCGCACCACCGGGGAGTGCTGGTAGATATCGACAAACTTGGCCAGGCGCGGGTCGTCCTTGCGTTCAGGCTTGATCACGAACTGAATCACGTATTCCGGGTGGTCCAGGCCGTCGAACAGAATGGCCGAGTCGGCCGGGAAGGTCTTGGCCAGACGGATATAGGCCGGGTAGCCCTGGACCAGATCCGCATCATCGTAGGCACGCACCAGTTGCACGGCTTCGACCTGAATGATCTTGAGCTTTTTCGGGTTGGCGGTGATGTCTTCTTCGGTGGCCTTGTAACCCACGCCTTGCTTGAGCGTGATCAGCCCTGCCTTGGCCAGCAGTTGCAGGCCGCGACCGCTGTTGATCGGGTCGTTGGCAATGGCCACGGTGGCGCCCGTGGGCAACTCATCGAAGCTTTTGTATTTCTTCGAGTACAGCCCGACGTTGTTGATGATGCCCGGTGCATAGGACACCAGGTTGTAACCGGCGGCTTCGTTGGCGTTGGTCAGGAACGGGATGTGCTGAAAGTAGTTCACATCGATATCGCCCGCCGCGAGGGTGACGTTGGGAGCGATCCAGTCGGTGAACTCCACCAGCTCGACCTTCAGACCCTGTTTGGCGGCTTCTTCCACAGCGGCCTCCAGTGGGATGGCAAAGGCTGCAGTGGTGCCGACTTTCAAGGGGGCATCGGCGGCGTGGGCGGTGAGGGTCAACAGGCTCAGGGCCAGGGCGATAAAGGGTTTTTTCATGATGCTGTCCGTTGTTTTGAAAAATTCGGTGGTAGCGCGGCGGTTGGCCTTTTTACGGGGTAATGCCGCTCAGTGAAGGCACATACAAAGCTTGTGGGAGGCCGTTGGCGAAAAGGCCTGAAACCCGCAGATATTCTGCGTCTGTGCGCTGAAGTCGCCAGCAAGCTGCCTCCCACAAGGTGATTTATCGGTGTCGGTGTCTTGAGCCAGCATGGTTGTCTGGCAGGTGTGCATTGCCTGCAGGAAACAGTTTCTGGCGCAGGCTGCCTTCTTCATAAGCGGTCTTGTACGAGCCCCGACGCTGCAACTCGGGAATCACCAGATCGATGAAGTCCTCATAGCTTTCCGGAGTGACGATGCGGGTCAGGTTGAAGCCGTCCAGGCCGGTTTCTTCGATCCAGGATTCCAGCTCGTCCGCCACCTGTTCGGGTGAGCCAACCAGCGTGATATAGCGGCCACCCAAGGCGTGCTGGTCGAGCAGTCGCTGGCGGGTCCAGTCGTTGTTCTTGAGGTTTTTCGTCGCGGACTGGATCGCGTTGCTTTTCACGTACTGGATCGGCTCATCCAGTTCGTATTGGGCAAAGTCGATACCGGTCGAGGCCGCAAAATGCGCCACGCCCGCTTCGGCACTGGCGTAGCTGCGGTATTCGGCGTGTTTCTCACGTGCAATCGCTTCGGTGGCTCCGACTATCACGTTGATGCCCATGAACACCTTGATGTTGTCAGGGTTGCGTCCGGCCGCTACGGCGCTGGCACGCACCTTGTCCACCTGCTCACGGGTCGCGGCCTTGTTCTGGCCGCTGATAAACACGCATTCGGAATTCTGCCCGGCAAATTGCAGGCCGCGCTCCGAACTGCCCGCCTGAAACAACACGGGTGTGCGCTGTGGTGACGGTTCGCAGAGGTGATAACCCTCGACCTGATAGAACTCGCCTTTATGCCGTACCTTGTGGACCTTGTCCGGTTGGGCATAGATGCGCTGCTCGCGATCATTGATGACCGCGTCGTTCTCCCAACTGCCTTCCCAGAGTTTGTACAGCACCTCCAGGTATTCGTCGGCCTGATCGTAGCGGCGGTCATGCTCGACCTGTTCGGTCAGGCCCATGGCCCTGGCCGCGCTGTCGAGGTAGCCGGTGACGATGTTCCAGCCGACCCGGCCACGGCTCAGATGGTCCAGCGTGGACATGCGCCGGGCGAACAGATAAGGCGTTTCATAGGTCAGGTTGGCGGTGAGGCCGAAGCCCAGGTTACGGGTGACCGCGGCCATGGCCGACACCAGCAGCAGCGGATCGTTGACCGGTAACTGGATCGACTCCTTGAGCGTGACATCCACCGAGTTCTGATACACGTCGTACACGCCGACGATATCGGCGATGAACAGCCCGTCGAACAGACCGCGCTCCAGCAGTCGGGCCAGTTCGGTCCAGTATTCGAGGGTCTTGTACTGGGTGGAGTTGTCCCGTGGATGGGTCCACAGGCCATGGTTGATGTGGCCGATGCAGTTCATGTTGAACGCATTGAGCAGGATCTTTTTCCTGGCCATCAGATAGTCCCCCGGCGCGGAGGGTTGGTGTCGTTGAGGTAGTAGTTACCGATGGCGTGATACTTCCAGCGCACCGGATCATGCAGCGTATGCACGCGAGCATTGCGCCAGTGGCGGTCCAGTCCGTGTTCGGCCAGGGTTGCCTGGCTGCCAGCCAGCTCGAACAGCCTGCTGCCGGTTTCCAGAGAAATTTCCGTGCTGATGGCCCGGGCCTCGGCCACGGCGATGGAGGCAGCGGCCAGTGTCTGGTCGTTGCTGTCGGCCTGGGCGATGTCCAGGTACTCGCCAGCCCGTTCGAGCAGGGCTTCGGCAGCATGCAGGCGGATGCCCAGCTTGCCGAAGGCATGCAGGGTCAGCGGGTCGTCCACGGCTTTTTCAATACCGGAATCGATCCATGGCCGGGTGCGGGTTCGAACGAATGTCAGAGCGTCTTCAAAGGCAGCACGGGCAATGCCGGTGTCGATGGCCGCATGAAGAATCTGTGCCAGCGGGCCGACCGTGGTCGGGCGCTCGAAAGCGCTCTGGAACGGGATGACATCCTCGGCACGGACATACACATTCTCGAACACCACCGAGCCGCTGCCGGTGGTGCGCTGGCCGAAGCCGCTCCAGTCGTCGATCACATTCAGGCCGGCGCTGTCGTGAGGAACAAAAGCCAGGTGCTGCACACCTTCGTCGTCAATGACCGAGGTCGGAATCCGCTGTGCGTACAGTGCGCCCGTGGCGTAGAACTTGCGACCGTTGATGCGATAACCGTCACCTTCACGTTCCAGGCGTGTAGTGCGTTCGCTGGCGGTTTTGGTGCCCAGTTCTGCCAGGGCATTGCCGAAGCGCTTGCCGGCCAGGACTTCGGCATACAGACGGGCCTGTTGCTGCTCGCTGCCGTTCACGCGCAGCACTTCAAGGGCGTAGAAATGGTTTTGCGGGATCTGCCCAAGCGAGCCATCGGCCTGGGCGATGATCTGCACCACCTGGGCCAGGGTGACATTGGAAACGCCTGCACCGCCAAAGGCTTTGGGGACGCTGATACCCCACAGGCCGGACTGGCTGAACAGGTCGAGTTCGGGATTGGGCAGACGGCGTTCGCGGTCACGCAATGCGCTGTCAGTGATAAAGGTCTGCGCCAGTTCGCTGGCCACTTGCAGGGCCTGCGCGTCACTGGTGATGACGGCAGGGGATGGAGTGAAGCTCATAGCGATGTTCTCCAGTTGTCTGGTTCAAATCCAGGAGTGGCGTGCAGGCAGGGTGCCGTTCAGGTGCCAGGCGCCGACGGCGTAGTATTTCCAGCGCACCGGGTCATGGAGGGTGTGTACGCGGGCGTTTCGCCAGTGACGGTCGAGGTTGTACTGCGCCAGCGTGGCGCTGCTGCCCGCCAGCTCGAACAGCTTTTCGCTGGCCAGCAGGGAGATTTCCGTGGTCAGCACCTTGGCGCGAGCCACGGCGATGGAGGCGCGGGCAGCCGCTGCTTCATCGATGGGCGCAGCGCTCACTTCGTCGAGGGTTTGCGCGGCCTTGCGAAGCAGGGCTTCGGCAGCGTGCAGGTCGAGTTTCAGCTTGCCGATATCGGCGATGACATAAGGATCGTCGCTGGCCCGCTCGACGTTGGCGTCGATCCACGGACGCGAGCGTTCACGTACAAAGGTGATGGTGTCGTCGATGGCTTCGCGAGCGATGCCGGCATCGATGGCAGCCTGAATCAGTTGCGATACCGCACCCTGAATATTCGGCGTCAACGCCAGGCGCCAGTTGTCGATTACGTGTTCGGCATCCACTTGCACGTTATCCAGCAGCACCGTGCCGCTTGCTGTGGTGCGCTGACCGAAACCCGACCAGTCGTCCACGATGCTCAAGCCCGGTGTGCCGCGTTTCACGAAGGCCATGACTTGTCGGCCTTCGTCATCCAGTGCCTTGACCGCTACCCAGTGAGCGAACAAGGCACCGGTGGAATAGAACTTCTGGCCGTTGATGACAAGACGGTCGCCGTCGGCGGTGATGCGCGCCTTGAGTTCCAGGGTGTTTTTCGTGCCCCGCTCGGGGCCTGCATTGCCGATGCGCCAGCCATCGAGAACGCTTTGAAACAGGGCTCTCTTCTGCTGTTCGGTAGCAGCGTCCTGCAACAGGTGAAGAATGCCGAACTGATTCTGCGGAATCTGTCCAAGCGCCGGGTCGGCGGCAGAGATGATCCGGAACACTTCGGTAATGGTCGTAAAGGAAACCTGTGGTCCCCCATAGGCTTTGGGAACGGAAATACTGCCGAGTCCGTTACGGGTGAACTGTTCGATTTCCGACCAGGGCAAACGGCGCTCCTGATCGCGTCTGGCGGCATTCTGGCGGGCAATACCGGCCAGTTCATGGGCGGCGGCAATGGCCTGGGCGTCGTTGTGCAACACCTTGGCCGGGATCAATAAGGGCGCAACATCCGGCTCTTGTGGAGTCAGGGTGTGCCGGGCAGTTTTTTCAGGTAATGCCCTGGTGTTATCCACAGGGGTAATTGTGAAAGAGACCATCGGAACCTCATAGCGGGCGCCGCCTGTGGGCGGCAGGAGAACATCGCGAAGTCCGGTGGTCCGGTGTATATACCCTAATCGTGTATCAATTATTTTAAAACGTGAATTTTGGAATAAGCATAGATGGCAAATGCTGGCTGCACGGACGGCCCTTGAATGGCTGCCCTGCCAGAGGGGTAACGTGAACTTTTGCTGGATGTTAGTTATATATGCACAAATTGTTAATGGGAGTTGGATGGGCGTATTTTTCGTGGGGCTTTATAAAAATGATGATGTGAAATACGCCAGCGCTTCATGAGTGAAATTGTCCCTGCAGGGCTGGCGTATATGAAAGTCGGTTTATTCAGGATCACCGGAGGAGTTCACCTGAGTTCCTGATCTTTATTTCCCGTGGCGGTGCCCAATGCGAGTTGTTTCCTACACGGTCAATCACACAGTAAGTCGCCTCAAGCTGTTCGCCGCCTGCCTCGCGTATCAGGGTTGCCGGCACTACAACATCAATGGGTTCTCCAACGTCTTCGAGAGTCAGGGGGGGCAGATCCATGCGCAGGTCACCCCAACGCAAGGTGATTTCGTCATGGGGAGCCATGTTCAGATAGGGTTCGATCGTCATCGGCAACCCGCTGTTCATATGTCGGGTGCTCAAGCCGCGACGTACCACCGAAGGTGGTAGTGACAGCGGTGCCAGTCCCTGATTTTCCTCGTCTACCGGCCCCAGCAACTGGCCGCCGGGTGCGTCCAGCTTGACCCAGATCTTGCAGATGGGCGAAGTGATGGGCGTTCCGCCTACTTTCATCATCCTGTAGTAAGTGCGGGCCTTGCCGTTTTGCAGAAAGCTTTCCGGCACACGCAGCGCGATGGTATGGCCGATGTCGGCTGCCGTCAGGATCTTTGACGCGACGTAACAGCCATCCCAGAACAGCTCGATCAGGTCACCTTCATCCATATCGCTGTAGGGATGAATGTGGACCATCAGATGGGACGCGATCCTGACTCCGATGCCATGGCGACTGGCCTGGGGAATGAAGGGGGGTAAAAGCTTTGAGGAACCGTGGGTGCAATAGGTTTGGCTCATGTTCGAATACTCTTGGTTAACAGAAATGCCAGTAACTATTTATTAGAGAATTTGTGGTTTTTCTGTAGTGGCTCAATCTGAAAGAATACAAGGCGATAAGTGCCCGGGAGTTTGGAGTTGTGGCAAATATTACAAGTGGGTGTTAATGGAGGCTTGTAACTTTCCAGTGTGCCAGTTCTGTGTTCGGAGTGAGCTAATGGGTTTTGCGTGGGAGTGTCAATATGCGAATGAAGTGTTATGAAGTGCTTTTGAAAAATTAGATAATTCCTACATGAATATAGCGATGCTGTTTACTTTTAAACAATCTGGCTTCCTACTCTGTAACAGCCTTCGGCCATGCTCGCTGTAAAAGCGGCGCGATCCAGTATTGGTGGGGGAAAGAGAGGTGGTTGTGGTGTGCAACCATGCGGGGCAGCGGCGCAAGGCAGGTAAGAACAGCGCCCTTGCGGACGCTGCTTGTGTGAACGGAGTTTGTAGGATCAGGCTCTGGTTCGTTCCAGAAATTGCCTGGTGCGTTCTTCCCTGGGATTGGCGAACAAGGCCTTGGCTTCTCCCTGTTCAACGATCACGCCCTTGTCGATGAAAATCACCCGATTGGCCACATCCCGTGCAAAGCTCATCTCGTGCGTGACGATGACCATGGTGCGGTTCTCTTCGGCCAGTGCCCGAATGGCGCTCAGCACTTCACCGACCAGTTCCGGGTCCAGAGCAGAAGTGGGTTCGTCGAAGAGAATGACCTCAGGCTCCATGGCCAATGCACGGGCAATCGCGACCCGTTGCTGCTGCCCGCCGGACAGACGGCGAGGGTAGGAATCCTCCTTGCCTGACAGTCCGACCTTGGCCAGAAGTTGCCGAGCCAGGGTTACGGCCTTTTCCCGGTCCACCTTCTTGACCACCACCGGGCCTTCGATAACGTTCTCCAGCGCTGTGCGATGGGGAAAGAGATTGAAGTTCTGAAACACAAATCCGACCTGCTGACGCAACTGGCGGATAAGGTTCTGTTGCTGGCTCAAGGCGCGGCTGCCATCGATCTGGATATCGCCGACCCTGATTGTGCCGCTGGTGGGGGTTTCCAGCAGATTCAGGCAACGCAGCAGCGTGGTTTTCCCCGAGCCACTGGGGCCGATGATTGCCACGACTTCTCCGGCCTCAATGCGCAGGTCGATGCCCTTGAGCACTTGCTGACCCTTGAATTCCTTGGTGAGGTTTTCAACCACGATCATGCTTCAGGTCTCCAGATCATGCCGATTGACCCTCGCTTCAAGACGGTTTTGCAGATGCGAAAGCAACGAGGCGAGGACCCAGTAGATCAGCGCGGCGGCAAGGTACATGGTGAAAATTTCAAAGGTTCGTGCAGTGATCAGTTGCGCCTGACGGAACAGCTCCGGCACCTGAATGGTGGCGGCCAGCGCCGTGTCCTTGACCAGGGAGATGAAACTGTTGCCCAGTGGCGGCAAGGCGGTGCGTGCCGCTTGCGGCAGGATCGCCCGGCGCATGGTCTGCCAGCGGGTCATGCCGATACTGGCAGCCGCTTCCCATTGCCCGCGATCCACTGCACCGATGGCCGCGCGCAGGATTTCACAGGCGTAGGCCGCCATGTTCAACGAGAAACCGATCAGCGCTGCAGGCAGCGGATCCAGTTCGACCCCCAGTTGTGGCAGGCCGTAATAGATCACGAACAGTTGCACGAGCAGCGGCGTGCCGCGGAAGAACGACACGTAGACACGGGCTGGCCAGCTCACCAGTGCGAAGCGTGACAGGCGCATCAGTGCCAGGCCGAAGCCCAGCAGCAATCCGAAAAACATCCCGCCCAGGCTGAGAATGACCGTGTAGTACGCGCCCTTGAGCAGAAAGGGCGCAGAGTCCGCTACGAGCTTAAGGCTCTCTTCGATCATTTGGTCACATCAGCGTTGAAGTACTTTTGCGACAGTTTGGCCAGGGTGCCGTCGGCACGCAGCTTGTCGAGTGCCTTGTTGATGGCGTCCAGCAATTCAGGCTCGCCCTTGCGCAGGGCAATACCGGATTCCTGACGGGAAAACGGAGCACCCGCGACACCAAAGGCATCCTTGGTCTTGGCTGCGATTTCCAGGGCAGCCAGGCGGTCGACCAGAATGGCGTCGATACGGCCTACACGCAGGTCCTGAAACTTGGTCGGATCATCGTCATAGGTCTTGACGATGGCTGTCGGGACATTGGCCTTGATCCACTGCTCATAGTTGGTGCCCAGGCCTACGCCGACTTTCTTGCCCGCCAGATCCTGAGGCGTCTTGATGGTGTCCGCGTTCTTCTTCTGGGTCAGCGTCTGCAGGCCGGAGATGGTGTAGGGCTCGGAGAAGTCGTACTTTTTCTTGCGCTCTTCGGAAATGGTCACCTGGTTGATCACCACATCCAGACGCTTGGATTCCAGGGCCGCAAGGATACCGTCCCACTTGCTCGGCTGTACCTTGGCCTTGACGCCCAGTTCCTTGGCCAGAGCTTCGGACAACTCGACTTCGAAGCCGGTGAGCTTGCCGTTCTCGTCCACGAAGCTGAAGGGTGGATAAGTGCCTTCCAGACCCACATTGAGGGTGCCGCTGTCCTTGATCTTTTGCAGTTGTTCGCCGGCCATGGCTTGCCCCGCAATACCGGTGCCCAGCACCAGCGTCAGAGCCGAGAAGAGAAACGTGCGACGAATAGCGGAAATGTTCATGCGAGCCCCTTGTTTGTATGAGATGTCAGGCAAGTCAGACCTGGCGACAGCGTGTAGCGGTCGCGAATATAAATCGTGTTTCTTATAAACAAAAAGAACTAAAAAGCATCTTCGGGTTTTCTTTCGGTATATGTGTCAGCCGCTGGGTTATCAGCCGCTGAACACCTCCGGATAAGCGAACAACGCAGGTGCACCGCCGGTGTGCAGGAAAATCAGCGGCCCATCATTGAAACGCTGACGTCCGATGCCGTCGAGCAGACCGGCCATGGCTTTGCCGGTATAGACCGGGTCCAGCAGCAGACCTTCGTGGCTGGCGATCAGTTTGATTGCCGACAGCGTGCCAGCGTTCGGTTCACCATAGCGTGGAGCGAAGTATTCGTCCCACAGTTGCACCTTGAAGGCTGATGGCAGGGCGATATCGAGCAGTTCCGCCGTGCGCTCGGCCAGGCCCTGAACCTTGGGAAGCTGAGCTTCTTCGCTGCGGGAGACGGTTACGCCAATCACCGGCAGTTCCGGCAACTGCTCGGCCAGAGCCAGGGCCAGGCCGCTGTGAGTGCCAGCGCTGCCTGAGGCCAGCACCACGGCGGAAAAATCCAGGCCTGTCTGCTTGATCTGCTCCGCGAGTTCCAGCCCGGCACGCACATAACCCAGCGCGCCTACGGCACTGGAGCCGCCAATCGGTACCAGATAAGGCTTCTTGCCACTGGTGCGCAGGCGAGCGGCGAGGGCTTGCAGTTGCTCGTCGGCGTTATCGAGGTTTTCCACCAGTTCGACCTTGGCGTCGAACAGTTCCAGCAGCAGGCGATTGCCGTTGTGCAGATAGTTGGCGTCTTCGGTGCCGATAGGGTTTTCCAGCAATGCGACGCAACCCAGTCCCAGACGAGCGGCCAGTGCTGCGGTCTGACGCACATGGTTGGACTGGATTGCTCCGGCGGTAATCAGCGTGTCTGCACCCTGGGCCAGCGCATCGGCAGCCAGGTACTCCAGCTTGCGCACCTTGTTGCCGCCCAGCGCCAGAGTCGTAGTGTCATCGCGCTTGATATAGATATCGCGGCCTGCCCAGGTCGACAGGCGTTCGAGCTTTTCCAGTGGGGTGGGAGCTTCGATCAGGTCGAGGCGGTTGAAACGAGCCAACTGTTTTTTGATCATCTTGATAGGTAAGCCGAGAAGGGAGTTATCGGACTATATGCAGACGGTTCCTGCACGGCAACCCACGGTGTTTTATGTGATGTCAGCCAAAGCCCTACGCAAATTGTTATTTTTTCCGTGCAAATGTTTGCCGTAGAGTGGAGGCCGCAGGGGCCGCCATCATCGGGTTGCCTACTTTGACTCAAGGAGAGTTCAGCGTGAGCGATATTCCAGAAGCATCTGCCCCAGGCCGCTCCAGCCATTGGCAGTTGCAGCGGATCGTCAGCCAGTTGCGCAGTGCGCGTGAAGACTGGCGCACTCGCAACAGGCGGGTGAGCGGTGAGCATGGTGGTCGGGAGCTGCCTTCCCGGGCGGCCATGGGCGAGATTCTCGAAGCCTTGAGCGGGGCCTTGTTCCCGATGCGTCTGGGGCCGGTGGATCTGCGCGAAGAAAGCGAGGATTTCTACGTCGGCCATACCCTGGACGTGGCACTCAATGCGCTCCTGGCCCAGGCCCGACTGGAGTTGCGCTATGTGGCGCATCAGCAGGGCGGCGAGACTCAGGGAATCGACGAGCGGGCACTGGAGCTGATCCAGGATTTCGCCACTGCCTTGCCAGGCATTCGTCTGTTGCTCGATACCGATGTGCTGGCGGCCTATCACGGCGACCCGGCGGCGCGCAGTGTCGATGAGGTTCTGCTGTGCTATCCGGGTATCCTGGCGGTGATCCATCACCGGCTGGCGCATCACCTGTATCGGGCCGGCCTGCCTCTGCTGGCGCGCATCAGCTCGGAAATCGCCCATTCCTCCACCGGTATCGATATCCATCCCGGCGCGCAGATCGGCCCGAGCTTCTTTATCGATCATGGCACCGGCGTCGTGATTGGCGAGACGGCCATTATCGGTGAGCGGGTCAGGATCTATCAGGCTGTGACGCTGGGCGCCAAGCGCTTTCCGGCGGACGAAGATGGCCAGTTGCAGAAAGGTCATGCCCGCCACCCGATCGTCGAAGACGACGTGGTGATCTATGCCGGCGCAACCATTCTGGGGCGTATCACCATCGGCAAGGGCTCGACCATCGGCGGCAACGTCTGGCTGACCCGCAGCGTCCCGGCCGGCTGCAATCTGACCCAGGCCAACCTGCTGCAACAGGATGACGGGACTCAGAAGTAGCAGTAGTTAGTTGTAAGCGGCAAGCTTCAAGCTGCAAGTTTGAAGCTTGCCGCCCGATTCGCTCCCGCGGCGTAGGGAACGATCCTGCGCCATCATGCGTCATATCCCGGTCTGAGCCCGCATTCCCCTGTATGCGATTTGTTTTTTGCAGGTAGTTTTCTGCCCGCTCATACCAGGAGTCCTTCTCGTGTTTCCCTCTATTTCTGGAGCTTCTCGTCTTGATCCAGAGGCGTACCGCCCATGAGTACGTCCGTTTCCCCATCCAGCGGCCAGGTCCGCATGAATGCTCCGGTGTTCTACTTCGCCGCGAGTGTCATCCTGATTTTCGGCGTTACCGTGATTGCCTTTCCGCAAGCCAGCGGCGAATGGCTACTGGCTGCACAGAACTGGGCGGCCAATACGGTCGGCTGGTATTACATGCTTGTCATGACGCTGTATCTGGTCTTCGTGGTGGTCACCGCCTTGTCGAGCTACGGCAAGATCAAGCTCGGTGCCGACCACGACGAGCCCGAATTCAGTTACCTGTCATGGGCAGGCATGCTGTTTGCCGCCGGGATCAGTATCACGCTGTTCTTCTTCTGCGTTTCCGAGCCACTGACCCATATGCTGCAACCGCCGCAGGGCGAGGGCAGTACCACTGAGTCGGCACGTCAGGCCATGCAGTTGCTGTTTCTGCACTGGGGCCTGCATGGCTGGGGCGTGTTTGCCTTCGTCGGCATGGCGCTGGCGTATTTCGCTTACCGTCACAACCTGCCGCTGGCCTTGCGTTCGGCGCTGTATCCGCTGATCGGCAAACGTATCAATGGTCCTATCGGTTACGCCGTCGATGGTTTTGGCATCATCGCGACCATCTTCGGTCTGGGTGCCGACATGGGGTTCGGTGTGCTGCACCTGAACTCCGGTCTGGATTACCTGTTCGGCGTGTCCCATACCCAATGGATTCAGGTCGGGCTGATCACGCTGATGATGGGCGCTGCGATCCTGGTGGCGGTCTCGGGCGTCGACAAGGGCGTGCGGGTCATGTCCGACATCAACATGCTGCTCGCCTGCGCATTGCTGCTGTTCGTACTGTTCGCCGGACCCACTCAGCATCTGCTCAATACGCTGGTGCAGAACATCGGTGACTACCTGGGCGCGCTGCCGGTCAAGAGTTTCGATGTCTATGCCTACAATCGCGACGCCAATGGCTGGCTGGGCGGCTGGACAGTGTTCTATTGGGCCTGGTGGATTGCATGGGCGCCTTTTGTGGGCCTGTTCATTGCGCGTATTTCCCGTGGCCGGACCATTCGCGAATTCGTCTTTGGCGTGCTGCTGATTCCGCTGGGTTTCACGCTTGCCTGGATGTCGATTTTCGGTAACAGCGCCATCGAGCAAGTGCTCAACCACGGCATGACCGCTCTGGGGCAATCGGCTATCGACGACCCGTCCATGACCTTGTATCTGCTGCTGGAAACCTATCCATGGAGCAAGACCGTCATTGCGGTGACGGTGTTCATCAGCTTTGTGTTCTTCGTCACTTCGGCGGACTCCGGGACTGTGGTGCTGTCCACGCTGTCGGCCAAGGGTGGCGGCCCGGACGAAGACGGTCCGAAATGGCTGCGTGTGTTCTGGGGTGTGGCGACGGCGGTGATTACCAGCGGGTTGCTGTTCTCCGGCAGCATCGATGCGCTGAAGTCGGCCGTTGTGCTGACCTCGCTACCGTTCTCGCTGATTCTGCTGTTGATGATGTGGGGGCTGCACAAAGCGTTCTTCATGGAGGCTCAGCGTCAGATCGCCCAGACCTATTCGCTGGCCCCGGCCTCCGGTGCGCGACGTGGCGGCTGGAGGCAGCGTTTGAGCCAGGCCGTGCACTATCCGTCGCGGGACGAGGTCTATCGCTTCCTCGATCAGACCGTACGCCCGGCGATTGAAGACGTGACCGCAGTGTTCGTGGAAAAGGGTCTGAGTGTCGATACTCAACCGGACCCGTCCAACGACTCCGTCAGCCTTGAAATCGGCCATGGTGAAGAACGTCCGTTCATTTACCAGGTACAGATGAAAGGCTTCTTCACCCCATCCTTCGCCCGCGGCGGCATGGGCTCCAAGCAACTGAACAACCGGCGCTACTACCGAGCCGAAGTCCACCTGAGCGAAGGCAGCCAGGATTACGATCTGGTGGGTTACACCAAGGAACAGGTCATCAACGACATACTGGACCAGTACGAGCGGCATATGCAGTTCTTGCATTTGGTGCGATAGAGGCAAGCCGTAAGCTGCAAGCTTTAAGCTTCAAGTCAAAAGCTTGCAGCTTGCAGCTTGCAGCTTGCAGCTTGCAGCTTGCAGCTTTCCGCGTCACGTACTCTCCCGCTCAACCAGACTGCAATCGAGCAGGTTCAGTCGTTGTATTTCCCCTTCCAGCGGCAGCACTCCCAGGCTTTCCAGTACGCGTTGTGCGGCGAGGACGCCGATTTCCAGGGCGGGTGGTTTGATGGTGCTGAGGCTGGGCATCATCATTTGGGCGAAGGCGTAGTCGCCAAACCCCATGACGGCGCAATCCTGCGGTATTTGCAGGCCTGCCCGCTGGCTGGCGAGCAATCCGCCAGCGGCCAGGTTGTCGTTGGCAAAGAAGATGGCATCGGGTCTGTCGGTGCCGTTCATGAGTGTATCCATCGCCTGCTTGCCAGCCTCGAAGGGTGCCAGCCCTTCTGCCGGAACGAACACTCTGGGCTTGAGGCCGAAGGTTTCCAGGGTGGCGATGTAGCCGTCGCGGCGTTCAAGGGCGCTGAAATCGCCCGCCATGCTGTTCTGCACGAAGGCGATGCGTCGGTAGCCTTTGTCATGCAGATAGCGTGTAGCACTGACGCCCACGTCGTAATGCGAGAACCCGATCTGGATCGGGCTACGGCCTGGCTGGTGGTCCCAGGTTTCGATCACCGGGATATCGGCCTGCTCGATCATCTTTTCAGTCGCTTCGCTGTGAAAGCGGCTGGTCAGGACCAGCGCGGCCGGTGACCAGCCCAGAAACGCCCGCACCGCGCTTTCTTCCTGTTCTGTAGAGAAGTAGCTGGAGGCCAGCAGCAGCTGGAAACCGTGCTTGCTCAAGGTGTCGCTGAAACCCTGAATGGTATTGGCGAAGATCGGCCCCGAGATGTTGGGTATCACCATGGCCACGACCCGGCTGCGCGCCGAGGCCAGGCCGCCTGCCACCAGGTTGGGCACGTAACCCAACTGATTGACTGCGGCAGCGATACGCTCGCGCAATTCGGGAGAAACCTGATCCGGCTGGTTGAAGTAGCGCGACACGGTAATGGCCGAAACACCTGCCTGCTTTGCCACGCCTGTGATGGTCACACGGCCTGCGCCTCGGCGTTTGCGTGTCGCAGGAATGTCGTCAGCCATGGGCAGTCACTTCGTATAAAAGAAAAAGGAATATAAATCTAATTTTTAAGTATTTGACGATCTATGTGTCGGTTACTGATACTGGTGATGTTAGCGCTAACAAACTGGTTTGTCTGCTACTCGCCACCGCGAATGCCCGAACCCGGTTAGCCGGCAATTTCAGAAGTCAGTGCGTGAACACTGACCGACCAGGGCACATATCAGGCAGGCACGCAGATGCACACAACACTTGGGGATAGCGTCAAACACAATCTTCTGGCGCAAGCCATCGACCAGGCCAACACCGCGCGGGGACGTCGTTGCGGCATGCTGCTGATGAGTCTGGCGGCCTTGCCGCTGGCTCCGGCGATGGCTGAAACCGAAGCCACGCAGAACGCCGAGGCGCCCACGCTCAAGGCTGTCACCGTTACCGCCACGCGCCGCGAAGAGTCGTTGCAGAAAGTGCCTGTCGCGGTTTCCGTGGTCGAGGGCGAGCAACTGGAGCGTGACAACCGCAATGGTGTGTCCAGCATCGTGCAGCAGATCCCGACCCTGAATTTCCGTACCGGCGCTTCCAACAAGGACACTTCGCTGTTCATTCGCGGCGTGGGCACTATTTCTACATCGCCGGGTGTCGAGCCGACTGTTGCGACGGTCATCGACGGTGTCGTGCTCGGTCGTCCAGGCCAGGCAACCCTGGATTTGCTGGATCTGGAGCGTATCGAAGTCCTGCGCGGCCCTCAGGGCACGCTGTTCGGCAAGAACGCATCGGCCGGTGTGCTCAACGTGGTCACCAAGGCGCCGACCGAAGAGACTCATGGCTACATCGATCAATCCTATTTCAGCGGCAATGAAAGCCGCACGCGCTTCGGTATCGGTGGCAGTCTGATCCCGCAGACCCTCAAGGGCTCGATCACGACCCTGTTCGGCAGCTACGACGGTAACGTCGACAACAAGCTCAACGGTCAGGAGGTCAACGGCTATAACCGCAAGGGTGCACGGGGCAAACTGGAGTTCACTCCCAATGACGATGTCACATTCACCCTCATCGCCGACTACATGCAGGCTCATGACGACGCGCCAAACGGTGTGGTCAGCAAGTCGCTGACGCCAGCGTTCAGCAGCGCCTTGTCACCTGTGCGGGCCGACAGCGACAACCGCGATGTGGTCAGCGATTACCGCAGCCATGTGGATGACGTCAACAAGGGCCTGTCCGGCCAACTGGACTGGAAACTGGGCGACTACACCTTGACGTCGATCACGGCCTGGCGCGGCTGGGACAATACCCAATATCAGGATGGCGACCGCCTGGGCACCATCACCGCCGCGTTCCCCGGCACCGAAGACAAAGGCCAGCTGGAGTACAACCAGTACTCTCAGGAATTGCGTCTGGCTTCGCCCAAAGGTGAGTTCCTGGAGTATGTCGGCGGTCTGTTCTACATGCATGGCAAGAGCGATGAAACCTATCAGCGCACCTTGATCACGCCCACCACCCAGGATCGCGGCGTTGCCGACTACAGCACCACCAACGAAAGCTACTCGGTGTTTGGTGAAACCACCTTCAACTTCACGCCTGATTTCCGGGCCATCGCCGGTCTGCGCTGGACCCACGACAAGCTGGAATACGACCACCGCCGTGTCTCCACCTCGGCCACTACGGTCAGCGGTATCCAGCCAGCGACCAGCAGCTCGGGTTCCGTGGATGAAGATGGCAAGTCCGGCCGCCTGGGTCTGCAATACGACCTCAGCGATGCGGTAACCACCTATGTCACCTACTCGCGTGGTTACAAAGGCCCGGCCTATAACGTGTTCTTCAACATGCAGCCGCGCGATACCGAGGCGCTCAAGCCGGAAACCTCCAACACCTGGGAAGTCGGCATCAAGGCCACCAGCTGGAACAATCGCCTGACCACCAACCTGGCCGTATTCCGCAGCGAGTACGACAACTATCAGGCGAACTTCTTCGACAGCGTGGCCGGGCAAGTGGTAACCCGCCTGATCAATGCGGGCAGTGTCAGCACTGAGGGCGTCGAACTCGACTACGCCTTGCAGGCCACCACCAACCTGAAAATTTCCGGTGCCCTGGCTTACACCAAGGCACGCATCGACAGCTTCGCGTGCCCGGCCGGTGCGGCGGCGTCCTGCAACGTCGATGGCAAGACTCTGCCCTACAGCCCGGACTGGAAAAGCTACGTTCGTGCCGACTACACCATCCCGCTGGATAACGGCCTGGATATCGAACTGGGTACCGATTACAGCTGGCAGAGCGAAGTGCAGTACGACATCAGCCAGAACGCCGACACCAAACAAGGTGCCTACGGTATCTGGAACGCGAGTGTTGCCCTTGCGGACTACAACGCAGGCTGGCGTGTTGCGTTGCTGGGCAAAAACCTGGCTGACAAGTCTTATTCGCCAATGCTGGCCACTGGTGGAAACTACATCTACCGTGCAGTACCGCGTGATGACGAGCGTTATTTCGGTGTGCAGTTGCGTAAGGATTTTTGAGCCGTTGCGTGCAACAACCCTCAATGAATCGGTAAGGAGTTGGTTATGAGCGAGTCCGCTCGTCAGTTGAAGTTAGGCGCATTTCTAATGGCCACCGGGCATCATGTGGCGGCCTGGCGTCACCCGGATGTTCCGGCCAATGCAGGGCTTGATATCAAGCACTACAAGCATCTGGCCAGAGTGGCGGAGGAGGCCCGGTTCGACGCTTTGTTCGTGGCCGACAGTGTGGCGGCTGCGACCGGAGATATCGCCAGTCACATGGCGCGTTCCGATCATTTCGAACCGCTGACACTGCTCTCGGCCCTGAGCGCGGTAACCGAGAACATCGGTCTGATTGCAACGGCGACCACGACTTATAACGAGCCTTACCACGTCGCTCGCAAGTTCGCCTCGCTGGACCACCTGTCCGGTGGGCGAGCCGGCTGGAATCTGGTGACTTCCGATGCCGCAGCCGAAGCGCAGAACTTCGGTCGTGAAGAACACGTGGGACACGCCGAACGCTACAGCCGTGCCCGCGAGTTTCATCAGGTCGTGACCGGGCTCTGGGACAGCTGGGCGGACGATGCCTTTATCCGCGACAAGGCCAGCGGAGAGTATTACGACCCCGCCAAGCTGCATGTGCTCGACCATCAGGGCGAACACTTCAGCGTCAAAGGTCCGCTGAATGTGGCGCGTTCTCCGCAAGGCCAGCCTGTCGTGGTGCAGGCGGGTTCTTCGGAAGTCGGTCGGGATCTGGCGGCGCAGACGGCTGAAGTGGTCTTCACGGCCCAGACATCTCTGGCCGATGCCCAGGCGTTCTATGCCGATATCAAGGGGCGGCTGAAGACTTACGGGCGCAGTGCCGAATCGCTGAAAATCATGCCCGGTGTGTTTATCGTCGTGGCTGAAACCGAGGCTGAGGCCAAGGCGAAATTCGAGTCGTTCCAGGATCTGGTCGACCCCCATGTGGGCGTGGCGTTGCTGGGCCGCATGCTGGGCAATTTCGATCTGTCGGGCTATCCACTGGACGGGCCTTTGCCGGAATTGCCGTTGACCGACAGTGGCCAGCGCAGTCGGCAAAAGCTGCTGACCGATCTGGCCGAGAAAGAAAACCTGAACCTTGCACAACTGGGACGGCGGATTGCCGGTGGCCGAGGCCATTACAGCCTGATCGGTACGCCGACGCAGATTGCCGATGAGCTGCAGACCTGGTTCGAACAAGGCGCCGCCGATGGCTTCAATGTACTGGTGCCGCATCTGCCGGGAGGTCTGGAAGATGTCGCGCGCCTGCTGGTGCCTGAGCTGCAACGCCGCGGCTTGTTCCGCACCCAATACGAGGGCTCGACCCTGCGTGAAAACCTCGGACTGCAAAGGCCCTCGAACCGCTTCGAGTAACGGACGATTGTAGGAGCGGATTCATCCGCGAGAGGGTATTGCCGGCGACACATTTTCTTCGGGTGTACCGGCCTCTCGCCCATGAATTCACTCCTGCGACGATGGCTCTATTCACAAGGAAAACCTACATGAAACCACTGGCATTCATCGCCGCCGCTCTGACCTTGTGCGGGGTATTCAATACCGCCATCGCCAAGGAGCCGGACGCGCTGCGCATCGGTTATCAGAAAGGCTCCATCACACTGGTACTGGCCAAGGAACACGGCTTGCTGGAAAAGCGTTTCGCCAACACGCAGATCAAGTGGATCGAGTTCCCGGCCGGGCCGCAGATGCTCGAGGCCTTGAATATCGGCAGCCTGGATATCGCTTCGACCGGTGATATTCCGCCGATCTTTGCCCAGGTGGCGGGTGCCGATCTGGTGTACATCGGTGCCGAGCCGGCCAAGCCGCAAGCCGAAACCATCCTGGTGCGCAACGACAGCCCGCTCAAGGGCGTGACAGATCTCAAGGGGCGCAAGGTCGCCCTGCAGAAGGGCTCAAGCGCACACAACCTGGTGCTGCGAGCCTTGAACAAGGCCGGTCTGAGCTTCAAGGATATCCAGCCGGTCTACCTGACCCCGGCCGATGCCCGTGCCGCGTTCGAGAACGGCAGTGTCGATGCCTGGGCCATCTGGGACCCTTATTACTCCATCGCCATCAACGAAGGGCACAGCCGCGTGCTGGCCAATGGCGAAGGGCTTGGTCTGTCGGGGCCGATCTATACAGCCCGCCGTGCCTATGCCGAAAGCAACGGGGTGTTCGTTCAGCAGGTCCTGGACGAGCTGAGTGCCGCCGATGCGCTGACCCGTAGCGACCGGGCTGGAAGCATTCAGATCCTGGTGCGCAGCATGGGCCTGCCTGAAGCGGTGATCGCCCAGTACATCGACCATCGTCCAGAATCACCCAGCCTGCCGATCACGCCTGAAATCATCCGCGCCCAACAGGCCACCGCCGATCTGTTCTACGAGAACCGACTGGTGCCCAAGCGGGTCGATGTACAGCAGGCCGTATTGAAGAAAAACGCAGAGTGAATCAGGCTGGCAACGGGCAGGAGCCTGCTCGCACGGCCATGGTGACTACAAAGAGAGGACTCAATGACCTATATCGCTGCCGAAAACCGCTATAACGACATGCCTTATCGCCGTACCGGCCGCAGTGGGCTGGTGTTGCCGGCGCTCTCGCTTGGTCTTTGGCACAACTTCGGTGACAGCACGCCCATCGATACCCAGCGCGCCATGCTGCGCACGGCTTTCGATCTGGGCATCAACCATTTCGACCTGGCCAACAACTATGGTCCGCCCTATGGCAGCGCCGAGGTGAACTTTGGTCGCCTGCTGCGTGAGGATTTCAAACAGTACCGTGACGAACTGATCATCTCCACCAAGGCTGGCTGGGACATGTGGCCAGGGCCTTATGGTCAGGGCGGCGGTTCACGCAAGTACGTGCTGGCCAGTCTCGACCAGAGCCTGCAGCGCCTTGGCCTCGATTATGTGGATATCTTCTATTCCCACCGCTTCGACCCGGACACACCGCTGGAAGAAACCGCTGGCGCACTGGCCACTGCCGTGCAGCAGGGCAAGGCGCTATACATCGGCATTTCTTCCTACTCGGGCTCGAAAACCCGGGAAATCGCCGCGCTGCTGAAAGAATGGAAAGTGCCGCTGTTGATTCATCAGCCGGCTTACAACCTGCTCAATCGCTGGGTCGAGAAGGATCTGCTCGATGCCACCGAAGAGCTGGGGGCTGGCGTGATTGCCTTTACGGCTCTGGCTCAAGGGCTGCTGTCCGACAAATATCTCAATGGCGTGCCAAAGGACGCCCGAGTCAATCGTCCGGGTGGTGGTTCGTTGCAGGCTTCGCACTTGTCGGAAGAGAACATTGCCCATGTGCGGGCACTCAACGAGATCGCCCAGCGTCGCGGCCAGAGCCTGGCACAGATGGCACTGGCCTGGACGCTGCGCGATCCGCGCGTGACGTCAGCCCTGATCGGCGCCAGTCGCCCTGAGCAGATCATCGAAAACGTCGGCGCGCTGAAGAACCTTGAGTTCAGCAAGGAAGAACTGGCCGAGATCGATCGTTTCGCGGTGGAAGGCGGGATCAACCTCTGGGAAAAGCCATCGCTGGCTCAATAATCTCTTGAGGATGTGTGAGGCAGCTTGCTGACGACAAATTGAAAAGTCGCCAGCAAGCTGCCTCGCACAGATCATCATGAAAAGGCGAGGGGGTGTTTAGCCTTCGTCGCCTTCGTCGTCATCCCCGCCATCGACTTTCATGCCCAGTTCCTTGATCTTGCGAGTCAAGGTATTGCGGCCCCAGCCCAGCAGCACGGCGGCGTCGCGACGGCGGCCTGCGGTGTGCTTGAGGGCGGTTTCGATCATGATGCGTTCGAAGGTCGGCACGGCGCTGTCCAGCAGGCTGGACTGGCCACGGGACAGGGCCTGATCGGCCCACTGACGCAGTGCCTGTTCCCAGTTGGTCACCGGCGCTGCATCCTGCGGCAGACTGAGCAGTTCGGGTGGCAGGTCGCTGATATGCACTTCACGGCCTGAAGCCATGACCGTGATCCAGCGGCAGGTGTTTTCCAGTTGGCGAACGTTACCCGGCCATGGCAGGTGCTTGAGGTATTCCTCGGTCTCGGCCTTGAGCAGCTTGGGTTCTACCGCCAGTTCCTGCGCGGCGCGGCTCAGGAAGTGCTTGGCCAGGGTCGGGATGTCTTCGCGACGGTCCGACATGCGTGGAATATGGATGCGGATCACGTTCAGGCGGTGGAACAGGTCTTCACGGAACTTGCCGGCCTGCACCAGGGTTTCGAGGTTCTGGTGAGTCGCGGCAATGATGCGTACATCGACCTTGACCGGCGTATGACCGCCGACCCGGTAGAACTCACCGTCAGCCAGCACCCGCAGCAGGCGAGTCTGGGTGTCGGCGGGCATGTCACCGATTTCGTCGAGAAACAGCGTGCCGCCATCGGCCTGCTCGAAGCGGCCGCGCCGCAGGTTGGCCGCGCCGGTGAAGGCACCTTTTTCGTGGCCAAACAGCTCAGACTCCATCAGATCCTTTGGAATCGCCGCCATGTTCAGCGCAATGAACGGTGAAGCCGAGCGCGGGCTGTGGCGGTGCAGAGCATGGGCGACCAGTTCTTTACCGGTACCCGATTCGCCGTTGATCAGCACGGTGATGTTGGAATGGCTCAGACGCCCGATGGCGCGAAACACTTCCTGCATCGCAGGTGCTTCACCAATGATTTCCGGGGTGCGAGCCAGAGTCGGGGCTGCATCCAGGCCTTGCTGTTCCTGAGCATGCTGGTTGGCACGTTTGACCAGCGAGACGGCTTCGTCGACGTCGAACGGTTTGGGCAGGTACTCGAAGGCACCGCCCTGATACGACGCCACGGCGCTGTCGAGGTCCGAGTGGGCGGTCATGATGATCACCGGCAGACGCGGATGCTGTTCGCGAATCCGGGCCAGCAGGTCCAGGCCACTGGCACCGGGCATGCGGATGTCGGAAATGATCACGTCCGGTTGCTGACGGGCCAGGCGACTCATCACCCCATCCGCGCTATCGAAGCTTTGTGTGGTCATGCCTTCCTGTTGCAGAGCCTTTTCCAGTACCCAGCGGATGGAACGATCGTCATCTACGATCCAGACAGTTTCACTACGGCTCATGTCGAAGCGGCTCCTTGTTCCAGCGGCAGGAAGATCGAGAAAGTGGTGTGGCCGGTATGGCTCTCACATTCGATCAGCCCCTGGTGCTGGCTAATGATGTTCTGGGTAATGGCAAGTCCGAGTCCCGTACCATCCGGGCGGCCACTGACCATGGGGTAGAAAATGGTTTCCTGGAGTTCGGCCGGAATACCGGGGCCGTTGTCGATGATTTCGATCTTGCTCACCAGTCGATGGCGAATGTGCCCGATGGTGAACTGGCGCATGGCGCGGGTGCGCAGGGTGATTCGTCCCAGACGCAGCTCGTTCTGACTGCCGATGGCCTGCATTGCGTTGCGTACGATATTGAGCACGGCCTGAATCATTTGTTCACGGTCTATCAGTACGTCCGGGATACTTGGATCATAGTCGCGCACCAGAGTGATGCATCCCTGGGTTTCTGCCTCGACCAGACTGCTGACCCGCTCGAGTACTTCGTGCACATTGGTCATGGCCAGCGAAGGCAGCTTGTTGGAGCCCAGCATCCGGTCCACCAGATTACGCAGGCGATCCGCTTCTTCGATGATGACGTTGGTGTAGTCCTTGAGGCTTTCCTCGGGCAGTTCACGGGACAGCAGCTGCGCCGCGCCGCGAATACCGCCCAGGGGATTCTTGATTTCGTGAGCCAGGCCACGCACCAGCATCTTGGTGGTTTCCTGCTTGGACAATTGGGCTTCTTCCTTGGTGATGCGCAGCAGGCGATCACGAGGATGAACCTCGAGCAGCAACAGGGTTTCGCCCTTGTTGAGAATAGGCGTTACCGCGTAGTCGACTGTCAGGGTCTGGCCGGTCAGTGCGGTCAGCATGGCTTCGCGCTTGGTGAAAGGGTGGGCCTGCTCCACGGCCTGACGAAGCGAACTCAGTGCTTCGGCGGACTCGGTGAACAGCTCGCTGATGAATTGTCCATGGCTGCGCTGACCACTGATGGCCAGCAGCATTTCCGCTGCCGGGTTCATGTACTCAAGGCGCAGATCGGCATTGAGCAGGATGGTGGCAGTGGTCAGGTTGTCCAGTAACAGACGGTGCAGCGCGTCGCTGATAGTCATGAATCTTGTTGACCTCTTTTGGCACATTGCAATCGCGGAGGTGCAGGGCTGAGCCGTCCTGGCCAGCATCAGCAAAGCCACTGATACGGTGCTTAACGGGGTGCTGTGCAAGCGAAGTTGCAAGAACCAAACCAAGGCTCCGAAAAGAAGCGTTTAATTCGCAAAATCGGGCTTTTTTTGGATCGGTGCTCACATAAAGCGCCATCTCACAGCCATTTCTGAACCATATTGGGCTGTCTTGAGGCGTGCTGGATCACATGATGCACCATTAAGGTGCTTTGTTGGCGGGATGGTCTTTTCTGCCTAGAAAAAAGGCAGGATGCTGTTTTCTTCTTCGGGCTTGTCCTTGATCGGGCATTCGGGACGCACGCCATACTCGGGAAGCTGACACGGATTTGCCTTGCGCTTTTGTGCCAGCGAAGTGCGCAGCATGTGGAAGGGCTGATTGGGAGTCTTTTCCAGCACGCGGCCGGCTTCATCGACTATCTCGACCGATAACTGATGCGTGCCCCGGTCGATATTGCTCAGCGGGATTACCGGGCTGCGTCCGGGCTGGCCCGCGGGTTGGCCATCCAGAAACAGTCGATAGCTATGCCCGGGCTGCAAAGCCGGTTCGCTGGTGACGGTCACGATGACGTCGCCGCTGGTGCTGCGCACAGTCCCGTCCGGCTCGGGAACCAGCACCCGCAGCAGTTGATAGCGAAATATCGCCTTGGTCCTGGGTTTTGCGGGCGCTGCCTGATAGGTGCGGGCAGGTGGTGTTCCCGTCATGTTGTTGCTGGGCGGGATCTCCACGCGCTTGGCATTCTTGTGCGGCTGATCGGTGAATACCCGGTTGCCGTTGGCATCGATGTAGGTATAGACGTCAGCAGCTGCCGGCAAGACTGTCAGCAGCAACAGACACATCAGCAGGCCATGGAGCAGGCGTTGTTCAGGGGCGGTTGACATGGACGCGCTGCACGGTGAGGGTGATTGTCTGGCTTTGCTGGACGATGCGTTGGGAGTCCAGCACCTGGACCGCAAAACTGTGCTCACCCCGGTCGATATTCACTACCTGCAGGCGGGGGATATTGGTGGGCGTTCCGTAAGGATTGCCGTCCACCAGCAATTGAAGCTGATGACCGGGCCGCAGGCGTGGCTGAATCTTCACACCGACCGTGAAGGTGCCGTCATTGGCGCGCAGTGCTTCGTCTATCGGCAGGTCAGTCAGTTCCAGCGTGCTGTATGCGTCCCGAGACTGTGTCTGTGTGCTCGTCGGTTGTGGTGTGGTGTTCATGGCCGGTGGGGCGGGAACCCGGGATTCCACGCTGTTGAGTGGCGGCAACTCGACGACCTCGGTCTTGATGCCATTGGGCGGCTGATTGCTGTATGCGGTATTGCCATTCGCATCGGTGTACTTATAGATCTGCGCCGCAGCAGGCAGGCTGATCAATAGGAACAGGCAGATGAGGCTTTGGCGCATGAGATTCTCGGCAGCAAAGGGCAAAGGTCACCAGCATAGAACACTTGGTCCTGTATCGGGCGGTCAGGCTTACAGTTTCGCGGCGCACAGATCCGTGGTGGCAAGGACCAGTGCCTGATCGTGAATCGGGTCGGTACGGTGATGCTTGAGTGCCGCATCCAGCACTGTCTGGCAGTTGTCCGAGGTGCGGACCGGCTGGAAGTCGGCATAGGCGCGCAGCAATTCGGTCTGCAATCGGTCCAGTCGGGGGCGGATGTCGTCGACCAGGCTCTGGCGCGTGGTATCGGGTGCCTTGCCTGCTGTGTGCCACTGTTCGAGCAGAGCGTTCTGCACGCGTTTGTTGGCTTCTATCTGGGCGCGAAACAGTCGTTGAACGTCGTCGGGATCGAGTTTGAATTCGGCTGCGCGGGCCTGAGCGGCACTGATGACCTGCTGCTCGCGAGGCGGATCTTCGACAGCCTTGCCACTGTCCCATTTGCTCAAGGCAACCTGATCGGCAATGGTCAGGCGCTCGCTGATGGCTTGCAACAAAGGATCAACAGGCGATGGTTTCTGTTCGGCGGCGAGGGTGATGCAGGGAGACATGCACGTCAGAGTCAGCAGCGAAGTGGCCAGAAGCAGGCGCATGGCGGTTCCATCTCGAATCTGTGGGTGGAGCGCAGATTTAACTCCAGGTCATCGACCAGAGCCAGTGCCATGACGTGAGCAAAAGTTAATGCGCTGGGGTTCGATCTCAAGGTTCGCTGCGTTTGAGATTATCGAGGGCAAAAAAAGACCTCCCGAAGGAGGTCCTTTTGTGGCGTCGTCAGAGATGACGCGACTGGATCAGCAGCTGTAGTACAGCTCGTATTCCAGTGGGTGTACGAAAGTACGCACGCGGATTTCTTCTTCGCTTTTCAGCTCGATGTAAGCGTCGATGAAGTCGTCGCTGAAAACGCCGCCTTTGGTCAGGAACGCACGACCTTTGTCCAGCTCTTCCAGGGCTTCTTTCAGGCTGCCGCAAACTTGTGGAATGCCTTTGGCCTCTTCTGGCGGCAGGTCATACAGGTTCTTGTCAGCTGCATCGCCAGGGTGGATCTTGTTCTGGATGCCGTCCAGGCCAGCCATCAACAGTGCAGCGAACGCCAGGTACGGGTTGGCTGCCGGATCCGGGAAGCGTGCTTCGATACGACGGCCACGTGGGCTGGAGACGTAAGGAATACGGATCGAGGCGGAACGGTTACGAGCCGAGTAGGCCAGCATTACCGGAGCTTCGAAGCCTGGGACCAGACGCTTGTAGGAGTTGGTCGAAGGGTTGGTGAAGCCGTTCAGGGCCTTACCGTGCTTGATGATACCGCCGATGAAGTACAGAGCGGTGTCGGACAGGCCGGCATAGCCTTCGCCTGCGAAGGTGTTCTTGCCATCTTTGGCGATGGACATGTGAACGTGCATGCCCGAACCGTTATCGCCGTACAGAGGCTTTGGCATGAAGGTAGCGGTGCGACCGTAAGCGTCGGCAACGTTGTGCACGACATACTTGAGGGTCTGAACTTCGTCAGCCTTGGCAACCAGAGTGTTGAACTTCACGCCGATTTCGTTCTGGCCGGCAGTTGCCACTTCGTGGTGGTGAACTTCGACGACCTGACCCATTTCTTCCAGTGCGTTGCACATGGCAGTACGGATTTCGTGGTCGTGGTCGACCGGTGGAACCGGGAAGTAGCCGCCTTTGATACCTGGACGGTGGCCTTTGTTGCCGCCTTCCACGTCCTGATCGGTCATCCACGAGCCTTGCTCGGAGAAGATCTTGAACATGGAGCCGGAGATGTCGGACTTGTACTTGACCGAATCGAAGATGAAGAATTCTGGCTCCGGGCCAACGAATACGGTGTCACCGATACCGGTGGACTTCAGGTATTCCTCGGCGCGGTGGGCGATGGCGCGCGGGTCGCGGTCATAGCCTTGCATGGTCGAAGGTTCGATGATGTCGCAGACCAGGATCAGGGTCGGCTCTTCGGTGAACGGGTCCAGCACTGCGGAGCTGTCGTCCGGCAGCAGGATCATGTCGGAGGCTTCGATACCTTTCCAGCCTTCAATGGAGGAACCGTCGAACATCTTGCCGACTTCAAAGAAGTCGTCGTCCAGCGCATCGCGAGCTGGCATGGTGACGTGTTGCTGCTTGCCTTTGGTGTCAGTGAAGCGCAGATCAATCCATTTAACGTCATGATCTTTGATGAGTTGAACCGACTTCGACATGGTGTCCTCCGGGTGGCTAGGGCCTGGTTATGGTTGTGGCCCCTTAAATTTGGGTGATGCCGGCGCAGATACTCTGCCAAGGCAACCTGCCTCACAAGGGAGCAAATTGCATGCCAGTGCCCCGAGTTGGGTTTTTTGCCCCAAACAAGGCCTTTTTGGAGGTGAAAACGGATTTATCGGCAAAATGACGCACCTTTATGGTGCTTTAAAATGTCGAAGCGTGCCTTTTTAGTGCGCTGATGATTGGTAGTACGATAACTGGTTAAACCTTGAGCAATTTCCGCTATAATCCGCGCCCCCCTTTTTCGGCCGGCACCTCACGTACCGTTTCCATGAAACTAATCGTCAAAGTTTTTCCCGAAATCACCATCAAAAGCCCGCCGGTGCGCAAGAAGTTCATCCGCCAGCTGGCCAAGAACATTCGTACCGTGCTCCGTGAACTGGACGCGGACATTGTCGTGGGTGGCGTATGGGACAATCTCGAGGTCGAAACGAGGCTGACCGATCCAAAGGTCCTGCAGGGCATCACCGAGCGCCTGAGCTGCATGCCGGGTATCGCCAATTTCCTGCAGGTTGCCGAATACCCGCTGGGCGATCTGGATGACATCGTTGCCAGGTGCAAGGTGCATTACGGCGACCTGCTGCCCGGCAAGATGTTTTCGGTGCGCTGCAAGCGTGCGGGGCGACACGACTTCAGCTCCATGGACGTCGAGAAGTACGTCGGCAGCAAGCTGCGCCAGCAATGTGGTGCCGCCGGTATCGAGCTGCGCAAGCCCGAACTCGTGGTGCGCATGGAAATTCGCGACCAGCGTCTGTTTGTCATCCATGACCAGCATACTGGCATGGGCGGTTATCCGCTGGGTGCCCTGGAACAGACGCTGGTGCTGATGTCCGGCGGTTTCGATTCGACCGTGGCGGCCTACCAGATCATGCGTCGTGGCCTGATGGCGCACTTCTGCTTCTTCAATCTGGGTGGGCGTGCCCATGAGCTGGGCGTGATGGAAGTCGCTCACTTCATCTGGAAGAAGTACGGCAGTTCACAACGAGTGCTGTTTGTCAGTGTGCCTTTCGAGGAAGTTCTGGGAGAAATTCTGCAGAAAGTCGATAACAGTCATATGGGTGTAGTTTTGAAGCGTATGATGTTGCGCGCTGCCTCATCTGTTGCCGACCGCCTCGAAATCGATGTGCTGGTGACGGGCGAAGCGATTTCGCAGGTGTCCAGCCAGACGCTGCCCAATCTTTCGGTCATCGACTCGGCCACCGACAAACTGGTGCTGCGACCGCTGATTGCCAGCCACAAGCAGGACATCGTCGATCTGGCGACTGAAATCGGCACGGCCGACTTCGCCCGGCACATGCCTGAATATTGCGGGGTGATTTCGGTCAACCCCAAGACCAACGCCAAGCGTAATCGCGTTGAGTATGAAGAGAAGCAGTTCGACATGGCCGTTCTTGAGCGTGCGCTCGAGCGGGCCAGGCTGGTGACCATCGATCGGGTGATCGACGATCTGAGCCAGAATGTCGAAATAGAAGAAGTCAGCCAGGCGCTGGCCGGTCAGGTGGTCATCGATATCCGTCACCCGGATGCCCAGGAAGACCAGCCGCTGGAAGTGCCGGGCGTAGAGATACAGACGCTGCCGTTCTATGCATTGAACAGCCGCTTCAAGGAACTGGATAACACGCGCCAGTACCTGTTGTATTGCGACAAAGGCGTCATGAGTCGCCTGCATGCTCACCATCTGCTCAGTGAGGGGCATGCCAATGTGCGCGTTTATCGACCGAGCTAAGTGCCCGGGGCTGTTTGCCTGTGGCTTGCGTCACCGGCCCCCCGACACCAGTCGTCAAGCCGTAACGGCTTTTGCCGACTCCATGTTAATTGCTGCCTGACCACAGTCAGCTCACCGAATCCTCTGATCGAGATACACAAGTGATCGAAAATCTACGTAACATCGCCATCATTGCTCACGTTGACCATGGCAAGACCACCCTGGTAGACAAACTTCTGCGTCAGTCCGGCACTCTGGAGCGTAACGAGCTCAACGACGAGCGCGTCATGGACTCCAACGACCAGGAAAAAGAGCGCGGCATTACCATTCTGGCCAAGAACACCGCGATCCGTTGGGGCGAGTACCGCATCAACATCGTCGACACCCCTGGCCACGCCGACTTCGGTGGCGAAGTAGAGCGCGTGATGTCGATGGTTGACTCCGTACTGCTGCTGGTCGACGCTCAGGACGGCCCTATGCCGCAAACCCGCTTCGTGACCAAGAAGGCTTTCGAAGCCGGTCTGAAGCCAATCGTTGTCATCAACAAGGTCGACCGTCCGGGCGCGCGTCCTGACTGGGTTCTGGACCAGATCTTCGACCTGTTCGACAACCTGGGTGCCACCGACGAACAGCTGGACTTCAAGGTCGTCTACGCTTCGGCCCTGAACGGCATCGCCGGTCTGGATCACACCGAAATGGCCGAAGACATGAGCCCGCTGTACCAGGCCATCGTTGACCACGTACCGGCTCCTGCCGTTGACGTCGACGGTCCGTTCCAGATGCAGATCTCCGCCCTGGACTACAACAGCTTCCTGGGCATCATCGGTGTTGGCCGTATCGCTCGCGGTCGCGTCAAGCCGAACACTCCGGTTGTCGCCATCGACACCGACGGCAAGAAGCGCAACGGCCGTATCCTGAAACTGATGGGTCACCACGGTCTGCACCGCATCGACGTCGAAGAAGCCACTGCTGGCGATATCGTCTGCATCAGCGGCTTCGAAGAGCTGTTCATCTCCGACACTCTGTGCGACCCACAGAACGTCGAAGCGATGAAGCCTCTGACCGTCGACGAGCCAACCGTTTCCATGACCTTCCAGGTCAACGACTCGCCTTTCTGCGGTAAGGAAGGCAAGTTCGTCACCAGCCGTAACATCAAGGAACGTCTGGACAAGGAACTGCTGTACAACGTTGCTCTGCGTGTTGAAGAAGGCGACTCCGCCGACAAGTTCAAGGTTTCCGGCCGTGGTGAGCTGCACCTCTCGGTTCTGATCGAAACCATGCGTCGCGAAGGCTTCGAAATGGCTGTAGGCCGTCCTGAAGTGATCATCCGCGAAGTCAACGGTGCCAAGCAGGAACCGTTCGAAAACGTCACCATCGACATCCCTGAAGAATCCCAGGGCAAGGTCATGGAAGAAATGGGTCTGCGTAAGGGCGACCTGACCAACATGGCGCCGGATGGCAAGGGCCGTGTACGTCTGGAATACAACATTCCAGCGCGTGGTCTGATCGGTTTCCGTAACCAGTTCCTGACTCTGACCAACGGTGCAGGCATCCTGACCTCGATCTTCGATCGCTACGACACCATGAAGTCCGGCCACATGTCCGGTCGTCAGAACGGCGTACTGGTTTCGGTCGAAACCGGCAAGGCTCTGACCTACTCCCTGGAAACCCTGCAGGCTCGCGGCAAGCTGTTCATCGAGCACGGTCAGGACATCTACAACGGTCAGATCATCGGTCTGAACAGCCGTGACAACGACCTGGGCGTCAACCCGACCAAGGGCAAGAAGCTCGATAACATGCGTGCTTCGGGCAAGGACGAAACCATCGCCTTGGTTCCGCCGGTTCGCTTCACTCTGGAACAGGCTCTGGAATTCATCCAGGACGACGAGCTGTGCGAAGTGACGCCGAAGTCGATCCGTCTGCGCAAGAAGATCCTCGACGAAGGCGAGCGTACCCGCGCTGCCAAGAAAGCCAAGAACTGAGTGATCGGTTGACAGGCTGAAAAAGAAACGCCCCCGGTCGAAAGGCCGGGGGCGTTTTTTTATGCCCTGGTTTTGGTGGCGTAGGATCAGAACTTCAGGGGGACGCGGCCCGAGTTCGAGTTCAGCGCGCCGCTGTTCTGGCGCTCGACGGCCTTGGGCTTGTAGGCACAATAACCTGGGCGCGGACCGATCTTCGGGTGGTTGCGGCAGGTGTCCGGGCGCTTGTCATAGATGGTGCACAGCCGGCTCTTGCGATCCAGATACAGGCAGTCGTTGTTGCTCATGCGCTGCAGGGTGAAGATGCCGGACTTCTGATTGAAGCGCTCGACGATCCCTTCCTTCTGCAGACGCTTGGCGATGTTCTTGGCGGGCTCGTCTTTCTCGAACTCGTCAACGATGCCGATGCGGATCAGATCCTTGATCTTCACTTCTACCGGCAAGGTGCAGCAGCTGGAAATGCAGCCACCGCACATATGACTGGAATACTTGGCCCAGGTCTCGAGACGGTCGATCTCTGCGGCTGCGATCAAGGTGGATTTCATTTCGGTTCAGGCTTCCGGGTGTATCGGGCGCGCGATCATACCGGGGCTTGCGGGTTTAGCGTAGGCAAAAATGTGTCAGGCGACTGTCGGTGTACACACAGCCACACTGCTGCGCAGGAACGGAAGACATTTCTGGCGATACATTTCTTGTGGATTTAGCGGCTGCTTCGCGGGTAACTCCGCTTACAGTCTGGAGTTCGCCAGGTTCTCGATCTGTTCCTGTCGTTCGGTCTGGCTCAGTTTCGCGCCGGGGTTGAGCGATGACCACTGAGGATGTGCCCGCGCCTTGTGCAGGGCATCGGGAAGTTTGCCTTCGCGCCAGGCCTTTTCCTGAGGGGCGCTCACTTCGATACTGCCCATGGCCGCGTGGCCTCTGGCCTCCAGCGCCTGCAGCAGGTGATGTTGCCTGAGTGCCAGCAGACGCAGCACGGCGTCGTCTACGGTCAGCTCACGCTGTCCTTTGAGTTTCCCCAGCAGCCGTCCGCCATAACTGCGCACTGTCTGCAATGCACCGCCTGCAATGGCTCCGGCCAGTGCCGCGGCCCCCAGCGTGATACCGCCGACCAGCAGATCGACACCGGCTCCGGCCGCAGCGCCTGCCGCCACGCCGCCGCCGACCCGCACGCCCAGTTGCCTGAGGGTTTCAGGGTTGAACAAGTCATCGCCCCAGCGACCATCCAGTAACGGCAAGTCTGCTGCCGAGGCGTCCTGTGCGCGAAAGGCATACAGCTTGAGCAGCGCTTCGACGCAACGTTGTTCGCGCTGGCGAATGATCTTGCGCAGTTCTTCGATAGCCTTCTGTTCCTGCTGCGCATCGGTTTCCACGCTGCGCCGACAGGCTGCGCAGTCAATCAGCAGTTCTGCAATCAGCCGCGCTGCACTGTGTCGTCGGGCCTTGCGCTGGGCCTGCTGATCCTCGATCAGGCGCTCCAGTTGCGGACGAGCGCTTTCCATCATCAGCGCCAGGCTTTCGTAGAGTCGACGCTCGCCATCTTCCGGCGGTGCCACACTGTCGAAGCGCACCAGCGCATGCAGGCCAAGGCGAGAAAGGGCTTCACGCCAGTCCGGCTCGCGCTGTTGCGGGCTGCTGACGAAATTCAATACCGGCAGCAGCGGCTTGCCACAGCTTGCCAATACCGCCAGCTCATCACGGTATTTGGACAGAATCGGTTCGCGGGCGTCGATCACGTACAGACCGGCGTCCGAATCGAGCAACTGGCGCAAGACCTTGGCTTCCTGCTCGAAGCGCTGGCGGGCCTCGCTGCTTTCCAGAAAACGCGCCAGTCGTGCAGGCCCGTCCAGTCGTTCGCCGGGGCGATCCAGGCGCTCAAGGTAGTCGAGCAGGGCAATGGCATCTTCCAGGCCGGGTGTGTCGTAGAGCTCAAGCAGGGCCTGGCCTTCGACCGACAAGCGCGCACCTTCTACATGGCGTGTGGTGCTGGGGCGGTGGGAGACTTCACCGAAACCGCTATCGCGGGTCAGGGTGCGCAACAATGAGGTCTTGCCGACATTGGTATGGCCCACGACTGCCAGCTTGAGTGCGCGAGGTTTGTTTTGCTCAGTCATTGCCTGTCTCCAGCCAGTTCATCAGCGAACCTTCACTCCATGTCAGCTCCAGTTGCTGCAGGGCGACGTGCCAGTCATTGAGGCGCTGCGGGTCAAGCGTCTGACCGGCCGGGGCTGGCAATAGCCAGATGCGGGTCTTGCCGGCGTATCTGGCCAGCTCGGCAATCAACGCCAGGCTGCCGCGATCCGGCGAGCGGCGCGGGTCGCATGCAATGAGCAGCCGTGCAGGCGGATAGTGAGCCAACTGCTCCAGCAGCTTCTGCCGGGATTCGCGGCTGTCGAGCACGCCTGCATCGGCTATGTCCGTTGGCAGTTGTGGAGGCCACGGATATTGATCGTCCAGTTCGATGGCGACCAGCAAGGCCCCTTCACTGTTGGCAATACCTGCGTTGGGTTGTACTCGATGCAACTGCGCAGGCGCGGCATCGTTGACGCCCAGGCGTTCACTGCTGGGCATCAGGCGCTCGCGCAACTGCTGGTAGCCGGGTAATTCCAGATCCAGCCTCAGGATCGCGCGCCCACGTTTCCAGCGCCACAGGCAGAACAGCGCCAGAATCAGGCGCGGCACGATGCCGAAGACCAGCAGGATGCCTACCAGCCAGGAAGCCCAGGCCTGACGGGCATTTTCCAGACTCAATACGCCATTGCCGCTGGCGCGGATCATCAACTCATCGGGTGTGCTGAAACCCAGAAGAGCCGGAATGATGCCCAGTGTCTGCGTCAGGCTGACGAAGGTTTCGCTGCCCAGAATGGTGGTTTCCCAGACAAAGCCATAGCGTCGCGTCGCCATCAGCATCAACAGCATGAGCATGGCGCTGAGCAAGGCCACCAGCCAGAGACTGTTGACCAGTAGGCCCAGCGCCCAGCGATTGAGGCGCTGGCGTTGCAACAGCACAATCAGTGCCGGAGCCAGTTGCGCGGCCTGAGCATCGCGAGCGAGTTTTTCGCTGGCCCACAGCCAGAGTCGGCCCAGGCCTGAGCTGCTGCGTCCGGTGAATATCAGCCCCAGCGCCCAACCGATCAGCAGCATCAGGTTCAACCCGAGCAGACTGCCCAGTGCCCAGAACACATTGACCGGCGCCTGTCCGTTGCCCATGGCCGCAAAGGCCAGACCCGCGCCACTGAAAACCGCGATCACGGTCAGTGCGATCAGTGCCAGGCGAGCGCCTTGCTTCCAGTGGTGCAGGGCGCCGATCATGCCGTCACGTTCGGCCAGCCACAGGGCGCGCAGTTTGATCCTGCTGCTCAGGTCGCCTTCTGCGGCACGGGCGCGGCGGTTGGCTTCCTGATCTTCAAGAAGGCCTGCCTGTTCTTCTCGCAGGCGTACAGCTTCGGTCAGCCAGAGGGTATCGAGTGGGGTCAGAGCAGTCACACAGCGTCTCTTCGATGAGTTAGGCACCAAGCATAACCGTTGCGGTGAAGCTTAGGGTTTGGACGGTGTCTATGAGTTCCATTGCTCTGCTATTCTCGCGCCCATGAAAAAACATCTCCCTCTCAGCCTGATTGCCGCGCTCGGTGAAAACCGGGTCATCGGCGTCGACAATTCCATGCCCTGGCATTTGCCGGGGGATTTCAAATATTTCAAGGCCACGACCCTTGGCAAGCCGATCATCATGGGGCGCAAGACCTGGGATTCGCTGGGTCGACCATTACCCGGTCGCCTGAATCTGGTGGTCAGTCGCCAGGCCGATCTGCAGCTTGAAGGTGCTGAAGTCTTTACTTCCCTGGAAGCCGCCGTGGTGCGCGCCGAGCAATGGGCGCAGGAGCAGGGTGTCGATGAAGTGATGCTGATCGGCGGTGCGCAGCTCTATGCGCAGGGTCTGCCTGATGCCGACCGCCTTTACCTCACCCGCGTGGCGCTGAGCCCTGAGGGCGATGCCTGGTTTCCGGAGTTCGATGCTGCCGAATGGACGCTGGTGTCCGAGAGCCCGAATCCGGCGCTGGATGACAAGCCTGCCTACAGCTTCGAGATCTGGGAGCGGTGCTGAACAGTTATCGCGAGTGATTCGTTCCTGTGCGACGGGAATGAATCGTTCGTGATGAACATGCAAATGTCACAAAAATGTCGCAATCAACTATTCCTGTCGCGAACCATTGCGGACATGACGCCGTCAGAACACGCGGGGTCGTTCACACACGAAAATCGTCACATCACTTTGCTACGGTCGGCCCTATACATTTATCGGGGGATAACCATAGATGAAGTTCGCACCAAAATTACTCGCCGCCGCTCTGTGTCTGGGTCTTGCCAGCCAGGCTTTCGCCACCGAGCTGAAGCACTGGCCGGAGCCTGCCGCCAAGGCGCTGGACACCATGATTGCGGCGAACGCGAACAAGGGTAATTACGCAGTCTTTGACATGGACAACACCAGCTATCGCTTCGACCTCGAAGAGTCGCTGTTGCCGTACATGGAGAACAAAGGGCTTATCACTCGCGAAAAGCTGGACCCGTCTCTCAAGCTGATTCCCTTCAAGGACACTGCCGAACACAAGGAAAGCCTGTTCAGTTACTACTACCGCCTTTGCGAACTGGATGACATGGTCTGCTATCCATGGGTGGCGCAAGTGTTCTCGGGTTTCACCCTCAAGGAGTTGAAAGGGTATGTCGACGAGCTGATGGCATCGGGCAAGCCGATCCCGGCGACTTACTACGACGGGGATGTGGTCAAGAAGCTCGACGTCGAGCCGCCACGAGTCTTTACCGGGCAGAAAGAGCTTTTCAACAAGCTGATGGAAAACGGCATCGAGGTCTATGTCATGACCGCCGCTTCCGAAGAACTGGTGCGGATGGTCGCTTCCGATCCCAAGTACGGTTACAACGTCAAACCGCAGAACGTCATTGGCGTGACCATGCTGCTCAAGGAACGTAAAACCGGCGAGCTGACCACTGCCCGCAAACAGATTACGGCTGGCAAATACGACGAGAAGAGCAACCTCGGTCTCGAACTGACACCTTATCTGTGGACACCGGCTACCTGGATGGCGGGCAAGCAGGCGGCAATCCTGACTTACATCGATCAATGGAAGAAACCGGTTCTGGTGGCTGGCGATACGCCAACCAGCGACGGCTACATGTTGTTCCACGGTGTGGATGTCAACAAAGGCGGCGTACACCTGTGGATCAACCGCAAGGACAAGTACATGAAGCAGCTTGATGGCATGATCAAGGCCAATGCTGAGGCGCAGGCCAAGGAAGGATTGCCGGTGACGGCTGACAAGAACTGGGTGATCGTCAAGCCGGACGAGATTCAGTAAGGGGAAGCGTAGCTAGAAGCTGCAAGCTTTTGACTTGCAGCTTCTGACTTGTGGCTTGCAGCTTTTATGGCACCAGCTTGTCCAGCAGTGCCTTGTCACGTACCGCACCCTTGTCGGCGCTGGTCGCCAGCAGGGCGTAGGCCTTGAGGGCGGTGGTCACTTTGCGTGGACGCACTTCCACCGGTTTCCAGCCTTTCTTGTCCTGTTCCGCACGGCGTGCAGCCAGTTCTTCGTCGCTGACCAGCAGGTTGATCGAGCGGTTCGGGATGTCGATCAGCACTTTGTCGCCATCGCGCACCAGACCGATTGCGCCGCCTGCCGCCGCTTCCGGCGAAGCGTGGCCGATGGAGAGTCCCGAAGTACCGCCCGAGAAACGACCGTCGGTCAGCAGGGCACAGGCTTTGCCCAGGCCCTTGGATTTCAGGTAGGAAGTCGGATACAGCATTTCCTGCATGCCCGGGCCGCCTTTCGGGCCTTCGTAACGGATGATCACGATGTCGCCAGCCTTCACTTCGTCGGCGAGGATGCCGCGCACAGCGCTGTCCTGGCTCTCGAAGATCTTGGCGTTGCCTTCGAAGACATGGATCGATTCGTCCACGCCTGCGGTTTTTACCACGCAGCCGTCCAGTGCGATGTTGCCGTACAGCACGGCCAGACCGCCTTCCTGGGAGTAGGCATGCTCGACACTGCGGATGCAGCCGTTTTCACGGTCGTCGTCCAGGCTCGGCCAGCGGGTCGACTGACTGAAAGCCGTCTGCGTCGGAATGCCTGCCGGACCTGCCTTGAAGAAGGTGTGGACGGCTTCGTCGTCAGTCTGGGTGATGTCCCATTTGGCGATGGCTTCGGCCATGGTCTTGCTGTGTACGGTCGGCAGATCGGTATGCAGCAGGCCGCCACGGGCCAGCGAACCCAGGATACTGAAGATGCCGCCTGCGCGGTGTACATCTTCCATGTGGTACTTCTGGATGTTCGGCGCAACCTTGCATAGTTGCGGCACCTTGCGCGACAGACGGTCGATATCGCGCAGGTCGAAGGCAACTTCGGCTTCCTGGGCAGCGGCCAGCAAGTGCAGGATGGTGTTGGTGGAACCGCCCATGGCGATGTCCAGAGTCATGGCATTCTCGAACGCCTTGAAACTGGCGATGTTGCGCGGCAGAACCGACTCATCGTTGTCGCGGTAATACTGCTTGCACAGCTCGACGATGGTACGGC
Source organism: Pseudomonas capsici (assembly GCF_017165765.1). Lineage (GTDB taxonomy): Bacteria > Pseudomonadota > Gammaproteobacteria > Pseudomonadales > Pseudomonadaceae > Aquipseudomonas > Aquipseudomonas capsici. The sequence goes on from NZ_JAFGZD010000004.1 coordinate 46,801, forward strand.
CGGCAGTCAGGAACAGTTGCTCGCGGTCGCTGTGGGTCGCGAGTGTCGAGCCGTTACCCGGCAGTGCCAGGCCCAGTGCTTCGGTCAGGCAGTTCATCGAGTTGGCGGTGAACATGCCCGAGCATGAACCGCATGTCGGACAGGCGCTGCGCTCGTATTCGGCGACCTTTTCGTCGCTGGCGGTGGAGTCGGCTGCGATCACCATGGCATCGACCAGATCCAGGCCATGGCTGGCCAGTTTGGTCTTGCCGGCTTCCATCGGCCCGCCGGAGACGAAGATCACCGGGATATTGAGGCGCAGCGACGCCATCAACATGCCGGGGGTGATCTTGTCGCAGTTGGAGATACAGACGATGGCGTCGGCGCAGTGGGCGTTGACCATGTACTCCACGGAATCGGCGATGATCTCGCGGCTCGGCAGCGAATACAGCATGCCGTCGTGGCCCATGGCGATACCGTCATCCACGGCGATGGTATTGAATTCCTTGGCCACGCCGCCTGCGTGCTCCACTTCCCGAGCGACCAGTTGACCCATGTCCTTGAGGTGGACGTGTCCCGGTACGAACTGGGTGAAGGAGTTGGCGATGGCGATGATCGGTTTCTTGAAGTCTTCGTCCTTCATGCCCGTGGCGCGCCACAAGGCACGTGCGCCGGCCATGTTGCGACCGTGGGTGGACGTTTTCGAGCGGTAATCAGGCATTGGAGCACTCCGGCAAAACAGGCTAATCAGTAAGGGGAGTGAGCTTCTAGTGACGCTACACGCAACGGCAGTGACCGGACGCAGCGAAGAAACCGAACGCCACGGGATCGCCGTGCACTCGGCCTGAGCTCATAAACCCGCCGGGGGATGACTGGCGATGAATAGGGTCGATTCTACACGGGTCGGCAGGCTTGCGGACACCTCCTGAAAGGCTAATCGGGGTGAGGGTTTTCATGTGTCCACTAATCTGACTGGGAGCCATCAGGGAAGAGGTGTGATTTGTCCATATCCAGTCATGGAGCCGATTTGCGTAAAGGGCGGTATTCCGAAATAGGGCGCATTTACTTGCTGACATCCGTAGTTCATGAGCGACGACCGCTATTCAATGATTGGCGAATGGGACGCCTGCTGGTGGATGAGTTCCGAAAAGCGCAACAAGAGGGGCAAGCGCGCTCCTACAAACGCTGTAGGAGCGCGCTTGCCCGCGACGGGCTGGAATCAGCTATTCGGCAACAACCGGCAGGTAATGCTCTTGATATAGCGGGTTTCCTGGATGGCCGGGTGTACCGGATGATCCGGGCCCTGGCTGCCGCGCTCCAGGAACTGGATGTTGCGGTCCAGGTGGCGGGCGCTGGTCAGGAGGATGTTTTGCAGGTCGTCTTCTGGCAGGTGCATCGAGCACGAGGCGCTGACCAGGATGCCGTCCTTGCTGAGCAGGCGCATGGCCTGTTCGTTCAGGCGGCGGTAGGCGCCTTCGCCGTTTTTCAGGTCTTTCTTGCGTTTGATGAAGGCGGGCGGGTCGGCCACGATCACGTCGAAGCGCTCTTCGGCGGCTTTCAGCTCTTTCAGGGCTTCAAACACGTCGCCTTCAATGCAGGTGACCTTTTCGGCAAAGCCGTTCAGGGCTGCGTTGCGCTCCACGCCGTCCAGGGCAAAGCCCGAGGCATCTACGCAGGTGACTTCACTGGCCCCAAAGGCACCTGCCTGAATGCCCCAGCCGCCGATATAGCTGTACAGGTCCAGCACGCGCTTGCCTTTGACGTAAGGTGCCAGACGGGCGCGGTTCATGCGATGGTCGTAGAACCAGCCGGTTTTCTGACCCTGCAATACAGGGGCTTCGAACTTCACGCCGTTCTCTTCCAGCGCAACCCATTCCGGTACTGCGCCATAGACGGTTTCGACATAGCGGTTCAGACCTTCGGCATCGCGGGCAGCCGAGTCGTTCTTGAACAGAATGCCGCTGGGCTTGAGCACCTGAACCAGAGCGGCGATCACGTCTTCCTTATGCTGCTCCATGGTTGCTGAAGCCAGTTGCACCACGAGGATATGGTCGAAACGATCGACCACCAGACCCGGCAGCAGGTCCGAATCGCCGTAGACCAGGCGATAGAACGGCTTGTCGAACAGACGATCACGCAGGGACAGTGCCACGTTCAGACGATGCACCAGCAGCGACTTGTCCAGCGCCAGCTTGATATCCCGTGATAGCAGGCGGGCGCAGATCAGGTTGTTGGGGCTCATGGCGACGATGCCCAGTGGCTTGCCGCCAGCGGCTTCGAGCAACGCCTGATCGCCTGCCGCAAAACCGTGCAGTGGGGTGGCGGCTACATCGATTTCATTGCTGTAGACCCACAGATGACCGGCGCGCAGGCGACGGTCGGCGTTGGCTTTGAGGCGCAGGCTAGGCAGGGACATGACGTCGCTCCGGAAAAAAGAGCGGGATTATAGCCTGTGATCGGGCTGTCTGAGGGACATCACGTCAATTAATCGGAGCAAACATTTGGAATCATGAAACTTGGCTAAAGTCATAGCCTTGTGCCCAAGAGCTTATGGACCGATTCTCATTAAGCGGGCAGAATCCTGCTATGGCCCCGAGTAAATTTCTATGTCCGAAGAGTTGACCCCCGAGCAGATCCAGCAAGCCCTTCAGGGTATCAGCGTACCTCCGCAGCCGCAGATCATGGTTGACCTGCAGATGGAGCAGTACATGCCTGATCCCGATCTGGCGGTCATTGCGCGGTTGATCTCTCAGGACCCGGGGCTTTCCGGCGCATTGCTCAAGATCGTCAATTCTCCGCATTACGGCTTGTCCAACAAGATCGCCTCGATCCAGAAGGCTGTGAATCTTCTGGGCAGTCGCACTGTCATCAACCTGATCAACGCGCAGTCGATCAAGGGCGAGATGAGCGACGAAACCATCGTGACGCTCAACCGTTTCTGGGACAGTGCCCAGGACGTGGCAATCACCAGCCTGACCCTGGCCAAGCGAATCGGCTCGCAGACGGTTGACGAATCCTACGCGCTGGGCCTGTTCCATGACTGCGGTATTCCGCTGATGCTCAAGCGTTTTGCGGATTACATGCCGGTGCTGGAAGAGTCCTACGCCAAGGCCGGCCCAGATTGCCGGATCGTGGACACCGAAAACAGCAGGTTCGACACTAACCACGCCGTTGTCGGCTATTTCACTGCAAAGTCCTGGCGTTTGCCGGAACATGTCTGCAATGCCATTGCCAATCACCACAATGCCCTGGCGATTTTCGAGGACGAGTCGAGCCGCAATACCGCGCTCAAGAATCTCCTGGCTCCTTTGAAAATGGCCGAGCATATCTGTGAATCCTGCCGGGTGCTGGGCAACCAGGACGAAGATCACGAGTGGAACAGCATCGGCCATATGGTGCTGGATTATGTCGGTCTTTCCGAGTATGACTTTGAATACCTGAAGGAAAGCATCCGCGAGCTGGGCGCCCACTGATTCTGCCCGCTCCCGGTCTTCCTTTTTTGCCTCACCGAGTTATCCATGCCTGAATTACCTGAAGTCGAAACCACGCGCCGTGGCATTGCGCCCCACCTTGAAGGGCAGCGTGTCAGTCGCGTGATCGTGCGAGACCGGCGTTTGCGCTGGCCTATTCCCGAAGACCTCGATGTGCGCCTTTCCGGGCAGCGGATCGTGGAAGTCGGTCGGCGGGCCAAATACCTGCTGATCCAGGCTGAAGTCGGGACGCTTATCAGTCATCTGGGCATGTCGGGTAACCTGCGTCTGGTCGAAGCCGGCGTTCCTGCGCTCAAGCATGAGCATGTGGATATCGAACTGGAGTCCGGTCTGGCGCTGCGCTACACCGACCCGCGTCGCTTCGGTGCCATGCTCTGGAGTCTGGAGCCCCATACCCATGAACTGCTGGTTCGACTGGGGCCGGAACCGTTGACGGACCTGTTCGATGGCGAGCGTCTTTATGAGCGCTCCCGAGGTAAGTCGATTGCGGTGAAGCCTTTCATCATGGACAACGCGGTGGTGGTCGGCGTGGGCAATATCTATGCGACCGAAGCGCTGTTTGCTGCCGGTATCGACCCGCGTCGCGAGGCCAAGGGCATTTCCCGGGCGCGCTATCTGAAGCTGGCCATCGAGATCAAGCGCATTCTGGCCTATGCCATCGAACGGGGCGGTACGACTCTGCGCGATTTCATCGGTGGCGACGGCAAGCCGGGCTATTTCCAGCAGGAGCTTTTTGTCTACGGTCGTGGCGAGCAGCCGTGCAAGGTGTGTGGCACGACCTTGCGTGAGGTCAAGCTGGGGCAGCGGGCGAGCGTTTATTGCCCCAAATGCCAGACCTGATCCTCAATACTTGAAATACTGCGTCGCTTGCTTAAGCCCCAGTGCTGTTTATAGTTATCAGCACCCCAACCCGCGACACCTGAAGGACCAAGCCATGCGCCCGTTTCGTATTCTCGCCGCCACCCTGACCCTGCTCGTCGGGTTACAGGCTTTACCTGCCATGGCTACCGAGCTGCCTCCAGGCAGTGGTGATCCGGTCTACAGCATCCAGACTCCGCCCGCTTTCGCCATGATCGGCGATCTGATCATCGCCCGGCCATTGCTGATTGCCGCGACCATTGTCGGCACGGGGCTGTTCGTGATTGCGGCACCTTTCGCAGCCGCGGGCGGTAACCTGGGGGCAACCGGCAAGGCGCTGGTGGTCGATCCTGGCAAGGCTGCATTCGTCAGGTGCCTGGGCTGCACCGGCGATGGATATGGCAAGCAGGAATGATGCAGAACGCTCCGGTCACCGGCGAATGAAGGCTATGCCTTGCCGGTGATGAGGCGATATTTGGCCATCAGCTCGTCTTTGCTTTCGACGCGATTCTCGTCCAGCGGGATGCAGTCCACAGGGCAGACCTGCTGGCATTGAGGTTCGTCGTAATGACCGACGCACTCGGTGCACAGGTTCGGGTTGATCACGTAGATCTCTTCGCCCTGTGAAATGGCCTCGTTCGGGCACTCGGGTTCGCAGACGTCGCAGTTGATGCAATCGTCAGTGATGATAAGGGACATGAAACACTCCAGCCGCGGGGTGTACCGGGGCGTATGAAAACCAATGCGGCGAATTGTGCCGCATTAGCGCCTTCTGTGCACCTCGAGGTTACGAGCGTTTGAAGCGATCGGTCAGTGCCTGAGCGACGGCCGGGTGCACGAACTTGTTGATATCACCGCCCAAGGCTGCGATTTCACGGACCAGCGTCGACGAAATGAACGAATAACGTTCCGACGGAGTGAGAAACAGACTCTCGACGTCCGGTGCCAGTTGTCGGTTCATGTTGGCCAGCTGGAATTCATATTCGAAATCCGAAACCGCCCGCAGGCCGCGCAGAAAGACGTTGGCGTTCTGCTCCTTGGCGAACTGGGCAAGCAAGGTCGAAAAGCCTACGACTTCGACGTTGGGCAGGTGTTTGGTGACCTCGCGTGCCAGCTCTACACGTTGTTCCAGAGGGAACAGCGGGTTTTTCTTCGGGCTGGCAGCCACGGCAATGACCACCTGGTCGAACAGGCGCGAGGCGCGTTCGACCAGATCGCCGTGGCCCTTTGTTATCGGGTCGAAGGTTCCTGGGTACAACACTCGGTTCATCGCGTCGTCCTGGTCGGAGTCCGGTTGGGGACTCGGATGTTATCGCAGCCGCCTCGGTGGGCCAAGTCGAGGTGTCATCGGCGAGGCTTTATTGTGCCGATTATCGGCGATTTTTTATCAGGCTGATGGCATCTCAATGGCCATTGGCATGGCTCTATTCAGCGCAGGAACAGCTTGTAGACCAGCCGCTGAATAGCCTTACCGTACGGCGGGTAAATTAAACGCGCTGCGTTGAAGCGTTGCTTGATGAGCACGCTTTTGGCCTGGCTGAAGGTCAGAAAACCTTCCCGCCCATGATAATGCCCCATGCCTGAAGGGCCGATTCCCCCGAAGGGCAAGTCGTCCTGAGCCGCATGCATCAGCGTATCGTTCAGGCAGACGCCGCCGGAGTGAGTCTGTTCCAGCACTTTTTGCTGCTCGGCCTTGTTGTAGCCGAAGTAGTAGAGCGCCAGTGGGCGAGGGCGTTCATTGATATAGGCAAAGGCATCATCGAGATGACGGTAGGGCACGATGGGCAGCAGCGGCCCGAAAATCTCATCCTGCATGGCCAGCATGTCATCGCTGACGTTGAGCAGGAGACTGAACGGCATGCGCTGTGCCTGTCCCTGATCGTACAAGGCGATTACCTCGGCACCTTTGCTGGTGGCGTCGTCCAGATAGTGATTCAGCCGTGCCAGTTGTCGCTGGTTGATGATGGCCGTGTAGTCCGGGTTGTCGGCCAGTGTCGGATAAAAGCTCTGGACCGCTTGCCTGTAGGCTTCGACGAACCCCTGCACCCGATCCTGTGGCACCAGCACGTAGTCCGGCGCAATGCAGGTCTGCCCGGCATTGAGGGTCTTGCCGAATGCAATGCGCTCGGCGGCGTCCTTGAGCGGGACATCTGCGGACACAATCACCGGAGACTTGCCGCCCAGTTCCAGCGTGACCGGCGTCAGGTTCTCGGCGGCAGCACGCATGACATGTTTGCCGATGCTGGTCGCGCCGGTAAACAGAAGATGATCGAACGGCAGTCTGGAGAAGGCCATGCCCACATCGGCCTCGCCCAGCACCACTGCGACCAGGTCCTCGGGAAAGATCCGGGCGAACAGGCGCTTGAGCAATTCGCCCGTGGCAGGCGTGGATTCGCTGAGCTTGAGCATTACCCGGTTGCCCGCGGCCAGAGCACCAATCAGCGGGCCGATGGCCAGGAACAGTGGGTAATTCCAGGGCACGATAACCCCGACCACGCCCAGAGGCTGATACACCACCTTGGCCGAGGCCGGTTGAAAGGCCAGGCCGACATGGCGGCGTGAGGGTTTCATCCAGCGCTTGAGCCTTTTGCGCGCATCCCGTATACCCAGCAGGCTTGGCAGCAACTCGGCCAGCAGGGTTTCGTCGGGGCTGCGATGGCTGAAATCGCTGCTGATGGCGTCGATCAATGCCTGCCGATGCTCGCTGAGCAGTTCACCCAGGCTTTTGAGCCATTGGGAGCGTTGGGCCGCCGGGGGCATCGGGTTGGCTGCGAATGCCTGGCGCTGGAGAGCGAACGTGTGTTCCAGTTCGCTGGAAAAAGGCGGGGCGTCGGACATTCGAGGCGTTCCTTGCTGGATTTTTCGAGTGTTTTAGAGCTAATGCTCTATAAAGTCAAATGGCCTGTGTCCCCCTTGTCCCAAGGTTTCACACACATCACTGCATCTATGCCGAGCGCTTGCGCTAACATTCCCCATCAACATACCCGAGGGATCGAGCTGAGCATGGCTCCACGTATCAAAACCCGTGAACGTATCGTGCAGGTCAGTCTGGAGCTGTTCAATCAGCAGGGTGAGCGTAGCGTAAGCACCAATCACATTGCCGCGCACATGGAAATTTCGCCGGGCAATCTCTATTACCACTTCCCCAACAAGCAGGCGATCATTGCCTCGCTGTTCAGCGAGTATGAAGCGCTGGTGGATGGTTTTCTGTTTCCGCCCAAAGGGCGGCAGCCGACGGTCGAAGACAAGCGTGACTATTTGCTGGCGATACTCGACAGCATGTGGCGTTACCGGTTTCTGCATCGCGATCTTGAGCATCTGCTGGCTTGCGACCCGGAAATGGCGACCCGCTATCGGCGTTTCTCCCAACGCTCTCTGACCCAGGCAATGGCGATTTACAATGCTTTCGTCGAGGCCGGCGTCCTGAACATGGACAAGGCGCAGCTCGAATCGCTGACCCTCAATACCTGGATAATCCTCACCTCCTGGGTGCGTTTCCTGTGCACCACGCGGGAACAATCCACGCACTTGAATGAAGATGCCATTCGACGTGGTGTCTATCAGGTGCTTATGCTGGAGTATGGCTATATCAGCGCCGAAGCCCGTGAGGAATTCAGCGCCTTGTGCGCCGCTTTCTATACGGCCCTGCCCAAGGTGCTGGGAGACGTCGGCTGAGCAGTCGTCAGCAATCAATATTCGGTTTTCTGCTTACAGGAGTGAGTCATGTCCATCGCGCAACTGATCAGCCCTCAGCAACTGGCTGCCCGCCAGCGAGAGCCCGGGCTGGTGATTCTCGATTGCCGCTTTGCGCTGGAAGATCCCGATTACGGGCAGCGCAGTTACGCTCAGGGCCATATCGATCGTGCGTCTTTTGCGGACCTAGAGCGTGATCTCAGTGGCCCGGTCACCAAGGGCAAGACCGGACGTCATCCCTTGCCGGACCCTGAAGCTCTGTTGCGGCGTTTTCAGGCGTGGGGCATCAACCCGGACAGCGAAATCGTGCTCTATGACGATGGTCCCGGCGCCTTTGCGGCCCGTGCCTGGTGGCTGTTGGCGTGGCTGGGCAAGCGTGAGGGTGTCTACCTGCTCGATGGTGGTCTGAAAGCCTGGCATGCGGCGGGTCTGCCGCTGAGCCTGGATGCGCCGGGCAACAGCCCCGGCACTTTCACGGGCGAGCCCGACATGTCGCTGGTGCTCAATGCCAGTCGCTTGCAAGGCCGTCTCGGACGTCCGGAGCTGACCCTGATCGATGCACGCGCCGAAGCCCGTTTTCGCGGAGAAGTGGAGCCCATCGACCCGGTTGCCGGGCATATTCCGGGTGCGCAGTGCGTCGCTTTCAATGAAAACCTGGGGCCTGACGGGCGCTTTCTACCCGCCGATCGGCTCAGGCAGCGCTTTGCCGAGACGTTGAAGGATCGCTCGCCCAAGGACCTGGTTGCCTACTGCGGTTCTGGTGTGACGGCCTGTCATAACCTGTTTGCCCTGTGTCTGGCGGGTTATCCACTGGGGACGCTGTATGCAGGGTCCTGGAGCGAATGGATTACCGATCCGGCCCGCGAGGTTGCGACCGGCGCATAAGTGCGAGGCGGCTTGCCGGCTGTCGTCAGCAAGCTGCCTCCCGCATGCTATCCGCGAACAGCCTTGTCTCGCTCATACGCCATGCTCAGCCAGTGCGGAATACGCCGCTCCAGATAGTAACCGGGGTTTTTCAGCGAGCCATCGACAAACCCCACATGCCCGCCCTTGGCCTGCAGCTCGAACTCCGTACAGGCTGAAAGCTCGTCGGGTTCGGGCAGGCTATGGATAAAGACGAAAGGATCGTCCGCTGCCTGGATGATCAGTGTCGGTGTGCGAATCCGGCCCAGAAAATACCGGCTCGATGCCCGGCGATAATAGTCCTCGGCATTGGCGAAACCATGCAGCGGCGCTGTCACCCGGCCATCGAAATCCCAGAATGTGCGCATATTCTCCAGCGAGCCCAGAGCCGCCAGCTCGGCCAGTCCTTCGCTCATTCCCTCATGCTGGAAGTGGCGTTGCTTGTCCCGGATATAGGCCAGCATTTCGCGCATGAAATGCCGCTGGTAGACCTTGGAAAAACCCTGGCCGATACGGTTGGCGCATTCGTCCAGCCGGAAGGGCACCGATACGGCCACCGCGCCCAGCAGGCCGCTCTCTGTGCCGGATTCCCCCAGATACTTGAGCAGAACGTTGCCACCCAGGGAATAACCCACGGCGTAAAGCGGTGCCAGAGGGCGCAAGGCTCGCAGATGGGCGATGGCTTCAGCCAGATCTTCGCTGGCACCGGAATGGTAACTGCGCGACAGCAGATTCGGCTCGCCGGAGCAGCCGCGCCAGTTCAACGCCACGCTGGCCCAGCCTCGGGAGGCCAGCGCTTTTTGCAGGCCTGCCACATAAGGCGAATTCGACGACCCGGTCAGCCCGTGCAGGACCAGCACCAGCGGCGTATCGGCTTCGTGGGGGCCATGCCAGTCCATATCGAGAAAGTCCCCGTCCTCCAGCCACATGCGCTCCCGTGTGCGGGCAAGCAATGTTCTCTTTCGCCACAGCGGTCCCCACAAGGTTTGCAGGTGCGGATTACCCAGGCCTGAAGCCGGGACGAAACGGTTTGCCGGGGATGGGTGCAGAGGGCTGGCTGACACGGTCTTGCTCATCAATGAATGCAGAAACGTACGTTGCCACTAAGTGGTGCGAGATGTAAGGGGTTTTTGGCCGAGTGGTTTGATTGTGAATGCGCTCCTGCAGCAGGAGCGCATTCATCTGCGCGAAAGCCGTCAGAACAGATCGATGGGGGCCGACTCGTCGGCTGGCAGAGGGCTGCCCGGTACGCTGCCGCCCAGTTCGTTCACGCTTGGCGGCGTGTCTTCGCTCTTGAACAGCTCGAAGAACGCATTGGGCGTGCTCGGCGTCGCGGCGCGGCCACTGACAGGGTCGACCCGCAGGCTGAGGATGCCATCCGGTTCGGCCTGTTGATGCGGTGGCTTGTCCTTGAGGGCTGCGCTCATGTAGTCCATCCAGATCGGCAGGGCGACCGTACCGCCAAACTCATGGCGTCCGAGGCTTTCCGGCTGATCGAAGCCCGTCCAGACCGTGGTCACGTAATCCGCGTTATAGCCGGAGAACCACGCATCCTTGGATTCGTTGGTCGTACCGGTCTTGCCCGCGATATCCGGCCGGTTCATGGACAGGGCACGACGCCCTGTGCCGCGCTTGATCACATCCTGCAGCATGCTGTTGAGGATGTAGGTCGTGCGGCCGTCGACGATTCGCTCTGCAACCACGGGGGCCTGTGGCTCGGTGGCGGAGGTCGGGGACGTGGTGGTCAGGCCCGGACTGTCATGGATCGCGAAGGTCGAGGTATTGGCTGCGGTTTTGGCTTCTGTCGCCGGAACGCTGGCCGGATTGGCCAGGAACAGTGTCTGACCGTCACGGTTCTCGATCTTCTGGATCAGGTACGGGCTGACCTTGTAGCCGCCGTTGGCAAATGCGCTCCAGCCGGTGGCGATTTCCATGGGTGTCAGGGTCGCGGTACCCAGTGCCAGCGACAGGTTGCGTGGCAGGTCCTGCTTGGCGAATCCGAAGCGAGTGATGTAGTCGATGGTGGAATCGATACCCAGAGCCTGCAACAGGCGGATCGAAACCAGGTTGCGCGACTTGTAGAGAGCTTCGCGCAGCCTGATCGGGCCGAGGAAGGTGTTGGTGTCGTTCTTCGGACGCCAGACCTTGTCCAGGTATTCGTCGACGAACACGATAGGCGCATCGTTCACCAGGCTCGAAGCGGTATAACCGTTGTCCAGAGCCGCACTGTAGATGAAAGGCTTGAAGCTCGAACCCGGCTGACGCTTGGCCTGCATGGCGCGGTTGTAATTGCTCTGCTCGAAGGCAAAGCCACCGACCAGGGCGCGAATGGCCCCATTTTGCGGATCAAGGGAAACCAGTGCGCTTTGAGCGGCGGGAATTTGACTGAATTTCAGCGAGCCGTCTTCCTGACGCAGCAGACGAACCAGATCGCCCACATGCGCCACGTCAGCCGGTTGACGCGGATTGGCTCCCAGGCTGTTGGTGTTCAGGTAAGGACGAGCCCATTTCATGCTGCTCCACTCGACGTTTTCTTCCTTTTCGCCGTTGCGGGTCAGGACGCGGATGCCGTTTTTATCCACCTGCGTGACGATGGCGGGCTCCAGGCCGTTGATCGTGCGCTGCTTGATCAGTTCCTGAGTCCAGCCTGCATGGGTCATGCCCGGGAAGCGGCTTTCCGGGCCGCGATAGCCATGGCGCTGGTCGTATTCGATCAGGCCTTGCTGTACGGCCTTGTTGGCGTGTTCCTGCAGGTCGCTCGGAACAGTGGTGGTGACGCGGAAGCCTTCGGTATAGGCTTCGCTGCCGTAGCGACCGACCATTTCGGCGCGGGCCATCTCGGCGATGTAGGGCGCGTAGACTTCCGGCGTCGGGACGTGATAGCTGGCGTTGAGCGGTTCGTTGAGTGCCGCCTGATAGGCGCTCTGGTCAATCTTGCCCAGGCGGTACATGCGGCCCAGGATCCAGTCGCGGCGCTCCTTGGCCCGGGCCGGGTTGGCCAGCGGATTGAAGCGCGACGGTGCTTTGGGCAGGCCGGCAATCATGGCCATTTGCGCAAGGCTTACATCGCGAATCGATTTGCCATAGTAGACTTGCGCCGCAGCCTCGATGCCATAGGCACGGTTGCCCAGGTAGATCTTGTTGACGTACAGCTCGAGGATCTCGTCCTTGGTCAGTTGGCGCTCGATTTGCAGGGCAAGAAGGATCTCGGTGGTTTTACGTGAAAAGCTTCTTTCGCTGGTCAGGAAAAAGTTTTTCGCGACCTGCATTGTGATGGTACTGCCGCCTGATTGAATATGGCCGCTTTTCACCAGTTGGGTGGCTGCACGCATCAGGCTGCTCGGGTCGACGCCGTAGTGATTGGCGAAGTTGTCGTCTTCGGCCGACAGCAGGGCGTTGATGAAGTTGGGCGGGATTTCGGCAAAGCGAATGGGCGTGCGGCGCATCTCGCCAAACTCGGCGATCAGCTTGCCGTCGCTGCTGTAGACGCGCAGGGGGATCTGCAACTGAATGCTCTTCAGCGCTTCGACGGAGGGCAGGTTCGGGCTCAGATAAAGGAATGCACCGCTCAACGCGAGCAGCAGGCCGCAGAATACTGCTACGAGAGACCACCAGATAAACTTCAGCAGGCGTATCAAGGCTTTTGGATTTCCACGAAAAAGAATGGGTTGAGCGCAGGCATTTACAAACGAACACGCCTTGAAGCTTTGTTAAACGAAAAAACCGCTGGGCATTATAAGCATTTTTCGTCTCCAGGCGTGATTTGCGCTACTGTCAAGGCTGTTGACAGTGGCTCTGACCAAAAATTACTCCGTAAGTGGCGGAAAACTCATAGGAATACTGGTTGTGTTCGAACTCTTCGGTAAGAAGGCCAACACCCTTCTAGGGATCGATATTAGCTCTACCTCGGTAAAACTCCTTGAGTTGAGTCGTTCCGGCACTCGTTACAAGGTCGAGTCCTATGCGGTCGAACCGCTGCCGGCCAATGCCGTTGTCGAAAAGAACATTGCCGAACTCGAAGGGGTCGGGCAGGCGTTGTCGCGCGTGCTGGTCAAGGCCAAGACAAGCGCCAGAATAGTGGCGGTCGCCGTGGCGGGATCGGCGGTCATCACCAAGACCATCGAGATGGATGCCGGTCTGTCCGACGACGACATGGAAAACCAGCTCAAGCTTGAAGCTGACCAGTACATTCCCTATCCCCTCGAAGAAGTCGCCATCGATTTTGAAGTCCAGGGCTATTCGGCGCGTAATCCGGAGCGTGTCGAAGTGCTGCTGGCTGCCTGCCGCAAGGAAAACGTGGAGGTGCGTGAGGCCGCATTGGCGCTGGCCGGGCTGACGGCCCGTGTCGTCGATGTGGAGGCCTATGCGCTGGAGCGTTCCTTCGGGCTGCTGTCTGCCCAGCTGGGCAATGATCACGATCAACTGACCGTAGCCGTGGTGGACATCGGTGCGACCATGACCACCCTGAGCGTGCTGCATCACGGGCGCATCATCTATACCCGCGAACAATTGTTCGGCGGTCGCCAGCTGACCGAGGAAATCCAGCGTCGCTATGGCCTGTCCATGGAAGAAGCGGGGCTTGCGAAGAAGCAGGGCGGGCTGTCCGACGATTACGTCAGTGAAGTGTTGAACCCTTTCAAGGATGCACTGGTGCAGCAAGTGTCTCGCTCGCTGCAGTTTTTCTTTGCTGCCGGGCAGTACAACACCGTGGACTACATCATGCTGGCAGGCGGTACGGCTTCCATTCCAGGGCTTGAGCATTTGATCCAGAAACGTCTTGGTACGCCAACCCTGGTTGCCAACCCCTTTGCCGACATGGCCTTGAGCTCCAAGGTCAACGCCGGTGCGCTGGCCAGTGATGCTCCGGCCTTGATGATCGCTTGCGGTCTCGCCTTGAGGAGCTTCGACTAATGGCACGGATCAACCTTTTACCGTGGCGTGAAGAGCTTCGCGAAGAGCGCAGGAAACGCTTTCTGACCGTGCTGGCCGGTGTGCTGGTGTTCTCGGTGGGCGCGCTGTTTCTGCTCGATCGCTATATCAACAACGCGATCACTTATCAGGAAGCGCGCAACGCATTCATCCAGAAGGAAATCGCCCAGCTCGATATCCGTATCAAGGAAATCAGCGACTTGAAAGCCCGGCGCAAACAGCTGCTGGAGCGGATGAAGATCATCCAGGACCTGCAGGGCAACCGCCCGATCATTGGCCGGGTGTTCGATCAGCTGGCGCGGACCTTGCCCGATGGCGTTTATTTTTCAGATGTCAAAATGACCGACAAATTGATTTCCATCAGCGGGGCTGCCGAGTCCAACAACCGGGTTTCGGACCTGATGCGTAATATGGAGGCCTCCGACTGGCTGGCCTCGCCGAGCCTGACCGAGGTCAAGGCGACCACGGCGGGTGCCGTGGATCAGGCGAATGTCTTTCAACTGACTGTCCGCCAGACCCAGCCTGCTGCTGTGGTTGAAGGAGCCAAGCCATGAATTTTGCCGAATGGCTGGAAGGGCTTCGCAAGGTCGACCTCAATGACCTGGATCTCAACAACCTGGGCTCCTGGCCTGCAGCGGTCAAGGCCATCGCCGGTGTGCTGGTGATGGTGCTGGTGTTTGCACTGGGTTATTTCTTTTTCATCCAGGAGCTGGAAACCCGGCTCGAAGGTGCTCAGGCCAATGAGCTGATGCTGCGCGAGCAGGTGTCGACCAAGGCTTTCCAGGCCGCGAACCTGGAGCCTTACAAGAAGCAGATGGAAGAGATGGAAAACACCTTCGGCGCACTGTTGCGGCAATTGCCCAGCGATACCGAAGTGCCGGGCCTGCTCGAAGACATCACCCGTACAGGCCTGGGAAGCGGTCTGGAGTTCGAGGAAATCAAGCTGCTGCCCGAGGTGGTTCAGCAGTTCTATATCGAGTTGCCTATCCAGATCACGGTCGTGGGCGGTTATCACGACCTGGCGACGTTCGTCAGTGGCGTTGCCAGTCTGCCGCGCATCGTGACGCTGCATGACTTCGAGATCAAACCGGTCGACCCGAAATCCCAGACCAAGCTGCGCATGAACATTCTGGCCAAGACCTACCGCTACAACGATGAAGGGCTGAAGAAATGAGGGCGGCGCGACTGTTGTGCGTCAGTATGGTTCTGATGGGGCTGGCCGGGTGCGATAACGATCAGGAGTTCGCCGACCTCACTGCCTTCGTCAATGACGTCAAGGCGCGTCCTTCGGGCAATATCGATCCATTGCCCAAGTTCCGCCCCTATGAAACCTTTACCTATAACGCGGCCAACCTGCGCAGTCCGTTCCAGCCTCCGGTGAAGATCGATCTGCTCAATCGCCAGAAAGGCTCACGGCTGGTCAAGCCGGACGAGACGCGGGTCAAACAGTTTCTCGAAGGGTTCAACATCGAATCCTTCGAGATGGTCGGAACCATCGGCAACGAATCGGGTACATTCGCCTTGTTGCGCGGTGCCGGAGGGGTACATCGCGTAAAGGTGGGTGATTATCTGGGCCGCAATAACGGCCGGATTGTGTCGGTCAGCGATGCGCAGGTCGATGTCATTGAAATAGTTCCTGATGGAGAGGGGGCCTGGCTTGAAAGGCCGCGCAGTATTTCCCTCAAAGAACGCTCATGAAGTGGGCAAGGCCAAGCATGCTTAACACCGCACAACGGAAATTCATCATGATCAGGATTCTCTCGATTATCGGCGTTTCGCTAGGGATAGCGATGCTTTCGCCGGTTCTCCAGGCAGCCAATCTCAAAACGCTGGATGTCGCAGCCTTGCCAGGCGACCGGATCGAATTGAAGCTTTCCTTCGATTCTCCGGTTCCTGCGCCGCGCGGCTATACCACCGAGCAGCCGGCGCGTATCGCCCTGGACCTGCCGGGTGTGACCAGCCAGCTGGCAACCAAGAGTCGTGATCTGGGTTCGGGCAATGCGCGCAGTGTCGTGGTGGTTCAGGCCCAGGACCGCACGCGGGTCATCATCAACATGACGACGCTGTCTCCTTACAGCTCGCGTGTCGAAGGCAATAACCTGTTCGTGGTGGTCGGCCAGGGCGCTGCCGCTGCGCAGTCTTCCCAGCCGAGCACGGCCATGGGAGCGCCACGAGTCGCAGTCCCGACGCCCGCTCCCGCAGCGGCCCGTCCATATGTGCCGGCTGGCGCGAAAGCCATCCGGAATATCGACTTCCAGCGCGGTGAGCTGGGCGAAGGCAATGTGGTCATCGATCTGAGCAGCCCGGGCATTTCTCCGGACATTCAGGAGCAGGGCGGCAAGATTCGTGTCGACTTCGCCAAGACCCAGTTGCCCGAGCCGCTGCGTGTCAGGCTGGACGTCAAGGATTTCGCCACGCCTGTGCAGTTCGTGACAGCCGCGACTTCCGGCGACAAGGCGAGCATCAGCATCGAGCCTTCGGGCGCTTTCGATTACTCGGCCTACCAGACCGAAAACAAGCTGACCATCAGTGTGCGTCCCCTGACCAACGAAGACCTGGACCGTCGCGCTGCCGACAAGCCGGTCTACACCGGTGAAAAGCTGTCGCTGAACTTCCAGGACATCGATGTGCGTTCGGTGCTGCAACTGATCGCTGACTTCACCAACCTGAACCTGGTGGCCAGTGACACGGTTCAGGGCGGTATTACCTTGCGCCTGCAGAACGTGCCGTGGGATCAGGCGCTGGATCTGGTGCTCAAGACCAAGGGGCTGGACAAGCGCAAGGTCGGCAGTGTCCTGCTGGTCGCGCCGGCTGACGAAATCGCTGCCCGTGAACGCCAGGAGCTGGAATCCCTCAAGCAGATTTCCGAACTGGCGCCGTTGCGTCGTGAGCTGCTGCAGGTCAACTACGCAAAGGCCGCCGATATCGCCAAGCTGTTCCAGTCGGTGACCAGTGTCGAGTCGAAAGCCGACGAGCGCGGCTCGATCACCGTGGATGAGCGCACCAACAACATCATTGCCTACCAGACCCAGGATCGGCTCGACGAGTTGCGCCGCATCGTGTCCCAGCTGGATATTCCGGTGCGTCAGGTGATGATCGAGGCGCGCATCGTCGAAGCCAACGTCGATTACGACAAGGCGCTGGGTGTGCGCTGGGGCGGGACCAAGGTCGGCAGCGGCAACTGGAATACCTATGGTCTGGACGATAACGGCGACGAAGCGGGCAATACCGGCAGTGACCTGGGTGCCAACACTCCGTTCGTCGACCTGGGTGCCGGTAGTGCCACTTCCGGGATCGGCATCGCCTTCGTTACCAACAATACCCTGCTCGATCTTGAGCTGAGCGCGATGGAGAAGACCGGCAACGGTGAAATCGTCTCCCAGCCCAAAGTGGTCACTTCCGACAAGGAAACCGCCAAGATCCTCAAAGGTACGGAAATCCCTTATCAGGAATCCAGCTCCAGCGGCGCGACAACCGTGAGTTTCAAGGAAGCGTCCCTGTCGCTGGAAGTGACGCCGCAGATCACGCCGGACAACCGCATCATCATGGAGGTCAAGGTCACCAAGGATGAGCCGGACTACCTCAATGCCGTGCTCGGTGTGCCTCCGATCAAGAAAAACGAGGTCAATGCCAAGGTGCTGGTTTCCGATGGCGAGACTATCGTGATCGGTGGCGTGTTCTCCAATACGCAAAGTAAAGTTGTAGAGAAAGTGCCATTTCTTGGCGATGTACCGTATCTTGGCCGCCTTTTCCGTCGAGATACGGTTTCAGAAGCGAAATCCGAGCTGTTGGTATTTCTGACTCCGCGTATCATGAACAACCAGGCGATTGCTGTGAGTCGTTGATTCTGTGCGAAATTTAATACTTGTAGGGCCGATGGGGGCTGGTAAAAGCACCATCGGCCGTTTGCTTGCCAAAGAGCTGCGCCTACCTTTCAAGGATTCCGACAAGGAAATCGAGTTGCGCTCGGGCGCAAATATTCCGTGGATTTTCGACAAGGAAGGCGAGCCGGGCTTTCGCGACCGTGAGCAGGCGATGATTGCTGAGCTGTGTGAGGCCGATGGCCTCGTTCTGGCGACGGGCGGCGGAGCGGTCATGCGCAGCGAAAACCGTCAGGCACTGCATGCCGGTGGGCGTGTGGTGTATCTGCACGCATCGGTCGAACAGCAGGTCGGGCGCACGGCCCGTGACCGCAATCGCCCATTGTTGCGCACTGCCGATCCGGCCCGGGTTCTGAGCGAGTTGCTGGCCATTCGTGACCCGCTGTATCGGGAAATCGCCGATCTGGTGGTTGAAACCGATGAACGGCCACCCCGTATGGTCGTTCTTGACATACTTGCCCGCTTGGCAGAGCTTCCTCCCCGTTAAAGCGCAGACGAAAATGCGCTATCCTCGGCGACCATCAAAACAGCGACAGCCACTGGCTGTCCTGGCGCACGAAAAAAACATGCGCAGCGCCCAATCGGTAATCAATGTGGGGACACATGCAGACACTTAAGGTCGAGCTTGGTGAGCGTAGCTACCCGATTCATATTGGCGAAGGTCTTCTGGACAAGCCTGAGCTCCTGATTCCGCATATCGTCGGACGGCAGGTGGCTATCGTTTCCAATACCACGGTGGCTCCTCTCTATCTCGAACGATTGACACGAACTCTGGTGGGCTACAACGTCCAGTCCGTAGTGCTGCCCGACGGCGAAGCGTTCAAGAACTGGGAAACCCTGCAACTGATCTTCGACGGCCTGCTCACGGCACGTCACGACCGCCGCACGACCGTGATCGCCCTCGGTGGCGGTGTGATCGGCGACATGGCCGGATTTGCTGCCGCCTGTTACCAGCGTGGCGTGAACTTCATCCAGATCCCGACCACGCTGCTGTCCCAGGTGGATTCGTCGGTAGGCGGCAAGACCGGCATCAACCACCCGTTGGGCAAGAACATGGTGGGGGCTTTCTATCAGCCCAGTGTCGTGCTGATCGATACCACCACACTCGACACTCTGCCCGAGCGTGAACTGTCCGCCGGGCTGGCCGAAGTCATCAAGTACGGCCTGATCTGCGACGAACCGTTCCTGACCTGGCTCGAAGAGCATATCGACCGGTTGCGCGGCCTGGACCAGGAAGCCCTGACCATCGCCATCGAGCGTTCGTGTGCCGCCAAGGCGCTGGTAGTGGGTGCCGATGAGCGCGAGTCCGGTGTCAGGGCAACCCTGAACCTGGGCCACACTTTCGGCCACGCCATCGAAACCCATATGGGCTATGGTGTCTGGCTGCATGGCGAGGCGGTTGCCGCCGGTACCGTCATGGCTCTGGAGATGTCTTCGCGTCTTGGCTGGATCACCACCCAGGAGCGTGATCGCGGTATCCGCCTGTTGCAGCGTGCCGGTCTGCCGGTCGTGCCGCCACAGGAAATGACGGAAAACGATTTTCTTGAACACATGGCGATCGACAAGAAAGTGATCGATGGTCGCCTGCGTCTGGTGCTCCTGCGTCAGATGGGTGAAGCGGTTATCACGGACGATTATCCAAAAGAAGTACTACAGGCTACTCTGAGGGCGGATTACCGCGCTCTGGTGGATCAGCTTAGAGGTTAACGGAAAACCCATGACTAGTTTGCATGCCGACGAGGCTTTCCTCGGCCATTATCAGTTGAGTCATGACCCCTTTGCGGCGCGGGTACCTGGCTTCAAGTTTTTCCCTGCCCAGCGCAAGTCGGTGCTGGGGCAGCTCCATCACCTGGCTCGTTACAGCCAGTTGCTGCTTGCCGTGACCGGCCCTCAGGGCAGCGGCAAGACCCTGCTGCGCCAGGCGCTGGTAGCCAGCACCAACAAGCAGTCGGTGCAGAGCGTGGTCATTTCGGCGCGTGGTGCCAGCGACGCGGCAGGTGTACTGCAACAGGTCGCCCAGGCGCTGATTGTTGCCCAGGCTGAAATGCAGGCGATTCTGGCGCAGATCGTACAGCTCGCGCTGACCGGTCAGGAAGTCTATCTGCTGGTGGACGATGCGGAACAACTTGGCGATTCGGCGCTCGAAGCGTTGCTGGGTCTGGCCGCAGGCACGCCCGAGGGGCGTCCGCATGTGTTCCTGTTTGGCGAGCCGTCGCTGATCGACCGTCTCGATCAACTGTGTGCCGACCTGCAGGGCGATGTCGAAGGCGAGCGCTTTCATGTCATCGAGTTGCAACCTTATACCGAAGAAGAAACCCGGGAATATCTGGCTCAACGTCTGGAAGGTGCAGGGCAAGGAATCGCGTTGTTCACTGCCGAGCAGATTACCGATATCCATGAACAGTCCGATGGCTGGCCTGGGAATATCAACCAGGTTGCCCGCGATTCAATGATCGAGGCGATGATCGCGAGTCGTTCCGCGGTCAAGCGCCCAAGTGTGGGGTTCAACATGCCGAAAAAACACGTACTGGCCCTTGGCGCAGTTGTCGTGGTCGCAGTGGCAGCCGCAGTGCTGATCCCTGGCCGTGGCGACAAGAGCGCCGCGCCAGCCAATGCTCCGGCCCAGGCCCAGTTGCCGTTGGGTCAGGGCACGCCTGCGAACCAGCAATCCAATAATGGTGGTCCGGCCATCGAGTTTGCGGGTAACTCGCAGCCGATGCCTCTGCCGCTGGTGGGTAACTCGCAACCTGTGATGCGCGGCCCTCTGGCCGAAGCGGCAGGTGCTGGCGACAGCGACGAGGATGCAGTGCCAATGGGCTCGCCAGCCCAGCCGGCCACGGTAACCACCACCGCGCCACCTGCGGGTGCGCAGGCCGGTGCCGTGCCTCGCTCTTCCATTCCGGCTCCTGCGGCGGCAACGCCGGTGGTTCCGCCAGCTCCGGCCGCCAAGCCTGCGCCAGCTCCGACCCAGGTCGCCACGGCCAAGCCGGCCCCTGCTGCAGCTCCAGCCGCCAAACCTGCTGAAAAACCGGCCGCTGCCGCTGCCAAACCGGCTGCCGGTGGCAACTGGTACAGCGGTCAGGCGCCTGGGCATTATGTGGTGCAGATCCTGGGCACCAGCTCGGAAGCGACGGCCCAGGCCTATGTGGCCGAGCAGGGCGGCGAGTACCGTTATTTCAAGAAAACATTGCAGGGCAAGCCCCTGTATGTCGTGACATACGGTAATTTTTCGGACCGCGCTGCTGCCCTTGCAGCCATCAAAGTCTTGCCAGCAAAGGTTCAGGCTGGTAAACCTTGGCCCCGTACTGTCGCCAGCATCCAACAAGAGCTCGGCGCCACTCGCTGAAGTCGCAGCGGCCTTATCCAGGCCGCTCACCCGGCAAACCTGATTTCACCTGCCCTGACGTGCCGCTTCTGGCGGCACGCCTTGCGGTGTCTGCGTTACAAACGCCCTGTCGTTTCAGTCGCTTCGGTCAGAATATTGAAAAATACTTTGACTAGCACAGTGCTCAACTATAAAACCTTCATAAATGCGACATTGGTTTTCGGCTTTTCGCCGTTAAATTTGTGGGCCTTTGTGTCGCTGTGTACAATGACCTCCGTTTTGCCTCTCCGAAGCCGGCGTACGTTCGGCGTGACAGGTAATTGATTGAATTGAAAAGAGATTTGCCTCGCATAGAGGCAGCCTGGTGAGAAAGTGTCTATGAAAGCCGGTCTATACCAACCAGATGAATTCAAGGATAACTGCGGCTTCGGCCTGATCGCTCATATGCAGGGCGAGCCCAGTCATCACCTGTTGCAGACGGCTATTCAAGCCCTGACCTGCATGACCCACCGTGGCGGTATCAACGCCGACGGCAAGACCGGTGACGGTTGTGGTCTGTTGATTCAGAAGCCCGATGCCTTCCTGCGTGCGGTCGCCAAGGATCACTTTGGTGTCGATCTGCCCCGCCAATATGCCGTGGGCATGGTTTTCCTCAACCAGGATGACGCCAAGGCCGATATCGCTCGCGAGAACATGAATCGCGAAATCCTCGCCGAAGGCCTGACTCTGGTCGGCTGGCGTCAGGTGCCGGTCGATACCAGCGTTCTGGGCCGTCTGGCTCTTGAGCGTCTGCCGAAGATCGAGCAGGTATTCATCGGTGCCGAAGGCCTGAGCGATCAGGAATTCGCCATCAAGCTGTTCAGTGCCCGTCGCCGTTCGTCGGTATCCAACGCCGCCGATGCCGACCACTACGTCTGCAGCTTTTCGCACAAGACCATCATCTACAAAGGTCTGATGATGCCGCGCGACCTGACGGCATTCTTCCCCGACCTGAGCGACGAGCGCCTGCAAACCGCGATCTGCGTGTTCCACCAGCGTTTCTCGACCAACACCCTGCCGAAATGGCCGCTGGCCCAGCCGTTCCGCTTCCTCGCCCACAACGGCGAGATCAACACCATCACCGGTAACCGTAACTGGGCACAGGCACGTCGTACCAAGTTCACCAACGACCTGATGGATCTGGAAAAGCTCGGCCCGCTGGTCAACCGTGTGGGGTCCGACTCGTCGAGCATGGACAACATGCTCGAGCTGATGGTCACCGGCGGCATCGACCTGTTCCGTGGTGTGCGGATGATCATTCCGCCAGCGTGGCAGAACGTCGAAACCATGGACCCCGATCTGCGGGCGTTCTATGAGTACAACTCCATGCACATGGAGCCGTGGGATGGTCCGGCCGGTATCGTGATGACCGAAGGTCGCCATGCGGTCTGTCTGCTCGACCGTAACGGTCTGCGCCCGGCTCGCTGGGTCACCACCAAGAACGGCTACATCACCCTGGCGTCGGAAATCGGCGTCTGGGACTACAAGCCCGACGATGTCATTGCCAAGGGCCGTGTCGGACCTGGCCAGATCTTTGCGGTGGATACCGAAACCGGTCAGATCCTCGACACCGATGCCATCGACAACCGCTTGAAGTCGCGCCACCCTTACAAGCAATGGCTGCGCAAGAATGCTCTGCGCATTCAGGCGACCATGGAAGACAACGACCACGGTTCGGCTTTCTATAACAGTGACCAGCTCAAGCAATACATGAAGATGTATCAGGTCACGTTCGAAGAGCGTGATCAGGTGTTGCGTCCGCTGGGAGAGCAGGGCCAGGAAGCGGTCGGTTCCATGGGCGACGACACGCCGATGGCTGTGCTGTCGCGTCGCGTGCGCTCGCCGTTCGACTACTTCCGTCAGCAGTTCGCGCAGGTGACCAACCCGCCGATCGACCCGCTGCGTGAAGCCATCGTCATGTCGCTGGAAATCTGCCTCGGTGCCGAGCGCAACATTTTCCAGGAGTCGCCCGAGCATGCCTCGCGTGTGATTCTCAGCTCGCCGGTCATTTCCCCGGCCAAGTGGCGTTCGCTGATGAACCTGGAGCGTCCGGGTTTCGAGCGTCATATCATCGACCTGAACTACGACGAAAGCGTCGGTCTGGAAGCGGCGATTCGCAACATTGCCGATCAGGCCGAAGAAGCCGTCCGTGCCGGCCGCACCCTGCTGGTGCTGAGCGACCGTCATATCGCTCCGGGCAAACTGCCTGCTCACGCCTCCCTGGCGGTTGGCGCGGTTCACCACCGTCTGACCGAAAAAGGGCTGCGTTGCGACAGCAACATCCTGGTTGAAACCGCGACGGCCCGTGACCCGCATCATTTTGCCGTGCTGATCGGCTTCGGTGCTTCGGCGGTCTATCCGTTCCTGGCCTACGAAGTGCTGGGCGATCTGATCCGTACCGGTGAAGTGCTGGGCGATCTTTACGAAGTTTTCAAGAACTACCGCAAAGGCATCACCAAGGGCCTGCTCAAGATTCTGTCGAAGATGGGGATCTCCACCGTTGCGTCCTATCGTGGTGCGCAACTGTTCGAGGCCATCGGCCTGTCCGAGGAAGTCTGCGACCTCAGCTTCCGTGGTGTACCGAGCCGCCTGAAAGGTGCCCGTTTCGTCGATATCGAAGCCGAGCAGAAGGCTCTGGCAGCCGAAGCCTGGAGTCCGCGCAAGCCGATTCAGCAAGGGGGTCTGCTCAAGTTCGTGTTCGGTGGCGAATACCACGCCTACAACCCGGACGTGGTCAACACCCTGCAAGCCGCCGTGCAGCAGGGCGACTACAGCAAGTTCAAGGAATACACCTCGCTGGTGGACAAGCGTCCGGTGTCGATGATTCGCGACCTGTTCCAGGTCAAGACCCTCGACCAGCCGCTGAGCATCGACGAAGTCGAGCCGCTGAGCGATATCCTCAAGCGTTTCGACTCCGCCGGGATTTCCCTCGGTGCGCTGTCGCCGGAGGCTCACGAAGCACTGGCCGAAGCGATGAACCGTTTGGGGGCCCGTTCCAACTCCGGTGAGGGCGGCGAAGATCCATCGCGCTACGGCACCATCCGCAGCTCCAAGATCAAACAGATCGCCACTGGCCGTTTTGGCGTGACGCCTGAGTATCTGGTCAATGCCGATGTGTTGCAGATCAAGGTCGCACAAGGCGCCAAGCCGGGTGAAGGCGGGCAACTGCCAGGCGGCAAGGTCAACGGTCTGATCGCCAAGCTGCGCTATGCCGTACCGGGCGTGACCCTGATTTCGCCTCCGCCGCACCACGACATCTACTCCATCGAGGACTTGTCGCAGCTGATTTTCGACCTGAAACAGGTCAACCCGTCGGCACTGGTATCGGTCAAGCTGGTAGCAGAAGCAGGCGTTGGCACCATCGCTGCGGGTGTCGCCAAGGCTTATGCCGACCTGATTACCATTTCCGGTTACGACGGCGGCACAGGCGCTTCGCCTCTGACGTCGATCAAGTACGCCGGTGCGCCGTGGGAGCTTGGTCTGGCCGAGACTCACCAGACCCTGCGCGGCAACGACCTGCGCGGCAAGGTCCGGGTACAGACCGACGGTGGTCTGAAAACCGGTCTGGACGTGATCAAGGCGGCCATTCTCGGTGCCGAAAGCTTCGGCTTCGGTACGGCGCCGATGATTGCGCTGGGCTGCAAATACCTGCGTATCTGCCATCTGAACAACTGCGCCACCGGCGTAGCGACCCAGAACGACAAACTGCGCAAGGATCACTACATCGGCACCGTCGATATGGTGATCAACTTCTTCACCTACGTGGCTGAAGAAACCCGCGAGTGGCTGGCCAAGCTGGGCGTTCGCTCACTGGAAGAGCTGATCGGCCGTACCGACCTGCTGGATATCCTGCCGGGCGAAACCGACAAGCAGCAGCACCTGGACCTCACGCCTCTGCTGGGCAGCGACCACGTGCCTGCCGACAAGCCGCAGTTCAGTCTGGTGGACCGTAACCCGCCGTTCGACAAGGGCCTGCTGGCCGAGAAAATGGTGGAGATGGCCAAACCTGCCATCGAATCCTTGAGTGGCGGCGAGTTCGAGCTGGATATCTGCAACTGCGACCGTTCCATCGGCGCGCGGATCTCCGGTGAAATCGCCAGGCTGCACGGTAACCAGGGCATGAACAAGGCGCCGATCACTTTCCGCTTCAAAGGCACTGCCGGTCAGAGCTTTGGTGTGTGGAACGCCGGTGGCCTGAACATGTATCTGGAAGGCGATGCCAACGACTACGTCGGCAAAGGCATGACTGCTGGCAAGCTGGTCATCGTTCCGCCCAAAGGCAGCCCGTTCAAGACCAACGAAAGCGCCATCGTCGGCAACACCTGCCTGTACGGTGCGACGGGCGGCAAGCTGTTCGCTTCCGGTACGGCGGGCGAGCGCTTCGCAGTGCGTAACTCGGGGGCTCATGCTGTCGTGGAAGGTACTGGCGACCACTGCTGCGAATACATGACTGGCGGTTTCGTCTGCGTACTGGGCAAGACCGGCTACAACTTCGGTTCCGGGATGACGGGCGGTTTCGCTTACGTGCTCGACCAGGACAACACCTTCGTTGACCAGGTCAACCATGAGCTGGTCGAGATTCAGCGCATCAGCGGCGAGTCGATGGAAGCCTATCGTACTCACCTGCAAAGCGTGCTGAACGAGTATGTCGAGGAAACCGGCAGTGAGTGGGGTCGTAACCTGGCCGAAAACCTGGACGACTACCTGCGCCGTTTCTGGCTGGTCAAGCCCAAAGCTGCCAACCTGAAGTCGCTGCTCTCCAGCACCCGGGCGAATCCGCAATAAGACAGCCACAAGCTGCAAGCTTGAAGCTACAAGCTTGCAGCCCTGTGAATTGAACAGAATTTGATTTCTTGCAGCTTGAAGCTTGTCGCTTGAAGCTGCCGCGAAGAGGCTACAAATGGCTGAACGTCTCAGTAACGACTTCCAGTTCATCGAGGTCGGACGTAAAGATCCGAAGAAGAAGCTGCTGCGCCAGCGCAAGAAAGAGTTCGTGGAAATCTACGAGCCCTTCAAACCCCAGCAGTCGGCCGATCAGGCCCACCGTTGCCTGGGTTGCGGCAACCCGTATTGCGAATGGAAATGCCCGGTCCACAACTTCATCCCCAACTGGCTGAAGCTGGTCTCCGAAGGCAATATCCTGGCGGCCGCCGAGCTGTCGCATCAGACCAATACCCTGCCGGAAGTCTGCGGTCGCGTATGCCCTCAGGATCGTCTGTGTGAAGGTGCCTGCACCCTCAATGACGGTTTTGGTGCCGTCACCATCGGCTCGGTCGAGAAGTACATCACCGACACCGCATTCGCCATGGGCTGGCGTCCGGACATGTCTCGCGTTGTGCCGACCGGCAAACGTGTCGCGATCATTGGTGCAGGTCCGGCGGGCCTGGGCTGTGCCGACGTGCTGGTGCGCGGTGGCGTGACGCCGGTGGTCTTCGACAAGAACCCGGAAATCGGTGGTCTGCTGACCTTCGGCATTCCCGAGTTCAAGCTTGAGAAAAGCGTGTTGAGCAATCGCCGTGAAGTATTCACCGGCATGGGTATCGAGTTCCGCCTCAATACCGAAGTCGGCAAGGACGTCACCGTCGATCAACTGCTGGAAGAGTTCGATGCCGTGTTCATGGGCATGGGCACCTACACCTACATGAAAGGCGGTTTTGCCGGTGAAGAGCTGCCGGGCGTACACGATGCGCTCGACTTCCTGATCGCCAACGTCAACCGCAATCTGGGCTTCGAGAAGTCGCCGGAAGATTTTGTCGACATGAAAGGCAAGAAGGTCGTAGTGCTGGGCGGTGGTGACACCGCGATGGACTGCAACCGTACCTCGATCCGCCAGGGTGCCAAATCGGTGACCTGCGCCTATCGCCGCGACGAAGAAAACATGCCGGGCTCGCGCAAGGAAGTGAAGAACGCCAAGGAAGAAGGCGTGAAGTTCCTCTACAACCGCCAGCCAATCGCCATTGTCGGTGAAGGCAAGGTTGAAGGTGTGAAAGTGGTCGAGACTCGCCTTGGCGAGCCTGACGCCCGCGGTCGCCGCAGCCCAGAGCCGATTCCGGGTTCCGAGGAAATCATCCCGGCTGACGCCGTGGTCATCGCGTTCGGTTTCCGTCCAAGCCCGGCACCATGGTTCGAGCAGTTCGGCATCAACACCGACAGTCAGGGCCGTGTCATCGCTCCGGAGCAGGCGCAATTCAAGCACCAGACCAGCAACCCGAAAATCTTCGCGGGCGGCGACATGGTGCGCGGCTCCGACCTGGTAGTCACTGCAATCTTCGAAGGCCGCAACGCGGCAGAAGGGATTCTGGATTATCTGGGCGTCTAAGGACGCCAGCTTCAAGTTGTAAGCTACAAGCTACAAGCGGTGAGCAAGGCAGGCTTTTCTGCTTCTAGCTTGCCGCTTGAGGCTTGTCGCTTACAACTGCCCGGTGCGACCAATCGCCCCGATAGAGAAAAGAAACCGCTCTTGCCGTGCCTTTTGTGTCGAGCTCTGAGAAAATGCCCGCACTTTTTTTGCGGATGCCGACATGACTGCCCTGAAGAACGACCGTTTCCTTCGTGCCCTGCTCAAGCAACCCGTAGACGTCACGCCTGTCTGGATGATGCGTCAGGCCGGTCGCTACTTGCCTGAATACCGCGCCAGCCGCGCCAAGGCGGGCGATTTCATGAGTCTGTGCAAGAACGCCGAGTTCGCTTGCGAAGTCACGCTGCAGCCTCTGGATCGTTATCCGCTGGATGCCGCGATCCTGTTCTCCGATATTCTGACCGTTCCCGATGCGATGGGCCTTGGCCTGTATTTCGAGACGGGCGAAGGTCCGCGCTTCAAGAAAACCGTCAGCACCCTGGCCGACATCGAAGCCCTGCCGATTCCCGATGCGCAGCAAGACCTGGGCTATGTGATGAATGCGGTCAGCACCATCCGCCGCGAGCTCAATGGCCGTGTTCCGCTGATCGGCTTCTCCGGCAGTCCATGGACGCTGGCCACTTATATGGTCGAAGGCGGTTCGTCGAAAGACTTCCGCAAGTCCAAGGCCATGCTCTACGAAAACCCGCAAGCCATGCACCTGCTGCTCGACAAACTGGCGCAGTCGGTCACCTCGTACCTCAATGGCCAGATCCTGGCCGGTGCTCAGGCTGTGCAGATTTTCGATAGCTGGGGCGGCAGCCTGTCTGCTGCGGCTTATCAGGAATTCTCGCTGGCCTACATGCGCAAGATCGTCAGTGGCCTGATTCGCGAGCATGATGGCCGCAAAGTGCCGGTCATCCTGTTCACCAAAGGCGGCGGCCTGTGGCTGGAAAGCATTGCCGATGCCGGTGCCGATGCACTGGGCCTGGACTGGACCTGCGATCTGGGCCAAGCCCGTCAGCGTGTCGGCAACAAGGTTGCGCTGCAAGGCAACATGGACCCGACCGTTCTCTATGCTCGCCCGGAAGCCATCCGTCAGGAAGTTGCACGCATCCTCGCCAGCTACGGCAGCGGCACCGGCCACGTCTTCAACCTCGGCCACGGCATCACCCCTGAAGTCGACCCGGCCAATGCGGGTGCCTTTATCGAAGCGGTGCATGAGTTGTCGGCGCAGTATCACCGGTAATTCGTTATTGCGGTCATGAAAACGCCCGGCTTTTGCCGGGCGTTTTTATTTGCAGGCATGCGGTTCGTTATTACAGCAGCAATTGTTCGGCATAACGTGCAACCACATGATCAAAAGCTATCTGTTTATCATGAGTTGCCGAGCGTAGCCCGTTCACGATGTCTTGCAGTTCCTTGTCGCTGACGTCGGCTATGAACTGATCATCGAAGACTTTTCGTATGGCTAATTGACGTCTTTGATTCAGGTAGGCGATATCAAGGGCCAGTTTCTCGATCATCATTGCTGCGGCTGCATCTGTGTCTTGCGCTTTCTGGATGACGCCTGTCAGCAGATAACGAAAACGTTGCTCACAGTTGTGATCGGTTGGTGAGATGTGCAGCTTTTCATCGAACCAGTTGCTCTTGTGATGGCCGCAGTGCAGCGGATTTCCCGGCTTGGTTTCTCGCAGGCAGGATGCATGGAGATTTTCATACTCCAGGGCCAGAGTGTCGTAATCCTCTTGTGGCCTGAAGTGTTCGATGTGGCTGCTATCTAGGTTTATCTCTCTGCCGCAGTAACAGCAAAAGAAGTTTTGTTCTTTCAGCAAACTATTATGCAAGTCCCGTTTTTGCGGGTTTTGCAGGGTAGGGTAAGTCGGTGTCCAATCCTCGTTTGCGCTGGCTTTCCATTGAGTAAACGAAGCAGGTTCAGTTCCTTTGACTACGCGCTTCATCGACCAATGATCTCCTTGCGCCTGAGCAACGCTTCAGCACCGGCATACTCGGGTAGATCGGGTGCCTTTTTCTTCAACGCCTTGAGTTGTTGCCTGGCCTTTTCGAGCTCATTGTTTTCCAGAGAGGTAAACATCTCGTTGAGCAGTTCCTCGATCTCAGGCAGGCGCTGCTCTACGCCCATGACCTCTGCCAGGATGCTGCTGGAGTCCAGCCCGTAGGTTGCTCTTGGATGAGAACTGTCGCCGTTATGTAGCAGGATCACTTCTTCTGGTTGCAGACTGCCAATAACTTGAGGTGAGTGGCTAGTGGCGATGAATTGCACTTTCGGGAAGGCTTTCTTGAGCGTCGGAGCAATATTTCGTTGCCAGGCCGGATGAAGATGAATATCCAGTTCGTCGATAATCACGATGCCATTTGTATTGCTCAGAACATCTTTACCCATGTGGGGGTTGAGGATGCACATGCGGCGCGCAATATCGGCTATCAGGGCAATCAGACTGCGTTGCCCATCACTCAGATCGTTGAACGGGACGGTCTTTCCAAGTCCCATATCTACCACCAGACTTTGGAGTCTCAAGTCATACCTGAGGTCAAGCGCATCAGGGATTGCGAGCTGTATGGCCTGGTTCACCCACTTGAGTTCATCATCAGGCTCGCTGTCGGATTTCGAGTCCAGCCGGTCCTGAAGACGTTCAAGTGTCCTGGCGATCAACCAGCTTTCAAAGTCGCGCAAGTCAGCTACGGCATCAAACCAGTTCAGGTAACCATCGAAACGGGATATTTTCTGTTGTGCCGAAAACTCTGCCGATACGTTAGCGCTTTTCCACCGGCGATTGGCGCGATAAAAAACCAGTACCGGTAGATTGAGATCTTCACCCGCATTCCACCTGGAATGCACTTCTTCCATATGCGTCAGGAATGATGGATCGATACCTGCTTCCCAGATATCAGCCAGCTTTATCGTTCCCCAGTCCGCAAGGCCAAAGATGTCCCCTTCGGCTTTTATGAAAACAGGAAGTTTACGTTCAAACCGGCTTCGCCCTTCGTGCTTATCAATAGCGAAGCGCACATCTTCGGCAGGTAAATTAGTTTCTTCGCATCCCATCGCGTTGCCAAACGGTACGAGCGACACAGCCACCCCCTGCAACAACGACGTCTTCCCACTCCCATTGACTCCGACCACAAGGTTAAACCCCGGCTGGAAGTCAAAATGGGCATCTTCGTAGCAACGAAAATTCTGTAGGTGGAGATGGTCGAGGCGCATGCCGGTTTCCTTTACCAAGTCTGGCGGATGCGTCAGTGTACCTTGGCTTGCCCTGTCTGCCAGCTTCCGGGTTGTGACTAAACCTTTGCCCCCAATGGCTGCAGCTTCGACAACCGCAAGGCCACGGCCAGGGCGATCAGCAGCAGTGCGCCGACAAACAGGCCGATGCCGTTCCAGCCTGCGTAATGCCAGAATACTCCACCGCCGGTTCCGGCCACGCTTGAGCCTGCGTAGTAGCAGAACAGATACAGCGAAGTGGCCTGGCCTCTGGCTTTGACGGCGCGGCGTCCGACCCAGCTACTGGCGAGGGAGTGGGCGCCGAAGAAGCCGAAGGTGAAGATCAAGACGCCGACAATGACGACCAGCAGCGGAGTGAACAGGGTCATGGCCAGGCCGATCAGCATCATGACGATCACCGCCCACAGCACTTTGCGTCGTCCCAGCCTGTCGCCCAGTGCGCCGATCTGTGCGGAGCTGTAGATGCCCGACAGGTAAACGATCGAGAACACGCCCACCACCGCCTGGCTCAGGTTGTAAGGCGCGGTCAGCAGGCGATAGCCGATGTAGTTGAACAGGGTGACGAATGCGCCCATCAGCAGAAAGGCGAGCAGAAACAGCAGAGGCAGGCCTGCATCGCGAAACTGCAGGACGAAGCCGTCCAGCAGGCTGCGTGGATGCAGTGAACGGGGCTGGAAGTTGCGGGATTCGGGAAGGATTCTCCAGAAAACTGCCGCAGCCACCAGTGCGAGGCCTCCGACGCAAAGCATTGCGGTATGCCAGCTTACATAGTCGATCATCACGCCGGTGATCAGCCGTCCGCTCATGCCGCCGACGGCGCTGCCGCCGATATACAGCCCCATGGCCAGACCCAGGTGCAGCGGATGAATTTCTTCGCTGAGGTAGGTCATCGCCACTGCCGCCAGCCCGCTGAGGGACAGGCCGACCAGTGCGCGTGTTACCAGAACGCCTTCCCAGGTGGGCATCAGGGCACTGGCAATGGTGGATATCGCCGCGCAGAACAAGGCCAGCACCATCACCGGCTTGCGACCCAGCCGGTCGGAAATCGGCCCGGTAACCAACAGGCCAATGGCGAGCATTGCCGTTGCAACCGACAGGATCAGGCTGCTTTGTGCCGCATTGATCGAGAACTCTTGAGACAGCAGCGGCATCATCGGCTGTACGCAATACAGCAGGGCGAAGGTCGCGAATCCTCCGGCGAACAGTGCCAGCACCGTTTTCGTGAACGCGGGTGTGTTCTTTTCGATATAGCTTTCGCCTGCGGCAACTACGGGCTGTGGTTCTGTGGAAAGCGGGGCAACGGCAGGGTTCACGATGGACCTCGGAGCGCGGCAGGCAAGTGATGAAAAAAGCATATAGCGCGCAAATGATTCAATCCAATATATTGTTCGACCTGTTTGATATGTAAAACGACTTGATTGGAGGCCGCATGGAATTGCGCCATCTGCGTTACTTCATCGCGGTTGCCGAAGAGCTGCATTTTGGTCGTGCCGCTCAAATGCTGGGTATTTCCCAGCCGCCACTGAGCCAGCAGATCCAGATGCTGGAGCAGGAGCTTGGCGTTCGTCTGTTCGACCGCACCAATCGCAGGGTGCAATTGAGCGAAGCCGGGCGACTGTTTCTCGAAGAGGCCCGGGGTGTATTGGCGCAAGTCGACAAGGCTGCCGATGTGGCACGGCGTGCACAACTGGGCGAACTTGGCGAGTTGAAGGTCGGTTTCACGGCCTCGGCTCCCTTCACCTCCGGTATCCCGAAAGCCATTTTTGCCTTTCGCCAGACTTACCCGGACGTGCACCTGGCACTGAAGGAAATGACCAGCAAGGATGTCTCCGAGCAACTGGAAGACAAATCAATACAGGTCGGCATCATGCGCCCGCTGGCTTTGCCGGATTCCCTGGTGTCTTTCGAGCTACTGCGCGAACCGCTGGTGGTGATTCTGCGCTCCGACCATCCTTTGGCGGCGGGCAGTGAGCAGGGACTCTATATGTCTGCGCTGGCCGCCGAGCCCTTCGTGTTTTTCCCACGCACTTATGGCAGCGGTTTGTACGCTCAGATACTGGGGCTAGCGCGAGATGCCGGTTTCAGTCCGCTGATTACTCAGGAGGCCGTTGAGGTCATGACCATCATCGGGCTGGTGGCAGCCGGTCTGGGTGTAACGGTTCTGCCTGCGTCCTACCGGCGAATGCGCATCGAGGGCGTGGTCTATAGAACCTTGCTGGACCCTGCGGCCACCAGCGCGGTATGGCTGGTACAGAGAAAGGATGAACAGTCACCGATGGCCAAGGCGTTCTTTGAACTGGTGACTGGCCGGTAGATAGCGTCTTGCCCCGTCGCGGGCAAGCCCCCTCTCGCAAGGATTGGCGTTCATCCTGCGCCAGATCATCACGTCGTCACTGACGATGCCCCGCATTGAAGTCCTGGATACCTGGATTGATCGACAGCTCCTTGAGGATTCTTTCACGCAGCAGGTTGATCCAGCGGTTGTAGTTACGGTGGATCTGGCCGTCCTTGTAGTCCAGGCCGGTACTGCTGCGGTAGTCGATTTCAAACGAGGTCGGGGTGTACGGAATATCGATCTCGGCGTGATGACGGCCACGGACGGTGATGGCGGCCTTGATCATGCCCGGTTTGATCGATTGCACGGTCCATTGGCGGTCATTGAGCGCAGTGACGATGGCGCGACTCATCTGCTCGTTGCTGAAACCCATCTCGCTGGAGAAGTTTTCCTTGGCGTTGTACACCGGCTTGCTGGTACAGCCTGTAATCAACAAGGCCAAAGCCATCAAGGCGACGATGCGGTGGATCAGATTCATTCCCTTTACTCCGTAGGTCGATCTATTCAGCGCCAGCGGCGGAAAATCAGCGAAGTGTTGACCCCGCCAAACGCAAAGTTGTTGTTCATCACATACTCATGGCTCATCTGCCGGGGTTCGCCGATCAGGTAATCCAGTTCGCCGCATTGCGGGTCGATGTTGTCGAGGTTGAGGGTGTGGATGTAACGGTCGCGATTGAGCATTTCGATACTGAACCATGACTCCAGAGCGCCACAGGCACCGAGCGTGTGACCGAAAAAGCTCTTCTGCGAGCTGATCGGCATGCGCGGGCCAAAGAGACTGCTGGTCGCCAGGGTTTCGGCGATATCGCCCTGTTCGGTGGCCGTGCCATGTCCGTTGACGTAACCGACAGCCTCTGGCGGCAGGCCCGCATCTTCCAGAGCCAGCTCCATGGCACGGCGCATGGTGATCTGCTCCGGGCGGGTGCTGTGGGCGCCATCGGCGTTACTGCCGAAACCGACGATCTCCGCATAGATATGCGCACCCCGGGCCAGCGCATGCTCAAGCTCTTCGAGCACCAGCATGCCGGCACCTTCACCAATCACCAGGCCATCGCGACCGCTGTCGTAAGGCCTTGGGCTGGTGTGTGGCGCGTCGTTTTTCAGGCTGGTGGCGTACAGCGCATCGAAAACCATGGCTTCGGTAGGGCACAGCTCTTCCGCACCGCCTGCCAGCATCAGTGGGAGGCGCCCGAACTTGATCGCTTCATAGGCGTAGCCGATGCCCTGGCTGCCACTGGTGCAGGCGCTGGAGGTCGGGATCAGGCGTCCGGTCAGACCGAAGAAGATGCTGATGTTGGCTGCCGTGGTGTGAGGCATCATCCGCACATAGGAGTTGGCGTTCAGGCCTTCTGCAACGGAGTTGAGCAGCATGTTCCCGAACGCTTTTATGTCGTCGGTGCTGCCGGTGGAGGAGCCGCATGCAGTGCCCATGCGCCCGTCGCGAATCATCGGGTCATTGAGCAGTCCTGCATCGATCAGGGCTTTTTCCGATGCACCCACCGCCATGCGCGATACCCGGCCCATGCTGCGCAACTGCTTGCGGGTCCAGTGTTCGGGTACTGCGAAATCATCGACAGGCCCGGCCAGTCGTGTGTTGAGTTCGGGGAAACGGTCCCACTCGTCCATGCGCCGGATGCCGCTGCGGTTGGCGGTGAAGTTGGCTTCGATGCTGGCCCAGTCGCTGCCCAGTGAAGTAATGCCGGCCATGCCGGTAACGACTACACGCTTCATCAGCACAGGCCTCCGTTGACGGCCAGGACCTGACGAGTGATATACGCAGCCTCTGCAGACATCAGGAAGTTCACCGCGCCGGCCACCTCTTGCGGTGTGCCCATACGCTGCGCCGGGATCATTTTCATCAACTCGTCCACCGGCACGTTTTCGTCCAGCATTGCCGTATCGATCAGACCCGGTGCAACGCAGTTGACGGTGATCTTGCGTTTGCCCAGTTCGATAGCCAGGGCTTTGGCTGCACCGATGAGCCCCGCCTTGGAAGCGCTGTAATTGACCTGCCCGCGATTACCGATCAGGCCGGACACCGACGTGATGCACACGATCCGGCCTGCCGCACGTCGGCGAATCATCGGCATCATGACCGGATGCAGCACGTTGTAGAAACCATCGAGGTTGGTGCGCAGCACTTGATCCCAGTCGTCTTCGCTGAGAGCCGGAAAAGCACCATCGCGCGTCAGACCGGCGTTGAGCACGACGCCGTAATAGGGGCCATGGGTTTCAACATCTTCTTCGAGAATCTTCTTGCAGGTGGCACGATCGCTCACATCGAATTGCAGCACGCGGGCCTGACGTCCCAGCGCGACGATTTCTGCCTGAACGGCTTCTGCTTCACTGCGGCCACTGCGGCAATGCAGGACCAGATCGTATCCGGCCTGGGCCAGACGCAACGCAATGGCGCGGCCAATGCCACGGCTGGAGCCGGTGACCAGTATCGATTCAGTCATGCCAGAGCTCCTTCGGTCAGGTATTGATCGGCGTTGGGTGGGCAATAGACACTGAGGCGTGCAAAGGCCTGGATGTCCGTGCCGGTCAGGTTGCATTCAAAGACACCCATGCCGCTGTCGTCCTGCAATGAACGTGTGGCCTGGATCGTCAGTTCGCTGCCTGCCGGAAAATGCCCGACGTTGCATTCGAATTTTCGGCTGCCGAGCAGGAAGCCCAACTGTATGGGCTCGCCCTTGAGACGAGCCTGGCAACCGGCATAGGCCGCCACGCTCTGGGCCATCAGTTCTACGCCGATCCAGGCAGGCAGGCTGCCGTCCGCCTGGCTGAACAAGCAATCGGGGCGTACGGTGACCCGGGTCCGGATCTGTTCTTCGTCAAAGCTCAGGACCTGATCGATAAGGATCATGTCGGCAGCATGGGGAATCAACTCGGCGAGCGGCCAGTCGATCATGGTGCATCTCCGATAATCAGGCTGATGTTGTTGCCGCCGAAAGCAAAGGAATTGCTCATCAGGTAGCGGGATTCAGTGGGGGGCAACTGCGCCCCGGGCAGTGCCCAGTTCAGGGTTGGCAGCAATGGATCGGCCTGGCCGTCCCACAGATGAGGAGGCAAGGCCCGTTCACTGTTCTGCGGCGCAAGAGTGAGCCAGCAGAACGCGACTTCCAGGGCTCCGGCGGCACCGAGGGTATGGCCGCTGAGAGGCTTGGTCGAGGAGCACGAAACACCGTCGGGAAATATCGCCTGTACGGCCAGGCTTTCCATGGCGTCATTGTGCTGGGTCGCGGTGCCGTGCAGGTTCAGGTAACCGATTTGTCCGGCAACCAGGCGTGCATTGTCCAGTGCCTGCTGCATGGCTTGCCGGGCACCACGACCGCCGGGTTCTGGCGCTGAAATATGATGAGCATCACAACTGGCACCAGCGCCCAGCAGGGCAATCGAGTGTGTGCCGCTGGCTTCACGGGTCATGAGGAACAGGACTGCCGCCTCGCCGATATTGATACCGTCACGATTGACTGAAAAGGGGTTGCAGCGCTGTTGCGACATGGCTTCCAGCGCCGAAAAGCCGTTGAGTGTCAGTTTGCAGAGGCTGTCCACGCCGCCACACAGAACGGCATCGCACAGCCCCATGTCCAGCGCCCGTCGTGCGCTGAGCAGGGCGCGTGCGCTGGAGGTGCAGGCTGTGGATATCACGTAGGCCGGGCCGCGCAGTTCCAGCCAGGACGCCAGAAAGGTCGCTGGTGCGCTCAACTCTTGTTGCTGATAGTCGTAATGCTCGGGGAAGCTCTGGTCGCGCAGCCAGGTCGCCATGCTGTTGCTGGCTTCGTCGATACCCGAGGTGCTGGTACCCAGAATGACCCCGATACGCTCGGAGCCATAACGCTCGATAGCCTGGCGGATATCACTTTCGATCTGCAGGGCGGCGGTCAGCAACAATCGATTATTGCGACTGCCCTGTGCGCTCAATGACGCCGGGATGGGAGCCAGGGCATCTTTGATTGCGCCGACTGGCAAGACCCGGTCGGGCACCCAGCCGTTCTCTGCAATCATCCCCGAACTGTCGGCAGCGAACAGCTTGCGCGACACCTCTTCAGAACCATTGCCCAGGGCACAGATCAGCCCCATGGCATTGAGGTAGGCAGTCATTGTGAAGTCTCGAGATTCAAGGGGGTGATTTCATAACTCAGCCCTTCCTTGAGCTTCAGCGTAAAGACATTGGCAGAACGGTAGTCAACCCGCCAGCGGTCATCGAGACGGCGCTGCGCATCCTGACTCTGTGCAGCAGGATAACTGATGGACAGTTTTTCATTCGGTGTCAGAGCAAAGAGCAGGGCTGCAAACAGTTCGCGAGCCTCCGGGTTCGGTGGCAGCAGACCATCGGCCTGCCACTTGCCCTGAATCAGCAACTGGCGTGCCTGGGGAATGCCCAGCGGGTCCATCAAGGACCAGCGCAACCCGGCGTTTTCATGCTGGACGATCAGCAGCCAGTCCTGGCGCTGATCGGCCTGCTCACGCTGGATATGCAGTTGCATCGGTAACTGCAACGACGGCATGGCCGCAGGCAGCGGTGCCTGACTGGCACAGCCGCCCAGCAGCAGAAGTACGAAAAACCATGCGCGGATCATGGCGTCTCGCCGTTCAGGGGCTTGCGGGCCACGACATTGACCAGGGTTTCCTCACGCTGCCCGAACGGCTTGGGCTTGAGCAGCTTCAGGCGCTCCAGCAAGCCGAAATCCTTTGCACGGCTCCACCACAGATACGGGTAAGAGACATTCTCTGCTTCAAACTCGAAGCCCTGGCCACGAATCATCTCCAGATACTGCGCTGCGCTTTTCTGGACATGCATGGGATGGCGAAACAGCCAGCGAATCACCCAGGTATCGATATAGGCCTCGGTGGATTCGGCGAACAGCAGATAGCCACCCGGTTTCAGCACGCGATAAAACTCGGCAATGGCTTTTTCCTGCTCGACCAGATGGTGAAAGGTCTGGTGACAGAACAGCATGTCGACGCTGGCATCCGGCAGTTGCAGTGCGGCGCAATCACTGCCGATCAGCTCGACATCGATACCCTGGCGGCGGGCCTCCTCGCGGCTCATGTCGAGGCTGTGCGGGTCGGCATCCACGCCCAGCAGACGTGAGGGCGCAAAGACCTGGCGCAGGTACTGGAATGATTTGCCTTGCCCGCAGCCGGCATCCAGCAGCACCGGTGCTTCAGGCGGCTGACCGTTGAACAGAGTGCGCAGATCATTGATCGCAACCCGCAGCACGTGATGCTGCCAGGTGTGGCTGCGCAGGAACCACAAACCGAAGCGGGTTTCTTCGACATAGCTGTCGCTCAGGAATGGCTGGTTCATGAGGCGTTACTCGCGCAGAACTCGGCCAGCATGCGTAACCGGCGTTTGGGTTCGCTGACAAAGGGATTGCGCTCATCCCAGGCATAACCGGCCAGGATTGCGCTGATCATGCGACGTATGTCCGGGGTGCTGTCGGGATAGAAAATGACGTCCTGGAAGCTGTTGTCATACCAGCCTTCGACATAGGCGCGGAAGGTATCGACACCGCGTTTGAGCGGGATGGCGAATTCGGTCTCCCAACTGACGCTTTCCCCCTGCAATTGTCGGCTCAGCAGATTGGCGGCCATGCTTGCCGAGCGCATGGCAATGGTCACGCCGGACGAGAACACCGGGTCAAGAAACTCCGCCGCGTTGCCCAGCAGTGCGAAGCCCGGGCCATGCAGGGTTTTGACGTTGGCCGAATAGCCGCCAATGGTGCGTGCAGGGGTATCCCAGACGGCATTTTTCAGCACCTTCTTGAGCTGTGGCGTTTCATCGACGAATGCTTGCAGGCAGGCGTCCAGATCCTGCGATTTGTCCTTGAAACGCTCAGCCGACGCCACCACACCCAGGGAGCAGCGGCCATTGCTGAACGGGATGGTCCAGAACCAGACGTCCCGATGTTCGGGATGAATGCTGATCAGGATCTTCTCGCGATCGAAAGGCGGGCTTTCGATATGGTCTTCGATGTGGGTGAACACGGCCTGACGCACCGGGAAACCGGACGGCGCTTCAAGATCCAGCAAACGCGGCAGGACCCGGCCATAACCGCTGGCATCGAGCACGAACAGGGCCTGTACGCTGTATTGACTGCCATCTTCGCGACGAACGCTCAGGATCGGTTGCGGACCGCTGAAGTCGGCGTTGATGATTTCCTGCTGATAGCGGATTTCAACGCCCTGCAGCGCTGCCTGATCGGCCAGCAGCTTGTCGAACTCGCCACGCTGGACCTGAAAGGTCGTGGGTTTGCCGTTGCTGAACGTGTCACCGAAATCGAAATCGCTGTACTGATCACCGACAGCAAAGGCCGCGCCGTTCTTCTTCTGGAATCCGGCCGCTTCAACCGCTTCGAGCATGCCGGCTTCTTCGACGAAGTCCAGGCAATGGGAGAGCAGGCTTTCGCCAATCGAGAAGCGTGGAAACAGCTGGCGTTCGATGATCAGAACATCGTGGCCCTTGCGTTTGAGCAGCGCTGCAGCAATCGCCCCGGCAGGGCCGGCACCAATGACGACAACCTGCCGATTTTCCATGTCAGTGAGGGGCACAAGAGTTCCTTATCGGTTGGTCGATGTTCAGGGAGGACGGCAACGGTTTGCGACCCATGCCGGTCAGGGCAGGCATGAGTGTCGCCAGCAGGCTCATCAGCATCAGCGCGAAATACAGCGCCGGACCGATGAGTTGCTGTTGCAGCAGCAGATTGAGAAAGACGATTTCGCTCAACCCGCGAATATTCAGCAATACGCTTTCGCGCCAGCGGCTTGCGCCTGCAAAAGAGGGGGAAGCCCAGCGCAGGCCGATCCAGTTTCCCAGCATCTTGCTGGCGATGGGCATGACGATCAGCGCGGCCAGTTGCAACCCGTTCAGGGTGCTCATGGCACTGTGGATATCGATTTGCACGATGCCGAAGGTCAGCAGCAGCGGGATCGCCAGCTGGTTCTGCAAGCGTTTGAACAGGGCGTCAGGCAGCGGCAGTCTCCAGGTTTGCCCGAGGCGCGACATGCACAGCAGATAGCCAATGCCGAAGATCAGTGCGTTGAGTCTGTAGTGCTCGGCTACCACCAGCATTGCAAAGAACGTCACGCTGTAGAGCAACGGCTGGCGCAGGCCCAGCAGGCGAAACAGCAAGGGAATGCAGGCTCCCAGCAACGGCAGTAACAGACTGGCGGGTTTCAGGCTGCCCTGGCCCAGAGCGAACAGGCTCCAGCAGGCCAGATCGATAAGGATCGCGGTTTGCACCAGTCGGCGTGTCGCCTGGGGCGGGTAGCCAATGTGTTGCAGATAGAGATAGAGCACCGGGATCGCGGTGATGGCGAACACCAGTCCAATGGCCAGCGAACCGAGCCAGGATTGATCCGGCAACAGCCATAACGCACAGGCCAAACCTGCGACAAAGGGCACCAGAAAGCTGGGGATTGCGACTTTCAGGCTCTGGCGGTCCAGTCGGGCGTCGATGACATCGCTGAGGATATGCCCCAGGACTATCGCGAAGGCCAGGCCGTACAAGGTCTTGAGCCAGACCGGCGATACCAGTTGTGCACCGCTCAGTTGCCAGTGCGGCTCTATCCAGAACAGCATCAGCAGCGGCAGGCCAAAGGTTGCCAGCAGCAACTGGCTGACGATGGGAATCAGCCCCAGCCGCTGGCCTGCCCGTGTTGCCAGGGCAAACGCCAATAACGCCATCAGCCAGAACAGCAGGATCATCACGAGCGCTGCTCCTTTTTCGGACTGGCCCAGGGCGCAAGGATAAAGCTGAAAGCCAGCCCAAGGCTGACGGACAGCCCGAAATTGCTGATGGCCGGGGTGCTTGAGATCGCCAGCAGACCAAATGAAAGCCAGGTGGTAATGGCGGCCAGCAAGGTGCCCAGCAGGCTGACGGCAGCGCCGCCGATCTGTTCGCGCATGAGAATGGCGTAATCGACACTGATTGCCGTCACCAGCAGCAGGCCGAACAGGCTGAACAGGGTCAGCGGCTGTCCGAGCCAGCCCAGGCTTGCCAGGCTGCACAAGGCTGCCAGCAAGGGCAGGGCGACAATCCGCAAGGCTCCGCCGAGGCCGAACGGCAGGACCAACAACAGGACGATCAGCACACAGGAAAGCAGTTTCAGTTCGGCGGCGCTGATCTGGGTGGCGGCGAATACGCTGTTGAGTTCGCCCAGGCGATCCACCAGTTGCACACCTTCCAGCCCTTGCGCCTGAGTCTTCAGCAGAGCGGGATCGTTCAGGCCCCGCAAACTTACGATGCCGGCCACGCCGTTATCGTCATGGCCGAGCCATAGCGTGCGCCAGGGTTCGCTGAGTGGTCCGCCGAGGGCGAGGTCGATATCTTGCGTGGGCAGCGCTTGCAGTCGGGCCACTTCAGTCTGCAATGCGCTGGCCGGCACACCCAGTTGGACCAGCGGCTGCCAAAGTGGCTCCAGTCGGGACAGCGCAGTGCGTGTGGCTTGCTGGTCGGCGGGCGATGCGACCAGTTGATTGAGGGCCATGTAGCCCTGCAGCTTGCCGACATTGACCAGTTGTTCCAGTCGCTGAGTGAGTGTCGACTGGCGCTCCAGCAATTGCTGCTCGTCCTTGCCACGAACCAGGAAGAACTGGCTGGTGGGCTGATAGCCGGTGATGCGTGCGATGGCCTGGGCTTCGTCTGTCAGTGCCTGGGGCGCGGAAACCCACTGGCGGATATCGTTTCGAGTGGTCAGTTGCCACAAGCCTGTTGCGCAGAACGCCAACAGCACTGCCAGCAGGGCGGGGGTACTGATGCGTTGCAGCAAGGCCTCACGGCAATCGAGCAGATGCTGGGCCAGAGCCAGAGGCCATTGCGCGGGATGGATTTCGACCTTGGCGAGCAGCGCAGGCAGCAGGCAAACCGCAGTCAGATAGGCCCCGATCAGACCGGCTGCCGAGAACACGGCGATTTGCGTCAAGGCCGGAAATGGCGTCCAGGCCAGGGCCAGATAGCCAATACAGCTGGTGATCAGGCTCAGGCTCAGACCGGGTAATGTGAGGCGCAAGGCAGGCCAGCTTCGCCAGGGCTTCAGGCTCCAGCTTTTGGACAGATAGTGCAGCGGGTAGTCCACGGCTACGCCGATCAGGCTGGAACCGAGCACCAGTGTCATGACATGCATGCTGCCAAAAAGGGCGACGCAGGCCACGGCACCGAACAGCATGCCCACCAGTACCGGCACGAAGGCCAGGAGTACTTTCCAGCGACGAAAAGCCAGCAACAGCAGCAACAGAATACCCAGCGTCGCACCGCCACCGACCCAGGTAATTTCCCGACTGGCCTGTTTCTGACCATTGGCGGCATACAACAGGCCGCTGGCTGCCAGTAACTGGCCGTCGACCTGTCTGGCCTGTTCGCGAGCAGCGTCCAGCAGGTTTGCGACCTGAGTGGGCAGATGCATGTCGAATGCATCGCTGCGAGTGCGCGAGCGCAGCAATACCCAGCTTTTGTCATCGGCCACGGCAATCAATGCGCCGCTGGCCAGATCCGGCTGGACCGAGCCCTGTTTCGGCAGCCCGTTCTGAATTCGTCCGGTCAGGCCCAGCCAGTCGTCCTGACTCGCCACCAGACTGAATCCGGCAAATGGATCGAACAGGCTTTGTACGCGCTGGTCGATGAAGGCCTGTGGGTCGTTGATCAGCAGGTTGCGGTCTGCATCCGGCAGCATTGCCAATCGACCTTGCAACAGCTGATTACGCAAGGCCGGCAGGTCTGCCTGCAGTGACCA
The DNA here is from genome assembly GCF_017165765.1 of Pseudomonas capsici. GTDB lineage: Bacteria > Pseudomonadota > Gammaproteobacteria > Pseudomonadales > Pseudomonadaceae > Aquipseudomonas > Aquipseudomonas capsici. The sequence continues at coordinate 89,553 of NZ_JAFGZD010000004.1, forward strand.
TTGCACCTTCTCGAACAGCCCGCTGGCTTGCCATTGATCGCTCAACCGACGCGCCAGCTCAATGGCCTGTTGTCGGTCGGCATGTCCGACCAGTACCAGCATTTCCCGGTTGAGCGGTTCCTGCATGCGTTGTTCGGCACGCAATACCAAGGCATCGGTGTCGGTGCCGGGGACCAGCTCCATCAGGTTGGCCGACAGCGGTGAGCGGTCATGCCACTGCCACCCGGCCAGGGCCAGAACGCCTGCCAGGATCAGCAGGAACAGGCGCGGCAGCAGGCGTTCAGTTGCTGAAGTCATTGCGCTGCACGTCGCTCAAGGCCTGGGAGCTGTTGCTGTCGAGCATTTTAAGAACCGTGCTGTCGCCCTGGGTTTCCAGCAATTCGATACGGTTGACCAGTTCACCGCCGTCAATATTGATCTGCTTGAAGACCTGTTGCAGAAGCAGCGAGCGGGGAATGAGGGTGAGGTGCCAGGCTTTGGAATCGCCTTTCAGTTGCAGCTCGAAGTCTCGTTGCAGACCGCTGCTGTCGCCTTGCAATACCGCGAGAAAAAGACGGTTCTGTTCGGCCCCTGCGCTCTTGCCCGGCAGGAGTTTCCATGGGCCGCTGCCCGGCGTTTCGCGACGTGCAATACCGGCTGGCGTGATGCGGTAATCCTGTTTCAGCGGTGTTTCCAGCAACCAGAGCAGACCGAACTCTCTGGACAGGACGAACCGGCCTTTGCTGAGCAGAGGCTGGGGCAGGGAGCGCAGGTGTTTCTCCTGAACGAAGTTACCCTGCACCACCACTGGCCTGGCCAGTTGATCGCTCAATTGCTGCAGATCGAATGCCTGAGCCAGTGACGGCAGGCATATCAGGCCAAGCAGGAACAAAGCCCGGAGCGCACGGTTCATGGCAGGACCTTCTGGACGGCATCGATAAAGACTTGAGGGGAGACCAGTTGCATCTCGCGGCTCTCCCGGCTCACGGCGACCTGAACCGTACTGGCGCGGGTCATGCGTTCCCCTGTGGTGGCGTCGGTAATCAGGTAGTTGATCTTCAGGCGGTTTTCCCACTCGACCAGACTGGCGCGCACGATCAGTTTCTGGCCGAACACGGCGCCACGCACGTAGCGCAGTTGCAGGTCTATCACGGGCCAGCCATAGCCGGACTCGAGCATGTGGGTGTAGTTGTGGCCGATATGATCCAGCAACGCACAGCGAGCGATTTCCAGGTATTTGACGTAATGGCCGTGCCAGACGATGTTCATCATGTCGACATCGAAAAACGGCACCGACACTTCCGTATCGACGTGAATGAAGCCCTTACTGCGCATGTAACCTCCAGTGGCGGTTGGCGATGCGATTCAGGCACAGGCGCAGTTCGGCTTCCAGGGCACGATCTTCCATGACCGGCGGGAAGTCCTGTGCCAGTTGTTCGTGCATGGCCGCGAGTGCCGGTGGCAGTGGACGTGCGTCATCTGCCTGGCTGCGCAGCCAGACGCCCTGATTGGCGGCGATCAGTGTGGCGGCAGCGACCTGCTCGGTCAGTTCCAGTACGCGGATGGCATCCCGGGCAGCAATCGTGCCCATGCTGACCTTGTCCTGGTTGTGGCATTCGGTCGAACGCGAGAACACACTGGCGGGCATGGTGTTTTTCAGGGCTTCGGCGGTCCAGGCGCTGGCACCGATCTGCACGGCCTTGAAGCCGTGATTGAGCATGGCGCGTTCGCTGCCGGCGCCGGACAGGTTGCTTGGCAGGCCATGGTTGTAGCGCGTGTCCACCAGCAAGGCCAGTTGCCGGTCCAGCAGGTCGGCGACGTTGGCGACCAGAGTTTTCAGGCTGTCCATGGCAAAGGCGATATGTCCGCCGTAGAAGTGCCCGCCATGCAGGACTCGCTCGGCTTCGGCATCGATGATCGGGTTGTCATTGGCGCTGTTGAGTTCGATTTCGATGAACGAACGCAACCAGTTCAGGCTGTCTGCCAGCACGCCCAGCACATGGGGGGCGCAACGCAGCGAGTAGCGATCCTGCAGACGATGCAGCGGCGCGGTGGGCGCATCGATGGCCAGATCCTGACGCAGCCAGGCTGCGACCAGGGTCTGGCCCGGATGAGGTTTGGCGGCGAACAGGCGCTCGTCGAAATGCTCCGGGTTGCCTTGCAGCGCCACGACATTCAGGGCCGTGATACGGGTGGCCAGTTGCAGCAGGTAGTCGGCACGGGTGAATGCCAGACAGGCCAGACCGGTCATGACGGCGGTGCCATTCATCAATGCCAGCGCTTCCTTGGGCCTGAGCTGGAGCGGTTCCCAGCCCTGCTCGCGATGCACATCGCTGGCCTGGCGTCGCTCGCCACGGAACATGACTTCACGCTCACCGGACAGAGTGGCTGCCACGTAGGAAAGGGGCGTCAGGTCACCGCTGGCACCTACCGAGCCTTCTTCCGGGATCAGCGGCAAGACGTCGTGCTCGATAAACGCCTGAAGGCGCTCCAGCAGTTCGACGCGCACACCGGAAACCCCGTGACACAACGATTGCAGGCGAGCTGCCAGGACCGCGCGGGTGGCCTGTTCATCCAGCAGCTTGCCCAGGCCACAGCCATGGAAGGTGTACAGATGACGGGGTAAAGCCTCGACATGCTGCAACGGCACTGCGACCACGCAAGAGTCACCGTAACCGGTGGTGACGCCATAGATCACACCTTCCTTGTCCAGCAGGGAATCGAGGAACTGCGCGCCTTTGGCGATGCGTTCCCGAAAGGCACTGTCGTTCTGCAGAGCCGTTGGGGCCTGGCGATTGGCCAGGGCCAGAACGTCCTCGATACGCAGTGCGCGTTCGCCAAACATGACCGTGTCAGGAGTTTGATTCGTCATCGGACTTCCAGAAAGGGTAGAAATTGAACCACTGCTGCGGAGCCTCCAGGCAATAGTGCCCAAGACGTTCGGCATAGCGGCTGGCCCAATGGGCAATCACTTCGGCGCGGTCGCTGCGGCGCCATTGAATGGCATCGGTGAAGGGCTCGAGAATCACTCGGTAACCCTTGGGGCCCTTGAGACAGAAAAACAGATTGACCGGACATTTGAGCAGCCCGGCCAGCAACCATGGACCCTGGGGGAAACTTGCCGGCTGGCCGAGAAAGTCAGCCTGCACGTTGCGCCCGCCATGCAGGGTGACTCGATCTCCGGCAATGGCCAGCCACTCGCCTTCGTCCAGACGCTGGCTCAGTTGCAGCATGATTGCCGGGTCCAGCTCACTGACCTGGATCAGGCGCAGATTGGTGGCGCCGGCCTGACCCAGCAGGCGGTTGAAGCGTTCGGCGTGCTTGGTATGCACCAGCACATTCATGGTGACCTTTTCGCCCAGCTCGGCCAGCGCCCGGCAGACTTCAAGGTTGCCCAGATGCGCCCCGACCAGTAGCTGCCCACGCTCGCCCCGCAGTTGATCGCGAAGAAGCGCGGGGTCGACGATTTCAATCTGTTCGATTCCGAGCTTGCCGTTCCAGACATCGAGTTTGTCCAGCAAGGCATCGGCAAAGGCCATGAACTGGCCAAAAACTCGCCAATGCGTGGGGCGCAGTTCGGGTTTGCCGCTCCAGTGCGCCAGTCGTTGCTGATATTCCCGGATACTGCGGCGAGCCCGGCGACCAAACAGGAAGAAATACAGCACGATGCCGTACAGCACCGGACTGAGCACACGGCGGCCCAGCACACGCACGCCCCAGGCAGTGAGCTTCATCAACAGGAAGCTGCCGCGCTCTTCGTGGTGAGCCCAGTGCTGCTTTTGCGGGTTGTCACTCATGGTTTCAACCGCCGCCACAGGATCAGTGGCAGACGCACCAGCATGCCGAAGAACAGCCGGGTATGCATTTGTGAAATCAGCGCGTTGTCATGGAACAGACGAAAGTGCGACAGCCCGTCCTGCGGGTAATGAACGCGAGTCGGCAGCCAGCGCATCGGCTGTTTGCGCCATGACAGACGCACCAGGATTTCGGGGTCGAAGTCCATGCGTTTGCCGACGTGTACCGAGTCGATCAATTTCAGGACCGGCGGCAATGGATAAACCCGGAAACCGCACATCGAGTCGCGAATCTGCAATGACAGGCTATTGATCCAGACCCATACATGGGTCAGGTAGCGGGCATACAGCCGGCCTTTCGGAACGCTGGCGTCATACTCGGGATAGCCGCAGATGATTGACTCGGGGTAGAGGCGCGAGTTTTCCAGAAAGAGCGCGACATCGCTCAGGTCATGCTGGCCATCGGCATCGACTTGCAGCGCGTGGCTGAAGCCCAGTCGCGAGGCTTCCCGTAGCCCGGCCATGACTGCGCCGCCTTTGCCCTGATTGACCGGCAGGCTGACCAGAAAGACCTGATCGTTTTCCGCCAGCGCTTGCAGCACCGCAGCACAACCCGGGCTGCTGGCATCGTCGACCAGAACGCACGGCAAACCGGCTGCCCGCAGTGCCTTGACGACATCGGGTACAGCCAGCTCATGATCGAACACCGGGATAACGGCGCAGGGGTTATGCATCTTGGCTGGCCTTCAAGAGAATTCTGCCGCTGGAGCAGGGGGCGTTGTCGGTGTTGGTGAAGGCGAAATACAGCTTGGAGCGTTCATTGTCGAAGCGCAGGGTCAGCTTGATCTGGTCGCCCGGGCGAACCAGTTGCTGGAACTTGAGCACTTCCATGCCCGCGAACACCGGCGGTACATCCAGCAGTTGCTGTGCCAGATGCATCGCCCATTCGACCTGCACCACGCCGGGCAATACCGGGGTTTTGGGGAAGTGACCGCTGAAGTAAGCCAGGTCCGGCGGAACCAGCAGGTCCAGATGCAATTCAGCGTCGACGGTTTGCTGTTTCAGCAACTCCGGCGTCCTGGGGCGCGGAGCCAGAAGCAACGTCTGGATTTGCGCCTGCGGCAGCTTGCCTTGGGCATTGAATGGCAGTTGCCGCAACATGCGCCAGCGCCGCGGCAGGGCAATGGCCTCGCAATGGGGGCTCAGGTGCTGGCGAAGGCTCTGGGTCAGGGCGCGTCGACCCTGGTTGCGCAGCGCATGCATTCCGCTCTGGCTCAAAACAATCAAGGCACCCAGCGATGCCCGGCTTTCCTGAATGACTCCCAGGCGTGCTTCGTTGATCCATTCATGGCCCGCAAGGGCTTCTTCCAGGAGCGGCAGGGAAATACGTTTCTCTTCAAGCTTGACGATGCGGTCCAGGCGACCCAGCAGCTCGAAACGGCCATCTTCATCGATGCGCGCAGCATCGGCAGTCTGTTCGACATGATCGCTCGGCATGTAAGGCGAGCGAATGCACAGCGCGCCATCGTCATTCTGACTGAGCTGTACGCCGTCGAACGTCTGCCAGAGGTTTTCGCCCTGACGCCAGGCGATCCCGCCTGTTTCGGAGCTGCCGAGAATTTCAGTGGGCCATTGCCCCAGGCGTTGCTGCAGGCTCTGAGCGGCAGCGGCCGGTAATGCGCCACCGGATGAAAACACCCGGCGTACGGCGCTCAGGCTGGACCAGTCCAGGTTGTCGCCCATCCGTTTGAGCAGGGCTGGACTGGCGACCCAGGCAAAAGCCGGGTATTCGCGGCTGGCGCGTTGAAGGTCTTCCGGGAATGGCAGTTGTTTGCGGACGAACGGGCGAGCCGCGCACAAAGGCCACAGCACTCGGAACAGCAAACCATAGATATGTTGCGATGCCACGCTGCCGATGATGCAGGCCGAGCCCAGTTCCTTACCCCAGAGCTGTTCCAGTGCCTGTACCTCATTGGCCAGTTGCCTGAGGCGCTTTTCGATCAGTTTGGGTTCGCCACTTGAGCCTGAAGTACACAGACTCAGACGACATTCGTCCAGATCCAGTGCCATGGGGGCAAGTGCTGCGATGTCCTGCAACTGTTGCGGCCTTGTATCGTCCACCTGATCGGTCAGCCACATGTCCACATGCTTCGCCCAGCGCTGACGGGTCTGGCCCTGCAGATCGGCGGGCAGCAGGACTTCTGCACCAGCGCGCCAGGCACCGAGCAACGCAATGGACAGATCGCCCGCGTCCTCGAGGTGTACGGCCAGTCGCTTGATATTCCGGGCCTGCAAACCGGCAGCCAGACGTAATGCCTGCTCACAGAATTGAGCATGATCGAGGGCAGGGTCTTGTGTCAGCAGTCGATCCTTGGAAGGTTCGAGCAGCAGGTTTTCGAGGTTTAACCAGTTCATGCGATCCATTTCATGCTCCGCCTCGGACACGTCGGCGGATTATCAATTCACCTGCGAACAGCAGGCCCATGAGTCCATAGGAAATCAGGCCGGTATACAGTGCCCACCAGGACAGCGGGGCCCACAGGGTCAGGGCAGCTGTAACAAGGCCGTTGCCCATGAAGAAGACACACCAGGCTGCGGTGACCTGGCGCGTATAGCGGACGGCGACCTCGGGTAACTCCGGCTCTTTCAGGCGTGCCATTCGCTCCACCAGGGGCATGCCATACATCAGGCTCGAGCCGAACAGGCACAACATGAACAGGCTGATGAGCACCGGATACCAACGCAGCAGAAGCGGGCTGTCCAGCAAGCCCAGCAACAGGCAGAACGCAATCGCTGCTGTCGCCATGGCCAGCGTGCCTGCCCGTCTTTCGCTCGTCAGTGCGCGTATGAGCCACAAGCTGCCCAGCAACAGGGCGAACTGCCAGGGCGCGAAATGCTCCGTGCCCCAGTACACGGCAAGCGGGTAGAGCACACCGATCAGTAGCAGACCGGGGCCGATCAGCCGTTTCATTCCGCCGGGTTGGCCATGCGATAGACGGCTTCGACGACATCGTTGACCGTTCTTACCGACTTGAACTCTTCTGCGGCGATTTTCTTGCCGGTCTTGCGTTTGATGTGGTCGATCAGGTCTACGGCATCGATGCTGTCGATTTCCAGGTCCTGATACAGGTTCGCTTCAAGGGTGACGCGCTCAGGCTCAAGCTCGAACAGCTCGACCATGGATGCACGCAGGGTCTCGAAAATATCTTCGCGGGTTTGCATGTTCAGTCCTCAGGCCGATTGTCTGGCGCTGACGAAGGCCGCAAGGCTGTCTACGCAAGTGAAGTGATTGCGAGTGTCTTTTGCATCGGCATCGATCTTGATGCCGTAGCGCTTCTGAATTGCCAGCCCCAGTTCCAGCGCATCCACCGAGTCCAGTCCCAGGCCTTCGCCAAAGAGAATCTGGTCGTTGCCTATGTCGTGTGGGGTGATGTCTTCGAGGCCCAGGGCATCGATGATCAGTTGCTTAATGTCCCGGTGTAGATCGCTCATCTATGGCGAGCTCCTTGATGAAATACGCATGCAGGTAATCGTTGAGTTTGCGCGACGCCAGCGGAGGCGGGCCAAGTGCAGCAAAGCTGCTGGGGTCGATGTCTTCGCCGACGCGCAGGGTGAAATGCACGCGGCGCTGGGGGATCCGGTACCAGGGTTCGGCCTTGGTCAGGGTGGTCGGGCTGACCTGGATGATGACCGGGGTAATCATGCTGGCGCCTCGCAGCGCGATAGCGGCTGCACCTCGGTGAAAGGCGGGGGCCATGCCCGGCTGGGTCCGCGTACCTTCCGGAAAAATGATCAGGGTCTGGCCTGTCTGCAATCGGTCGACGGCCGCGTCGAGCATGTCCATGCTGCCGTCGTTGCTGATGTAGCCGGTGGAGCGCACGGGGCCACGTGTGCAGGGGTTGTCCCACAGGCTGCGTTTGACCACGCAATTGGCATCGCGCACCAGTCCGATCAGGAACACTACATCGATCAGCGAAGGGTGGTTGGCGATGATCATCTGTCCTGCACGGCCCAGGCGGTCTGCGCCCTGTACCTCATAGGTCAGGACACCCATGCGCGCCATGATGCGGATAAACAGCCAGAACAGACGGCTGATGGTGCGTCGTGCACGACGCTGATGACTGGCCTTGTCCCCTGGCAGGCAACCCAGCAACGGAAAAACGAACAGGCGCAGACACAGCCCGCTCAAGCCGAAGAGGACAAAACTGATTCCGGTAGCCAGCAGACGCCAATAATAAGCATCCCGGCCTTTCTTCAGAGGTTGCGTTGCCAGTTCCATAACCGGTCATTCCAGGGATGTTGGCAAACGGATTGGTTGGTGTTCAAGGCACGCAACAGATTCAGGGCATGAGGCCATTGGCTTCGCTCGGTGGTCCGGGCATCGCCACCCAGAGACAGCTGCCACTCATCGCCCTGGGTCAGCAGCAGGCCAACGGCATAGGGGAAGGGCACATCATCGATCCATTGGGCATAGGCCTGTGGTGGCTGCTCTTCGGTCACCACCACCAGCACGGCGCTGCTGCCTTCGGCCAATAGCGTGACTGCTTCGAAAATTCCGTGCTCCAGACCGTCGCCTGCTGCGGCCAGTGCGGTCATTTCGCAGGTTTCTCCGCGCATGATCGACCACAGTCCAATCACGGCGTTGTGCACGGAAAGGCTGAATTGTGTAGGAGAAAGTGGCTCGTTCGCCGCAAGATCGCGCAATATGTCAAAGGTTCGTGGTGTTTCCCCATGGCGCGACACGAATACCAGAGGCAGCCGCTCATGACCTTCAGCCAGTGGCCAGCCCACCGTGAATGCCATACGTGCCATTCTGCTCAGGCGTCTGCGCTGCATGGCGGGAAGGAAAGAGACATCTGGTGCTGCATCGCTGCTTTGTAAAAGCGTCGGATTGCGGCTCCACTGCTGCCAGTCGTCGACGCTTGCCAGGCCTGGAGCCCAGGCACGCCATTGTGCGATGTTGAATTTAATCACGACTTCTCTTCCCGCCCCTGCGGGCTACTTCTTGTTGCTGCTTCAGGCGAGCGACAGCAGTCTTGATATGTAATGTCGACTGACTGCGCGCATTATCCCGATGGCCAGTATGAGTAGCAAATTTGTTACACATTATTTGTTTGCAAATGCTGTTTTTACGTCAATAAGCGTTTTTTGGATGCTTTATCAGAGCCATATTGCGGGTGTGCGAGGCCTTCATGGGCTTCTGCCTCGAGGAAAACTCGCCCTTGTCATATGTATTGCCTAGACTCGGACTTCCTGCGGGCTTTATCGGCATTGCAGGGTGTTTCTTCACTGAACGAGGAGTTACTGCATGCGTCGCGTGGTGTTCAATCAGAAGGGCGGTGTCGGCAAGTCCAGCATCGCCTGCAATCTGGCAGCGGTCAGTGCCAGCGAAGGTTACCGAACACTCTTGATCGATCTGGATGCCCAGGCCAATTCGACCCAATACCTCACCGGGCTGACGGGCGACGATATTCCGATGGGCATTGCCGAGTTCTTCAAGCAGACGCTTTCTTCCGCGCCCTTTGGCAGGAAGAATCATGTCGACATCTATGAAACGCCTTACGACAACCTGCATGTAGTGACAGCGACCGCAGAACTGGCCGACCTTCAGCCCAAGCTTGAGGCCAAGCACAAGATCAACAAGCTGCGAAAGCTGCTGGATGAACTGAGCGAGGATTACGAGCGCATTTATCTGGATACCCCGCCAGCGCTGAACTTCTATGCCGTTTCGGCACTGATTGCGGCTGATCGTGTGCTGATCCCCTTTGACTGCGACAGTTTTTCGCGTCAGGCCCTTTATGGCTTGCTGCATGAAGTCGAGGAGCTCAAGGAAGATCATAACGACGGCCTTGAGGTGGAAGGGATTATCGTCAATCAGTTCCAGCCTCGTGCCAGCCTGCCTCAGCAAATGATCGACGAACTGGTTGCCGAGGGGCTGCCGGTCTTGCCGATTCATCTCAGTGCCTCGGTAAAAATGCGTGAGTCGCATCATGCAAGCACTCCTTTGATTCATTTCGACTCTCGCCACAAGCTGACGCAACAGTTCGTTGATCTGCACCACTGGCTGGAAGCCAGGGCACAGGCTTGAAGTCACCCGGAATGGGGGGCAAGACCCCATTCCGGCAGGCGTCAGCTCTGCGCATCAGGTTTGAACAGCGGTGAAGCAAAGGTGCCTGCTTTTATCGAGCCGATGATCTGCTCGACATTCATCTGCGCCTTTTCGGCCATTTCTGCCGGAATGCTGATGCTCGCCTCCATATCTGCCCTGGAATGCTTCTGGGAGGCTGTCAGTCGATTGTTGCCGGGCTGGCATCCGCATTTCACCTCATGCCCGTGCGTAGCGACGGCAACACAGTCGTTGATATAGGTCGGGTTTCCCTGGGCGATGTAGCCCACGCTCTTGCACGCCGGACACCACACCGGATCCCCCATGCGTGCCACTCTGCGCTCATCTATCAATTCTGTTGCCGATGCTGACAGCACGAAACCACCCGTGGTGGTCGGATCGCCTTCCCTGACTACAAATGGCATGACCTGCCTCCTCTGTGTTTGGAAAGTGCGAGGTTAGGCGAAAAACAGTGATCAAGGGGGCAATAAATAACAATAAGGATAAGTCCTACAGACAAATAAGTAAGTGCTGTGAGGTTCGCGAATAAATTCGCTCCTGCGAATTGTTTTTTGAAGAAACCTATCCTTTCGGGTTATCCGATCGGGTAGTTGAGTAAATGTTTTGATGTCTCTAACCTTTTTTGGCAGGAGCTAACAAAAAAGGAATCAAGGGGTGAAAATTTTAAAAGGTATTAAAAGGGCAGTGGTTGTAATTGCATTTATTGCATCGGGCGCGGCGCAGGCAGGACCGCAGGTGACGGTTGTTTTTAAAAATAGTGGTTCGGCTCCTGCGGTATATAGCCCGGTGGATAGCAATGAGGCGATGACTAAGACTTTTGCCAAACCGATGCCGCTAGAGAGTGTTTCAGCAGGAGGGACAAATACATATGTTGTTCAGGGGCGCCTTTCTCCGGATGCCAGTCATGCCTTTGTTCGCTACAGAGGCGGTAATAAAGAGTGCAAGTTCAAGTCGACTTATATCATGGTTCATAACCGTGGTGTGAGAGTACCTAAGTGGATCAAGGGTGCTGTGGCAAGTGGTGGGGCGCGTTGTGATGCCAGAATAGTTTCTGTCAATAGCTCTACGCATGATTGGGTGGTTGAGTTTGTAATGAGATAAGCATTTTTGTTCTCGTGCCGGAGGCGAGTAACTGTTTTCGGTACGAGTTTCCTTCCTCAAATAGAGGTCTGTATATGATAAATAATGTTGAAGCTCGCACTGCGCCTTTATCTGTTACATCGATACCTGCGATGAAAGAGCATGTTGTTCCAGAGAGTGGAGCGATTGCCAAATTTTCAGCACCTGCATCCGATACGACCCATATATCGATACTGTCTCGCCAGCTAAGCGAAAGTGCTGCACGAGCCGAGGCTCGTGATCAATCGCTGACCCGCAGTCAACTGGGACATCTGGGGCTCAGATTGCGGGCTCAGTTCGATGCCGTGTCCTATTTTCGCTCTGATGCAATGCAGGTTTTACCGGACGCCACTATAGATGACCCGGTCTTGAAAGAGCGAGATCGTCAGGCCGTAGAGTATGTAATTCGCAATATGCACAGTGACCCCACCGCCAGAAACCCGTTTGCCGGTTTGTCATATGAGCAACTGACCGTGATTGCCTACGATGAAGGGGATACCTTTACCTTGCATGAAAGGCATGCTGCTTATCTAGGCGCTTGGGCGCTTGAGGAGGAGTGGAGAGCGAATATGGGCAGCCGAAGCCTGCAAGGTGCATTTACTCAAGAGCTTCATGTGTTTTATGCCGAAAATTTAGCCCATTACCGATCTCTTCCTCTGATCGAGCAAGCTCGATATCCCGAGGATTATGAGGCTGATACAGAAGCTTTGATGATTGAGGCGGCCGCTGCCGGCCCCAGGAAAAACGAACGACTACTGACACTGTTTGAAATCCTTGCAGGTGCGATTCCAGGCAAGGATGACAAGGCTGAGGAAAAGCCTCCCGAGGAGGCCGAAACCCCTGCTGCTACAGGGCCAGCAATCAAGACGAACAACTGATCTCCAGATGCTTCCCCCAATCCGGCGGGCGTTGTGCGTAGTCAGTCATGCCGGGTTGCTCGGTGAAGGGGGTGCAGAGCACTTCATGCAGGCGGCGAACTTCTGTGTAATCGCCTTTTTCTGCCGCTTCGATGGCGGTCTGCGCCAGATAGTTGCGCAGGATGTAGAGCGGATTGACGGCATGCATGCGCGCTTGTCGGTCCTGCTCGGTGCCGTTTTCTTCTCTGGCCTGACGAGCCTGATAGCTTTCGGCCCAGTTGTCGAAACCCTTGAGGTCGACAAAGTCGTCACGCAGTGTCCGTAGCGCATCGCCAGCGGGTTCGTCGCCCAGACGGCGGAAGAACAGGGTGTAATCGACACCGCTGTTCTGCATCAATTGCAGGAGGCGGCTGATCAGTTTGTCATCCTCGTCTTCGGCGCTGGTCAGGCCCAGGCGGCGGCGCATGAGGTCCAGGTAGTGGGCCTGATAGAGCGGCAGGAACAGGCCGATGGTTTCGCGCAGGGTTTCGACGCTGATGAAAGGGGTCAGGGCCTGGGCCAGGGCGCTGAGGTTCCACTGGGCGATAGGCACCTGATTGCTGAAGGAGTAGCGGCCTTCGTGGTCGGAATGGTTACAGATAAAGTGCTCATCGAAATCGTCCAGAAAGGCGAACGGGCCGAAGTCGAAAGTGATGCCCATGATCGACATGTTGTCGGTGTTCATCACGCCATGACAGAAGCCATAGGCCTGCCATTTTGCGATCAGTTCGGCGTTGCGCTCGACGATTTCCCTGAACATCGCCAGATAAGGCTCGGGCTGTTCCAGGCACTGGGGGTAGTGCATGGCCAGTATGTATTCGCCCAGTTCTTTAAGGCGTTCCGGCTGCTTGGTGTAGTAGAAGTATTCGAGGCTGCCGAAGCGGATATGGCTTGGAGCCATTCGCAGCACCATCGCCGCCCGCTCCTGGGTTTCACGCCATACCGGCGTGCTTGAGCCGATCACACAGGCTGCCCGGCTGGTGGGGATACCCAGGGCGTGAAGCGCCTCAGAGGCCAGAAACTCGCGGATCGAGGAACGCAGTACGGCGCGCCCGTCGCCCATGCGTGAATAAGGCGTGCGGCCAGCCCCCTTGAGGTGCAGGTCCCAGTGTTCGCCTGCGTCGTTATAGACCTCGCCCAGCAACAGGCCGCGCCCGTCGCCCAGCCTTGGGTTGTAGGAGCCGAACTGGTGACCTGAATAAACCATTGCCCGTGGATCGGCATTGCTCCAGAGCTTGTGACCGCTGAATATCTCGGCGAACAGGGGAAGCTCGGCCTGGCTCGGGTCCAGATCCAGAAGGGCCAGGGCCGACTTGCTGGCCACCACCAGTCGGGGCTCTTCAATGGGCTCGGGCAGGACCGCTGTGGAAAACACATCGCCCAGTCGGGCGAAGCGGTTGTCGAAGATGAGTTCGTCGAGGGCTTTCACGGGCCATCTCCAGCAGAATGTCCAGGCATTCTGCTGGGATTGGCCGTATCAGTCGAGCTTGAGTTCAGGCGGCTCGGGTGCATCCTTGGGCGCGGGCTTCACTTTGGTGGTGACCGGCGGCGTCTCGGGCTCGGCAGGCAGAAGGGTCTTGTCGGTGTTTTCAATCGGCACCATCTTGTACTCCTGACCATGGAGATTCTTGAGATAGACCTCCATCTGACGGAACGAGATGTTGATCTTCTGCTTCTTGAACTCACGGTTGATGAAACGGTTGATCTCGTCCAGTACCGGGTTGCGGTCTCCCAGATCGCGTACATGCATGCGCAACTCGTGGTCCAGGGTGCTTTCGCCGAAGTTCAGGAAATAGACGATCGGTTCCGGTTCCTTCAGCACGCGAGGGTTGTCGCGGGCGGCCTGGAGCAGCAGGGTGCGAACCAGATCCAGGTCCGAGCCGTAATCCACGCCCAGTTTCAGGGTAACGCGGGTGATGGTGTCGGTCAGCGACCAGTTGATGAGCTGGCCGGTGATGAAGGTCTTGTTCGGGACGATGATGTCCTTGCGATCGAAGTCGGTGATGGTCGTGGCGCGGATGCGGATCTTGCTGACCGTACCCGACAGGTTGCCGATGGTGATGGTGTCACCGATCCGAACCGGGCGCTCGAAGAGGATCATGATGCCGGAGATGAAGTTGGCGAAGATTTCCTGCATGCCGAAACCCAGGCCGACCGACAGTGCGGCCACCAGCCATTGCAGCTTGTCCCAGCTCACGCCCAGGGTCGAGAGGGTGGACACGAAGCCGATACCGGCAATGGCGTAGGACAGCAGCGTGGTTGTGGCATAGGCACTGCCTTGCGCCAGATTCAGGCGTGACAGCACCAGGACTTCCAGCAGGCCTGGCAGGTTGCCGGCCAGCACGAAGGTGATGCCGATGATCACCAGCGCGCCGATCATGTCGCCGAGGCTGATGGGCACCATGCTGATGTTGGCACCTGTGCCGCTGGTGTATTCGTACAGGGTGATGTTGTCCAGATACGCGAATACGGTGATCAGGTCGGCCCAGACCAGATAGAGTCCGCCGATGAAACCACCCAGCAAGGCCAGGCGAATCAGACGCAATGACTGCTGGTTGACCTGCTCGATGTCCAGCTTCGGCTCTTCTATCGCGATTTCGCCGTCACCGCTTTCCCGCGCGGCCTGACGTTTGGCCAGCGCCCGCTGGTAAGCCAGGCGGCGTGCGGCAACGCTTAGGCCGCGCACGAAGGTGGCCTCTGTTACCAGCCAGAGCATGATCAGGTACAAGGTATCGATCAGGCGGTCGCTGAGTTTCAGTGCGGTGTAGTAGTAACCGAAGCAGACTGCCAGAAACAGCGCGATGGGCAGGGCCGTGAACGCAAGACCGACGGCTTTGCGGAACAGCGAGGCGTTGTGATGAGTCGGGCTGGACAGCAGCAGGCGGCTGAGCAGCAAGGCCATCAAGGCATAACAGGTCAGGACCACGCCAATGCCCAACACATCGTCGGCCAGTGCCGCCGGTTGGTGTTCGGCAACGGCAACCACTGCTACCAGCGCCAGCACCACCAGCCCCAGGCGACGAACCCAGCCACGCAGGAACTCGACCTGCGCCGTTTCCCAGCGGAAATGCAGTTGCGCAACACCCGCAGGAGCCAGCACGCGATAGGCCGTGTAGAACACCAGCCAGGTCAGGGCAATCTGCAGCAATGCCTCGCCCAGATTGGCGTTCTGCCCACGGGCATCGATCTGCAGGGCGTAGCCGCACAAGGCAAGGCCCAGCGCCACCGGCAAGGCCAGCAGCACGTTGATCAGCAAGGCCAGAGGCGTTTTCCACTGGCTGTCACGCTTGAAGTGACCGATATCGGAGTGCAACCGGCCAAGCTTCTGATAAAGCGCCTTGCGTCGCCATGTCAGGACGCCGATCAGCAGCAGTAACGGCAGGAACAGCAGCGGACGCTGTGTCAGCCCGTCGGACAGTTCGCTGAGGCTGGATGTCCAGGGAAGGGTGGCGAGCTGCTTGGTCAGCCGCGGCCAGATGTTCTGGAACCACTCCACATCGAGCGGCTTGTTGCTGGGGATCCAGAACATCTGCTCGTCCAGCGTGGCGCGCAGGCTCAGGGCCGTGCTGGTCAGCTGTTTCTGGTTCAGTTGCAGGGTGATGGATTCGTTGAGCAGGGCGCTGAGTTCGCGATTCAGGCGCTCCAGCAGGTCGCTGCGGGTAATGGCCAGATCCAGCAGGGTCTTGCGCAATTGCGGGGTGATGTCTTCGGGCGGCTGAGTCGCCAGCAGTTTTTCGACGTAGGCCGAAGGGCTGCTCATCTGTTCGCGCTGCTGGTTGACCTCGAACTGGTACAGGCGAATGTTGGCGATTTCGTCGGCCAGGCCTTTGTCCAGTTGCAGGTGGGGCAGGGCCTGTTTCTGTTTGTAGAGGATCTTGGACAGCAACAGGCTGCCACTCAGAACATTGATCTGCTCGCTCAGGGCCTGATCGGTCTGGGTCAGGTTGTCCAGTTGCTGCTTGGTCTTGAGGTTCTGCTGGGTCAGCTCATTGAGGCGATCGGTGCCACGCAGCAAATAGTCGGAAAGCTTGAGGTTGGCCGCGCTTTCGGTGGCCAGCAGGCTGCTGCTGCCTGCCTTTTGGGCTTCCAGAGACAGCTCGGCCACGGTTTTCTGGGACTGGGCGCGACGCTTGTCGTTGATCAGGGTCTGCAGGTCCTGGATCTCCTGCTCCTGACGGCTCACTTTCTCGGTCAGCAGGTCGTGCTGACTGTTGCCCAGGTCCTGGAGTTGGCTGTTGCCGGCCAGTTCCTGGCGACGCAGCAGGTTCAGCGCATTGATCGACGCCAGTTCGGCATTGAGCATGTTGCGCTGGTCGGCGTTGAGGGCCTTGCCGTTATCCTTGCCCAGCTTGAGCGTGGCGTTGATTTGCTGGATGCGGGTCTGGTTGGCGCTGATTTCCGCTTGGGCTCTTTCCGGCCGCGTCTGGGCGGTGATGGTCAGGCTGTTGGCTTCGTTCAGGGCTTTTTGCAGGTCGCTTTGCTGGGTGCTGCGTTGACTGAGCATCTGTTCGAGCTGTGGCACGTCAAGGTTGCCATAGCGCTGGGCAACAGGGATGACTCGGCTCTCTTTCAGGCGGCTCAGTTCACGCTGGTTTTCGATGGTCTGCTTGGGAGCCTGATTCAACTGCTGCTTGAGAGCGGCGAGTTTTTCCTGGCTGTCCTGCTGGCTGGCCAGAAACGCGAGGGTCTGCTCAAGCACCTGCTGCAGGGCCTTCTGATCGACCTCCGGCAGTTTACGGTCGGCGATCTTGTCCAGGCTTTGCTGCACGGCTGCGCTGGTTGGCGGATCGGCCGCCAGCGCCGGGAAAGTGGAAAGGCAAAGCCCAAGCAGAGTGACAGCAAAAAATGCACGCAGCGAAAACATAGACACCGGTCGCTTGATAAAACGGAGTGGATTGGCAGTTTAAAGGAACAATCCGGGACCCGGGCGGCTTCCTTCGGGGAATCTGACGCCGACTTTGAGGATCTTGTTCCCTTCCATCACCGCAACAGTCCAAATAGTTCCATTCCATTCGATCTGGTCGCCCACGACGGGCTCGCCGCGATTCTTCTGAATGATGAACTGGCTAAGCGGCATATTGCTATCCAGACCGTCGAGCTTGAGGCCATACAGTGCCGCGACGGCACCCAGTTGCGCATCGCCTTCCAGCACGAAGTCGCCGAAGAAGCGCAAGTCCAGACCGCGCTGCGGAGCCTGGCTGAACAGTTTGCCCAGTGCCGGAAGATCATGTTCGTGGCCGATTACGCACAGCATGTCGCCCACTTCCAGTGTGGTACTGCCGGAAGGGTGGAGCAGTTGCTGGTTTCTGAACAGCGCCGCGATCCGCGTGTTCTCGGGCATCTTCAACTCGCGCAGGGCTGCACCGATACACCACTTTTCAGCGCCCAGGCGATAAACGAACAGCTCCCATTCACTGGTGACATGTACTTCAAGCGCCGAACGGGTAATCGGTGCCGGATCGGGCGGAACCGTGACCTTGAGCAGTTTTGCCATCCACGGCAGGCTGGTGCCTTGCAGCAACAGCGAAACCAGCACGATGAAGAACGCGAGGTTGAAGTACAGCTGAGCGTTGGGCAGGCCGGCCATCAGCGGGAACACCGCCAGAATGATCGGAACCGCGCCGCGCAGGCCGACCCAGGCAATGAATGCCTTTTCACGACCATGGAACGCCTTGAACGGTAACAGGCCGACCATGACCGACAGCGGACGCGCCACCAGGATCATCCACAACGCCAGACCCAGAGCCGGGATTGCGATAGGCAGCAGGTCGTGGGGCGTGACCAGCAGGCCCAGGACCAGGAACATGCCGATCTGCGCCAGCCAGGCCATGCCGTCGAGCATGTGCAGGATGCCGTGACGGCTACGGATTGGCCGGTTGCCCAGCACCAGTCCGCAGAGGTAAACGGCCAGGAAGCCGCTGCCGTGAATGGCGTTGGTCAGGGCAAAGATCGCCAGACCACCCGCGATGACCAGAATCGGATACAGCCCGGCTGCCAGATTGATGCGGTTGACCAGTTGCAGCATCAGCCAGCCGCCACCCAGGCCGATGAAGCTGCCGATACCGAACTCTTGAATGAGATGGCCCAGCAATCCCCAGTGCAGGCCGGTCTGGCCGCTGGCGAGCATGCCGATCAGGGTGACGGTCAGAAACACCGCCATGGGGTCGTTGCTGCCGGATTCGATTTCCAGGCTGGCGGTCACCCGCTCGTTAAGGCCCTTGCCACCCAGCAGGGAGAATACCGCGGCGGCATCGGTAGAACCGACGATTGCGCCAATCAACAGGCCCTGGATCATGTTCAGGTCGAA
This sequence comes from Pseudomonas capsici, assembly GCF_017165765.1. Taxonomy (GTDB): domain Bacteria; phylum Pseudomonadota; class Gammaproteobacteria; order Pseudomonadales; family Pseudomonadaceae; genus Aquipseudomonas; species Aquipseudomonas capsici. The sequence continues at coordinate 107,775 of NZ_JAFGZD010000004.1, forward strand.
CAGCCAGGCCGCGACCATGCCGGTCAGTCCTGTGGTGATCAGAACCCCGACCGTTGCCAGCGACAAGGCGGGCCATAACGCGACCCGGAAACTGGCGACCCGGGTGCGCAGACCGCCATCGAGCAGAATCACCGCCAGGGCGAGGTTGCCTACCAGATAGGCTGTGGCGTAGTTGTCGAAGATGATCCCGCCGCCATCGACCCCGGCGACCATGCCCACGGCAAGGATAATGACCAGAATCGGAATGCCGAGACGCGAAGACAGAGAACTGACCAGAATACTTGCGCCCACCAGCAACGCGCCGATCAGGAACAGGCTGTTGATGGTCGTGGCATCCAAGGGCGGTACTCCATATATAAACGGTTATAAACAGACGTGCCGCAAACTGACCATGCAGTCTGCATGCCAAGGGATTCTAACCTGTTGAATTGGCTGGCTGTCAAAAAAGGTTACAGACTGATCCGATAAATAATCAGTGACTTACTATTCTCTATCGGCTCGTGTGCATGGCTTGTCTTGCGCAGGAAAAGCGAGGCCATGGCTGCAACCCAAGTTGCCTGGATTGAGAGGCGCGACGATGGATATCGGCTCAATACCCTCGTCGCTTTTTCAGTGCGGCGAGGGTATTGGAGTCATGAAGGTCATGTGGCAAAGACAGCGGGGGCGGCAAAACAGCCGGGGTCGAGTTTCTAGAACCAGTCGCCCTGCATCCCCAGGCAGGCATCGTCCCGGTTTTCCAGTAGCGTCAGTTCATGATGGCAGCCTGGGATTTCCCAGGTCAGGAAGTACCGGGCTGCCTGTAACTTGCCCTGATAGAAACCGGCATCGGACGGGGTGTTCCGAGTCAGTCCTTCCGTGGCGCGAATGGCCTGTTCCAGCCAGCGCCAGCCGATGACGGTATGGCCGAACACTTTCAGATAGAGCGCCGAATTCGCGAGGGTGGTACTGACTTTGCCCTGTGCCAGATCGGTCAGCAGGCCGACCGTCACCGTTTGCAGGCGTGTCACCAGTTGTTCCAGCGGCTGACGCAAGGCATCGAGGCTTTCGTGGGCGCTGGCTCGTCGGGTGGTGTCGGCAATCAGGCGAATCAGTTGCTTGAGTCCGGCACCATTGTTCTGTGCCAGCTTGCGGCCCAGCAAGTCCAGCGACTGAATACCGTGAGTGCCTTCATGGATCGGGTTCAGACGGTTATCGCGGTAATACTGCTCAACCGGATATTCGCGTGTGTAGCCATGGCCGCCGAGAATCTGGATCGCCAGCTCGTTGGCTTTCAGGCAGAACTCCGACGGCCATGACTTGACGATGGGCGTCAGCAGGTCGAGCAGTTCGTGGGCCTGGTGCTTCAGCTCTTCGGTTTCGCCGGTCCGGGTATCGTCAAACAGACGAGCGCTATACAGGCCAAGGTCGAAAGCGCCTTCCACGTAAGCTTTTTGCGTGAGCAGCATGCGCCTGACATCGGCGTGCTGAATGATCGGCACCGGCGCACTCTGTGGGTCCCGGTTGTCGGGCAGTCTTCCCTGCGGGCGTTCCCGGGCGTAGTCCAGGGAATACAGATAACCCGCATAACCGAGCATGATGGCGCCCATGCCTACGCCAATGCGTGCTTCGTTCATCATCTGGAACATGTAGCTCAGGCCCTGGTGGGGCTTGCCTACCAGATAGCCCACGCATTGCCCGTTATCGCCGAAGTTCAACGCCGTCGAGGTGGTGCCGCGCCAGCCCATCTTGTGAAACAGCCCGGCCAGAATCACGTCATTGCGGGGGCCGTTGCTGCCGTCTTCATTGACCAGAAACTTGGGCACGATGAACAGTGAAATCCCTTTCACGCCAGCCGGTGCGTCCGGCAGCTTGGCCAGCACCATATGGACGATATTTTCCGACAGCGAATGATCGCCGCCGGAAATGAATATCTTGTTGCCACGCAATCTATAGCTGCCATCCGCTGCGGGTTCGGCACGGGTGCGGATATCGGAGAGCGATGAGCCTGCATGGGGTTCGGTCAGTGCCATGGTGCCGAAAAAGCGGCCTTCGATGATCGGTTGCAGGAAACGCTGCTTCTGCTCGTCGCTGCCGAAGCTTTCGATCAGGTTCGCCACGCCCATGCTCAGGAACGGATAGGCCGTGGTGCCCGCGTTCGCGGCCTGGAAGTGAGCAAAACAGGCTTGTGAGAGCAGGGTCGGCAACTGCATGCCACCTTCTTCGAAGTCCCGAGCCGCATTGAGAAAACCGGCCTCCAGAAACGCATCCACCGCCGGTTTGACCTCGGGGATCAGTACAGCCTCGCCATTCTCGTAGCGCGGTTCGTTTTCATCGGCTTTGCGGTTATGGGGCTCAAAGTACTTTTCGGCGATGGTGCGTGCAGTACCGATGGCCGCATCGAACGTCTCGCGGCTGTGCTCGGCAAAACGCTCGCGCCGGGTCAGCGCCTCGGCGTCCAGCACTTCATACAGCTCGAAAGCCAGATTGCGGGAACTGAGCAGCGTCTCGGACATGACCTTCACCCTCTGTCTTGTGGTGGGCAGAGTCTAGGCCGGAGACGGGACGCTGCCCAGCATGATTGATGGGGGTGATGGTGAGGGGAAAGCGGCAAGTTACAAGCGGCAAGCCACAAGTCAAAAACTTGAAGCTTGCTGCTTGCCGCTTACAACTTCCTTTCTCAACCTATCGTCATCAGGCTCGCATTGCCGCCCGCCGCGGCGGTGTTGACGCTCAGGGCGCGTTCGATCACCAGACGTTCCAGTGCCACGTTGGTTTCGCCGTGGGACAGGCCGTTGACGCCGATGATTGCACCGGCGCGCTGGGCCACTTGCTCGCATATGGCGCGCAACTGGTCGGAATCGCCGTGATGCAGAACGGCGTCGATCAGCACTTCATCCTTGCTCCAGTCTGCGACCAGTTTGATGCGCGCCTGAACCTCTTTCGGCAGGCGGGTACGCAACGGTTTGCCGATTGCGGTTTCCGGCCAGATAGCGGTGCTGCCGACGGCCAGGACCGCCGCCAGTTGGGTCAGCAGGTCGGCTTCGTCGTCGGCCAGACACAGCACGTGTTCACGCGGCAGGATGCTGTAGCTGTTGCGTTCGCCGGTCGGGCCGGTCAGCAGGCGGGTGGTGCCGCTTTGCGATTGTTCGGCAAACTGATTGCACAACTCGTCCAGTTCGGGCTGTTGATTGCTGGCGGCCCAGGCTTTCAAGGCCTGTAGCGGTTTGCCCAGGCTTTCCTGAACGCGGGTGTCGGGTGCTATCAACTTATCGCCACGGTTGAAGGATTGCCCGATTGAATCCTGTGGGCGAGTGGACAGCAGGCGATACAGGTACAGTGGCCCGCCCGCTTTCGGTCCGGTCCCCGACAGGCCTTCGCCACCGAACGGCTGCACGCCCACCACGGCACCGACAATATTGCGGTTGACGTAGATGTTGCCGGCATTGACGTTATCGATGACCTTGGCAATCGTTTCGTCGATGCGGGTGTGGACACCCAGGGTCAGGCCGTAGCCGGAAGCGTTGATCTGGCCGATGAGCTGGTCCAGCTCCTTGCGCTTGTAGCGAACCACGTGCAGCACCGGTCCGAAGATTTCCCGTTGCAGCTCGTCGAAGCTTTCCAGTTCGATCAGGGTCGGCATCACGTAGGTGCCGCGCTTGAGGTCCGCGCTGTTAGCGATTGCCATCTGATAGACCTGACGGCCCTTGTCGCGCATGCCTTGAATGTGTTTCTCGATCCCGGTCTTGGCTTCGGCATCGATCACCGGACCGATATCCACGGACAGATGCTCCGGGTTGCCCAGGCGGTTTTCGGCCATGGCACCCTTGAGCATTTCGATCACGCGGTCGGCGGAGTCTTCCTGCAGGCACAGCACGCGCAGTGCCGAGCAACGCTGGCCGGCGCTGTCGAAGGCTGAAGACAGAATATCGATCACCACCTGTTCGGTGAGGGCCGAGGAGTCGACGATCATGGCGTTCTGGCCACCGGTTTCGGCAATCAGCGGGATCGGTCGACCCTGGGCATCGAGACGTCCGGCAATATTGCGTTGCAGCAGGCGCGCCACTTCGGTGGAACCGGTGAACATCACGCCTTTGACGCGTTCGTCGCCCACCAGTTTGGCACCGACGGTTTCGCCGCGCCCCGGCAGCAGTTGCAGTACGCCTTCCGGAATGCCGGCTTCCAGCAGCAGGCGCACAGCCTGAGCTGCGATCAACGGGGTCTGCTCGGCGGGTTTGGCCAGCACCGGGTTGCCAGCGGCCAATGCCGCTGCGACCTGACCACTGAAAATCGCCAGCGGGAAGTTCCACGGGCTGATGCAGACCACCGGTCCGAGCGGGCGGTGAGTATCGTTGCTGAAGTCGTTGCGCGCCTGCACAGCGTAGTAGCGCAGGAAGTCCACGGCTTCGCGAACTTCGGCAATGGCGTTTGCGAAGGTCTTGCCTGCTTCGCGGACCAGCAGGCCCATCAATGGCTGGATCTCGTTTTCCATCAGGTCGGCAGCACGCTCGAGAATCGCAGCGCGCTCGGCTGGCGGTGTGGCTTGCCAGATCGGGCCTGAAATCATCGCGCTCTGGAGGGCGTTATCCACATCCTCCAGGCTGGCTTCCTGTACATGACCTACTACGTCTCGCTGGTCGGACGGGTTCAGGGCTGCAACCGTCGGACCTTCGCTGGTCGGGCAGCCGAGAATCGGCGCAGCTTTCCAGTCGTTGTGCGCGGTCGCCAGCAAGGCCGACGACAGCGAGGCCAGACGATGTTCGTTGGCCATGTCGATGCCGCTGGAATTGGGACGCTCCGGGCCGTAAAGGTCGCGAGGCAGCGGGATTCGCGGGTGTGGCAGGCCGCAGTTGCCTTCCTGGGTCGCCATGCGTTCGATGCTGCTGACCGGGTCGGCCACCAGTTCCTGGATCGAAACCGACTGATCGGCGATGCGGTTGACGAACGAGGTGTTGGCACCGTTTTCCAGCAGGCGTCGCACCAGATAGGCCAGCAGCGTTTCGTGGGTGCCGACCGGCGCGTACACACGGCAAGGACGGTTCAGCTTGCCATCGGCCACCTTGCCCACCACCTGTTCGTAAAGCGGTTCGCCCATACCATGTAGGCACTGGAATTCGTACTGGCCGGGATAATAGTTCTGACCGGCAATGTGATAAATGGCCGCCAGTGTATGGGCGTTGTGGGTCGCGAACTGCGGATAGATGACTTCCGGTGCTGCCAGCAGTTTGCGTGCACAGGCGATATAGGAAACGTCGGTATAGACCTTGCGGGTATAGACCGGATAACCCTCCAGGCCTTCGACTTGGGCGCGCTTGATTTCGCTGTCCCAGTACGCGCCTTTTACCAGACGGATCATCAGGCGGTGACGGCTGCGACGCGCCAGATCGATCACGTAATCGATCACATACGGGCAGCGTTTCTGATAGGCCTGGATGACAAAGCCGATGCCGTTCCAGCCAGTCAGTTGCGGCTCGAAGCACAGGCGTTCCAGCAGATCCAGCGACAACTCGAGGCGGTCGGCTTCTTCGGCGTCGATATTCAGGCCGATATCGTATTGCCGTGCCAGCAGGGTCAGCGACAGCAGGCGCGGATACAGTTCTTCCATCACCCGCTCGTACTGGGCGCGGCTATAGCGTGGGTGCAGTGCCGACAACTTGATGGAAATGCCCGGGCCTTCATAAATGCCGCGGCCATGTGAGGCCTTGCCGATGGAGTGGATGGCCTGCTCGTAGGACGCCAGATACTTCTGCGCATCATGCTCGGTAAGCGCTGCCTCACCCAGCATGTCATAGGAATAACGAAAGCCTTTGGCTTCGAAGCGGCTGGCGTTGGCCAGGGCTTCGCCGATGGTTTCGCCGGTCACGAATTGTTCGCCCATCAAGCGCATGGCCATGTCCACGCCCTTGCGGATCATCGGTTCGCCGCTCTTGCCGATGATGCGGCTCAGGGACGAGGAAAGGCCGGTTTCGTTATGGGTGGACACCAGCTTGCCGGTCAGCAGCAGGCCCCAGGTGGCGGCGTTGACGAACAGCGACGGGCTGTTGCCCAGATGTGGCTGCCAGTTGCCATTGCTGATCTTGTCGCGGATCAGCGCATCGCGAGTGCCTTTGTCCGGGATGCGCAGCAGTGCTTCGGCCAGACACATCAGCGCCACGCCTTCCTGAGATGACAGCGAGAATTCCTGCAGTAATCCCTGAACGATTCCGGCGCGCCCGCTGGCGCTCTTCTGGTTGCGCAGCTTCTCGGCAATGGAGGCCGCCAGCTTGTGGGTGGCTTCGGCCATGGGGGCGGGCAGGCGGGCCTGCTCCAGCAGCATGGGCACCACTTCCTGCTCGGGGCGACGATAGGCGGCGGTAATGGCCGCACGCAGGACCGATTGCGGCAGGATGCTCTCGGCGAACTCCAGAAAGCTCTGATAGTTCGTATCCGTCGGCAGATCGCCGCTGTCATCGCCGTCCTTGCTGCCCAGGCCATCGAGTTCCTGCAGGGTTGCACCACTCTCCAGTTTTTCCAGGTAATTGAAGATGGCCTGCTTGATCAACCAGTGCGGCGTACGGTCGATGGATTGTGCGGCTGCTTTCAATCGCTCGCGGGTCAGGTCGTCAAGTTTGACGCCCAGAGTGGTGGTGGCCATGTCTTGTCCTCATTGTTGCCACTCTGTGCGTGGCCTCGGCTTTGGGTCAGGTTAGCTTTGCTCCAGAAAAGGTGCAACCGGGTGCAACCTGTTTTTTGCCGAATATTTCAGGCTCATTCCGGGTCATGACAGGGTAAGTCGGGTCAATGCATGATTTTGAGGCGTTATGTTTTGCGTAATGAGCATTGGCCGCCTCAAAATGAGGCGTAAATCACAGCGCAATGATCATTTGGTGACAGGTGCAACTGTCTGATTGAAACAGGTTGCACCTTTTTCGAAATGTCTAATAGGATTCGTCATGACGGTGCAACCGTTGGCGAGACGTTCAGTGGCTGCTTCCTTGCGGGATTCCAGTCAGCGCTGCGTCGGGTACAAGGGCATGGATGGCGGGTTCGGTAACCGGCGTTTTTCCCGAGTATCCGGCGTTTCATAAAAACAATGCCAAGGCAGAACTCATGAGCTTCAACAACCCAACCCTGATCACCTTCGTGATCTATATCGCGGCAATGGTCCTGATCGGTCTTCTGGCCTATCGCTCCACCAATAACTTCTCCGACTATATTCTTGGCGGGCGCAGCCTGGGCAGCTTCGTGACGGCTCTCTCGGCGGGGGCTTCGGACATGAGTGGCTGGCTGTTGATGGGCCTGCCGGGCGCGATCTACATGTCGGGTCTGTCGGAAAGCTGGATCGCCATCGGCCTGATCGCAGGTGCTTACCTGAACTGGCTGTTCGTGGCTGGCCGCTTGCGTGTACAGACCGAGCACAATGGCGATGCGCTGACCCTTCCGGATTACTTCAGCAGCCGCTTTGAAGACACCAGTGGCTTGCTGCGCATCATTTCGGCCATCGTGATTCTGGTGTTCTTCACCATTTATTGCGCCTCGGGCATCGTCGCGGGGGCGCGCCTCTTTGAAAGCACGTTTGGCATGTCCTACGAGACAGCGCTGTGGGCGGGTGCCGCGGCGACCATCGCTTACACTTTTGTCGGTGGTTTCCTGGCGGTGAGCTGGACCGATACGGTTCAGGCAACGCTGATGATTTTCGCGCTGATCCTCACGCCGATCATCGTCCTGCTGGCAACCGGTGGTGTCGATACGACCTTTCTGGCCATCGAGGCCAAGAACCCGGCCGGTTTCGACATGTTCCAGGGCACTACCTTCATCGGCATCGTCTCGTTGCTGGCCTGGGGCCTGGGTTATTTCGGCCAGCCGCATATTCTGGCGCGCTTCATGGCTGCCGATTCGGTCAAGTCGATTGCCAGTGCCCGCCGCATTTCCATGAGCTGGATGATTCTTTGTCTGGGCGGTGCAGTCGCCGTGGGCTTTTTCGGCATCGCTTATTTCTCGGCCAATCCCGAGGTGGCCGGGCCGGTCACTGAAAACCACGAGCGCGTGTTCATCGAACTGGCGAAGCTGCTGTTCAATCCATGGATTGCCGGCGTTCTGCTGTCCGCCATTCTCGCGGCAGTCATGAGCACCCTGAGCTGTCAGTTGCTGGTGTGCTCCAGTGCCCTGACTGAAGACTTTTACAAGGCTTATCTGCGCAAGGGCGCTTCCCAGCTTGAGCTGGTCTGGGTCGGTCGTGCGATGGTGCTGTTGATCTCGGTGATTGCCATCCTGCTGGCTGCCAACCCTGAAAACCGTGTGCTGGGACTGGTGAGCTATGCGTGGGCCGGTTTCGGTGCCGCTTTCGGGCCGGTCGTGCTGATTTCGCTGCTGTGGAAAGGCATGACTCGCAATGGCGCGCTGGCTGGCGTTGTAGTAGGAGCGGTCACCGTGGTGCTCTGGAAGCAGTTCAGTACCATGGGGCTGTACGAAATCGTGCCGGGCTTTATCTTCGCCAGTATCGCGATCGTGGTCTTCAGCCTGATTGGCAAAGGTCCGTCCGTTGCGATGCAGGAGCGTTTCCTCGCTGCCGATAAAGAGTTCAAGGCTGCCCGTTGATCGGTCTGTCCTGAAATGACGAAGGCCCGCCTCTGTGGAGTGCGGGCCTTTCTTTTGTGGGAGGGGATATATCAGATCTTGTTGTGATCGATATCCAGGTTATAGAACGTGGCCTTTCCGCCTTCATTGCTATAGCCGGAGTTGTCCTGGGTATATACGCCCGCCTTGAAATACAGCGGTTTTGTTTTCCAGGATGAACTGATGGATGTGCTCCAGTTCACATCTCTGGCACTGACACTCAATTCACCACCGGGACTCAGGTGGATGATGTATTTGAATTTTTCGTTGAGTGGCACGCCTTCGGCAATCTTGATGACTTTGCTTTCGTTGTCATCGAAGCGCTTGCGAACTTTCACCACGATATTCCCGGTCTGGGATTCCTTCTTGTACTGATACTCGACCTTGAGCATTGGCTCGGTGCTGTCGTAGGCGTGGATCTGGCCGATGACGATCTTGCCCGATGATGGCACCTGATTGACCTCAAGCGTCGCATTCAGAAAATTGTCTGCGTCCGGGTAGTACCAGTTGTGCAGGGTGCCGTCGGACCACGTCTCGCGCAGCTCGCTACGTGGATATTTGGCGTTTTCGGTACGTGAGCCGGTGACGGGCGACCAGAAGAAAATGTACCCCGAATGGGACTCGAAATACTTGCCGTCATAGCCTTGACGCAATTGTGAGGTTTCGATGGTTTTGGGGGGAGAGCCCACCGGGATACTGAGATTCCAAGATCCTAGGTCTATCATTTTCAACGTCCAGAAATATTCATTCGACTGCTGTGAAGTCTCTACACAGAGGGTTCAGGCAGCTTTTATACGTTTTGAAAATGCATTTGTTAATGCTTGGCGAGAGAACTAATGACGTCAAAGTGCTGTCATTTTTCCTGTAGGACAGAATTTATATGGTCTGCAGGAATATACCGTTAGTCGGTTATGTTGAACTTTCGTGGTGGCAATAGGCTGCCTTGCTGCTGCTTTTTTCAGGAGCGACTAAAGTTGATACAAATTGGACAGGGTTTTCTGTAATAAGCGCCTCCCACACAAGTAGAGAAGCAGCATGGAATGCGTGCAATCCAAGCCCAATGATGGCTCTTCGGTTCTTCTGGTTGTCGATGACTACCCTGAAAACCTGGTGACGATGTGCGCGGTCCTTCAGCGTACGGACTGGCACATCGTCACAGCCAGTTCCGGAATCGAAGCGTTGACGGTGCTTCTGGAGCAGGAAGTGGATCTGGTTCTGCTGGATGTGCAGATGCCTGACATGGATGGATTCGAAGTTGCGCGTCTGATGCGCGGCAGCCAGCGCACGAGCCTGACACCGATCATCTTTCTGACCGCCAACGAGCAGAGCCCGGCCTCGGTGCACAAGGGCTATGCAAGCGGGGCCATCGATTACCTGTTCAAGCCTTTCGACCCGAACGTGCTCAAACCCAAGGTCCAGGCCTTGCTGGAGCAGCAGCGCAATCGTCGTGCCCTGCAGAAGCTCACTCAGGAACTGGAGAGCGCCAGGGCCTTCAATGCTTCGGTGCTGGCCAATGTGGCCGAAGGCATTGTGGTGGTGGATGAAGCCGGCATCATCAGCTTCGTCAACCCGGCCATCTGTCGCCTGCTCGATACCCCTGACGAACAGTTGCGCGGCACAAGCGTGCTGGATTATGTGCTGGAGCCCACGGTCCAGAGCTGGCTGGAGTCGGATTTCTACAAGCATTATCTCAATGCCGATACCTATCGCGTGCATGATGCCGTTCTGCGTACCGCCACGGGCGGACAATTGCCGGTGACGCTGTCCTGCGCGTCACTGCCTTGCGAGCAGAAGGCGATGGTGCTGACCGTTCTCGACATGTCGATGGAACGCAACCTGTATCAACAGCTCGAACAGCAGGCGGTTACCGATGCCTTGACGGGGCTGCTCAATCGTCGCGGCTTCTATCAGGCGGTCGAGGGCATGCTGTTGCGCAACGAACATGCGGAACAGTATCTGGTCGTGCTGTATCTGGACCTGGACGGGTTCAAGCAGATCAATGATTCCCTGGGCCATGACGCTGGCGATCAGGTTCTGTTGTGGGTGGCCACGCAGCTCAAGGATTGCCTGCGGCCCTATGATGTGCTGGCGCGCATGGGGGGTGATGAGTTCACGGTGGTGATCGAAGGCTTCGATTACCCCGAACAGGCTGCCAAGGTGGCTGAAAAACTCATCGAGCGGGTATCGATGAAGCGCCAGATCGATGGCGTGGACATTTCCCTTGGCGTCAGCATCGGGATTGCGACTTACCCTGAATGCGGTTCCAACCTCGATGGTCTGCTGCGGGCGGCGGACATTGCCATGTACGAAGCCAAGCGGGCAGGGCGCCAGCAATATCGCTTTTATGACCAGAACATGAATGGCCGTGCGCGTTCACGCCTGATGCTCGAAGACAGCGTGCGCAATGCCATCGAAGGCAAGAATTTCTCGGTGGTCTATCAACCTCAGGTGCACGTCGCAGATGGTCGCCTGCGGGGCTTTGAAGCCTTGTTGCGCTGGCAGCACGCCAGTGTCGGGGAGGTGCCGCCAGCCTTGTTCATCCCCCTGCTTGAGGAAACACGCCTGATCAATCGGCTTGGCAGCTGGATCTTCGATCAGGGAGCCGAGCAGCGTCAGGCATTGGGGCGCAGCTTTGCCTCCGATCTGGTGGTGAGCGTCAGTGTCAGTCCGACGCAATTCTGCATGCCCAATCTGGCTGCAGAGCTGCGGCGGGCGATGGATCGTTTCGAGCTGCAGCCCGGTCAGCTGGAGGTCGAAATCACCGAAGCCTCACTGGTGAACAACCTGACCCACAGTCACAAGCAGTTGCAGCAACTGCGCGAGATTGGCGTGCGCGTGGCGCTGGATGATTTCGGTATGGGTGATTGCTCGCTTTCGCACCTGCGCAATCTGCAACTCGATACCCTGAAGCTCGATCGACACTTCATTGCCGGTCTGCTCGACTCGCCTCGCGATGCGGTCTTTGCGCGCAGCATCATCGATCTGTGCCGCAACCTCGACATACTGGTCATCGCCGAAGGCGTCGAGACTTTCCAGCAATATGAGTGGCTGGCCAACAATGGCTGTCAGGTCATCCAGGGGTTTCTGGTGGCTTATCCGCTGGACGCCGAAGATGCCCGGTCCTTCCCGGCGCGTTTTGACTGGTCGAGGCTGCGTGCATGATTGCGGTAGACTGGCACCTTTGAATCATCTGCCACGGCCCCATGACTGCTTCAGCCCATATACCGCTCAAATACCTGCAAGCCTATCCTGCTTCCCTTCAGGATCAGGTGCGGCAACTGATTGCTCAGGACAAACTGGGCGACTATCTGCAGCAGCGCTATCCGGAGCGTCATCAGATCCAGAGTGACAAGGCGCTGTACGCCTATGCCCTGGCCTTGAAGCAGGAGCACTTGCGCAATGCGCCGCCTGTGGACAAGGTGCTGTTCGACAATCGTCTCGACCTGACCCATCGTGCTCTGGGCCTGCACACCACGGTTTCCCGGGTGCAGGGCGGCAAGCTCAAGGCCAAGAAGGAGATTCGCGTTGCTGCGTTGTTCAAGGAAGCGGCACCGCAGTTTCTGCGCATGATCGTGGTGCATGAACTGGCGCATTTCAAGGAATCGGATCACAACAAGGCGTTCTACCAGTTGTGTGAGCACATGCAGCCTGGCTATCACCAGCTGGAATTCGACCTGCGGGTCTACCTGACGTATCGCGACCTGCAGGCTGCGGCCCGGTCGACAACCTGAATACCGCTCCGACAAGGATTTTGAAGATGGATGTCAGCAAGACCAAAAGCAGCTTTTATCGTCGTCTGTACGTGGCGTATCTGATCGACAGCCAGCTTGCCGGCACGGTCCCCGAATTGACGGAAGTCACCGGCATGCCGCGTCGCACGGCTCAGGACACCATCGCCGCACTGGCCGACCTGGATATCCAGTGCGAATTCGAGCAACAGGAAGGTGCTCGCAACCATGCCGGGCATTACCGGATCCGGGACTGGGGAGCGATCGACAAAGCGTGGATAACCCGCAACCTGGCCGGCATCAAGGCCGTACTGGGTTATCCCTGATCGAAGCGGGTCTTATTCGAGGTCGCGGCGCATGCCGATGTGCGGGATGTCGTCTTCCAGATATTCCTCGCCTACGGCGTTGAAGCCGTAGCGGCTGTAGTAACCCTGCAGATGAGCCTGGGCCGACAGATAGATAGGCTGGTCGGGCCATTTTCTTTCAGCGTGTTCCAGAGCCTGGACCATCAGTTCATGGCCCATGCCCTTGCTGCGAATCGATGGGGCGGTCACCACGCGGCCAATGGTGACATCGCCGCCTTGCTGGATCGGGTCCAGCAAGCGCAGGTAAGCCACCAGCTTGCCGTCCTGCCAGGCCATCAGATGGCAGGTGTCGCCTGTCAGGTCCAGTCCGTCGACATCCTGATATACGCACTGCTGCTCGACCACGAAAACCTCGCAGCGCAGTTTCAGAACGGCATAAAGCTGTTCGATACTCAGGTCGGTATGGTGTTTGCAGATCCATTTGATAGGCATGTTGTCGACTCGCAGAGAAACCGGAAAGGAATTCTAAACGTATACCGCCGCATTCCCAATAAAAGGCCGTGATGTCTGTCGAGCGTTTTGGCTTTGGGCTGGAAAATATTTTTACATCAATCGCATGGATGCAACCTTGGCGTGGGTTGTTTCCTGACGTTATTGGGTCTTCAATACATGTCAGGATTCAAGTGACGCTGTTGCTCAACGACTCTCAGTCTGGACCGGGCATGCTGCCCACCTGGGGAATTCAAGCATGTCGCGACTGCTTCAAGCTGTTGGATTACTGGGATTACTGCTGATCGCTCAGGCTGGCGCAGGCGAGAAGCTGCGTCTGGTTGCCGATGCCTGGCCTCCCTTCACCGATGGCTCGCTGCTCAACGATGGTCTGGCGACCGATATCGTCAGAACCGCCCTGCAGCGTGCCGGGTATCAGACCGTTTACGAACAGGTGCCCTGGGCGCGCGCCATGCATGGTATCGCCGAAGGGCGCAACGATGTGCTGATCAATGCCTGGTTCAATGAGGAGCGAACCCGGGTTGGCCAGTTTTCTGGCGAGTATCTGGTCAATCGGGTGCGCTTTCTCAAGCGCAAGGACTCGAATATCGATACCTCGAATCTCGCCCAACTGCACAAGTACATCATTGCGGTGGTGCGTGGTTACGCTTACTACCCGGCGTTCGACAATGATCCAGCGTTACGCAAGGTTCCGGTCCACAGTTTTTCCATGGCGGCTAACATGCTGGCCGCCGGGCGTGTCGACTTGGCCCTGGAAGATGAATTCGTGGCCCGTTACAGCCTGGCCAACGAACCCGAAGAAGTGCGCAATCACGTGGAATTCCTGCCGGACTCACTCAGCGAGAACAGCCTGCATATTCTGGTCAGCCTGAAGAATCCGAAGCATGCCCAGATTGTTGCCGGTTTTGATCGGGAAATTGCCGCGATGAAGGCCGACGGGACCTACGACGAACTGCTCAGGCTGCATGGTCTGATGCCTGTGGCCCCTTGATCAAATGCGCTGCCAGGGTGCGTAACGGTGCCAGCTGGCGATAGATCAAAGCCAGTTGGGTCTGCACCAGTCGCTGGCTCTCATCCAGTTCGTCGGGCATCTGTTCCAGTTGGGTGGCCAGTTCCTCTTCGGCATCGTTCTGTACGGCAACCGGTTTCTTTTCCGCCAGGCTCTGGGCGATTTCATCGATGCTGGCTGCCAGCGCCGCGCCTGCACCATCGATAAGCTGTTCATGGACATCGCTGGGCAATTGCGTGTCGCGATGTGCGCCCAGCCCGGACAGATAACTCAGCAGCGTGTGGGACAGCACCAGAAAGCGAAAGCCTACATCGGCTTCTTTGCGGAAGTGCCCGGGCTCCATCAGCATGTTCGCCAGCGTCGTGGAAAGCGCAGCATCGGCATTGTGTGCGTTGCGCCGAGCCAGGCGATAAGCCAGGTCGTCGCTCTTGCCCTTGGCGTATTGCTGCATGATCTGGCGCAGGTAAATGCTGTTGCAGCTCAGGGTATTGGCCAGCACCTTGTTCAGCTTGCGTCCTTGCCAGTCCGGCAGGAACAGGAAGACCGCCAGCCCGGCGATAAGGCTGCCCAGCAGGGTATCGAACAGGCGTGGCAGGAACAGGCCGTAGCCATCGCCCACCTGATTGAAACAGAACAGCACCATCACCGTGATCGCTGCGGTCGAAAGGGTGTAGCGCGTCGTGCGGTTGACGAAGAACACCACGCCGGCCAGCACCGCACACATCGATTGCAGGACGGGATTGGTGACCAGATCGAACAGTGCCCAGCCAGCGGTCAGGCCGAGGGCGGTGCCGATGATCCGTTGCACCAGCTTGCGGCGTGTTGCGCCGTAGCTCGGCTGGCAGACGAATACCGTGGTCAGAATGATCCAGTAGCCTTGCGACGGGTGGATCAGATGCACCATGGCGTAACCCACCGACAGGGCCAGCGGCAGGCGCAGGGCGTGGCGGAACAGCAGCGAAGTCGGTGTCATCTGCAGGCGCAGGCGTGTCCAGACGTCCTTGAGATTGCGCGGCGAGCGGTCCAGCAGGCTGCTGTCGGTTGCATCGGCCAGGGCATCGGGGTTGCTGGCGTCGCTGATCAGGCGATCCAGGGTTTCGAGATTGGCCGCCAGTGCCCGCAATGAGCGCAAGAGGCTGCGCCAGGCCGGATTGCTCTGGATACGCAGATGTTCGAGAGAGGCGCGCAGATCTTCCATCGCCTCGGCAAAGCTCGGGTCGTAGACAAACGGCTGACGCAGTTGAATGGATTCGGACAGCGCCTGACAGGCCACGCCCTGCTGGCGCAGCAGGCGCTGGCAGCGGAACAGCACGTCACTGTGGAAAAACGCCTCGGCCAGCGAGTTGTAAGGGTAATGAGATGAGCTGGCGCGTTCGTGAATGTCCTGAGCGATGAAATACAGCTTCAGATAACGGCTGACTTTCGAGCCGGGTCGACCATTGCCGACCCGGTGCAAAATGATTTCCTTGGTGGTGTTGAGCGCCGCGACCACCCGACCGTTCTGCTTGGCCAGTTCCAGGCGCCGCTCTTCCACATTCAGGGTGCGGATCGGCTCGAACAGGGTCGACTTGAGCTTGAGGTACAACCCCAGCTCGCGAAACAGCCGCGCCAGCGCCTGCTGTACCGGCTGGTTGGAAAACAGCATCTGCCACAGCACCGACAGCAGGCCGTACCAGGCCGCACCTGCCACCAGCAGCATCGGCTCATGCCAGAAGTCCAGAACCTCGCCGCCGCGCTGGTCCACGCCAATCATGGTGTAGACCGAGAGAATCAGGGTGCCGTAGGCAATCGCGCCATAGCGTTCGCCCAGCGCCCCGAGCATGGTCAGGCAGAAACTGGCCAGCGCCAGCGCGCACACGAACAGCCAGGGATAGGGAAACAGGAGTTCCACGGCCAGCGCGGCGATGCTGAAGCACACCAGCGTCACGGCCAGGGCATTGAGACGGCCTTGCCAGCTGTCATCGGTCTCGGCCAGGGCGCAGGCGATAATTCCCAGGAACAGAGGAATCAGCAAGCCCATCTCATTTTGATACCAGCACAGCGCCATGCTGCCGGTCAGCGCAATAAAGACCCGGACGCTATAGCTGAACTTGTCCAGTGCCCATAACCGACGGAGTGTATGACGCAGAGATTTTGATGCCATGAATGAGATGACGGCCTTGTTCGCAATTGATCGATCCCGCAGAAGGATATGTACAGGCCCGAGGCTGGCCTGTACATCCGCTTGGGAAAAAAATTATTGCCCGGGTGTGTTGCTTCCCGCTGTCAGACGTACTGTGCCGCCGCATAGGCCGATGCCCAGGCCCACTGGAAATTGAAACCGCCCAGATGACCGCTCACATCCAGCACCTCGCCCACGAAGTACAGTCTGGGTGACTTCAGCGATTCCATGGTCTTGGAAGACACTTCACGGGTATCGATCCCGCCCAGGGTCACTTCGGCTGTGCGATAGCCTTCTGTACCAGCCGGCACTACCCGCCAGCTCGACAGTTTTTCGGCAATGTCCGCCAGTTCGGCGTGGGTGTACTGCTTCATGGGTCTGGAAACGAACCAGTGTTCGGCAATCAGATTGGCCATCTTTTTGGTAAAGATTTCCCCCAGCAGGGTCTTCAGTTCACTGTTGGGGCGCTCGGCCTGTTGTTCGGCCAGCCAGCTAGCGGCGTCGTGATCGGGCAGCAGATTGATTTCCACGGTGTCGCCGGGCTGCCAGAACGACGAGATCTGCAGGATTGCCGGGCCACTGAGGCCGCGGTGGGTAAACAGGATGTTCTCGCGAAAGCTCATGTCATTGCAGCTGACCAGACAGTCCACCGACGTCCCCGACAACTCGCTGCACAACTCCTTGAGCTGGTCGGTGATGGTGAACGGCACCAGTCCGGCGCGAGTCGGCAGCAGCGTATGGCCAAATTGCTTGCCGACCTGATAACCGAAGCCTGTGGCACCCAGCGTCGGGATCGACAGGCCGCCCGTGGCGATCACCAGCGACTCGCAGTTCAGGGTGCCAAGGGTGGTTTCCAGGCGGTAGCCGGTTTCGGTCTTCTCGATCTGCTGCACGGAAGTATCCATATGCAGACTGGCACCGGCCTGTCTGCATTCCTCAAGCAGCATTTCCAGGATGTCGCTGGACTTGTTATCGCAGAACAGCTGGCCGAGTTTCTTTTCGTGATAGGGCACGCCATGTCTGGCGACCATCTCGATGAAGTCCCACTGGGTATAACGGGCCAGTGCCGATTTACAGAAGTGCGGGTTCTGCGACAGGAAATTGCCCGGCTCGGTGTACATGTTGGTGAAGTTGCAGCGCCCGCCACCGGACATGAGGATCTTCTTGCCCGGCTTGTTGGCGTGATCGATCAGCATCACCTTGCGCCCACGACCTGCGGCGGTCAGCGCACACATCAAACCTGCGGCGCCAGCGCCAATGATTACAACGTCAGTAACGGGCACAGCATGGTCCTCATGTGGAGCCGGGGTATTGTTCAAAGTCTTGTGGGAGGGGGGCGCGACGCCTTTTACAAGATACGAACCCGCAACGACTTGCCCTTGATCTTGCCGTTGTTCAAACGCTCCAGCGCCTGTTTGGCGATGCTGCGTTCTACGGCGACATAGGCCTGGAAGTCGAAGATGGCAATCTTGCCGACCTGCGCACCCGGAATACCTGCTTCCCCGGTCAATGCTCCCAGAATATCGCCCGGACGCAGCTTGTCCTTGCGGCCTGAGCCGATGCACAGAGTTGTCATGGCCGGCAGCAGCTTGCCGCCTTCCTTTGGCTTCAGCATGTCGTACTGCTGCCAGTTCAGAGGCGCTTTCTGTAATTCCTCGATCGCCCGGGCGCGCTGGCTTTCCGAAGGCGCTACAAGGCTGACCGCGATACCTGTTTCACCCGCACGACCGGTACGACCGACGCGGTGGATGTGGATTTCCGAATCTCGGGCCAGCTCGACGTTGATGACCATGTCCAGCGCATCGATATCCAGACCGCGTGCCGCCACGTCAGTGGCCACCAGCACCGAAGTGCTGCGGTTGGCGAACATCGCCAGCACCTGATCACGATCACGCTGTTCCAGATCGCCATGCAGGCCCACGGCGGACATGCCTTTGGCAGTCAGGTGATCGACCACTTCCTGAACCTGCTGCTTGGTGAAGCAGAACGCGACGCAGGATGTCGGGCGGAAATGGCCAAGCACCTTGACCACGGCTTCCAGACGTTGCTCCGGAGCGATTTCGTAGAAAATCTGCTCGATCTGGCTGTCGGCATGCAGTGCCTCGACCTTGACGGTCTGCGGATCACGCATGAACTTCGAGGCCAGTTGCTTGATACCGGCCGGGTAGGTGGCCGAGAACAGCAGGGTCTGGCGACGTTGCGGGGTCTGCTCGATGATGTCGGCGATGGCGTCGTAGAAACCCATGTCCAGCATGCGGTCGGCTTCATCGAGAATCAGCGTGTTCAGCCCGTCCAGCACCAGCGAGCCTTTGCGCAAGTGCTGCTGGATGCGACCCGGTGTGCCGACGATGATGTGCGCGCCATGTTCCAGCGAGCCGATCTGCGGCCCGAAAGGCACGCCGCCGCACAGGGTCAGCACCTTGATGTTGTCTTCGGAGCGGGCCAGACGCCGGATTTCCTTGGCCACCTGATCGGCCAGTTCGCGGGTCGGGCACATCACCAGGGCCTGGCAGCCGAAAAAGCGCGGATTGATCGGGTTCAGCAGGCCGATGCCGAAGGCGGCGGTCTTGCCGCTGCCGGTCTTGGCCTGAGCGATCAGGTCCATGCCCTTGAGAATCACCGGCAGGCTTTGCGCCTGAATCGGCGTCATCTCGGCATAACCAAGCGACTCCAGGTTAGCCAGCATGGCGGCGGACAGGGGCAAAGTGTTGAAAGCGGTGTTAGTCACGACGGTGGACCTGCAAAACAAAAATGTCGCGTAGTGTATCAGGTCGCACGGTCAGCTTTGTGGCCTTCGCGGATGAATTCACTCCTACCGTAGGGGTAATGCTGATCAGTTAAGGCATACACAAACTTGTAGGAGGCAGCTTGCTGGCGAAAAAGACCTGAAAACCGACAGATATTCTGCGTCTGTACGATCAAGTCGCCAGCAAGCTGCCTCCCACAAAGTGATTCATGACCTTAACTGATCGGCATTATGCCGTAGGGGTGAATTCATTCGCGAACAACGATTTTCTTGCCTTCCTGCGCCGGCAATTGCAGGAATATTCCTGCCGCGAACATCGCCAGGATGCCGACGCTCAGGAAGGTGAGCTGAAAGGCGCCCAATACATTGCTGACTTCGCCGCTAGCCACTTCATCGCTGAAACCGCCCAGCAAGGCCGCGGCGCATGCCACACCCAGGCTCAGTGACAGTTGCGCAACGACCGATAGCAGGCTGTTGCCACTGGCGGTGCTGGCGTCGTCCAGGTCGATCAGGGTCACGGTGTTCATGGCGGTGAACTGCAAGGCGTTCACTGCGCCCAGCAGGGCCAGATGGACAAGCAGCACCCAGTACGGGGTCTGAGTGTCCACCAGCGCCAGGGTCGCCAGCAGTATGCCCAGCAGCAGCGTATTGCCGGTCAGGATGGTGCGATACCCCAGCAGTTCGATCAGCCAGCGGGCAATGGTTTTGGCGAACATTCCGGCGGCGGCCAGCGGCAACATGCTCATGCCGGCCTGTGCCGGTGAATAGCCCAGGGGGATCTGCAGCAGCAAGGGCACCAGAAATGGCAGGGCACCACTGCCAAGCCGCGCAAACAGATTGCCGAGGATGCCCACCGCAAAGGTCCGGGTGCGGAACAGCGACGGTGCAAAAAGCGGGAACTCTACATGCCCGGCCCGCAGCCAGTAGGCCGCCAGACAGCCCAGGCCGGCAAACAGCAGCAAGACCACGCGCATGTGCGGCAGATGCAGTTCGCCCAGGCCTTCCAGTGCAATGGTGATCAGCACCATCGAGGCTCCGAACAGAATGAATCCTGTGCCGTCGAACCGCGTACGCCCACCGCCGGGAATATCGGGGATGAAGTGCTTGACCGCGTAACAGCCCAGCAACCCCACTGGAATATTGATCAGGAAGATCCAGTGCCAGCTCATGTACTCGACCATCCAGCCGCCCATGGTCGGCCCGAGTAATGGCCCCAGCAGACCGGGCACGGTAATGAACCCCATGATCCGCACCAGTTCCGAGCGGGGATAGGCGCGTAGCACGATCAGGCGTCCGATAGGCAGCATCAACGCGCCGCCAAGTCCCTGAATGATCCGTGCTGCCACCAGCATGTTCAGCGAGTTGGACAGTGCGCACAGCAACGAGCCAAAACTGAACAACAGGATGGCACTGAAAAAGATGCGCTTGATGCCGAAGCGATCGGCAATCCACCCCGAAGCAGGAATCAGCAGGGCGATGGTCAGCATGTAGGCAATGACCACCGACTGCATGCGTAACGGATCTTCTTCCAGCGAGCGGGCCATGGAGGGCAGGGCGGTGTTGAGAATGGTGCCGTCCAGGCTTTGCATGAAGAAGGCGATGGCGATGACCCATGGCATCCAGCGCAAGGTTTTTTCGTCCAGGTGCGGCATGTCGTTTCCTGTGTCTTTTCGCGAATGAATTCGCTCCCGCAGTAAGCGAATTCATTCGTGAAGAACGGTTAAAGCGTCAAAGTCAGTTTGCTTATCAAAGCCCCTGGCAACTGAATGGAGGCTGTCTGGCGCTGACTGTAAGTGCTGGCCGACAGAATCAGTTCCCGTTCGCGGGTCAGATTTTCCAGAGCATTGCCCAGCAGGCTGTAGGCGCTGTCATCGAAGCGCATGGTGCTGACCGGTGCCACGATCCTGCCGTCTTCGACCCAGAAGGTTGCAAAGCGGGTCATGCCGGTCAGGCGTGCAGCCGACTGATCGGAGAAGTTCAGATACCAGAGATTGCTGATGTACAGGCCTGTGCCGAGCTGCTTGAGAATCTGTTCCTGCTCCAGAGTTCCACCCGCCATGCTCAGTGCGCTTGGCCACTCGCCGTTGTCCGCACCGTTGGCTTGCAGGCCGTATTCGGCGGCGCTGCTGGAATCCACCAGTTGTTCGCGGGCCTCACCGCCTGCAATCAGGCACAGATCCTTGCGTGGATAACCTTCGCGCGAGAAGGCCGGCGACAGCGAGCCGCTGACCTGTTCATCCAGGCTGAACAGCGGGCTGAAACGGCTATCGCCGTTGTACAGCCGCTGCAACGGACTGTGCTTGCTGGCCAGTGCCTGTGCGGAAAAACCGCCCCAGCACAGCATGCCGATGATTTCGTCCAGAGCGGCAGGTGCCAGGTAAGCGCGATATTGACCGGGCTCCAGAGTGCGCAGCGGCCGACCGAGAAACTCCAGTTGCTCACGAGCCTGATTGAAGCGCCTGGCAAAGGCTTCGCTGTTCCAGTCATGCCCGGCATAGTTGGCCTTTACCGCCTGACCGTTCTCGTGAAACAGGCTCCAGTCGAAATTGAAGCTATTGGCCTGATGCCAGCCCAACGCACCCCAGGAACTGGCGAAGCCCCGATACACCGGCCCGGCAGCGTAAAAACCGACCAGATCAAGACCGCGAGACAGTTCGCCGATCTGCTCCACGACCTGCCCGCTGTCCGGCAGCGGCGACTCTTGCAGGTTGTTGCTGTGCCAGGCCTCGGTATTGGGCAGCAGATACGGATCCCTGGCGAGAGAGAGCAAGGTTTCGCGCAGTTGAACCAGAGCCTGGCTCAAACGCTGGCTGTCGACCTGGGCATCGCCCGAAAGTGTCAGATCCAGATCGGCATGCCGACCGTCGTCGATCAGTTTGAAGGTGATGCTGGCTTGCTGCACATGCCCGGCCTGACGGACCTGGCCATGGTTGAAGCGAATGAAGTCCGAGGCTTCGGCGTTGTAGGTCAGGGTGAAGTGTTCGTTCGGGCCGATAGCAGCCTTGAGGACGGCGACCAATGCCTCGAATTGCTGTTGATGAGACATCAGGCATCACCTCCAAAGACATCGACATTGGCGAACACACAGGCTGGCGAAGCGTGACCGACACGCACCACCTGATTGGGTTCGCCCTTCCCGCAATTGGGCGTGCCCAGGACCTTGAAGGTACTGGCATCGCCGACCGCGCTGAGGTTGCGCCAGAACTGCGCGGAAATCGCTCGATAGTTGGGGTTCTTGACCACGCCCTTGAGTTCGCCGTTTTCGATCAACTGGCCCCACTCGCAACCGAACTGGAATTTGTTGCGGGCATCGTCGATGGACCACGAACGGTTGGTGGACATCAGAATGCCGTGTTCGATATTGCCGATCAGTTGCTCCAGCGACTGGTCGCCCGGCTCGATATTCAGGTTGGCCATGCGGTCGATGGGCGGGCGGTTCCAGTTGCAGGCGCGGCTGTTGGCGACGCCCGGCAAGCCTGAGCGGTATTGCGACAGCGCACCGCCCAGTGGGCGTTGCAACAGGCCATCGCGAATCAGGAACTGCTTGCTTGCCGCCGTGCCATCGTCGTCATGGCCGTAGCTGGCCAGTTGCTCGGGAATCTCGGGATCGAACGTCACGTTGAGCAGGCTGGAGCCGTATTGCAGCGTGCCGAAATCCGATGCCTTGACGAAGCTGGTGCCGGCGTAATTGCGTTCGTCACCCAGAATCCGGTCCAGCTCCAGCGGGTGGCCTATGGACTCGTGGATCTGCAGAATCATCTGGTCCGGCATCAGCAGCAGGTCACGGGGGCCGGTTGGCGTGTTGGGGGCCATGATCAGTTGCAGCGCCTGATCGGCAACCTGTGCGGCTGCGCCGATCAGTCCGCAATTGCTGATGATCTCCGCGCCACCTTGCTGACCGAAATTGTCGCGGCCCAGGCTGCGGGTCTGGCTGTCATGCCCGTCATAGGCGGTCACGGTCAGGCCCGGAAACACGAAGCGCTGTGCCTGACGAATTTCGGCACCTGCGCTGTTGAGGTAGATCTGCTCTAAGTTTTCCAGACCCAGACCAGCCTGCCAGTTCACCAGACGCTCGTCCTTGGGCACCGAGTTCGACTCGGCCATCAGCAGGTCGATGCAATCGCTCAGGCTCGGGAAGGCATTGTTCAGGTTGGGCGACAGGTAATCGGCGCGTGCCGTCGAGACAGCCTGTTCGGTCAGGTCCAGCAGCGAATGCGGGGCCAGACGCCTGGCCAGTGCTTCGGCCTGTTGCAAGGCAGCCTGCAGGCCGCGTTGGGAAATGTCGTTGGTGGCGGCGTAGGTTTCGACACCGTTGAGGCGCACTGTCAGCATCGCCCCTTCATCGCTGCCCAGCGACGGCGGCTCGGCCACATTCTTGCGCACGCTCAGGTGCTGACTGGTCCTGCGCACATAGCGTATGGAAAAGAATTGCGCATCGCTCTGCAGTGCGGCGAACCGCTGCTTGAGCTGAGCGGAGAAATCGAACATGCAGGGAAGCTCCTTGTGGGGCGGGTTCCGCGAATGAATTCGCCCCACAGTGTGGGAGCGAACTCATTCGCGAACAAGACGGACTTGCCCGCGAATCATAGAGCCTGAATTACGCCTGTGCTACTTCGCGCACTGGCTTGCCGCGTGCAGGACGGTCGCCGGCCACGAAATAATCGGCATTGCTGCGTGGCAACGGCTGACGGCCACGAATCCTGTCGGCGATTTTCTCGGCGATCATGATGGTCGGGGCATTCAGGTTGCCGGTGGTGATGATCGGCATGATCGAGGCATCCACCACGCGCAGGCTTTCCAGGCCATGGACACGACCCTGACCATCGACGACTGCCATGTCATCGGTGCCCATCTTGCAGGTGCAGGAAGGGTGGTAAGCCGTTTCGGCGTGTTCACGGACGAAAGCGTCCAGTTCTTCATCGGTCTGCACTTCGATGCCTGGGCTGATTTCGCGGCCACGGTACGGGTCCAG
This sequence comes from Pseudomonas capsici, assembly GCF_017165765.1. GTDB lineage: Bacteria > Pseudomonadota > Gammaproteobacteria > Pseudomonadales > Pseudomonadaceae > Aquipseudomonas > Aquipseudomonas capsici. The sequence goes on from NZ_JAFGZD010000004.1 coordinate 131,777, forward strand.
TGCCGGTTGCTGCATGATCTCCCGGGTCAGGCGGATGCCGTCGCGGAACTCCTGCCAGTCCTGCTCGGTAGACATGTAGTTGAACAGGATGCTCGGGTACTCGCGTGGGTCCTTGGACTTGACCTGCACCCGGCCACGGCTTGGTGAACGCATGGAGCCGACGTGAGCCTGGAAGCCGTGCTCTTTCACACCTTTGGTGCCGTTGTAGTTAATGGCGACCGGCAGGAAGTGGTACTGGATGTTCGGCCACTCGAACTCTTCGCTCGAACGAATGAACCCGCCCGCTTCGAACTGGTTGCTGGCACCGATGCCTGTGCCGAGGAACATCCATTCTGCGCCGATGGCCGGCTGATTCCACCACAGCAGGGAAGGGTAGAGCGAAACCGGCTGGGTGCAGCTGTATTGCAGGTACATCTCCAGGTGATCCTGAAGGTTCTGGCCGACACCCGGCAGGTCATGAACCACGGGAATATCGAGCTTGTTCAGCAGGTCTGCCGGACCGACACCGGAGCGTTGCAGGATCTGCGGCGAAGCGATGGCACCGCTGCACAGCAGGACTTCCTTGCGTGCACGGGCTTCGATGCGGGTGTCGCTGTCGCCGCGCAGATACGCCACGCCCACGGCACGCTTGCCCTCGAACAGGATCCGGTCGGTCAGCGCGTGGGTGATGATGGTCAGTGTCTCGCGCTTCTTGGCCTCGTCCAGATAGCCACGGGCGGTGCTGGCGCGACGTCCCTTGGGCGTCACGGTTCTGTCCATCGGGCCGAAGCCTTCCTGCTGATAACCGTTGAGGTCGTCGGTGCGCGGATAACCCGCCTGTACACCGGCTTCGACCATGGCCTTGAACAGCGGATTGTTCCCCGCCTTGGGCGTGGTCACGCTGACCGGACCCTCGCCGCCGTGATAATCGTTGGGGCCGATATCGCGGGTTTCAGCCTTGCGGAAATACGGCAGGCAGTCGAGGTAGCTCCAGTCTTCCAGCCCTGGTTCCTTGGCCCAGCCGTCATAGTCCATGGCGTTGCCGCGGATGTAGCACATGCCATTGATCAGCGACGAACCGCCCAGGCCTTTACCGCGACCGCATTCCATGCGGCGGTTGTTCATGTGCGGTTCGGGCTCGGTTTCATAGGCCCAGTTATAGCGACGGCCCTGCAGGGGGAAGGCCAGTGCTGCGGGCATCTGGGTGCGGAAGTCCAGCCGGTAATCCGGGCCGCCGGCTTCCAGCAGCAGAACGGTGACGCCCGGATCTTCGGTGAGACGGGCTGCCAGGGTGTTACCGGCAGAGCCGGCACCGATGATGATGTAGTCGAATTCGGATTGCGTGGTCATAGAAAGTCCTTCGTAGAGCTGCAAGCTTCAAGTTTCGAGCTGCAAGCAAAGGCATTCGGGTGCTGCCTGTAAGAGTGAGGGCGGCAAGCTGCTTCTAGTTGAAGCTGGCAACTTGCCGCTTGAAACTGGCCGTCTTAAAACACCGACGTGTAATCGGCCATTTCCACCTGTACGGACTTGATGCGGGTGTATTGCGCCAGCGAGCTGATGCCGTTCTCGCGGCCAACCCCGGATTGCTTGTAGCCGCCGACCGGCATTTCTGCCGCCGACTCGCCCCAGGTGTTGATCCAGCAGATGCCAGCTTCAAGCTGGTGAATCACGCGGTGTGCGCGGTTCAGGTCGCGGGTGACGATACCGGCGGCCAGACCGAAATCGGTGTCGTTGGCGCGGCGGATCACTTCTTCTTCGCTGTCGTAACCGAGGATGCTCATCACCGGACCGAAGATTTCTTCGCGTACGATGGTCATTTCGTCGGTGCAGTCGGTGAACACGGTCGGGGCCACGAAGGCACCCTTGGCGAGTTCGCCTTCGGTCAGGCGCTCGCCGCCGCACAGCAGGCGCGCACCTTCTTGCTTGCCCTTGGTGATGTAGCCCAGCACGCTTTCCATGTGCTCGAAGCTGACCAGTGGGCCGAAGTTGGTGTTTTCATCTTCCGGGTTACCGATGCGGATGCGTTTTACGCGCTCCAGGATTTTGGCTTCCAGTTGCGCCTTCAGAGCGTTGGGGACGAAAACCCGTGTGCCATTGGTGCAGACCTGGCCGGAGCTGTAGAAGTTGGCCATCATTGCAATGTCGGCGGCGCGATCCAGGTCGGCGTCGTCGAAGATGATCAGCGGCGACTTGCCGCCCAGCTCCATGGTCACTTCCTTGAGCGAAGAACTCGACGCGCTGGCCATGACTTTCTTGCCGGTGTCGGTACCGCCGGTGAAGGAAACCTTCTCGATGCGCGGGTGTTCGGTGATCCAGGTGCCGACTTCACGGCCACTGCCGGTCAGCACGTTGAACACGCCATCGGGTACACCGGCTTCGGTGTAGATTTCTGCCAGCTTCAGGGTGGTCAGGGAGGTCACTTCGCTGGGCTTGAAGATCATCGCGTTGCCCGCTGCCAGTGCCGGAGCGGACTTCCACAGAGCGATCTGGATCGGATAGTTCCAGGCGCCGATACCGGCAACCACGCCCAGCGGCTCGCGGCGGGTGTAGACGAAGGAGGAGGTGCGCAGCGGGATCTGTTCGCCCTCGATGGCGGGGACCAGACCTGCGTAATACTCCAGCACATCGGCACCGGTCACGACGTCGACATAACGGGTTTCGGAATAAGCCTTGCCGGTATCCAGGGTTTCCAGCGCTGCCAGTTCATCATTGCGCTCGCGCAGGATGTCCACGGCACGGCGCAGGATGCGCGAACGTTCCATGGCGGTCATGGCGGCCCAGATCTTCTGGCCTTTTTCCGCACTGGCGACAGCGCGTTCGACATCGTCCTTGCCTGCACGCTGTACTTGCGCAAGCACTTCGCCATTCGCCGGGTTGATGGCATCGAAAGTAGCAGGGTTGCTGGCGTCGACGTAGCCGCCATCGATATAGAGTTTCTGCAATTCAAAACGGGCCATAAAGTCCTCGCAAATTCATGTGGGGGGCGATGACTGATCTCAGCTTGCCGGTATGTTTGGTCAACATTCGGCGTCAGTCGTTCGATGAAAAAAACGCTTGAGCGCTTCAGTCCACCGCCTTCGCCAGTTGGAAATCCATGTATTCGTAAGCGATCTGTTGTGCCTGCTCCGTGTCGAAAGCATCGCCGGACAAGGCACCGCGCAGCCACAGACCGTCAATGAGCGCGGCCAGCCCACGGGCTGCGCTGCGTGCCTGTTCCAGCGGTAATACGCGGCGGAACTGGCAGCACAGGTTCGAGTACAGGCGGTGATCGTTGATCCGCTGCAACCTGTGCAGTGACGGGTGATGCATGCTGGTGGCCCAGAAGGCCAGCCAGGTTTTCATCGCCGGGCCATTGACCTGGCTGGCATCGAAGTTGCCCTCGATGATGACTTGCAGATGCGCCCTGGGGCTGTCATCGGTCAGCGCCTGACGGCGTTCGCTCACGCTCTGGATCAGGGCATTCATCAGGTGGCGCATGGTTGCCGCGATCAGACCGTTCTTGTCCTGAAAGTAGTGGCTGATGATGCCGTTGGAGACGCCGGCCAGACGCGCAATCAGAGCAATGCTGGCGTCGCTCATACCGACCTGGTCCACCGCGCTGAGCGTGGCCTGGATCAGTTGCTGACGGCGGATGGGTTGCATACCAACCTTGGGCATTGGTTCGGGTCTCCGTGGCTTGCTGACCCTTTTTAGCCTAGTTGTTTTTAATTGAACGATCAATCAATAAAAACCTGTGGACGTGACAAAAGGCTCTGAAACAAGCGTTGCAGGAGAGCGAATTTATTCGCGAATGCAGGCGCGCGCTTGCCTGCGATGAAGCTCCTTCGCGGGCAAGCGCGCTCCTGCAGCCAAACATTTACCCCAGATTCTTGCCCAGCAGAGCGTGATACAACTCGCTGTCACCCAGAATGCCGACCACCTTGTCGCCATCCTGCAGCACCAGTTTATTGCCGGTCTGGTAGCGGATCTGCAAGGCGTCGCGCATGCCGATATTGGAATGAACCAGCGTCGGACGGCGATCCAGGCTGGCCACGTCCTGACCCGGCGTCCAGTTCTGCAAGTCGAGCTGTGCAGCCCCTTGGCGGGCGCTCTTGATGACATTGCCTTCGGCCAGATCCAGCCAGGAGTCCACGCCAGGGTCCAGGCATACCGAACCGTTGATCCGGGTGCAATTGTCGACGCTGCGCATCAGGCTGCGGCCGCACAGTACGTTGAGCGGATTGGTATGGGCGACGAAGGTACGTACGTAGTCATCGGCCGGGTTGAGGACGATCTCTTCGGGCACGCTGTACTGGATGATCCGACCGTCTTTCATGATTGCGATGCGGCTGCCCAGCTTGAGGGCTTCATCCAGGTCGTGGCTGACGAAAACGATGGTCTTGCTCAGCTTGCTTTGCAGGGCCAGCAGTTCGTCCTGCAGGCCTTGGCGGATCAGCGGGTCGAGCGCAGAGAAAGGTTCGTCCATCAGCAGGATGTCGGCGTCCATCGCCAGGGCCCGGGCCAGGCCGACACGCTGCTGCATGCCGCCCGACAGTTCATCGGGTTTCTTGTTGCGCCATTGGGTCAGGCCGACCAGTTCGAGTTTTTCGTCGACCAGCTTGCGCCGTTCCTTTTCCGGTCGTCCCTGCATTTCCAGGCCGAAGCTGATGTTCTCGCGAACGGTCAGCCAGGGCATCAGGGCGAACTTCTGGAACACCATCGCGATACGCTGGGTGCGCATCATTTTCAGTTCTGCCGCCGTGCAGTTGGCGATGTTGATCTGCGAGCCTTCATGCTCGACATACAACGAGCCACGGCTGACGGTATTGAGACCGTTGATGCAGCGCAACAGGCTGGACTTGCCCGAGCCTGAAAGGCCCATCAGGACGCAGATTTCGCCTTTCTCGATGGTCAGGCTGGCTTTTTCCACGCCGACGATCTGGCCGATTTTTTTCAGGATCTGGTCACGCGTGAGGCCTTGGTCCAGCAGCTTGAGGGCCTCACGCGGATCCTTGGCGAAGATGACGTCTACCTGATCGAATTTGATGATACTCATGCGTCGGACCCTACCTTGGCTTCGGGTTGTTTGCAGATACGGTCGAGCATGATTGCCAGCAGTACGATCGCCAGACCGGCTTCGAAGCCCAGGGCGATATCGGCGGTGTTCAGTGCGTTGACCACGGGTTTGCCCAGACCGTCGGCACCCACCAGTGCGGCGATCACCACCATCGACAGCGACAGCATGATGCACTGGGTAATGCCGGCCGCGATGCTGGGCATGGCGTATGGCAGTTCAATGCGGGTCAGCAGCTGGCGACGTGAAGAGCCAAAGGCCTTGCCTGCATCGAGCAGTTCATGGGGTACATCGCGAATGCCCAGATACGTCAGACGGATCGGCGCGGCGATGGCGAAGACCACTGTGGAAATCAGACCGGGCACTACGCCCAGACCGAACAGGGTCAGGGTTGGAATCAGATACACGAAGGTCGGTACGGTCTGCATCAGGTCCAGCAGCGGACGGATGACGGTATAGAACATGGGCTTGTGGGCCGCGACGATGCCCAGCGGCACCCCTATGACCACACAGACCAGTGTGGCGAACAGCACCTGAGCCAGGGTTTCCATGGTTTCCTGCCAGTAATGCAGGTTCAGGATCAGCAGGAAGGCCAGGATGACGAAGACCGTCAGGCCCCATTTGCGCTGGATGTAATGCGCCAGTGCCGCAATCAGGCCAATCAATACCAACGGGTTGAACCAGGTCAGGCCGAAGGTCAGGCCGTGGATCATCATTTCCAGGGTCGAGGCTATGGCGTCGAAGTAGTTGGCGCCGTTTTGCGTCAACCAGTCGACAAAGATCGCGATGTACTCGCCCAGAGGGATTTTATGGTCAGTCAGCATGGTATCGATTGTCCGCTTGCGGGAAGAAATGGGACAACAGGCGGGCAGGCCGCCTGCCATCGTCTTACTGTGTCAGTTTGGCCTTGGCAGCCTCCAGGCCTGGCTTGCCGTCTACTGTGGTGACGCCGGCGAGCCAGGTGTCGAGTACTTGAGGGTTGTTCTTGATCCACGCCCTGGCGGCGGCATCGGGTTTCATCTTGTCGTCCAGTACATTGCCCATCAGGGTGCTTTCCATGTTCAGGGTGAACGAGAGATTCTTCAGCAACTGGCCGACGTTGCTGCACTCTTGTACATAGCCCTTGCGTGTATTGGTGAAGATAGTGGCCTGACCGAAGTTGGGTCCGAAATACTCGTCGCCACCGGTCAGGTACTGCATCTTGAAGCGGGTGTTCATCGGGTGGGGTTCCCAGCCCAGAAAGACCACGTCCGTAGAGCGTCGAGTGGCACGGTCGACCTGCGACAGCATTCCTGCCTCACTGGATTCGACGACCTTGAAGCCAGCGTCCTTCAGGCCGAAGGCGTTCTTGTCGATCATGCTCTGGATCAGGCGATTGCCGTCGTTGCCCGGCTCGATCCCGTAGATCTTGCCGTCGAGTTCCTTCTTGAATTTCGCAATATCGGAGAAGTCTTTCAGACCCTTGTCGTAAAGCGCCTGCGGGACGGCCAGCGTGTACTTGGCGTTTTCGAGGTTGGCGCGAACGGTTTCCACGGTTCCCGCTTCGCGGTAGGCCTTGATGTCGTTTTCCATGGTGGGCATCCAGTTGCCCAGGAATACGTCCATGTTCTTGCCATCAGCCAGGGACTTGTAGGTCACGGGAACTGAAATCATGGTGGTCTTGGTCTGGTAACCCAGGGATTCGAGCACGACGCTGGTCACAGCAGTGGTGACGGTGATGTCAGTCCAGCCTACGTCCGAGAATTTGACTGTATGGCAGGCCTCTGGCTCGGCGGCCTGGGCCAGCAACGGCAAGCCGAGCGTGGCGGCCAACAGCAAGGATTTAGAACCTTTCATGGGGGTGGACTCCTGTGAATTCTGTCTATTCATCTCATCAGCTATTGGGCGCTGACACGGCTTGTTGTGTTGGCAAAAGGTTTTGCGAAGCTCTTTCACTGCGCCCGGCGATCGAGTCGAAGCCGATCATGTAACAGTGAAAATCAAACGCCTACAGGGGGCGTCGTATCCAGTACAGGCGGGGTCGTATCCAGTGTGAGCAACGTCGCTTACAGATTTTTTCCCACCTGCAAGCGCACTTCTACCGGTTGGGGGGCCGCTGAAAACGGCCAGATAATGGAGGCTACAAGGTGTATTGAAGTTCACTTGTACGGCTCCTTCTCGCGTGTCGACGGCGAACGGCTTGCTCGCTTTTCGATCATGGCTGCCAGGAGCCGCCACCTTTTAGCGCGAAAAAAATCGCTTATGACACTGTGCCATTGCCCTGTGCGATGAGTGACACCGTTGTGCAGCATCATTCGTTTCCGTTTCCCGAAAGTGCTACCGAACTGCTCACGCCTCCTTGCCGTGCGTGGCTCTCGCGTCGCAATTGGATACGCCGGTCGCACCTGAATAGACGCATCACGACGTCGCTTTCAGGGGTTATTGAATGGCTATTCAGTTTTAGGCATGGGATTTGCGATGGGCTTGGAAGGCCATGCATGAAGCAAGGCTACTAAGAAGAGCCTCGCCTGAGGCCAACTAAACGCCAAGAGTGAGGAGATACGTGATGACTTCGTTCAATGCAGGGGCACAACCCCAGAACCGCGCGCCACAGTCCATCGGCTTTTTGTTGCTGGACAACTTCACTCTGATCTCACTCGCATCGGCGGTCGAACCCCTGCGCATGGCCAACCAGCTTTCGGGCCGTGAGCTTTATCGCTGGACCACCCTGAGTGTGGACGGCAACCAGGTCTGGGCCAGCGATGGTCTGCAGATCACCCCGGATGCCGCCATGCAAAAGGCACCGGCACTGGATACCGTCATTGTCTGCGGCGGTGTCGGCATTCAACGCACCGTTACCCGTGAACACGTGAGCTGGCTGCAAAGCCAGGCCCGTCAGTCCCGTCGTCTGGGCGCTGTATGTACCGGCAGTTGGGCACTGGCCTGCGCAGGCCTGCTCGATGGTTTCGATTGCAGTGTCCACTGGGAATGTCTGGCGGCGATGCAGGAAGCCTTTCCGCGTGTATCCATGAGCACGCGTCTGTTCACCCTGGACCGCAACCGTTTCACCAGTTCCGGCGGCACCGCGCCGCTGGACATGATGCTGCACCTGATCAGTCGCGATCATGGTCGTGAATTGTCGGCAGCGATTTCCGAGATGTTCGTCTACGAGCGTATCCGTAACGAGCAGGATCACCAGCGCGTTCCGCTCAAGCACATGCTGGGCACCAACCAGCCCAAGCTGCAGGAAATCGTGGCCTTGATGGAGGCCAACCTCGAGGAGCCGATCGACCTTGATGAACTGGCGGTTTACGTGTCGGTTTCCCGCAGGCAACTGGAGCGACTGTTCCAGAAGTACCTGCATTGTTCACCGTCGCGTTACTACCTCAAGCTGCGTCTGATCCGCGCCCGGCAACTGCTCAAGCAGACGCCCATGTCGATCATTGAGGTGGCATCGGTCTGCGGCTTCGTGTCGACGCCCCATTTCTCCAAGTGTTACCGCGAATACTTCGGTATCCCGCCACGCGATGAGCGTGTGGGCTCGAACACTGCCCAGCAGGTCGCCATGATGCCAATCCCTCAGGCGCTGGTACTGGCTCCGCTGTCCGGCCCCATGTCGGCATTGAGTCAGGCGCGTAACGAATCGACATTTGCGAGTGTGAGGTTGTAAGGCACTGTCGCGAATGAATTCGCTCCCATAATCACCGGATGGGAGCGACTTCAGTCGCGAAGCCCTTACAGACTGAACCGCGAAACCATGCTGTTCAGGTCGACGGCCAGACGCGACAGTTCGTTGCTGGCGGCTGTTGTCTGGTTGGCACCTGTGGTGGACTGGGCTGACAGGTCGCGAATGTTCACCAGATTGCGGTCGACCTCACGGGCGACTTGAGCCTGTTCTTCGGCGGCGCTGGCGATGACCAGGTTGCGCTCGTTGATTTCTTCCACCGCCGTGTGAATGGTTTCCAGCGCCAGACCAGCACCTTTGGCGATGCTCAGGGTCGATTCGGCGCGCTCGGTGCTGTTACGCATCGAATTCACGGCCTGTTCGGTACCACCCTGGATGCTGCCGATCATGCGTTCGATTTCGCTGGTCGACTGCTGGGTGCGATGAGCCAGGGCGCGGACTTCGTCGGCCACGACGGCAAAACCGCGTCCGGCCTCACCGGCGCGGGCAGCCTCGATGGCCGCGTTGAGGGCCAGCAGGTTGGTCTGGTCGGCAAGGCCGCGGATCACATCCAGTACCTTGCCGATATCGCGGGACTCTTCAGCCAGATTGCTGATGAGTTCGGCGGTGCTCTGCACGTCGCCGCTCATGCGCTCGATGGCATTGACGGTTTCCACCACCAGATCACGACCGTCTCCAGCCGACGAGGTCGCGCTTTTCGAGGCTTCGGAGGTGCTGGTCGCGTTGCGGGCAACTTCTTCGACGGCGCTGGTCATTTCGTTGACCGCAGTGGCAGCCTGTTCGATTTCATTGTTCTGTTGCGCCAGGCCGCGAGCGCTTTCGTCGGTTACCGCATTCAGTTCTTCTGCTGCCGAGGCCAGTTGAGTGGCTGAGCCGGAAATGCGTTGCAGGGTGTCGCGCAGCTTGCCTTGCATGGTTTGCATGGCCAGCAGCAGGCGACCTGCTTCGTCGGTGCCGTCGACTTCGATCGGACGAGTCAGATTGCCTTCGGCAATGGTTTCGGCTGCATGCAGGGCTGCTGAAATCGGGCGGGTAATGCTCTTGGTCAACAGCCAGGCGAACAGGATGGTCAGCAGCGTAGCGGTGATCAACAGGCCGATGACCAGATTGAAGGCCGAGGCATATTCCTGGGCTGCCTGCTTTTTGGTGTCGTTCAACTGCTCCGTGTTGATGTCCACCAGTTTGCTGAGCACGACGTTCATCTGGTCGGAGTTGCTGAGCATTTCGTTATTGAGCAGGTCTTGCAGCTCATCGATCCTGTTGGCCCGGGTCAGGACTTTCATGCGCTCTTCGAGCTGGCGATATTGCCCGAGCAATTGCACGTACTGGTTGTAGAGAGCCTGCTCTTTCGGGTCACCGATCAGTTTTTCGTAAATGGCCTGGGCTTCACCGATCTGCTTGTTACGCATGGCCAGCAAGTCGATGGTTTTCTGCTGGATATCCGGTTCCCGATTGACCAGCAGGCGATAGGAAAGCACCCGCAGGCGAATACTCACCTCGGCAAATCGATCCAGGCTCTTGATACTGGGCACGCTGTTTTCGGCCAGGGTTTCGGTGGCCACACGGATCTTGCTCATCTGTGAAAGGGCGAAAATGCCCAGGATCAGCATGAGAGTGCCGATCACGGCAAAGCCGAGGAACGCACGTGGCGCGATGTTCATATTACGTAGTGACATGGAAGCTTCCAGAAGTCAGGCGCGTTCCATGCGTCGTATAAAGGAGAAGGCGATTTCGTGATGTTGGCTGCCTATCGGTTCTACAACGAAAGTCTTGAGGTCAGGACACGTACTTTGAGGGGCTGGATTTCTGGCGCCTTTTTCAGAAAACCGAAAAAACACCCGCAAGTGCTTGAAACCACTGGGGCGGGCCGTTTGCGAGTGATGGCACCGGGATTTTTACTGCGCGCTTTTGTCGCAGCAGCGGTGTTCTGACGAACCGCAGGAACCCGATGGGCAAAATGCAGTCCCATGGCCTCTGAAGCCTTGCTTTGTTCTGGCATGCGTAAAGACTTTTCTTTATCGTGTGCGCCCGTTGAAATTTGCTTGAGAAATCAGAATGTTGGAAACCTCCCTCAGCCAGTTGGAACAGCTTGTCGGTGACCTGGTGCAACAGAACCAGCAACTGCAGGACACAAACGCGCAACTGAGCGCCGAACTTGCCAAAGCCAGGGATGAGAACGACAGCCTGCAGTTGAGCCTGATGGAACAGGAAGAGAAACAAGGCAGTACCGCTGCACGTATTCAGGCACTGGTCGAACGCGCAACCAGCGCAAGTGCTGTCGGCGCATGAGCTACGACAGAAACGGGGTAACCGTTCTCTCCATCCTGGGTAACGAATATTCGATCAAGGCACCGGCAGGCGAGGACAAGACGCTTTTGCAGGCCGCAGCGATGCTCCAGGCATCCCTTGCCGATACCAAGCGCAAGTATCCGACCCTGATCGGTGATCGCCTGCTGGTGCTGGCGGCGCTGAATCTGTGCTCGCAGCAGATCGAGCTTGAGCAGCAGCACAAGGTCGAACTGGCACGTTATCAGGAACAGGTCAGCGCGACGGTGGATGTGATTTCCAAGACTATTTCGCAGGGTTGAGTTGTTACCTGTTCGCGAATGAATTCGCTCCCGCACGGTAGCGAATTCATTCGCGATAACCCTAACCCTGCATCACCAGGCGAATATCGGCTGCCAGTTCCCGCACTCGTGCTTCTTCGGTATCCCAGGAGCACATGAAGCGTGCGCCGCCCTTGCCGATGAAGGTGTAGAAACGCCAGCCCCTGGCGGTCAATGCCGCAATCGCCGGTTCCGAAAGTTGCAGGAATACGCCGTTGGCCTGCACCGGGAACATCAGTTCAACGCCGGGAATATCCTTGACCAGTTCGGCCAGCAATTGCGCGCAATGGTTGGCGTGGCGCGCATGTTTGAGCCAGGCGTCGTTTTCCAGCAGCCCGACCCATGGCGCGGACAGGAAGCGCATTTTCGAGGCCAGTTGCCCGGCCTGTTTGCAGCGATAGTCAAAGTCTTCGGCCAGGTCATGGTTGAAGAACAGGATGGCTTCGCCCACCGCCATGCCGTTCTTGGTGCCGCCAAAGCACAGCACATCGACGCCTGACTTCCAGGTCAGTTCGGCGGGTGAGCAGTCCAGATAGGCGCATGCATTGGAAAAGCGGGCACCGTCCATATGCAGATGCAGGCCAAGCTCCTTGCAGGTGGCGCTGATCGCCCGGAGTTCTTCCGGCAGGTAGACACCGCCGACTTCCGTCGCCTGGGTCAGAGTCACGACCCGGGGTTTGGGGTAGTGGATGTCCTGACGCTTGAGCGCCACTTCGCGGATCGATTCAGGCGTCAGCTTGCCGCCCGAGCTTGGGGCGGTCAGCAGTTTGGAACCGTTGGAGAAGAATTCAGGCGCACCGCATTCGTCTGTTTCGACGTGGGCAGTTTCCGAACAGATGACACTGTGATAACTCTGGCACAGCGACGACAGCGCCAACGAGTTGGCCGCCGTGCCGTTGAAGGCAAAGAACACTTCGCAATCGGTTTCGAACAATCGACGGAAATCGTCGGAGGCGCGGGCAGTCCACTGGTCATCGCCATAGGCACGTTGATGCCCCTTGTTCGCCTGTTCCATGGCTGCCCAGGCTTCTGGGCAGATGCCGGAATAGTTGTCGCTGGCGAACTGTTGGCTTTGGTCTGTCATGGCCGATTCCTTGTGGTCGTTTATGGTGCGCACTTTAGCGAACAATGCCGTGTCGAGTAACGCCATTGTTAATGGTTGGAATGCTTTTATTTTCGGGAGCGATATGGATCTTTCAAACCCGCCCTTTCTGCCGGGACGCGACAAGGCGCTGGATCTGCTCAAATGGCTGGCGATGCTGAGCATGGTGCTCGATCACCTGCGCTATGTGGGCTGGGCGGTAAACGTTCTCTACGTGCCGGGACGTCTGGCTTTTCCCTGGTTTTGCCTGGCGATTGCGGTCAATCTGGCGCGCCGCAGCGCGGCGTTGGTGACGCCCCGGGTGCAATGGCGTTATCTGGGCTGGGTGCTTGGGTTTGCGGTGCTGTCGGAGATTCCCTATCGACTGTTCATGACCGATGCCACGACCCTGAATGTGATGCCGACCCTGTTGCTCGGCTTGCTGATTGCCCAGGGCTGGCGACACCGCAATGTCACGACACGACTCATGGCCAGCGCTGCCGTGCTGTTTGCCGCGATCTTTCAGCAGCATCTGATGTTCGGTTTTGCGGGTGTGTTGCTGCCATTGGCGTTGCTGCTGGTCTTGCAGAAACCGCTCTGGTACGCGGTATTTCCGGCGGTACTCTGTGTGGCGGCCAATGCCTGGTCCGACATGTTCGCCGGTGCGGCATGGGGCGATCCGATCTCCATTGGTTCGATCATCGCGTGCCTGATCGCCCCGGTCATGGGCATTGCACTGCTGCGCCGGAAGCCAGGGGTTGCAGTCGTACCGATGCGGCGCTGGGCTTATGCGATCTACCCCGGACATTTCCTGGTCTTGCTGGGGCTGCGGGAGTTGCTGGCTCTCTGACGCCTTTCCGAATCGCATGGATCACTTTGTGGGAGGCAGCTTGCTGGCGACTTCCACGTAAAGACGCAGAATATATGCCGGTTCTCAGGCTTTTTTCGCCAGCAAGCTGCCTCCCACAAGTTTTGTTTGTGCCTTGGCTGATCGGCATGAGTCCCACAGATATCTGTAGACAAAGCGCCATTACTGCCCTTATCTTCGCCGCAGGCCGCCTCATGTGGCCAACGTCGCTCGGACGGTTCCGGGCGCTTACGTCTGCGAGATACTCATGGCTGACCAAGGTTTGCCGCGCCGCTTTGCGCGCATAGATCGACTCCCCCCTTACGTGTTCAACATCACTGCCGAGCTGAAAATGGCGGCTCGTCGTCGTGGTGAAGACATTATCGACTTGAGCATGGGTAACCCCGATGGGGCGACGCCACCTCATATCGTCGAAAAACTGGTTACCGTTGCCCAGCGTGAAGACACCCACGGCTACTCGACTTCGCGTGGCATTCCCCGTCTGCGCCGGGCCATTTCCAACTGGTACAAGAAACGCTACGAGGTCGATATCGACCCGGAAAGCGAAGCCATTGTCACCATCGGTTCCAAGGAAGGTCTGGCGCACCTGATGCTTGCCACCCTGGATCAGGGTGACACGGTGCTGGTGCCCAACCCCAGTTACCCGATCCACATCTACGGTGCCGTGATTGCCGGTGCCCAGGTGCGTTCGGTGCCGCTGGTGCCGGGCGTAGACTTCTTTGCCGAACTGGAAAAGGCCATTCGCGGCTCGATCCCCAAGCCAAAGATGATGATCCTCGGCTTTCCGTCCAACCCGACGTCCCAATGCGTCGAACTGGACTTCTTCGAGCGTGTGGTTGCGCTGGCCAAGCAGTACGACGTGCTGGTTATCCACGACCTGGCCTATGCCGATATCGTCTATGACGGCTGGAAGGCTCCGTCGATCATGCAGGTTCCCGGCGCCAAGGACATTGCGGTGGAGTTCTTCACCTTGTCCAAGAGCTACAACATGGCGGGCTGGCGCATCGGTTTCATGGTGGGTAACCCGGAGCTGGTCAGTGCCCTGGCGCGGATCAAGAGCTATCACGACTACGGCACCTTCACACCCCTGCAGGTGGCGGCGATTGCCGCACTCGAAGGCGACCAGCAATGCGTGCTCGACATTGCCGAGCAATACCGCCAGCGTCGCAATGTGCTGGTCAAGGGCCTGCACGAACTGGGCTGGATGGTGGAAAACCCGAAAGCCTCGATGTACGTCTGGGCCAGAATTCCGCCGGCCTATGCGCATCTTGGCTCGCTGGAGTTCGCCAAGAAGCTGCTGGCCGAAGCCAAGGTCTGTGTGTCGCCGGGCATCGGTTTCGGTGAGTACGGTGACGATCACGTCCGTTTCGCCCTGATCGAAAACCAGGACCGCATCCGTCAGGCTGTGCGCGGCATTCGCGCCATGTTCCGGGCCGACAAGCCTGCCTGATTTCTAGCTAAGGGTGTCTGGTACACCGCCGTCGCGGCCAGGATCCCTTCCACGAGGTTTACACAACTCATTGTGGGAGGGGCCTTGGCCGCGACGTCATTCGCCAATCGATTTGTCTCTCCCCGCCATGTCATGTCGTAAACGCACCTTTGTGTGGCGTCCGTAGGCATTTGGTCGGTTTGCGTCGGCCCTACCATCGCATTCAAAGGGCACTTACAGCCCTGCCGACAAGACAGGCGCAACGCCGCCGCTGGGAGAATCGCGATGTTCAGCAAGCAAGACCAGATCCAGGGATATGACGATGCACTGTTGGCTGCTATCAATGCCGAGGAGCAGCGTCAGGAAGACCATATCGAGCTGATCGCCTCCGAGAACTACACCAGCAAGCGTGTGATGCAGGCCCAGGGCAGCGGGCTGACCAACAAATATGCCGAAGGCTATCCCGGCAAGCGTTATTACGGTGGCTGCGAGCACGTCGACAAGGTCGAGCAACTGGCTATCGAGCGGGCCAAGCAACTGTTCGGCGCCGATTACGCCAACGTCCAGCCGCACTCGGGCAGTCAGGCCAACGCCGCTGTCTATCTGGCTCTGCTGCAGGCAGGCGATACTGTTCTGGGCATGAGCCTGGCCCATGGCGGTCACCTGACCCACGGTGCCAAGGTGAGTTTTTCCGGTCGTCTCTATAACGCTGTGCAATACGGCATCGACACCAATACCGGGTTGATCGATTACGACGAAGTCGAGCGCATTGCCCTGGAAACCAAACCGAAGATGATCATTGCCGGTTTCTCGGCCTACTCGAAAACCCTGGATTTCCCGCGTTTCCGTGAAATCGCGGACAAGGTCGGAGCTTACCTGTTTGTCGATATGGCCCACGTTGCGGGGCTGGTGGCTGCCGGTCTGTATCCGAACCCGCTGCCTTACGCCGATGTGGTGACCACCACCACCCACAAGACCCTGCGCGGCCCGCGTGGTGGCCTGATTCTGGCCAAAGCCAACGAAGATCTCGAGAAAAAGCTCAATGCCGCCGTATTCCCGGGCGGGCAGGGCGGCCCGTTGATGCACGTCATCGCCGCCAAGGCCGTGTGCTTCAAGGAGGCGCTGGAGCCAGGCTTCAAGATTTATCAGCAACAAGTGATCGATAACGCCCAGGCCATGGCGCAGGTATTCGTGGACCGAGGCTACGACGTGGTATCCGGTGGCACCGACAACCACCTGTTCCTGGTCAGCCTGATTCGCCAGGGCCTGACCGGCAAGGATGCAGACGCCGCTCTGGGTCGTGCACACATCACCGTCAACAAGAACTCGGTACCGAACGACCCGCAATCGCCGTTCGTGACCTCGGGCCTGCGGATCGGCACCCCGGCTGTCACCAGTCGTGGTTTCAAGGTGACCCAATGTACCGATCTGGCCGGCTGGATCTGCGACATTCTCGACAACCTCGGCGATGCCGATGTCGAGGCCAACGTCGCCAGTCAGGTCGCTGCACTGTGCGCCGATTTCCCGGTTTATCGCTGAGTCAGGAGTAGCCTTTCATGCAGCATTACTCAGGCTTCGGCCTTTTCAAACACTCCCTCAGCCATCATGAAAACTGGCAGCGCATGTGGCGTACGCCGACGCCCAAGAAAGTCTACGACGTCGTGATCGTCGGCGGTGGCGGGCATGGCCTGGCAACGGCCTACTATCTGGCCAAGGAACACGGCGTGAAAAACGTGGCCGTGGTCGAGAAGGGCTGGCTCGGCGGCGGTAACACGGCGCGAAACACCACTATCGTGCGCTCCAACTACCTGTGGGATGAGTCGGCTCATCTGTACGAACACGCCATGAAACTGTGGGAAGGCCTGTCTCAGGACCTTAACTACAACGTCATGTTTTCCCAGCGCGGCGTCTATAACCTGTGCCACACGCTGCAGGACATGCGCGACTCCGAGCGTCGGGTCAGCGCCAACCGCCTCAACGGTGTGGATGGCGAACTGCTCAATGGCAAACAGGTTGCCGAAGAGATTCCTTACCTGGACTGCTCGAAAAACACTCGCTACCCGATCATCGGTGCAACGGTCCAGCGCCGTGGCGGCGTTGCCCGTCACGATGCCGTGGCCTGGGGCTTTGCCCGTGCGGCCGATGCCCTGGGTGTGGACCTCATCCAGCAGACCGAAGTGATCGGATTCCGCAAGGAAAACGGCGTCTGCATCGGCGTCGAAACCAACAAGGGCTTCATCGGCGCCAAGCGTGTCGGTGTGGTAACTGCCGGTAACTCAGGGCATATGGCGAAACTGGCGGGCTTCCGTCTGCCGATCGAATCCCATCCGTTGCAGGCGCTGGTGTCCGAGCCGATCAAACCGATCATCGACAGTGTGATCATGTCCAACGCCGTTCACGGTTATATCAGCCAGTCCGACAAGGGCGACCTGGTGATCGGTGCCGGTATCGATGGCTGGGTCGGCTATGGCCAGCGTGGTTCGTATCCTGTGATCGAACACACCATCCAGGCCATCGTCGAGATGTTCCCTGTGCTGTCGCGTGTGCGCATGAACCGCCAGTGGGGCGGCATCGTCGATACCACGCCGGACGCCTGCCCGATCATCTCCAAGACACCTGTACCGAACATGTTCTTCAACTGCGGTTGGGGCACCGGTGGCTTCAAGGCAACGCCTGGCTCGGGCAACGTGTTTGCCGCCAGCCTGGCCAAGGGCGAAATGCACCCGCTGGCCAAGCCTTTCTCTATCGACCGTTTCCACAACGGCGCCCTTATTGACGAACATGGCGCTGCAGCAGTCGCCCACTAACAGGAGAACACCCTCATGTTGCATATCTTCTGTCCTCACTGTGGCGAACTGCGCTCCGAAGAGGAATTTCACAGCTCCGGCCAGGCGCATATCCCGCGTCCGCTGGATCCGAACGCCTGCACCGACGAAGAGTGGGGCGATTACATGTTCTTCCGTGACAATCCCCGTGGTCTGCACCATGAACTGTGGATTCACGCCGCCGGTTGCCGCCAGTACTTCAATGCCACCCGCGACACCGTGACCTACGAGATTCTGGAAACCTATCCGATTGGCAGCAAGCCACAGTTCACGGCCAAGGGAGACAAGGCATGAGCCAGACCAACCGACTGCCCCACGGTGGCCGTATCGACCGGAGCAAGGTGCTGAATTTCACCTTCAACGGCCAGTCTTATCAGGGTTTCGAAGGCGACACCCTGGCCGCTGCATTGCTGGCCAATGGCGTGGATATCATTGGCCGCAGCTTCAAGTATTCCCGGCCTCGCGGCATTTTCGCGGCGGGCTCCGAAGAGCCGAACGCGGTATTGCAGATCGGCGCAACCGAAGCGACCCAGATCCCCAACGTGCGTGCCACTCAACAGGCGCTGTATCCGGGTCTGGTTGCGACCAGCACCAACGGCTGGCCGAGCGTCAACAATGACGTGATGGGGATTCTCGGCAAGGTCGGCGGCAAGCTGATGCCGCCGGGTTTCTACTACAAAACCTTCATGTACCCGCAATCGTTCTGGATGACTTACGAGAAGTACATCCGCAAGGCAGCCGGTCTTGGCCGTTCGCCCACCGAGAACGACCCGGACACTTATGACGCGATGAACCAGCACTGCGATGTGCTGATCGTCGGAGCCGGGCCTGCCGGTCTGGCCGCTGCCCTGGCCGCTGCGCGCAGTGGCGCACGGGTGATTCTGGCCGATGAGCAGGAAGAGTTTGGTGGCAGCCTGCTCGACAGCCGTGAAAGCCTCGATGGCAAACCGGCCGCCGAATGGGTCACTGTCGTCATTGCCGAACTCAAGGGCCTGAAGAATGTGACCCTGCTGCCTCGCGCCACGGTCAACGGCTATCACGACCACAACTTCCTGACCATCCATGAGCGCCTGACCGACCATCTGGGGGATCGTGCCCCGATTGGTATGGTGCGGCAGCGTATGCATCGCGTACGCGCCAAGCGTGTCGTTCTGGCCACCGGTACTCACGAGCGCCCGCTGGTCTACGGCAACAACGACGTGCCGGGCAACATGCTGGCCGGTGCCGTCTCCACTTATGTACGCCGTTATGGTGTGGCTCCGGGCCGCAAGCTGGTGTTGTCGACCAACAACGACCATGCCTATCGTGTTGCTCTGGACTGGATCGATGCCAGTCTGCAAGTGGTGGCCATTGCCGATGCACGCCATAACCCGCGTGGTCCACTGGTCGAGGAAGCTCGGGCCAAGGGCATTCGCATCCTGACTTCCAGTGCTGTGATCGAAATCCGTGGCAGCAAGCGCGTGACGGCTGCCCGTGTGGCTGCCATCGACGCTAAGGCCTTGAGCGTCACCAGTCCTGGCGAGTGGCTCGAGTGTGATCTGGTTGCCAGCTCCGGCGGTTACAGCCCGATCGTGCACCTGGCTTCGCATCTGGGCGGCAAGCCGGTCTGGCGTGAAGACATTCTCGGCTTCGTGCCGGGCGAAGCACCGCAGAAGCGTGTCTGCGTCGGTGGTGTGAATGGTGTCTACAGCCTGAACGATACTCTGGCCGACGGTTTTGAAGGTGGTGCTCGTGCTGCCAGCGAAGCCGGTTTCAAGGCAGTGGAGGGCGTCATGCCCAAAGCCCTGAGCCGCGCAGAAGAGCCGACGCTGGCGCTGTTCCATGTGCCTCATGAAAAAGGTACGGCCCGTGCGCCCAAGCAGTTCGTCGACCTGCAGAACGATGTCACTGCTGCCGCCATCGAACTGGCGACCCGTGAGGGTTTCGAGTCGGTCGAGCACGTCAAGCGCTATACCGCATTGGGCTTCGGGACCGATCAGGGCAAGCTGGGCAACGTCAACGGTCTGGCCATTGCTGCCCGTTCGCTGAAGGTTTCCATCCCCGAGATGGGCACCACCATGTTCCGCCCGAACTACACCCCGGTGACCTTCGGCGCTATCGCCGGTCGTCATTGCGGGCATATCTTCGAGCCGGTGCGTTTTACCGCACTGCATGCCTGGCACCTCAAGAACGGTGCCGAGTTTGAAGATGTCGGTCAGTGGAAACGCCCATGGTACTTCCCGAAAAACGGCGAAGACATGCACGCCGCGGTCGCCCGTGAATGCAAGGCCGTGCGCGCAAGCGTCGGTCTGCTGGACGCCTCGACACTGGGCAAGATCGACATTCAGGGCCCGGACGCCCGGGAATTCCTGAACCGCGTCTACACCAACGCCTGGACCAAGCTGGATGTGGGCAAGGCGCGCTATGGCCTGATGTGCAAGGAAGACGGCATGGTCTTCGACGACGGCGTGACCGCCTGCGTCGCCGACAACCACTTCATCATGACCACTACGACTGGCGGCGCGGCCCGTGTACTGCAATGGCTGGAGCTCTATCAGCAGACCGAGTGGCCGGAGCTGAAGGTGTATTTCACCTCGGTGACCGACCATTACGCGACCCTGACGCTGTCCGGCCCCAATAGCCGCAAGCTGCTCAGCGAAGTGACCGATATCGATCTGGGCCGCGAAGCCTTCCCGTTCATGACCTGGAAGGAAGGTCTGGTGGCTGGTGTGCCAGCGCGGGTGTTCCGTATCTCCTTTACCGGCGAGCTGTCCTACGAGGTCAACATCCAGGCCGACTACGCCATGGGCGTTCTGGAAAAGATCGTCGAAGCAGGCAAGAAGTACAACCTGACGCCTTACGGCACCGAGACCATGCACGTGCTGCGGGCCGAGAAGGGTTTCATCATCGTCGGTCAGGACACCGATGGCTCGATGACCCCGGACGACCTCAACATGGGCTGGTGTGTGGGCCGTACCAAGCCGTTCTCCTGGATCGGCTGGCGCGGCATGAACCGCGAAGATTGCGTGCGCGAACAACGCAAGCAACTGGTGGGCCTCAAGCCGGTCGACCCGACCAAATGGCTGCCGGAAGGTGCGCAACTGGTCTTCGACACCCAGCAAACGATTCCGATGAACATGGTTGGCCACGTCACCTCCAGCTATGCCCACAACTCTCTGGGTTATTCGTTTGCGATGGGCGTGGTCAAGGGTGGCTTGCAGCGCATGGGCGAACGGGTCTTTGCACCGTTGGCCGATGGCAGCGTGATCGAGGCCGAAATCGTTTCTTCGGTGTTCTTCGATCCGAAAGGCGATCAGCAGAACGTTGAGTAAAACAACGCACTGCAGGAGCGCGCTTGCCCGCGACGACCTGCTTGCAGACACAGTTTTCATTGTTTGAACCATGGAGGTCGCGGGCAAGCGCGCTCCTACAGGCACAAAGGTGTCCCATGACCACAGTCAACGTATACCAACAGCGCCCCGAAGCGGGCGTAAAGGCTGAATCGCCGCTGTTCCACGCCGACCTCGGCAGCCTGGTCGGTAAAGGCCGCGCCAACCCTGGTGTGGTCCTGCGCGAGAAGAAACTGCTCGGCCACCTGACCATCCGTGGCGATGGTCGTGATCCGGCGTTCGCTGCCGGAGTCCACAAGGCTCTGGGCATGGAACTGCCCGCAGCGCTCACCCTGGTCTCCAGTGGTGAAAGCTCGCTGCAATGGCTTGGCCCGGATGAATGGCTGCTGATCGTACCTACCGGCGAAGAATTCGCCACTGAGCAACGTCTGCGCGAAGCACTGGCAGGCTTGCATATCTCGGTGGTGAATGTCAGCGGTGGCCAATCCATTCTGGAACTGACCGGTCCCAAGGTTCGTGAAGTGCTGATGAAATCCACCAGCTATGACGTACACCCGGACAAATTCCCGGTCGGCAAGGCGGTCGGCACGGTGTTCGCCAAGTCGCAACTGGTGATTCGCCGCACTGGCGAGGAAACCTGGGAACTGCTGATCCGTCGCAGCTTCTCGGATTACTGGTGGCTGTGGCTGCAGGATGCCAGCGCCGAATATGGATTGAGCATCAAGGCGTAGGAGCGCGCTTGCCCGCGATCGAGTGCGCAGCGCTCGCAAACTCTACGACTGCTACGCAGCCGATCGTCGGAGTGCCGCCCAGGGCAAGCGCTCCTACAGAAAAGCCTTTTAATTCATGATGTTGCATTTATGTTTAATGAGAGCGAATTCATTCGCGAACAGCGGCAGTAAACAGGAGTCACCCTTATATGAGTCGCGCCCCCGATACATGGATTTTGACTGCCGACTGCCCCAGCGTCCTGGGCACGGTGGACGCGGTCACCCGCTATCTGTTCGAGCAGGGCTGCTATGTCACCGAGCATCACTCGTTCGATGATCGGTTGTCCGGGCGTTTTTTCATTCGGGTCGAATTCCGTCAGCCGGACGGTTTCGACGAGGCCGCCTTTCGTTCCGGCCTGACCGAGCGTGGCGAAGCCTTTGGCATGATCTTCGAGCTGACGGCACCGAACTACCGGCCCAAAGTGGTCATCATGGTTTCCAAGGCCGACCACTGCCTGAACGATCTGCTCTATCGCCAACGGATCAATCAGCTGTCCATGGATGTAGTGGCGGTGGTCTCCAATCACCCCGATCTCGAGCCTCTGGCTGGCTGGCACGGAATTCCGTACTACCATTTCCCACTCGACCCGAACGATAAGCCTTCTCAGGAAGCGAAGGTCTGGAAGGTCATCGAAGACTCAGGTGCGGAACTGGTGATCCTTGCCCGTTACATGCAGGTGTTGTCACCAGAGCTGTGCCGCAAGCTCGACGGCAAGGCGATCAACATTCATCACTCGCTGCTGCCGGGCTTCAAGGGTGCCAAGCCTTACCACCAGGCCTACAACAAGGGCGTGAAGCTGGTGGGCGCCACGGCGCATTACATCAACAACGACCTGGACGAAGGACCGATCATTGCCCAGGGCGTCGAAGTGGTAGACCACAGCCATTATCCCGAAGACCTGATTGCCAAAGGCCGGGATATCGAAGGACTGACACTGGCACGGGCCGTCGGGTATCACATCGAGCGGCGGGTTTTTCTGAATGCCAACAGGACGGTAGTGCTCTAGAAGCTGCAAGCGACAAGTTTCAAGCTGCAAGTGAGAAGCGAAAAGCAGCAAGCTGAAGGTTGGCCAGATCCTCTTGCCGCTTGAAGCTTGCCACTTGCAGCTAACTCCCCCTCTTTCCAACAACAAAACATAGAGGTGAACGCATGTCTGGTAATCGCGGTGTGGTGTATCTCGGCGCTGGCAAGGTCGAGGTGCAAACAATTCCTTTCCCGAAAATGCAGGATCCAAGAGGCAAGCGCATCGAACACGGAGTCATCCTGCGCGTTGTTTCAACCAACATCTGCGGCTCGGACCAGCACATGGTGCGCGGTCGTACCACTGCCCAGGTCGGTCTGGTGCTTGGCCATGAAATCACCGGTGAAGTGCTCGAGGTCGGACGTGATGTCGAGAATCTCAAGGTCGGCGATCTGGTATCTGTACCTTTCAACGTGGCGTGCGGTCGTTGCCGCAGTTGCAAGGAACAGCACACCGGTGTCTGCCTGAGCGTCAACCCGGCGCGTGCCGGCGGGGCGTATGGTTATGTCGACATGGGTGACTGGGTCGGCGGCCAGGCGGAGTACGTGCTGGTGCCTTACGCCGATTTCAACCTGCTGAAACTGCCTGACCGCGATGCGGCCATGGAAAAGATTCGTGACCTGACGTGCCTGTCCGACATTCTGCCCACCGGTTATCACGGTGCGGTAACGGCGGGTGTCGGCCCGGGCAGCACGGTGTATGTTGCCGGTGCCGGTCCTGTCGGTCTGGCGGCGGCTGCTTCGGCCCGCTTGCTGGGCGCGGCGGTGGTGATCGTCGGCGATGTGAACCCGACGCGTCTGGTTCATGCCAAGGCCCAGGGTTTCGAGATCGCCGACCTGTCCCTGGATACGCCACTTCACGAACAGATCGCCGCGTTGCTGGGCGAGCCTGAAGTCGATTGCGCGGTGGATGCCGTAGGTTTCGAGGCGCGTGGTCATGGTCACGCAGGTGCTCAGTCCGAAGCGCCGGCCACCGTGCTCAACTCCTTGATGGGCGTGGTACGTGTTGCCGGCAAGATCGGTATTCCCGGCCTGTACGTCACCGAAGATCCGGGTGCTGTCGATGCCGCTGCGAAAATTGGCAGCCTGAGCATTCGCTTCGGTCTGGGCTGGGCCAAATCCCACAGCTTCCATACCGGTCAGACCCCGGTCATGAAGTACAACCGTCAATTGATGCAGGCCATCATGTGGGATCGCATCAAGATTGCAGACGTGGTGGGTGTCGAAGTCATCAGTCTGGATGACGCGCCACGTGGCTACGGCGAGTTCGATGCGGGCGTACCGAAGAAATTCGTGATCGATCCGCACAAACTGTTCAGCGCTGCATAAGCCTGTCGCGGCCAAGGCTTCTTTGGGAGGGGCCCTGGCCGCAACTTCACTTCCCGGACGGCACGTCCGTTTCGGAAAGAACCACTCTCCAGCCGTTACATCCGGGAACAAGGTCTTCATCCTCCAGTCAAACCGTCTGTTTTACCATCCACCGATGGTTTCGGTTCTAGAGGTTGACTGTAATGAACACTGTTCGCGGTATGGCACTTGCTACATTGATGGCCCTGGCGGCAAGCCCGGCTTTGGCATTCAATCTGAATGACGCAGCCAATGCGGTTTCCAACGCCACAGGCGGTAATCAGAAAGCCACGGCAGCGCCTGAAGTCGCTGGTCTGCTCAATACCCTCGGAACACAACTGAATGTCACTCCCGAACAGGCCGTTGGCGGTACGGGAGCCTTGCTTGGGCTGGCGAAAAACAAACTCACCGGCCCTGACTATTCGCAACTCACCAAGTCCGTTCCGGGGCTTGATCAATTGTCGGGGCTTTCCTCGTTGAATACGCTGGGTGACGGTGGGCTGGGAGCCTTGCTGGGCGGCAGCGGAAAATCGGGAAGCGGTTCGGCGCTCGGCAGTGCGTTGGGCAATGTGCAGAGCATGGGTGACGTGAACAACGCGTTCAAGGCGCTGGGCATGGACAGCAACATGGTCAGTCAGTTTGTGCCGGTGATCCTGCAATACCTCGGTCAGCAAGGTGCCAGCGGCTCCGCATTGCAGAGCCTGGGCAGCCTATGGAGTACCGGTAGCTGATTCGTTACGCAGGGCGCTGATGTGAGCGTCCTTTTCGATCCAGAGCTGGTTGACCCAGTTCTGGATCTTCTCGCGAAACAGTGGATCGTTCTCGTAGTCGCCCTGCCAGAGTGCAGGGTCCAGCTCACGGGTCTTGATGTCGACGATCACTTTCGGCACTCGCCCGCACAGCATGTCCCAGAATCCCGGAATCCGTGAGTCGGGATACACCACCGTCACATCCAGAATCGCATCCAGTTGTTCCCCCATGGCAGCCAGCACGAACGCCACGCCTCCAGCCTTGGGTTTGAGCAGGTTCTTGTAGGGCGAAGCCTGTGCCGCATGCTTGGCTTTTGTGAAGCGTGTGCCTTCCAGATAGTTGACGATGGTCACCGGCTGGCGCTTGAACAGTTCGCAGGCGGCCTTGGTGATTTCCAGATCCTTGCCCTTGAGTTCCGGGTGTTTTGCCAGGAACGCCTTGCTGTAGCGCTTCATGAACGGATAATCCAGTCCCCACCAGGCCAGCCCCAGGAACGGCACCCAGATCAGTTCCTTTTTCAGGAAGA
Organism: Pseudomonas capsici; assembly: GCF_017165765.1. Classification (GTDB taxonomy): domain Bacteria; phylum Pseudomonadota; class Gammaproteobacteria; order Pseudomonadales; family Pseudomonadaceae; genus Aquipseudomonas; species Aquipseudomonas capsici. The sequence continues at coordinate 157,025 of NZ_JAFGZD010000004.1, forward strand.
ACTTGAAGAACGGTGTCCGGCGGTTGAGGGCCTGCACAAGGGCCGGGATATCGACCCATGACTGGTGATTGCAGATCAGCAGGTAGGAGGTATCGCCGCGCAGGCCTTCGTGGCCGCGGATCTCCCAGCGTGTCGGAGTGAAGGCGCCGAAGATGAGCTTGTTGATTTCCGCCCAGGTTTCGGCAATCCACATCACTGCCGCCGAACAGCGATCCCGCATGAGTCCCTGGAATAACAGCTTGAGAAGCGCAAAGACCAATAGCGGGCCGATGAGCACGAGGGTGTTGATCAGCAGCAGAAGGGTGACGAAACAGCCACAAAGCACTCGACGCATAAGGTTCTCTTGAGTCTCTTCAAGGTTGGCAATCATAGAGACACTGATTTGCCACGCCAATTACACAGGTGCTTACAAATGTTTCACGCGCCAACGATTATGCTGATCCTGTCCGAACAAACGTCAAGTTCGCTGTCTAAAACCGGGCGCCAATCAAGGCGCTGCCCCCTTGCGAGGAAACTGCCACGTGAAACCGATTCTGGCGCTCTTGTCTCTGCTGGCGTTGCCTGTCATGGCCGCCGAACCGACGCTGTATGGTCGCTATGAAAACATCAAGGTCGCCGAGATCGGCCAGACCTTCAAGGCCAAGATGGACACCGGCGCGCTGACCGCATCGCTGTCGGCCAAGGACATCGAGTTGTTCCAGCGTGATGGCGAGGACTGGGTGCGTTTCCGTCTGGCGACCAAGGATGCCGACAGAAAAGTCTACGAACACAAGGTTTCACGCATCAGCACGATCAAGGGACGCGCCGAAGGCGATGACGAAGATGAAACCATCGATTCCGCCAAGCGCCCTGTGGTTGACCTTGAGCTGTGCCTGGGCAACAAGAAACGCACCGTCGAAGTGAACCTGGTGGATCGCAGCCACTTCAACTACCCGTTGCTGATCGGTGCCAAGGCTCTGCGCGAGTTCGATGCCGCAGTAAACCCTGCACGCCGCTATACCGCCGACCAGCCCGATTGCTGATCGACGTTACAGGCAGGATCAAACGAACGGCTGGGTCGCCAGCATCGAGGGCCGCTGGCTGACGTCGGCGTACCAGTTGGCCAGTCGCGGATAGCTGCTGCGCCAGCGCAGATCCGGTTGGCGGAAGTCCAGATAGCCCAGCGCTGCGGCCACGCTGATTGAGGCTATGTCGAAGGATGAGCTGAGTTCGGTGATTGCATCCTGCTCGAAATAGCTCAGGGCGCGCTCGATCTTTTCCTGCTGGTTATCGAGCCATTGGTCCCAGTGCTTTTCCTGAGGGCGCAGGGCGGTTTCGTAACGGATCAGCAGCGCGGCGTCCATCACGGCATCGGCCAAGGACGCCAGGGTCAGACGCCTCCAGCGCGCCGAGCCTTCGCGAGGGATCAGCGGGTTGCCTACATGCTGGTGGTCCAGATAGTCGAGGATCACGCGGCTGTCATGAATGACATTGCCGTCGGCCAGACGCAGGGCCGGGATCTTGCCAGCGGGGTTGTCGTCATTGAGTTCGGCAGAAGGATTGACGGGTGTAAGCAGGGTGGTCTGCAACTGCACGCGGTCGAGCTGCCCGGTTTCATGAAGCAGAACCACCACCTTGCGGGCGAAGGGAGAGGCGGGGTTGGAATACAACGTCATGGTAGGTGCTGACATGAATGGTCCTCGGCAGGTACAGATTCATAGACTAGTCAGCGGGTTGCCGGTCTGCAATCCGGAAAAGGTCATCGCCGCTTCATCAACCCCCGAATACTCAACCCCGCGGCAATTCCCATCCCGACCCAGGCCAGGGTATCCCACCAGCCATCGCCCAGCAGGGCCATGAACAACCCCGCGCCTGTCAGAACGCCAACCACGCCTGGCACGGCAAAGGTCGAACCCTTTTTCATGCTTTCACCTGCGCCCGACGCCGCACCCACCACAGATAAAGACCGCTGCCCAGCACGATGATGGTCAGTACATCCAGCACTGCCCACAGAATCTTCATCGGCATGCCGCCGTAATCACCGAAATGCAGCGGTTGCGACATGCCCAATGCGTCCATGTACCAGGGGCGTGCGACCAGTGCCGAGACTTGCAGGGTCTGGGCATCGATCAATACGGGGGTGGCCAGGTGGGCGGTCAGGTGTGTGTTGCCCTTGAGGAACACGGCGTAATGGTGCTCGCTGGAAAAACGCGTACCGGGGAAGGCGATGAAATCCGGCTGCATGCCTGGCGCAGCGGCTTCGGCGATGTCCAGCAGGTGTGTTACAGGTGATCGCTGGAGCAGCGGCGGAGCGTCGCGGTACGGTTCGATCATGGTCGCCAGAGCATTGTTGCGCCAGGAGGCAATCAACAGATCGGCGCAGGCGCTGATCACCCCGGTCACGCCCACCACCAGCGCCCAGGTCAGGGTCACGACGCCGATCAGGTTATGCAGGTCCAGCCAGCGGGTGCGCGTGGATTTGCCTGCGCGCACGGTGCCGAATTCGAGCTTGCGCATGAACGGCGCATACAGCACGGTCCCTGAAACGATCGCGACCACAAACAGCAATCCCATGAATGCCAGCAGCAGTTTGCCCGGCAGCTCTGCATACATATCCACATGCAGGCGCAGCATGACCATCATGAAGCCGCCGTTGGCCGATGGCATTTCCTGGGCCTCACCGGTACGGGCATCCAGAGCGAAGGTGTGGGATGAGTTGGGTTCGGTGCCAGCTGTTGCTGCAGTGATTGCCATGACGCCATTGGGATCGTCTTCGTCCCAGCCGAAATACTGCAGCACTTCACCGGGCCGGTGGGCCTCGGCGGCCTGAACCAGTTGTTCAAGGTTCAGGCGCGGTGTGTCGGCGGGCATTTCCCGATAGTGCGGTGCGTCGCCCAGCAGATGGTCGATCTCGTGATGAAAGATCAGTGGCAGACCGGTCACCGCCAGCATCAACAGAAACAGCGTGCAGATCAGGCTGCTCCAGGTATGGACGATGGACCAGCGGCGCACGGTTTGGCTTTTCATTGCATGTTCCAGAAGCAAAAGGCCCGCTGACAGTCAGAGGGCCTTTGGTGCGGGGATCAAATCACCACTTGTAATTGACGCTGGCGACAACGTTGCGCTGATCGCCGTAGTAGCACCAGAAACCATCGCAGGTGGCCAGATAGTCCTTGTTGAAAATGTTCTTGGCGTCCACCGCCACCGAAGCACCTTTCAGGCTACTGGCCAGACGGCCCAGGTCGTAATGCACCGAAGCGTCGTAGACGGTGTAGGAGCCCACATGGCCAAGGGTGGTGTTGCTCTGGTTGCCATAAGTGTCACCCACATAACGCACGCCTGCACCGACACCGAAGCCGTCGAGTGCGCCGTTGTGCCAGGTGTAGTCTGCCCAGGCCGTGGCCTGGTTGCGCGGCACTTGCGGGACACGGTTGCCCTTGTCGTCGCCCTTGAGGATTTCGCTGTCTGTGTAGGTATAGGAACTGATCAGTTTCAGGTTGTCGGTCACATCCGAAGTGGCCTCCAGCTCCAGGCCGCGAACCTGGATCTCGCCGATCTGACTGGTGATGCTGTTTTCGGTGATGGACACGTTCTTCTGCCGCAGATCGAACACGGCCGCAGTCAGCAAGGTCTTGGAACCGACCGGCTGGTACTTCAGGCCGGCTTCGTACTGACGGCCTTCGGTGGGCTTGAACGATTCGGTGGCACTGACGCCTGCACCGGAGGCTGGCTGGAATGACTCGGTATAGGAAATGTAAGGCGTGAAGCCGTTATCGAATACATAGCTCAAGCCCGCGTTGGCGCTGAAATTGCTGTCGCGCTGGGTGCTGGTCACATCGTTGTTGTTATAGAACTTCGTACCGGTATGAATCCAGTCTTCACGCCCGCCCAGGGTCAGGCGCCACTTGTCCAGAGAGATCTGGTCCTGTGCATAGAGGCCGGTCTGCCGGGTTTTCTGGTTGTAGTCGTACAGCGTCGAGTAGAGCACGTTGGAGAAGTCCGCGCCGTACACTGGGCGGTTGACGTTGGTGCCCGGAACGTTGCCCCAGCCATACAGCCACTGGTAGTTGGTATTGGAGCGCTGATGGTCCAGGCCCAGCAATACGGTATGGCTCAGGGCTCCAGTCTGGAAGTCGGCCTGGAAATTGTTGTCCACGGCAAACTGGCTGATGTCCTCGTTGACTACGCCTGTGGTGCGCCCGATGTTGCCGTCCGCATCGACGGCAGTCGGGCCATTGTTGACGCTCAGGGCCTGGAACGAGAGATCGCTCTTGGTGTAGCGCAGGTTCTGGCGGAACTGCCAGACATCGTTCAGGCGATGGTCGAAGGCATAGCCCAGCGCGTAATAGGTGCGGTCATAGAACTCCCAGTCCGGATCACCCAGGTTCTTGTGATGGGAAATCCTGCCCGCAGCCGAGTCCAGTCTGGTGCCCTGCAAGGGCAGGAACTGACCGGTAATCCCGGTATCGTCGCGGGTGTACTGCGAGATGAACGTCAGGTGTGTGTCGTCATCGATATTCCAGGTCACGCTGGGCGCAATGTTGTAGCGCTTGTCCGGGATGTGGTCGATGGCCGAGCCGCTGTCACGCACGACACCGCTGACCCGGTACAGGAACTGACCGTCTTCGTCGATCTTGCCGGTGCTGTCGAAATTGATCTGCTTGTGTTCGTTGTTGCCGACCTGCAGGCCGACTTCGTTGCTGCTTTCGGCTTGCGGGCGGCGGCTGACCATGTCGAGCATGCCGCCCGGAGGTGTCTGGCCGTAGACCGAAGACGACGGGCCGCGCAGCACCGCGATGCGCTCAAGGTTCCATGGCTCGGGCTTGGGGTTGGCATAGGAACCGACCGGCATGGGCAGGCCGTCGAGGAACTGGGTCGGGACGAAGCCGCGAATGCGCAGCCAGTCGTTGCGCGAGTCGGAGCCATAACCGCTGCTGACGACACCTGCGGTATAGCGCAGGGCATCATTGAGGTTGAGTACGGAGCGATCATCCATCTGCTGGCGGGTCACGACCGATATCGAACGGGGTGCTTCCACGATGGGGGTATCTGTCTTGCTGCCGGCCGCCGTGCGGGTCGCGGTATAACCCTCGACCGGTCCCCATGCGCTTTCACTGTCACCCTGCATGCCTTGAATGGTGGTTTCCGGCAAGGCCAGCGTTCCTTCCGGTGCGGCTTCCAGGCTGTAGGTACCGGCACTGCTCTGTACCAGTTGCAGACCCGTGCCACGCAAGGCCTGACGCATGGCCGCAGTGGCCTCGAACTGGCCTTGCACCGGTGCCGAGGTGCGACCGCTTACCAGCGATGGATTGATCGCCAGGGCCAGCCCTGCCTGACTGGCAATCTGATTCAGCGTAGTGGACAGCGCAGCGGCTGGCAGATTGTAGGCACGAACGCTTGAAGCCTGTTCGGCGGCAATCGGCGAAGTGCTCACCAGCGGCGCGCCGAGGGCGATTGCCAGTGCCAGCAGGCTGGGACGCATAAGGGTTTCAAGCGGGCGAGACATACAAGGCTCCAGGGCAAACGGTATCTATTGCCTCTCTGCCGCACGAGTCTGAAAAAGTGACAGGGCTGCTGGTGAAAATATTCCGGGTCAGGGTTTTTCGGGCGATGCAGCGTCGCCTTTCTCGGGCCGTGCCTGGACTTTCACCCACCATGGCGTGTGCTGCTCGATCTGCACCGGCAAGGTCGGCAACAAGGCCTTGAGGGCCAGATCGGTATTGCCCAGCGGGAAGCTGCCGGTAATCCGCAGATCCGCCACCTGTGGCGAAACACCCAGATAGCCGACCCGATAACGGCTCAGTTCGTCGAGCATGTCGCCCAGGCGGGCGTTGTCCATGACCAGCATGCCGCGAGTCCAGGCATCGGCACCCGAGGGCAGACTGAGCAGCGGGCCGAGCCCATCGGCCGTCAGCAGGACTTGTTGCCCTTCGCGCAAGACCTGCTCGTTCCCGTGGTCGCGAGTATTGGCTGCGACCGCCGATTGCAGCACGCTCAGGCGTGTGCCATCGGTTTCGCGCCTGACGAGGAAGCGAGTGCCCAGGGCGCGCATCCTGCCGTCGCGGGTTTCGACGATGAAGGGGCGCGGGTCGTCATGGTTGCCGGTTTCAACCAGTATCTCCCCATCCTGCAGCACGACCCGACGCTGTTGCGCGTCGTAATGCACATCGATTGCGCTGTGGGTATTGAGACGAATCAGGGTGTTGTCCGCCAGGCGAATGTCCCGCTGTTCGCCGGTCGCGGTGCGCTGATCGGCGAGCCAGTAATCCAGCGGCAGGTAGCGCTCGCTCATGAACAGCGCCAGCCCGCAACTCAGCAACACCCCGGCGAGCCCGCCGCCCAGCTTGCGTACGCGACGACGAAGGGTGCCGGGCGCCTGTTGCAAGGCCTTGCGTGCGGGACCTGCGGGAATGGCGAAGCGCTGGTTGAGCATCCCCAGCTGGCTCCAGGCCCGGGCGTGCTCTTCATTGGCGGCCAGCCATTTGCTGAATTCGTCCTGCTCGATCCCGTCGCCGGAGTCCAGGCACAACTGCCAGGCAATGGCAGCATCCAGCACTTGCGCGGAAACGGGTCTTGAGCCTGAGAGCTTCATGTCGGCTCGCCATAAAGGGCGATGTAGCACTGGCGCATGGCCTGGGCCAGGTATTGCCGGACCCGGGAAACCGAAACCCCGAGGCGCTCGGCGATCTCGCCATGGCTCAGGCCGTCCAGGCGGCTGTACAGAAACGCCGCCCGGGCCTTGCTGGACAGCTTGTCCAGCATCCGGTCGATGGTCTTGAGGTCTTCAAGAATCAGCAATTGATCCTGCGGGGAAGGATGTTCGGCTTCCGGTATCAGCATCAGCTCGTTGAGATAAGCCTGCTCCAGTGCTGCACGACGGAAATAGTCGAACAACAGGCCTTTGGCGACCGCTGCCAGAAAGGCGCGAGGTTCATTCGGGGTCTTGAGCTCGTCGCGTCCCAGCAGGCGTACGAACGTGTCCTGGCTCAGGTCTTCGGCCCGCTGTGGGCAGGCCACATTGCGTCGAAGCCAGGCCAGCAGCCAACTGCGATGGTCGCGATACAACACGCCAACGATCTCGTTATGAGTGCTTGGGGCTGACGACACGAATGGCCTCGAATGGAAATGTATTAAATAACGAGAACGATTCGCGATTCTGTCAGAGCGCGGGGATGCTGGCAATTGACGCTTATCGGAATGCGGTCTTCACCCTGTTGCAATGGAGCTTGCCCGCGACTGCTTCAAATTGGATGAAACAGTTTTGACTTCACTGGCCCTGTCGCCGGCAAGCCGTCTCCCACAGTCATTGCCTGTTCATAAAAGATCAGCGCTTATTCCCGACCGGTGCCAGCAGCAGTTCGATCCGCTGTTTGCGAATGGCGTCGGCAGCCGTTTCGGCGAGTGCTGCATCGGTAATGATGGTGTCGAACTGTTCAAGGGCCGAAACCTTGTACATGCCGAAGGTGCCGTATTTGGAGCTGGTGGCGATCAGCACCGTCTGTGATGCCGACTGCATGGCCGCCTGTTTGACCTCGACTTTCAGCGCCGACGGCGTAGTGTTGCCACGATGCATGTCCCATGAACTGGTCGACAGGAACGCCACGTCGGTGGCCAGTTGACGCAGTGTCGCCGCAGCCAGGCCGCCGACGCTGGAGCGGTTGGGATGGTCGAGCAGGCCGCCGGTATGAATCACATCCACATGAGCCGCATCGGCCAGGGCGTTGACGATGCCGAAGTCGTTGGTCACCACCGTCATGCCGGACAGCGCCACGATATGCGGCACGATCTCCAGGGTGCTGGTGCCGGCGTCCAGGTAAATGGTCATGTCCGGATGCAGCAGCCCGGCTGCCAGCCTGGCCATGGCTTGCTTTTGCGGCAGTTCCACGACGGCCTTGGACTGATGGCTGGGCTCGCTATGGAGCTGGCTGGCGATACGTACGCCGCCGGTCACCGAGTAGGCGCGTCCTTCCTGTTCCAGCACGGCGATATCGCGGCGGATGGTCATGTGCGAGCAATCGAACATTTCCATCAACTGATGCACGCTCAATACTTGATGCTTGCGCAGTTGACGAAGCATCAGCTCGCGTCGCTGATCGGGGATCATCGGTGTACCGCCAACGATGGCGATATCCTCTTCGGTGGACATTCCTACTCCTGTGCATCCATGAACGGCGGTCCCGGCATCTTAGCCAATCGCACCGACAATCGCAGCAGCTCTCTCCATGGCAAGACTGTGAGTCCCCGCCGAATCCACTATGCTCGCGCAGGTGCGCAGAGTCGTTTCAAGGAGAGTAAGAGTGCTGGCAACTGCTCTGGTGTTGATGGCAGCGGTACTGCATGCAATATGGAACACCCTCGTCAAATTCAGTGTCGAACGGCTGCTTGTGATTGCCAGTATGGATGCCGTGGCTCTGCTCTGTGCGCTTCTGGCGCTGGGGTTCGTCACCGCGCCCGAACCGCATATCTGGCCATGGCTGGTGGCGTCGGCGCTTTTCGAACTGCTTTATCGCTGTCTGCTGATCAAGGCTTATCGGGTCGGTGATCTCGGGCTGGTCTATCCGCTGATGCGGGGGCTTTCGCCGTTGGTGGTGCTGGGGCTGACTCTGGCGTTTGCGGACGAGCAATTGAGTGGGCAGCAGATTTCCGGGATTTTGCTGATTCCTCTGGGGATGGTCTGTCTGCTTTGGCAGGGCGGAGGTGGCGCTCGTCTGCCATGGTCGATGTTGCCCGTGGTGGGCATGATTGGCGTATGTATCGGCAGCTACACTTGGATCGACGGGCAAGCCATTCGTTTGGGAGCACATCCGCTGGACTATCTGGTCTGGCTGACGCTGATCAGCGCCTGGCCTTTTCCGTTCCTTGCGGTCTGTCACAAGCGCTCGGCCTTCATGTCGTTCTGGCGCGAACAGTGGCAATTGGGTCTGTGCGTCGGGCTGTGTGTCCTGTTCAGCTATGCGCTGGTGCTTTGGGCCATGCAGTTGGGGTCGGTTGCCGAAGCGGCGGCATTGCGGGAAGTCAGCGTAGTGCTGGTGGTGCTGTTCGGTATGCGTTATCTGAAAGAGCCTTTTGGTCGGCCTCGGTTGTTGGCTTGCGGGCTGGTATTGCTCGGCATGTTTCTAATGAAGTTCAAGTTATAGGAAGTTGAGGTATGACAGTTGCATTCTGGTGCGTATTGATTGCGATCATTTTGCCGATCGTTTGTGCTGGCATAGCCAAGATCGGAAGTGGCAGGTACTCGAACAGACACAATCGCGATCCACGAAGCTTTCTCGATTCACTGGAGGGTTTTCCCAGGCGCGCCCATGCGGCGCAATTGAACAGTTACGAAATCACGCCTGCGTTCGCTGCCGCGGTGATCATTGCTCATATAGCGGGCAATGCGCAGTTGGTCACCATCGATGTTCTGGCCGTTCTATTCATTACCAGTCGGTTGCTCTACATCATCTTCTACATTGCCGATCTGGCTACCATGCGTTCTGTGGTGTGGCTGATCGGTCTTGCTGCCATTGTAGGAATGTTTGTAGCTTCGGCTTTTCCGGCTGCCTGAGTGCGGCATTGCTGCACGTCTCTTTCAACGGTGGTCGAGGATACTGGCCACCGTTGCCCATCTGATGGATCGAGCCCTGATTGAAAAGACTCTGTGCTGTTCTGTTGTCCTGTCTGGTTCTGAGCGCCTGTGGCGGTGTCGACCCCGATTCACCCTTGGGGCAGCGCAAGGCGATCTTCAAGGAAATGCTCAGGACCAGCGAGGATCTGGGCGGCATGTTGCGCGGGCGCATTGCATTCGACGGTCAGCGTTTCAGCGATGGAGCAATCCACCTCGACCGTCTGGCCCATGAGCCCTGGAAGCATTTTCCGCAGGTCAGGGAATCAGACCATACAAGCGCAACGGATGCCGTCTGGCAGAAACAGGCCCGTTTTCAGGACATGGCCCGCGCGCTTGAAACTGCAACCGGCGAGCTGGTAACAGTCTCCGGCGTCAGGCCGTTCTCAGCCGACAACCTGACACCGGCGGTCGACAAGGTCGAGGCCGCCTGCCAAGCCTGTCATCGGGAATTCAGGAACCACTGAAGCCGTGGGAGCGCGACGCCGAGGTGGCTGGTGATCTCCTGCTACTGGACTTTTTCCAGTTCGGTCTGGGCGTCCTGCAATTGCTTGCGAGACTCGGCCAGCTTGTCCTTGCGCTTGTCGATTTTCTCCGGATCGCCCTTGGCCATGGCCTTGTTCAGGTCGTTCTGGCGGCGGCTCACTTCGCGCTTGGCATCCAGCACTTTCTGTTCCCGTTGCTTGACCAGTGACGTCTCGCTGCAGTTGGCGTTGACCTCACTCAAGGCTTTTTCCAGACCTGCCTGCTCGCGTTTATTGCCATCGGCCTTGGCTTCCTGAATTCTGTTGCTGATCTCCTGGCTCTTGACCAGGCATTCCGATGGCGGCGGGGCCTGTTCGGCGGCGAGTAGCGGGGGCGCTGACAGCGTGATGCTGCCGAGCAGAATCAGGGTGGAAAGAAACTTCATGTGAACTCCTTGAAAAACCATAACGTCCGGGCACGCGGGCGATGAAAAAACGATATTAAAAACCTGCGATACCTTGATCCCGTAGCTGCTCACGCAATGCCTGCACCTGCGGGTCCTGAAAAAACTCCCAGAGTCGTGTGGCCCTTCCTGGACCTATACCCGGTTCGCTTTGCCATTGTTCGATACTTCTTGCAGCCAGTTCACGCCATTCCATGTCCGGTTTCAGCCCGCCTGCCGGGGGCAGACCTATGGCGACAAGCCAGGTCTGAAACGGTCTTTCCCGGGCAGTCTGCAGACTGTCGAACAGTCTGGTGCTGCTGCGTTCTGCAAAACCCGGAATTTTAGCAAGCTGCGCACGATCCAGGGTCATCCAGTCGAGCAGGCCGTTGATCTGGCCGGCTTCGATCAGTCTGTCCCAGGTTCCCGGGCCAACCCCTGGCAATGCCAGACCCTTCTTGCCGCTGAGCCAGACCAGCCTGGCCCGGAACTGACTTTCACATCCCGGCGTCGGCTGCCAGCAACTCAGACCATGAAAATCGCTTTGTTGTGGAACCGCCAGTGGAATTCTTTCGCTATTGCGTGAAATCACCTTGTCCAGGCGCGGGATGGTAAGGCCTGCAAGGCTCAAGGAAACCTGATCGCCGGGGCGGATATCCAGTGCTTGCCAGCGTTGCAGTGAGCCGATGCTGAGTCGGCTGATGGTCCGGTCATCCAGGCGCACAGGCCTCAGCTCCAGCACTGGCGTGATCCTGCCGCTGCGTCCGATAGTGAAGTTGACCTTGCGCACTTCTGCCAGCACCTGGCCGTAGGGATATTTCCAGGCCGCGATCCAGTAGGGCGCCTTGGCCTGCCAGCGCCGGGCCGGTGGCCGTTCACCGTGGCGCATGATGATGCCGTCAGTGGCAAATGGCAGTGGATTGCGGTACCAGTAGTCTCGCCAGTCTCTGGCCTGGGTAAAGCTTTCCAGCGGTTGGGTATAAGTGGCGCTGTCGTCGAACCCCATGGCTTTCAGACCTGCGATTCGCTCTTGCAGGGTTGTCGGCCCGGTGGGCCAGTCCCAGACGAATAACCCGATCTGCAGGGCCTCGGTGGCGCTCAGGTCTTGCCGAGCCATCCACCCGGCGACCTTGCTGCGGGCATTGATGCTGCCCGCCGTGGCCTGCACATGCGCGGGCTGACGCCAGTACAGCTCACCTTGCAGAACCAGTGGCCCGGTTTGCGGCAATTGTTTGGGAATGGCGGGTATAAGCTGTGCCTGATGCGTCCAGTCCTGGCCCTTGAGGCCGTCGCCACGACTGATGGCTTTGCTGAGTCTGCCGTTTTCATACACCAGCGATACCGCCACCCCATCGACCTTGGGCTGTATCCACAAGTCCTTGCGGCCTTTGAGCCAGTCCTGCACCGCTCGCTCGTCTGCCAGCTTGGTCACGCCAGTATGTGGAACGGGGTGAGGGACCGGGCCTCTGGCAGTTTTCAGTGGATTGTCTTCGGGCACTTCTGAGGCGAAACAGGAGCGCAGAACTCCCAGGCGTTGGCGGACCTGATCGTAAATTTCATCTTCTATCAGCGAGACGCCTTCCCGGTGATAGCTGTCGTCCCATTGGTCGATCTGCTGCTGCAAGGCCTGAGTCTCTTGATGAGCCCTGGCAGGTGACCAGTCGGGGCAAGGGCTGGCAGAAACGAATGAAATATGCAGGGTCAGGGCTGCGCAGCCCGCTAAAAAACGTACAGCGTTCAACATCGAAGCATCCTTGCTTGAGGGCGTGGCTTTGAGGCTAGACGTTGTTCTCTGTCGAGAGGAATCAGGTGATTACCGGGTTTTTCGGCGGGTACAGATGGGGGTGAATTACGCAGGTAGCTGTATCTTTAGTCTTTGTTGCGAGCATGCAGAATAAGCACTCGGTTCAGTTATTGATCGGGTGTCCCATGGATCTATCGACCCTCGCGGTTTTCATTCCTGCCTGTTTCGCCCTCAACATGGCGCCTGGCCCGAACAATCTGCTCTCCATCAGCAACGCTACGCGCTATGGCTTTGTCCGCTCATGTGTTGGTGGCGTGGGAAGGTTATTGGCTTTTGTGATCATGATCTCGCTGGCTGCGGTGGGGCTTGTGGCGGTACTGCATACGTCCGAGTGGTTGTTCCACGTGATCAAGATTGTCGGCGCGGCCTATCTGTTTTACCTGGCAGTGCAGTTGTGGCGGGCCAGTCCTCAGGATCAGGGCGATATGAGTGCTGTTTCGGCGAATACCTGGAGTCTGGCGCGTCAGGAGTTTCTGGTCGCCATCGGCAATCCCAAGGCGATTTTATTGTTTACGGCTTTCTTGCCGCAGTTCATCGACCATACGGGTCATGTAACCAGCCAGTTCGCGATACTGGGTGGGCTATTCATAGCTTTGGAGTGCGTGGCTATCAGTCTGTACGGCTACATGGGCGTGCATGCTCGCCGGTTGTTTGCCCGGCCCAGCGGCAAGCGCTTGTTCAATCGCGCCTGCGCCGGGTTGCTTGCGGGAGCCGCTTCGGTCTTGTTGGTATCGCGGCGGGCTTGAGGGGCAGTTATTTCTGATGGTTTGTATCCTGTCCGCCAAAGATATTCGCGCGGCTGTTTGATCGGCTGCCATCGTTGTATTGTGTGTCTTGTCCGCCAAAGATGTTTGAGCGGCTGCTTGAACGCCTACCGTCACTATATTGTGTATCTTGCCCGCCAAAGATATTCGCACGGCTATTTGAACTGCTCCCATCATTGTTTCGTGTGTCTTGTCCGCCAAAGATGTTTGCACGACTACTTGAGCTTCTGCCATCGCTGTATTGCGTATCTTGCCCACCGAAGATATTTGCCCTGCTTGTGGAGGTTGTTCCATTGTCATAGCGGCAGTCATAACCACCAAAGATGTTGGTGCTGCAAGTATCGGCAAAGGCTTGATGCAGCGGTGAAGCGAGCAGGATGGAGCCCAACACAATAGCCTTGAGTTTCATGATGTTCCTTACAAATAAGCGCAGGAATAACGGGAAAAGTCATCAACCTCACTCGACGCTGCGAGAGTGATCGAGTATTGGGGCGGGAAAGTATCAATGGCTTAGTGTCAGTGGCACCTCATTAAAGCCTGGGTCAAGTCTTTTAAGTTTATACAGATATGGCATTGCGCTATTATCTATACAGACTGAATGTTCCAGACTAAGTTTCGAGTGCGAGAAAAAATATCGGCACACTTGAAACTTTGTAAGCGCCAGAAACAACAAAGCCCCGAACGATCGGAACGTCCGGGGCCTTGTGTTGATGCGTTAAAGCGTATTACAGACCGGCAGCCTTGCGCAGTGCGTCGGCGCGGTCGGTTTTTTCCCAGGTGAACGTGGTGAAGGTGTCGTCACCCACGGTCTTGGTTTGCGGCGTGCGGCCGAAGTGGCCGTAGGCTGCGGTTTCCTGGTACATCGGGTGCAGCAGGTCGAGCATCGTGGTGATTGCGTATGGACGCAGGTCAAAGATCTCGCGAACCAGCTTGATGATCTTGTCATCGCTGATCTTGCCGGTGCCGAAGGTGTTCAGGGAGATCGAAGTCGGTTGAGCGACGCCGATGGCGTAGGAAACCTGAATCTCGCAGCGCTCGGCCAGACCGGCAGCGACGATGTTCTTGGCAACGTAGCGGCCTGCGTAGGCAGCGGAACGGTCAACCTTCGATGGATCCTTGCCGGAGAATGCGCCGCCGCCATGACGAGCCATGCCGCCGTAGCTGTCGACGATGATCTTGCGACCGGTCAGGCCGCAGTCACCTACCGGGCCGCCAATGATGAACTGGCCGGTCGGGTTGATGTGGAACTGGGTGTCCTTGTGCAGCAGCTCGGCTGGCAGCACGTGCTTGACGATCAGTTCCATCACGCCTTCGCGCAGATCGTTGTAGGAAACTTCAGGGTTGTGCTGGGTCGACAGAACGATGGCGTCGATGCCAACAACCTTGCCGTCTTCATAGCGGCAAGTGACCTGGGATTTCGCATCCGGGCGCAGCCACGGCAGCAGGCCGGACTTGCGGGCTTCGGCCTGGCGCTTCACCAGCTGGTGCGAGAACGCGATTGGCGCAGGCATCAGTTCGGCCGTTTCGTTGCTGGCATAGCCGAACATCAGGCCCTGGTCGCCGGCGCCCTGATCTTCAGGCTTGGCACGGTCAACACCCTGGTTGATGTCAGGAGACTGCTTGCCGATGATGTTCATCACGCCGCAGGTAGCGCCGTCGAAACCGACGTCGGAGCTGGTGTAGCCAATGTCGCTGATCACGTCGCGAACGATCTGCTCGAGGTCAACCCAGGCACTGGTGGTGACTTCGCCAGCAACGATTGCAACACCAGTCTTGACCAGGGTTTCCACGGCTACGCGAGCGTGTTTGTCCTGGGCGATGATGGCGTCAAGAACCGCGTCGGAAATCTGGTCGGCGATCTTGTCTGGGTGTCCTTCGGACACGGACTCGGAGGTGAAAAGTGAGTATTCGCTCATCTCTACGGGTTTCCTGAATTTTACCGATGGTGAGTGTTGCCAGCCGGTCGCTGAAAATGGCGAACCTGGATCTGGAAACCATTACGTAAGCCTACATACAGGCTTTCCCCGGGAACTAGCCCCGCAGCGATGGCCCAACGGGCCAGGTCATCCTGTTCGAAACCTAACCAGAGATCGCCACAGGCCTCCCTGGCCCAGCTCTGGTCATGACTACACAACTCTGTTACCAGCAGGCTACCGCCGGGTTGCAATCGCTCGGCCAGTTGCTTCAAGGCTTCGGCCGGTGCCGCCAAATGGTGAAGCACCATGTTCAGAACGACACAGTCGGCGCTTACTTTAGTGCCCGTAAGGGCGTCGGCCAGTACCAGCTCGACGTTGTCCAGCTTCTCGCGCTCGCAGACATCGCGGGCCAGTTCCAGCATCGCCTGACTGTTGTCCATGGCGGTGACCCGGGCAAAGCGGCTGGCCAGTTCCGGTAGAAAGCCACCGTCGCCGGGGCCGACTTCCAGTGCTGTTGCCTGAGCGTTGAAGCTCAGTTTGTCCAGCAGGCTCAACAGGCTATCGCGGTATTGGGCAAGCCCGGCGATCAGATCCTGCTGGGCGCGAAACTTTTCTGCGGTGCGTGCAAAGAAATCCTGACTGGCCTGGGCTCGCTGGCGATGCACAAGGTCGATGCGCAGGCTGACATCCTCAGGCAGGGTCAGCACATCCACTTCGTCGAGCAGGGCCGCATGCAGCTTGCCACCGGTCAGTTCGGTGTGGGGCAGGGCGCGACGGTAAAAGATCGCGTTGCCTTCCCGGCGTGTCGCCACCAGAGAAGCCTGGGCCAGCACTTTCAAGTGATGACTCATGCCCGACTGGCCGATGGCAAAGATCTGCGCCAGCTCCAGTACACCGAACGAATCGTTGGCCAAAGCGCGCAATACATTCAGTCGCAGAGGGTCACCGCCGGCCTTGCACAGTGCAGAGAGGTCGTCGCAGTGATCATGGCTGATTGCAGGCACACATAGGTTCATGGGGTCGCAGTCTAGTTAGCGACTGTGTCGGCTGCAAGAGCAATATCAAAAAGTTTTGATATTGGATGTCGAGGGTCCTTGTTCGTGATGGCCGTCACGTTATTGCCGGCGCAGGCACTGATTGACGGGGACAAATAGCGCCGCAAGGCAGGAAAAACATCGTCAACGACTATCTTTCATTGCTCCCGGGCAGTGCCTGAGAGAAAATGGTCGCCTTTTTTCCGATCCCATTCCTTCATTCTCCAGGAGATCAGCGATGCCAAGCCGTCGTGAGCGTGCCAACGCCATTCGTGCCCTCAGCATGGATGCCGTGCAAAAAGCCAACAGCGGCCATCCCGGTGCCCCCATGGGCATGGCGGATATCGCCGAAGTTCTGTGGCGCGACTATCTGAAGCACAACCCGGCAAATCCTGCGTTCGCCGACCGTGACCGCTTCATTCTGTCCAATGGCCACGGCTCGATGTTGATTTACTCGTTGCTGCACCTGACCGGCTACGACCTGTCCATCGACGACCTGAAGAACTTCCGTCAACTGCACAGCCGCACCCCGGGCCACCCGGAATACGGCTACACCCCGGGTGTCGAAACCACTACCGGCCCACTGGGTCAGGGTTTTGCCAACGCAGTCGGTTTTGCCGTGGCCGAAAAGACCCTGGCAGCTCAGTTCAACCGCCCGGGCCATAACATCGTCGATCACCATACCTACGTTTTCATGGGTGATGGCTGCATGATGGAAGGCATTTCCCACGAAGTGGCCTCCCTGGCCGGTACTCTGGGACTGGGCAAGCTGATTGCCTTCTACGATGACAACGGCATCTCCATCGACGGCGAAGTCGAAGGCTGGTTCACCGACGACACGCCGAAGCGTTTCGAATCCTACGGCTGGCAGGTCATCCGCAATGTCGACGGTCACGATGCCGACGAGATCAAGACTGCCATCGACACCGCCCGCAAGAGCGAGCAGCCGACCCTGATCTGCTGCAAGACCACCATCGGTTTCGGCTCGCCCAACAAGCAGGGCAAGGAAGAGTCCCACGGTGCTCCGCTGGGTGCCGATGAAATCGCCCTGACCCGTGCTGCGCTGAAGTGGAGCCACGGTCCTTTCGAAATCCCGGCCGATATCTACGCCCAGTGGGATGCGAAAGAAAAAGGCCTGGCTGCCGAAGCCGACTGGGATCAGCGTTTTGCTGCCTACTCCGCTGCTTTCCCTGAGCTGGCCAACGAGTTCATCCGTCGCATGAGCGGTGAACTGCCTGCCGATTTCGCCGAAAAATCGGCTGCTTATGTGGCTGAAGTCAACGCCAAGGGCGAAACCATCGCCAGCCGTAAAGCCAGCCAGAACGCTCTGGGCGCTTTCGGCCCGCTGCTGCCTGAGTTCCTGGGTGGTTCGGCTGACCTGGCCGGTTCCAACCTGACCATCTGGAAAGGCTGCAAGAGCATCACCGGCGAAGACGCCAACGGCAACTACCTGCATTACGGCGTGCGTGAGTTCGGTCAGGCCGCAATGATGAACGGTATCGCCCTGCACGGCGGTTTCGTTCCTTACGGCGCCACCTTCCTGATCTTCATGGAATACGCTCGTAACGCCGTGCGCATGGCCGCTCTGATGAAGAAGCGCGTCATCCACGTGTTCACCCACGACTCCATCGGTCTGGGCGAAGACGGCCCGACTCACCAGCCGGTCGAGCAACTGACCAGCCTGCGTACCACGCCGAACCTGGACACCTGGCGTCCGGCGGATGCCGTGGAATCGGCCGTGGCCTGGAAGTACGCCATCGAGCGCAAGGACGGTCCTTCGGCGCTGATCTTCTCTCGTCAGAACCTGCCTCATCAGGCCCGTGACGAAGCTCAGCTGGCGGATATCGCTCGTGGTGGTTACGTCCTGCGCGACTGCGCTGGCGAGCCTGAGCTGATCCTGATCGCTACCGGTTCGGAAATCGGTCTGGCCGTGCAGGCGTTCGATGCTCTGAGCGCTCAGGGCCGCAAGGTGCGCGTGGTTTCCATGCCTTGCACCAGCGTCTTCGAAGCCCAGGACCCAGGCTACAAGCAAGCCGTTCTGCCGCTGCAGGTCAGCGCCCGTATCGCCATCGAAGCCGCCCACGCCGACTACTGGTACAAGTACGTCGGTCTGGAAGGTCGCGTGATCGGCATGACCACTTTCGGTGAATCGGCACCTGCGCCTGCGCTGTTCGAAGAGTTCGGCTTTACTCTGGAGAACATCCTGAGCACGGCTGAAGAGCTGTTGGAAGACTGAGAAAGGTCGCAATAACCATGTAGGAGCGGATTCATCCGCGAAGATGCCCGTCCGCCGATACCTTTGTATTGGCTGGCAGGTTTTTCGCGGACAAGTCCGCTCCTACAGGTTTATGTGCAGTACGATTTGTCTTGCGAGCACCACCATGCCTCAACACCGCCCTTACAAAGTTGCACTGAACGGCTACGGCCGAATCGGTCGTTGCGTCTTGCGCGCGCTCTGTGAGCGAGGTGCACGGGCTGGTTTCGAGGTGGTCGCGATCAATGATCTGGCCGATATGGCCAGTCTCGAATATCTCACCCGTTTCGATTCCACTCATGGTCGCTTCCCCGGCGATGTGCGGGTCGATGGGCAATACCTGCACATCAACGATCACCGGATCAGAGTGCTGCGCAGCGCAACGCCCGAGGGCATCGACTGGGCGGCGCTGGGTGCGGATCTGGTGCTTGAATGTTCAGGTGTCTACAACACCCGCGAAGATGGCCAGCGCTTTCTCGATGCGGGTGCGTCTCGGGTACTGTTCTCGCAACCGATGGCCAGCGAATCCGATGTGGATGCGACCATCGTGTTCGGTATCAACCAGCAGAAGCTGACCGGCACCGAGCGACTGGTTTCCAACGCTTCCTGCACCACCAACTGCAGCGTGCCATTGCTGCGCCTGCTGGATGATGCGCTGGGCCTTGAATACATTTCGATCACCACGATCCACTCGGCGATGAACGATCAGCCGGTGATCGATGCTTATCATCACGAGGATTTGCGCCGTACGCGTTCGGCTTTCCAGTCCATTATTCCGGTCTCCACTGGTCTGGCACGTGGAATCGAACGGCTCCTGCCGGAACTTGCGGGCCGAATTCAGGCCAAAGCAGTTCGCGTACCGACGGTCAACGTCTCGTGCCTGGATATCACGCTGCAAACGGCGCGTGATACCGATGCTGTGGAAATCAACCGAATCTTGCGTGAGGCCGCCACCAGCGGCCCGCTCAAAGGCCTGCTGGCATACACCGAATTGCCGCATGCCAGTTGTGATTTCAACCATGACCCTCATTCGGCCATTGTCGATGCGAGTCAGACCCGAGTTTCCGGCCCCCGGCTGGTAAACCTGCTGGCCTGGTTCGATAACGAATGGGGTTTTGCCAATCGAATGCTCGACGTTGCGGACCATTTCTTGCGCGTCGCGGATCAACAACAGTAAAAAACAGGAACGCCTCATGACCGTGTTGAAGATGACCGACCTCGATCTGCAAGGTAAGCGTGTGCTGATTCGCGAAGACCTCAACGTCCCGATCAAGGACGGCGTTGTCAGTAGCGATGCCCGAATCCTTGCTTCGCTGCCGACCATCAAACTGGCGCTGGAGAAGGGGGCTGCCGTACTGGTCTGCTCGCACCTGGGCCGTCCGACCGAAGGTGAGTTCTCGGCCGAGAACAGCCTCAAGCCGGTTGCCGACTACCTGAGCAAGGCGCTGGGCCGTGAAGTCCCTCTGGTTGCCGATTACCTCGATGGCGTCGACGTCAAGGCGGGCGATGTCGTGCTGTTCGAGAACGTGCGTTTCAACAAGGGCGAGAAAAAGAACGCCGACGAGCTGGCGCAGAAATATGCCGCGCTGTGCGACGTCTTCGTGATGGACGCTTTCGGCACTGCTCACCGCGCCGAAGGCTCGACCCACGGTGTTGCCAAATTTGCCAAGGTCGCTGCGGCAGGTCCTTTGCTGGCAGCCGAACTGGAAGCGCTGGGCAAGGCTCTGGGCGCACCGGCCAAGCCGATGGCCGCCATCGTTGCCGGTTCCAAGGTTTCCACCAAGCTGGATGTGCTCAACAGCCTGAGCGCCATCTGCGACCAGTTGATCGTCGGCGGCGGTATCGCCAACACCTTCCTGGCTGCAGCCGGTCACAAGGTCGGCAAATCGCTGTACGAGCCGGACCTGCTGGACACCGCTCGCGCCATTGCCGCCAAGGTCAGCGTGCCATTGCCGGTGGACGTGGTGGTTGCCAAGGAGTTCGCCGAAAGCGCTGCTGCGACCGTCAAACTTATCGCCGATGTGGCCGACGACGACATGATTCTCGACATCGGCCCGCAAACCGCGGCCCAGTTTGCCCAATTGCTGAAATCTTCCGGGACTATCCTGTGGAACGGTCCGGTCGGCGTGTTCGAGTTCGATCAGTTCGGCGAAGGGACCAAGGCATTGGCCAAGGCCATTGCCGAAAGCGCCGCGTTCTCCATCGCTGGTGGTGGCGATACTCTGGCAGCCATCGACAAGTATGGCGTTGCACAACAGATTTCCTACATTTCCACCGGTGGCGGCGCGTTCCTCGAGTTCGTCGAGGGCAAGGTCCTGCCAGCCGTGGAGGTGCTTGAGCAGCGTGCAAAGGCCTGATTTTCCGGTTCAGGAAAGGGAGTAGTTCATGGGCAGGACGTTACCGTTATTGCTGGTCGCAGGTCTGCTGGCCGGTTGCGCAGGCAAGCCTGAGGTTGACGATACGGGGCCTGAGCCCCAGGCGCAGTTGCTTCAACTGAGTTGCTATCAGGCCGGTTGGCAAGCTGAAACCGTGCCAGTGATCTACAAGCGTGGCGGTCAGGAAGTATGGGACCGTTACGAGTTCATGCCTCGCGTGGGCAATGTGGGCTGTCTCTGAGTCAGGTGAAGGCTCGCAGGTAACATCTGCGAGCTTTGGCGGTCATTAAAGGGTGGGATCTTTTCCGAGAAGGAGTTTCGCCATGAAAATCGCCACCCTGGCTCTTGTGAGTTGCATTGTTTTGGCAGGTTGCAGCAGTCCGGGCTCCAAAGCCCGAACCTGTGAAGTATTCAGCCCGGCCTCCGTGAATGTGCCGACGACCGACAATACCCAGCGGGTCGAGGCGCATGTCACGGGTGAACCGGCCAGTGATCGTAATCAGCAGCAGAACTGCCCCTGATGTAGCGAAGCGAGCGGCATATGCCGGGCTTCCCGGGGCAGGCCAGGAGACGTGATGAAAGGCTTGATTGCCCTTGCGGCATTTGCAGTGCTCGGCGGTTGCGCGACGTCAAAGGCGCCGCAGTCCAGTGATTCCTGGAACCACTGGGTATGTGACAGCAAGGCCGAGGTCCATTGGCGCTTTGCCGATTCGGCCAGGAAGGAAGTGGATGTGCGCCTGAACCAGAGCGATCAGGTTTTCAGGCTCAAGGCCCAGCCTGGTGCTGCCAGCGGGACGCTCTACAGTAACAATGTGTTGGCTTTTGCCAACAAGGGTGACGAAGGCCTGATTTACTGGGACGCCACCAACGATTTGATCGGACGCGGCTGCAAGGCCAGATAAGTCGTAGCCGATGTACCACCCGCATGGCCCTTGTGGCTCTTGCGTATAACTTGAATAGCAGTCGCCACTACGGCAGGCTTGCACGATTAACGACCCGACCGGGAGACACACAGACAATGGCACTTATCAGCATGCGCCAGATGTTGGACCACGCAGCCGAATTCGGCTACGGCGTTCCAGCTTTCAACGTAAACAACCTGGAACAAATGCGCGCCATTATGGAAGCGGCCGACAAGACCGACTCCCCGGTGATCGTCCAGGCTTCGGCCGGTGCCCGCAAATACGCCGGTGCCCCGTTCCTGCGTCACCTTATCCTCGCGGCAGTCGAAGAGTTCCCGCACATCCCGGTGGTCATGCACCAGGACCACGGCACCAGCCCTGATATCTGCCAGCGTTCGATCCAGCTGGGCTTCAGCTCGGTCATGATGGACGGCTCGCTGGGTGAAGACGGCAAGACGCCTGCCAGCTACGAGTACAACGTCGACGTGACCCGTCGCGTAGTTGCTTTCGCCCACGCCTGTGGCGTGTCGGTAGAAGGTGAGCTGGGCGTTCTGGGTTCTCTGGAAACCGGTATGGCCGGTGAAGAAGACGGCGTTGGCGCAGAAGGTATCCTGGATCACAGCCAGATGCTGACCGACCCGGAAGAGGCTGCCGACTTCGTCAAGAAGACCCAGGTCGATGCCCTGGCAATCGCCATCGGCACCAGCCACGGCGCCTACAAGTTCACCAAGCCGCCTACCGGTGACATCCTGGCGATCGAGCGCATCAAGGAAATCCACAAGCGCATCCCGAACACTCACCTGGTGATGCACGGCTCTTCGTCCGTTCCTCAGGAGTGGCTGAAAATCATCAACGAGTACGGCGGCGACATCAAGGAAACCTACGGTGTTCCGGTCGAAGAGATCGTTGAAGGCATCAAGCACGGCGTGCGCAAGGTCAACATCGACACCGACCTGCGTCTGGCTTCTACCGGTGCCATCCGTGAGTTCATGGCCAAGAACCGCAGCGAGTTCGACCCGCGCAAATACCTGGCCAAGACAGTCGTTGCCATGCGCGACGTATGTATCGCCCGTTACGAAGCCTTCGGTACCGCCGGCAACGCCTCGAAGATCAAGCCGATCTCCCTGGATCGCATGTTCGAGCGTTACGCCAAGGGCGAGCTGGATGCCAAGATCAACTGAGTGTTGATCCGGTAATAAAAAACCCGCAGTGATGCGGGTTTTTTATGGGGCATGTTTTTGTTGTTCTCTGGAATCACATCACTCTTGACGCCTCGCACGTAGCGAGCAATGCGTGGTTTAGAGAACATTTTCTCCAGAAGCATTATGTCTGCAGTCTGGTCAATCAAATTTGCACATCCTGTTTTTGCGTATTAACATCCATCTCGCAGCCTTGGAGCGCCCTCTCCCAGAAGAGCCTTTTGGTTCATGCTGGTGACGACACCAGGTAGGTATTCATGGCCCCGCTTTGCGGGGCCATCCTGTTATCGAGCCGGTTAAATCTTTTTTGGCTTGAGACACGGCCTCTTGATCCATCGATCATTTCCCATTTTTCATCAACTCCGCACACGCCGTCTTGTAAGCCTCATGCTGATACTTGTTCAAGGTATCGGGCAGGGCGAAGTCGTGTTTTCTGTGCTGGGCATTGATGGTTTGCGGTGACACAAGGATCACGTCGCAATCGGCCAGGAGTTGGAAGACGGTTTCGATCTTGAAGGTGGTGGGGCCACCGGCGAATTCGCCTTTCTTGCTGCGTTTCTTGATCGCGACATGGCTGATGCCGTTTTCCCGCACAAAGCTTGCGATCTGCGCGGCGAAGGCTTTGACGTTGCCGGCCTCGTCATCATCTGCCAGCGCGATCTTTCGGGTTGCCAGCGGCAAATGCGCAGTGCCGCCGTTCTGACGAGTGGCCAGGGCGAAGATGGCTTCACTGCCTTTGATTTCTACACCACAAATAATCATGGGAATGCCTGGTGCCTTCGATTCATATAAAGGAACAGGTTATCTCATCGCTGGCGTTATTCCTGCGCAATTGATTCCAGATATTCCGAACGCTCGTCACTCATGCGCGCAATGCAGTCGTTTTCGTTGATGGTGTAGGCCTTGCTACCCGCGGCAGACGGGAAGACTTCGACTGCGCAATCGGCATCACGCAGCTTTTCCCAGGCCTGCTGGGCAGTCTTGAGCTTGCTGGTGAAGTCGTTGTATTGCGATTTGTTGGCGACAAATTGCGACTGGACGCGATTGAGCAGGTTCTGAAAGTTTTCCTTGAGCAGCTCTTCTGCGGTGTGTCGGCTATAGACCGAGCACTCCAGGGTCTGGTTGTCGCTATCGACGCCGTCGCACGGCGTGCTGTCCGAATCTTGAGCCGCTTGTGCGCCGGTCACGACGGTCGCCATGAGGGCCAGGGTCAGGAAAATCGTTTTCATCGAGTGGCTCCGATCCATTGATGCCTTGAATTCTGGCCTAAGCGCGAGGCAAAGAACAGGTTTACGACACAGGCTGACAGTGTCTCATGGCCCTTTGTCGCATCTTGACGCTTTCGGCAAACCCCCTGTCGTTTTTGCACCCGGCTCGCCGGACCCTCCGGCATATGCTGACCCCAATAGCGCCGACAGCCGATTCGGCGCGCAAGTACCTAAAAAGGGGACAGCCTGATGAGCCCAGCCGAACTGCACGCCGATAGCATCGTCATTGACGGGCTGATTATCGCCAAATGGAATCGCGAGCTGTTTGAAGACATGCGCAAAGGTGGCCTGACCATGGCCAACTGCACGGTATCGGTGTGGGAAGGTTTCCAGGCCACCATCAACAGCATTTGTACCAGCCAGAAGCTAATGCGCGAAAACAGTGACCTGGTTATGCCGGTCCATACCACTGCCGACATCCGCAAGGCCAAGGAGCTGGGCAAGACCGGCATCCTGTTCGGCTTCCAGAATGCTCATGCCTACGAAGACCAGATCGGCTACGTCGAGATCTTCAAGAAGCTGGGCGTCGGCATCGTGCAGATGTGCTACAACACCCAGAACCTGGTGGGCACCGGCTGCTACGAGCGCGATGGCGGCCTCTCGGGCTTCGGGCGCGAGATCGTGGCCGAGATGAACCGTGTTGGCGTCATGTGCGACTTGTCCCATGTGGGCTCCAAGACTTCCGAAGAGGTCATCCTCGAATCGAAGAAACCGGTCTGCTACTCCCACTGCCTGCCGTCCGGTCTCAAGGAACATCCGCGCAACAAATCCGATGCCGAACTGAAGTTCATCGCCGATCACGGCGGCTTTGTCGGCGTGACCATGTTTGCGCCTTTCCTGGCCAAGGGCATCGACTCGACCATCGACGACTATGCCGAAGCCATCGAATACACGATGAATATCGTCGGCGAAGACGCCATCGGCATCGGCACCGACTTCACCCAGGGCCATGGCCAGGACTTCTTCGAGTACCTGACCCATGACAAGGGCTACGCCCGTCGGCTGACCAACTTCGGCAAGATCATCAACCCGCTGGGCATCCGCACCGTGGGCGAATTCCCGAACCTGACCGAAACCCTGCTCAAGCGCGGCCACTCCGAGCGCGTCGTGCGCAAGATCATGGGCGAGAACTGGGTCAACGTGCTCCGAGACGTCTGGGGCGAATAATTTTCCACGCGACGACCCCCTTTGAATTGATAACCCCACTGCCCTGTGTGCAGTGGGAGTAACCCGAATTTCTGGAGTTTGACCCCATGGCTAAAATCGCCCCGCAACTGCCTATCGAAGTCGACAGCGAAACAGGCGTCTGGACCTCCGATGCATTGCCGATGCTCTACGTGCCGCGCCATTTCTTCGTCAATAACCACATGGGAATCGAAGAGGTGCTGGGTGCCGAAGCCTACGCCGAAATTCTTTACAAGGCCGGCTACAAGTCCGCCTGGCACTGGTGTGAAAAGGAAGCCGAATGCCATGGTCTGGAAGGCGTTGCGGTGTTCGAACACTACATGAAGCGCCTGTCCCAGCGTGGCTGGGGACTGTTCAAGATTCAGGATATCGATCTGGAAAAGGGCACTGCCAGCGTCAAGCTCGAACACTCGGCGTTCGTGTATGTGTACGGCAAGGTCGGACGCAAGGTCGACTACATGTTCACCGGCTGGTTCGCCGGCGCAATGGATCAGATCCTGGCCGCCAGAGGCAGTTCTGTCCGCACCGTTGCCGAACAGGTCTACGGTGGCTCCGAAGAAGGTCATGACGACGGTCTGTTTGTCGTGAAACCGTTGTAAGTCGAGGATCGTGTTATGGCTTTCGAAGCAATGTTCCAGCCGATCCAGATCGGCAAACTTACGATCCGCAACCGTGTCCTGAGTACCGCTCACGCCGAGGTTTATGCCACCGATGGCGGGATGACCACCGACCGCTATGTGAAGTACTACGAAGAGAAGGCCAAGGGCGGTATCGGCCTGGCGATCTGCGGCGGCTCTTCCACTGTAGCCATCGACAGCCCGCAAGGCTGGTGGAAGTCGGTCAACCTGGCCACCGACAAGATCATTCCGCACTTCCAGAACCTTGCCGACGCCATGCACAAGCACGGCGCCAAGATCATGATCCAGATTACCCACATGGGCCGTCGTTCCCGTTGGGATGGCGAGCACTGGCCGACCCTCATGTCGCCGTCCGGCATTCGTGAGCCGGTTCACCGTGCGACCTGCAAGACCATCGAGCCGGAAGAAATCTGGCGGGTGATCGGCAATTACGCCAGCGCTGCGGCCCGTGCCAAGGCCGGTGGCCTGGATGGGGTCGAGCTGTCCGCCGTGCACCAGCACATGATCGACCAGTTCTGGAGCCCTCGGGTCAACAAGCGCACCGACGAGTGGGGCGGCAGTTTCGAAAACCGCATGCGTTTTGGCCTGGAAGTGATCAAGGCCGTGCGCAAGGAAGTGGGTCCCGACTTCTGTGTAGGCCTGCGGATCTGTGGTGATGAATTCCATCCCGATGGCCTGAGCCATGAGGATATGAAGGAAATCGCCAGGTATTACGACGCCACCGGCATGATCGATTTCATCGGTGTTGTGGGCTCGGGTTGCGATACCCATAACACCCTGGCCAACGTTATCCCCAACATGAGTTATCCACCGGAGCCGTTCCTGCATCTGGCCGCCGGGATCAAGGAAGTGGTCAAGGTTCCGGTACTGCACGCGCAGAACATCAAGGACCCGAATCAGGCGACCCGGATCCTGGAAGGTGGCTATGTGGACATGGTCGGCATGACCCGTGCCCATATCGCCGACCCGCACCTGATTGCCAAGATCAAGATGGGGCAGGTTGACCAGATCAAGCAGTGCGTCGGTGCCAACTACTGCATCGACCGCCAGTATCAAGGGCTGGATGTGCTGTGCATCCAGAACGCTGCCACGTCTCGCGAATACATGGGCGTGCCGCACATCATCGAGAAATCCACCGGGCCGAAACGCAAGGTGGTGATCGTGGGGGCCGGCCCTGCGGGTATGGAGGCCGCCCGGGTATCTGCCGAGCGTGGCCATGACGTGACGTTGTTCGAGAAGAAGGACGCCATCGGCGGGCAGATCACTACGGCGTCGAAAGCGCCACAGCGTGACCAGATTGCCGGTATCACTCGCTGGTACCAACTGGAGCTGGCGCGCCTGAAGGTCGATCTGCGTCTGGGCACCGCTGCCGACGCGGCGACCATTCTCGACCTGCGCCCGGATATCGTGGTTCTGGCAGTAGGCGGTCATCCGTTCCTGGAGCAGAACGAGCACTGGGGCGCGGCCGAAGGCCTGGTGGTCAGTAGCTGGGACGTGCTGGACGGCAAGGTTGCGCCGGGCAAGAACGTGCTGGTCTACGACACCATCTGCGAATTCACCGGCATGTCCGTGGCCGACTTCCTGGCCGACAAGGGCTCGCAGGTCGAGATCGTCACCGATGACATCAAACCCGGCGTCGCGATTGGCGGCACCTCGTTCCCGACCTACTACCGCAGCATGTATCCCAAGGAAGTGATCATGACCGGCGACATGATGCTGGAGAAGGTCTACCGCGAAGGCGACAAGCTGGTTGCCGTCCTGGAGAACGAATACACCGGTGCCAAGGAAGAGCGGGTGGTCGACCAGATCGTCGTCGAAAACGGCGTGCGTCCGGACGAGGCTCTTTATTACGGTCTCAAGGAAGGTTCGCGCAACAAAGGCCAGATCGATATCGACGCCTTGTTCGCCATCCAGCCGCAACCTTCGCTGAGCCAACCGGGTGATGGTTACCTGCTCTTCCGTATCGGCGACTGCGTGGCCCAGCGTAATACCCACGCAGCGATCTATGACGGATTGCGGCTCTGTAAGGATTTTTGACGGCCATTGCAAGCCGCAGGCTTCAAGCTGCAAGTGAACGCATCGCTCCCATCGTTGCTCTTCTTGTGGCTTGAAGCTTGCGGCATGCACCTCGCCAGAGGTGACTCTGATGTTAAACACCCTTCTCCCTCTCCTGCTGTTCGCAGCCCTGGCCCTTGCGGTGCTGGGCGCCTTGCGGCGGGTAAAAATGTGGCGCAACGGCCGGGCTTCCAAGGTCGATCTGCTGGGCGGGCTGCTGGCCATGCCCAAGCGTTACATGGTCGATCTGCACCATGTCGTGGCCCGGGACAAATACATCGCCAACACCCACGTCGCCACAGCCGGTGGCGCGGTGGCGTCCATTGTGCTGGCGATTCTGGTGCATGGTTTCGGCCTGCATAACCGCTTCCTGGGCTATGCCTTGCTGCTGATGTCGGCGGTGATGTTCGTGGGGGCGGTGTTTGTCTTTCGTCGTCGTCTCAATCCGCCATCGCGCCTCTCCAAAGGGCCGTGGATGCGCTTGCCGAAAAGTCTGATGGCGTTTTCCGCCAGCTTCTTTGTGGTGACCTTGCCGGTTGCGGGCATTCTTCCCGAGAACTTCGGCGGCTGGTTGCTGGCTGCGATTCTGGGTGTGGGCGTGTTGTGGGGCGTCAGTGAGCTGTTTTTCGGCATGACCTGGGGCGGGCCGATGAAGCACGCTTTCGCCGGAGCCCTGCACCTGGCCTGGCACCGGCGTGCCGAGCGCTTCGGTGGCGGTCGTTCCACCGGGTTGAAGCCGCTGGACCTTACTGATCCGAGCGCACCGCTGGGCGTGGAAAAGCCCGAGGATTTCACCTGGAACCAGTTGTTGGGTTTTGACGCCTGTGTACAGTGCGGCAAATGCGAGGCTGTATGCCCGGCGTTCGCTGCCGGACAGCCCTTGAACCCCAAGAAGCTGATTCAGGACATGGTGGTCGGTCTGGCCGGTGGCACCGATGCCAAATTTGCAGGCAGCCCCTATCCATCCCTCGACGGCAAGGGCAAGCCTCTAGGCGAACATGGCGGCAATCCGCATCAACCGATCGTCAATGGACTGGTGGACGCGGAAACCCTGTGGTCCTGCACCACCTGCCGGGCGTGTGTGGAAGAGTGCCCGATGATGATCGAGCACGTAGACGCCATCGTCGACATGCGCCGCCACCTGACCCTGGAAAAAGGCGCGACCCCTAACAAGGGCGCCGAAGTGCTGGATAACCTGATCGCCACCGACAACCCCGGCGGTTTCGCGCCGGGCGGACGGATGAACTGGGCGGCGGATTTGAGCCTGAACCTGCTCAGCGAAAAGAAAACCACCGATGTGCTGTTCTGGGTGGGCGATGGCGCGTTCGATATGCGCAACCAGCGCACGCTGCGAGCGTTTGTCAAAGTCCTGAAAGCCGCGAAGGTCGACTTTGCCGTACTGGGCCTTGAAGAGCGCGACAGTGGCGATGTGGCCCGTCGTCTGGGTGATGAAGCGACATTCCAGATGCTGGCCAGACGCAATATCCAGACGCTGTCCAGATACAGCTTCAAGCGCATCGTCACCTGCGACCCCCACAGCTTTCATGTGCTGAAAAACGAATACGGTGCCTTGGGTGGCGACTACCTCGTTCAGCATCACAGCACTTACATGGCTGAACTGCTTCAGGGCGGCGCGCTCAGGCTCGGGCAACACAAGGGCTCCAGCGTGACGTATCACGATCCCTGCTACCTGGGACGTTACAACGGTGAATACGAAGCGCCGCGCGAGGTATTGCGTGCCCTGGGTATCGAGATCAAGGAAATGCAGCGCTCGGGCTTCCGTTCCCGTTGCTGCGGTGGCGGGGGCGGTGCGCCCATCACCGATATTCCCGGCAAGCAGCGGATTCCCGACATGCGTATGGACGATATCCGCGAGACCGGTGCAGAACTGGTAGCAGTCGGTTGTCCACAATGCACGGCTATGCTTGAAGGTGTGGTCGAACCGCGGCCGCTGATCAAGGACATTGCCGAGCTGGTGGCCGATGCCTTGATCGAAGAGCCGGTTGTCAGCAAGTCGGAGCCTGCCAGACGTGAACCTGCGGAGGTGCATTGATGAGCGACATTATCCGCCGTGACCCGCGTGCCGAATGGATCGCACGTAACCGTCTGCACCCTTTGCATGCAGCGATGCAGCCCGTACAGACCAGTTGGATGGGACCTAATGGCCTTATGCGCAAGAATGTGCACGGGCTGGGCTTCATCGGCCCCAATGGTATCAAGCGCATCGACCGCAGCGGCGCGCAGCAGGGCGGGACGGTCAAACGTTCTGCGGCTGCCGAGATCAGCCTGCCGCTGCATCAAGTGCCGGAGCCTGCGTTTTACATCACCGTGGTGCCGGACATGGTCGGTGGCCGCCTGAGCAGTCACGACCGGGATCTGCTGGGGCTTGCCCATCAACTGGCGGGCAGCGCTGGAGCGGTTCTGGCCGTGGTATTTGGCGAGCATAAGGAAAACACTTTCGAGACGGCGGGTGTCGACCGCCTGCTGGTTCTGGAAGGTGATGAGTTCAGCGGTTATTCACCGGAGCAGCGCGTGCAAGGGCTGCTGGCTGTGGATAACCAGTTCAACCCACGGCACTGGCTGTTGCCGGACAGCCGCAGCGGCGGCGGTGAGCTGGGACGGCGTTTTGCTGCCAGCCTGGGCGAGCGTCCGGCGACCCGTGTCTGGCAGGTCAAGGACGAACAGTGCATCGGGCGTGCGGGAGCGGGCCGTGAAGACCTGGCCCGTCCGCTGGCGCGCCTGATTCTGGCCGCTGCCGAATGCGCCGAGCCGGTCAGTGAAACGCGCCATGAAGCGTTGTCGGTGGAGTTATCCACACGTGTGGCGCGCAGTCTTGCACGTATCGAGGACCTTGGCGCAGTCGCCGTGGATCCGGCAGTTATCCCCATGGCCGAAGCGGAGTTCATCTTCTCGGGCGGCAATGGCGTCAAGGACTGGGACTTGTTCCATCGCACGGCTGCGGCTCTGGGAGCGACCGAAGGTGCCTCCCGGGTAGCGGTGGACGATGGTTTCATGAGCCGGGACCGTCAGGTGGGGGCCAGCGGAACCTGGGTCACTGCACGTGTGTATGTGGCTGTGGGTATCTCTGGCGCGATCCAGCACCTGCAAGGCATTGGTGCCTGCGACAAGGTGGTGGCGGTCAACCTGGATGCCAGCTGCGACATGATCAAGCGCGCCGACCTGTCGGTGATCGGTGAAAGCGCTGCCATCCTCCAGGCCTTGATCGAGGCGGTCGAGGCTTATCGCAACGAGGCAAAACGTGATGCGGCCTGAGCGAGGGAGTTCATCTGTGGATAATGCGTCATTGAACAAGACCTCGTTGCAGGTCATGAGCCTGGTGTCCATCGGCGCTCACCCGACCTCGGGACGCGCCCGTCGCGCCGAGCAGGATGCCCGCGCCGTGGAGCTGGGTCTGCAACTGGCTGGGGATAACTTGCAGGTGCTGCATGCCGGTAATCCCCAGGAGCCTGCATTACGGGCCTATATGGGCATGGGCTTGGACGAACTGCAGGTGCTGGAGCAGCCCGAAGGCGCGGACGCATTGCCTGCGCTGACCGACTACATCCGCGATGCGGGGGTGCAGATCGTGCTCACCGGCAGCCAGGCGGAAACCGGCGAAGGCTCGGGCATGTTGCCGTTCCTGCTGGCGGAACGGCTGGGCTGGCCGCTGGTGGTGGGGCTGGCTCAGGTGGAGTCTCTGGATAGCGGTGTGGCCCTTGTCCTGCAAGCCTTGCCGCGAGGCCAGCGGCGTCGCCTCAAGGTTCGCCTGCCGTTTCTGGCCACTGTGGATAACGCAGCGCCCAAGCCGCGCCAGAGCGCCTACGGCCCTGCGCAGCGTGGAGCCCTGGGTGTGGAGCAGGTAGAAGTGGTGGTGGATGAGTTACTCACAGCCCATAGTCTGCAACCGGCCAAACCCCGTCCCAAACGCCTGAAAGTGATCAAGGCCAAGAGCGGCGCCGACCGCATGAAGGCCGCAACTGCCAAGGCCAGTGGCGGCACCGGGCAAGTCCTCAAAGGCGTCAGCCCGCAAGAGGGGGCTGCGGCGATCCTCAAGTTGCTGGTGGAAGAAGGCGTCATTCGATAACTGTTTCCAGTACAAGCGAATTGATTGGCTCTGTCTGCATTAAGTGTTGCAAGTCCGTCCGAGGGCTGTAGGAGGCAGCTTGCTGGCGACCTTCACCGTTGTCGCCAGCAAGCTGCCTCCTACAGGAGTTACACACATTCCCTGTGCGTCCACCTGTGGATAACGTGTTCGCGGGTTGCTGAGCCCTATGTAAACCGTGCCTTACAGGCCTCTGGTTGAAAAATGATCAACCTAACTTGCGGTTTTTACTGACTTTTTCATGTGGATAAACAATCCACTGCTCCTCATTTTCCTATCGATTGCCCACAAACTCTGTTGGCCTCTCTGTGGACAAGTTGTTCGTGATCTCTTGCAGGCCATATAAGACGTGGCCTGCAAGGTTCTGTATGAAAAATGATCAATTGACTGTCAATTGAGATGAATCACCCTCAAAAGCCTTGCTGTATCACGTCTGAAACAGTTTTCCACAGGCCGTGGCCAGCAAATCCCAAGTTGCCCCCAAAGTCTGTTGGCGCTTCTGTGGATAAGGTGTTCGTGATCCCTTGAAGACCAATGAATACGAGGTCTTCAGACGTTTGGTCAAAAAATGAACAGTCTGGCCCTTGGTTGCAGTAATGACTAAGTCACGGTTTTTTCAGGTTTTTTGAGAGCGAGAAAATCGACTTTCCCACAATTGCTGTGGGTTGCTCTGTGGATAAGTTGTTCGTTGACGTCGGGAGGGGCCTGCCGGCCTGGGTTGTGAGGGAGTTGGATGTTTTTTGATCAACATCCAACTCCCATAAGGTCACTCGTGGTTGACCGCTACGCCTTTGAGGTAGGGCGCAGGTTCTGCACCCAGGTTTTCCAGAACCCGCGAGCTGTACCAGTCGATGAAGTTGACCACGCCGAACTCATAGGTCTTGGAGTACGGGCCGGGCTGGTAGGCGCTCGAGTTGATACCGCGCTGGTTCTCCTCGGCCAGGCGACGGTCCTGATCGTTGGTGGCGTCCCAGACTTGACGCATGCGCTCAACGTCGTAATCGACGCCTTCCACGGCATCCTTGTGCACGATCCACTTGGTCGTGACCATGGTTTCCTGGGCGCTGATCGGCCATACCGTGAAGACGATGATGTGATCGCCCATGCAGTGGTTCCAGGAGTGAGGCAGGTGCAGGATACGCATTGAGCCCAGGTCCGGGTTCTGGATACGGCCCATGAGTTTCTTGCAGCCGACCTGGCCGTCCATGGTCATGGACACGGTGCCCTTGAGCAGCGGCATGCGTACGATGCGGTTACGCAGGCCAAAACTGGCGTGGGCGTAAGGAATCTTCTCGGCATCCCAGGCGGCGGCAGAGGCGGCCACGTGGTCCTTGAAGGCCTGATCGGCGCGTGGGTCGGTCACATCGTCCCATTCGAGCAGTGTTTTCAACAGCTCCGGGTGCGAACCGTTGCAGTGATAGCACTCGCGGTTGTTCTCGATCACCAGCTTCCAGTTGGCCTTTTCCATCAAGGTGGTCTGCACCGCCACCTTGGTGTTCTCCATGTCGTAGGGTTCCATGTAGTGCTTGAGCGTGGCCAGGAACTCATCGATGGCGGGCGGGTTCTCCGCCAGACTGATGAAGATATAGCCGCCTGCGGTCTTGACGTTGATGGGCTTGAGGCTGAAGTTCTTCATGTCGAAGTCGTCGCCCATCTCGGTGCCCGCGTACAACAGGCGTCCATCCAGCTCGTAGGTCCACTGGTGGTAAGGACAGACCAGCTTGGCGACCTTGCCTTTCTCGGCTGTGCACAGCCGCGAGCCACGGTGGCGGCAGACGTTGTGGAAAGCATTCACGCTGCCATCCGGGGCGCGCACGACGAGGATCGGGTTCTTGCCGATCTGCAGCGTCAGGTAGTTGCCCTTGGCCGGGATTTCACAGGTCATGCCTGCAATCAGCCATTCCTTGTGAAAGATTTCCTGCATGTCGATTTCAAACAACCGGTCATCACTGTAGAACGGCTGTGGCAGCGAATAGGTGCGCTCGCGGTTCTGTAGCATCTCGGCAGTGGCCTTGCGTGCAGGTTCCAGCGGGTCGCCAAGGCTCAGGGTTGCGGTGATGTCCATTTTTCAATTTCCCTCATGACCGCATCGTTGGCGGCCTGCGAATGTGGCTAATACGGTTCTTTGCAGCGTTGCACGCAAGGCGATCGGGGTTCGCTCATGCAGGTGAGTTTCTTCGTGGCTGTTGAGGGCGAGTGTGGAGGTGGGCGCAGACTGAACCTTATCCATGGGCGACATGGCCGAATCCGTTCCCGACTAGGGAACCCACGGTCTGTGGGGGCTGGTCGCCGTAAGTACGTGAATGTCGTTGATAGGTAAATGCGCCTCCTGCGCGTTACGCAGAATCCTCACCATAAAGGCCGGCAGTCGGTCGTGGAGATCAAGCATGTCCCAGAATTTTCTCAGCCCGGTAACCACCCAGACATGGGCCAATGGCCGCCATCTTGTGCGAGTCGTCAAGGTGATTCAGGAAACCTGGGATGTCAGGACCTTCTGCTTCATGGCAGACCAGCCGCTCCTGTTCTTCTTCAAGCCTGGTCAGTTCGTCACACTGGAGCTGGAGATCGATGGCCTGCCCATCATGCGCTCCTACACCATCTCCAGTTCGCCGTCGGTGCCTTACAGCTTCTCGATTACCGTCAAGCGTGTTCCGGGAGGCAAGGTTTCCAATTACCTGCACGATACGCTGCATGAAGGCCAGGAGCTGGCGGTGCACGGGCCTGTCGGGCTGTTCAATGCCATCGACTTCCCCAATCCGAAGATTCTCTATCTCAGTGGCGGCGTCGGTATCACGCCGGTCATGTCCATGGCCCGCTGGTTCTACGACACCAATGCCAACGTCGACATGGTGTTCGTGCACAGCGCCCGCTCACCGAAGGACATCATCTATCATCGCGAGCTGGAACATATGGCGTCGCGGATCGATAACTTCAATCTGCATCTGATCTGTGAGAAGCACGGCCTCGGCGAGCCCTGGGCGGGTTATCGCGGTTACCTGAACCAGCGGATGCTGGAGCTGATGACGCCGGACTACAAGGATCGCGAAGTCTTCTGCTGCGGGCCGACGCCGTACATGGCTGCGGTCAAGCGCATGTTGCAGGAAAGCGGCTTCAACATGGCTCAGTACCATGAAGAATCCTTCGGAGCGACGCCGCCGGAAGTGCGCGCCGAGGCTGTGGAGCATGCCGAAATCGCTGCGGATGCGCCGGAAGTCGACGTGGCGGACCTGCATCAGGTGGAGTTCACCGAGACCGGCAAGAGCATTCGCGTCGCGCCGGGGGAAACCGTCCATGCGGCGGCTTCCAAGCTGGGCCTGATGATTCCCAAGGCCTGCGGCATGGGCATCTGTGGCACCTGCAAGGTCATGAAGCTCAGCGGCGAAGTCGAGATGGAGCACAACGGCGGTATCACCGACGAGGACGTGGAAGAGGGTTACATCCTGTCGTGCTGCAGCGTGCCGAAGGGGGATGTGCGGATCGAATACTGATCCACAGGGGCGCATCGAGTGTGCGCCCGGTTCTTACAGGTCTTACTTGTGATTCTGTTTGTAGGTCGCCAGTGCCGGCAGCAATTGCTGATCGATGGCCTGGCGTACCGCTGGCAATATGGTTGCACTGCCCGTCAGCAATTGTTCGACCAGGCGCCGCAATGCCGTGGCGCGCTCTTCGTTCAACCCACATACCGCTTGCGCGCAGGCCTGCTCTGCCGTTGAGCCACTGGGCATCTCGAACCCCAGCGCTCTGAGTTGGCTCAGCAAGTCCTCTTGATCAATCAAATCCGCGTGCATCATGACGAGTGTTCCTTTGCTCGGGTAAGGCCCTGATTCTGGTTGGGCGTCGTTGCCTCGGCAAGCCCGTCTGCCGTGGATGGCTTGATTACCTATGGGCAGGTCGCTTTCTGAACGGCCCTGTCCGGCAGAAAAGCCGATCAACGGTCAGGTTTCCGGGCTTTACCTGTTATTTCTGACAGTACCCAACCCATCGGTCCGAGTATTCAATAATCCCCTGTTATTCCTGACCCGATAAGGAGGTCGCGCTTTGGTAATGACTCATTTCATGGAGCACATCATAGATTTGGTCGTGCTTAACGTTTTGAAGGCAGCACCTGTTTTCTCGATTGATGGTCTGAACAGGCCAAGGGATTGGTGGGTTAAATGCAAAGAAAAATATTCACAGGCACGTCTTTCCTGAGCCAAAAGACAGATTTTCCCTTCCGTGAATCTTCTCCCCATGAAGCAAGACTTCTAGCCAGTATTCCTTTGAGTTTTACACCCAAGGAAATTGATGTAAGCCCGGATGAACGCATGCTTTTCGTCTCCCATGACGATGGGACCGGGGTCAGCTTTATCGATATAGAGAGCCGTGAAGTCGTATCCCGTATCCAGAGGGATTGTGTCGGCGATGTTGCCGTCAGCCCGGATGGACGCAAACTCTATGTCACCGGGCAGAATGAATGCTCTGTTATTGATATCCAGCGCAAGGCACTGGTGGCGATCCTCGACTCCGAGGGTGTCGATAAAATAGCGGCCAGCCCTGACGGGAGTTTCATATGCCTGTCGTTCCGCTATGCGCCCGGTGGTCTTGTCCGCATGATTGACGCCTTTGACTACAATGCCGAAAGCGATTTCGATCTGGGCAAAATGTCGAATGCGGTTCTGGTCATGGCAATCAGTCCGCAGGGGCATTACATCTATGCATCGGAACTTGCCGATGATCCGGACGGTATTGTCTCAATGATCGATACGCGGGATTACTCGCAAGTGGATATACCGGGTTTCAGAAACCCCTGTTCCATGTCGATCAGTGCGGATGGCAGCCTGCTGTATGTCGGCGGTTTTGATGAAATGTTCGTGACCGATACCGCAACGCACAAGATCCTGTATACGCTGGAGTTCGGTTCAAGGGGTTACCCCGTCAATATCATCGGGGGAACGCCGGATAATAGATATGTGTACGCCATTCACTCCTGCAATTTCGATCTGTACAGAATCGATACGGTTGAAAGAACAGCCACGCGTATCGATTTCTTTCACTCTGTAGGCGGCGCAGTCTTGAACCGTGAAGGTGACCGTCTCTATACCACTCATCCAGACAGGCAGTGGATTTCCGTTTATGCCCTGTAATGCAGGCAATGCCTGATCCTGTAATGTGCAACTTGTCCGAAGGGTGATCAAAGTCATTCACCCTTCGCAACCGAAAGCCCTGTCTTGTTCCCGCCCGAGTTTTGTTAAACTGCGCAGCCTTCCAGGAGCTGCCATGAATTACCGTCACGCCTTCCATGCCGGCAACCATGCCGATGTGTTCAAACACCTGACACTGACTCGCTTGATCGCCCTCATGGCGCGCAAGGAGCAACCCTTCGCCTATCTCGATACCCACGCCGGGCTGGGGCTTTACGACCTCAAGGGCGATCAGGCCACTCGCACCGGTGAATGGCTGGAAGGGATCGCACGTTTGTGGAATGCCCCCGACCTGCCCGCGCTGGCAGCCGATTACCTGCAAGTGCTGCATGACATGAACCCCGATGGCGAACTGCGGTACTACCCGGGCTCGCCGGAGCTGGCCCGTCGCCTGACCCGTGAGCGCGAGCGTGTGCTGCTCAACGAGAAACACCCCGAAGACGGGCGGTTGCTCAAGGAAAACATGAAGGGTGATCGTCGCGTGGCCGTACACCTGGGGGAAGGCTGGCATGTACCACGGGCCTTGCTGCCGGTTGCCGAGAAACGCGCGGTGATGCTGATCGACCCGCCTTTCGAGCAGCTCGATGAAATGAAACGCTGTGCAGTCGCCCTCAAGGAAGCCATTGGCCGCATGCGCCAGACCGTCGCCGCGATCTGGTATCCGGTCAAGGACCAGCGCCAGCTCAAGCGCTTCTACCAGGACCTGGCCGAAACCGGCGCGCCGAAGCTGCTGCGCGTCGAGC
The DNA here is from genome assembly GCF_017165765.1 of Pseudomonas capsici. GTDB lineage: Bacteria > Pseudomonadota > Gammaproteobacteria > Pseudomonadales > Pseudomonadaceae > Aquipseudomonas > Aquipseudomonas capsici. The sequence goes on from NZ_JAFGZD010000004.1 coordinate 194,934, forward strand.
TTCATGTTCATCCACTGGACACCCCCGCAAGCCTCAACGGCTCAGGCCTCGCCATCGCCAACCCGCCCTGGGGGCTGGAAGAAGAACTGCGCGAACTGATGCCCTATCTGGCCGAGAAACTGGGGCAGACCCGGGGTGGCTGGACGATGGACTGGCTGATTGCGGAATAGGGGGCAGAGCTGCAAGCTACAAGCCGCAAGCTTCAAGTCAAAAGCTTGTAGCTTGTAGCTTGTAGCTTGAGCTGCCAGCTACGCTGGCAAACAAACCCCTGTCCCACCCAGCCCGCAATAACCCTGCGGGTTTTTTGCCAGGTATTGCTGGTGGTACGCCTCGGCGTAGTAGAAGGTTGGTGCCTGATCGATTTCGGTCGTGATCTCGCCCAGTCCTGCTTTGCTCAGCTCGGCCTGGAAGGCTTTTTCGCTGGCCTTGGCCGCTTCGAGCTGTTCTGGTGTGGTGCAGTAGATCACCGAGCGGTACTGGGTGCCGATGTCGTTGCCCTGGCGCATGCCCTGGGTCGGGTTGTGCGCTTCCCAGAAGATCTTGAGCAGCGATTCGTAGCTGATTTCTTCCGGCTCATACACCACCAGCACCACTTCGCTGTGGCCGGTCAGACCCGAGCAGACTTCTTCATAAGTCGGGTTTGGCGTAATGCCGCCCGCATAGCCCACGGCAGTGCTGACCACACCCGGTTGTTGCCAGAGGCGTCGTTCGGCACCCCAGAAGCAGCCCATGCCGAAGATCGCGAATTCGACCGTGCCCGAGAATGGACCCAGCAACGGGTTGCCGTTGACGAAGTGCTGTTCGGGAACGGCGATAGGTGTTTCACGGCCTGGCAGTGCCTGCTGGGCAGTGGGGAGTACATTTTTGTTCACTAGAATTTCCGAGCGAAGAGTCATGAACCATATCCTCTCGATAAGTGAAAACAGATTAGAGGGATAAACAGTCCGACAGTGTGCCCGAGAGTCCGGTGTACAGGGAAGAGGGGTCAGGCCGACGGTCGGCGCGTGTAGCGTTTCAGTTTTTCGATCAGTTCTTCGCCGGGGATCGGCTTGTCGAACAGGTAACCCTGGCCCACGTCGCAGCGATGGCGGCGCAGGAATTTCAGTTGTGCCGCCGTTTCTATGCCTTCGGCCACGACCTTGAGCTTGAGGTTGTGAGCCATGGCAATCACCGCCGAGGTGATTTCCATGTCGTCCTCGTCATCCGGAATGTCCCGGATGAAACTGCGGTCGATCTTGATCACATCGATGGGGAATTTCTTCAGGTAGCTGAAGGATGAATAGCCGGTTCCGAAGTCATCCATGGCCAGCGACAGACCGAGCTTTTTCAGCGAGTCGAGTTGCTGGCGAGTATCTTCGGTGGCTTCCAGCAGCAGGCCTTCGGTCAGTTCCAGTTCCAGCAGGGACGCATCCAGCGCTTCCTCTTCAAGAATCGAGGCGATGGACGACACCAGGTCCGGGTCCGAGAACTGCTTGGGCGAAACGTTGATCGCCACCTGCAGGTTGCCGAATCCGGCTTCGGTCAGCGCCTTGCTCATGCGACACGACTGACGGGCGACCCACTTGCCGATGGGGATGATCAGGCCGGTCTCTTCGGCCACGCTGATGAACTGATCCGGTCGGATCATGCCTTTTTCCGGATGGTTCCAGCGCAGCAGGGCTTCCATACCCAGCAGGCGGCCGCTGCGCAGGCACAACTTGGGCTGGTAGAAGACTTCGAGTTCATTCTGGGTCAGGGCGCGACGCAGGTTGTTCTCGACGAACAGCTTGTAACTGGCTTCGGCATTGAGGGCTTCGGTAAATACCTGGACCTGATGTTTGCCGTTGGCCTTGGCCTTGTGCAGCGCCAGCCCGGCGTTTTTCATCAGAGTCTGCGGGTCGCGGCCATGCAGCGGCGCACAGGCCAGGCCTACGGAGCCGGTGACGCTGATCAACTGGTTGTCGACGAACATCGGCTTGTCCAGCGTCGCCAGAACCTGACTGGCAACGTTCTGTCCGGCCTCAAGCCCGCTGCGGTCGAGCAGCACGGCAAATTCGTTACTGGCAAAGCGCGCCAGAATGTCGGACGGGCTCAAGGTATTGCGCAGACGCCGGGCCAGGCTGATAAGCAGCTTGTCACCGGTCTGATGGCCCAGGCTGTCGTTGATACGCTTGAAGTTGTCGATATCCACCAGCAACAGGCTCATGGGCGTGTCGCTGTCCCGGGCGAAGCGTTCGTCCAGATTGCGAATGAAGGCTGGCCGGTTGCCCAGATTGGTCAGGTTGTCGGTGTAAGCCAGACGCTCGATACGCTGTTGCGCCAGCTTGCTCTGGGTGATGTCTTCGTAAATGCCGATGTAATGGGTCAGTTCGCGGTTGTCGCCATACACCTTGGAAATCGACAACTGGCCCCAGTAGGGCTCCAGGTTCTTGCGTCGGCTCTTGAACTCGCCTTGCCAGCTGTTGCTCTTGTTCAGGCTGGAATTGGCATCGAGCAGCAAGGCATTGAGGTTTTCCAGAGCCGGCAGTTCCGACAGCTTGTGGCCGTGGACCTCTTCGGAGCTGTACTGGGTGATAGCGGTGAAGCTCGGGTTGACGTACTCGACCATGCCGTCGCAGTTGACCAGCAGAAAGGCGTTGGCGCTTTGCTCTACGGCCCGCTGGAACAGGTACAGCGCATTGGTGGCGGCACGTCGGCTGTGGTTGTTGATGACCTGCGCGAACTGGTCGGCCAGCTCACCGGCGAAGGTTATTTCGTCGGGCTGCCACTCGCGTTCCGAGCCGGTCTGCTCCAGGCACAGCACGCCGACCACCTGGCCATCGATGCGGATACTGGCGTCCAGAATGGCATTGACGCCGCGGGGCAGCAGGGTATCGGCTATCTCGCGGGTGCGCGGATCGTTCTGTACGTTGCTGACGTCGATCGCCCGGCTGTTGTGCAGCGCGTCCAGATAATTGGGGTACTGGCTGATGTCCAGCGGCTTGCGCACCTGATAGTCGCAGCTTTGCCGGTGATAGTCGGCAATCGACTCCAGGCGCTGCTCGTGCAGGCTCCAGATGCCGACCCGGTCGACATCGTAGATATCGCAGGCACTCTTGGTGATCAGTTCGGCGGCTTCCAGCACCGAGTTGGCGGTGTTGTAGCGGTGACGGGTCAGACGCAGGATCAGCTCCTGCTGGGCGCGAACCCTCTCCAGATGGGCGAGCTGATCGCGTTGCGCACGCTGATTGAGCTCCAGCGCGATCTGCAGGCGCGAGTTCTGGGTTTCCAGATCCGGACCGAAAGTCTGTGCTTCATCTGCGAACAGCCCCTCGACAACGAGGAAGTAGCCGCGCAGCAAATGACGATTGTGCTGTTTGTAGGCTTCACCGATTTCCAGAAGACCCAGCGGGCCTTTGGGGGTGTGCAGGGTATAGCGGACCAGATAGAAAGGAGTGGATGCCAGTTGCAACTGGATCTCGTCATGCAGCTTGTAGCGGGCCTCCGGCTCCATCAGGCTGGCGTAGGGCGAACCAATCAGGGCGCAGAGTTCCACGGCAGGCAGGCCGAACTGTTTTTCACAGTTAGGATCGAGAAACAGCAGCGCCCAATTGGCTTCATTAAGCCGCTCGAAACGCAGCATGCCCAGGCGCGAGGGCACAGGCAATTGCGTTACTACCTCGGCTGCCGTTCTGCCGGCAGCATCGGTTTGGCTTTTCATGAACAAACTCGCTTCCGGAATTCTGATCGCGGTAGGGCATTGGCCCGGATTACTTTCGCGTATGGCAAGGTTGCATCATGCGGCTCGGGCTTACAAGAGAGGGCGGTGGCTTAGTGCTATAAAAGTGTCAGCCGGTTGACCTGGTTCGCCAATAGAGTAGACAAGTGCAGAAACCGTGGAACTTTCCGAGCTACATAACCCGGACAGCGGATAAAAAAAGCCCCGCTTGAGGGCGGGGTTGAGGTTCGAGCGTGGCAGCTCGCAAATACATGGCAAAGCCCGCCATGGGGCGGGCCTGCTGAGGCTTACAGCAGAATCGTGCGGATATCCGCCAGCAATTCGCTCAAGCGCTTGGTGAAGCGGGCAGCAGCTGCGCCATTGATCACGCGGTGATCGTAGGACAGCGACAGAGGCAGCATCAGTTTCGGCTGGAAGGCTTTGCCGTCCCAGACTGGCTGGATGGTGGCCTTGGACACGCCCAGGATCGCGACTTCCGGTGCATTGACGATCGGCGTGAAGCCGGTGCCGCCAATGTGGCCGAGGCTGGAGATCGTGAAGCATGCGCCTTGCATGTCGTTCGCGGTCAGCTTCTTGTTGCGGGCCTTTTCAGCCAGTTCGGCTGCTTCGGCTGCCAGTTGCAGCAGGTTTTTCTGGTCGACGTTGCGGATCACAGGGACCAGCAGGCCGTCCGGGGTGTCCACGGCGAAGCCGATGTGCACGTATTTCTTGCGGATGACCGCTTTACCGCTTGGTGCCAGCGAAGCGTTGAAGTCCGGCAGTTCCTTGAGCAGGTGCGCGATGGACTTGAGCAGCAGTGGCAGGATGGTCAGCTTGACGCCAGCCTTCTCGGCAACGGCTTTCTGCGCGACACGGAAAGCTTCCAGGTCGGTGATGTCGGCCTGGTCGAATTGCGTGACGTGCGGAATGTTCAGCCAGCTGCGGTGCAGGCCGCTCGCGCCCAGTTGCATCAGGCGGGTCATCGGCACTTCTTCGATCTCGCCGAAACGGCTGAAATCGACTTCAGGAATCGGCTGGATGCCCGCGCCGCCGCTTGCGCCACCGGCTGGTGCTTCCTTGGCCTTCTGCATCATGGCCTTGACGTAAACCTGTACGTCTTCTTTCAGCACGCGGCCGTGTGGGCCGGTTGCGCTGACGGCGCTCAGCTCGACGCCGAACTCGCGAGCCAGTTGGCGAACCGCCGGGCCTGCGTGAACCTTGGCACCGCTTTGGGCCGGAGCCGGAGCCGGAGCTGGTGCTGCTTCGGCCTTGGCGGCAGGTGCTGGAGCCGGAGCTGCTTCAGCCTTGGCCGGAGCCGCTGCCGGAGCGCTGGCAGCCGGAGCCGGTGCAGCGGCAGGCGCTGCGCCTGCGACTTTCAGCTTCAGGATCAGGTCGCCGGTACCGACTTCCTGTTCCAGCTTGACTTCAACGCTCTCGACCACGCCTGCGGCAGGAGACGGGATCTCCATGCTGGCCTTGTCGGACTCCAGGGTGATCAGCGACTGATCGGCCTGGATGCTGTCGCCTGGCTTGACCAGGACTTCAATGATCTTGGCCTTGCCCGACGAACCGATATCAGGAACGTGGATGTCCTGAACGGTAGCGCTGGCAGCAGGTGCCGGTGCAGCGGCTGGCGCTTCGGCCGGTTTCTCGGCAGCGGCTGGAGCCGGTGCTGGTTCGGCAGCAGCAGCCGGGGCAGCCGCTTCGCCTTCGACTTCCAGCTCGAACAGCTCGTCGCCTTCTTTCAGGCGGTCGCCCAGCTTGACCTTCATGGCCTTGATGACGCCGGCCTTGGGAGCAGGGATTTCCATGCTCGCCTTGTCGGACTCCAGGGTCAGGATGCTCTGGTCTGCTTCGATGCGATCACCGACCTTGACCATCAACTCAATGACTTCACCTTCACCGTTGCCGATGTCGGGTACGCGAATTAACTCACTCACAATGTTTCTCCTTCGCAGAACCTGCTCATTCGATTGCGCCGTATCCAGTTGCAACGAAACAGCGTTGGATGCTCATTTACGGGTGTAAATTCCGCATCCTCGGCTGTTTCACGCCTTTGAACGGCGCAGGTTACCGATTTTGAAGCAGGCTCTTAACAGTCCAGTGGGTTGCGTTTTTCAGGATCGATACCGAACTTGGCAATGGCCTCGGCCACGACTTTAGGTTCGATGTCGCCACGGTCAGCCAAGGCTTCCAGAGCTGCCAGCACCACGAAGTTGCGGTCGACTTCGAAGAAGTGACGCAGCTTGCGGCGGCTGTCGCTACGGCCGAAACCGTCGGTACCCAGCACTTTGTATTCCTTGGATGGAACCCACTGACGGATCTGGTCAGCGAACAGCTTCATGTAGTCGGTGGAAGCGATGACCGGACCTTTACGGCCGCTCAGGCACTGCTCGACGTAGGTCTGCTTCGGTTTCTGGCCAGGGTGCAGACGGTTCGAGCGTTCTACCGCCAGGCCGTCACGGCGCAGTTCGTTGAAGCTGGTGACGCTCCATACATCGGCGCCGATGTTGAACTCGTCGCGCAGGATCTTCGCCGCTTCGCGGACTTCACGCAGGATGGTACCCGAGCCCAGCAGTTGAACGTGGTGAGCAGCAGCCCTGGTGTCTTCTTCGAGCAGGTACATGCCCTTGATGATGCCTTCCTCGGCGCCTGCCGGAATGGCTGGCTGGGTGTAGGCTTCGTTCATCACGGTGATGTAGTAGAAGATGTCCTGTTGTTCTTCGGTCATCTTCTTCATGCCGTCCTGAATGATCACCGCCAGCTCGTAGCCGTAGGTCGGATCATAGGTGCGGCAGTTTGGAACGGTGGCAGCCAGGATGTGGCTGTGGCCGTCTTCGTGCTGCAGGCCTTCGCCGTTGAGCGTGGTGCGGCCGGCGGTGCCGCCGATCAGGAAACCACGGGTACGGCTGTCGCCAGCGGCCCATGCCAGATCGCCGATACGCTGGAAGCCGAACATCGAGTAGAAGATGTAGAACGGCAGCATCGGCTGGTTGTGGTTGCTGTACGAAGTACCGGCAGCGATGAACGACGACATGGCGCCGGCTTCGTTGATGCCTTCTTCGAGGATCTGGCCCTTCTTGTCTTCGCGGTAGAACATCACCTGGTCTTTATCGACTGGCTCGTAGAGCTGGCCGACGGACGAGTAGATGCCCAACTGACGGAACATGCCTTCCATACCGAAGGTACGGGCTTCGTCCGGGATGATCGGAACGATGCGCTGGCCGATTTCCTTGTCCTTGACCAGTTGCGCCAAGATGCGCACGAAGGCCATGGTGGTGGAGATTTCGCGGTCGCCCGAGCCGTCCAGAATCGCTTTCAGCGTTTCCAGTGGTGGCGTCGGGATGCTGATGCTCTTGGCGCGGCGCTGTGGTACGAAACCGCCCAGGGCGCTGCGGCGCTCGGCCAGGTACTTGGCTTCGGCGCTGCCTTCTTCCGGACGGAAGAACGGCAGGTTTTCCAGATCGGCGTCCTTGATCGGCACGTCGAAGCGGTCACGGAAGTGACGCAGGCTGTCGACATCGACTTTCTTGGTGTTGTGCGCGGTGTTCTTGGCTTCGCCTGCACCGGTACCGTAACCCTTGATGGTCTTGGCCAGGATGACAGTCGGCTGGTCCTTGTGGTTGACCGCCTGATGGTAGGCCGCGTAGACCTTGTACGGGTCGTGACCGCCACGGTTGAGTTTCCAGATCTCGTCGTCGGACAGGTCTTCGACCATGGCCTTGAGCTCAGGCGTGTTGAAGAAGTGCTCGCGAACGAACGCTCCGTCTTTTGCCTTGTAGTTCTGGTACTCGCCGTCGATGACTTCGTCCATGCGGCGTTGCAGGGCACCGTTGGTGTCCTTGGCCAGCAGCGGGTCCCAGAAACGGCCCCAGATGACCTTGTTGACGTTCCACTGGGCACCACGGAACACGCCTTCGAGTTCCTGGATGATCTTGGCGTTGCCGCGAACCGGGCCGTCGAGGCGCTGCAGGTTGCAGTTGATGACGAAGATCAGGTTGTCCAGCTTCTCGCGACCGGCCAGGGCGATTGCGCCCAGGGATTCCGGCTCGTCGGTCTCGCCGTCGCCCAGGAAGCACCATACCTTCTGCTTGCCTGCCGGGATGTAGCCGCGGTTTTCCAGGTACTTCATGAAACGCGCCTGGTAGATCGCCTGGATCGGACCCAGACCCATGGAGACGGTCGGGAACTGCCAGAAATCAGGCATCAGCCATGGGTGCGGGTACGAGGACAGGCCATTGCCATCGACTTCCTGACGGAAGTTGTTCATCTGGTCTTCGCTGATGCGGCCTTCGAGGAACGCACGGGCATAGATGCCCGGAGAGGCGTGGCCCTGGAAGTAGATCAGGTCGCCGCCGTGCTCGTCGGTCGGGGCCTGGAAGAAGTAGTTGAAACCGATGTCATACAGCGTCGCGCTGGAAGCGAAGCTGGAAATGTGACCGCCCAGGTCCGGGTCGTTCAGGTTGGTCTTGACGACCATTGCCAATGCGTTCCAGCGTACCAGCGAGCGAATGCGGCGTTCCATGAACAGGTCGCCAGGCATGCGTGCTTCGTGGGTAACCGGAATGGTGTTGCGGTATGGCGTGGTGATGGCGTACGGCAGCTGCGAACCACTTCTAGTGGCCAGCTCGCCCATACGGGTCATCAGGTAATGAGCACGGTCTTCGCCTTCTTTGTCGAGAACCGATTCCAGGGCGTCCAGCCATTCCTGGGTTTCGACGGGATCGAGGTCTTGCATGGCTTGCTCCAGGGCGGAAAGGCTTCCAGAATCGGTTGCCTGAGTTTGCGACTGGCCTTTTGGGCAGACGACATAAAATTCTTGGATTACCGGAGGGTTGTTCCGGCGGCGTGTAGTTTTACTACAAATCGACGACCATTTCAGCCCTTCGAGTTACATGCTCAGTAGTAAAACTACAGAGAAGCGACCAAATCGCTCCTGTCTTGTTGTGAGATAAAACGTTACCGTTGATGCGAATTTTATAATCCGTGGTGAAAAATTGGTTCATTCTGCTAACGGTTCATATTTTTCAGCAATTTATAACTTTTGTTCTACATTCGGCGGTTGCGCATGAAACTTGCTGACATGGCAGGTAGCCCACTGCACGCCGATCAAGGATAGACCATGAGCCTACCTTCGCTGGCCGATTTTCCGGCCATCCTGCTGCCTTTAGTTACCCGTGCACAACAGACATTTCGTACAGCGCTGGCTGCGCTGCCAGACGATTCGCTGGCGGCTTTCGAAGCCTGGCCCGAGTCGCGCCGCAAGGCATTCGATCGCGTCTGTGCATCCAGCGACTTCGTCACCGAACAGGTTTGCCGCGACCCGCGCATGCTGCTGGAACTGGCAGAGTCAGGCGAGCTGGAGCGCAGTTTCAGCGTGGGCGAACTGCGCGGGCAAATAGCTGCCGCCGTACAGGCTGCCAGCAGCGATGATGAACTGGGGCGTAATCTACGTCGCCAGCGCATGCGTCAGCAAGTGCGGATTATCTGGCGCGATCTTACCCGTCAGGCAGCACTGATCGAAACCTGTCGCGATTTATCCGAGATGGCAGATGGCTCCATCGATCTGGCGTATCAGTGGCTGTACGAGCGTCACTGCCAGTTGCTCGGCACCCCGACCGGGCGTCGCAGCGGTCAGCCACAGCATATGGTCATCCTCGGCATGGGCAAGCTGGGGGCGGTTGAACTGAACCTGTCTTCGGATATCGACCTTATCTTCGCTTACCCCGAAGGCGGCGAAACGGTGGGTGCCAAGCGTGCACTGGATAATCAGGAGTTTTTCATCCGTCTGGGCCAGCGGCTGATCAAGGCGCTGGACCCTGTGACCGTCGATGGCTTCGTATTCCGTGTCGACATGCGCCTGCGGCCTTACGGTTCATCGGGGGCGCTGGTGCTGAGCTTCAATGCCCTTGAGCAGTATTACCAGGATCAGGGGCGTGACTGGGAGCGCTACGCCATGATCAAGGCCCGCGTCGTGGGCGGCGATCAGGCGGCTGGCGAGCAACTGCTGCAAATGCTGCGTCCGTTTGTGTACCGCCGTTACCTGGACTTCTCCGCCATCGAAGCGCTGCGCACCATGAAGCAGTTGATCCAGCAGGAGGTGCGGCGCAAGGACATGGCCGAGAACATCAAGCTGGGCGCTGGCGGCATTCGTGAAGTGGAATTCATTGCCCAGGCCTTCCAGCTGATTCACGGTGGTCGTGACCTGAGCCTGCAGCAGCGTCCGTTGTTCAAGGTGCTGAAGACCCTTGAAGGGCAGGGCTATCTGCCTTCTGCCGTGACCGACGAGTTGCGCGAAGGTTACGAATTCCTGCGTTACACCGAGCATGCCATCCAGGCCATTGCCGACCGTCAGACCCAGATGTTGCCGGACAACGAACAGGATCAGGCACGTATTGCCTTCATGCTGGGCTTTGCCGACTGGTCGGCCTTCCATGAACGACTGATGCACTGGCGCAGTCGTGTGTCATGGCATTTCCGTCAGGTGATTGCCGACCCGGACGCCGATGCCGACGATGAGCAACCGGATGACGACGAAGTCATCGTGGGCGGTGAATGGCTGCCGCTGTGGCAGGAGTCCCAGGATGAAGAAGCCGCGTGCCGTCAGTTGTCCCAGGCCGGCTTTGTCGATGCCGACAAGACTATCCGGCAACTGGCTACACTGCGCGGCAGTCCGCAGTTACGTTCGATGCAGCGTCTGGGGCGCGAGCGTCTGGATGCCTTCATTCCGCGTCTGCTGGCCCAGGCGGTCGAACATCAAAACCCGGATCTGGTCATCGAGCGGGTATTGCCGCTGGTCGAAGCGGTAGCGCGGCGTTCGGCTTATCTGGTGCTGCTCACTGAAAATCCCGATGCCTTGCGGCGTTTGCTGACTTTATGTGCGGCCAGCCCATGGATTGCGGAGCAGATTGCACGCTACCCGTTACTGCTCGACGAATTGCTCAACGAAGGGCGTCTGTTCAATCCGCCACTGGCACCGGAACTGGCGGCCGAGTTGCACGAGCGGCTGATCCGCATCCCCGAGGATGATCTGGAGCAACAGATGGAGGCTCTGCGGCATTTCAAGCTGGCCCATCGTCTGCGGGTGGCGGCCTCCGAGATTTCCGGCAGCTTGCCGCTGATGAAAGTCAGCGATTACCTGACCTGGCTGGCCGAGGCGATTCTGGAGCAGGTCCTGGCCCTGGCCTGGCGGCATACCGTTGCCCGGCACGGCACGCCTTCGCGTCCCGACGGTAGCCTGTGCGATCCGAGTTTTGTCATCGTCGGTTACGGAAAAGTCGGGGGGATCGAGCTGGGGCATGGCTCGGACCTGGATCTGGTCTTCATTCATGATGGCGACCCGCAGACCGAAACCGATGGTGCCAAACCCATCGATGGTGCGCAGTTCTTCACCCGTCTGGGCCAGCGCATCATTCACTTGCTGACAACCCAGACCAACTCCGGCCAGCTCTATGAAGTCGATATGCGGCTGCGGCCATCCGGGGCGTCCGGTCTGTTGGTCAGTTCCCTCGGGGCTTTCAGTCGTTATCAGGAAAATGAAGCCTGGACCTGGGAGCATCAGGCACTGGTGCGTGCACGGGTGCTGGTCGGCAGCCCCGATGTGGGTAACGAGTTCGGTAAGGTCCGGGCCACGGTTCTGGGGCGCGAGCGCGATCTGGACAAGCTTCGTGCAGAAGTCAGCGAGATGCGCGCCAAGATGCGTGACAGCCTGGGGACTAAACTGACCGGGGCAGGAACGGCGGCCAATGCTTTCGATCCGGCCATGGTGTTCGACCTCAAGCAGGATGCCGGTGGTATCGTCGATATCGAATTTATGGTGCAATACGCGGCCTTGGCGTGGTCCAGAGAGCATCCCGCCCTGCTGCGCTACACCGATAACATTCGTATTCTCGAAGGCCTCGAAGAGGCCGGGTTGCTGCCTGATGTCGATGCCAGCCTGTTGCGCGAAGCCTATAAGGCATACCGTGCAGCGGCGCACCGTCAGGCCTTGCAGAACCAGGCCGGAACAGTGGCCGGTGATCAGTTTGAAGTCGAGCGGCGCGAAGTGATGCGGATCTGGGCAGGTCTGGGACTGACCTGAACCAAGTTGCAGGAGCGGATTCATCCGCGAAGGGACGTTCCTGCGTTTATCAAACGCTATATATAGCTATGACAGGGAGGCGTCAGGTTGTGTGGGAAGGTCACGCAATCTGAAAGCCTCCCTGGCTGTTTTTGGATCGAGCATGAAAATTTTGATCGTTGGGCCTAGCTGGGTCGGTGACATGGTGATGGCGCAAACGCTGTTCCAGTGCCTGAAGCAGCGTCATCCCTGCGAAATCGATGTGCTGGCTCCGGAGTGGAGCCGTCCGCTGCTGGAGCGCATGCCTGAAGTGCGTGCTGCCTTGAGCTTTCCGCTGGGGCACGGTGCGCTTGAGCTGGCGACCCGACGCCGGATCGGCAAGTCCCTGGCCGGTCAATACGATCAGGCCATTCTGCTGCCCAACTCCCTGAAGTCGGCGCTGGTGCCTTTTTTCGCAGGCATTCCCAAGCGTACCGGCTGGCGAGGCGAGTTCCGCTACGGGCTGCTCAACGATGTGCGGATCCTGGACAAACAGCGCTATCCCTTGATGATCGAGCGTTTCATGGCGATGGCGTTCGACAAGGGCGCCGAATTGCCGCGTCCTTATCCCAAACCGAGCCTGCAGATCGACACCCAGGTGCGGGATGCTGCACTGGCCAAGTTCGGCCTGACCCAGGATCGTCCGGTGCTGGCGCTATGCCCAGGTGCCGAGTTCGGTGAGTCCAAGCGCTGGCCGTCCGAGCACTATGCCCAGGTAGCCGAGTCCCGGATTCGTGAAGGCTGGCAGGTCTGGCTGTTCGGCTCGAAAAAGGATCATCCGGTTGGCGAGAGCATTCGCGAATATCTGATCCCCGGTCTGCGCGAAGAGGCCGTCAACCTGAGCGGTGAAACGTCCCTGGCCGAAGCCATCGACTTGCTGTCCTGCGCCGATGCGGTCGTCTCCAACGACTCCGGGCTGATGCACGTGGCGGCTGCGCTGAACCGTCCGCTGGTGGCGGTCTACGGTTCCACATCGCCGGGCTTTACGCCGCCTCTGGCCGATGAAGTCGAGATCGTGCAACTGGGGATCGAATGCAGCCCCTGTTTCGAGCGCACCTGCCGTTTCGGCCACTACAACTGCATGCGCCTGCTTGAGCCGGATTCTGTGGTTCAGGCATTGGGTCGCCTGGGTGGCACTCCGGTGGAGGTCGCCTGACTTTGCGGGTATTGCTGATCAAGACTTCTTCGCTGGGCGATGTGATTCATGCCTTGCCGGCGTTGACCGATGCGGCGCAGGCACTGCCGGGCATTCAGTTCGACTGGGTGGTGGAAGAGGGCTTTGCCGAGATTCCCACCTGGCATCCTGCTGTGGATAAAGTGATTCCGGTGGCGATCCGCCGCTGGCGCAAGAACCTGTGGCAGACCTTCAAGACCGGCGAATGGAACGGCTTCAAACAGCGCTTGCGCGAAACCCGTTATGACGTAGTCATCGACGCCCAGGGCCTGTTCAAGAGCGCCTGGCTGACCCGTTACGTCAATGCCCCCGTCGCGGGCCTGGACAGACACTCGGCACGCGAGCCCATTGCCAGTCGCTTCTATGACCGGCCTTACCCGGTAGCGCGTGGGCAGCATGCCGTGGAGCGGTTGCGCCAGTTGTTCGCTCAGGCACTGGGTTATCCGCTGCCGGCGGGCCTGGGCAATTACGGCCTCAAACGCCTGTCGGCACTGGATGAAACGCTGCAAGCGCCCTTCGTGCTGTTTCTGCATGGCACCACCTGGGCCACCAAGCACTGGCCCGAGGAATACTGGCGGCAACTGGCGCAGCTGATGGCTGCCCGAGGGCTGCAAGTGCGTCTGCCGTGGGGCAACCCGGCAGAAAAGGCCCGTGCCGAGCGGATTGCCGAAGGGCTGGAACATGCGCAGGTCTTGCCGAAGCTGAATCTGGCGGGTGTCGCCAGGGTTCTGGCCAGTGCGCAGGCCTGTGTCGCGGTGGATACCGGTATCGGTCATCTGGCCGCGGCACTGGATGTGCCGACCATTTCCCTGTTCGGGCCGACCAATCCCGGCCTGACCGGTGCCTACGGCAAATCTCAGGTGCATCTGGCCGGTGATTACCCGGCGTGCGCCCCTTGCCTGCAAAAGAAATGCACCTATCAACCGACGGCTGACGATCAGCAGCGGTTTGACCTCAAACGCGAGTGGCCCATGTGCTTCACTCGCTTGAATCCCGAGCGGGTAGCGAGCCAGTTGGGCGCGCTGTTGCTGGCAAAGGAACACAACTGATGCAACTGGCTTTCGTACTCTACAAATATTTCCCGTTCGGCGGCCTGCAGCGCGACTTCATGCGCATTGCCCTGGAGTGCCAGGCGCGCGGCCACCAGATTCGCGTCTACACCCTGATCTGGGAAGGCGATGTGCCGCCTGGCTTCGAAGTGCTGGTGGCGCCGGTCAAGGCGTTCTTCAACCATCGACGCAACGAGAAGCTCAGCGCCTGGATGGAAGCGGATCTGGCCAGGCGCCCGGTCGATCGCCTGATCGGCTTCAACAAGATGCCCGGTCTGGACGTGTATTACGCCGCCGATGGCTGTTTCGAGGACAAGGCGCAGAACCTGCGTAATTCCCTCTACCGCAAATGGGGCCGTTATCGCCATTTTGCCGAGTACGAGCGGGCAGTATTCGCAAAGGACGCGAAAACTCAGGTACTGATGATTTCCGAAGTGCAGCAGCCGCTGTTCATCAAGCATTACGACACGCCATTGTCGCGTTTTCATCTGCTGCCGCCGGGCATCTCTCAGGATCGCCGTGCGCCGCCCGATGCGCCGCAGATTCGCGCCGGGTTCCGGGAGGAGTTCGGGCTGGCCGCCGATGACCTGCTGCTGGTGCAGATCGGTTCGGGTTTCAAGACCAAAGGCGTGGATCGCAGCCTCAAGGCGCTGGCCGCCTTGCCTGCCGAACTTAAAAAACGTACGCGCCTGTTTGTAATCGGCCAGGACGACCCCAAAGTATTCCAGCTGCAAAGCGCAGCACTGGGGCTGGGCGAACAGGTGACCTTCATGAAAGGGCGTAGCGATATTCCGCGTTTCCTGCTCGGCGCCGATCTGCTGATTCATCCGGCGTATAACGAGAACACCGGCACCGTGCTGCTCGAGGCACTGGTGGCCGGCCTGCCGGTACTGGTCAGTGCGGTCTGTGGCTACGCTCATTACATTGCCGAAGCCGACAGCGGTCTGGTGCTGGACGATCCGTTCGAGCAGGCGCAGCTCAACGGTTATCTGGCGAAGATGCTCGAAGACGATGCCGCACGTCGCAGCTGGGGCGCGAACGGCCTGGCGTTCGCCGATACCGCTGACCTCTACAGCATGCCGCAGCACGCTGCCGATGTGATACTGGCGGAGCACGATCAATGAAGCTGCACCTCTCTGAGCCTTTCAAGAGCCTGTGGGCCGGGCGCGATGCATTCACCGAGGTCGAGGCGCTTGAAGGTCAGGTGTATCGCGAACTGGAAGGGCGTCGCACGCTTCGGACCGAGGTCGATGGGCGCGGCTACTTCGTCAAGATTCATCGTGGCATCGGCTGGAGTGAAATCGCCAAGAATCTGGTGACCGCCAAGCTGCCGGTGCTGGGTGCAGGCCAGGAATGGGAGGCGATTGCGCGTCTCAAGGAAGCCGGCGTGCCGACCATGACCGCCGTGGCCTATGGCGAACGTGGCAGCAATCCGGCTGCCCAGCATTCGTTCATCGTCACCGAAGAACTGGCCCCTACCGAAAGCCTGGAGGATTTCAGCATCAACTGGCGCAACGAGCCGCCCGAGCCGCGCCTGAAGCGCGCATTGATTGCCGAAGTCGCACGCATGGTCGGGATGATGCACCGTGCCGGAGTCAATCACCGGGACTGCTACATCTGCCACTTCCTGCTGCATACCGACAAACCGGTGACTGCCGACGATTTCAGGCTCTCGGTCATCGATCTGCACCGTGCCCAGACCCGGCGTGCGATCACGCCGCGCTGGCGTAACAAGGATCTGGCCGCGCTGTATTTCTCGGCGCTGGACATCGGTCTTACCCGACGCGACAAACTGCGTTTTCTCAAGGGCTACTTCCAGAGGCCATTGCGCGAAGTGCTGGCTCGGGAAGCGCCATTGCTGCGTTGGCTGGATAAAAAGGCGGACAAGTTGTATCAGCGTAAATTGCGTTACGGAGATGCGCTCTGATGGCGGGCTGGAATCTTGAGCCGGAATACGCCTTCCTGGCTGAGGACTTCGGTAGTCTGGACGCGGTTTTTGCCTTGCAGGGCGAACAACTGACCAGCGATCTGCTCTCCGAAGTGATTCGTGTGGAGCGCAGCGGCGTGACCTATTACGTCAAGCGCTACACCGGGGCCGGTAAAGGCCTGCGTCGCTATCTGGGGCGGCCACGGGTCAAATCCGAATGGCAGAATCTCAAGCGCTTCGCCAAATGGGGAATTCCGACTGCCGACGTCGTGGCCTGGGGCCTGGAGCGCAAGGGCGCGGCTTATGATCGTGGCGCGCTGATCACTCGCGAGCTGCCGCGTACCGAAGACCTGTCCGAGCTGGCCCGGCACAAGGACTCGCGGCTGGCGGATCGTGCCTGGGTCGATGTCATCAGCCGGCAACTGGCGCGCTGCACCCGGATCATGCACGACCAGCATTTCACGCATAACGATCTGAAGTGGCGCAATCTGCTGGTCGACGATCAGGACAGGCTGTTTTTCATCGATTGCCCCAACGGTGCCTTCTGGTGGAGCTTCATGCTTCGCTACCGGATCACCAAGGATCTGGCCTGTCTGGACAAGGTCGCCAAATACCATTTATCCGCCACCCAGCGACTGCGCTTCTATCTGCAGTATCGGCAGCGGGAGCGTTTGAATGCTTCCGACAAGAAGCGTATTCGTCATATCGTCAGTTTTTTCGAGGGGCGCGAATGAGCGTTTTCATTGCCGATTCCGACCGTGCCCTGCTTGAACGCCATGGTCTGGCCGATTTTCAGGCGCTGTGGAATGTAAAGCTCGATGCCGTCGATGAGCCCAATACCGGGCGTGGCGGCTGGAGCAGTGTGTTTCGTCTGGAGCTGGAGGGGCAGGGGTTCTATCTGAAGCGCCAGAGCAATTACCTGACCCATACGCTGCATCACCCGTTCGGTGAGCCGTCGTTCTCCCGAGAGTTTCGCAATATCAGACGCTACCAGAAGCTGGGTATCCCGGCTTTGCAGGCGGTGTTCTATGGCGACAGCAAGGTCGATGGCGAGCGCCGGGCGATTCTGATGACCCGTGCGCTGGATGGCTGGACGGATCTGTATGTCCTGCTTGAGCAATGGCCCAGTCTGGACGCCAGTCAGCAAACCGCAATCATCGAGGCCTGTGGGCAACTGGCCCGCACCCTGCACCAGGCCCGGCAGGTTCATGGCTGTTTCTATCCCAAGCATATTTTCCTGCAGGCCCGTGGCGATACTTACGTGGCGCAACTGATCGATCTGGAGAAAACCCGCCCGGTCTTCTTCGGCAAGCGTGATCTGATCAAGGATCTGGAGCCCTTGCTGCGTCGTGCGACGGCATGGGGAGCCGACGAGTTGCGTGTGTTGCTTGCCGCCTATCTGCAGGCCGCTCCCGACAGCGCTCAGGTCGATGCCTGGTGCCTGCGTCTGGGGCAGCGTGGTCAACACAAGCGCGACCTTCACCAGCGCGACAACAAAGAGGCACGCTGATGCGTTTGTCTGAACTCAAGAATGCCGGACGCACACCTGAGCTGCCCCTGAACGTGACCCTGGCCGACGCCATTGGCCCGGCCGACCTGCAACTCCTGACGCTGCTGCGCGTGCTGCCGGGTCAGCGCTATGTCGGCGCGGGTGTCTGGCGTGGCCGCACGGTGCTGGCGAAGCTGCTGGTGGGCAACAAGGCCGCCCGGCATTTTCAGCGTGAGCTGGATGGCGTCCGCCTGCTGGCCGAGCAAGGCCTGACCACGCCGCTGCTGCTGGCCGATGGCTTGCAGGACGGTGAAGGCGGCTGGTTGCTGTTCGAGTTTCTGGATGGTGCCGAAAGCCTGGGCGATGCCTGGGAGCAGGTTCGGAATCTGCCGCCGCTGGCCGATGAGCAGCAGTCGGTGCTGGGGGAAGCGCTGTCAGCCGTTGCCCTGTTGCATGCCAGGGGCTTGTGGCAGGAAGACCTGCACCTGGACAACCTGCTGCGCCATAACGGCCAGTTGTATCTGATCGACGGTGCCGGTATTCGTGCCGAAGAAGCAGGCAAGCCGTTATCCCGACAGGCCGTGCTGGAAAACCTCGGCGTGTTTTTCGCTCAGTTGCCCAAGGCGCTGGAGCCTTTCACTGAAGAGTTGCTGGTGCACTACCTGTTGAGCAATGCCGAACACGCCTTGCCCATGGAAGCCCTGCAGAAGCAGATCGACAAGGTGCGCAGCTGGCGTCTGAAGGATTACCTGAACAAGACCGGCCGTGATTGCAGCCTGTTCAGCGTTGTAGACAGCGCTTCACAATTTCGCGCGATTCGTCGTGAAGAAGAGGCTGCTTTGCTGCCGGTGCTGGAGCAGGCCGATGCCTTGCTCGACAAGGGCCATCTGTACAAGACCGGTGGTGCGGCCAGCGTAGGCCGGGTTGAGGTCAATGGTCGCACGCTGGTTATCAAACGCTACAACATCAAGAATTTCAGCCACTGGCTCAAACGCTTCTGGCGTCCGAGCCGTGCCTGGCATTCCTGGCGTGAGGCCAATCGGCTGGAGTTTCTGGGTATTGCCACGCCCAGACCGCTGGCGGTGCTGGAGCAGCGTGTACTGGGCCTGCGTCGCAAGGCGTATCTGGTGACCGAGTTTCTGCAGGGACCCGATATCATCAAGCGGTTCGCACCTCATGTCGAATCGGGTGAGGTGCCGGAGAATGAGCTGCTGGCGCTGGTGCAGCTTTTCGAGCAATTGATCCGTGAGCGCATCAGCCATGGCGACTTCAAGGGACATAACCTGTTCTGGCATGAAGATCGTTGGGCCTTGATCGATCTGGACGCCATGCAGCAACACGCTTCCCAGTCGTCCTTTGCCGCTGCATTCGCCCGCGATCGTGCGCGTTTCATGCGCAACTGGCCGGTGGACAGTGCGCTGCACCGGTTGCTGGAGCAGCGCTTGCCAAGATAGGGCCGAGGTCAGGCCACATACGTCATGTTAAGTTCCTCGAGTGCTGTCACCAGTGCAAACATGTTGTTGTAAGGCTTCATGTGGATGTTGCTCCAGGTCGGACGATCGATGTAGATCTTGCCTTCGGCATTGATCTGCACCAGCGTTCGGTGAATCAGTGTGTCCCGTGAGCGGTGGGCGATGATTTGCAGGCCGTCCTGGGATTGCTCGATCAGGAACATTCCAGGCCTGACCAGCCGCTCCTCGACGGGCAGAGCCAGTTCGGACCGTGCAGGGATGGCCCGGATCGCTCCCGGGATTTCCATTTCCACCAGATAGTCGCTTTTGATCGGCACGGTTTCAGTGCTCAGGCCGCGTCTCATGCTGTCGCCCGGATCGGCTATCACGCCTCTGGATTGGCCGGGTGGAGCATCGGTAACACGAAGGCCTATCCCCGCTTCCAGCTCGGCGATGCCCGGTATGATCTTCTGGTAGGTATTGGCGTGGGTGTTGCCTACCAGGGCGATCCACTTGTGCGTGCCCATGATTTCCTGATGTTTGCGGATGGTGAGGTGGGCAAAGTAATTCATCATCTGCTGGCGAGAGGTGGCGGTTTCTCTGAACAGGCCCTTGAGGTGATAGCTCGCCGAGCAGTCGATGGCACGGATTTCCACGCCGTTCTGCCGCGCCTTGATCACTAACTGCTCGAAGTTGTAGACCCCGCTCGGGTCGGTATGGTGGCCTCTGTCGAGCCTCTTGAGATCATGCAGCAGGGTCTTGTTCATTTGTCCGGTCTCGAAGAACCGGTCCAGATCCGCCTGATGCAGGTCAGCCAGCAGATGCTCCAGATACAGGGTCTTGACCTTCTGCTGCGACAGCAGTGGCAGGTTGTCGATAATCAGCTTTTTGCTGGCCACCGAAGAGTGGGATTCGCCAATCACCACGCCGTCGGTGTGTTGATAAAGCGTCTGCAGAAAGTCCGGCAGCGGGGTCTGGGGCTCGACGCTGGGCATTGTCGGTCGTTTTGGCATTTCGATGCCGGCGAGGTTGCGGGCATCGGCTTGCAGCTTGCTGCGTATCTTGAAGAACTTGTTGCGCACTTCGCTCAGATCGGGGCTCATGAAGAAATAGTGCTGATCCAGTCCTTTATGTTCGAAGTTCGCCAACTGGTAGAGAGTACTTCTGTTCTCCAGAGGGATTTCGTAGGTGGAATTTGCCAGCGACTGCTGAATTGCGTTCGGCGGGTTGTTGGGCGTCCATTGCTCGGGTTCGATACGCACCCAGCCGTCGGCCTCGCTCCAGCGGAACCCGTATTCGCCTGCCCAGAGTTGTACGTTCTCCCGGGTTTGCCTGTTGCCCAGGTCCTTGAACAGGGCCATATCCAGTAATGTGCTCTCGGGGCGCTTCTTTGCCGGCCCCAGAATCAAGGGGTTGGCGAACTCTATCGTGAAGTCGCTGCGGTTTGCCGAATCGATCGATGCATGACCGGCTGCGGCCTTGATCCGCGTCGGGCTGGTGATTGCAGCGTCCTCGATATGAATGCTGGGCACGCCTTCAAGCTCGGCAATACCGGGAACCTGACCGTGGGTAGTCGCCAGCTTTTCATCCAGCAGGGCTATCCAGCGCCTGGATGGGTCGGCCGCCACATCACTGCTGATGAGTTTGTGGCCAAAGAAGTTGCTCATTTTCTGGCTGGCAGCCGCATCGTCGACGGCAGCCGATACGGGGTGCCTGATGAGTGGGTAACTGATCGAGGAACTGAATGGCCTGACTTCGATGCCATGCCTGTGGGCAGCCTTGATCAGATGGTAATAGTCGTACTCTGTCGTCTGGTTATTCAGTGCCTTGTCGTTGATATATTCGAGATGCTCCTTGAGTTCATGAGAGCCGGAACGGGTCTTTCTGCCCAGTTGGCGATAGCGGGCCAGTTTTGGCAGATGCTTGTCGGTGAACAGATGCTCGATATACAGAATTTCCACCCGTTCCTTGGCCAGCAGGGGCATGTTCTGGATGAGCAGACGTTTGCTGGCCACCGACCGGGGTGTTTCGCTCAGGACCAGGCCCTTGCTGTGGGCGAACAGGCTTTCGAACAGCGTGTCGATGTCTGCCCCGTATTCCAGCGTTGGCAATGAGGGGCGCGCCGGCAAGGTCGGGGCAGCGAAAAAGGCATTGGCATCGTGGTAGAGCTTTTCCCTGAGGATGGTGAGCTTCAGGCGCATTTCCCCGAAGTAGCTTTCGAAGTATTGCATCATGCCCAGACCGCTCGGATCGTAGCCTTCCCCGCTGATAATCAGATCCATATGAGGTTGCATGTGCGCCGGCAGCTCGTAATCGCTGAGAGCCGTGCCTGGGTTTTCAATCTCCTCCCGGGGCAATGGTCGGTAGCTCTGTGGGGTGTCACGCCCGCCGCCACGTAATTGCTGGCGGTCGACGAGCTGCCATCTGCCCTGTTCATCCAGGCGTACGGGGCGTTTGCCGAAGAAGGTGAACGGGTTGTCGGGATCGATGATCTGCCAGCAACGCATTTGTGCGTTGTATTGCACCTCGAAGGTCTTGCCGGACAGGTCGATGTAATGTTTGCCATTGACGGTACAGACGCCCTTGGCGTGACCCTCGCCGATACGCGGCACGTTTTTCAGGGAAAGGCGGACTTCAAAGCCCTCATGTATGCCTGCATGAGGCAGTGTTGAGGTGCCGGACACCGAGCCTGACGGCTGCCATGTTCCGTTGCTCCCCGGTTTGACGAATTGCCCGGTGTTGCCGACTTCGCTCGGGGAGTCGCCGAGATTGCGCAGAACCGGGAAGTAGCCGTTGGCGTCCGGTTTGCCGACCAGAAAGGACTCATTGTGCAGGTTTATGGGGTACAGGTCTTCGTAGCGTGACAGCGAAGACGCTCGCTGCAAGGGGCGCAGTGCCGAATCGGGGGGCGGTGGCGGACCTATCTGACGTACTACGCTGCCGAAACCCTTGAGGCCGGAATGCAGATCGCCTGCCGCACCGAAGCTGTTGATCATGGCGGTCAGAATGTAGGCGCTGGCGGTTTCCGTGTCGCCGTCACGCAGCGACTGGAGCGCCCGGACGGTGTCATGCAGGGACAGCAAGGCACCTACGGCAAAACTGGCAGGCGGAAATGGCAGGGTGATAATGGTGGCTATCACTTCGACGCTGACCCAGATCAGTCTGGCCAGCATGTCATTGCGCCCGGTAGTGGTTTCTTCCACATCCCTCAGTTTGCGCAGGATGGGACGATTGAAGCAGGTGTCGGCAAAGTCGGAAATGGATTCCCTGGGCAGAAAGGGGGCCTTGTTGGCATTGCCCTTACGCATGTCGTTGAGAAAGAACGACAGCGTCCTGCCCGATTTCAGGCGGCAACGGTCTTTGTAGTAATCGATCATGCCCGGTGTCTCCAGCGAGTCGGTAAAGCTGCTGAACAGGCGGAACTCGATGCCATCCGGTGCCTGAGGTGTGTAGAGAAGCGACGCCTGCCTGATGGACATGGGAAGAATGGCTATACAGCCTTGCACGGTTTCGATGTGGATCAGGTTGGTGTCGGGAATGACCAGTTTGTCCGAGCCGTCCAGCCCCGAGCCGATAAAGGGTTTGTCGACATGTATCTGCAAGGGGTAAAGCGGGTATTGCGCACGTATCCGGGGTTCGTTCTGGTGGGCGTGGTCGATGGAGTCGCGGAGCCATTGATACTGGGTTGCGTTGATATGCCCTTTGAGCAGGCTGCGCAAGGCTGCTGCTTTCATCTGCAACTGGGTTATCAGCAGGCTGGTCTTGCGGCGGTATTCGTAGCCTTGTGAGCCTGCATTGAGCAGAGTGCGTTTCACGAGAGCGATATAGTCGTCGGCCAGCCATTGATTGCGTACCGACTCTGCGACTTTCTGCGGCGACAGCACGCTGAGGTTCACACCTTCCGGCCCGCTGAACGTTGCATGGGTGTCGGCGGTGCTGCGGATGAGGCTGATGCTGTCGTCATAGCCATTGCGCAGCATATCTGTGTAGGTGACGGTTTCGCGTTCACTGCGGATCACGATCAGGTCGGGATCTACGCTGCCGACCGGCACGCCGAGCAGTTTGCCGATCTGCTGGCTGGCCCGTTCGTGTACATAGGCCTTGAACGGTTGCATGTGGGTATGCGGTTTGGCGTCGTAATTCTTGCGTGCGCCGTTGGCTGCGTCTTCCAGAGCCGTCAGTTCCTGACGCTGTGCAGGGCTGGCCCCTCGATACCAGGATGGCGTGTGACGTTCCTCTTCGGACATCGCCACGCGGACGTGCTGCTCTGCGAGGATGCGCAGCCCCCTGTCAAAGCCCGACAGGCTGACCAGTTGAAGAAAGTCCGGCGAAGGGTGAGGTTTGAGCTTCAGGGCGGCCAGTGTTGCTGCCAGTGTGGCGCGACTCGCCACTTCGATCTGTTGGAGCAGGTAGTCGCTCAGGGGGGCCGAACGGGCCCAGCCGACCAGTTCGTTGCGCAACTGGGTTTCATTGTCGAAGGCCCAGAAGCAGCGGTTTTGCGGCGTGTCGAGCGCGAGCATGATCAGCCGTTCCAGCTGGCCGCCTGTCGTTTCCTGGCGAATCACCAGCAGCTTGCTCACTATCAGGCGGTTCAGCCTGACCTGCTGAATGAGCAGCCGGTAGTCTGTTGTGACCTGTTGCGGGTTCGTCACGGCTTCGACGACCGTGAAATCGGCGGGCTGGATATGGCCCTGCATTTTCGCCGCGTACGCCAGTGCACTGACTTGGCGTCGGGTCAGAAGCTCCATGAGTTGCTGGTTGTATTCTTTGCGAGTCTCGGCCTGCTGAAAGGCGGCGAAGTTCAGGCGCAGGTCCAGTTCGTCGATGACCTTGGCCAGATACGCCGGGGTCAAGGCGGCGTAGTCTGCTGCCAGTGGTGCGCCTTCGAGGCTGAAGGTCGTGTGTTCGAGAAACTCCGAACCCGCCGTGCGGTCGCCAGGGTGCAGGCCGTACAGTGCCAGTTCTGCCAGGGAGCGGGTCACGGTGTAGGGTTCGCCTGTCACGGGAAGGGTGCGCTGAGTGCTTGCCTTGATAGCGCCCGGATCCAGGTCGTAGCCCAGATCGTTGGCCAGCCTCGTGCGCAGTTGTGCCCGGGCAAACTGTTCCGGGGAGGCGGCTGCATTCATGGTGCTGACCGTGACGGTGCGGGCCTGATCGTACTGTCGCAGGCGCTCGGCATAGTCGTTGCGATCCCCCTGACTGGCCATCTTGATCCAGTCCGGCAGGTTGCGGCGATAGCGCCTTTCCAGAGACTCCAGCTCGCGCAGTTCCAGCATGGCACCCGGCCCGAACAGGCCGCGCATGGCAATGGCATTGCGGATCAGTGTCTGGCGTTTTTTCCGCTCATGACCTGTTCCCTGTGTGCAGGCGTAGCGGACATCTTCGTACTGTTTATGCAGCAACCTTTCCATGGCGTAGGTGTAAGGATCGCCCACGATGGGGGTGAGCATCAGGTCGGCGGCAGTGAAGGGCTCGAGGTGCAGATCGGGATCTTCGACTATCGCTGTCAGAACGTCCTGATGGCGCTGCTCCATGCAATTGAGCAGCGCATCTTTCAAGGTCGGGTCATTGAGCCAGTCGCAGAGGGTTTTGCACATGTTTTCCAGACTGCTGAACCCCGTGGCACCGATGCCGGGCAGGACCAGCAGGGTAGGGCCCTGCGGATCCCGGGACATCACCAGAGCCCCCGCCACTTCTGCCTGTTCGTTTTCCTGGACATGTACATGCAAGGCAAAGTTTCTGGCGGCAACCGGCGAAGGGCTATCCGACCGGCGGCGCGATGCTGGCAGGCACGCAAGATACTGTGTGCCGAGGTCGCGCTCGTGGATCTTGATGCTCAGTTCGTCCCGCAGTGCCTGCTGCATGCCGGTCAGAAACTTCTCGTAGCGGGTTCCGTCGGAGGCACTGGGTGCATCCCAGTAATCGTTGATGCGCTGCAGCAGACGGACGGTTTCCTGTTCTTGTCGTGAAGTGTCTGCATCCAGCAGGGCGTCATCGACTGCGGGCAGTGCCTTGAAATCGGTGAGCAGGCTGGTGCTCAGTTCCGAGAGTCTTTTGAGGGCGGCCGAAGCCGCCGGCAAGGTATCGTCGAAGAACCCGGTTGAGGGGGGCAATGTTTCCATCGTGTGTGTTTTCCGTTGAGCACTTCAAGCGCTGGGGTTTGATTGAGGGCCGTCGGGCCACTGTGATACGCCTCAATCAATCAGAAAGGCTGCGCAGCGGAGGTGTAGATAATTATTGGAGGCCAGGTCTGGTGACCTTCTGTTGATGGCACTTGGCTGTATATTCCGATCGGCTTTCAGTCCCCGAGCCAAATCCCCGGTCATTACGCTATAATCGCGCGCTTTAGCTGTCCCTGGCCCGCAGTGCGGGGGGCACACCTTTTCTCGGGCGCATTGCGCCTGCATGCAGACTAAAGAGGCTAGACCCAGTGGCATTGACGATTCTTGGCCTGTCCGGCGCCCTTAGCCATGATCCTTCCGCAGCGCTTTATATCGACGGCAAGCTGATTGCGGCGGCTGAAGAAGAGCGTTTCGTTCGCGATAAACATGCAAAGAACCGCATGCCCTACGAGTCGGCGAAGTTCTGCCTGGAACAGGCAGGTATCAAGCCTTCGGACGTCGATGTGGTAGCGATTCCGTTCGCGCCGATCAGCCTGTTCGGCAAGGCTCGCTGGCACTATGCCAAGCGCTACTGGTACGCACCCGATCGCGCCCTCGACGCCTTGTTGATGGGCAATCGCCGCTACAAGCGCTATCGCAACAAGATCGTCTGGTGTCTCGAACAACTGGGCTTCGATCCGAAAAAGATCAAGATCGAGCCGGTCGAGCACCATCTGGCCCACGCTTCCAGCGCCTACCACTGCTCCGGTTTCAAGGAAAAGACCGCGATCATGGGTATCGACGGCAAGGGTGAGTACGCCACGACCTTCTTCGGCTATGGCGAAAACGGCAAGATCCACAAGATCAAGGAATTCTACGATCCGGATTCCCTGGGCGGCCTGTATGGCGCGATCACCGAATTCCTCGGCTTCGAAATGCTCGACGGCGAGTTCAAGGTCATGGGCATGGCGCCGTATGGCGATGCCAGCAAGTACGACTTCTCGCGTCTGGCGACCTTTGAAAACGGCGAACTGATCATCAATACCGAGCTGGCCAACGTCATCGGCCTGCGTCGCTATAAAGAGAACGGCAAGGGCTTCTACTTCTCGCCGAAGCTGATCGAGTGGCTGGGGCCGAAACGTGTGGGCGATGTGGCCGATGAGCCATACATCCACTACGCCGCCAGCATGCAGGCGCTGTTCGAGAAACTGGCGCTGCAGATGATGGATCACTACCTGGGCGACATCCTCAGGGAAACCGGCAAGATCGCCTTCGCCGGTGGCTGTGCGCTGAACGTGAAGCTGAACCAGCGCATCATTGCCCGCCCGGAAGTGAAAGAGCTGTTCGTCCAGCCTGCCTCCGGCGACGCCGGTACGGCGGTTGGTGCGGCAGCGTACGTGTCTCACGCCCGTGGCGTACCGGTCGAGAAGATGGAGCACGTCTACCTCGGCCCGGCCTACAGCAACGAAGACGTGATCGCGGCCTGCGCCCGTCACCCGAACAAACCGGTCTGGCGCAAGATCGAAAACACGCCTGAGCGCATCGCCAGAATCATGGTCGAAGGCAATCCGGTGGCCTGGTTCCAGGGCCGCATGGAGTTTGGTCCGCGTGCTCTGGGCGGTCGTTCGATCATCGGTTGCCCGAGCGTTCCGGGTGTGGCCAACCGCATCAACGAACAGATCAAGTTCCGCGAGCGCTGGAGGCCTTTCTGCCCGTCGATGCTCGACACCGTGGCTCCCCAGATGATCACCATCGATCACCCTGCGCCGTTCATGACCTTCACCTTCGAAGTGGCTGAAGAGTGGAAGACCCGCGTGCCGGAAGTCGTTCACGAAGACGGCACGTCCCGTGCCCAGGTGCTCAAGCGCGAATACAACCCGCGCTACTACGACATGATGAAGGCACTGGAAAACCTGACCGGCAACGGCGTGTCGCTCAACACCTCGCTCAACCGTCGTGGCGAGCCGATGATCTGTTCGCCGACCGATGCGCTGAACATGTTCTTCGGCTCGGACCTGCAGTACCTGATCATGGAAGACATTCTGGTGGTCAAAGACGGCGTGGATACGTACGAGAATGCCTGAGCCACTGATCAGCGTCGTCATCCCGGCCTACAACTATGCCTTGTTGTTGCCGCGAGCGATTGATTCGGTGCTGTCTCAGTTGGCAGACGATGTTGAACTGGTGGTCGTCAATGACGGCTCCACCGACGACACCCGGCAGGTGCTCGATGACTATCAGGCTCGCCATGCAAGTGGCCTGACCGTGGTACATCAGACCAATGCCGGTGCGGCGGCTGCGCGTAACCATGGGATACGTCTGGCTCGGGGCCGCTATGCCCTGATGCTGGATGCCGATGACGAATTGTTGCCGGATGCGCTGGCCTCGCTGCGCAAGGCAGTCACGGATAACCCTGAAGTCGGGCTGGTGCTGGGTGGGCAGGTTTCTGTCTATCCGGACGGGCGTGAGCGGGTCCGTCAGCCGACGCCGGCTCAGGGCAGTGCGCAGCAGTTGATTCGTCGCTATCTGTTGCAGAAGAAAATCGCGATTTCCCATTGCTGCACTCTGTTGCGGCGGGATCTTCTGCTCCAGCGTCCTTATCCGCAGAGCCTGCGCTCGGGCGAGGATATTCCGGTGTTTGCCTACGTCCTGGTCAGCGCACCCGTTGCGCTGGTTCAGCAGCCGATTGCGCGTATCTACAAGCACGCCGACAGCCTTCGCCATAGCCGGGCCGACGAAGAAAGCGTGGCCACAGGGCTGATCAGAGAAGTATTCGCTCACCTTCCAGACGAATGCAGGTCTCTTCTGCCTCGCTATTCGGCTCAGGTCTATCTCTCGTTGTTCCGCGCCGCTCAACTGGCTGGCGATTACTCCGTAGCGCGTCGCTATTACCTGCGTGCTCTTCGTTTCAGTCCCTTGCAGGCACTGAAGTGGAGTTACGTGCGCAAGGCGCTCAAGTTCGGGAAGCGCTGATGCGCATTCTGGTTCTGACCTGCACGCCGAGAGAGCCCGATAACCGCCAGTTATGGCAGGGGCTCAAGCGCTTTGCCGATGTGGAAGTGCGCTACATCGACCGTGATCAGCACAAGCAGTTGGGGCGTGTCCTGAGCGGGATCGATTTCTCGCTTTATGACCGGGTCGTGCTTGATCTGCTCTTTCGCTATCTGTGCAGACAGGCTCGCCAGCTCAAGTGTATTTCAGGCTTGCTGATCTACGAGGAAGATGCCTGCCAGGAGTTCATTTCCGGCTCTCGGTGGCAGGGAAAGTTTTCCGCTTTCTATCGGAAGATACCTAACGCCAGAGTCATCATGACCGGCTTTCGGGTCGCCGAGCGCTTTCGTGACATGGGCGTCGATGCCCTTTTTCTGGCCAAGGGCTATAACTCGTCCTCGCTATACGCCAGTGGTGCAGAGCGTGATATCGAGCTGGGATTCATCGGTCGCCTGGGCAGCGATACGTACCGTGAGCGGCGTGATTTCCTGCAGCGTGCCGTTGAGCGTCATCAGCTTGAACTCATGCGAACGGCGCCCGGCGATGAGTATCGTGAAGCGCTCAATCGCATCCGGGTCTTTGTCAGTGCCGATATCGGGCTTGGCGAGTACATGGCGAAGAACTTCGAGGCCATGGCTTGTGGCTGTGTATTGCTGGCTTACCGTCAGGGGCAGGGTGAAGAGCAGGCAATCGGTCTGGAGGATGGCGTCAATGCCATGCTCTACGGCAACGAGCAGGAGTTCTCGGAAAAACTGGCACTGCTGCGCAATGATCCCGCGCTGGTTGCCCGTGTCGGGGAGCAGGGGCTGCTTTTTGCACAGCAGTATCTTGATTACTTCAAGCAGTCCGAAGTGGTTTTTCGGCACCTTTCGCAGGACTTCCCGGAGCCTGAAGCCATGAGCCTCTTCGACAGGCTGATGTTCAGGCTCGGACGATAATCGCTCCGGCTTTTCTCAGGACTTTGCCTGATTCGCTGCCACTTCGTAAGCGCG
Organism: Pseudomonas capsici; assembly: GCF_017165765.1. Classification (GTDB taxonomy): domain Bacteria; phylum Pseudomonadota; class Gammaproteobacteria; order Pseudomonadales; family Pseudomonadaceae; genus Aquipseudomonas; species Aquipseudomonas capsici. The sequence goes on from NZ_JAFGZD010000004.1 coordinate 223,882, forward strand.
CATGAGTTCTTCCCACGGGAAGTCGGAAATCTTGCTGCGCCGCAGGTAATTCTGCAGATGCTGGAAGTTGCGTCTTACCATCGACTTGCTGAGCGGCTTTCTCTTGAAGCGGGTGTCGAGGAAGTCGATCAGGCCAAAACCCTGGTCGGGCGTGCGCAGCACATTGCCAAGATGCAACGAGCGGAAATAGATACCCCGTTGATGCAGGGAGTGGATGTAGCCGGCAAGTTCGGGCAGCAGGTTCATGAAGGCATCGAACGACTGCTTGTAGAGCGAGTCCAGAGGTGTGCCCGGCAAGGGTTGATAGAGGCATGCGCTGACGCCTTTGGCGGGCTCGACCCAGAACACATCATTGACTTGTGGCGTACTGATGCCGCGTTCGCGCAGGCGGCAGCTTTGCTGATAGAAACGTTGGGCATCGGGGTTCAAGCGAACCAGAAACGGATGGCGCCTGCTGCGAAAAATCTTCAATAGCTCACCGCTGGCAAGGCTGATGACCTTGGGGCCATGGCTGTCTTTTTCCAGAACGGTCCCTTCGGTTAGCCAATCTTGCATTTGGTTCGCTGTTACAATGCGCATCTGTCTCTCTTATGAATGGTACGGGGCGCTTTAATGGCCAGTTCTACCCAGCAGTCAAGCATGAAAATCTATCTGAGATTGTTGAAATACGTGGTCCCCTACTGGAGGGCGTTTGCCGTAAGTATCATCGGCTTTCTGTTGTTCGCCTCCAGCCAGCCCATGCTGGCCGACATGCTCAAACACTTTCTCAATGCCCTGCAGGAGCCGGACGGCAGCAAATTTCTCGGTGTGTCTCTGATTCTGGGGGTACCGCTGCTGATTGTACTCATTGCGGTCTACCAAGGCATAGGCTCATTTTTGGGCAACTATTACCTGGCCAAAGTGGCTCGCGGCGTGGTTCATGACCTGCGCTGCTCCCTGTTCGATAACCTGCTGACGCTGCCGAACCGCTATTTCGACAACCACAACTCGGGCCACCTGATCTCGCGTATCACCTACAACGTGACCATGGTCACGGGTGCCGCCACCGATGCAATCAAAGTGGTGATTCGCGAAGGCCTGACGGTTGTCTTCCTGCTTGCTTACCTGCTGTACAGCAACTGGAAAATGACCCTGGTCATGCTGGCCATCCTGCCAGTCATCGCGATCATGGTCAGCAGCGCCAGCAAGAAATTCCGCAAGCAGAGCAAGAAGATCCAGGAAGCCATGGGTGACGTTACCCATGTGGCGTCCGAAGCTATCCAGGGTTACCGGGTCGTGCGCAGCTTCGGCGGCGAAACCTACGAGAAGCAGCGTTTTCATGACGCCAGCGCCAGCAACATGAACCGCAGCCTGGGGATGACCCGCACGCAGTCCATCTACACCCCCATGCTGCAACTGGTCATTTATGTGGCGATGGCGATCCTGATGTATCTGGTGCTGTACATGCGTGGTGACTCCTCTGCTGGCGAACTGATCGCCTACATCACTGCGGCAGGTCTGCTGCCAAAGCCGATTCGTCAGCTTTCGGAAGTGAGTGCGACCATCCAGAAAGGCCTGGCGGCTGCCGAAAACATTTTCGAGCAACTGGACGAAGAGCCCGAGGTGGATAGCGGTACACGCGAGCAGGAGAATATCTCCGGTCGTCTGGAAGTACGTAACCTGACGTTCTCCTACCCCAATGTCGAAACGCCTGTGCTCAAGGATATTTCCTTCACCGCCGAGCCTGGAAAGATGGTCGCGCTGGTAGGGCGTTCGGGTAGCGGGAAATCCACACTGGCCAACCTGATTCCGCGTTTCTACCATCACAGCGAGGGGCAGATCCTTCTCGATGGCATCGATGTCGAAGATTACAAACTGCACAATCTGCGTCAGCACATCGCTCTGGTGAACCAGCAGGTCACCCTGTTCAACGATACCGTCACCAACAACATCGCCTACGGTGATCTGGCCGGTGCGCCCATCGAAGATGTGCAAAAGGCTGCCGAAGCTGCCTATGCCGCCGAGTTCATCGTGCAGATGCCTCAGGGCTATGAAACCCTGGTGGGCGAGAACGGTGTTCTGCTGTCCGGCGGACAGCGTCAGCGTCTGGCGATTGCTCGGGCACTGCTCAAGAATGCGCCGCTGCTGATCCTCGACGAAGCGACTTCTGCACTCGATACCGAGTCCGAGCGCCATATCCAGGCAGCACTGGATGAAGTGGTGAAGGGGCGTACGACGCTGGTCATCGCTCACCGCCTGACGACCATCGAAAAGGCCGATCTGATCCTGGTCATGGACCGCGGGCAGATTGTCGAGCGCGGTACCCATGAGCAATTGCTTGCACTCAATGGTTACTACGCACGTCTTCACGAGAAGGATTTCAAGGAAGAAAGCGAGGGCGTTACAGGAGGCGCCCTTTGATTCTCGGGCACCTTCGCAGTTGGCGTGAACGTGGCTGGACCCCCATCGATGCAGGCGAGTATGCCCGGGTCTGGGAGCGTTATGGTGGCAGTGTTGCCACCCATCCTCAGGTCATCGAACGATTGTCATCGCTGGTCGGTATTCCTGTGCGCTACCTGGGCGTAGTGCGCGATGGCCAGACGATTGCCGGCCTGCCTGCCTGGGGGCGTCATATTGCGCTTTCGCGTGATGTCACCAAGCGCAAGGGATTGCGTGGCATGTTCGATCTGGGCAACTCCGAGATCATCCTGCCCGTGGCGGCGGATTGCACTGTGCCGGTACGGCACCGCATGCGCTATGTCTCGGAGCTCAACAGTGGCCGGATCGGCAATCTGCGCCTTCAGTCCGAAGGTCTGGCGATGGCTCGTCGCCCCGAGGAGTACAGCAAGAAGTTTCGTTACAACCAGCGGCGCGAGCAGCGTCTGCTGGAGGAAGCTGGCGGTCTGATCCGCCCGATGAATGAGCTGACCTCCGCGGAACAGGCATCGATCTACGCAGACCTGTTCCACAAGCGCTGGGGTTTCGACGTGCCCGGCAAGGATCATCTGACCGAGGTGTTTTCCCTGTTGCGGGAATTCATGACCGGTTCGGTTGTGTATGTTGCCGACCGTCCCGCGGCCATACAGGTGCTCTATCGTGTCGAGGCTCCTGAATGGGTCAGTCTCGAATACGTCAATGGCGGTGTCGATCCGCAGTTCAACGAGCTGAGTCCTGGCAGTGTCCTGAGCTTTGTGAACACGCAGACGCAGTGGGAGTACGCAGATTCCCTGGGCAAGCCATTGCGTTATTCGTTCGGTCGCGCAGACCGGGAATACAAAAGCCGCTGGTGTAACACGCACCCGGTTTATCAGATTTAAAGAAGAGGGCTGCCATGAACGGGCGTAAGGACGAGTTGCTTAAGCGCCACAGGCGACGCAAGCGTTACCTGGCCGTTTCAGTGCTGATTGCACTGGTGCTGGTAGGGGTTCTTGTCAAATGGTGGGTGCCGTTCGTACTTGTGCTTCTGGCCTGGGTGGCCCACGAAGCCTGGTTTGCCGACCACCTGTTCTACGCGCCTGACAGTGACTATTGCCACGACTTTCCTGACAGCGCCCGGGTCATTGAAGTCGGGTTGCGCAATGGCGTCCTGCAACTGCCGAATGGAGCATCGCTGGCAGGCAGCGATACCCTGATTCTGGCTGTTGAACTGAAAGCCAACTGGCTGGGACGCTGGCTTGATCCTTATGTGCAGGTGGGCAACGACCGGCAGGATTTCGAGCGCAGGGTTGCAGGCAGGCGCTATCTGAATCTGACAGGCCAGCAAGCGGCATTGATGGACGGGACGCTTTCGCTTGTGCCCTGTCGCTGCAAGGCCGTTGGTCCGCTCACGCTTTATGCCATGAGTCATCCCGATTACAGCGCTCAATCGATTCTGGTGCTGGCCCCCCATGCCGATGATGCAGAGCTTGCGGCCTTCGGCCTTTACAGTCGCGCACCTGACGCCGCGATCATGACCCTGACCCAGGGCGAGATAGAAGCCGAGAGTTATCGTCGCTTTGGTCTGGACGCCGAGCAGTCCGCAGTGCTCAAGGGACGTTTGCGGACCTGGGACAGCCTGGCCGTGCCCTTGTGGGGCGGTGTGGCGCAGGATCATTGTGTCCAGTTGGGTTATTACTGCCTGCGTCTGGCCGAAATGCAGGAGCAGCCGAGCGTGCCGTTCGGCTCCCGCGAGTCGGGGGAGAGCGATATTCGCCTCTGGCGCAAGGCCTCGGCCTTTGCTCTGCCTTCCGAGGCCGACGGTCTTGCGACCTGGAACAATCTGGTGGCTGATATTGTGCGTGTTCTGGAACATTTCAGACCACAAGTAGTTGTCACGCCGCACCTGGAGCTGGATCCTCACCGTGACCATGTCGCCGCGACCCGGGCCTTGCTGCAGGCTATCGAATCGAGCGAATGGCGACCCGAAACATTGTTGTTGTATGCCAATCACCTGCATGACAATGATCGCTGGCCCATGGGGCCGGCAGATTACGGAATGGCCTTGCCACCGGCGACCACGCCGATGACACCATTGGCGGTCTGCAGCATCCTGCTGGATGATGCGCAACGCATTGACAAGGCCATGGCCCTGGCCATGCAGCATGACCTGCAGGACCCGCTGCCTTTCAAGAAGCAGGTTCGGCGCTGGATTCAGCAGTTACTGGCTGGCAGGCGCTGGCCTGTTACAGGCAGTAACGAGTTTTTCCGCAAGGCTGTGCGGCGTCATGAGCTGTTCTGGGTGCAGGATGTCAAACCTCGCACCAGCGCTGAAAAGGTATAGCTGTTTGCTAGCGTCTTGAGCCAAATTGGCTATGTTATGATCCGCGTCGTTTTTTGCCCCTGGAGTTTCCATGAAGTTGTCCATGCCGCGTTTCGATCAAGCGCCTGTCCTTGTGGTCGGCGATGTCATGCTCGACCGTTACTGGCATGGTGGTACCTCACGGATCTCTCCTGAGGCACCGGTGCCGGTCGTCAAGGTCGATCAGATCGAAGACCGTCCCGGCGGTGCTGCCAACGTTGCTCTGAACATCGCCGCTCTGGGTGCGCCTGCTGCCTTGGTCGGCGTGACCGGTGAAGACGAAGCCGCCGAAAGCCTGGCCAACAGCCTGAAGGCTGCCGGTGTGCGTGCGCACTTCCAGCGCATCGCCCATCAGCCGACCATCGTCAAGCTGCGGGTCATGAGCCGTCACCAGCAATTGCTGCGCATCGACTTTGAAGAACCCTTCATGACCGACGCCCTGGCCTTGAGCGTGGAGGTCGATACCCTGCTCGATGGCATCAAGGTGCTGGTCCTGTCCGACTACGGCAAGGGCGCCCTGAAAAACCATCAGGTGCTGATCAAGGCGGCGCGCGATCGGGGCATCCCGGTGCTGGCCGATCCCAAGGGCAAGGACTTTGCCATCTACCGTGGTGCCAGCCTGATTACCCCGAACCTGAGCGAGTTCGAAGCCATCGTCGGTCATTGTGTCGACGAGAGCGATCTGGTCGCCAAGGGCGCGAAACTGATGAACGAGCTGGAGCTGGGTGCATTGCTGGTCACTCGCGGCGAGCACGGCATGACCCTGCTGCGTCTCGACCATGCGCCCTTGCATCTGCCTGCCCGCGCCCGTGAAGTATTCGATGTGACCGGTGCTGGCGATACGGTCATTTCCACCCTGGCGGCTGCCATTGCCGCTGGCGAAGACTTGCCGCATGCCGTGGCTCTGGCGAATCTGGCGGCGGGTATCGTCGTCGGCAAGCTGGGAACTGCGGCGATCAGCGCTCCTGAACTGCGCCGCGCCATTCAGCGTGAAGAAGGCTCCGAACGAGGTGTTCTGGGGCTGGAGCAACTGCTGCTGGCCATTGACGACGCTCGTGCCCATCAGGAGAAGATCGTCTTCACCAACGGCTGCTTCGACATTCTGCATGCAGGCCATGTGACCTATCTGGAGCAGGCCCGCGCCCAGGGTGATCGACTGATCGTCGCGATCAATGACGATGCTTCCGTCAGCCGTCTGAAAGGCCCCGGTCGTCCGATCAACAGCGTTGACCGCCGTATGGCCGTGCTGGCCGGTCTGGGCGCGGTGGACTGGGTGATCAGCTTCCCTGAAGGCACGCCCGAAAACCTGCTGCGCCACGTCAAGCCGGACGTGCTGGTCAAGGGCGGCGACTACGGAATCGATCAGGTGGTCGGTGCCGAAATCGTCCAGGCCTATGGCGGCGAAGTGAAGGTGCTGGGACTGGTGGAAAACAGCTCGACCACCGCGATTGTCGAGAAAATCCGCGGCCAGTGATCGGCGGCGAACGATGTGGGAGCGAATGAATTCGCTCCCACAAGCTATTTAGCGAAAGGCTATTTACTCAGGCTCTTGCGCGCCATTTGCAGTAACTCCCTGGCCTTGCCGGTCAGGTTCTTGAGGCCGCTCTTTCTGGGCGGTGGCGTCAGGCCCTGTTGCCGCAGCCAGTCTTTCCAGCGAATCCGCTCTTCGTGTACCACCCAGCCATCCTGGGCGGCGAAGCTTTCTGCCAGATACAGACCGCGTGTACTGACCGGTGCGAGCTTGTCCTGCTTGAGGGTATAAAGCTCGGGCAGCGGCACTCCGTTTTCCAGGGGCATCAGGTACAGGTCGGGCTTGCTGCGATTCAGGCGGGCGACCAGTTGTTCCTTTTCCAGGGTTTCATCCACATGAAACAGGCTCAGGGGGCGTGCTTCCTTGGGAATCTCCAGGCGCATGTCGTAGATCAGTTGCAGTGACGCGGTCGGTAAATGCACGTAGGCGCGCGGGCGCTCGATCAGGGTCATGCTGCCGCAACGCACCGGACGTGCCGCGCCCGACAGTGAACTCAGCCGAAAAGGCATGGCTTCGCGATAGTGCAACGCCGCCGCATAAGGTGCCGGTAGCCAGGTGTCGTTGAAGCGTCCGCTCAGCCAGCCCTGGGGCGTTTCGATCAGGCACTCTTCAGCGACTTCCTGAATGGCGGTGTGCAGCGGCAGGGTGATTTCGTGAGCCGGGACATAGCCGGAGATCAGCTTGAGAACCACATCGCCGCGGTCCTGGCGTCGTTGCCTGACCAACACCCAGTAATCGCGGTTCTGCCAGTTCAGGGTCAGCCGTATCGATACGCCCAGGTTGGCCAGTTCGGTGGCGAAGCGTTCGTTGTCCGGCACTTCGATCTTGCGGCGACGCTGCAGGGTCTGGGAAAAATTCAACGGCATCCCGACGCTCTGATAACTCAGGCTGTCGGGAGTGGCTTCGACGAATAACGGCAGGGTCTTGAAGTCGCTGGGGTTTTTCCTGATCAGGGTTCGCGGCATATCGGCTCCTTCTTGCGTTGGGGTCGGCCGCCTGCATTAGGCTGGACGGCTAATCACGGCGGCTGCACATGCAACGTTGTGAGCCAGATGCAGGGGATTGATGGTCCCGACAATAGCACTGGCAACACCCGGATGTTCAAACAGCAACTGAAAACTGGCCTGGACCGGGTCGACTCCTGGGTTCAGACATATGTGACCGCTGGCGAGGGCCTTTTTCACCAGAATTCCTTTGCCATGAGCGGCAGCGTAGTCCAGAACCGGTTTTTCACCCTGTTCGTTGAGATTGTAGGTGACCATCGCACAGTCGCCTTCGCGCAATGCCAGCAGGCCTCCTTCGACAGTCTTGCCGGAAAAACCGAAACCACGGATCTTGCCTTCGCGCTTGAGCTCGGCAAGGGTCTGATAGACCTCTGTATCGTTGAGAATCGCCAGATCGTTGCCGTCGGAATGCACCAGAACCAGATCGATGAAATCGGTTTCAAGACGTTTCAGGCTGCGCTCCACCGACAAGCGTGTGTGTGTGGCACTGAAGTCATGGCTCGACTGGCCGTTCTCGAACTCCTCGCCCACCTTGCTGACAATCACCCAGTCCTGGCGCTGGCCGCGCAGCAGCGGACCGAGACGTTCTTCGCTGGTGCCGTAGGCCGGAGCGGTGTCGATCAGATTGATGCCCATGTCACGGGCCATCTTCAAGAGCATCTGCGCTTGCTGATCGTCAGGGATCGTGAAGCCGTTGGGGTACTTCACGCCTTGATCCCGACCCAGTTTGACGGTGCCCAGGCCCAGCGGGGAAATGCTCAGGCCGGTGCTGCCCAGCGGGCGATGCAGGTCGTGCAGGGTTTTCACAGTCATGGCAGCAGTTGATCCCAGACAGGTGTCGCCAGAGGCGGCAAGGGGAGGTCGTCGATGGCGGGTTGTGGCGTCGGCTGGATGCCATCCTTCGCCAGTGCGGCCAGCACGCGATCGGCAAAATCCGGTGCCAGTGCCAGTTTGGTCGGCCAGCCAATCATGAGGTTCTGCTGGACATCCACAAAGGCGTTGTCCGGACGTACCAGACCCGACTGAGCCGGTTCTGCGCGGTCGACGCGCAAGGTTGCCCATTGCGCCTGGCTCAGATCGATCCACGGCAGCAGCGATTCAAGCTCCTTGCGGGCCGCTGCGATCTGGGCAGCGGGCTCGCGTGCCACGCCATCGGCTTCGGCAAGATCGCCACCCAGATACCAGACCCACTGGCCATCGGCTGCCGGATGAGTGGTGACGGTAATGCGCGGCTTGGGGCCGCCGCCGAGGCAATGGGCGTACAGCGGTTTCAGGGTCGGGCCTTTGACCAGCACCATATGCAGCGGGCGGCGCTGCATCTGTGGCTGAGAAACACCCAGCGCTTCAAGCAGGTCGGCATTGCCGGCACCCGCGCTGAGCACCACGCGCCGGGCGCGGATTTCCCGGCCATCCACCCGCAAACCTGCCAGCTCGCCGTTTTCCCTCAGGGGTTCGATCTGCTGACCGGCAAGCAGACTGTCGCCGGCCAGTTCGGCCAGGCGTGCGATCAGGCTGGGGACATCGACCACCAGTTCTGCCAGTCGGTATACCTTGCCTTTGAATCTGGGGTTTTGCAGCGCGGGCGGCAGTTGATCGCCCTTGACCTGATCCACGCGTCCGCGCACTGCCTTGCTGGCGAAAAAGCTGGTCAGGTTGCCGGCGAGGGTGCCGGGCGACCATAAATAGTGGGCCTCGGACAGCAGGCGTACACCGGACAGATCCAGCTCGCCCGTGCCATCAAGCGCTTCACGCCAGCGGCGCGGCATGTCGGCAATCGCTTCGGAGGCACCCGACAGCGCACCATGCAGTGCGTACTTGGCACCGCCATGGATGATGCCCTGGGACTTCAGGCTTTGTCCGCCACCCAGGTTCGCGCTTTCTACCAGCACTGTCGAGAATCCTTGACGACGCAACCGGGCATTGAGCCAGAGGCCGGCAATACCGCCCCCGACAATCAGGACGTCAGTGGAAATAACAGATGGCATGGGCACCTCAGTGGCGTGAAGAATGGGCCATTATAGAGGAACGGGATTTCAATGCCCGGCGGTTTTCGAGAACAACTGGATGACCACCACCCCGAGCACGATCATGCCCATGCCCAGCAGGGCTGGAAGATCCAGCTTCTGTCCGTAGATGAAGAACGCCGCAACGCTCACCATGACGATCCCCATGCCCGACCAGATGGCATAGGTAATGCCCACCGGGATCGTGCGCATCACCAGGATCAGCATCCAGAAGGCAATGCCGTAGCCGACAATCACCAGCAGCAACGGCAATGGCGTGCTCAGGCCTTTGACGGCTTTCATGGAAGTGGTGGCGACGACTTCGGCGCAGATCGCGATGGCCAACAGATAGTAGGCAGGCATGGTGTCTCTCCTTTCAAGGCTGCGTATCTTAGCGATTTCTTCAAGCGGCCACGGCACTCCATGCGCCGTGGGCAAGTGTGTTCACGCCTGCATGAGGTCGTGGCTTTGATGAGGCGTGCTGATAAACTCCGCGCCCATGAATAGAACTCTTTATACCCTGCTGTTTCATCTTGGCCTGCCGCTGGTTGCTCTGCGGCTCTGGTTGCGCGCGCGCAAGGCTCCGGCATACCGCCAAAGAATCGGTGAACGTTTCGCTGTCGGTCTGCCTGTGATGCAACGCGGCGGTATCTGGGTGCATGCGGTGTCGGTGGGCGAGAGCATTGCTGCTGCCCCCATGATTCGTGCCTTGCTGGCCCAATACCCCGAGTTGCCGATTACTGTGACCTGCATGACTCCCACAGGTTCGGAGCGTATCAAGGCGCTGTTCGCCAGCGAGCCACGCATCCAGCACTGCTATCTGCCCTATGACCTGCCATGGGCCGCAGGCCGGTTTCTGGATCATGTCCAGCCTCGCCTCGGGATCATCATGGAAACCGAGTTGTGGCCCAATCACATTCACCAGTGCTCCAAACGCAATATTCCTGTGGTGCTTGCCAATGCGCGGCTGTCGGAGCGTTCGGCTCGCGGCTATGCGCGTTTTGCCGGGCTGACCCGCCCGATGCTGGCAGCCATGAGCTGGTTTGCCGTGCAGACCGAAGCGGAAGCCCGGCGCTTTCGTGATCTTGGGGCGCGTCCCGAATGCGTGGCGGTGACTGGCTCGATCAAGTTCGATTTGAGCATCGACCCACAGTTGTTGGAGCGGGCGGCGCAGTTGCGCGAGCAATGGCAGGCCACGCATCGCCCGGTGTGGATCGCGGCCAGCACCCATGCTGGCGAAGACGAAAGCGTACTGGCGGCCCATCGTCAGTTGCTGTCGAGCCATCCCGATGCCTTGTTGATTCTGGTCCCGCGTCATCCCGAGCGTTTCGACAGCGTGCATGAGTTGTGTCAGCAGCAAGGCTTCACCACGGTAAGGCGTTCGTCCGGGCAGGCAGTTACCCCGGATACTTCGGTGCTGCTGGGCGACACCATGGGTGAACTGCTGTTTCTGTATGCCCTGGCAGACAGCGCCTTCGTCGGCGGCAGTCTGGTGCCCAATGGTGGACACAACCTGCTCGAACCCGCTGCACTGGCCAGGCCGGTTATCAGTGGCCCGCACCTGTTCAACTTTCTGGAAATTGCCGCGTTGCTGCGTCAGGCCGGAGCGCTGGAAGAGGTGGGCGATTCGGCTGCGCTGGCAGTGGCCGTGCAACGGCTGTTCGATCAGCCACAACTGGCGCGCAGCATGGCGGATGCCGGTCTTGGGGTGATGAAGGCCAATCAGGGGGCGTTGCAGCGTCTGCTGGATGGAATTGCCCAGCGTGTGTAGGAGCGAATTCATTCGCGAATAAATTCGCTCCCACGGGGCGGGAGCTAAAGAGGTTTTAGCGCTGTGCCGGCTTCTCGAAATTCTTCTGCGCCGCTGCGGCCAGATCCGGTGGCAGGAAGTCCTTGTCCGGGTTGTAGTCGGATTTCAGATAGCGCGACAGGTCCTGCAGGTCTCCCGGGCTCAGGGTGCCGGCAGCCTGTTTCAGACGCAGGTTATCGATGATGTAGTCATAGCGGGTGTTGTTGTAGTTACGCACCGAGGCATAGAGCTGGCGCTGGGCATCGAGTACGTCGACGATATTGCGGGTGCCGACCTGATAGCCGATTTCCGTGGCTTCCAGGGCGCTCTGGTTGGAGATGATCGACTGCTTGCGAGCCTGCACCTGTTCCACATCGGTATTCACGGCACGGTGCAGGTTGCGGGTGTTCTCCACCACCTGGCGGCGCAGGCTTTCACGGCGCTGCTCGCTCTGGGTCAGGCGTGAGTAGGCTTCGCGAACCTGCGAGCTGGTCAGGCCGCCGCTGTAGATCGGGATATTCAACTGCACGCCGATGCTGCGTTGCTCCACATCGCCGCCATAATTGCGACCCGTGTAGTTGGGGTTACTGAAACCCAGTGCGTCGTTGTCGCCGCGCTGGTAAGTGGCGACCGCATCAAGGGTCGGCGCATGACCGGCCTTGCGCTGGCGCAGGATTTCTTCGGCTGCGCTGACGGCATAGTTGCTGGCCAGCAGGTTCAGGTTCTGTTGCGCTGCGGTATCGACCCAGGCCTTGGCATCGTTGGGGATCGGCGCCAGCACCGGCAAGGTGTGGACGATGCCTTCGATGGAGTTGTATTCGCGATTGGTCAGTGTCACCAGTGCCTGAAAGGCATCGTCCACCTGACGCTTGGCAATGATCCGGTTGGCCCGTGCAGTGTCGTAACTGGCCTGGGCCTGCAGCACATCGGTCTTGTCGGAAAGGCCGACATCGAAACGTTCGTTGGCCTGATCCAACTGGCGCTTGAAAGCGGCTTCTTCGGCCTTGGTCGACGCCAGGTTGTCCTGGGCGCGCAATACCGCGAAGTAACTCTGGGCCGACTCCAGGATCAGGTTCTGCTCGGTGGCCGAGAGTTCCAGTGCTGCCTGTTCGTTGACGGCTTCGGCAGCCTGCAACTGGAACCAGCGGTCGGCGCGGAAGATCGGCTGACTCAGGGTCGCCTGATAGACCGTGCCGCTGCGGGTCGCAATGGCTCTGGGCTGATCGATGCTGGTACGGGTGTTGTTGCTCTGTGCGCCTGCCGAAAGATTGGGCAGCAAGCCGGCGCGAGCCTGGGGTACGACTTCCTTGCGGGCGTCGTAATCGGCGCGGGCAGCCGCAAGGTCGGCATTGTTGTCCACGGCCTGTTGATAGACGTTGACCAGTCCTGTCTTGGTCGGAAGGGGCGCATCCGCAGCCAGGGCCTGTACGCTGCCGGCACACGACACGGCAATGACCAACGAAAGTTTGCGCAACATGAGGCATTCCCTGTTCATGGTAATGATGCCGGTTTGATGCAAAACCGGGTTAGCGAGTGTAGAGCCAGTTGTTGAGCGCAACAATCGGCTATTAGCCATTTATCGATGGCGGCATAAATAGGCTGGTGTTTGCAGGGCCGACCATCATAGACTTGCGACGTTCTTGTCGGGGTGCCTTGCTGTGAGGCTGAGATCGGTTAAACCGGATCCCGTTGAACCTGATCAGGTTAGCGCCTGCGTAGGGAACAAGATTTCTCGTCTCCCGGCGAGTCCTCTTGAGTGTCGTCCGGGGTCGATTGTTCAAAAAACGAACAGTAGCACGTCCGCCGATACTCAGCACCTCTCAGGGTGCGTCCGTCCGTATTATCAGGTTACTCCGACAACAAACTGTCTGGAGAGCCGTGATGAGTACAAAAGCAAAAAACGCCCCGCACTTGAGTGAGTCCGCCCAGGTCGATTCTGGATCGGTACAACCTTTTACCCGCTCGCAGAAAGTCTATGTCCAGGGTTCTCGCCCCGATATCCGCGTGCCGATGCGCGAGATCACCCTTGATGTGACACCGACGGACTTCGGTGGCGAAATCAACGCCCCGGTAACGGTCTACGACACTTCCGGCCCTTACACCGACCCCAATGTGGTCATCGATGTGCGCAAGGGCCTGGCCGATGTACGTTCGGCCTGGATCGATTCGCGCAACGACACCGAGCGTCTGGCCGGGCTGAGTTCGCAGTTCGGCCAGCAGCGTCTGGAAGATCCCGAGCTCACAGCCCTGCGTTTCGCCCATGTGCGCAACCCGCGTCGGGCCAAGGCGGGTGCCAACGTCAGCCAGATGCATTATGCGCGTCAGGGCATCATCACCGCCGAGATGGAATACGTCGCCATCCGCGAGAACATGAAACTTCAGGAGGCCCGGGCTGCGGGGCTGCTGAAACAACAGCACGCCGGTCACAGTTTCGGAGCCAGCATTCCGAAGGAAATCACCGCCGAGTTCGTACGGGAAGAAATCGCCCGTGGCCGCGCAATCATTCCGGCCAACATCAACCACGTCGAGCTGGAGCCGATGATCATCGGCCGTAACTTCCTGGTGAAGATCAACGGCAACATCGGCAACAGTGCGCTGGGCTCTTCCATCGAGGAAGAAGTCGCCAAGCTGACCTGGGGGATTCGCTGGGGCTCGGATACGGTCATGGACCTGTCCACCGGCAAGCACATCCATGAAACCCGTGAGTGGATCATCCGCAACTCGCCGGTTCCGATCGGCACCGTGCCGATCTATCAGGCGCTGGAAAAGGTCAACGGCGTGGCCGAAGACCTGACCTGGGAATTGTTCCGCGACACCCTGATCGAGCAGGCCGAGCAGGGCGTCGATTACTTCACCATTCATGCCGGTGTATTGCTGCGCTACGTGCCCTTGACCGCCAAGCGTGTCACCGGGATCGTGAGCCGCGGCGGTTCGATCATGGCCAAGTGGTGTCTGGCGCATCACAAGGAAAACTTCCTCTACACGCACTTCGAAGAAATCTGCGAAATCATGAAGGTCTATGACGTCAGCTTCTCGCTGGGCGATGGCCTGCGTCCCGGCTCGATTGCCGACGCCAACGACGAAGCCCAGTTCGGTGAACTGGAGACCCTGGGCGAGCTGACCAAAATTGCCTGGAAGCACGATGTCCAGACCATGATCGAAGGCCCCGGCCATGTGCCGATGCAGTTGATCAAGGAGAACATGGACAAGCAGCTCGAATGCTGCGACGAGGCACCGTTCTATACCCTTGGCCCGCTGACCACGGATATCGCGCCCGGTTATGACCACATCACTTCCGGCATCGGTGCGGCCATGATCGGCTGGTTCGGTTGCGCAATGCTGTGCTACGTCACGCCCAAGGAGCACTTGGGGTTGCCGAACAAGGATGACGTGAAGACCGGGATCATCACCTACAAGATCGCAGCCCATGCGGCGGACCTGGCCAAGGGGCATCCGGGCGCGCAGATTCGTGACAACGCCTTGAGCAAGGCGCGTTTCGAGTTCCGCTGGGAAGACCAGTTCAACCTCGGCCTGGACCCGGACACCGCCCGCTCGTACCACGACGAAACCCTGCCCAAGGACTCGGCCAAGGTGGCGCACTTCTGCTCCATGTGCGGGCCGAAGTTCTGTTCGATGAAGATCACTCAGGAAGTGCGCGAATACGCCGCCAACCAGAAAATCGAGGCAGTTGACCTGTCAGTGGAAGAGGGGATGCGCGAGCAGGCCGAACGCTTCAAGCAGGAAGGCAGCCAGCTCTACAGGAAAGTCTGAGCTTTCGCGAGCAAGCTCTCTCCCACGAGGTTTGTGGTAGGGAGCCTGCTCGCGACAGCCTTTTTAGCCGCGACCGGGGAACAGCTCCGGCCGGATCACACCATTGAGCTGTGGATAAGGAATCTTCAGCTCGATATGTCCCATGGAGTAGGGCGCAATGGTGGTGACCGGATACTTCAGAATCACCGCACCATACGTCAGGGCAATGTTGGGCGTTCGCTTGAACGGCCAGGTCTTGATGAACTCGCTGTCCTGATTCATCTTGGTCGAAGTCAGCCAGGCCTGGTGGGCCAGCTCGGCTTTGGCCCAGAACTCGTTTTCCTTGCCCGGAATCACCATGTCGGCCAGGGTCAGGACTTTCTGTTGCTGGCGCGAGTAGTTGATGAACGCTCTGCCGGGGTTGCCATGGGCACCGCCGGTATCCAGATAACTCGACAGCTCGACTACCACGATACCGTCATGCTGCTCGCGTACCTTGGCTTGCAGATAGCTGCTGTTACGTCCCGAAGCGCTGCTCAGGAATTGTTCCTGATAGTCCTTGATCGAAGCAGGCACCGGCGTGCCGGAATCCGTGCGGGTCAGTTGCAGCAGGGTTTTCTGGACAATGGCGTCCAGCCTTGGCTCGTCGGGGAAATGCACGGTATCGATATTGACCAGCGGGCAATCGGTGGTGGTGCAGCCCGGCTTGATCAGCTCGGAGGCATCGCGCTGGACTTGCAGCGGTGTGCGCATGTTGGGTGTGAAAATGCTTTGGCAGGCGCTCAGCATCAGGCCCAGACAAGCCAGTGAAGTGATCCTCAATAACGACATGTTGGTCCTTGGCGATATCAATGGAGGCGATTGCATTGTTCGTATGCAGGCTGCTTGGACTGCAAACAATGTCTTCGGTTCGCCACTTGGCGGATTAGAAGTGTTTTATGCCATGGCCGTCTACCCTGCTCTTCAAGGGGGCTGCATCCGGGAGTCGATGCGCGTTAGGATGGTCCGAAGTCACAGATCACCGCAAGCGAGAAACCTATGCCCCAGAACACCCGATCAACGCCAACGGCTTTTGAGATCACCCGGCGCGAAAACTGCTTCCAGGGGTTTTACAAGCTCGACAAGTTGTACCTGCGCCACGAGCTGTTTGCCGGTGGCATGGGCAATGAAATGAGTCGCGAACTGTTCGTTCGTCATGATGCCGTCTGTGTACTGCCTTATGACGCCAAGCGCGATGAGGTGGTGCTGATCGAGCAGTTTCGGGTGGGTGCGCTGGAGAAAAGCAGCAACCCTTGGCTGATCGAACTGGTGGCCGGACTGATCGACAAGGACGAACAGCCGGAAGAGGTTGCTCATCGCGAAGCAGAAGAGGAAGCTGGGCTTGTTTTCAGCGCGTTGTGGCCGATAACCAAGTACTTTCCTTCGCCCGGTGGCAGTGACGAATTCGTTCATCTGTTCATGGGGCAGTGCGACAGTCAGGGGGCGGGCGGCCTGCACGGGCTTGAGTCCGAGAATGAGGATATCCGCGTGACGGTCTGGTCGTTCGACGATGCGATCCAGGCTGTGGCTGATGGCCGAATCATGAATGCGGCAACGATCATAGCCTTGCAATGGCTGGCGTTGAACCGTACGGAAATAAGGGGGCTATGGTCGTGAATCTTTTGCGCGAGCGCTACCGTGTCGATCTTGCCGGGCTACAGGCGGCGTGCGAGGCCAACTACGCGCGCTTGATGCGTCTGCTTCCCGATATGCGTACCCAGAAAAGCTCGCGCCGGGTGGCGGTGACCCAGGGCGACCAGATGCTCGGTGTGCTGGCGGTCGAAGTGCTTCTCGACTGCCCGTACACCACGACCCTGCAGGTTCGCCAGGAGCACAGCCTGCCCTGGCTGCCGGTGCCGCGCCTGGAGGTTCAGGTCTATCACGATGCGCGGATGGCCGAGGTGATCGGTGCCGAGCATGCACGACGCTTCCGGGGGATCTATCCGTATCCCAATGCCGACATGCACCAGCCTGACGAAAAGGCCCAGCTCAATCTCTTTCTGGGTGAATGGCTGAGCCATTGTCTGGCGTGCGGCCATGAGTTTGAAGCGGTACGCTGACCTCGCCGCTCGCTCAAATGTGATCCAGGCACACTTTCCCGATTTACCTGTCTTCTCCCGCATCTCATAATCGCGCTGAATTCGCTCAAGGAGACGGCCTTGCCGAGCGCATCCCGATCATCGTCAGTTTTAGTGGTGCAACTATCCGACAGTCACCTGTTCGCCGAGGCGGACGGCACGTTGCTGGGCATGAACACCCGTGACAGCCTGGAGAAGGTCGTCGATCTTGTGCTTGCCGAACAGGCGGGCATCGATCTTGTGATTGCCAGTGGCGATATTTCCCAGGATGGCAGCGTGCAGTCCTATCAGGCCTTTCGTCGGCTCAGCGGGCAGATTGCGGCACCTGTGCGCTGGTTTCCCGGCAATCACGACGAATTGCCGCAAATGGCCCATGCCTCACAGGACAGTGATTTGCAGCAGCCCGTGGTCGATGCCGGTCAGTGGCGCGTGACGCTTCTGGATTCGGCAGTCCCCGGTTCGGTGCCCGGTTTCCTGCAGGAGCAGCAACTGCAATTGCTGGAGCAATCCCTGAGCGAGGCTCCCGATCGTCATCATCTGGTTTGCCTGCACCATCATCCTGTGCCTATCGGCTGCGAATGGATGGCGCCCATCGGCTTGCGCAATGCCGACGCGCTGTTCGCGGTGCTGGACCGTTTTCCCCAGGTGCGTGCCGTTCTCTGGGGGCATGTGCATCAGGAGTTCGATCAGCAGCGTAATGGCGTGAGGCTATTGGCTTCGCCGTCGACCTGTATCCAGTTCGCACCGGGCCAGGTGGATTTCACTCTTGATACGGCTGCGCCGGGCTATCGCTGGCTGCGTCTGCACGATGACGGACAGCTCGAAACCGGCGTTTCCCGTGTAGTCGGCATGCAGTTCGAAGTCGATTATGGCGGGACCGGCTATTGATCCTTGTCGGACCATGAATTCCCATGAGGCCTTGAGCCATTTATCCCTGTAAACTACGCGGCTTTGTTCCGGGCTCGGGAGAGACGGCTTGACCAGTGACACACCAGCATTGCTGTACATTCACGGCCTGAACAGCTCGGCCCTGTCGAAAAAGGCTTGTCAGTTGATTGCCCTGATGGACTCCCTGGGGCTGGGCGAGCAGTTGCGCGTTCCCGAACTGCATCACCATCCGCGTCAGGCCATGGTTCAGCTTGAGGCCGCGATACAGGCGCTTGGGCGGCCTTTGCTGGTCGGCAGCTCGCTCGGCGGCTACTATGCGACTCATTTGGCGCATCGGCACGGCCTCAAGGCGGTTCTGATCAATCCGGCGGTCAATCCGCACCAGTTGTTCGACGGCTACCTCGGTATCCAGCAGAACATGTATACCGGTGAGCGCTGGCAATTGACACAGGATCACATAACCGCCCTGGCGGAGCTTGAAGTGCCTGCTCCACAGGACCCGGAGCGTATCCAGGTATGGCTGCAGACCGGCGATGAAACCCTGGACTACCGACGCGCCGAGTCGTTCTACCAGGCCTGCGCCCTGCGTATCCAGGCCGGTGGCGACCACAGTTATCAAGGCTTTGCCGGGCAGATGCCGGCTTTGCTGAGTTTTGCCGGATTTGCGCCTGATCTTTTGCGGGCAGTTGATATATCCGGGTTGTAACCGCAGGGGCGAATCGGGCGGTGCTCCAAAGGGCAGTACATTCGCCTGTGAGCGGAGCACCGACCGATCGGCTCCCAAGTACCCATGAATTATTGATGATGAGAACCCATGGCCAATCCCAGCGCTAGCTCTTATAACGCAGACGCCATCGAAGTCCTCTCGGGCCTCGACCCGGTTCGTAAACGTCCGGGCATGTACACCGATACCGCACGGCCGAATCACCTTGCCCAGGAAGTGATCGACAACAGTGTCGACGAAGCGCTGGCCGGGCATGCCAGATCGGTCCAGGTGATCCTGCATGCCGACAACTCTCTGGAAGTGTCCGACGACGGTCGCGGCATGCCGGTGGACATTCACCCCGAAGAGGGGGTCTCCGGTGTCGAACTGATCCTCACCAAGCTGCATGCCGGTGGCAAGTTCTCCAACAAGAACTATCAGTTCTCCGGCGGTCTGCACGGTGTGGGGATTTCCGTAGTCAACGCGCTCTCGACCCAGGTCCGGGTCCGGGTCAAGCGCGATGGCAATGAATACGAAATGACCTTTGCCGACGGCTTCAAGGCTTCGGAACTGACGGTTGTCGGTACGGTTGGCAAGCGCAATACCGGCACCAGCGTGTATTTCGCGCCGGACCCCAAGTATTTCGACAGCCCCAAATTCTCCGTCAGCCGCCTCAAGCATGTGCTCAAGGCCAAGGCTGTGCTCTGTCCGGGGTTGCTGGTCAGTTTCGAGGACAAATCCACCGGCGAAAAGGTCGAGTGGCATTACGAAGACGGTCTGCGCTCCTACCTCCAGGATTCGGTCAGCGAGTTCCTGCGCCTGCCGGACGAACCGTTCTGTGGCAGCTTTGCAGGTAACAAGGAAGCCGTGGACTGGGCTCTGCTCTGGCTGCCCGAGGGTGGCGACAGTGTTCAGGAAAGCTACGTCAACCTGATCCCGACTGCTCAGGGCGGTACCCATGTCAATGGCCTGCGCCAGGGCCTGCTGGACGCGATGCGCGAGTTCTGTGAATTCCGCAATTTGCTGCCGCGTGGCGTGAAGCTGGCACCGGAAGACGTCTGGGAGCGGATTGCCTTCGTGCTCTCGATGAAAATGCAGGAGCCGCAGTTCTCCGGCCAGACCAAAGAGCGTCTGTCATCCCGTGAAGCGGCTGCATTCGTGTCGGGCGTTGTGAAAGATGCTTTCAGCCTGTGGCTGAACACCCACTCCGAGCTGGGCCTGCAACTGGCGGACCTGGCGATCAACAACGCCGGTCGTCGTCTCAAGGCCAGCAAGAAAGTCGAGCGCAAGCGCATCACCCAGGGGCCTGCACTGCCCGGCAAACTGGCCGACTGTGCCGGACAGGATCCGGCGCGTTCCGAGCTGTTCCTGGTGGAAGGTGATTCTGCCGGTGGTTCGGCCAAGCAGGCGCGTGACAAGGAGTTTCAGGCGATCCTGCCGTTGCGCGGCAAGATCCTCAATACCTGGGAAGTCGATGGCGGCGAAGTGCTTGCCAGCCAGGAAGTCCACAATATCGCGGTCGCCATCGGTGTCGATCCGGGGGCTGCCGATATCAGCCAGTTGCGTTACGGCAAGATCTGCATCCTCGCCGATGCCGACTCGGACGGTCTGCACATCGCAACCCTGCTGTGTGCGCTGTTCGTCCAGCACTTCCGCCCGCTGGTGGATGCCGGCCACGTGTATGTCGCCATGCCACCGCTGTACCGCATCGATCTGGGCAAGGAAATCTTCTACGCCCTGGATGAAAGCGAGCGCGACGGCATTCTGGATCGTCTGGTCGCCGAGAAGAAGCGCGGCAAGCCACAGGTCACCCGATTCAAGGGGCTGGGCGAGATGAACCCGCCGCAACTGCGTGAAACCACCATGGACCCGAACACCCGGCGTCTGGTGCAACTCACGCTGGATGACTTCGCCGCGACCTCGGAAATCATGGATATGCTGCTGGCCAAGAAGCGCGCCGGTGACCGCAAGTCCTGGCTTGAATCCAAGGGCAACCTTGCCGAGGTTCTGGTTTGACAAGAAGCTGGCTGGCCGCCCTGATGCTGGTCGTTGCACCGGCCTTTGCCGCGCCCCCCGAAGAGCTGACACTGGTGTCCGAGCATCCGGTAGACGGTATGGTCGGCGGCAATCTTTCGGGTCTGGCGATGTGCAACGGTCGGCTGTGGACGGTCTCGGATCGTGACGACAACCTGCTTTACAGCCTCGATATCACGAACAAGACCTGGGTTGCCGAACCTCACACCATGGTCGTGCCTGAGCCGGTCAGCTATCTGCCGCTGAACCTGCGTTCGCTGGCCAGCCTGTCGTCGGTGATACGGGGTGGCAGCATGGATTTCGAGGGCGTGAGCTGTGACGCCGAAGGGAACCGGTATCTGGTCAGCGAAGCGCATGGCACCGTTCTGAAAGTGCCGGTCACCGGTGATCCTGTCTGGCTCGATCTGCCTGCGGCTCTGGTAAATCAGGCCCGCGCACGGGGCATGCTGCAGCATTTCAACGCCATCTTTGAAGGTATCGCTGTCAGTGCGGCTGGCGACAAGGTCTGGCTGGCTGCCGAGCGCGAGAGTCGCGGGCTGCTGCTGGTCCAGCGTGAAAAGGGCAAGTGGAGCTGCGGGAAGAGCTGTGTGCTGCTTGTCGATCCGGGTCAGGCAGCACCGCCACCGCAGTTGAAGGGCGACAAGTTATCCACAAAGGATTTCTCGGATATTTCGCTGTTCAACGGCAAGCTGTTCACCCTGGAGCGCTCGGTCTATCAGGTCTGTCGCCGCACTCTGGAAACCGGTGAGGTCGAGCATTGCTGGTCGTTCGCCAAAGAAGCTTTGCTGCCTGAGCGTCTCTACGACCAGCCCTACGGCCTGACCGAAGCGCTGGTAGTCGATGCAACCGGAGCCTGGATCGGTATCGACAACAATTTCGGTGCCCGGGCCGATGGCGAGAAACGCCCGATTGTCTGGCGCTTTGCGGCTCCTGCCGGTGGCTGGAGCGCCGGGCAATGAGCCAGCCGCTTCCCGGCAGGCGTGCGGGCAAGGTGCTGCTGTTCCTGGCCTGGGGCGCAGGGCTTTTTCTGGCCACGCGCTTTTTCGGCGACTGGGAAGAGCGGCAGCAGAATCCCAATACTCAGGTCGTTTCGCAACACGGCGAGGGTTATATAGAAGTGCAACTGCTGGCTGACCGCCGCGGACACTTCGTCAGTACCGGTCGGATCAATGGCCAGACGGTCGAGTTCATGGTCGATACCGGGGCAACCGATGTGGCGATACCGGCTGAAGTGGCCGACGCACTGAACCTGTCGCGAGGCGTGCCGGTCATGGTGAGCACTGCCAATGGCGAAAGCCGCGGCTATCGGGCCATGCTCGACAGCCTGCAAGTGGGTGATATCACCCTGCGCAACGTGCGCGCCATTGTGGCCCCCGGCCTTGATGGCGAGCAGATATTGCTTGGCATGAGCGCAATGAAACAACTCGAATTTACCCAGCGCGGCGGCACCTTGCTGCTGCGTCAGACGACAAAATGATGAGGCCCGCATGAGCGACTCCCTTGACCTCAGCCTGGATGGCGTAGAACGCCGATCACTGGCTGACTTCACCGAACAGGCCTACCTCAACTACTCCATGTACGTCATCATGGATCGTGCCTTGCCGCATATCGGTGATGGCCTCAAGCCTGTACAGCGACGCATTGTCTACGCCATGAGCGAGTTGGGCCTCGGTGCCGACTCCAAGCACAAGAAGTCCGCTCGTACCGTGGGCGACGTGCTCGGCAAGTTTCACCCACACGGCGACTCGGCCTGCTACGAAGCCATGGTCCTGATGGCTCAGCCGTTCAGCTATCGCTATACGCTAGTGGACGGGCAGGGCAACTGGGGTGCGCCGGACGATCCCAAATCGTTCGCGGCCATGCGCTACACCGAAGCCAGGCTGTCGCGTTATTCCGAAGTGCTGCTCAGCGAACTGGGCCAGGGCACTGTGGACTGGGTGCCGAACTTCGACGGAACCCTGGATGAACCTGCCGTCTTGCCGGCGCGTTTGCCGAATATCCTGCTCAATGGCACCACCGGCATCGCCGTGGGCATGGCCACCGACGTACCGCCACACAACCTGCGGGAAGTGGCCAGCGCCTGTGTGCATCTGCTCGATGATCCCAAGGCCAGCATCGAAGACCTGTGCGGACACGTCAAAGGCCCGGATTATCCGACCGAAGCGGAAGTCATCACGCCACAGGCCGACTTGCTGAAGATCTACGAAACCGGCCGCGGCTCGGTGCGCATGCGTGCCGTATACCGCGTCGAAGATGGTGACATCGTGGTCACCGCGCTGCCGCATCAGGTGTCCGGTGCCAAGGTGCTGGAACAGATCGCTGCCCAGATGCAGGCCAAGAAGCTGCCGATGGTGGCCGACCTGCGCGACGAATCCGATCACGAAAACCCTTGCCGTATCGTCATTATCCCGCGCTCCAACCGGGTTGAAGTCGACGAACTGATGCAGCATCTGTTCGCCACTACCGATCTGGAATCCAGCTATCGGGTGAACATCAACATCATCGGCCTGGACGGCAAGCCGCAGCTCAAGAACCTGAAAACACTGCTCAACGAGTGGCTGACATTCCGTATCGCTACCGTGCGTCGTCGCCTGCAGTACCGCCTCGACAAGGTCGAGCATCGCCTGCACCTGTTGGACGGTTTGCTCACGGCGTATCTGAATCTGGATGAAGTAATCCACATCATCCGTACTGCCGAACACCCGCGTGCCGAACTGATCGCCCGCTTCGGCCTCTCGGAAATCCAGGCCGACTACATCCTCGATACCCGTCTGCGTCAGTTGGCGCGTCTGGAAGAGATGAAGCTGCGCAGCGAGCAGGAAGCATTGCTCAAGGAACAGGCCAAGCTTCAGGCTCTGCTGGGCAGTGAATCCAAGCTGCGCAAGTTGGTGCGTGCCGAGCTGATTGCCGATGCCGAAACCTATGGCGATGACCGCCGTTCGCCTATCGTTGCGCGGGCTGAAGCCAAGGCACTGTCCGAAAACGAGCTGATGCCGACCGAGCCGGTAACGGTCGTATTGTCCGAAAAAGGCTGGGTGCGTTGCGCCAAGGGCCATGATGTCGACGCCACGGGGCTTTCCTATAAAGCAGGTGATGGCTTTAAGGCATCGGCCATCGGACGATCCAACCAGTTTGCGGTTTTTATCGACTCGACCGGACGCAGTTATTCTGTGCCTGTTAGCGGGACCCAGGGGTTACCCAACGCTCGCGGTCAGGGCGAGCCGTTGACTGGCAGGCTGCAACCACCGCCAGGCGCGACCTTCGAGTGCGTACTGCTGCCCGATGACGAGTCGCTGTATGTAATCGCTTCCGATGCCGGTTACGGTTTTGTGGTAAAAGGTGAAGACCTGCAAGCCAAGAACAAGGCTGGCAAGGCACTTTTGAGCCTGCCGACAGGCGCAAAAGTCATCCTGCCGCGGCCTGTGGCCGATCGGGAGCAGAACTGGCTGGCCGCTGTGACCACTGAAGGTCGGTTGCTGGTGTTCAGAATCAGCGATTTGCCGCAACTGGGCAAAGGCAAGGGCAACAAGATCATTGGTATTCCGGGCGAGCGTGTGGCGAGCCGGGAAGAGTACGTGACAGATCTGGCGGTAATCCCGCAAGGCGCTACGCTGGTGCTTCAGGCCGGCAAACGCACCCTGTCGCTCAAGGCCGATGACCTGGAACATTACAAAGGAGAACGTGGACGACGAGGGAACAAACTGCCAAGAGGCTTCCAGCGTGTGGATACCTTGTTGGTGGAAAACAGCTAGGAATATTCATTTAGAGCCAGCGGTCTTCGTTTTGCCATGAAGATCGACGCATAATCGCTGGAGTCATGGCGAATATTCACGGATGATATGGTGTCTTGCGGTCTCGGCATGGCTTAGTGCCTGTACGAGCCTATAAGTATCTACACTGTGGCCGCCCGTGGTGGCCACCTGGATGGGACGATGAATTTTCTACGCCTTCCCTTTATCTTGTTGATAACGGGCGTTTTAGGTCTGGCTGGTTGCAGCATGCACCAGCCAATGGCGCTCTATCAGCTCGATAGTGGTGACCCGGGCCAGCCGAAGCAGAGCACCGGGCTTGCCGTTTTGCTGGGTCCGGTTTCAGTTGCCGACTATCTGCAGCGTGAAACCCTGTTGCAACGTCAGCCTGACGGTACGCTGACGGCTTCATCCGACGGCCGCTGGGCCGGTAACCTTTCCTCGGACATTGACCAGCTTCTGCTGCGTCAACTGGCCTGGAAGCTGGACAGTCAACGTGTCGTACTGGCCCCTGCCGTTGCGAACTTCAAGCCTGATGTCCAGATCGTGTTGTCGATCACCCGCCTGGATTCGGGAGCCAAACAGCCCGCTGTGCTCGATGCACAATGGCGTTTGCTGGACCGCAAGGGCAATGTTCGTGACAGCCGTCTGGTCCACCTCGAAGAGGTCCACACCGGTGGTTCTGCCGATCAGGTCCGGGCGCAGGGTCTCTTGCTGCAGCGTCTGGCCGATCAGGTGAGCATGGCGGTCAAGCCGATAGCTTGGCAGGTCGTCGATGAGCCCAAGAAAGCTCCGGTTGTGAAAGCCAAGGAGCCCGATAAGCCGAAGATCCCGATGGCTTCACCGATACGCACAGACCTTGAAGTGTTCCGCTTCTAAGTACTGAGCCACAAAAAAGCCCGCAGCGATGCGGGCTTTTTGTTGGCTCCAATCCGGGTTTTCTTCGGATGGGCGGGCCACTCGCGGATAAGTCCTGCGAGCGGGTGTGATTTCCGGTGGGAGCGGATTCATTCGCGAGGGGCCGATACATCCGATAGAGATATATCGTTTCTATTGCCGTCTCGCGGATAAATCCGCTCCTGCAGAGGCCGAGTTCAGGCCTTGTGCGTCTCATGCATCCGCGCCAGCTGGCGTTCCAGCATGGACGGGTAAGGCTCCATCAGGCGTTCGACGCAGCAGGCACCTTCCGGGCTTGCGATCGGGCGGATGCGGGCGCGTTGGCGGATCAGGGTGTCGTCGTTGATCTTGCGCTCCACCAGCAGCAGGTTGCGGCTGTGCTGGGACAGCGCCAGTGCATCCTGGGCGGTTTCGGTCAGCAGCAGATCGATCTGGCTCAGGCCGGACAGACCTTCACCCAGCGTCAGGCCCAGCTGCAATTGCAGGGTAATGCCGCTGTCGGCGACTTCGATCTGCAAGGCATGGCTCAAGGCGCGCAGCAGTTCGCCACAGCAGATCGCATTGGTCAGGTAATCCTCACCGCTTTCCTGGCTGTGGAACAGCATCAGCGTGCTGCCGTCATTCAGGGTGTGCAGCTCGCTGTCATACAGCGAGGCCGCCTGATCGAGGCAGTCGCGATAGCGTTGCAGCAGATCGGTCAGGCGCGCGCGCGGCAGGCGGCGCAGTTGATCCTGAGCACCCAGTTGCACAGCCAGTACCGCGCTGTGCTGTGGCTCGCCAGGAGTGGACAATGCGGCAGCCGGGCGAATGGCCGGGGTGTTGCTGGAGTTGTCGCGAAGATCGGCAAACGGATCTTCCTCGTCCTCTTCATCTTCTTCGGCCACGAAGCGACGCTGAGCGGGAGGCGCAATCACGCGAGGCTTGGGCGTTTCATCGAAACCGGTGTCCCGCGCCGAAAAGGACGGGGCAGGTTTCTCGTCTTCAGGCTCCAGATAAGTATCGTCGTCTTCGCCGTACTCGGGTTCCGGTGGCGTTTCAGGCTCGGGAACCGGTGGCGCGAAGGAGGAGCGCAGCTGACGTGCCAGATCGCCGATTTCATCCTGGCGGTCGGTGGCCGGGGTGTAAGGGTCGATATCCCGCAGCCAGATCCGCAGTTGCAGCAGTGGCGTGGAGATATGGCGGCCCAGACGCAGGCTCAGGGTCAGCGCCAGTGCGAGCAGGATGCCGGCCAGAATGCCCATGCTTTGCAGGCTGATGGTCATGGGCTGCTGGAATTGCGTCATGTCCAGGCTGATGCGCAGGTGTCCGGCCATGACATCCTGGAAAGTGATCTTTATTTCATAAAGACCCTGGGCTTCACCCAGCAGGCTGTTTTTCGGACGTTGCCCGGCCTCCGCAAGAATGCGGTTGTCGACGCTATAGATAGCAGCGTGGGCCACCAGCGGGTTCTTGACCAGATTGCCCAGCAGCACGTTGAGGCTGAGGATGTCGTTGGACACCAGCAGCTCGGTGGCCGAGGTTGCAGTCTGCGTGGTCAGGGCCTGCCCCAGTGCGTCAGCCTGTTCGTGCATGGCCTGCTTGAATTGCAGGCCCATCACGCCGGCGTAAATCACCAGCGCCAAGGCGACCAGGATCACGTTATGGCTGGCAATACGCAAAGCTATCGGTACACGGCGGTGGCGCAATGCACGAAAGATCAGCAGGAAGAAATTATCGGTTTTAACGGGCGTGGGCCGGTTCACAGAGCACGGCTCTTTCGGTGAAGTTGCGCGCAGTATAACGACCGTCCCAGTAGCGGCAAAGCGCTGGCTGTGCCCGACGGTCACAGAAAGTGGTTAGAATGCGGTTTTTTTCCACTGCTGGGGTGCGCCTTGCGCGAAATCGTCCTGATTAACATCACTGGTGTCGACCGTCCGGGTCTCACTGCGGCCATCACCGGCGTTCTTGCCCAGGGTGGCGTGAACATCCTCGATATCGGTCAGGCGGTGATCCACGACACCTTGTCGTTCGGCATCCTGGTCGAAATTCCGGATAGCGGACAGGGTTCTTCGGTCCTCAAGGACATCCTGTTCACAGCCTACAAGCTCGATCAGCAGGTGCGTTTCACTGCGGTGTCCGAAGAGGATTACCAGCAATGGGTCGACGGGCAGGGCAAGGCGCGGCATATCGTGACCCTGCTGACCCGCAAGGTGACGGCCGAGCAATTGCAGCGTGTCAGCTCCATCACGGCAAAATATGGCCTGAATATCGACCATATCGATCGTCTGTCCGGGCGCATGCCTCTCGATACGCCAGCCGACAAGGGCAAGGGCTGCATCGAGTTCTCCGTGCGCGGTGAGCCTGCGGACCCGAAAGCCATGCAGGCAGAATTCCTCAGCGTGGCTCAGGAGCTGAACGTCGATATCGCGTTCCAGCAGGACTCGCTGTTCCGCCGCAACCGTCGTCTGGCCGTGTTCGACATGGACTCGACCCTGATCGAGGCCGAAGTCATCGATGAGCTGGCCAAGGCGGCTGGCGTCGGTGAGCAGGTTTCGGAAATCACCGAGCGCGCCATGCGTGGCGAGCTGGATTTCCGCGCCAGCTTCAAGGAGCGCCTGTCGCTGCTCAAGGGGCTGGATGTGAAGGTGCTGGATGAGATCGGTGCTTCCCTGCGCCTGACCGAAGGCGCTGAAAACCTGTTTGCCGAACTCAAGCGCCTGGGCTACAAGACCGCGATCCTTTCGGGCGGTTTCACTTACTTTGCCAGGCAGTTGCAGGCGAAGCTGGGTATCGATTACGTGTTCGCCAACGAGCTGGAAGTGGTCGATGGCAAGGTGACCGGTGTGGCGGTCGAGCCTGTTGTCGATGCTCAACGCAAGGCGGATCTGCTGCGCGAGCTGGCGAACAAGGAAGGTCTGAGCCTGGAGCAGACGATTGCGGTGGGTGACGGTGCCAATGACTTGCCGATGCTGGCGATTGCCGGTCTCGGGGTCGCGTTCCGCGCCAAGCCATTGGTCAAGCAGTCTGCCAAACAGGCGATTTCGACACTGGGTCTGGACGGGGTTCTGTACCTGCTGGGCTTCCGTGACCGTGAGGGCCGCGGCTGACAAGCCCGGTCTGCGTAGCTGTCGCAATCCTCTTGAGGCGTGCGGCGGCTACAGCGAGCTCCACAACGAATCGAATTCCTGCCCCGGCTTCGGTTTTTCACTTTCCGTGGCCTTGGGCGCATCGTAGATCTTGTACTCGAACTGGTTATAGCTGGCGCTGCTGATGTGCCGGTTGTTCAGTGCTGCCCGGCGTTCTTCGCCATTGACGTTGATCATGACCTGACTGCCTTCCTGAAACGGCAGGCGCGGCGCGAGTACGGTCGGCGGCTTGCCCATGGCCCGGACTTCCGGAAGCATCAGGGTGCGCAGATACTGGCTGTTCTGGCCTTCGCGTATCAACTGCATGCCGCAGGGTTGCGCAAACGGGGCGATCAGTTCGATGCCCATCTGGGTGCCGCCGCTGCGCACCTGCCTGACCCAGCGCACGATGGCGATGCTCCAGCCCTGTCCGGCGTCATCCTGAATACCCACCAGTTCACCGGCCTGCAATTGTGGCGGGACTTCCCGGGGCCATGCCAGACAATAGCCTCCGGGGCTGTGGTTGACGATATTCAGCTCGAAGGTGGCAAAGATATTCTGTGCGTTGGCAGCCGACTCGTTGTCGCCATCGACTGACTGGTATTCGATTTCCTCGAAAGGCAGCAAGACCGACGAGGTGTTGCCGCGATGGGTATCGAAGGCGTTGGACCATGGGTCGTCGCTGTTATCGTTGACCACTTTCAGGCTGAAATCCGCCACGCTGCTTGCGGCGGGCAGCAGTAATTGTTCGGTGAAGGATTTCTGGCCGCCGACATAGTAGTGCAGGGCGCTCATGCCGATGCACAGCTTGAGCGTGCCCTGGCCTGCGGTGCGCTGAAAGGTTCGTTCGGCCACATTGCCCCAGGCCGCTGCCAGATGTTGCAGCAGGTCGGTGGTCACGCGAGGCGGGACAAGTATTCTGGACTGCGAACGCTGATCGGCTGGCAGTTCCAGGTAGTTATTGAGGGCGTCGGCTAGTCCCAGGGAGTTTATCCCCAGCAGCGTGGGCAACTGCTCGTCAGTAAACAGGGTGCGATAAAGCGGCGGTTTGTCGGATGTGGGGTCCAGAGCAAACAGACTGTTTTCATTGGCGGGTGACTGCAGAGTGACCAGCGCACTCCAGGCTTCCAGGGCTTCGGCCATCTTGCCGATATTCAACTGACGCATCTGGTTGCTGCGTGAACAGCCCATCAGCAAGGCAATGGCGTAGGTCTGCTCGACGCTCAGGGTGCGAGTGTGAGTGCCCAGCGGCTCGTTAACCGGCGTGCTGTGCAACTGATACTGACGGGCAATCTGATAGATGTGATGCAGTTCAAGCCAGAGACCGTCCTGTACCGGGCAATACAATTGGCTGGCGCGGATCAGGGGGCCGTTGAGCGCATGCATGGCTCGCTGCAATGCGGTGGCGAGCAGGTCGGCGCGTTCCTTGCTGTAGCGCGCCGTGACTCTCTGGATGATCTGTTTGTAGCCGGTGGCCAGATGGTTTTGCAGGGCCTGGCAAAGGTTGGCGACCTTGCGCGGGCGTTCATCGAGCACGATGGCCTGATTGAGAAAATGCCGTTCCAGATGGCTGCAGACGAAATAGACTTCCGGGCGCAGCAGCTCCAGCATTTGCAGGCGATTGTCGCTGGGGGTCAATAGCTGGTTGAGCTCGGACAGCCCTTGATAGAGCTGGCGGGCCATTTCGCCTATGTTTGCTTTGGGCAGGCTGGAGATCCAGCGTTTGAGGTCGCGGGGATTGGGTTCACAGAATGACAGGCTCGACTGTGTTGGCGTGGGTGCACGCAACAACAGAGGTAAGCTCAAATTACTCATGTGACAGGCAGACTCCAGCTACTTCAAAGGCCCGAACGGTGGCTTCGATTGACGAATTTCATGCATCTTTGCAGTGAATTTATCGTGCAAGCGTCAATTAAAGTGCGCTGTTTCCTACAGCACCGATAAGGCGACTTTAACAGCATCGAAGCGTTCTCGCAGCTTTTATGGCCTCATGCCAGTACTTGTCTGCTCCCGTTGGAGCTCAGGCCCGAGCACAGGTTCCGAGGAGCCTGTGCTTTTCAGGTCAGGAGATGTTTCAGGCCTGTACGGGCGCTGCCATTGCTTGTCCCATTTGCACCTTGGAGCCGGCGGTCAGCTCCTCGGCCCATTTCACCTGATCCGGGCCAAACAGCACGATAGCGGTGGAACCCAGCTTGAAACGGCCCATTTCGGCACCTTTTTCCAGATGGATGGGCGCGCGTGCGGCTTCGTCATAGCTCACGGTCTTCAGTTCGCGCTTCGGCGGTGTGACCAGTCCGGCCCAGACGGTTTCCACCGAGGCAACGATCATTGCGCCGACCAGTACCACGGCCATCGGGCCGCGCTCGGTATCGAACAGGCAGACGACGCGCTCATTGCGGGCAAACAGCTCCGGAACGTTTTCGGCGGTGGTCTGGTTGACCGAAAACAGGCGACCTGGCACGTAGACCATTTCGCGCAAGGTTCCGGCAAGAGGCATATGGACGCGGTGGTAGTCCTTGGGCGACAGGTAGACCGTCGCAAACTGGCCACCCATGAACGGAGCCGAGAGTTTCGGATCGCCACCCAGCAGTTCCAGTGCGCTGAAGCTGTGGCCCTTGGCCTGGAAGATACGGCCATGCTCGATAGGGCCCAACTGGCTGATGGCACCGTCGGCCGGGCACAGGATGGCACCCGGAGTGGTGTCCAGCGGGCGTGCGTCCGGCTTCAGGGCACGGGTGAAGAAGTCGTTGAAGTGCTCGTAGGCAGTGAGGTCTTCGACCTGGGCCTGAGACATGTCCACCTGATAGCGACGGGCGAACCACGCAGTAAAGGCATTCTTGAACCAGCGCACGCGGCACTCGGCAACGCAGCCCGCCAGACGAGACAGAAGATGGTGTGGCAGCAGGTACTGACTAAGGATGAACAGACGCTCTTTCATTTATATTCCTAAAGCTTGAAGGGGGAGCCGACTCGTTTGGCGCTGATGTCACTTCTCGATCGGGGTGTCCGGGTGATTGCCCCATTCGCCCCATGATCCGGCGTAAGCCTTGACCCGTGGATAGCCCAGAGCCTTGGCCACCAGATAGGTGAAGCCTGAGCGGTGGTGGGTCTGGCAGTGGGTGATCACTTCCTTGTCGGGAGTGATGCCCAGGTTTTCCAGAATCTGTGGCATGTCCTGGCGAATGCGCAGGTTGCGGGCCTTGTCCATGCCGGCAGTCCACTCGAAGTTGACTGCGCCAGGGATATGGCCGCCTCGGGCTGCCACGACTTTTTCTCCCGAATACTCGGTCGGACCGCGGGCATCCCAGATCGCCAGATCGGCAGCGCCGAGACGGGACTGGAGATATTCGCGGGTTGCAGTGGGCTCGCCATGCAGGGTCAGGGTCACGGGCGTGTTCGCAACTGCCGGTACATCGGTGGTCAGCGGCAGGGATTGAGCTTCCCAGGCCAGTACACCGCCATCCAGATAGTGGTAGCCAGTTTGGCCGATGACATCCAGCAGCCAGATGAAGCGTCCGGCCCAGCCACCGCCTTCGTCGTCATAGACGACATAGACGGCATCCGGGTTGTGACCGAGTTCGCTGAACAGTTTTTCCAGATCCCCATGAGCAGGCAGCAGGCCTGGCGCGGGAGGCTGGCCCAGTTGCGTACGTTTCGGGTCGACGAAGCGGGCACCGCGGATATGACCAGCCTCGTAACGGGCGCTGCTGGTCAGATCGACGAGGATCAGTTGCGGGGCGTCAAGGCGCTCAAGCAGATCTTGTGGCTCGATGACCAACGGCAAACCAGTGAAGACGGACATTTGCAGCCTCCTTTAAAGGGGAAGTGCGAATTGTACGCCAGGCCTCAGGCTTTGCGTTGGCTAAAGATAGCCAGTGATCGCTCAATGCATTGCGCGGTTTTTCCGAATGCCTGAACGGATATTTCCGACAATGGACCTCCACCTTGGTCCGCGACCACCAGTAGCAGGACCCTGCCGTTGTTGCCCAGTGAGCGGATCAGCCAGTGTTCGCCCCTGAAAATGCCTTTCAGAGCGGCAGGCAGCAGCGCCGTGAACTGTGCGTGGTTGGTCGGGGTGATACGCAATTGGGTCGGCTGGGTCAGCAAACGCTGCAGGACCGTGCTGTCTTTTATGGAGAACTGCAGGCCCGAAACCTCAGGCGGCAGCCCGCCAGCCAGATGCACGCGCACCACGCTGGCCGTCTTGTCCGCCATCAGCAGCATGACCCGCTCCATGCCACAGGCCACCAGGGCATCGCGAGCGGTTGTGGTCAGGTGCATGGAGTTGATGAACGGCGTGGGTTCGACCAGCAATTCGGCGCACTGCTTGCGCCACTGTTGCAAGGCGTCGGCCGAGGGCGGGGGGGCAACATCGTTGTCGCGTCTGATGCGTCGGGCATCCCAGGGCCAGATCAGTGATTCGGCCGGATGCCACAAGTCGGCTTCGGCATGTATGCGAGCGCTGCTGGCGGCATTCTGATGGGCCTGTTGCTGGATTTCCGCCAGCGGCAGTTGCAGGTAAAGGCTGGCGAGCCGTTCCCAGCGCAGGCAATGCGGGCTGTTCCAGGCCTGTTGGGCGGACAGCGCCAGGCCGTTGCCCAGCAGCACGGTATTGGCCGGTTGATTCAGCCAGCGACGCAGGTTCGGGTCGGCATCCATGAGTTGCTGCTGGCGCAACGGGTCTTGATCTTCCCGAGCGATGTGCAGAGATTTGACCAACTCGCGTCGTTCGTTGATCAGAACTTTGTAACCGCGAGTGACCCAGACCGGCAGGCGCCAGAATTCGGCCAGTGCCAGGCACAGTTCCAGCAGGCTGACGCCGAACAGCTCTTTCTCGACCACGCTGCTGGACTCGCCCTTGTGAATGACCCGTACTTCCCAGTCTTCCAGAAGTTTGGGGTGCGCAAGTGCCATGGGCCACAAGGGCGAAAGGAATAGCAGGCTGCCCAGGTGGATGTCCTGCCAGAGGCGGGCGAGGCGACTGGCGAACAGGCCGTTGGCCTGTTGCGTGGCATGCTGGCTGATAAGGATCAACTGTCGGAAAGCGGCCGGTATGTCCTTGGGGTCCCTGGCAGGCAGACGACCGAGCAGGACCTCGGTACGGGCCAGCCCCAGCCGGTTGATTGCAATCTCCAGGCTTTCGGCCGGCTCCACCATGCCATGGCTTTTATGGTTGGCTTCGCGCAGCACGCTCAAGACCAGTTCCGGGCTTTCCTGCATCATGTCGGCGATTTCGCGCAGCGAGCTGCGGCTGTCTTTCAGCGCATCGCGAACATGATTGTGGTTCACCACCGGGATCGGCAAGTCCACAGCATCCAGATGCCGGATCCAGGCATCCAGGGTCTTGGGGATCGAGTGCTTCGTGGAGCTTGCTGTCGACATTGCTAAGGCCTTTACGGCTGGATTTTTTTAAGCAGCGCAGGCTGCGATTCTTCAGGGCTGGACAGCTCTTTTCAAGCCTTTGTTCTGATGGCGAACTGGTTTTTCACAATAACGGACTATAGTCTGGACCAATGAGGCCGATACGTAGAACAAGAGTTTCCGCACATGTCCCTGAACCCGACTCGATAAGTATTTTCTACCTATGGCTAAAATTATCGGCATCATCGTCGTTTTCGCGAGCGTGCTCGGCGGATACGTTCTATCCCACGGCCACATTGCAGCACTGTTTCAGCCCTATGAAGTGCTGATCATCGGTGGTGCGGCCCTGGGTGCATTCCTCCAGGCCAACCCTGGCTATATGACCATGCACGTCTTCAAGAAATCCTTGCAGATGTTCGGTACGCGTTTCACCCACGCCTACTACCTGGAAGTGCTTGGTCTGGTTTACGAGATTCTCAACAAGAGCCGCCGCGAAGGCATGATGGCGATTGAAGGGGATATCGAGGAGCCGGCTTCCAGCCCGATCTTCGCCAAGTACCCTGGCGTGCTCAAGGACGCACGCATGACGGCCTACATCTGCGATTACCTGCGGATCATGTCGTCGGGCAACATGGCGCCCCACGAACTCGAAGGCCTGTTCGACATGGAACTGTTGAGCATGAAGGAAGAGCTCGAGCACCCTTCCCATGCCGTTACCGGTATCGCCGACGGTATGCCCGGTTTCGGTATCGTGGCAGCGGTACTGGGTATCGTGATCACCATGGCTTCCCTGGGTTCCGGTGACAAGGCTGCCATCGGTATGCACGTAGGTGCGGCTCTGGTAGGTACTTTCTTCGGTATTCTGGCGGCTTATGGCTTCTTCGGCCCGCTGGCCACTTCCCTGGCGCACGATGCCAAGGAAGAGATGAACGTCTACGAGTGCATCAAGGCTTCCCTGGTGGCTTCGGCTTCCGGCATGCCGCCTTCGCTGGCCGTGGAGTTCGGTCGCAAGGTTCTGTATCCAGCGCATCGGCCCAGCTTCAGCGAGCTGGAACAAGCGGTTCGCGGTCGTTAAGTCATGGAAAATAATCAGCCGATAATCGTCAAGCGCGTAAAGCGCTTTGGTGGAGGTCACCACGGTGGCGCCTGGAAGATCGCCTTCGCTGACTTTGCGACAGCGATGATGGCGTTCTTCCTGGTGCTGTGGCTGCTGTCTGCCGCCACGCCCGAGCAGTTGATCGCGGTGGCCGGTTACTTCAAGGACCCGGTCGGCTTCACTGACAGTGGCTCGCCCTATGTGATCGATCTGGGCGGTTCGCCCGAAATGTCGCCCAACCAGACGCTCAACCCCGAGGTCAAGACCACTCCGTCCCCGGATACCGTGCCGATCGAGTCGGATACCTCCGAGTCCAAGGCCGAGCAGGTCGAGCAGGAGCGTCTGGAGATGCTGTTGCAAGAGCTGCAGAACAAGGTCGAAGAGAACCCGCAACTGCAGAAGTTCAAGGATCAGATTCTGTTCGAGATCACGCAGGATGGCTTGCGGATTCAGATCATGGATGCCGATAACCGGCCCATGTTCGACTCCGGCAGCGCCCGCCTGAAGCCGTACTTCGAGGACATCCTGCTGGCCATGGCCGACACCATTCGCACGGTGCCGAACAAGACCAGCATCAGCGGCCACACCGACGCCAAGCCTTACGTGGGCAGTGGTGAGTTCGGCAACTGGGAGCTGTCGGCAAACCGTGCCAACGCTGCACGTCGTGCGCTGGTGGCAGGCGGTTATCCTGATTCGCAGGTCGCCCGAGTGGTCGGGTATGCTTCTTCGGCGCTGTATGACCGTGAGCATCCGTTCAATCCGGTGAACCGTCGTATCGATATCGTCGTGCTGACCAAGAAGGCCCAGCAGCGTATCGAAGGTGACCAGAACACCGGCGGCGCGCCACAGACGGCTCCGGCACCGGCGGCTCCAGCAGCCCCCGGCGCCCCGGGAGCATCCACGACTACGCCACCTGATCCGCAGGCGTATGCCCAGCCTCACGAGATTCGGCAAAAGCTGAATATCTTCGAGGAAGGTCAGTTACGGGCTGAACCAGCCAGAAACTGAGTGGTGACAACCGATACAAAAACGCCGCGATGATCGCGGCGTTTTTGTGTGCGCTTCAGTAACTGTCTTGCGGCAGGCTGGCGATGATCGAGCGATAACTGTTCATGCGCTGCTGCTGAACCCGGCCATCTTCCAGGGCCTTGAGCAGGGCACAGCCCGGTTCGCGGTCATGCTTGCAGTCGCGGAAGCGGCAGGTGCCGAGCAGATCGTTGAACTCGATGAAGCCGGCTTCCACATCGGCACGGCTGACATGGCCCAGGCCAAACTCGCGAATGCCCGGTGAGTCGATCAGGTCGCCGCCACGGGGGAAGTGGAACAGGCGCGCGGTGGTCGTGGTGTGAGTGCCTTGGCCGGACAGTTCCGACAGCGGGCCGACCCGTGTGCCGACTTCCGGCAGCAGGCTGTTGACCAGCGAAGACTTGCCCACGCCGGACTGCCCCACGAACACGCTGATATGGCCGTCGAGACGGGCTTGCAACTGCTGCATACCATCGCCCTGATGCGCCGACACCTCCATGACCGGATAACCCAGAGTGCGGTATACCGCCAGCAGGGCATTGAGTGCAGGAGCGTTCTGCTCGTCGATCAGGTCGGCCTTGTTGAGCAGTAGCAGCGGATGAATCCCGGCATGTTCGGCGGCTACCAGATAGCGGTCGATCAGGTTGGCGTGAGGCTCGGGCATCGGCGCGAAAACGATCACGATCAGGTCGACGTTGGCTGCTACCGGCTTGAGCTGGCCGCGAGTGTCCGGGCGGCAGAGTTCGGTGGTGCGAGGCAGTTGCGCCACGATGACCCCGATACCCTGATTGCCGGCACGCCAGACCACCTGGTCGCCGGTCACCAGCGCTGGCAGGTTGGCGCGCAGGTGACAGCGGAAAACCTGGCCACGTTGTTCGCCGTCCTGAGCTTCGACTTCAACCTGCACACCGAAGTGAGCGATCACCAGTCCGGTCTGCTCGGGGCCGAGATCGCCGCCTTCCAGGGTTTCCAGAGCCAGCGTCTCGCGTTTTGCAGCGCGGGCAGCGCGTTCGCCCTGGATCTTTTCGATGCGCCAGTTCTGGCGGCGATTGAGTTGGCGTTTGGCCATGGGTGTTCCGAGTCGATAAAGCGAATGATTGGGTCATACATAGAATCGGGCGGAGTCTAGCACGCCGGGGTGAGCTAAACTGCGAAGCCTAGCCAAGGAGTCGTCACATGCAGAACAAGCAAAACCTGATCTGGATCGATCTGGAAATGACCGGCCTGGACCCGGACACCGATGTCATCATCGAAATGGCCACGATCATTACCGACAGTGAGCTCAACACGCTGGCCGAAGGGCCGGTGATCGCCATCCACCAGAGCGACGAAACGCTGGCCGGGATGGACGAGTGGAATACCCGTCAACATGGCGGCTCGGGCCTGACCCAGCGGGTTCGCGAAAGTACCATCAGCATGGCCGAGGCCGAGGCGCAGACTCTGGACTTCATCAAGCAATGGGTACCGGAGCGCAGCTCGCCGATCTGCGGCAACAGCATCTGCCAGGATCGCCGTTTCCTGTATCGGCACATGCCGACCCTGGAAAACTACTTCCACTACCGCAACCTCGACGTTTCCACCCTCAAGGAACTGGCTGCCCGCTGGTCGCCGGAGTTGCGCTTCAAGAAAGGCAACACCCACCTGGCACTGGACGACATTCGTGAGTCGATTGCCGAGCTGCGTTTCTATCGCGAGAACTTCATCAAGTAACGGATGGGCTCTTGAGTGCGGCGAATAAACTTCGCTGCACTCTTTCAGTGCGTTGATCCGCTGGTTAGACTGCGCGCCTTTGTCGCAGGTGTAGTCGCCATGTTGCTGATGCTTTATCTGATAGCCATCACTGCTGAAGCCATGACCGGTGCCCTGTCTGCCGGGCGTCGTGGCATGGACTGGTTCGGCGTTGTCCTGATTGCCTGTGTCACCGCGCTGGGTGGCGGTTCGGTGCGCGATGTGCTGATCGGGCACTACCCGCTGACCTGGGTCAAACACCCCGAATACCTGGTGCTGACCAGTGTGGCGGCGCTGGTGACCATCTTTATCGCCCCCTTGATGCGCCACCTGCGCTCGCTGTTTCTGGTCCTCGATGCCCTGGGGCTGGTGGCGTTCACCCTGATCGGCTGCATGACTGCACTGGAAGCCGGGCACGGCATGCTGATCGCTTCGGTATGCGGTGTAATCACCGGCGTGTTCGGCGGCATCCTGCGGGATATCTTCTGCAACGACATCCCCCTGATTTTCCGCCGCGAACTTTATGCCAGCGTGTCCTTTCTCGCTGCGTGGTGCTTTCTGCTGTGCCAATACCTGGAACTGCCCACCGAGCAGAGCATCCTGATCACCCTCTCCGGCGGCCTCCTGCTGCGCTTGCTGGCGATCCGCTTCAAATGGGAAATGCCGAAGTTCGTCTATAAGGATCAGTAGCTGCAAGCGTCCCAGCTTGAAGCTTGAAGCTTGAAGCTTGAAGCTTGAAGCTTATAGCTTGCCGCTTGCAGCCTGGTGCCTTCCAATCGCCCATTCCACGTGTTCGCGCACCATCTCCGACGGATAGTCGCGGCGCGCTTCCAGGGCTTGGAGGACGGGGATGGTGGACGGGGCGTTGCCCAGTCCGACCGCCAGATTGCGCAGCCAGCGTTCGTAACCGGCACGTCGCAGCGGCGAGCCTTCGGTGCTGCTGAGGAATTTTTCTTCATCCCACATAAAGAGTTCGGCCAGCCCGGCGTTGTCCAGGTTGTGGCGTGGCTGGAAGTCGTTCTGCTCGGTCGGACGGGCGAAGCGGTTCCACGGGCAGACGATCTGGCAGTCGTCACAGCCGAATACCCGGTTGCCGATCAGAGGGCGCAACTCTTCGGGAATGGCTGTCTTGAGTTCGATGGTCAGGTAGGAAATGCAGCGTCGGGCATCCAGCACGTAAGGACCGACGAAGGCGGCTGTCGGGCAGATGTCCAGGCAGGCGGTGCAGCGTCCGCAATGCTCGGTCGCGTGCGGAGCATCTACCGGTAGCGGCAAGTCCACGAACAGCTCGCCAAGAAAAAAAAAACTGCCCGCCTTGCGATTGAGCACCAGGGTGTTCTTGCCGATCCAGCCCAGCCCGGCCTGTTCGGCGATGGCTTTCTCCAGCACCGGCGCACTGTCGACGAAGGCCCTGAAGCCGAATGGCCCGATCGCCTGCTGGATTCGTTCGGCCAGTTGCTGGACGCGCTTGCGAACCAGCTTGTGATAATCGCGGCCCAGAGCGTAACGCGAGACGTAGGCTTTTTCCGGTTCTGTCAGGCGCTGGGCCATTTCGGTATCGCCCGGCAGATAATCCATGCGCAGCGACACGACCCGCAACGTGCCCGGCACCAGCTCATCCGGATGGGAACGTTTGCTGCCGTGGGCTGCCATATAGTCCATTTCGCCGTGGTAACCCGCCTTGAGCCAGCGTTCCAGGTGCTGTTCATGCTCTGCCAGATCGAGCCCCGATATGCCGACCTGTTGAAAGCCCAGCTCACGGCCCCACTCCTTGATCGATTGCGCAAGGCTGGTGAGGTCGTCGGAAGTTGGAAGTTCAGCAGTAATAGCAGGCATGCGCAGAGAGAAACCGGGTCCAAGGTGCGTATAATTCTGCCAGACATCGGAGCCCGGATACGCATGTTCGACACTAAACCTCATTTACCCGACGCGCTGTACAGTGCCGATCAGGTCCGGGATCTGGATTCCCGACTGATCGCAGCAGGTACGCCGGGTCTGGAATTGATGCAGCGCGCAGCCCATGCGACCTGGCGAGCGGTGCGTCGGCAGTGGCCGCAGGCGGGTGAGCTGACGGTGCTGGCCGGGCGCGGCAACAACGCCGGTGACGGGTATCTGGTGGCGTCACTGGCTCACAAGGCCGGGTGGCGGGTGAGGGTGCTGGCAGTGGGAGATTCTGCCGCACTGGCGGGGGATGCGGCCACGGCCCATGGCGAGGCCGTTGCCGCGGGAGTGGATATTCAGCCCTGGTCTGCCCAGGCGTTATCCGGCGTGGTGCTGGACGCCTTGCTGGGTACGGGACTGAGCGGCGAAGTGCGCGAGCCCTGTCTGTCTGCGATCAAGGCAATCAACGCCAGTGGCTTGCCGGTCGCTGCGGTGGATATTCCGTCAGGTCTGAGTGCCGATACCGGGCGAATCCTCGGGGTTGCCGTGCGTGCCGAACTGACCGTGACTTTTATCGGACTGAAGCTGGGGCTGTTTACCGGTGATGCAGTGGATCTGGTCGGTGAGCTGGTCTTTGATGATTTGCAGGCGGATTCGAGTCTGGTCGCGCAGACGCCGGTCAGTGCGAAACGCCTCGATACATTTAATCTGCCAGCGCTGGCGCCACGTCCCAGGGCCGCTCACAAGGGGCTGTACGGGCGTGTTCTGGTGATTGGCGGCGAGCATGGTTTGGGTGGCGCGGCCCTGTTGAGTGCCGAAAGCGCATTGCGCAGCGGCGCGGGCATGGTCACTCTGGCGACCCGGAGCGAGCATGTGCCTGCGGCGCTGGTGAGAGTGCCGGAAATCATGAGTGCGGCGATTCATTCGGCCAATCAGTTGCTGGCCCTGATCGAGCCGGCTGCCGTGCTGGTGGTCGGTCCGGGGCTGGGGCAGGCGAGCTGGGGGCGCAGTCTGTTGTCGGCAGCGGCGGTTGCCCGGCGACCTCAGGTCTGGGATGCCGATGCCTTGAATCAACTGGCCGGCGGCTTTGTCAGCCTGCCGCCAGACAGCGTCATCACGCCGCATCCCGGTGAGGCTGCGCGGCTGTTGGGCATCGGCACTGGTGAAGTCCAGGCAGATCGCCCGGCGGCGGTTCGTGCGCTGGCCCGTAAATTCAATACCGTCTGTGTGCTCAAGGGCAGCGGCAGCCTGATTGCCGATCCCGATGGGCGTCTTGCCTTGTGTGATCGCGGTCATCCGGCCATGGCCACGGCCGGTCTGGGCGATGTGCTGGCCGGGCTGATCGGTGCGCTGCTGGCGCAACATATGACGCCATTCGATGCGGCCTGTCTTGGTGTCTGGTTGCATGCCCGCGCCGGGGAGCAGGCGGGAGCTTCAGGTCGCGGGCTGGCGGCCAGCGATACAATTCCAGCCATTCGTCAGTTATTGGAGGAGCTACAACCGTGTCTGAGTTAACGCTGCATTTGACTGGCGAAGAGGCCATGATGGGCTTCGGCTCGCGTCTGGGCCAGGTCACCCAGGGTGTAGGCGTCATTTTTCTCGAAGGTGACCTTGGCGCGGGCAAGACCACGCTTTCCCGTGGCCTGATCCGTGGGCTAGGGCATGCCGGCGCGGTCAAGAGTCCGACATTCACCCTGGTCGAACCCTATGAAATCGGCTCGATACGCGCCTTTCACTTCGATCTGTATCGTCTGGTGGATCCGGAAGAACTGGAGTTCATGGGCGTGCGGGATTACTTCGATGGGGATGTGCTCTGCCTGATCGAATGGCCCCAGCGTGGCACAGGCTTTTTGCCAAAGCCCGACCTGACCATTACCATTAGGCCGCATGAGCAGGGGCGGTCTGTAACATTGAGCCCTCAAGGCTCGCGTGGCGAAACCTGGTGTGCCGCTTTGGCTTTGGAATTCAAATAGATATGGGGTTAGGTATGCGCATGCGCGCGCTGGTTACTGTAGTGGGCCTGCTGGTGATGGCCATGGCCGTCGAAGCGCTGGCCGCTACCCAAGTACGAAGTGTCCGCTTATGGCGTGCACCGGATAACACCCGGCTGGTTTTCGATCTGTCCGGGCCTGTCCAGCACAGTGTTTTCACGCTTACATCGCCTGATCGCCTGGTCATCGATATCAATGGCGCGACCCTCGCCGGGCCCCTGAACGTGGCAACGGCCAATACGCCGATCACCAGCATGCGTTCGGCCCAGCGTACTCCAACGGACCTGCGGGTGGTCATCGACCTGAAGAAGGTGGTCACGCCCAAGAGCTTCACCCTGGCGCCCAACCAGCAGTACGGCAACCGTCTGGTGGTGGACCTGTTCGACAATCCCGCCGACGCCAATCCGGCCCCGACCATCCCGGACAACGTGGCCAATACGGCCCCCGCCGTTCCTGTGAGCCCGGCCAAGCCCGAAATCAAGCTGACCCCCGTCCCCAATGGCAAGCGCGATATCGTGGTCGTGATCGATGCCGGTCATGGCGGCGAAGACCCCGGTGCTTCCGGCGGCAGAGGGCAGCAGGAGAAACATGTGGTGCTGTCCATCGCCAAGGAGCTGCAGCGTCAGATCAATGGTGAAAAGGGCTATCGTGCCGAGCTGACGCGCACCGGCGACTATTTCATTCCGCTGCGCAAGCGTACGGAAATCGCTCGTGCCAAGGGCGCAGACCTCTTCGTTTCGATTCACGCCGACGCCGCACCTTCAAAGGCAGCCTTTGGTGCCTCGGTGTTTGCCTTGTCCGACAAGGGCGCCACTTCCGAAACCGCACGCTGGCTGGCGGACAGTGAAAACCGTTCCGACCTGATCGGTGGTGCCGGTGCGGTCAGCCTGGATGACAAGGACCGGATGCTGGCGGGTGTGCTGCTGGACCTGTCCATGACGGCTTCGCTGTCGTCGAGCCTGAACGTCGGGCAGAAGGTCTTGAGCAATATCGGGCGGGTGACGTCCCTGCACAAGTCCCGTGTCG
The DNA here is from genome assembly GCF_017165765.1 of Pseudomonas capsici. GTDB lineage: Bacteria > Pseudomonadota > Gammaproteobacteria > Pseudomonadales > Pseudomonadaceae > Aquipseudomonas > Aquipseudomonas capsici. The sequence goes on from NZ_JAFGZD010000004.1 coordinate 266,316, forward strand.
AGCAGGCCGGGTTCATGGTGTTGAAGTCTCCAGACATCCCGTCGATCCTGGTGGAAACCGGCTTCATTTCCAACGCCAACGAAGCCAACAAGCTCACCACGGCCGCTCACCAGCAGGCGCTGGCGCGCTCGATCAACTCGGGCGTCAAACAGTTCTTCCAGCAGAACCCGCCTCAAGGTACTTACATCGCCTGGCTGAGGGATAACGGCAAGCTGGCGCAGGGGCCGCGTACCCATGTGGTGCGCTCCGGGGAAACCCTGGCGATGGTGGCTGCCCGTTATGACATGAGCGTGGCGACCTTGCGCAATGCCAACAACCTGAAGACCGATGCCTTGCGCATCGGCCAGGACCTGAACATCCCGAGCACGGAGGTCGCAGCGCAATAATGAGTGACCTTCTTCTCGACGGCGAGCAGGCCGATACCGCGAACGGGGCCTTGAATGCGGCCCGGATCGAGCTGCTCAGCCCGCGACTGGCCAACCAGATCGCTGCAGGCGAAGTGGTCGAGCGCCCGGCTTCGGTCATCAAGGAACTGCTGGAAAACAGCCTGGATTCCGGTGCCCGGCGCATTGATGTCGATGTCGAGCAGGCCGGTATCAAACTGTTGAAAGTCCGTGATGATGGCAGTGGCATTTCTGCCGATGACCTGCCTCTTGCACTGGCGCGACATGCCACCAGCAAGATTCGCGAGCTGGAAGACCTCGAGCGGGTCATGAGCCTGGGGTTCCGGGGAGAGGCACTGGCGTCGATCAGTTCCGTGGCGCGCCTGACCCTGACTTCCCGCACCCGCGATGCCGACAAGGCCTGGCAGGTCGAAACCGAAGGCCGCGACATGGCGCCGCGTGTGCAGCCTGCTGCGCATCCGGTCGGTACTTCGGTCGAAGTGCGGGATCTGTTTTTCAATACGCCGGCGCGTCGCAAGTTCCTCAAGGCCGAAAAGACCGAATTCGATCACTTGCAGGAAGTCATCAAGCGCATGGCGCTGGCGCGTTTCGATGTCGCTTTCCACCTTCGCCACAATGGCAAGACGGTGCTCAGCCTGCACGAAGCCCATGACGATACTGCGCGAGCGCGTCGTGTCGGGGCGGTCTGCGGGTCGGGCTTCCTGGAGCAGGCGCTGCCGATAGAAATCGAGCGCAATGGCCTGCATCTGTGGGGTTGGGTCGGCTTGCCGACGTTCTCGCGCAGCCAGGCGGATCTTCAGTATTTCTTCGTCAATGGCCGTGCAGTGCGCGACAAGCTGGTGGCCCACGCGGTCCGTCAGGCGTATCGCGACGTGCTGTTCAATGGCCGGCACCCGACGTTCGTGCTGTTTTTCGAGCTGGATCCGGCTGCCGTGGACGTCAACGTTCACCCGACCAAGCATGAAGTGCGCTTCCGTGACGGGCGCATGGTGCATGATTTCCTGTACGGCACCCTGCATCGTGCTCTGGGGGATGTGCGCCCCGACGATCAGTTGACCAGCGCGCCGATACCCGTGGTCGAGCGTCCCAGCGGTCCGCAGGCCGGAGAGTTCGGGCCGCAGGGCGAAATGCGTCTGGCGAACAATGTGCTGGAGCAGCCTCAGGGCGAGCCTTATGCACGACCTGCGTCCGGTGGTTCGGGTGGTTCGGGCAGTGGCTATCAGTATCAGTACACGCCACGTCCGGCTTCCGCACTGCCCGTGGCCGAAGCGCAAAGTGCCTATCGCGAGTTTTTTGCGCCGTTGCCCGAAGCTGCACCGGCTTCGCTGCCCGAGTCCCGGAGCGACATTCCGCCATTGGGTTACGCGCTGGCGCAGCTCAAGGGTATTTATATCCTGTCCGAAAACGCCCACGGGCTGGTGCTGGTGGATATGCATGCCGCTCACGAGCGCATCATGTATGAGCGCCTGAAAATCGCCATGGCCAGTGAAGGTCTGAGCGGGCAGCCGTTGCTGGTGCCCGAGTCGCTGGCGGTGAGTCAGCGCGAGGCCGATTGTGCCGAAGAGCATGTCGCGACCTTCCAGCGACTGGGCTTCGAGTTGCAACGCCTTGGCCCGGAAACCCTGGCCATCCGGCAGATTCCGGCCCTGCTCAAGCAGGCCGAGGCGAACCGTCTGGTCAGCGATGTGCTGGCCGATCTGATGGAATATGGCACCAGCGACCGGGTACAGGCGCATATCAACGAACTGCTGGGCACCATGGCGTGTCATGGCGCGGTTCGGGCCAATCGCCGTCTGGCCATCCCGGAAATGAATGCCTTGCTGCGCGATATGGAAAACACCGAGCGCAGCGGCCAATGCAACCATGGTCGACCCACCTGGACCCAGATGGGGCTGGACGACCTGGACAAATTATTCCTGCGCGGTCGTTGAATGAATGCTTTGCCTCCGGCCATCTTTCTCATGGGGCCAACTGCCGCCGGCAAGACCGATCTTGCCATCGAGCTGACCAAAGTCCTGCCCTGCGAGCTGATCAGCGTCGATTCGGCGCTGGTCTATCGCGGCATGGATATCGGTACGGCCAAGCCTTCCCGGGAGCAACTGGCCGAATTTCCCCACCGTCTGATCGATATTCTCGATCCGTCCGAAAGCTACAGTGCCTCCGATTTTCGCACTGACGCACTGGCCGCCATGGCCGAAATTACCGCGCGGGGAAATATTCCTTTGCTGGTGGGCGGCACTATGTTGTATTTCAAGGCTCTATTGGACGGGCTTGCCGATATGCCTGCCGCCGATGCCCGGGTTCGAGCCGAGCTTGAAGCCCAGGCAAAGGCCCATGGCTGGCAGGCGCTGCATGATCAGTTGGCCGCCGTGGACCCGGTGTCTGCGGCACGTATCCACCCCAACGATCCGCAGCGTCTGATCAGGGCTCTGGAGGTATATCGGGTCAGCGGGATGAGCATGACGGCGCATCGCGAGCAACAATCTGAGCAAACTGCTCAAGCCACAGCGTCCGGGCGTCAGCAATTGCCCTATACTGTTGCCAGTCTCGCGATAGCTCCGGCTGATCGCAAGGTGTTACATGACCGCATCGCGCTACGCTTTTTGCAAATGCTGGATCAGGGGTTTCTGGACGAAGTACTGGCTTTGCGCTCAAGAGGAGACCTGCATTCAGGGTTGCCATCGATAAGAGCTGTCGGTTATCGCCAGGTCTGGGATCACCTGGATGGGAAGCTGACACGGGAAGAAATGCAGGAACGGGGCATCATTGCCACGCGCCAGCTGGCTAAAAGGCAGTTCACCTGGTTACGCAGTTGGGAGAATTTGCACTGGTTGGACAGCCTGGCACGCGACAATCTGCCACGCACCTTGAAATACCTGGGATCGGCCTCCATATTGGGCTGAGTCCTTGCAATTGCCGTCTATCCTTGGGGGGTGGTCGGTCAAGCCAATTGAATTCGTTTTATTATTATTGATCCTTAAAGGAGTGCGGCACATGTCAAAAGGGCATTCGCTACAAGACCCTTACCTGAATACCTTACGTAAAGAGAAGGTCGGGGTTTCGATCTATCTGGTTAACGGCATCAAGCTGCAAGGCACCATCGAGTCTTTTGACCAGTTCGTCATCCTGCTGAAAAACACTGTCAGCCAGATGGTCTACAAGCACGCAATCTCCACAGTTGTTCCTGTCCGTCCGATTCGCCTGCCTAGCGCTACCGATTCCGATTCTGGTGACGCTGAGCCAGGTAACGCCTGATAGGAGTCTGCCTTGTTCTTTGAGCGCCACAGTGGTGGTGAGCGGGCAATTCTCGTTCACCTGGATGGTCAGGACCCTGAGGCGCGCGAAGATCCGCAGGAGTTTCAGGAGCTGGCCGTATCGGCTGGTGCCGATACCGTCGCGTTTATCAACGTGCCGCGTCATCGGCCATCGGCCAAATACCTGATCGGTACAGGCAAGGTCGAAGAGCTTCGCGACCAGGTCAAGGCCGAGCAGGTCGATCTGGTCATTTTCAATCACACCCTTTCGCCCAGCCAGGAACGTAACCTCGAGCGTGCATTCGAGTGTCGCGTGCTGGACCGCACCGGTCTGATTCTGGACATCTTCGCGCAACGTGCGCGCACTCACGAAGGCAAGCTGCAGGTCGAACTGGCCCAGCTTGAGCATATGAGTACCCGTCTTGTTCGTGGCTGGACTCACCTTGAGCGTCAGAAAGGTGGTATCGGTCTGCGTGGGCCGGGTGAAACCCAGCTGGAAACGGACCGTCGCCTGCTTCGGGTTCGCCTGCGGCAGATCAAGGCGCGCTTGGAAAAGGTACGCAGTCAGCGCGATCAGGCCCGCAGAGGGCGCAAGCGTGCCGACATCCCTTCGGTTTCACTGGTGGGTTATACCAACGCCGGCAAATCGACGCTGTTCAATGCGGTAACGGATTCCGAAGTGTTCGCGGCCGACCAGTTGTTCGCGACCCTCGATCCGACCCTGCGTCGTCTGGAACTCGACGACCTCGGGCCGATCGTTCTGGCCGATACCGTGGGTTTCATCCGTCACCTGCCGCACAAGCTGGTCGAGGCTTTCCGGGCGACGCTCGAAGAGTCGAGCAACTCGGACCTGCTGCTGCATGTCATCGATTCCCATGAGCCTGACCGCATGTCGCAGATCGAACAGGTCATGGCGGTGCTGGGAGAGATCGGCGCCGAGGGCTTGCCGATACTTGAGGTGTATAACAAACTCGATTTGCTGGAAGGCGTGGACCCTCAGATACAGCGCGATGCCGATGGCAAGCCGCAGCGTGTCTGGTTGTCTGCGCGTGACGGTCGAGGGTTGGATCTGCTCAAGCAGGCTGTGGCCGAGTTGCTGGGTGACGATTTGTTTGTCGGCACCTTGCGTTTGCCTCAGCGTTTTGCTCGACTGCGCGCACAGTTTTTTGAGTTGGGCGCGGTGCAGAGCGAAAACCATGACGAAGAAGGTGCCAGCCTGTTGGCAGTTCGTCTGCCGCGAGTCGAATTCAATCGCCTGGTGAGTCGCGAAGGACTGCAGCCACTGGAGTTCATTGAGCAACACACTTTGCAATAAAAGCGCGGTAAAGCCATTGTACGGCTTTAACGGGCATTCTGTAGCATTGGTTGGCGCGCCGTGGGCGCGTCTTTGCTTTATCAGATGGAGAGCGCTATGGCTTGGAATGAGCCGGGTGGCAACTCGAATAATCAAGATCCCTGGGGTGGAAAACGCCGTGGCGGCGACCGCAAGGGACCACCTGATCTCGACGAGGCCTTCCGTAAGCTGCAGGAAAGCCTGAATGGGTTGTTCGGCGGCGGTAAGAAACGCAGCGGTGACGGTAATGGCAGTGGTTCGGGTGGCGGCGGTGGCTTCGGCCTGCTGGGCATCGGCCTTGTCGTGCTTTTCGCTTTCTGGCTTTACAACGCCGTCTACGTCGTTGATGAGCAGGAGCAGGCTGTCGTTCTGCGTTTCGGCCAATACTACGAAACCGTAGGTTCGGGTCTGAATATCTATTTCCCGCCGTTCGATCGCAAGTACATGGAAAACGTGACTCGCGAACGTGCCTACAGCAAGCAGGGTCAGATGCTGACCGAAGACGAAAACATCGTCGAAGTGCCGCTGACCGTGCAGTACAAGATCAGCAACCTGCAGGATTTCGTGCTGAACGTCGATCAGCCTGAAATCAGCCTGCAGCACGCGACCGAAAGTGCGCTGCGCCATGTCGTGGGTTCCACGGCGATGGATCAGGTGCTGACCGAAGGTCGTGAGTTGATGGCCAGCGAAATCAAGGAGCGTCTGCAACGCTTCCTCGATACCTATCGCACCGGTATCACCATTACTCAGGTGAACGTACAGAGCGCTGCTGCGCCGCGTGAAGTGCAGGAAGCCTTCGATGACGTGATCCGTGCCCGTGAAGACGAGCAGCGTGCCCGCAACCAGGCCGAGAGTTACGCCAATGGTGTGATTCCGGAAGCCCGTGGTCAGGCCCAGCGCATCATCGAAGACGCCAACGGCTATCGCGATGAAGTGGTTTCCCGCGCCAAGGGTGAGGCTGATCGCTTTACCAAACTGGTGGCCGAATACCGCAAGGCTCCTGAAGTTACCCGCCAGCGTCTGTATCTGGACACCATGCAGGAAGTCTTCAGCAACACCAGCAAGGTTCTCGTGACCGGCGACAAGGGTCAGAACAATCTGCTTTACCTGCCGCTCGACAAGATGATCGAAAGCAGTCGTGGCGGCAGCACCGGAAATACTTCGGGTTCCGGTAGTCCATCCGCGACTGGAACGGATGTCGGCACGCGAGCGCCCGATACCCCGCAGCGCGATGTACGTACCAGGGAGAGTCGCTGATGAGCAATAAATCGCTGATCACCCTTATTGTTGGCGTGGTGCTGGCAATCGTTGCCTGGAACAGCCTCTATATCGTGTCCCAGACCGAACGTGCGGTTCTGCTGCAATTCGGTCGTGTGGTGAAGGCCGATGTGCCGCCGGGTCTTCATGTGAAGGTTCCCTACATGAACCAGGTGCGCAAGTTCGATGGCCGTCTGCTGACGCTCGATGCGCCTACCCAGCGTTTCCTGACGCTGGAAAAGAAAGCGGTCATGGTCGATGCCTACGCCAAGTGGCGCGTGAAGGATGCGGAGCGTTTCTATACCGCGACTTCCGGCCTCAAGCAGATTGCCGACGAGCGCCTGTCGCGTCGTCTGGAGTCCGGCCTGCGCGACCAGTTCGGCAAGCGCACCCTGCACGAAGTCGTGTCGGGTGAGCGTGACGCACTGATGGCTGACATCACCGGCTCCCTGAACCGCATGGCCGAGAAAGAGCTGGGTATCGAAGTGATCGATGTCCGGGTCAAGGCCATCGACCTGCCCAAGGAAGTCAACCGCAGCGTCTTCGAGCGCATGAGCACCGAGCGTGAGCGTGAAGCGCGTGAGCATCGTGCCAAGGGTAACGAACTGGCTGAAGGTATTCGTGCCGACGCCGATCGTCAGCGCCGTGTGCTGCTGGCTGAAGCCTATCGCGAGTCGGAAGAGACACGCGGTGACGGCGATGCCCAGGCTGCTGCGATCTACTCCAAGGCTTATGGTCAGGACCAGGAGTTCTACGCGTTCTATCGTAGCCTGCGTGCCTACCGCGAAAGCTTCACGAACAAGAGTGACGTGATGGTGCTTGATCCGGGCAGCGAGTTCTTCCGCTTCCTGGAAAAAGCCAAGCCGTAATTCATCAACCCGCCGGGCGGCAAAACCGCCCGGTGGGGTGATCGTACGGTAAAACGTGTGTATGATGCGGCAGCCGGGAAATTCCCGGCTTTTTTGCGTCTGCACGATTGATTGGCCGCAGCCAACCCGGCGGGCGGCAAGATTTTTCGAGGAGAGTGGTCTGCAAGGCCTGTCTCGGGCGTTTGTCGTGCCCGTAATACGGGGTGATCACTCTCTGCTTCACTCAAGGCTTGCCTTATGGCTGGCCACCCGGATCATAGGGGAATGGCGTAATGGCAACGGTTGACCGCTGGCTGCTACCAGATGGCATCGAAGAAGTACTGCCACCAGAAGCGGCGCGTATCGAAGTAGCGCGTCGTCAGGTGTTGGATCTGTTCCAGAGCTGGGGCTATGAGTTCGTCGTCACCCCGCATATCGAATATCTGGAGTCCCTGCTCACCGGAGCCGGCTCCGATCTGGATCTGCGCACCTTCAAGGTGATCGATCCGCAGTCGGGACGGCAGATGGGCTTTCGGGCCGATATCACGCCACAGGTGGCGCGTATCGATGCGCATACCCTCAAGCGTGAAGGGCCAAGCCGTCTTTGCTATGCGGGCAGTGTCCTGCATGCCCAGCCCCGTGCCTTGTCATCCTCGCGCAGCCCGATTCAACTGGGCGCCGAGTTGTATGGCGACGCAAGCCCGAGCAGCGATGTCGAAGTCATCAGTCTGATGCTGGCGATGCTGCAGCTGGCCGATGTGCCCGATGTTCACATGGACCTGGGGCATGTCGGGATCTACCGTGGTCTGGCACGTGCTGCCGGTCTGTCGGGCGAGGTCGAGCAGCAACTGTTCGATGCCCTGCAGCGCAAGGCTATCGATGAAGTGATTGCCCTGACGGCCGATCTGCCGCAAGAGCTGGCCGCGATGCTGCGCGCTCTGGTCGATCTGTGTGGCGGTCGTGAGGTTCTGGCTGCTGCGCGCGAGCGTCTGGCGAATGCGCCTGCGCCCGTGCTGGCTGCGCTGGACGATCTGCTGAGCATCGCCGATCGTCTGTCTGCACGCTTCCCGCAGTTGCCTCTGTATTTCGATCTCGGTGAACTACGCGGTTACCACTACCATACGGGTGTGGTCTTTGCGGTGTTCGTACCGGGCGTAGGTCAATCGATTGCCCAGGGCGGTCGTTATGATGATATCGGTGCCGACTTCGGTCGCGCCCGTCCGGCAACCGGTTTCTCCACGGACCTGAAAACCCTGGTGACACTGGGTCGTGCGGAAATCGAACTGCCATCGGGTGGTATATGGATGCCGGACAGTACGGATGCAGCGCTCTGGCAGCAGGTTTGCCAGTTGCGTAGCGAAGGGCAGCGTGTGGTTCAGGCTTTGCCTGGGCAGCAGGTGAGTGCAGCGCGTGAAGCCGATTGCGATCGGCAATTGATTCAGCATGGCGAGCGTTGGCAGGTAATGCCGCTGGCTTCTTGAGTATTCCTGCCGGCCGCCGCCGGCACCAAGTTTGCGTGAATGAGGACAAGTGTTATGGGTAAGAATGTCGTAGTCCTGGGCACCCAATGGGGTGATGAGGGCAAAGGCAAGATCGTTGATCTGCTGACCGAACATGCGACCGCTGTGGTTCGCTATCAGGGTGGCCACAACGCAGGTCACACACTGGTGATCGATGGCGAGAAGACCGTCCTGCACCTGATTCCGTCCGGTGTGCTGCGCGAAGGCGTGCAGTGCCTGATCGGTAACGGTGTAGTGGTTGCACCCGACGCGCTGCTGCGCGAAATCGTCAAGCTTGAAGAGAAAGGCATTCCAGTGCGCGAGCGTCTGCGCATCAGCCCTTCCTGCCCGCTGATCCTGTCGTATCACGTAGCCCTGGATCAGGCTCGTGAAAAGGCTCGTGGCGAACTGAAGATCGGTACTACCGGTCGCGGTATCGGCCCGGCCTACGAAGACAAGGTTGCACGTCGCGGCCTGCGCATTGGCGACCTGTTCCATCGTGAGCGTTTCGCGGCCAAGCTGGGCGAGCTGCTGGACTACCACAACTTCGTGCTGGTCAATTACTACAAAGAGCCTGCCATCGACTTCCAGAAGACGCTCGACGAGTGCATGGAATACGCTGACCTGCTCAAGCCGATGATGCTCGACGTCACCGCTGCGCTGCATGAAATGCGTCGCGATGGCAAAGACATCATGTTCGAAGGCGCTCAAGGCTCGCTGCTGGATATCGACCACGGTACCTATCCGTACGTCACCAGCTCCAACACCACCGCTGGCGGCATTGCCACCGGTTCGGGTTTCGGTCCGATGTACCTGGATTACATCCTGGGCATCACCAAGGCCTACACCACTCGTGTAGGTTCGGGTCCTTTCCCTACCGAACTGTTCGATGACGTGGGCGCTTTCCTGGCCAAGCGTGGTCACGAGTTCGGCGCTACCACCGGTCGTGCCCGTCGTTGCGGCTGGTTCGATGCGGTCATCCTGCGTCGCGCTATCGAGATCAACAGCATCTCGGGCCTGTGCCTGACCAAGCTGGACGTTCTCGATGGTCTGGAAACCATCAACATCTGTGTCGGCTACGAGAACGAAGACGGTGCAGTCATCGAAGCGCCTACCGATGCCGACAGCTACAACGGTCTGCGTCCGGTCTACGAGCAGATGCCAGGCTGGAGTGAATCCACTCTGGGCGCCAAAACTCTGGCAGAGCTGCCTGAGAATGCTCGTGCCTACATCAAGCGTGTTGAAGAATTGGTAGGCGCGCCTATCGATATCATCTCCACCGGCCCTGACCGCAACGAAACCATCGTTCTGCGTCATCCATTTGCCTGATCGGGCTCGTTGAGCTGTTTGAAAAGGGCCGCATCTTGCGGCCCTTTTTTGTTTCTGGCTGTTTGGTATCCGGGCACTGGATTGTGCTTGCCGAACGGCACGGCGCTTGCTACATAGAAGCGTCAGAAAAGGTGCCATTGTTTTAATGTCACCCATGGTGGAGGGATTCTCCCGTGTCAGCAGTGCTCTCTCTTTTGCGCAGCCGCTTGCTGCGTCCGGTTTTCATCGCGCTTGGCATTGCCATTCTGGTGCAGGTGCTTGTTGCAGTCGCTCTTACCCGGAGCACCGTCACGGCGCTGGAGGCGGATCTTGCGGCCCGGTTGGGGGTAGATTCGCAACATCTGTCGTCTGAGCTTGAGCGGGCGAGTAGCGAGGTGACATCGAGTCTCGATGCGCTCTCGGCCAGTACCCGGCAGCGCTTGAGTGCCGGCTTGTCTACCCGCCTCAAGGACGAGCAGGCGCAATTGCGCGCGACACTGGAGAAGAGTCTCAAGGACTCGGCTACCGATATGGCCGAGTTGCTGGCAGCGGTCGCCCCGCGAGCCATGTGGGATAACGACACGCCGACATTGTCCGAATTCGCCCGTCGTGCGCAGCGCAATCCCAATGTGCTGTTTGTCGTCTATGACGATGCTACCGGCGAGCACCTGACCCGCTATCTGAATCGCGACAACCCCTTGATCAAGTCGTTGCTGGCCAAGGGGGAGGGCGAGCGGGCCATGGACAAGGTCCTGAATGCCGCGAAAAGCGATCCATCGGTTTACTACATCGAAGCCCCCATCAGTCCTAATGGGGTGGATATCGGCAAGGTGCGCATGGGGGTTTCCACGGCGACGGTCGAGGAAAACCTGGTGGCCCTGGACAAGCGCTTTGCGTCCCTGATCACCAATGGCGAGCAACTGGTTTCGGAAAGTCTGGTGAGCGCATCGAAAGACAGCTCGGCTGCGCTGCGTACCCGGCTGCAATCTGCCCAGAGTGCTGCGACGGCGATGACCAGCAATACCAGTCTTGCCGTTCAGGGTGCGGCTGAAGACCTGCGCTGGAGGATCGGTCTCGGTCTGGCGCTGGTCGGGCTGGGCGTTTTGCTGTTGCTGGCTGTGGTGCTGGGGCGTCGAGTGGTCAGCAAACTGCATCTGCTGATTGCGGCCCTCAATGATCTGGCGGCAGGCGAGGGTGATCTGACCAAGCGTGTCAGGCTCGACAGCAATGACGAAATTGGCGATATGTCGGCGGCAGTCAACCGCTTCATCGACAAGCTGCAGCCGATCGTGCGCGAGGCGGGCGAAGTGGCTCAGCGTACCGGTGTTGAAATCGGTGTGATGAGCCAGCGTAACGCAGGCGCGGATGCGGCGGCCGAGCGGCAGCGTGACGAAGTGGCGGCCAGCCTCAAGGCGCTTGAGCAGATGGCCGATGAGGCGCAGTCGGAAAGCAATGCCATGCAGGCTGCCTTGCAGCAGGTGGTTGGCATCAAGCAGGCGACCGACGAGAACACTCGCACCTCGAATCAGGTGGGGGAGTTGATCGAGGCGCTGGCCGGGCAGGTGGAGACCGGGTCGAAAGTCATCGAGCGTCTGGCGCAGCAGAGCGAGCAGATCGAAGTCGTGCTCGAAGTGATTCATGGCATAGCTGAGCAAACCAACCTGCTGGCCCTGAACGCGGCTATCGAAGCGGCTCGCGCCGGCGAGACCGGGCGTGGGTTTGCGGTGGTTGCCGATGAGGTTCGTGCGCTGGCCAGCAAGACCCAGAGCTCCACCGGGGATATCCAGGAGCATATCGGTGCCTTGCAGCGCGGAGCCAAGGAAGCGGTGGCTGCCATCGGTCTTGCCGGGCGGCAGGCCAAGGAAGGGCTGGCGGTTCTGCGTGACAGCGCGAAGCTGCAGCAGACAGTCCAGGAGTCGGTCGAACAGGTGCATGCGGCAATCGGTCTGGCTACCAGGGCGGCAGAGCATCAGGCAGAAGGTGCCCAGGCGGTACGTGGCCGGGTCGAAGTGATTCACGCTCAGGCCGAGCAGGCTGCGAAGGCGGTCGTTGAGACTACGGCCAGCGGCAAGGTGCTCAATGGTCTGGCTGCACAGTTGAAGGCGAGTCTGGGGCAGTTCAGGGCGTAAGTGTGGGGGGATTCATTCGCGAGGCTGTTTTCGCGAATGAATTCGCTCCTTCGGGTTTTCAAACCCCGAAAAGCACAAAACCGAGCACAAGGCTCGGTTTTGTTTGAATTGGTGCCCAGAAGAAGACTCGAACTTCCACGGCCTTGCGGCCACCAGCACCTGAAGCTGGCGTGTCTACCAATTTCACCATCTGGGCAGTATCTTCAGCGCTGTACGCCGTTGATGGGGCGCACTATACGGAGAGCGTTTCGATCTGTAAACCCCTGTTTTGGTTTTAATAATCAAAACCCTGAAATGCAAAAACCCGCTTTCGCGGGTTTTTGTGGGAGCCTGTAGATTAAGTTAATCTGCAGCTCTGAATTGGTGCCCAGAAGAAGACTCGAACTTCCACGGCCTTGCGGCCACCAGCACCTGAAGCTGGCGTGTCTACCAATTTCACCATCTGGGCAGTATCAACAAGTGTTTGCCTGTCGATGGCGCGCACTATACGGAGCGCCTTTTGAGCTGTAAACCCCTGTTGTGAAAAATAATTGGAAAATTTCGCAGGTGGCGGTCGGAATGGTTTTTTGCACCCTCCGGACGGCTTTTTAGAGGGGCAGGTGAGTCTGAAATTTCCCGTTTCAATAGGTGTATGCCAAACTAACCCACATATAGACAAGGTGAAAACTCTCTAATGGCCGATTGGCAGTCCCTCGATCCCGAGGCCGCTCGTGAAGCGGAAAAATACGAAAACCCTATTCCCAGCCGTGAGCTGATTCTGCAGCACCTTGCCGAGCGCGGTTCGCCGGCAAGTCGCGAGCAACTGGTCGAAGAGTTCGGCCTGTCCACCGAGGATCAATTCGAAGCCTTGCGTCGTCGTCTGCGGGCGATGGAGCGCGATGCTCAGTTGATCTACACCCGCCGCGGAACCTACGCGCCGGTGGACAAGCTGGACCTGATCCTGGGCCGCATTACCGGTCACCGTGACGGTTTCGGCTTCCTGGTTCCCGACGACGGCTCCGACGACCTGTTCATGAGTCCGGCGCAGATGCGTCTGGTGTTCGATGGCGACCGTGCCCTGGCACGTGTTTCGGGTCTTGACCGCCGTGGTCGCCGTGAAGGCGTCATTGTCGAAGTCATCTCCCGTGCCCATGAAACCATTGTCGGTCGCTATTTCGAAGAAAGCGGCATCGGTTTCGTTATCCCGGACAACCCGAAGATCCAGCAGGAAGTGCTGGTGACACCCGGACGCAACAGCAACGCGAAGATCGGTCAGTTCGTCGAGGTGAAAATCACCCACTGGCCGACGCCGCGCTTCCAGCCGCAAGGCGATGTGGTCGAAGTGGTGGGCAATTACATGGCGCCCGGCATGGAGATCGATGTCGCGTTGCGCACTTATGACATTCCCCATGTCTGGCCCGAGGCCGTACTCAAGGAAGCGGCGAAGCTCAAGCCGGAAGTCGAAGAGAAGGACAAGGAAAACCGCGTCGATCTGCGCCACTTGCCTTTCGTGACCATCGACGGTGAAGACGCCCGCGACTTCGACGATGCGGTCTACTGTGAAGCCAGGCCCGGCAAGCTGCGCCTGTTCTCCGGTGGCTGGACGCTCTACGTGGCGATTGCCGACGTATCGAGCTACGTGAAGATCGGCTCGGCGCTGGATGCAGAATCCCAGGTGCGCGGCAACTCGGTGTATTTCCCCGAGCGTGTGGTGCCGATGCTGCCGGAGCAGCTTTCCAACGGCCTGTGCTCGTTGAACCCGCTTGTCGACCGTCTGGCCATGGTTTGCGAGATGACCATCTCCAAGACCGGCGAGATGACCGATTACGTATTCTACGAAGCCGTCATTCACTCCCATGCGCGCCTGACCTACAACAAGGTCAGCACGATTCTGGAGCAGCCGAAGACTTCCGAAGCCAAGGCGCTGCGTGGCGAATATGCCGAAGTGGTTCCGCACCTCAAGCAGCTGTATGCGATGTACAAGGTGCTGCTGGGCGCGCGTCATGTGCGTGGAGCCATCGATTTCGAGACTCAGGAAACCCGGATCGTTTTCGGATCCGAGCGCAAGATTGCCGAAATCCGCCCGACGACCCGCAACGATGCTCACAAGCTGATCGAGGAGTGCATGCTGGCTGCGAACGTGGCCACTGCCGAGTTCCTGAAAAAGCACGAAATCCCTGCGCTCTATCGTGTTCACGATGGTCCGCCGCCCGAGCGTCTGGAAAAGCTGCGTGCTTTCCTGGGTGAGCTGGGGCTGTCGTTGCACAAGGGCAAGGAGGGGCCTACGCCGAAGGATTATCAGGCGTTGCTGGAAACCGTGCGCGATCGCCCGGATTACCATCTGATCCAGACCGTGATGCTGCGCTCGTTGAGTCAGGCGGTCTACAGCTCGGACAACAACGGTCACTTCGGTCTGAATTACGAGGCGTACACGCACTTCACTTCGCCGATCCGTCGCTATCCCGATCTGCTCACGCATCGTGCCATCCGCAGCGTGATCCGTTCGAAGCAGGATACGCCGCATGTCCGTCGTGCCGGTGCCGCCACGATTCCGAAGGCGCGTATCTACCCTTACGACGAAGCCACGCTGGAGCAGTTGGGCGAGCAGTGCTCCATGAGCGAGCGCCGTGCCGACGAAGCCACGCGCGATGTGGTCAACTGGCTCAAATGCGAGTTCATGAAAGACCGCGTAGGCGAGTCGTTCCCGGGCGTGATCACGGCTGTGACCGGCTTCGGTCTGTTCGTCGAGCTGACCGACATCTATGTCGAAGGTCTGGTGCACGTAACCGCCTTGCCGGATGACTACTACCACTTCGATCCTGTGCATCACCGTCTTGCGGGTGAGCGCAGCGGTCGCAGCTTCCGCCTGGGCGATACGGTCGAGGTGCGGGTCATGCGCGTCGATCTGGATGAGCGCAAGATCGACTTCGAAATGTCCGAAAAAACCGCCAGTGCGCCGGTCGGCCGCAAGCGTCGCAGCCAGGAAACTGCGCCTGCACCTGTTGCCGAGAAGAGCAAGGCTGCCGGGCGTCGCGGTTCTTCGACCAAGGAAGCCGTATCCGAAGCTTATCGTCCCAGTGATGCTGCGGCGAAAAATGCCGAAGTGCGCAAAAGCCGGGAAATGAAAAAGGCTCTTCTGGAGCAGGCAAAAACCAGTGGCAAGGCTTCGTCGGGGAAATCCGACAAGTCCGGTTCCACTGCGTCGAAACCCAGTAAACATCGTAAGGGTCCGTCCAAGTCGGGCTCTGCTCCAGCCAAAAGTGGCGGAGCGCGTAAACCCAAGGCCAAGTCATGAGTCAGTTGGAAAAAATCTACGGCGTGCATGCTGTAGAAGCGTTGCTGCGTCACCATCCAAAGCGGGTCAAGCACATCTGGCTGGCTGAAGGCCGGAACGACCCTCGTGTGCAGGTGCTCGTCGAGCTGGCTGGCCAGAACCGCGTCACCATCGGTCAGGCCGAGCGTCGCGAAATGGACGCCTGGGTCGAGGGCGTGCATCAGGGCGTGGTTGCCGATGTCAGTCCGAGCCAGGTCTGGGGCGAAGCGATGCTCGATGAGCTGCTGGACCGGACCGAGGGTGCGCCGCTGATTCTGGTGCTCGATGGCGTTACCGATCCGCATAACCTCGGCGCATGCCTGCGTACCGCCGATGCGGCCGGTGCGCTGGCCGTGATCGTGCCCAAGGACAAGTCGGCGACCCTGACGCCGGCGGTACGTAAAGTGGCGTGCGGTGCGGCGGAAGTCATTCCGCTGGTGGCCGTGACCAACCTGGCCCGCAGTCTGGAAAAGCTCCAGCAGCGCGGTCTGTGGGTTGTCGGTACGGCTGGCGAGGCCGAGCAGGAGCTGTATCAGCAGGACCTCACCGGTCCGACCATCCTGATCATGGGTGCCGAAGGCAAAGGCATGCGCCGCCTGACCCGTGAACACTGCGACTACCTGGTACGTCTGCCGATGGCTGGCAGCGTCAGCAGCCTGAACGTCTCGGTCGCAACCGGCGTCTGCCTGTTCGAGGCGATGCGTCAGCGTAGCGTCAAGGCTGCTGCGGCCAAGAAGTAGGCGTAGGGGTCAAGCGCAAGCTGCAAGTGGTTGGAGTGCGGCTTGCAGCTTATGGCTTGCCGCTTGAAGCTTCCTCTTTCCCTTGCAGCTTCCCTTCCCCTTCTCTACAATTGCGCCCCTTGCTGTCACGGCAGGCGCTCTTGTGTCTGTCCCTGAGCAAGACTAACAGTGTCATTCACTCCTTGTCTGACCGCTTTGGCGGCAGGCTACAACCCGTAAGGAGCATTCATGCGTCATTACGAAATTATCTTTTTGGTCCACCCGGATCAAAGCGAGCAAGTCGGCGGCATGGTTGAGCGTTACACCAAGCTGATCGAAGAAGACGGCGGCAAAATCCACCGCCTGGAAGACTGGGGCCGTCGTCAACTGGCCTACGCAATCAACAATGTTCACAAGGCTCACTACGTGATGCTGAACGTTGAGTGCACTGGCAAGGCCCTGGCCGAGCTGGAAGACAACTTCC
This sequence comes from Pseudomonas capsici, assembly GCF_017165765.1. GTDB lineage: Bacteria > Pseudomonadota > Gammaproteobacteria > Pseudomonadales > Pseudomonadaceae > Aquipseudomonas > Aquipseudomonas capsici. Next base: position 282,843 of record NZ_JAFGZD010000004.1, read on the forward strand.
GTTACAACGATGCTGTGATCCGTAACCTGGTCATCCGTCGCGACGAAGCCGTAACTGGCCAGTCCGAGATGCTCAAGGCTGAAGAGAACCGCAGTGAGCGCCGTGAGCGTCGTGACCGTCCTGAGCACTCCGACAGCGCCGATGGCGATGACGGTGACAACAGCGACGTTAGCGATAACGCTGACGAGTAATCCACGGACCTTTTGAGGAGCCTATTACATGGCACGTTTCTTCCGTCGTCGTAAATTCTGCCGCTTCACCGCTGAAGACGTGAAAGAGATCGATTACAAAGATCTCAACACTCTGAAAGCTTATGTATCCGAGACCGGCAAAATCGTTCCAAGCCGTATCACCGGTACCAAAGCACGTTATCAGCGTCAGCTGGCCACCGCTATCAAGCGCGCCCGCTTCCTGGCCTTGCTGGCCTACACCGACAGCCACGGCCGCTGAGACCAGGTAGTCGACAAAACGTAACAAGGGATAGATAGCATGCGCGCCCTGGCTGAATTCATCATGCGCGGCCGTATGCAGGCCACTTTGTTGGTGGCTGGATCTGCGGCATTGCCGCTGCTGTTCTGGTTAAGTGCTGCTGCAGGTAGTCTTGTGCTCCTGCGACGCGGGTTCAGTGATGCCGTTGGCGTCCTGGCCTGGGCTCTGCTGCCGGCTTTGGCCTGGTGGTATTTCGGTGAGCCGCGTACAGCCATGGTGCTGTTCGGTTCGCTGAGTTTGGCAATGGTTTTGCGTGCCAGCGAGTCCTGGGTCCGCGTGCTGCTGGTCAGCGTGGCGTTGGGTATGTTGTATGCAGTGATTCTGGGCACGGTTTTCCGCGAACCCATCGAAGCGATGTCGCAGGAGTTGCAGAAACTCCTTCCGACAATGCTCACGGGGCTCTACGAGCAATTGAACGTAGAGGAGCGAGCGCGTCTTGCAGCACTGATTACACCGGTACTCAATGGCCTGATAGCGTCGTTGCTGCAAATCGTTACAGTGCTGACCCTGATCCTGGGGCGTTACTGGCAAGCGTTGCTGTACAACCCGGGTGGTTTCGGACGCGAATTTCGTGCCCTGAGACTCCCGCTGATACCAACATCGGTGCTGTTGGTGTGCATGCTGCTGGGGCCGAACTTCGGTCCGCAGATGGCGATGCTTACACCGCTGTGCAGCGTACCGTTGTTGTTCGCCGGGCTGGCCCTGATCCATGGGATGGTGGCTGAAAAGCAACTGGCCAGATTCTGGCTGGTGGGGATGTACATAACGCTGCTGGTATTCATGCAGCTGATTTATCCGTTGCTCGTGGTGATAGCCATTGTCGACAGCCTGATTGATTTTCGCGGTCGCCGGAAGCCGAAAGACTCCGGGAAAGGCCCTGCGAACGGTGAAGGTTAAAAGTTAAGAGGATTTTCCACATGCAACTGATCCTTCTGGAAAAAGTCGCGAACCTGGGCAACCTGGGCGACAAAGTAAACGTTAAGGCCGGCTACGGTCGTAACTACCTGCTGCCATACGGCAAAGCAACCGCTGCAACCGCTGCCAACCTGGCTGCGTTTGAAGAGCGTCGTGCCGAGCTGGAAAAACTGGCTGCAGAGAAAAAGGCTTCTGCCGAAACTCGCGCTGCCCAACTGGCTGAGCTGGAAGTGACCATCACTGCCACCGCTGGCGACGAAGGCAAGCTGTTCGGTTCGATCGGCACCCACGACATCGCTGATGCACTGACCGCCTCTGGCGTTGAAGTTGCAAAAAGCGAAGTTCGTCTGCCGAACGGCACTATCCGTAACGTCGGCGAATACGACGTTGCCGTGCACCTGCACAGCGACGTTGAAGCGACCGTTCGCGTTGTCGTGGTAGCAGCTTAAGCAGTACGCAATCGTCTGGCGGCTTTGCCGTTAGAGGATTAACATCGGGCACGATCCTGTTTACAGGTCGTGCCTTTTGTCTTTCTGCCAGCCCTATTCTGTAAACCTCGAATTCAAGTGGCCATGAACGATATTTCCGCCCCCGAGCAATACGATCTGCAAACCGCTGCCCTCAAGGTGCCGCCGCATTCCATCGAGGCCGAACAGGCTGTGCTCGGTGGCTTGATGCTGGACAACAACGCCTGGGAGCGTGTGCTCGATCAAGTGTCCGATGGCGATTTCTATCGGCATGATCACCGCCTGATCTTCCGCGCCATTGCCCGTCTGGCCGATCAGAACAGCCCGATTGACGTCGTGACCCTGTCCGAGCAACTGGACAAGGAGGGGCAGACCTCCCAAGTTGGTGGTCTGGCGTACCTCAGTGAACTGGCGAAAAACACGCCGTCGGTCGCCAACATCAAGGCTTATGCCCAGATCGTTCGCCAGCGGGCGACCTTGCGTCAGTTGATCGGCATCAGCAACGAGATTGCCGACAGCGCGTTCAACCCGGAAGGCCGTACCGCCGAAGAAATTCTCGACGAGGCCGAGCGGCAGATCTTCCAGATCGCCGAGGCGCGTCCCAAGACCGGCGGCCCGGTGGGTGTCAATGACCTGCTGACCAAGGCCATCGACCGCATCGACACGCTGTTCAACAGCGATAACGCGATTACCGGCCTGTCCACCGGTTATACCGACCTGGACGACAAGACCAGCGGCCTGCAACCGGCCGACCTGATCATCGTTGCCGGTCGTCCGTCCATGGGTAAGACCACCTTCGCCATGAACCTGGTGGAAAACGCGGTACTGCGCAGCGACAAGGTGGTACTGGTCTACTCGCTGGAGATGCCAGGCGAATCGCTGATCATGCGTATGCTTTCCTCGCTGGGGCGTATCGACCAGTCCAAGGTCCGTGCCGGTCAACTGGACGACGATGACTGGCCACGCCTGACCTCGGCTGTGAACCTGCTCAATGACCGCAAGCTGTTCATCGACGATACGGCCGGTATCAGCCCGTCCGAGATGCGTGCCCGTACCCGTCGTGTAGCTCGCGAGCACGGTGACATCGCCATGATCATGATCGACTACCTGCAGTTGATGCAGATCCCGGGTTCGGGCGGTGACAACCGGACCAACGAGATTTCCGAGATTTCCCGCTCGTTGAAAGCCCTGGCCAAGGAGTTCAACTGTCCGGTCATTGCACTCTCGCAGCTCAACCGCTCCCTGGAGCAGCGCCCGAACAAGCGCCCGATCAACTCCGACTTGCGGGAATCCGGAGCGATCGAGCAGGACGCCGACGTCATCATGTTCGTGTACCGCGACGAGGTGTATCACCCGGAAACCGAGCACAAGGGCATTGCCGAGATCATTATCGGCAAGCAGCGTAACGGCCCGATCGGTACGTCGCGCCTTGCCTTCATCGGCAAATACACCCGCTTCGAGAATCTGGCACCCGGCAGTTACAACTTCGAGGACGAGTGATCGCCGGTTCTGGTGGGGGCGAACGATTCGCTCCTGCATTGAGTCTTTCGGTAAACGATTAATCCGACCATCATCGTCGGATTTGATCATTTTTTGTGCTATATTCCGCGCCCGCGATTTTTCCAACGTGCAAACGTAGGTCCTGACATGCAAGCAGCCAAGCCGTTATTTGACTATCCCAAGTACTGGGCCGAATGTTTCGGACCGGCGCCTTTCCTGCCGATGAGCCGGGAAGAGATGGATCTGCTTGGCTGGGATTCCTGCGATGTCATCATCGTCACCGGCGATGCCTATGTGGACCACCCGTCTTTCGGTATGGCGATCATTGGCCGTCTGCTCGAAGCGCAGGGTTTTCGCGTCGGGATCATTGCGCAGCCTGACTGGCAGTCGAAAGACGACTTCATGAAGCTCGGCGAGCCGAACCTGTTCTTCGGTGTCGCTGCCGGCAACATGGACTCGATGATCAACCGCTATACCGCGGACAAGAAGATCCGCTCCGACGACGCCTATACGCCGGGCGGTCTGGCCGGCAAGCGTCCTGACCGTGCGAGTCTGGTCTACAGCCAGCGCTGCAAGGAAGCCTACAAACATGTACCGATCGTACTCGGCGGTATCGAGGCTTCGCTGCGCCGCATCGCGCATTACGATTACTGGCAGGACAAGGTTCGCAACTCGATCCTGATCGACGCCTGTGCGGATATCCTGCTCTACGGCAACGCCGAGCGTGCAATTGTCGAAGTCGCTCAGCGCCTGTCCTATGGCCAGAAAGTCGAAGACATCACCGATGTGCGCGGTACCGCGTTCATTCGTCGCGACACGCCGCAGGGCTGGTACGAAGTCGATTCGACGCGTATCGACCGCCCGGGCAAGATCGACAAGATCATCAACCCGTACGTGAATACTCAGGACACCCAGGCCTGCGCCATCGAGCAGGAAAAAGGCCCGGTTGAAGATCCGAACGAAGCCAAGGTCGTGCAGATTCTGGCCAGCCCGCGCATGACCCGCGACAAGACGGTCATCCGCCTGCCTTCGGTCGAGAAAGTCCGTAACGACGCCGTGCTCTATGCCCATGCCAACCGCGTGCTGCATCTGGAAACCAACCCGGGCAACGCCCGTGCGCTGGTGCAGAAGCATGGCGATGTGGACGTCTGGTTCAACCCGCCGCCCATTCCGATGACTACCGAAGAAATGGACTACGTGTTCGGCATGCCTTATGCGCGTGTTCCGCACCCGGCGTACGGCAAGGAGAAGATCCCGGCCTACGACATGATCCGTTTTTCGGTCAACATCATGCGCGGCTGTTTCGGTGGCTGCACCTTCTGCTCGATCACCGAGCACGAAGGGCGGATCATCCAGAACCGTTCCGAAGATTCGATCATTCGTGAAATCGAAGAGATTCGCGACAAGGTCCCGGGTTTTACCGGTGTTATTTCCGACATGGGCGGCCCGACTGCCAACATGTACCGCATCGCCTGCAAAAGCCCGGAAATCGAGTCGGCGTGCCGCAAGCCGTCCTGTGTTTTCCCCGGTATCTGCCCGAACCTGAACACCGACCACTCGGCGCTGATCCAGCTGTATCGCAGCGCACGTGCCTTGCCGGGCGTGAAGAAGATCCTGATCGCATCCGGTCTGCGCTACGACCTTGCAGTCGAGTCGCCGGAGTACGTCAAGGAACTGGTGACCCATCACGTGGGTGGCTACCTGAAGATCGCCCCGGAACACACCGAGGAAGGTCCGCTCAACCAGATGATGAAACCGGGCATCGGCAGCTATGACCGGTTCAAGCGCATGTTCGAGAAGTACTCGAAAGAGGCAGGCAAGGAACAGTACCTGATTCCTTACTTCATCGCTGCCCACCCGGGCACCACCGATGAAGACATGATGAACCTGGCGCTGTGGCTCAAGGGCAATGGTTTCCGCGCCGATCAGGTGCAGGCGTTCTATCCGTCGCCAATGGCTTCGGCGACTGCCATGTATCACTCGGGCAAGAACCCGCTGCGCAAGGTCACCTACAAGAGCGATGGCGTCACCATCGTCAAGAGCGAGGCCCAGCGTCGTCTGCACAAGGCGTTCCTGCGCTACCACGACCCCAAGGGCTGGCCGATGCTGCGCGAAGCGCTGGAGCGCATGGGCCGTGCCGATCTGATCGGCCTTGGCAAGCATCAGTTGATTCCGCTGCATCAGCCGTCGACCGACAGCTACCAGAGCGCCCGTCGCAAGAACTCGACGCCGGCTGGCAGCCACAAGGTTGGCAAGGGTGGCAAGACCAACCTGATCCAGACCCAGCACACCGGCCTGCCGCCACGTGGCAGTGACGGCAGCAAGCCCTGGGACAAGCGCGAGGAAGCCAAGGCTGCCGCGCTGGCCCGCAACAAGCAGGCTGCCAAGGAGCGGATGGAAGCGGCCAAGGGCGGGAAGGGCAAGAAGCCTGCCCGCAAGCCAGTGGTTCCGCGCTAACTGCTCGGCAGTCAAGGTCAATGAATCACTTTGTGGGAGGCAGCTTGCTGGCGACTTCAGCGTAAAGACGCAGAATATTGGCCGGTTTACAGGCCTTTTCGCCAGCAAGCTGCATCCCGCAAGTTCTGTCTGTGCCTCAGGTTATCGGTATTACCCCTCGGGAGCGGATCGGGCGGCGCTCCGCTCATTCGCGAATGAATTCGCTCCTGCTGCCTCATTTCTGTGCGTCCCCTTGCACCACTCATCCGTATTGGCGCGATCCTGGTGCTGTGCTTAGCTGATCCAGTCACTTCAATATCGCTGGCGCAGGCTTTGTTCCGCATGGCATAAGTCTTGCGCGGTTCAATGACCGTCCAGGCCGCAGGAGGCACGCCGTGTCGATTCATATTGCCTTGCACCATGTCACGCATTACCGCTACGAACGTGCGGTTGAATTGGGTCCTCAGATTGTCCGCCTGCGCCCGGCCGCCCATAGCCGAACCCGTGTGTTGTCGTACTCGCTGAAAGTCCTGCCGGAAAACCACTTCATCAATTGGCAGCAGGACCCCCAGGGCAATTATCTGGCGCGTCTGGTTTTCCCGGAAAAGACCAGAGAGCTGCGGGTCGAGGTCGATCTGGTTGCCGAGATGGCAGTGTTCAACCCCTTCGATTTTTTTCTTGAGCCTTATGCGGAAAAGATTCCGTTTTCTTATGCCAGTGAGGAGCAGCGCGAGCTGGCCCCGTATCTGGAAAAACTGCCGCTGACGCCACGGTTTGCCGATTATCTGGCGAGCATCAGTCGTGAGCCCGTACCCGCCATCGACTTTCTGGTGGGGCTCAACCAGCGTCTGAGTCAGGACATCGATTACCTGATCCGCATGGAGCCGGGGGTGCAGACCCCGGAGTTGACCCTGGAAAAGGCTTCCGGCTCCTGCCGCGACTCCGCCTGGTTGCTGGTGCAGTTGCTGCGTCACCTGGGACTGGCCGCGCGTTTCGTGTCGGGATACCTCATTCAGCTCAAGGCCGATGTCGAGGCGCTGGACGGACCGTCCGGTACGGATGTGGATTTCACCGACCTGCATGCCTGGTGCGAGGTTTATCTGCCGGGGGCCGGTTGGGTCGGGCTGGACGCAACGTCCGGGTTGTTTGCCGGAGAGGGGCATATTCCCCTGGCATGCAGCCCCGAGCCTTCTTCGGCAGCGCCGATCAGCGGGCTGGTCGAGCCATGCGAAACCGAGTTCAGCCATGACATGTCTGTGGAGCGGGTCTGGGAAGCGCCTCGCGTCACCAAACCGTACAGCGAAGAGCAGTGGCAAGAGATTCAGGCCCTCGGGCATCAGATCGATGCCGATCTGGCCCGCGATGACGTGCGCCTGACCATGGGCGGTGAGCCTACCTTCGTTTCCATCGATGATCGTGATGGCAGCGAGTGGAACACCGCTGCTCTGGGGCCGAACAAGCGGGCGCTCTCGGCCGAGCTGTTTCAGCGCATGCGCAAGCATTACTCCCCCAAGGGCATCGTGCATTTTGGCCAGGGCAAGTGGTATCCGGGTGAGCAACTGCCGCGCTGGTCGCTCAACAGCTTCTGGCGCAAGGATGGCAAGCCGGTCTGGAACAACGATGCGCTGATTGCCGATGAAACCCGTGATTACGGCGCGACCGGCGAGCTGGCCGGACGTTTTCTGAGCAGTGTTGCCGAACGTCTGAAACTGCCGACCCGTTTTGTCTTCCCGGCCTACGAAGACAATCTCTATTACCTGTGGCGCGAAGGCGCGTTGCCGGTGAACGTCACCGCCGAGGATTCGCGGCTGAGCGACGAACTGGAGCGGGCACGCTTGCGCAAGGTGTTCGAGCAGGGCCTGGATAAAGTGATCGGCCAGGTGCTGCCACTGGCGCGTACTGCGGCGGGTGATCGCTGGCAGAGCGGGCGCTGGTATCTGCGCGATACCCACTGTCGTCTGGTGCCGGGGGATTCGGCCCTCGGCTATCGGTTGCCTCTGGCCTCGCAGCCGTGGGTCAAGGCTGCGGAATATCCGTTCATTCACCCCACCGACCACAACCAGGACTTCCCCGAGCTGCCCGAGCGTGACGAATTACATTCCGAAGCGCCGCTTGATACCGATCAACCACAACCGGTCATCGATCAGTCTGCGGATTGGCTGACCCGCACCGCCTTGTGTGCAGAAGCGCGTGGCGGGCGTTTGTACCTGTTCATGCCGCCGCTGCAAAAGCTTGAGGAATACCTTGAGCTGGTAGCGGTGATCGAAGCCACTGCCGAAGAACTGCAGTGCCCGGTTCTGCTGGAAGGCTACGAGCCGCCGAGCGATCCGCGCCTGAGCAATTTCCGCATTACGCCGGATCCAGGGGTGATCGAGGTCAACGTGCAACCTTCCTCCACCTGGGATCAACTGGTGGAGCGCACCGAGTTTCTATACGAGCAGGCACGCCTGACGCGCCTGACCACCGAGAAGTTCATGATCGATGGTCGCCATACCGGTACGGGCGGCGGCAACCATTTCGTGCTCGGCGGTGCGACGCCAACGGACTCACCGTTCCTGCGTCGGCCCGATCTGCTGCGCAGCCTGATCAGCTATTGGCACAACCATCCGTCCCTGTCGTATCTGTTTTCCGGTCTGTTCATCGGCCCGACGTCTCAGGCGCCGCGGATTGACGAGGCGCGCAACGATTCGCTCTATGAGATGGAAATCGCCTTTGCGCAAATGCCCAGGCCGGGAGAGGAAGTCGCGCCGTGGCTGATCGATCGCCTGCTGCGCAATCTGCTGATCGACGTCACCGGCAACACTCATCGCGCCGAGTTCTGTATCGACAAGCTGTATTCGCCGGACGGGGCGACGGGTCGTCTGGGGCTGCTGGAACTGCGTGCCTTTGAAATGCCGCCCCATGCGCGCATGAGCCTTGCCCAGCAATTGCTGCTGCGGGCACTGGTCGCACGCTTCTGGCGCGAGCCCTACGCACCGGCGAAGCTGGCGCGATGGGGGACGGAGCTGCACGACCGCTTCATGCTGCCGTATTTCATCGAGCAGGATTTTGCCGATGTGATTGCCGAACTCAACGCTGCCGGTTATCCACTGAAGACCGAATGGTTTGCCGCGCATCTGGAGTTCCGCTTCCCGAAAGTGGGCGACTACGCGGTCAACGGTATCGAGCTGGAGCTGCGACAGGCGCTGGAGCCCTGGCATGTGCTGGGCGAAGAAGGTTCAGGCGGTGGCGCGGTGCGTTATGTGGACTCGTCTCTTGAGCGTTTGCAGGTGCGGATCAACGGTTTGCCCCCGCAACGTTACATGTTGACCTGCAACGGTATTGCAGTGCCTTTGCAGCCTACCGGACGAGTGGGCGAATTCGTCGCGGGCGTGCGCTACCGGGCCTGGCAGCCTGCCAGTTGCCTGCAACCGACCATTGGCGTCCATGCGCCTCTGGTCTTCGATCTGCTGGACACCTGGATGCAGCGCTCGCTGGGCGGCTGCGAGTATCATGTCGCCCATCCGGGCGGCCGCAACTATGAAACCTTGCCGGTCAACGCCAACGAAGCGGAAAGCCGACGCCTCTCGCGGTTTTTCCGGGTGGGGCATACCGCAGGCAAGCTGGAGATTCCGTCGCTCAACATTAGCGATGAATTGCCGATGACGCTGGATATGCGCCTGCATTGATAAAAACGGCTCAGTCAGTTGGATGCACACGGACGTGTCCACATCTGTGTGACATCTGACTGCGCTAAACCTGAAGTCCTTATGCTGTTTGCCGAGCTCTCCATGCCTGATCTGCTTGACCGTTACCCGCTTTCCGAGGGGACTTACCACGAGATGCTCGATGCCAGCGGCGCTGTCCGGCCGCACTGGCAGCGCCTTTACGAGTATATGCAGCGCAGTACGTCTGCTCAGTTGACCCAGCGTCAGGCGCTGTTGACCCGGCAGATCCAGGAAAACGGCGTGACCTATAACGTCTATGCCGACCCCAAGGGTGCCGACCGCCCATGGGAGCTGGATCTGCTGCCGCATGTCATTCCGGCCGAGGAATGGCAGCATCTTGCGGCAGGCATCGCCCAGCGCGCCCGCCTGCTCAATGCCGTGCTGGCCGATCTGTATGGGCCGCAAGACCTCATTGCCAATGGCTTGCTGCCTGCCGAACTGGTGTTCGGCCACAACAATTTTCTGTGGCCCTGTCAGGGCGTCAAGCCGCCTGAAGGGACGTTCCTGCACATGTACGCCGTGGACCTGGCGCGTACGCCGGACGGGCGCTGGTGGGTCACTGCCGACCGCACGCAGGCACCTTCGGGGGCCGGTTATGCGCTGGAGAACCGGCAGATCGTCGCGCGTGCGCTGCCTGAGGCATACCGCGATCTGCAGGTCAGGCACTTGTCGGGGTTCTTTGGTGCCCTGCAACAGACTCTGGCCCGTCAGGCTCCCACCAGCAACGAAGCGCCGCTGGTGGTGCTGCTGACGCCGGGCCGTTTCAATGAAAGCTACTTCGAGCATTTGTATCTGGCTCGCCAGTTGGGTTATCCGCTGGTGGAGGGCGGCGACCTGACCGTGCGCGATGCCACGGTCTATCTCAAGACCCTCAGCGGCCTGCGCCGGGTTCACGCGATCATGCGGCGTCTGGACGATGATTTCTGCGATCCGCTGGAGTTGCGCACCGACTCTGCGCTGGGTGTGCCCGGCCTGCTGGAAGCGGTACGCCGGGGCAATGTGCTGGTGGCCAACGCGCTGGGCAGCGGGGTTCTGGAGTCGCCGGGGTTGCTGGGTTTTCTGCCGAAAATCAGCCAGTACCTGTTTGGCGAAGACCTGATCCTGCCCTCGGTTGCAACCTGGTGGTGCGGTGAGCCGCCCGTTCTGGCCCAGGCGCTGGAGAAGCTTCCCGAGTTGCTGATCAAGCCTGCTTTTCCGTCACAGCGATTCGCTCCGGTCTTCGGACGCGACTTGAACGAAGAGCAGCGCAAGGCCCTGGCGACTCGCATGCAGGCACGGCCTTACGCTTATGTCGCGCAAGAGCTGGCGCAACTGTCCCATGCGCCTGTCCTGCAGCCTGACGGCAAGGGGCTGCAACCTCGCGCCATTGGCATGCGGGTGTATGCGGTGGCGGGTATGGAGGGCTATCGCGTGCTGCCGGGCGGTCTGACCCGTGTGGCTGCCGAAGCCGATGCGGATGTGATTTCCATGCAGCGTGGCGGTGCGAGCAAGGACACCTGGGTGTTGGGTGAGCACTACTCGCATCTGGGCGAACCCTGGAAAGGGCAGCGCCCGCTGGGGGTCTATGACCTGATTCGTCGCGACCCGTACCTGCCGTCGCGGGTTGTGGAAAACCTGTACTGGTTCGGCCGTTATTGCGAGCGATGCGATGACAGCGCCCGGTTATTGCGGATCATGCTGGCGCGCTATATCGATGGCGATGATCCACAGGCCTTGCAGGCCTCTGTGGGGCTGGCCGAAAGCCTGAACCTGCTGCCCGAGGCCGAGGAGGGCGAAGAGTTGCCCGACCGGCTGATCACGGCTTTGCTGGGGGATGACTGGGTGTTCAGCCTGCGCTCCAATCTGCAGCGCATGCAGTGGGCTGCGTCCCAGGTGCGGGGCAAGCTTTCCCGGGAGAACTGGCAGGCCCTGGTGGAGTTGCAGCGCGAAGCCGCGAGCCTGGAAACCAGAGAGCCGGACTTCGGTGAGTTGCTGGACTTTCTCAACCGGCTGGTGATGTCTCTGGCTGCCTTGTCCGGTTTTGCCCTGGACGACATGACCCGTGACGAAGGCTGGAGCTTCCTGATGATCGGGCGGCGCATCGAGCGCCTGCGGTTTCTCAGCTCCAGCCTGGCTGCTTTTCTGCGGGCTGCGGCGGTGTCCGATCACTCGGGGCTGGACTGGTTGCTGGAGCTGGGCAACAGCAGCATTACCTACCGTTCGCGCTACATGGCTGTGCCGCATCTGATTCCGGTGCTGGACCTTTTGCTGCTCGACGAGCAGAACCCCCATGCCGTGTTGTTCCAGCTCAAGCAGGTGGAGCGTTCGCTGCGGCGTTTGAACGACGATTTCGGCGCGCCGTGCGACAGAAGCCTTGCTGTACTGATCCAGCGCCTGTCCAGTTTCGACCTTGGCAGTCTGGAGAATCCGTTGTTCGGTGAAAGCAGCCTCAAGGCGGTGCTGGAAGGGCTGGCGGATCTGCTGCAAACCATTGGCGATGCCAGTGGGCAGGTATCCGACCGCCTTGCTCTGCGCCACTTCGCCCATGTCGATGATGTCAGCCAACGTACGGTATCCGTTTGATGAGTGCCCATTACCAGATTCTTCACGACACCCATTACAAGTACGACAGCCCGGTTTCCCTGGCGCAGCAACTGGCTCATCTGTGGCCGCGCAGCAGCCCGTGGCAGCGTTGCAGCGAGCAGCATCTGGAAATTCTTCCGACGCCCACCACGCGCCGCGACGAACTGGATGTTTTCGGCAATCCGCTGACCCGCCTGGCTTTCGAGCGTCCTCATGACGAGTTGCAGGTCAATGCCCGGTTGCGGGTGGAAGTGCTCAAGCGACCGGAACTGGACTTCAATCTCTCGCCCGAGTGGGAAGTGACGCGCAGCGCCCTCACCTACAGTGCGCAACGGATGACGGCCGATATTCTCGATGCCTGTCGCTATCGCTTCGAGTCGCCTTATGTGCATCTCAAGCGCTCGTTCGTCGAGTTCTCGCAGGATTGCTTCCCGCCGGGCAGGCCTCTGCTGCTGTGTGTGCAGGCCTTGATGGAAAAGATCTTCGAGGAATTCACCTTCGACGGCGAAGCCACCCAGGTGGCGACACCGCTGGTGGAGGTGCTGGAGCGGCGTCGCGGCGTCTGTCAGGACTTTGCCCACCTGATGCTGGCGTGCCTGCGCTCCCGGGGGCTGGCGGCGCGTTATGTCAGTGGTTACCTGCTGACCCAGCCACCGCCCGGCCAGCCAAGGCTGATCGGGGCTGACGCTTCCCATGCCTGGGTTTCGGTATTTTGCCCGGCGTCGGGCTGGGTCGATTTCGACCCAACCAACAATATTCAACCGGCGCTGGAACACATCAGCCTGGCCTGGGGACGGGACTTCTCCGATGTCTCACCCTTGCGCGGCGTGATTCTGGGTGGCGGTAATCATGATCCCGAAGTCCGGGTGACCGTAATGCCCCTTGGCGAAGCGCATTCGGGCATCGCCATTAATTCCTCAAGCTTGTGAATCGTTCATTAAGCGGCGTACTCGATTATCGGGCGGCACGCCGCGCCTGATCGCAGGCATCGTGTGGACAACTGGCGCTGGCGCCACAGGCGTAAGCGGCAAGCAAACTGCGAAACAGGCTATTGAGCTGCATGACAGGCACTCCATGGGGGGCAATGCGCCGATCTTAGAGTGGCACGTGCTGGCTGGCTGTTTGATTGTTTCGATGACAGCGATAGCCGGTATCATTCTGCGCCGCTGATCGATAAGCCTTCCTTGAGAGTCACGTTGACGCAGGTCATTGGAACCTGGCCCTGAATGGGGCAGTCTCTCAATCAAACTTAATGAAGCACCCTGCCTTGGAGATTCATATGATTCGCAAGCTTGTAGCTATCTCTCTGTTGACGTTGGCCAGTGGTCAGTTGTTGGCTGCCGAATGCTCTACCACCGTCGATTCGACCGATCAGATGATGTTCAACACCAAAGCCATCGAGATCGACAAGAGCTGCAAGACATTCACCGTCAACCTGACTCACTCCGGCAGTCTGCCGAAGAACGTAATGGGTCATAACTGGGTGTTGAGCAAAGAAGCCGACGCGCAGCCGATCGCCACTGACGGCCTGGGTGCTGGCATCGACAAGGAATACCTGAAGGAAGGCGACACACGTGTGATCGCTCACACCAAGGTGATTGGCGCGGGTGAAAAGGACTCGGTGACTTTCGATGTATCGAAGCTCGATCCGGCCGAGAAATACCTGTTCTTCTGCTCGTTCCCGGGCCACATCAGCATGATGAAAGGCACCGTTACGCTGAAGTAAGCTTCACGAGCCGGTGCAGATGTGCAGGAGCGATCCTGGTCGCGAAGGCGGCGATGCATCTCTTCTGACTGTACCGGCCTCTTCGCGAGCAAGCTCGCTCCCACGGTTCATCATCTGTACTCACGGCGCATAAGGCAGTTCGCGCTTGTGCTGGGTTTTGGAGTAGGTGTCGCAAATGATCCTGAACGCTTCTTCACGCACGGGCTCGCCGTGCAGGAAGGCATCGATCTCGGCGTAGGTCACGCCATGGGAAGCTTCGTCCGGCTTGCCCGGTGCCATGTCTTCCAGATCCGCCGTCGGCACTTTCTCGACCAGTGATTCCGGTGCGCCGAAGTGACGGGCGATGGCACGTACCTGGTTTTTTACCAGCCCGCTCAGTGGCGCCAGGTCGCAGGCGCCGTCACCGAACTTGGTAAAGAAGCCCATCACTGCTTCTGCCGCGTGGTCGGTCCCCACCACCAGTCCTTGATAAGCCCCGGCTATGGTGTACTGCGCCACCATGCGGATACGCGCCTTGGTGTTGCCGAGCACGAAGTCCACCGTACTGGCCGGTTTGCCATCGAAGGCTCTGACTTCGGCGGCCAGTGCCTTGACGCTCTCGCCGATATTGACGGTATGACGCTCGTCCGGATCGATGAAGTCCACAGAAGCCTGGGCTTCGTGCTCGTCATGCTGAACCACATAAGGCAGACGCACGGCAACGAAACGGTAGCTGTCATCGCCCGTGCTGCTGCGCAGCTCCTTGACGGCGCGCTGGCACAACAGGCCTGCGGTCAGTGAGTCGACGCCACCGCTGATCCCCAGTACCAGCGTCTTGAGCCGTGCATTGAGCAGGCACTCCTTGATGAAGTCCACGCGACGGGCCACTTCGGTCTGCAAAGCGTTGTGGTCGGCGAAAGGTGGCTGGACATTGAGCTGTTCAGCGATCTGCTGTTGTACGGCGTGCATGAGTCACTCCTCGTAAGTAGGGACAATTCAAACGGGTTTTTCAGGGGCAGTCAAAGCGGGCACCTTGAACACGTGTCGCAGATACGAGACGAAGTTCGGGTCCTTGCACTGCGCCTTGCCTGGCTCATCGGAAATCTTTGCCACGGGTTGCCCGGCGCAGGCAGTCATTTTCAGCACCATGTTCATCGGTGCAATGCCCGGGATGTCGGCTGTGAGGTTGGTGCCGATCCCGAAGCTGACATTGATGCGTCCGCGCAGCGCCCGGAAGATCTCCAGTGCCTTGGGCAGGCTCAGGCCGTCGGAGAACACCAGGGTCTTGCTCGTCGGATCGATGCCCAGCCTCTGATAGTGGGCGATGCATTTTTCAGCCCACTTCACCGGATCGCCCGAGTCGTGGCGCAAGCCGTCGAACAGCTTGGCGAAATACAGATCGAAGTCGCTCAGGAAGGCATCGGTGGTGATGCAGTCGGTCAGGGCGATACCCAGCAGCCCGCGATACTCGCGAACCCAGCAGTCCAGTGCTGCGATCTGGCTGTCGATCAGGCGCGGGCCGAGTTGCTGATGCGCCATGATCCATTCATGGGCCATGGTGCCCAGCGGTTTGAGGTCCAGTTCGCGGGCCAGATGCACATTGCTGGTGCCGACGAACTGACCGGGGAAGTCACGTTTGAGCACCTGCACGATGGCTTCCTGCACGCCGTAGGAGAAGCGGCGACGGGTGCCGAAGTCGGCGACTTTCAGTTCTGCCAGCTCATCCGTGCTGGCGTTGCTGGTCAGCCACTCGAACTTGTCGTAGAGACGTTCCCGCGCCTGGCTGAGCATGATGTCCGGGTAGCGATGGCGATTGCGGACTTCGCTGACGATGGCCAGCAACGGCACCTCGAACAGGATCACATGCAGCCACGGACCGTGCAGGCGAATGCACAACTCGTCGTTTTCGATGCTGGTCTTCACATAGCGGGTGTTGAAGCGGAACAACCCCAGGAACCTGAGGAAATCCGGCTTCAGAAAGGTGATGCGTTCCAGAAATGCCAGGTGTTCGCTGCTCAGCGACAGCTCGCAAAGCAACTCGATCTGATGCCTGATCTCGGCCAGATAGGGCCGCAGGTCCTCGCCGTTCCGGCAACGGAATTCCCACTCCACATCGGTGTTGGGATAGTTATGCAGTACCGCCTGCATCATGGTGAGCTTGTAGAAGTCGGTATCGAGCAGATTTTGCACGATGCGATTCGAGAAGGCGCTCCCGCTCATTGATTCGGATCTCCAGAGCAGCCGATAACGTTGGGCTCGCGAATGTCCTGTTCTGAGCACTCGCGGCCTGCTGGGTTCCCATTGTCACCCTTTACTTGCCGGATGATCCAACGGTTCCCGCATCGAGTGCAGAAAATCCGGGACAGCGATGTGCATCGGACATCTCCCGGTAACACGCCGGTGTGCCCCATGCCGGTTCCTGCAGGCCGGGTTTGTGCATCATTGCCAGCGTTTTCCCGTGCTTCCACTAACCTCAAATGGTGCGTCTCGTAGCGCATGCGCACTGGGGGTGTGCACTTCGGTGACGTGACCGGTTACAGCCGGGTTGCACGTCAGGGAGTGTGTGGTTCGCCGTTTCTGTCTGTTCGGGTTGCGCCATGTTTTTCCATGGTTGCACCTTTTGCATTGCAGACGGTTGCACGGCCCTTTTCCAAGGACCGGTCAGTACCGAGACGGCTGCACAGACATTCCGATTCGCCGAATGAAAAGTGATGGCACGCCCCTTGCTCTACGCAACTCTTGTAGTTGCAGTGCTAATTAAAAAAACCTCAGGAGCACCACTCATGTCGCATACGTTTTACAGGAAAGGCTTTCTGGCAATCGCAGTGGCAACTGCATTGGGCGTATCTTCGTTTGCCCAGGCCGACGTGAAGATTGGCGTTGCAGGCCCGATGACCGGTGCCAACGCATCGTTTGGCGAGCAGTATATGAAGGGCGCTCAGGCGGCTGCGGATGCGATCAACGCAGCAGGTGGCGTCAACGGGGAGAAGATTGTTCTGGTCCGTGGCGATGATGCCTGTGAGCCGAAGCAGGCCGTGGCTGTCGCCAACCGTCTGGTCGATCAGGACAAGGTTGTGGGAGTTGTGGGGCACTTCTGTTCCTCATCCACCATTCCGGCTTCTGAGGTCTACAGCGATGCAGGCGTGATTGCCATCACTCCGGGCTCCACCAACCCGGCTGTTACCGAGCGTGGCCTTAAGGAAATGTTCCGCATGTGCGGACGTGACGACCAGCAAGGCGTGGTCGCCGGCGATTACATCGTCGACGTGCTCAAGGGCAAGAAAATCGCGGTTATTCACGACAAGGACACCTACGGTCAGGGGCTTGCCGATGCAACCCGTGCGCAACTGGCCAAGCGCGGCGTGAAAGAGGTCCTGTACGAGGGCCTGACCCGTGGTGAAAAAGACTTCAGCGCCCTGGTCACCAAGATCCGCTCGGTGGGTGCCGATGTTGTCTACTTCGGTGGTCTGCACCCGGAGGCTGGCCCTCTGGTTCGTCAACTGCGCGAGCAGGGCCTCAAGGACGTCAAGTTCATGTCCGATGATGGCGTCGTGACCGATGAGCTGGTGACCACCGCTGGTGGCCCTCAGTACGTGGATGGCGTGTACATGACCTTCGGTGCGGACCCGCGTCTGCTGCCTGACAGCAAGGCTGTGGTCGATGAATTCCGCAAGTCCGGTTACGAGCCTGAAGGTTACACCCTGTATGCCTACGCCTCGGTGCAGGCATTGGCAGCCGGTTTCAATGGTGCCAAGTCCAACAAGGGCGAGGCGGCTGCGACCTGGCTCAAGGCCAACCCGGTCAAGACGGTCATGGGCGAGAAGTCCTGGGACGCCAAGGGTGACCTGAAAGTCTCCGACTATGTGGTGTATCAGTGGGACGCGACCGGTAAATACAAGCAGCTTGAACAGCAGAAGTGAGATAGATACAGCGCCTGTCCTGCCTTTCGGGCAGGACAGGCATGCTAACGGGCTCGCACCTCGGCGGGCCTGGACTCTTCTGTTGCCGCAGGACCTGCTCGTTGTGCCCGACCGGGCGGGGCGAGCAGTGCCTTGAGCGGCCTTCAAGTGTGTGAGCGTGCGTGATGGACGGTATTTTCCTGCAGCAAATGGTCAACGGACTGACTCTCGGGTCTGTCTACGGCCTCATTGCCATCGGTTACACGATGGTCTACGGCATTATCGGCATGATCAACTTCGCCCACGGCGACGTTTACATGATCTCCGCCTACCTGGCCGCAATCGGCTTGGCGGTCCTGTCTTTCTTCGGTCTGGAGTCCTTTCCATTCCTGATTCTGGGCACACTGATCTTTACCATCGTGGTGACAGGTGTCTACGGTTTCGTCATCGAGCGGGTGGCCTACAAGCCGCTGCGCAACTCGACCCGGCTGGCACCGCTGATCAGCGCCATCGGGATTTCCCTGATCCTGCAGAACTACGCGCAGATCAGTCAGGGTGCCCGGCAGCAGGGTGTACCCACGCTGCTTGAAGGCGCCTGGCGCTTCGAGGTCGGAACCGGCTTCGTGCAGATCACCTACACCAAGATCTTCATTCTGATCGCCGCTTTCGCCGGCATGGCGTTGCTGACCTACATCATCAAGTACACCCGGCTGGGGCGCATGTGTCGTGCGACTCAACAGGACCGCAAGATGGCGTCGATCCTGGGCATCAACACCGATCGCGTGATTTCCTACGTATTCATCATCGGTGCAGCCATGGCCGCGCTGGCGGGTGTGCTGATCACCATGAACTACGGCACATTCGATTTCTATGCCGGCTTCGTCATCGGTATCAAGGCGTTCACTGCCGCAGTACTGGGGGGCATCGGTTCGCTACCGGGCGCGATGCTGGGTGGCCTGATTCTCGGGGTTGCCGAGTCGCAGTTCTCCGGGCTGATCAACTCCGATTACAAAGACGTGTTCAGTTTCGGCCTGTTGGTACTGATCCTGATTTTCCGTCCTCAAGGCCTGTTGGGTCGCCCACTCGTGGCGAAGGTATAAGTATGTCTGCTCCTGTCGCTCCTATCGATATCAAGAAAAGCCTGATCGACGCCGTGATTGCCGGGCTGCTGGCGCTGATCGTCTTCGGTCCGATTGTCGGCGTCGTGCTCGACGGCTACAGCTTCAACCTGCAACCGACCCGTGTCGCCCTGCTGGTGGCGGTGGTCATGGCGGGCCGTTTCCTCATGAGCCTGTTCCTGCAGACGCCAAAGGGTATTCGCATTGGCCAGAGTTTCGAGAGTTCAGGTTCGGGCGTGCATGTGCTCAAGCCCGATCACAAGTCGAGTCTCTACTGGATCATCCCGCTGCTGATCGTGATCGCCATCGTGTTCCCGATCTTTGCCAACAAGTACCTGCTGACCGTGGTCATTCTCGGGCTGATCTACGTGCTGCTCGGGCTGGGCCTGAACATCGTGGTCGGCCTGGCCGGGCTGCTGGACCTGGGTTATGTGGCGTTCTATGCCATTGGTGCCTATGGCCTGGCCCTGGGGTATCAGTATCTGGGCCTGGGCTTCTGGTCGGCGTTGCCGCTGGCGGCGATTGCCGCCGCACTGGCCGGGTGCATTCTGGGCTTTCCGGTGTTGCGCATGCATGGCGACTATCTGGCCATCGTGACCCTGGGGTTCGGTGAGATCATCCGGCTGGTGCTCAACAACTGGCTGTCCTTTACCGGCGGCCCGAATGGCGTACCCGTGCCTTCGCCTACCTTCTTTGGCCTGGAGTTCGGACGCCGCGCCAGAGAGGGAGGCACCCCGATTCACGAATATTTCGGCTTCGATTACAACCCGGACCTGAAATTCCTGTTCATCTACACCGTGCTGTTCATCGTGGTGCTGGCCGTGTTGTTCATCAAGCACCGCCTGACCCGCATGCCGATCGGTCGCGCCTGGGAAGCGCTGCGTGAAGACGAGATTGCCTGCCGCTCGATGGGCCTCAATCATGTGCTGGTCAAGCTCTCGGCGTTCACCATCGGCGCTTCGACGGCCGGCCTGGCCGGGGTGTTCTTTGCCAGCTATCAGGGCTTCGTCAACCCGACTTCGTTCACCTTCTTCGAGTCGGCGCTGATCCTGGCCATCGTGGTGCTGGGCGGGATGGGCTCGACGGTGGGCGTGGTGATCGCGGCCTTCGTGCTGACTGTGGCGCCTGAACTGCTGCGCAGCTTCTCCGAGTATCGGGTGCTGCTGTTCGGCATCTTGATGGTGTTGATGATGATCTGGCGGCCTCGCGGTCTGATCCGCATCAGCCGTACCGGTGTGGTGCCGCGCAAGGGCGTGCTGAGCAAAGAAGGAGCGGCGTCATGAGCAATGAAGTCATTCTCTCGGTCGAGCATCTGATGATGCATTTCGGTGGCATCAAGGCGTTGAGCGATGTCAGCCTGCAAGTTCGTCGCAACTCGATCTTTGCCCTGATCGGCCCCAACGGTGCGGGCAAGACCACGGTCTTCAACTGCCTGACCGGTTTCTACAAGGCCACCGGCGGACGTATCGAGCTGCATACCCGTGGCAAGACCACCGATGTGATCAAACTGCTGGGCGAATCCTTTGCCGCGACAGACTTCGTCTCGCCCAAGAGCTTCTTCAGCCGTGTGTACTACAAGATGTTCGGCGGCACCCACCTGGTCAACCGGGCCGGGCTGGCGCGCACGTTCCAGAACATTCGACTGTTCAAGGAAATGTCGGTGGTAGAAAACCTGCTGGTGGCCCAGCACATGTGGGTCAATCGCAGTCTGCTCAGCGGCATTCTCAATACCAGGGGCTACCGCAAGGCTGAGGAAGACGCTCTCAACACGGCGTTCTACTGGCTGGAAGTGGTGGACCTGGTGGATTGCGCCAACCGCCTGGCGGGTGAGCTGTCCTACGGTCAGCAGCGCCGCCTGGAAATTGCCCGGGCCATGTGCACGCGGCCCCAGGTGATCTGCCTCGATGAACCCGCCGCCGGCCTCAACCCTCAGGAAACCGAAGCCCTGAGTGGCATGATCCGCCTGCTGAGGGACGAACACGACATGACCATCGTGCTTATCGAGCACGACATGGGCATGGTCATGAACATTTCCGACGATATTGTGGTGCTGGATCATGGCAACGTGATTGCCGCCGGTGGGCCGGAGCAGATCCGCAACGACCCGAAAGTGATCGCTGCCTATCTGGGCGCTGATGAAGAGGAATTGGTATGAGCAGGCCGATCCTCGAAATGAAAGAGATCGATGTGTATTACGGGCCGATCCAGGCTCTGAAGAAGGTTTCGCTGCATATCGATGAAGGCGAAACCGTGAGCCTGATCGGCTCCAACGGCGCGGGCAAGTCCACGCTGCTGATGTCGATCTTCGGCCAGCCGCGTGCTGCCAGTGGGCAGATCCTCTATCAGGGTATCGACATCACACAGAAGTCGTCGCACTACATCGCTTCCAACGGCATTGCGCAGTCGCCGGAGGGGCGGCGGATATTCCCCGACATGTCGGTCGAGGAAAACCTGTTGATGGGCACTATCCCGATCGGCGACAAGTATTCGGCCGAAGACATGCAGCGCATGTTCGATCTGTTTCCCCGGCTCAAGGAGCGCCGTAACCAGCGCGCCATGACCATGTCCGGGGGCGAACAGCAGATGCTGGCCATTGCCCGCGCCTTGATGAGTCGCCCGAAACTGCTATTGCTCGACGAACCGAGCCTCGGCCTGGCACCCATCATCGTCAAACAGATCTTCTCGACCCTGCGCGAACTGGCGGCCACCGGCATGACGATCTTCCTGGTCGAGCAGAATGCCAACCATGCCCTCAAGCTGTCCGACCGTGCGTATGTGATGGTCAACGGCGAGATCCGCCTGTCGGGTACCGGGCAGGAATTGCTGGTAAATGAAGAAGTCAGGAACGCTTATCTGGGCGGCCACTGATTCAGTCAAAAAAGCAGCGTTTTATCCTGGCGCCCCGAGTGTATTTCACTCGGGGCGCTGTTTTTCCAATTGTGGAAAACAATTTTGACTACCCCTCGAAACGCGACATAAAGCCGCTGCAAACGGTTGTTTTGTCACGGTTTTGACTTGTTCAGGTTTATTGTGGAACCGGCTGTTAATAACTTGGGAGTATTTGGCTGGAGGCCTTTAGATATAAGGGCTATAGCGGTGTGGTTGTTTTTTGATCAGCCATTTTTGGATGCTCTTCAGAGGCTTTTGTCAACGCCCCGATACCTGGTTGTTCATACAGTTGGTGCAGGTTTCAAGCCTGTGGATAAGTCTGTGGGCAAGCGTTGGAAATAGTCGGGTAAGCGGCATCTTCATTGGTCTGGAGAGCGGTACAGGGTTTTGTCCACTTTTACCGGGTCAGGGTGGTGGTTTCAAAGTCAAGGAAAAAACTTCTCCAGATGCGCTACAGCCCTTTAAATGCAAGCCATACAGGGTTTTACACTTGCCCCCAGAGTTTGTGGGCCTGACTGTGGATAAGGTGGGCAAAACCCCGTGCAGCCCTTGTAAAACGTGGCTTTGTCGGTGCTGTTCGTTTTTTGTACAGCTGTGGTTTTCTCGGGCCTGCTTTATCCACATGCTTGATCCAGACAGCCCGGGGCGGGCATCCTGCCGGTCTTGCCGAATACTTATTAACAGGCTGCGCTTTCAGGGCGCCATGTCAGGAGAACGAAATGACTTCCACCGTATTCATCACAGGCGCTACTTCCGGGTTTGGCGAAGCTTGCGCCCGTCGCTTTGCCGAAGCGGGCTGGTCGCTGGTGCTGACCGGCCGCCGCCAGGAGCGCCTGGATGCCTTGAGCGCCGAGCTGTCGGCGAAAACCAAGGTTCATACACTGGTGCTGGATGTGCGTGACCGTGCTGCCATGGAAAGCGCCATCGCCGATCTGCCGGAAGAGTTCTCGACCATTCGGGGACTTATCAACAACGCAGGCCTGGCGCTGGGCATCGACCCTGCACCCAAGTGCAGTCTCGATGACTGGGACACCATGATCGACACCAACGTCAAAGGTCTGGTCTACACCACACGCCTGTTGCTGCCGCGCCTGATCGGCCATGGCCGTGGTGCCAGTATCGTCAACCTGGGGTCGGTGGCCGGTAACTATCCGTATCCGGGTGGCAATGTGTATGGCGGTACCAAGGCATTCGTGGGCCAGTTCTCGCTGAACCTGCGCAACGACCTGATCGGCACTGGCGTACGTGTGACCAACCTGGAGCCGGGCCTGTGCGAAAGCGAGTTCTCGCTGGTGCGTTTCGGTGGGGATCAGGCCAAGTACGACGCGACCTATGCCGGTGCCGAGCCTATCCAGCCACAGGACATCGCCGAGACGATCTTCTGGATCATGAACACCCCGGCGCACGTCAACATCAACAGCCTTGAACTGATGCCCGTCAGCCAGACCTGGGCCGGATTCGCCATCGACCGCAATCGCGGTTAATGCCGGTCAGTCAGGCACAAACAAAACTTGTTGGAGGCAGCTTGCTGGCGAAACGGCCTGAAAACCTACAGATGTTCTGCGTCTGTTGAAGTCGCCAGCAAGCTGTCTCCCACAAAGTGATTTGTGACCTGACTGCCCTACAGGTGTTCGGCCAGGCCGATGTAACAGGTTGCCAGGTGATAGGGCGTGGTCGAGGGCATATCGCTGCGGCTGACCTTGCCTTCGGTGTCCAGGCATTCATGCCAGCCACCGGCGTGCAGGAAGCGTTGCTGCAATGCAATCATCTGCTCGGCCAGACGCTTTCCAGTGTCCGGCCGCAGCGCCAAAGCCCGCAGGTATTCAGCCTGCGCCCAGATTCTCTGGGTGCCATCCCGTATAACACCGTCACAGGTCAGCATCGCGGTCACAGCACCGGTCTGCGGGTCGACACCCTGAGCTTCTGCAAGCGTGAATGCCCGGTTCAACGAGGCATAAAGCTCGGTACCGTGCAGTTCGGCAGAGGTGTGCAGCAGGAAGAACCACTCGAACTGATGCCCCGGCTCATACCAGTTATCCACAGCCCCCAGCGGTTTCTCCAGCATCACGCCGGTGGCCGGGTCGATGAAGCGGCGCTGCATGTGCGTGACCAGGCCATCCAGAGCGGTCTGGGTCTCTGGATCGGCGCGTACCGACAGTGTGGCCAGAAACGCCTCCGCCAGATGCATCAACGGGTTCTGCAAAGGTCCGCTGCCCAGCGGGGACCAGTCTTCGTCCAGGCTCGCTTCGTAAAGGCCTGCGCCATCATCGAAACGCTCGGCAACAACGCTGAGTGCGGCATTGAGTGCGGACTCGGCCAGCGGTGCTTTGACCCTGGCCCAGTAATGGGCGAAGGCAAAGATGATGAAGGCATGGGTATAGAGGTCTTTACGGCGATCCAGCGGTTGGCCTTGTGGATCGATGCTGTAAAACCAGCCGCCATGTTCAGCATCATGAAAGTGTTGCTGCATGGAACGAAACAGCGCGCCAGCACGGGTTGCGGCGTCAGGAAAGTCCGGATGCCCGATCAGGCCGGAAAACAGGAACAACTGCCGGGCGCAGGCCATGGCCCGGTAACGCTGGGGCGGCAAGGGCTGATGATGGGCGTCGAGCGCCTCATAAGGCAACGCCAGTTGCGCATTCCAGCCAGGCCCCTGCCAGAGCGGCACGACGACTTTGTAGAAGTGTTCCTGAAGGCGGGTGAGGCTGGAGGTCAAGTCAGACCTCGAGGCAGAACTGGAAGCATGGGGCATCGGCTGGCGTCATGGCAGTGTCGAGATGCGCGACATGTTAGCAGGAGGCGCTCGGGATTTTGCGCTCAGGCCGCCGCAGGAGCGAATTTATTCGCGAACGACGCCCTGAAAACTCAGCACTTGGTCAGATCGCCGTACAACCCTGGCCGCCGATCCTGGAAATAGGTCGTGATCGCCCGTGAGCCTTCCATCAATGGCCTGTCCAGATCGCCGGTCATCAGCGTCTCATCCCGCGCCGCCAGGGCCGGGCGACTGCCGTCCGGGGCGCAAATGCTGCTTTGTCCGCAGTAATGAATTTCGCCCTCGCTGCCACAGTAATTGGCATACACCACATAACACTGGTTCTCGAACGCCCGCGCCCGCACGGTAATGTCACAGACGAAATCGTAAGGCTCCATGTTTGCCGTGGGCACGACAATCAGTTCGGCACCGGCGAGGGCAAGGCGACGGGTGTTTTCGGGGAATTCCACGTCGTAGCAGATCAGCAGGCCGAGACGCCAGCCATCAAGCTCCACCACCGGAAAGTCATCGCTGCCCGCGGTGAACATCGACTTGTCCAGCTCGCCGTAGAGGTGCGTCTTGCGATAGTTGGCCAGGCTTTGCCCATGGCTGTCGAGCAGTTGCACGGCGTTGTAAATGCAGCCATCACTGCCCAGTTCGGGATAGCCATACACAATCGCGATACCGTGGTTGCGGGCAATGGCTGCGACACGAGATGCGGCCAGTCCATCGACCGGTTGCGCCAGTTTGCGGGCCGCTTCTGCTCCGATGTTGTAACCGGTCAGGAACATCTCCGGGCAGACCAGCAGGCCAGCCTGTTGCTCCGCTGCCGCCCGCGCCTGCTGGTCCAGCCGCAACAGGTTGGCAGCGATATCCAGCGGCAGGGGCGGGCATTGATAAAACGCGATACGCATGGCTGTTTTCCTTCTGAATCAGTCGGCCAGGGCGATGGGGCCGATATCGTGAAAGACATCGCCCGGCCCCGGGTTTTCCGGGGACGTCTTGCCGCCAAAGTGAGTCATGATGCCCCACACGGCGTTCAATGATGTCTGTACCGCGCCCTCGACCCAGGCGGGGGTCCAGGATATGTCGTCGCCAGCCAGGAACATGCCGCGATGTTCGGCAGGCATGTCCTGTTGCATGAAGTGCGAGTACATCCGCTGGTTATAGCGGTAATGGCCCGGCAGCGCACCTTTGAAGGCACCGAGGAAATGCGGGTCGGCTTCCCATGAAATGGTGATCGGGTCACCGATGATGCGCGCGGCGATATCCACTTTCGGATAGATCTTCTTCAGGGCATCCAGCGCCAGTTTCACCCGCTTGTCGATAGGCTGCGGCAGCATCTTCAAAGCGTCGCTCATCCACGAATAGGACAGGCAGATCACGCCAGGCTTGTCATCGCCGTTATCGAACAGGTAAGTGCCTCGGGTCAGCCGGTCGGTAAGGGTCATGCTCATGAGGTCGCGACCGGTTTCCGGGTCTTTGTCTTTCCAGAACGGGCGATCCACCATGACGAAGGTTTTCGAGGACTGCATGTAACGGGTGCGGTCCAGGGCCATCCACATCTTTTGCGAGAACAGCGACTCTTCACACTCGATCTGCGTAGTCAGCAACCAGCTCTGGCAGGTAGTCAGCACCGCCGAGTAATGCCGCGTATCGCCCCAGTTGTCGGTGACGGCCAGGTTGCCGTCCTCGGCCCGCGCAATGCGTTTGACCCCGGTACGTGGTGCGCCACGATGCAGCGACGACAGGCTGGTGCCTTCTGGCCAGTGGGCACAACGCTCCGGCACATGACGCCAGATGCCCAGCGGAACCTGTTCCACGCCGCCCACGATCAGGTGCTGGTTTTCGTCGCAGTTGGTCATGACCACGCGGAAGATTTCCAGCATCGAGTTGGGGAAGTCCGAGTCCCAGCCGCCAGTGCCGAAACCCACCTGACCAAACACCTCCCGGTGATAGAACGACAGTTTGGCGAAGGCTTTGGAGGTGGCGACGAAGTCGTAGAAGGTGCGGTCGTCCCACAGCGGAACCAGCTTGTTCCACAGTTCCTTGAGCCGCGGTACATCGCGGTCGCGGATGGCCTGCTGGATATCGGAGAACTGCGAGCCACATTCCAGGGCATCCGCCCATGCGTCGGCCACTTCCTGAAAGAGTGCAGGCAGGTCCGACAGCTTTTGTGCGTAGTAAGTCGTGCCTTCCAGATCGATGACGGTGCTACCCGACGCCGCTGTCAGCGGGTTGGGGAAGGGGCTGGACTCAAGACCCAGCTTGTCGACGTAGTGATAGAACGCGGTGGACGACACGGGAAAGCGCATGCCGCCCAGCTCCGCGATGATGCCGTCGGCACCTTCAAAGGCCTGAGAGCGCAGGCGGCCACCCATTTTCGAGGCTTCGTAAACGACAGGCTTGAGGCCCAGTTTCATCAACTCATAAGCCGCCACCAACCCTGCGATACCGGCACCAATGATCGCAACTTCCTTGCCGTGGTTTTCTGCCGGAATGCTGCCCAGGCCTGCCGGATGCTCGATCCAGTCATCAAAGGCAAAAGGAAAGTCAGGGCCAAAAATGGTGATCGGCTTTTTGCCGTCCTGGGGGTGACGATTGTTTTTCATGACAGACCTTGATTCGGCTACAGCGAAAACCACAGTCTAGATAAGCGTGAGCACGTTAATAAGACGCAAAGTGTCGTCGTTATGATGTAATTTTGTTCAATATGACGATACTGGCGGTCATTTTGTCGATTGTGGCTGCACAAGCGAGCCAGTGAGGTCTGGCTCGCGGGTGTGGCTGCGTCAGGCATCCATGGCGGGAAGTTGTTGCTCGATGACGCCAAGCCATCCCATGCCCGGCCAGGTTTCAAAGCCGGGCGTCAGTGCATAGCCCTGAATGGCTTGGGCCTGCTGGGTGCTGTACCCGCTTTTCTGTCCTCCCTTGGTCTGCAACTGGATGGGGTCTCCGAGCTGGGTTTCGGGGTCCGAGCTGGCAATTATCCGGTGATTGGCATCGACCATCATGACCCGGCTGCGTGCACGTTCCTCGTCGCTCAGGCGAACGCCCTCAATCACTGAACTGGCCTGACTCTGCCAGTCGAAGAAAATACCGATGACGCCGCTGACGGGGCTTTGAGCGCCTGCCTTGCTGCGCACTGCTGCACTGAACGCGCATGTCTGCGAGTTGTTCAATAACGGTTCTACAGCCACTTGCCCCGCGTAGTACTGATCGCTGGAGCTGTGACGCAATGCATTCTTGAACCAGGGCTCTTCGGCGACATTGGCTCCCATGACTTTCTCATAGGTTTCGGCACGGCCACAGGCCACAACCCGGCCTGTCGTGTCGGCAACCCATATGTCCAGGTAGACGGTGTAACTGTCCAGAATGATGCCCAGGCGTTTGCTGGCATGGGCGCAGGTCTGCAAAGTCTGATCGGCAAGCATGTCGACCAGCGAGGTATCCGTGGCCCACCAGCGTACGTCACAGGTTCGTTCGTACAGGTTACGGTCGATGATTTCGATCATGTTCAGTGACAGGTCGGCCAGGCGCTGACCGCGCATATCGAAACACATGCTCTGGCCCAGCTCGATCAACTGGTTGACCGAAGCTTGCAAGTCATGAGTCAGGGCAGCGGCGACCCTGGAGACACGCTCGGAGATATTCTTGACCTCTTCGGCCACCACCGAGAAACCTTTGCCTGCGCTGCCGGCATGCGCCGCCTCGATCAGGGCATTGATTGCCAGCAGGCGTGTCTGTCGGGTGATGACTTGAATATCACTGACGCCCCGATTGGCTAACGCCTCTACTTCTTTGGACAGGATGACGATCCGCTCTGGCTCAATCATTTTCGTTCTACTTGAAAAATGTGGGAGTGGCGGCAGAGTTCTCGAAACTCGAGAGGGTAAAACTGAAAAAGGGCCTGTTGGCCCCTCTATGTTGTCCCTGATTTATTATTTGTTTATTGATGGCGTCCCTGATGCGTGCAAATTATCTGAAAAACTTCGGCGATGTCATCTTGCCTGTATTTAGTTTCAGTTATTGTTCAATAATGTCGCAATAAGGTAGGTGGAAGTCGTAACTGGATTTCAAGTGGGAGTAGTTATCCACTTTCAAGCCGGTCAGCCATTTATATAAGTCTGGTCAAACCGCGTGACCACGATCAATCTTGCTGCTGAGAATGATCGAAGTGGTGGTCTTTTCCACACCATCGATACTGCCGATCAGGTCCAGCAACTGGTCCAGTTGTTCCGGCGAATCGGTGCGCAGCCAGGCGACATAATCGAACTCGCCACTGACGGCGCATAACTGCTGAACCTGCGCCAGGGTACTGAGCCGACGCAGCACCTCTTTGCCCGAACGAGGCTGGACGGTAATGCCGACATAGGCCTGCAGGCCGCCGTCCACGACACGCTGACTCAGGCGCACGCCATAACCGGTAATGACTTTGGTGCTTTCCAGGCGGGCGAGGCGTGAAGTGACAGTGGTGCGGGCAATACCCAGTTGCCGCGCCAGCATGGCTACGCTTTCCCGGGCATTGAGTTGCAGGGCTGCAATCAACTGGCGGTCGATATCGTCCAGAGCGAGAGGGCGGCTATCGGACACGGTGCTCTCCTTCAGAATTTCCAGCGTCTGGCGGTCTTGGACAGGCGTTCCTGCAGGCCATCGAGGTTGTGGGCCAGTTGCCGGGTCATCAAGTGGTAACCGGTCAGCTCGGCAGGGATCTCAGCCTGGGTGGCCGTGTTTTCGGAGGTGCGGGCCAGACGTTCGGTCGCACCGGTCTGCAGGGCGCGGGCCATGCCGATCAGTTGCCTGCGGATCTGGCGGTAGTCGGCGTCCATGGACGTTTTCAAGGCAGCGCCTGCGGCCTGATCGAGATCGGCAGGGCGAATGTTGGAAAGGATCTCCAGTGTGCTCAGGCACATCCGGAAATGGCCCTGGATCGCATCCAGTTCGACCATGGAAATCTTCACTTCCTTGGACACCGACGGCAGCAGCGAGCGCAGTTGCAGCATCGTGGCGTTGAGCCTAGCGGTCAGCTTCAAGTGCTCATCGGCGCTGATCGGCTCGCCTTGATGAATGCGTCCGTAGACCTTGGCGCAATCGCGCAGGCCGCTGGCCAGGTTGTAGCGCCAGGAAAAGACGGCATACAGCGGCAAGGCAAAGGAGAAGGCCAGGGCCAGCGCGATACCGATCATGATATCCAGGGTTCGCCACAGGCCATCACTGATCGGGTTGACCCCGTGCCCGGCCACGATAAACAGGGTGATTGCCGACAGCAGCGCGGTATAACCGCCCTTGCCAATGGCGTGATAGGCGAAGAATCCGCACATTACTGACATGATCACGTAAGTCAGCAACGGAATTTCCAGATAACCCTGCTGCACCACCACGAACAACCCCAGGCCTGCGCCAATCAGCGTTCCGTATGCGCGCTCCACGGACTTCTTGCCGATATTGCCATGGTGCTGCAAACCGCCGATCACGATCAGCATCGTCACCGACGCCCACTCACCGTGGGGCATGTTCAGACCGGACGTCAGCAGGATCGACACCAGCAGCCCGACCACGATACGCGCCGCATGAATCAGCCGCGCATGCCGGTAGCGGCGATACGGATCTAGCACAGGGCGCAGAACAGGGCGGAGCCAGGAAGGAATGAAAACAGAGCGCGAATTCGTCATGCGTTAAATGGCCGCGAGGGTTGGGAAAGTGTCCATGCTTTGATGGTAGCGATGCCCAGTAAGCCACAACTGGAGGGGGAATTGTTTATTGCTTTGCTGCTTTGAGTCATTGTGTCGGGCTGCAATGACTCATGGGAAAAGCGGATGCCACATTTATCAATCACTCCACTCGATGCCCTGCTCGACGAACCACGACGCATTTGTGTCGAAGGGCTGACGGCGGGTCAACAGATAACCCTCACGGCCACGACTCGCCGTGGAGCAGGCCAGCCCTGGCAGAGTCGTGCGACCTTTGTGGCCGACGCTCAGGGGATTGTCGATCTGCAGCGGGATGCGCCGATAGCGGGCGATTACGCTGAAGTATCGGGCATGGGACTGCTCTGGAGCCAGCGTCCGCAATATGAAGCGAGCAAGGACGTTTTCCCGGATTCGGTGCTCGAACCGCTGCTGACCGACGTCGCGCTGTCGGGCAGCGATCAATCCGTGACCCTGGTTCAGCGGCTGGCCGGGCCAGGTGTCAGCCGTCGTGATATTCGCGAGGACGGACTGGTGGGCACGCTGTTCATGCCGGCAGGAGACGGTCCCCATCCTGCCGTGATGGTCCTCAATGGTTCAGGTGGCGGCATCAACGAAGCGCGGGCGGCACTCTATGCCTCGCGAGGTTATGCCGCGCTGGCGCTGGCCTATTTCAAGGCGCCGGGCTTGTCGAAATACATTTCCAATACCCCGTTGGAGTATTTTCAGCAGGCGCTGCTCTGGATGCGCCGGGAACTCAAGCCAGCACAGGACTTCATCGCCCTGAGCGGTCAGTCCCGTGGCGGCGAACTGGTGCTGCTGCTCGGCAGCCTGTTTCCCGACCTGGTGTCCGCCGTGATCGGCTACGTTCCCAGCGCTCTGGTGCATGGCGGACAGGCTGCTGCCGACCCGGCCATAGGACGCGACGGCCCCGCCTGGCTGTATCGCGGTCAACCGCTGGACCACCTGTGGAACAACAATCGAACGGCCAGTTGGGAAGCCCGCGACGCCGGACGTCGCAATGCCGAATCCATCCTCACCGCACTCGACGATCCTGATGCTGTGGCTCGCGTGGCCATCGAAGTCGAAAGAATACGCGGCCCGGTCATTCTCCTGTCCGGCACCGACGATGCTGCATGGCCTTCGAGCCTGTTCGGGCGCATGGTCGAGCAGCGGCTGAAAGAACATCAACACCCATGGCCGGTAGAGCATCTGGATTTTCAGGATGCAGGCCATGCCATTCTTCTGCCTTACATACCGGCGACCTACAGCGATGATGGCAATCCGAGCGCGAATGCGCGGGCAAACGAGCAGTCGTGGCAGGGTGTCAGGAGGTTCCTGGAAGGGGCGCTCGCTACGAAAAGATGAGCGATTCAAGTAGTATTGCCGCAACTATACCAACCAAGGTTTTCAAGCCTTGAGCCCGGCATTCACCCAGAAATACCGAATGCCGTACAGATTCGACCCAGGGGATTTTTTATGTCTGCTCAACGTCACGAGGTCAGTGACACACCGCTGGTGACCGTGATCATCGCTTCCTACAATCACGCTCGCTACATAGAAGACAGCATCAATAGCGTCATCAACCAGACCTACCCGAATATCGAACTTCTGGTCGTCGATGACGGCTCCAGGGACGAGAGTCCGGAGCTCCTGAAAAAGCTTCAGGAACAGCATGGTTTTGATTTGCGCTTTCAGGCCAACAAGGGGCTGGCCCGTACCCTCAATGACGCGATCGAGCGTGCGCGGGGCGAGCTGATAGTGCCGTTCGGCTCGGACGACATCATGTTCCCCCATCGTATTGCCACCCAGGTGGAATACATGAAGGACAAGCCCGAAGTGGGCATCTGCGCGGCCAACATCGAGACCATCGACCAGGATGGCAAGGTCATGGGGGAACGGGAGCAGCGCAACCGCAATCTGGCATTCCGCCGCCTGGATTTCGACGATCTGTTTCTCAATCGCAAACCGGGACCGGCATCAGCCACCTTGATGTTTCGGCGCGAAGCGCTGGACAAGGTCGGTGGTTTCAACCCCGAGATTCGTCTGGAAGATATCTACATCGAGCTGGCAATTGCTCGTGCCGGTTACTTCATCGACATTCTGGGTGAGGTGCTGGCGCAGTATCGTGATCACCCCAGCAACACCTTCAAGAACGGCCGCTTCATGGTGGACAACGTCTTGAAAACGTACGAGGTGTTCAGTGATCACCCGGCGTACGAACAGGTATGCATGAACTTTCGTAATTCCATGATGCTCAAGTATGCCAACCGCGATAAAGCGCTGACCCGGGAAATCCTCGCGGACATCCCGGTCAGGTACTGGAACCGCAAAACCCTGCGCGGTATGTGGCGCCTGATCACTTCCTGAGTGCGCGTTCCTGCCGCCAGATAATCAGCGACTGCGCGTAGACCAGTGCCATCGGTATCCAGATCAGGTACCAGTGCTCCTTCGGGCGTGACATGAAGGCATTGCCTTCAGTCAGCCCGGAAGCGAACCCGAAAACAAGCCAGGCCGCCGCAATGGTCACGGCGGTATGGCTGCGGTAGACCCAGCAGAAGCGGATCGCCAGGCCATACAGCGTCATCCACAGCGCCAATCCCAGAATGCCGCCCGAATAGAGCACGCCCAGCTCCATGTTGTGCGGGTCGGCAAGAGTGAAGTCCAGGCCCGGAATGACCACTGTCATCGATGTGCCGAAACCGTGGCCCAGCCACGGGTGTTCGCCGATCTGGCGCAGCGACTCCATCCATATCGCGGGCCGGTAGGACAGACCGCGTTGTGTGATTGCGTCGGGATGAATCAGCAGAACAGTGATCAGAACAGCAATGGCGACCCCTACGGCCAACAGGCTGCGGCGTCGGTCACCCACCAGTAACAGCCATCCCAGAGCTGCCGTCAGCCCGATCAGCGGCGTCCTTGATCCGGTTGCCATGATGGCTGCACCCAGAAACGCCAGACAGATGATCGGTACCGGATTCCAGGCCTTGCGCGCCTGAAACCATGTGGCCAGCCAGAACGCAGCGAATGCGCCCAGTACATGGGCAGTGAGCAACGGGTTTTCGAGCACGCCGTAACCATTCAGACGGCTTTCGCCGGCAGGCAGCTCGAAAATCATGAAGTAGGCCAGTGACACGCAGGCCACCAATGCAGCAAAGAGGGCCGAAAGACGTGTGTACTGCTCCAGTCGTGCGGGGTACTGCAAGGCAATGATGCCGGTAGAAAACAGCAGCAACATGACGTACATCGGACGTTTGAGCAGGCCTGGCAGATCATCCTCCGTCACGGCCCAGGCAATGCTGATGAGGATATAGATACTGAAGACACTGAATGCGATGAATAGCGGATTGCAGATGAGGGCCTTCAGCAAGCGTGGCTGCAGGACCAGCGTCAGAAAGGTGGGGAAGGCCAGGAAAATATAAAAAAGCTTGTGATAGAGCGCTCGATCCCAGATCCAGAAAATCCCTGTCAGGGTAATCAGCCAGCCTAGCGGTAGTAAGTACTTATCGATCAAATTGCCCAAACGTTGGTTTCTACTTTCTGCTGACACATCAACTGACATTTTTCGTGCCCATCTAAATAAACCCTGTAATTGTATGGGATACACCACTGATTTATCAGGGGTATCTTGCGGGCTGTCTTGGGTTGGTGTTCCTGAAAACGGTGGGCTGTAGTGTTGCGTCAAAAAAATTCAAGCATCTACCCAATATGTCTGACCTATGTCGGTATAAGCCCTGTAGCGGCATGTTTCCGCACTGAGCGCTACCGTCTGTATAGCAGACCTGCGGTGCTCCATCCCTGAACAAACCAGCCATCCTTGACTTGACCGGAGCCGGTAGCTTACACGTCGGCGGGGAAAAGGGCGTGCGGCTTTTATTCAAAATCATTGCAAGCTCATCATCTGTATGGAGAAATCCCCCTTTCCTGGAGGTCGAGAGGCTTCCATGAGGCGATCTTTCAGTCGGCATGACGGCCTACGCACGAGTGCTGGGAGCGCTGGACTGTGAGTTTTCGGTTATACCAGCAGTCATGCCTGTGCTTGATGAAATCGAGGAGATGTTTGAGTGATGGCGACCATGCTGCAGGTTGTGACACCGGAGCGTCCTGATCGGAGGCTTATCGGCACTGGCCCTTGCTAAGATCACATGGGCACGTTAACCATCTGTTGGCGTATCTCAGTGGCCGTCTTGCCCTTGGTCTCACCATCGTGCCCGATGTCCGAATCCGGGCAATATCCGCATCGTTCAAACCCAGGCTGCGCAGGCCATCAACCCAGCGTTGCAGACGCTCCGCAGCCGTATACCTTGCATTGGGCCCCTTGGCCTTGAGGCAAGAGTTGCACATGTCATCCGGAAACGGTCGGCTTTCCCAGGTGCCGGGGCGACGGTATTCAAAGACCCCGCAATCACAACGACACCACCAGAGGGTGCCCTTGCCCGAGCGGCTTGGACGATACCAGGCAATTGCGGTCATCTTTCCACGTCGCTTGCCGGTGTAATCGGCGGCGTTTTCGGGGCGGGGGGAGAGGTGGGTGAGGATGGTTTGGCTCCTTGTGGTGTTCATGCATGCTTCCTTGGTAAGCGGTTTCTGTCGTGCAGCTCTTTGGGCAGCATCGATAGATTGATGTCGCTGGGCAGATACCAGAGGTTCAAGGCTAGCTGGATGGGGGGGGTTTTAACAGGAAGTATGTTTCCTGTTTTGGCTTCTAGGTAACGGGGGCAATGCCCATTTTTTGAGTGGGCACTGATGGACTGCATGGGTGCGCTAAATAGCTGGAGGCTGTTACCGATGATCTTGAAATGCCCGAGTTCGTTGAACCCTTGCTCAAATTTGAGTAGCCTTACGTGGTCTGGATATATACGGAGCGCGTATTCAGTAGGCTTGAGAGATATCTCTTGATCTATCGTGAATTATGCGTGTTCAGATGCCGCCATTGGTTCCGGCCGTGCCGGTTGATGGGTTCGCCCTAAGGGCATCCGCGAACCCCCCTTACGGGGGGGCTTTTTCTATGACCGGGATCTTCCGAGTTGTAGATTGTTCCCACGATGTCCCCGCACGGGCTCCCCTCTGACTTTTTTCAGAAACAGCTTCCAAGCCTGCATCTTGTCAGCTTTTTTGAAATTGACTGGCTCATTGTCCGCGTCTTCGTCTCGGACATAGGCACTTTCGACGAACAGCTTCAGGGTATTTTTCTTGTTCGCGTCTTTGCGGACGTTGAAATAGATTTCGTATTTGGTATCCCGATAGCCCGAAAGGTGTTGTGGACACTTTGTGGACACACGGTTTGCTCAGGGGCACAAAAATAAAAAAGCCGCGCAAAGCGCGGCTTCCTAAAACATGGTGGGCCCACACGGACTCGAAACGTGGACCAAAGGATTATGATTTCGCCCACATCCTAAAACCTAGACAAAGCTAACGTAGCCGACCGTAGGTACAGAGAGCTAAGCCTGTGGACTGGGCGCTGTAGCGTATTCTAGCGAAACGCTACCAAGCTTGGTACTGTAGCTGTAACGTACCGATTCGGAACGAAAGCACGCGCGGAGCATAGGGGTGGAGGCATCTCTTAGCTGTGCCTCATCTAGCCTGATGTCGTCTGGCGATAGCATCCAAATAATATGAGTAGGTAAGTGGTGGATCCACTATTTCGATGGGCTGGTAGCAAAAAAAAGCTTCTGCCTCACATTAGAGCTCGGTTTCCTCAGGGATTCGGCACCTATCACGAACCATTCTGTGGCTCCGCTTGCCTATTTTTTGACCTCCTGCCTAGGTCAGCTGTTCTTTCAGACCTCAATGAGGACCTGATGCTGGCTTACAGAGAAATTCAATCGAGTCCGGAGAACGTATATAAGGAGCTAGCGTCTTTTGAGATATCTAAGGAGCATTATTATGCGATTAGAGCGCTCGTTCCTAACGATCTATCCGCTCCGTTAAGGGCAGCTCGATTTATATACTTGAATAAGTTGTGTTTCAATGGTGTCTATAGAACTAATAAGTCTGGGCTTTTTAATGTGCCTATGGGGACAAAAACAGGAAGGATGCCTGAAAAAGTAGACCTTTTGAGGTACTCACTTGCATTAAGGAATGTCCATCTAATTGATAGTGATTTCGAGAGCATAATAGAGAATGTTCAGGCTGGCGATCTAGTATATTTAGATCCTCCTTATTCTAAGCCAGAGGCACGTGAAAGAGGTGAGTATGGATTGGGCTCTTTTCACTTTTCAGATATAGATCGGCTTGTAAAAGCTCTGGACAGAATTGATGGGGCGGGTGCCTCGTTTATTTTGTCATACAGCGATTGCGATATCATAAGGCAGGAGTTACGCCACACTTGGCGCACAGAAAAAGTTAGCGTGAGACGTCACGTTGCTGGATTTAGTGCTCACAGAAAAGTGGTAGATGAGTTGATAGTTAGTAATTATCATTGATGACCAAGTTTTGGGTGGGCCTATAAATGAATGTCAGTGTGGCTGTGATTAGCGATCTGCACATTGGAAGTGGTGCTAAGGCGAAGGATTTTTCGCTGGTCGGCACTGATGCTGTCATTGATGATTACCTTGCCGAGTTTAGAAAGTTTGTAGCTGAAGAAGCTATCAATGCAGACTATTTACTGGTTCCGGGAGATATTACTAACTCAGCCTGTCAGCCAGAATTCGACTTGGCTTCCGAGCGGATTTCTGATGTCGCGAATATCCTGAGAGTGCCTGAAAGGAAAATATTGTTCTGTCCTGGTAACCATGATGTTGACTGGGCTATTATTAAAGCGTTTGAAGGGCTAAAACATCCTGAAAGCCATTTGATAAAGTCTAAGTACCTAAACTTTATGGAGGCAGGGATTTTCAGAAAAAATCTAGCAGCAGCCAAAGGACGATTTGACGAAGCGCCTTATCTAGTTGTTTGGGAATTTGATGAGGTTTTGGTTTGTGCTCTGAATACATCAGTTTTTGATGGTCCAGATAAAAAGCCTCACTGTGGAGAAGTTCGCCCGGAGCAACTTGCAGAGATTGATCGAAAGCTGGGTGTTATAGGCCGAAATGAAAAGCTCAAAATCTTCATTTTTCACCATCATCCTATTCAGTATTTAGATGTAACATTCAATGCCCCTGACTTTAGTATTATGTCCAACGCGGCTGGGTTGCTTGACGTGATATCTAAGCATCAATTCGATTTTGTTATTCACGGTCATAAGCATATTCCCCGCTTCAAGATGGAGATTAAGGATGATGGTCACCCACTAAATATATTATGTGCAGGAAGCTTTAGCGCTAGTCTTGATCATAAATATTTTGAAGCGGTAGGTAATAATTTCCATCTTGTTGATTTTCATGATCGGTGTCCTGATAGTAAGTATGTAAGGGGGTCTGTACGAAGTTGGACGCATTTTTCAGGTCGAGGATGGACACCTAGTTTGCGGCGGGCAGGGGTTGAGCGTAAGCAAAATTTTGGCGCTTTCCTACCTCGGCCGCAGCTCGTAAATAAGCTAACTCGGTCTTTTGAGGCTGAGTTTTCAGGCGCTCAGTTTATACAATGGTCAGGGTTCTTGGATAAGTATCCGGAGTTTCGTTACTTTACTAATGAAAATCTCCGGGCGTCACTCAAGCAGGTGTCTGAGTCAATGGGCTTGATACTGCATGAGATCGACGCTCTCAGCCTTGATCAGTTGGTTATTCTCAAGGGGTGAAATATGACAATTTCAACAGTGGCAAAAGCTGTCAATCCATTTGAGAACGACAACGCTCGAAACAGCACTGTCGAAGACCTCCCACGGCAGTTCGTCTGGACTAAAATCTTCAGCAGATTGATTTCCCCAAAAAATCACATAATTTTGGGGGCTCGGGGCTCGGGGAAAACCGCAATAGTTAAAATGCTTTCTCATGAGTATCTTTCTCGATTAGATCATCCAAATGCGAAAGAAGTTATAAGCTCGCGACGGTTTGTCGGGGTCTACGTTCCTATGCGTCTTTCTTGGGTTGGCGAATTGAAAAGTTCAACATGGCTGACCCACGCAGCGCAGGAGTTACATTTCAAGTGGCGTTTGAATGCTGCGTGCTGTGCCTCCTATTTGAATACTTTACGAAGCTGCATCGATAGCTACTCAAAGGATGTGCCTGATCGAATTCTACTTGAGCGCTCTTTATCTGAAAAAATAGGTAGGGCCTGGTTCGAAATTGGAGATTTAAAGAGCCTACGGGAACTGAGAGATAAGCTTTCAGAACTTGAGTATGCAAAGCTTATGGCTGAGCAGCGTGCCCGTGTGGACAGTTCTGTGAGTGCCGCATCAGTAGGTATGGCATTCGAGTTAGGGCTTTTCGATCCTTTAAAGCGGGCGATTGAAATTACCAAGCAACATATTGCTTTCCCTGCTGATGCTGCTTGGGCGATTTGTCTAGATGAGGCAGAATATCTCAGTGAGTTTCATCAGATAATATTGAACTCACATCTGCGAACATACGCTGATGGGCTTGTATTTAAAATAACAACGATGCCCTATAAGCACTATACTCTGGAAACTAATACAAAAGTACCACTGAATAGAAAAGATGACTTTTCCTATATTTATTTAGATAATCTCGATGTGTCTTCGCGCAAGTCTAAAGCTAATGAGTTCGAAGCGTTGGAGAAGTTTTGTGAGGATCTTTTTAGCAAAAGGTTAAAGAACAGTGTATGGGAGGATAGCGGTGTAACGCTAAAGTCTCTACTTGGTAGCTCCTATTTGTTGTCTAACGACGAAAAGCTTGATCAACTTCAGTTGCTGTCGCTGGTGAAAAAGCATTGTAATGAGAAAACCATACGTCGAGCTTCAGAGCTAGTTTCAACTCAAAAGTTTAATGATGAAATTGGGCGCAAACTGAAGGGTGCGCTCCTTTTGCGCGAGCTTCGTAGCTTTCATCGAGGAAATTCTAGTTCGATAGCCTACTCTGGCTATGAAATGGTAATACGCTGTTCAGATGGGAATCCTAGGCGGTTCATAAGCCTCCTTAACGCTTTTTATAATACAGGAGGAGAAATTGGAGGTTTCAAACCAATTTCTCCAGCCGTCCAAGATAAAATTCTACGCTCGTACTCTTACGATGAGTACAGACGAATGGTATATGAACCAAATCAGGGGCAAAAAGTCCATGATATTCTATCTTTGATCGGTAAGTATTTCCATTACTGTCTCCACAATCAGAAGCTGTCAACCGACCTCTTACTGTCGTTTAAGTTTAACGTCGATAATGATGCTGTTTGGAGCGTTATATCAGATGCAGTCGGGCTGGGCTTGGTTCGGCCTATAGCTGAGCGTTCAGGCTATGACAACTTACCAGTAAAGAGTGGGATATTTAGGCTTTCCTATATACTTTCGCCTCACTTCAATTTGCTTCCCCGTCGTGGTAGTGATATATCGCTTAGTGGTATTCTGACTTTCGGTGCAGATCGAGGGATTGACAGGCATATAGCTGCCCAGCAAATGGAGTTGTTGTAATGACTTATTTAGGTGTTAAAGATATTTCTTTGGATGAGGTGTGTTTCTCTAATTATAATTTGGCGATTTTTGCGTGCGGATATGAGGAGCGCGCTATATTTTTTCCAGGCATGTTTGAAGGCGGATACGATAAAGTACTGGTGTTCGGGTTTTCTGGAAATGATGATTCGGACTATCAGCAGAACTCCAATTTCTATGCTCGTAACTCAAGATACAAAACTGTGCCATTAACCTTGGAGTATACGGATTCAGACAAAATATTTACAAACTTGTTTAGCGCTGTCTCTGGTGCAAAAAAAGAAGGTGCGCAGGAGTTCAAAATACTGATTGATTATTCGTCTATGCCTAGATTTTGGTACTCAGAGATATTGAATTTTGTAAAGAATTATGATTTTGGAGTTACAGTTTTTTGTGACTTTGTGTATTCAGTAGGTGAACACTACGGGGTGGCGGCTCCAAAGCAACTTAGCGATCCTATAGTTTTGCCTGGTTGTGCTGCAGTGTCTACGTACAATAAAGAGACTGTCGGGATTTTTAGTTTAGGTTTTAATGAGGGGGGGCCGGTTTGCCTGCATCATAAGATCGAGCCGGATCAGACATTCTCTTTGGTCGCGCGTCCAGGTGCTTTAGAGGACTATACAGAAAAAACATTGCAGAGCAATAAATTCTTCCTGGAGAATTTTTCATCTAGAGTAGTTTATGCTCCAATTCATAGCGTTGATCAATCCTATACTATCCTGCGAGAAATGTTCTATCCATATCTTGGTAGTGCGGGTATCGTAATGGTGCCGTTTGGGCCGAAACCACATGCGCTAGCATCTATCCTAGCCGCGATGAACTATCCTGAGATTTCTTGCCTTTATTCTAGTTTAGGAGGAAGTGGCGGCGCGGTGAAACCTACAGCGGAGGTCGTGATTTGTCGAGTAACGAAACTTGATAGGTATCCGTATTTGTCTTGATGGACGATGAAAAGGGCAGAGGGGTAGGCGCGCAGCCTGCTATAGAGGGGGCGGTCGGTCTACGTTTGCATAGATGTTATTTGCATCGTGAAAGTCGTATCTC
The DNA here is from genome assembly GCF_017165765.1 of Pseudomonas capsici. GTDB lineage: Bacteria > Pseudomonadota > Gammaproteobacteria > Pseudomonadales > Pseudomonadaceae > Aquipseudomonas > Aquipseudomonas capsici. Next base: position 323,494 of record NZ_JAFGZD010000004.1, read on the forward strand.
GCCCCCTACGCCCCTCACCGCGCGTCGCAGGATTTCTAGCCCTGAAGTCTCAGGCCACCAAATTATGGATTATTGTAACAAGTATGACGGCGTGAGTTTGCTTCAGTGAAAGCGTCGGCGCTTAAAGGTTCATGAACGCATCTCCTCTAAATATATGCTCTTCTTTGTACAGTGAAATGTAGCGAACTTCGATGGATATGTCTTTTCGTATTAGAAAATTAAACATCGCGGACTCGCATCCAGGTTGTACTATTTTCGAAAGACCCAAGATTTCGATTTCAGCACCGGGTTTAACGGCTGCATGGGTTGTTGGCCATGCAATAGAGAAACAATATGGATTTAAGCCGATATCGCGCAAAATTTTTGGCCATTGGTTTAGTCCGAGCCCATTGTATGATTTTCCTGCTACTGAAATTTTCATCGAAGTCAGTATTCCAAGGCCGATTCCTTCATTGGTAAGGTATAGGCCATTTTTGCCTCCCACGCCTGCTAAGTGAGGGGTAACCATAAGGAATGGTCGTACGGAAAGGACATTGTGTTTCCTAGCTATATTGAGTTGGCTTAGCGACACGAATAGAGCGGCAATAGCAACCGCAAGCGCGGCCAGAGATATCAACCGCTCCGGGTTTTTGAAGGAGCCAGACGAAGCAGAAGCTATGATCTTTGTCAGTATGCGCATTATCCTTTGAGTTCTCCTTATTTAAACCGAAATCTGCCTATCAGGGAGGCTAAATTTTAAAATAGCCAGAGTGATATCTGACTCCCTAAAGGGGCTCAGAACGCACCCTAACGTATCTGAATAATGCTCCACCGTTCCAAGCGGCCTCTGATCATACTGCTCATGACATCTGTATGCCTGTCTACAAGACCACTGAGCGCCTCAAATCGCTCGATTGCTATTGGTTCGTAGTTACCTTCATTCAAACGCCGAGAAATTTGATTAAGGTTCCGGCCTAGTGCCAGCAGTTGGTAGTTGTATTCACCTAAAGCTTCGATTTCGGACATGCCTAGCTGGGGCTCGTGGGTAAGCCTATGCGAATGGGATCTACAATCCAGCGTCGCGAAGAACAGCACTCAGAATTGGCACGCTCTCTGATAGCTGCTAGCTCGGAGCTGTCAACATGATTTCGAAGCGTTGCTTTTTTCTTTAACGCCCTCTACTTGCTTATAGGTTGTACGTACTTTATCGGCAGCTAAATCTACTAGCTGATGTTCAATGGCTTCCTTTAGGGCGGTTTCTGGGGTTTTGCCACGGCTAGCGCAGTAAGCAATCCAGCGATTTGCACCGAGGTGAATCGCGATAATTGGCAATAATCTCGGATGACAGAGCTGCGAGCGAGTATTTCCCCAGATGCTGGATCAACTACTGAGCCTTGGTCGCCTCGGCCTTCTGCGTGGTGGGCTTTTTGGTATGGCTGACTTCGCGCAGATATCGCTGCAGCGCATTTTCGAGTGCCAGTCGCTCAGACCCGCTGCATTGGATATACACGCCGCGCACCATTGTCTTCGGTACGTCGTGACCAGTCCTCGGCGTCGCGTTTGGTGCGGAAGGTTTTGGCGTTGGTCGGCCATCCGGTCTTGTGGATGACGGCCTTCCAGTTGCCGGCAGGGGGGTTGACGATTGTGGCCATCTGAAGGACTCCAAAGGCGTGCAAGCGAAGCCGCACTGTATTTGTACCTTCGGACCATAGGGCTGATCCGGCTGCCACAAACCCAAAACGACAAAAGCCGCGCAAAGCGCGGCTTCCTAAAACATGGTGGGCCCACACGGACTCGAACCGTGGACCAAAGGATTATGAGTCCTCTGCTCTAACCAACTGAGCTATGGGCCCTCAGTAGGCCGCGGATTATAACGGCGGTTTCGCGGCTGTGCTATCCGAAAAATCCGAAAGATTCATAAGAAGAAATCTGGAGCAGAATTCCTCGGGTGGCAAGGGCAGGCTGACGATGTAGCCCTGGATCTGTTCGCAGCCTTGTTCGGTGAGGAATTTCTGTTGTTCGGGGGTCTCCACGCCTTCCGCGATGATGGTCAGTTGCATGCTGCGGCCAAGGGCGATGATGGCGCGGACGATGGCTGCGTCGTGGGTGTCTTCCGGGAGGCCGCGGACGAAGGACTGGTCGATTTTCAGGATGTCCAGCGGCAGGCGTTTGAGGTAGCTCAGGGATGAGTAGCCGGTGCCAAAGTCGTCGATGGCCAGCTGGACGCCGAGTTTTTTCAGTTTGTGCAGCACCGACAGGGCTTCTTCCGTCTGGCTCATGATGAAGTTTTCGGTGATTTCCAGTTGCAGGCAGCCGGGCTCCAGGCCGTTGTCGGCAAGCAGTTGTTCGATGCGTTTGAGCAGGTTGGGCTGGCGCAGTTGTGCACCGGCCAGATTGACCGAGAGCGGGCCGAAGGGCGCGTAGATCTTGCGCCATTCGCACATCTGGCGGCAGGCATGTTCCAGCACCCAGTCGCCGATCTGCAGGATCATGCCGTTCTCTTCCGCCAGCGGGATGAAGTGCTCGGGCGGTACTTCGCCGAAGGTCGGGTGGCTCCAGCGAATCAGGGCTTCGGCACCCACCAGTCTGTTGGTCAGCAGGCTGGTCTTGGGTTGGTAGGAGAGGCTCAGTTCGTTGCGTTCCAGGGCTCTGCGCAGTTCCTGCTCGAGGGCGATTCGTTCGCTGGCCTGGGAGGTCAGGTCGCGGGTGTAGCTTTCGATCCGGTTGCGTCCCTTGGCTTTGGAGCGGTACATCGCCGCATCGGCGTTCTTGACCAGTGTGGCGACGTCGGTGCCGTCGGTGGGGAACAGGCAACTGCCGATGCTGGCACTCATGAAGAACTCGTGCTCGCCAGCCTGGAAGGGTGCGGTAAAGCAGGCCAGGAGCTTGCTGCCGATGGTTTGTGCATCGCCGGGTTGCAGCAGGCCGGGCAGCAGGACGATGAATTCATCGCCGCCCAGGCGCGCTACGGTGTCGATGTCGCGCAGCGTCTCCTTGAGGCGCTGTGCGATGCCTTTGAGGAGCAGATCGCCCACAGGGTGCCCGAGGCTGTCGTTGATGTGTTTGAAGCGATCCAGGTCGATAAACAGCACGGCACCGAGGCTGCCCGACTCTTCGCTGTGCAGCAGGGCGGAGTGCAGGCGGCTTTCGAACAGGGTGCGGTTGGGCAGGCCGGTCAAGGGGTCGTGGTGGGCCTGATAGTCCAGGCGCGCCTGGGCGTGCTTGAGGCTGGAGATGTCGGCAAAGACGGCGACGAAGTGGGTGATGAATCGATCCTTGTTGCGCACGGCGCTGATCGTCAGCCAGCAGGGGTAAAGCTCGCCATTCTTGCGGCGGTTGCAGATTTCTCCCTGCCAGTGTCCTTCGGCCCCCAGTTGATGCCACATGGCCGCATAGAATGCGCTGTCATGCTGGCCCGAGGCGAGCAGGCGGGGTGTCTGGCCCAAGGCTTCTTCCTCACCGTAGCCGGTGATTTCGCTGAAGGCCCGGTTGACGGCGTTGATGCGCTGACGCGTATCGGTGATCAGCACCCCTTCGGCAGTGCTCTCGAAGACCGTGGCGGCCAGGTGCAGTTTTTCCTGCATCTGCTGGCGTTCGGTAATGTCCCGGGCCAGGGTCATGATGCATTCTTCCCCGCCGATGAGCAGAGGGTGGGATGACATTTCGCAAAGCCGGACCTGGCCGTCCAAGCGGCGGATCTGGCCGCGAAAGTCCCGTACCACGCCATTCTGCTGCAATTGCTTGATCAGTTGCTGGCGTTCGTTCGGGTCGACCCATATCTGCAGATCGAGGCCTGAGCGTTCCAGGCACTGGCTTTCGCTGTAGCCGGTCAGTCGACAGAAACCTTCATTGACCTCCAGCAGCAGGCCGTCGCTGGTGCGGGCGATAAGCAGGCCGTCGGGAGAGGAGTGGAAAGCCTTGGCGAATTTCTCTTCGGAGAGCTGCAACTGCTGCTGAGCCTGCTTGAGAGGAGTGATGTCGCTGACGGTGAGCAATACAGCAGGCGTGGTGCTCATCTCGAAGGGCTCGGCTGACATCAGGCAGGAAAAGGTACTTCCATCCCTGCGACGCAGAGGCATTTCCAGATTGCGGATCCGGCCTTGCTGCAGGCGCTCCAGCAAGCTCGGGCCGACTCCCGGCACGGCCCACAGATTGATTTGCGTGGCGGTTTTACCGATGACGTCTTCGCTGCTCATGCCGATCTGAGTTTCGAAGGCCTTGTTGACTTCAAGGATGATGCCGTCGGACAGGCGAGCGATGATCAGGATGTCCGGGCACTGGGCAAACACCGAGGCGAATTTGCCCTCGGACAGACGCAGGGCCTCCTCGGTCTGTTTGCTGTCGCTGATATCGATCATCAGGCCACGAATGATGGGGTCGGGGCCGCGCTTGATAAGGCTGACGATGTCTCTGATCCAGAGTATCCGTCCTTCGGCATTGCGGACCCGGTAGTCGAGGCTGTGATCGTTGCCGCTCAGGGCCTGTTGCTTGCAGAAGGTTTCGGCTGCATCCACGTCTTCAGGGTGCACGATGCTGCGCCAGAAGCCAGGTTGCAGCCATTTCGACAGGGGATAACCCAGCAGGCTTTCCGCCTGAGGCGAGACGTAGTTGTAGGTCATCTTTTCCGGGTTGGCTTCCCAGGCCACGGCGGAAAGGCTTTCTACCAGCCCCCGGTAGTGATGTTCGCTGCCACGAAGTTTTTGTTCCAGTTCGATGCCGCGGGAAATCTCCAGGCTGAGCTTTCGGTTATTACGAATAACCGCTGCAAGCGCTGCTGAAAGTAGTAATAAGCCTGGCAGGCCATAAAGTAGAAAATTTTCCCAATGCACCGGCTCTTTGTTTTCCCAGTTGTGGGTTTCGGGCTGTTGCAGGCTGGTCGGCGTGCTGTCCGACGCGAGTAGCAAGGCTTTCGAATCCTGCTGGGCGAGCCAGGAGTCGGGGTTCTGTGTGTGATATGGCCGGGCCGGTAAGTCCGGGGTGTTGGCGTTTGCTATGGAGCCGATCAGACAAAAGAGTGTGATGGCCGACAGTCGTAACATGGCAGCCTCATAGCGGCGGATAGTAATGAGACGAGTGTAGACGGCGTTGGGAAAGGGGTGAAAAAACTACTAACCGGAAAGTGTTATCCCGGAAAAGCAAAACCCCCGGCGGGCCGGGGGTTTTTGACTTGCTTGTGCTGTTACTCGTCAAGGAACGAGCGCAGGTGCTCGCTTCTTGTCGGGTGACGCAGTTTGCGCAGTGCCTTGGCTTCGATCTGACGAATCCGCTCGCGGGTTACGTCGAACTGCTTACCAACCTCTTCCAGCGTGTGGTCGGTGTTCATGTCGATGCCGAAACGCATACGCAGAACCTTGGCTTCGCGGGCGGTAAGACCCGACAGCACTTCGCGTGTGGCTTCTTTCAGACTTTCAACCGTGGCGACATCGATTGGCGACTGCATGGTCGAGTCTTCGATGAAGTCACCCAGATGCGAATCTTCGTCGTCACCGATCGGGGTTTCCATGGAGATCGGCTCTTTGGCGATCTTCAGTACCTTGCGGATCTTGTCCTCAGGCATTTCCATGCGTTCGCCCAGCTCTTCCGGAGTCGGTTCGCGACCCATTTCCTGCAGCATCTGGCGGGAAATACGGTTGAGCTTGTTGATCGTCTCGATCATGTGCACCGGAATACGGATGGTGCGTGCCTGGTCGGCAATCGAGCGAGTGATCGCCTGACGGATCCACCAGGTTGCATAAGTCGAGAACTTGTAGCCGCGACGGTATTCGAACTTGTCCACCGCTTTCATCAGGCCGATGTTGCCTTCCTGGATCAGGTCGAGGAATTGCAGGCCGCGGTTGGTGTACTTCTTGGCGATGGAGATAACCAGACGCAGGTTCGCTTCGACCATCTCTTTCTTCGCGCGGCGGGCCTTGGCCTCACCGATCGACATGCGACGGTTGATGTCCTTGATCTCGGCAATCTTCAGGCCGGTTTCTTCTTCGAGCGCGGTCAGCTTCTGCTGGCAACGCTGGATGTCCGGCTGCAGACGGGCAATGGCTTCGGCGTATTTGCTCTTGCCCTTGGCCAGTGCGTCGGTCCAGCTTTCGTCAACTTCATTGCCCGGGAACTGGCGCAGGAAGTCGGCACGCGGCATGCGCGCATCACGAACGCAGAGCTGCATGATCGCGCGCTCCTGGGCGCGGAGGCGATCAAGGGCGCTGCGAACGCGTTCTACCAGGCCTTCAAACTGTTTTGGAACCAGTTTGATCGGCATGAACAGTTCGGCCAGGGCAACCAGCTCGGCGATGGCATTCTTGTCTTCACGACCGAATTTCTTCAGCGCCTTGCGGGTGATTTCCATCTGCTCGGCAACGGCACCGAAGCGCTGTTGGGCAATGACCGGGTCCGGACCGCTTTCGGCTTCTTCTTCATCGTCGGAAGCGTCGCCCGATTCGTCCTCGTCATCGTCGCTTTCGTCAGCCTTGGCTGTCTTGGTGTCGAGAGGTGGCGGGACTTCGGCCGGCGGCGCGATGCCGTCATCCGGGTCGATGTAGCCGCTCAGAACGTCGGACAGGCGGCCGCCTTCGCTCGTGACGCGATCGTATTCGGAGAGAATATGCTCAACCGTGCCAGGGAAGTGCGCGATGGCGCTCATCACTTCACGGATGCCTTCCTCGATACGTTTGGCGATTTCGATTTCGCCTTCACGGGTCAGGAGTTCAACGGTACCCATTTCGCGCATGTACATACGCACGGGGTCGGTAGTACGACCGATGTCGGTTTCAACCGCTGCCAATGCTGCGGCCGCTTCTTCTGCGGCGGCTTCATCGGTATCGGCATCGGCCAGCATCAGGGCGTCTGCGTCCGGAGCACTCTCGTGTACCGGGATCCCCATGTCGTTGATCATGCGGATGATGTCTTCCACCTGCTCAGGATCTGAAATATCCTCAGGCAAGTGGTCGTTGACCTCTGCGTAAGTCAGATACTTCTGCTCACGACCCAGAGTGATCAACTCTTTGATACGAGACTGCTGTTGCGCTTTTCCGGACATAACACCCTATCCACTGAAGGTCTTGGCGGGCAAAAAACAAGCCGAGGATTATACCCGAGCTGTGACCTCACGCGCCAGTTGAGGTCGGGTTTTGTGCAGAAACATTGCGATTATACAGCTGGACTAGCAGGGTTTTTTCCTCTGCGGATAGGCCGACTTTGCTACTTTTGTCGACCAGTTCATCAATGCGTCGCACACGTTGTCTATCTGATAGCCTAGTTATAGTGTCGAAAAACTGTTGTTCAAGGTTGTCGGCCTCGATCAACCATTCCTTTTCTGCCAATGCGCGCAGCAATCGGCCCTGCTCTGTGCCATGCCAACGCGCTATCAATTGTAACGACCGAAGATTCGGATTCTTTTGTCTGGCCTCTATCAGGGCGACCAGCAGTTGCGCCTGCATTTGGTTTTCTGCGGCGAAATGGCTCGCATTTTCGACTTTCTCGGCCAGTTCCGGGTGATGCAGCAGGGTTCTCAGCGCTGCCTGCATCGGCGGTTCGACGGCCGTTGGTACGCGTGGTGCACGAGGTTCGAACTCCTGACGCTTGCCCTTTTTGTCCCAAGGCTTCTTGTCCCATTTTTTCTGATTCTGACCACCGGCTTTCTTGGGCGTCCATTGTGGCTGCTCTTCGTAGCCACCGTGCTGCTGGTAATCCGCGAAATCCGGCATGGCGTCGTAATCGACGTACGGATCGTAGCTGGGAGGCACATCTGCAGGTGCACTTTGTACCAACTGGCTGACGGCTTCGTTGTTGAGGCCGGTGATTTCGCTCAGGCGCTGACGCATCAGTGCCCGCAGATTGGTGCCGGGAACCTTGTCGATCAGCGGTGCTGCGAGGGTGGCCATATGGGCCTTGCCTTCGAGGGAGCGCGGGTCGGATTCCTTGGTCAGCTGCTCGAAAAAATAGTCGGCCAGCGGCTGGGCATGCTGATTGATGCGCGCCTTGAACGCATCGGTGCCTTCGGAGCGCACCAGACTGTCCGGGTCTTCGCCTTCGGGCAGAAACAGAAAGCGGGCGCGGCGTCCGTCCTGCAGGCTCGACAGGGTGGCTTCCAATGCCCGCCATGCGGCATTGCGGCCGGCCTGGTCGCCGTCGAAACAGAACAGCACGTTGGGCACGACCCTGAACAGTCGTTTCAGGTGTTCTTCGCTGGTTGCGGTGCCCAGAGTGGCGACGGCATTGCGCAGGCCTTGCTGAGCCAGGGCAATGACGTCCATGTAGCCTTCGACGACGATGATCTCGTCGAGATTGCGATTGTGTTTGCGAGCCTCGAACAGGCCGTACAGCTCCTGGCCCTTGTGAAAGACAGGAGTTTCAGGTGAGTTCAGGTACTTGGGCTTGTCGTCGCCCAGTACCCGGCCGCCAAAGGCGATGACGCGGCCTCGTGAGTCGCGGATCGGAAACATGACCCGGTCGCGGAAGCGGTCGTAGCGTTTGCCGGTCTCCGCGTTCTCGATCAGCAGGCCGGCATCGATCATGACCTTCTGCTGAAGTGCGTCGCTGCTCAGGTGCTTGTAGAGGTTGTCCCAGCCAGGAGGGGCGAACCCCATGCCGAAGTCCCGGGCGATTTCGCCGGACAGGCCGCGCCCCTTGAGGTAGTCCACGGCGGCCTTGCGCATCGGGTGGCTTTTCAGGGCCTGACGATAGAACTCGGCGGCGGCTGCCAGCAGCGGGTACAGCGGGGAGTCGGTCGGCTGACGTGGCTTCTGGCCTTTGACGTTCTGTTCGCGGGGGACTTCCATGCCTGCCGCTTTGGCAAGCTCCTCGACCGCCTGGGGAAAGTCCAGGTTGTCGTGGTCCATGACAAAGCCCAGCGCGTTACCGCCGGCGCCACAGCCGAAGCAGTAATAGAACTGTTTGTCCGGGCTGACGCTGAAAGAGGGGGTTTTCTCTTTGTGGAACGGGCAGCAGGCGCTGAAGTTCTTCCCGGTTTTCTTCAGTTGCACGCGCGAGCTGACCACATCGACGATGTCGGTGCGGTTCAGAAGGTCGTCAATGAAGCTTTGGGGAATCAGCCCTGCCATTGCGTTCTCGTCATCAGGCGTATTACGAAATTATCGTGGCGAATCTGTCAGCGTACGCGAACATTTCAGCCGCCTCTGTCAGCAAGAATAGCGACATGCGGACGGGTATCGGCATCCGATAATCGGGCCTGCAGCCTTGAAAGGAAATAAGTGCGTAGCGATTTCATGTGAATTCGACTTCAGCCTGTAGCCTTGGTGTTCACTGAGTGATCGCAAGAGACGCTGCCTTGGCTGAGCTTCTTGCGAAGTCATCAAGGCATGCTCGTCATGCTCATTGATCAAGCCTGCCCGAAGGACAGATCAATCAACGTTGCCTGAAGCAGGCTGGACGTGCTTTGACGGATTTGTCTTGGTCGCATGTGCGGCTTCGACTGCTTCTGTCAATGATGCGTGAAGCTGGTGCTCCAACTGCCGACAGCCCGGCGTTCTAAGGCCGGGCAAGGCAGAAGCTTGCGACGTAAGGCTGTAAATTAATACAGACGAACGGCGCGGCGCTGTTCGCGCTGGACTTTCTTGGCGTGACGTTTGACAGCAGCAGCTGCCTTACGCTTACGCTCGGAAGTCGGCTTCTCGTAAAATTCGCGGCTACGAACTTCAGCCAGAACACCGGCTTTTTCGCAGGAGCGCTTGAAACGACGCAGAGCTACGTCGAAGGGTTCGTTCTCTTTAACTTTGACGGCTGGCATCCAGAGCTACCTTCATTCATTACCGGGGTCAACGCCTCGTGCAAACACTGCACAAAAGTACGTCGGTTTTTAAGGGTTGCGGATGTTAACCCCTCATTGAGAGGAATGCAAAGCCTCTGATCGAAAACCGCTGGTCGGCGTCTTTGGTGACGACTATCATGCGCGCCTTCAAATCTGCCCCCTACAAGGCGCAAACCCATGTTAGTACTGGGATTAGAAACTTCCTGCGACGAAACCGGCGTCGCTCTCTACGACAGCGAGCGCGGTTTGCTGGCTGATGCATTGTTCAGTCAGATCGACCTGCATCGCGTCTATGGTGGCGTGGTGCCGGAGCTGGCGTCGCGTGATCACGTCAAGCGCATGCTGCCGCTCATTCGCCAGACTCTGGCCGAAGCGGACTGTGTGGCGACCGACATCGATGCCATTGCCTACACGGCCGGGCCGGGTCTGGTCGGTGCCTTGCTGGTGGGTGCCTCATGCGCTCAGGCCCTGGCATTTGCCTGGGATATTCCGGCCCTGGGCGTTCATCATATGGAAGGCCATCTGCTGGCTCCGATGCTCGAAGAGCAGCCGCCACAGTTTCCGTTCGTCGCCTTGCTGGTGTCCGGCGGGCATACGCAACTGGTCCGGGTCGATGGTATCGGTCGCTATGAGCTGTTGGGTGAAACCCTGGATGACGCCGCAGGCGAGGCTTTCGACAAGACGGCCAAGATGATGGGACTGCAATACCCCGGCGGCCCCGAGATTTCCCGTCTGGCGACTCGTGGTGTCGCAGGGCGTTTTGCATTTCCGCGTCCGATGACCGATCGTCCGGGTCTGGAATTCAGTTTCAGCGGTCTGAAAACCTCTGCCCTCAATGCCTGGCAGCAGTGCCAGAGCGCTGGGGACGACAGCGAGCAAACCCGTTGCGACATCGCTCTGGCCTTCCAGCAGGCGGTAGTGGAGACTTTGACCATCAAGTGCAAGCGTGCGCTCAAGCAGACCGGTCTCAAGAGCCTGGTCATCGCCGGTGGCGTCAGCGCCAACAAGGCGTTGCGAGAGTCGCTGGAGAGCATGCTGGCGGACCTGCGCGGTCATGTTTACTACGCTCGTCCCGAGTTCTGCACCGATAACGGCGCGATGATCGCATTTGCCGGTTGTCAGCGTCTGCAAGCGGGCCAGAAGGAAGATTTGAGTATCAGTGTGCAGGCACGCTGGCCGATGGAGCAGTTGTCGGGTATCTGAGGGGCGGCATGGCGGAGGTGAGCCGTTTTCATGCGCTCCCTCAGAAATGCCGTTCGCGCCCGGCGAGCAGGTCGCGTAGATTGCCGCGATGACGCCAGACGATCAGCAGGGTCAGGACGCTCATGGGCAACAAGGCCCGGGGTTCCTGCCAGGCCAGCAGTGGCAGGGTCAATGGTGTGGCGATCAGCGCGGCGAGTGAGCTGGTGCGGGTCAGGTAGAACGTCAGCAGCCAGGTCGTGATGGCCAGTGCTGCGGCAGGAGGGTAGAGCCCCAGCAGCATGCCGGCGGCGGTTGCAACGCCTTTGCCGCCCTTGAAGCGGAAGTACAGCGGAAACAGATGGCCCAGTACGGCGCAAACGCCTATCCAGGCCTGGTCTCGCGGGTCAAGACCGCCAAGGCTGGCGAGCAGTACGGGGAGCAGGCCTTTGCAGAGGTCGCCGATCAGCGTCAGGACGGCTGCTTTTTTACCGGCCAGACGCAGCATGTTGGTCGCGCCTGCATTGCCCGAGCCACTGACGCGCGGGTCCGGGCTGCCATTGAGGCGGCTGAGCAGGATGGCGAAGGACAGTGAGCCGAGCAGGTAGGCGAAAATAGCCAGTAACCAAAACATGCTAACCATTCCGGGCGAGGATGCCCTGATTCTAACGGCGCATCGCGCCCTTGTCGTGCAGTGGAGAGTAGTGCTTGGACAGAGTTTTCATTGACGGTCTTGAGGTCGATACGGTGATCGGCGCTTATGACTGGGAACGTGGCATTCGCCAGTGCTTGCGGCTGGACCTGAGTTTTGCCTGGGATAACCGGCCTGCCGCTGCGGGTGACGACCTGAGCAAGGCGTTGGACTATGCGAGTGTTTCCGCTCGTATCCAGGCGTTTGCCGAGCAGGCGCAGTTCCAACTGGTGGAGACTTTTGCCGAGCGTCTGGCCGAAGTGTTGATGAGTGAGTTTCAGATTCCCTGGCTGCGCCTGAGGCTGACCAAGCCGGGGGCCGTCGCCGCTGCCAAGGGCGTGGGTGTGGAGATCGAGCGCGGATGTCCCTGACTCGGGTTTTTCTGGGGCTCGGCAGTAATATCGAGCGCGAAAGGCATTTGCATGCCGGGCTGGATGCGCTCGATTCATTCCTGAGCGACATGACCTGCTCACCGGTCTTCGAAAGCCAGCCAGTAGGGATCAAGAGCGGTCCGTTCTTCAATCTGGTCGTCTCGGCCCTGACCGATCTGCCACTGATGGAGCTGGATCGTCGTTTGAAGATGATCGAAGCCGATAGCGGTCGTTATGCTCCGGATCGCAAAGGTTTGCCGCTGGATATCGATGTGCTTCTGTATGGCGATCAGGTCGGGAATTTTGATGGCCTGATCCTGCCGCGTGCAGAAATACTCAAGAACGCCTTTGTGTTGTGGCCCTTGTCACTGATCGCGGGGGATCGTTTGCATCCGGGCGTGGGCGTGCCTTTCGCCACGCTCTGGGCCGAAGCACAGATCGATCAGCAGCTCTGGCCTGTGGCATTCGAGTGGCGTGGCAAGCAGCTGACGCCAGAAGATGTATCGGCAAATTAAATCTCGCGAATAAATTGGCCGGTATGCGTCAAGTATTGCAAGTCTGGCAGCGTACTGGTTCCAGTCGCCAGCAAGCTGCCTCCCACAGGATGAGCTTCTGCAGAACCTATTCGCGAAGCGCGGCGCACTCTGCCTTGTACACCTTGAGCGCATCCAGCCTTTCGTCTTTCAGGGCATTGCCCAGGTCCTGTCCCTTCAGACCCTTTTCCACCAGCGGCTGGACCGCCACGGTCCGGGCTGCCTGAGCCGCGCCGCGCAGGTAGTCGGCCTGTGGATAACTGCGCTCCTCGAAGCCGTCGCGCCCACGAGCGTCCATCTCGCAAGCGACGATGAACTCTTCAAAACGTTGCGGGCGGCGGTAGACGTCGAAGCTGTGCAGTAACTCCAGCAGGGTCGAGGGTTTCAGCTCCAGAGCACGATGTCCGTGGGTGTGGTACTGGCCGACCAGCAGCGCCAGTTCCTGGCATTCCTTCGGCACCCGGAAGCGTTCGTTGACGGCTTTTATCAGGCGCAGTCCTCTGTGCTCATGGGCGATATGCCTGGGCCATTCGGATTCGGGTGTCAGCCCTTTGCCCAGGTCATGCAGCAGGCACGCCCAGCGTACGCTCAACGGCTGTTCATGAAGGGCCGCTTGCCCCAGCACACTGAGCACATGCTTGCCTGTATCGATTTCCGGGTGGTGGGCGGCAGGCTGCGGTACGCCGAACAGTGCCTCGACTTCAGGGATCAGCTCCTTGAGAGCGCCACAGTTATGCAATACCTGAATGAACACCTGAGGCTGATCTTCCATCAGTGCCCGAGAGATTTCCTTCCAGCTACGCTCGGGTGTCAGGGCCTTGAGTTCGCCGGATTCGCTGAGCTGGCGCATCAATCCCATGGTCTCTGGCGCGATGCTGAAACCCAGTGAGGCATAACGGGCGGCAAAGCGGGCGACACGTAATACTCTGAGGGGATCTTCGGCGAACGCGGGTGAAACGTGGCGCAAGATTCTGGCTTCGATGTCGTGCTGTCCGCCATAGGGATCGGTCAGATTGCCGTCCTTGTCTTCGGCCATGGCGTTGATGGTCAGGTCGCGACGGATCAGGTCCTGTTCGAGTGTGACATCAGGACTGGCGTGAAAGACGAAGCCGCCGTAGCCAACGCCACTTTTGCGCTCGGTGCGAGCCAGTGCGTATTCCTCACCCGTCAGCGGATGGAGAAAGACCGGAAAATCGGTGCCCACCGGACGATAGCCTTTGACCAGCATCTCATCGGCGCTGGCACCTACGACGACCCAGTCGGTGTCGGTAACGGGTTGACCCAGCAGGCGGTCGCGTACAGCGCCACCAACTTTATAAATCTGCATAAGAACCTCCGTAAGCACGACAGGATAAACCTGAGTCGTGCTTAAGGAAGTTAAAAGTTAAAAACATCCTTGCCGATTGCGTTCTTCAGAGATGAACAACGGCCATGTCGAGTCTCGGGTAATCGCCCTCGGCATGCTCTCCGCGTGGCGGTACATGGTGGGTTTTCATCACCTGATCGCCTTGCAGGGTTTCGAGGTGAATATCGAAGCCCCACAAGCGGTGCAGATGCTTGAGTACTTCGTCCGTGGAGTCGCCCAGCGGTTTGCGGTTGTGTTGTTGATGGCGCAGCGTCAGCGAACGGTCGCCACGGCGGTCGATGCTGTAGATCTGCACGTTGGGTTCGCGGTTGCCCAGGTTGTATTGCGCGGCCAGGGTCTCCCGAATGGTCCGATAGCCGGCTTCGTCATGGATGGCGGGCACCAGCAGATCGTCCTTCTGATCATCATCCATGATGCTGAACAGCTTGAGATCACGAATGACCTTGGGCGACAGGTACTGGAGGATGAAGCTCTCGTCCTTGAAGCTGGACATGGCGAATTTGACGGCCGTCAGCCAGTCTGTGCCGGCCAGTTCCGGGAACCAGCGGCGATCCTCTTCGGTCGGGTGTTCGCACATCCGGCGAATGTCCTGATACATGGCAAAGCCCAGCGTGTACGGGTTGATGCCGCTGTAATAGGGACTGTCGAAACCGGGCTGATAGATCACGCTGGTGTGCGACTGCAGGAACTCCAGCATGAAACCGTCGGTGACCAGGCCTTCGTCGTACAGATCGTTCATCAGCGTGTAGTGCCAGAACGTCGCCCAGCCTTCGTTCATCACCTGGGTCTGGCGTTGCGGGTAGAAATACTGGGCAATCTTGCGCACGATGCGCACCACTTCGCGCTGCCATGGCTCCAGCAGTGGCGCATGTTTCTCGATGAAGTACAGGATGTTTTCCTGCGGTTCGGCCGGGAAGCGGGCGTTGTCTTCCTTGCTGCTCTTGTCGGCGCTTTTCGGAATGGTGCGCCACAGGTCGTTGATCTGCCGTTGCAGGTGCTCTTCGCGATCCTTCTGTCGGCGTCGTTCTTCTTCGGCGGAAATCGGGTAAGGCCGCTTGTAACGGTCGACGCCGTAGTTCATCAGGGCATGGCAGGAGTCGAGCAGGTCTTCCACCGCGTCGATGCCGTGGCGCTCTTCGCATTGCATGATGTACTGCTTGGCGAAGACCAGGTAATCGATGATCGAGCTTGCGTCGGTCCAGGTGCGGAACAGGTAGTTGCCCTTGAAAAAGCTGTTGTGCCCATAGCAGGCGTGGGCGACCACCAGTGCCTGCATGCAGATGGTGTTTTCTTCCATCAGGTAGGCAATGCACGGGTCCGAGTTGATCACGATCTCGTAGGCCAGACCCATCTGTCCACGAGAGTAGGATTTTTCTGTGCTCAGGAAATGCTTGCCGTATGACCAGTGGTGATAGCCCAGCGGCATGCCCACCGAGGCATAGGCATCCATCATCTGCTCGGCCGTGATCACCTCGATCTGGTTGGGATAGGTATCCAGGGCATAACGCTCGGCGATACGGCTGATTTCGCGGTCGTAGGCCTGGATCAGTTCAAATGTCCACTCGGACCCTGTGGAAAGGGGTTGGCGCTTCTGCTCTCTAGCGGTCATGTCACTAACCTGCGCTGGAAGAGTTCACGGAATACCGGGTAGATATCGCCGGCAGAGACCAGCTGTTGCTGGGCAAAGGTGTCGGCAAATTCTTCACCGATGCGTTCGTATTCGAACCATAGGGCCTGATGCTCGCGGGGCGTGATCTCCACATAGGTGTAGTACTGCACGAACGGCATGATCTGCTTGGTCAGGATTTCGCGGCAGATCGGTGAGTCGTCGTTCCAGTTGTCGCCATCGGAAGCCTGGGCGGCATAGATGTTCCATTCGTTGCTCGGATAGCGCTCGGCCATGATTTCCTGCATCAGTTTCAGGGCGCTGGAAACGATGGTGCCGCCGGTTTCCCGTGAATAGAAGAACTCTTCTTCGTCCACTTCCCGGGCGCTGGTGTGATGGCGAATGAATACAACTTCGATCTTGTCGTAGTTTCGCTTGAGGAACAGGTACAGCAGGATGAAGAAACGCTTGGCGACATCCTTGGTGGCCTGGGTCATGGAGCCGGAGACGTCCATCAGACAGAACATCACGGCCTTGGAGCTCGGGTTGGGTTGCTTGACCAGCAGGTTGTACTTGAGGTCGAAGGTGTCCAGATAGGGCACGCGACGGATGCGTGCTTTGAGGCGGTCGATTTCTACTTCCAGTTCCTGGATATCGCCGAAGTTGTCCGGTTCTTCGCGTTTCAGGCGCTCCAGCTCGTTGACCGCTTCCTTGAGCTTGGCGCGGCTGCTGCCGGACAGGGCGATACGGCGTGCATGGGCCGAGCGCAGGGTCCGGATGATATTGATGCGCGAGGGATTACCTTCGTTACTGATACCTGCGCGCACGGTCTTGAAGGTGTCAGTACCGGTCAGATTGCGTTTGACCAGATTGGGCAGCTCCAGGTCCTCGAACATGAATTCGAGAAATTCTTCCTGAGTGATCTGGAAGACGAACTCATCCATGCCCTCGCCGGAGTTGCTGGCCTTGCCTGGCCCCTTGCCACCGCCGCCTCCCTGAGGGCGGGCGATATGCTCGCCGCTGGTGAATTCCTTGTTGCCGGGATGCACCACAGTCTGTTTGCCACCGCGACCATGATGAAGCACCGGCTCGTCGATATCGCGACCGGGAATGCTGATCTGTTCGCCATGCTCCATATCGGTGATGGAGCGGCGGCTGACAGCTTCTTCCACTGCTTTTTTGATGTGATCACGATAACGCCGCAGAAAACGCTGGCGATTTACCGTGCTCTTGTTCTTGCCATTGAGGCGTCGGTCGATCACATAACTCATACGGGCCCCTTCGGGGAGCTGCGAGCTCCAAGCTACAAGCTGCAAGTTTTGATTGTCGGAACCTCGGCTTCACGCGGCAACTGGTCTGCGTGCATGCCCTGCATGGAATACCGATGCGGGCAGCACGCTGACTTGCCGTTTGAAGCTTGCCGCTTGTGGCTGCCTTACTGCGACTTGCGCACGCGCAGATACCACTCGGAGAGTAGACGCACCTGTTTGTCGGTATAGCCCCGCTCGACCATTCGGGTAACGAAGTCGTTGTGTTTCTGTTGATCCTCTTTGCTGGCTTTGGCGTTGAAACTGATGACTGGCAACAGGTCCTCGGTGTTGGAGAACATTTTCTTCTCGATCACCACGCGCAATTTCTCGTAGCTGAGCCAG
Source organism: Pseudomonas capsici (assembly GCF_017165765.1). Taxonomy (GTDB): domain Bacteria; phylum Pseudomonadota; class Gammaproteobacteria; order Pseudomonadales; family Pseudomonadaceae; genus Aquipseudomonas; species Aquipseudomonas capsici. The sequence goes on from NZ_JAFGZD010000004.1 coordinate 340,631, forward strand.
GTCGGGTTCTTGCCGTTATTGTTGGCACGGGCACGCAACACGAAGTTGACGATTTCGTTGCGGAAGTCTTTCGGGTTGCTGATGCCGGCAGGTTTCTCGATCTTTTCCAGTTCTTCGTTCAGGGCCACGCGGTTGAGAATCTCGCCGGTTTCCGGATCGCGGTATTCCTGGTCCTGAATCCAGAAATCTGCATAAAGCACGTAGCGGTCGAAGATGTTCTGGCCGTATTCGCTGTAGGACTCCAGGTAGGCGGTCTGGATTTCCTTGCCGATGAACTCGATGTAGCGCGGTGCCAGGTATTCCTTGATGAAGCGCAGGTAGCGCTCACGGGTTTCGGCCGGGAACTGTTCCTGTTCGATCTGCTGTTCGAGCACGTAGAGCAGGTGCACCGGGTTGGCAGCGATCTCGTGGGGGTCGAAGTTGAAGACCTTGGACAGGATCTTGAACGCGAAACGGGTTGAAAGGCCGTTCATGCCCTCGTCGACGCCCGCGCTGTCACGGTATTCCTGGATCGACTTGGCCTTGGGATCGGTATCTTTCAGGTTTTCGCCGTCATAGACGCGCATCTTGGAGTAGATGTTGGAGTTTTCCGGCTCCTTGAGGCGCGACAGGGTGGTGAACTGCGCCAGCATCTTCAGGGTGTCCGGCGCGCAGTGCGCCTTGGCCAGCGAGCTGTTGAACAGCAGTTTGTCGTAGATCTTGATCTCGTCGCTGACGCGCAGGCAGTACGGCACCTTCACGATGTAGATCCGGTCGATGAACGCTTCGTTGTTCTTGTTGTTGCGGAAGCTGTGCCATTCCGATTCGTTGGAGTGGGCCAGCAGGATACCGGTGAACGGAATCGCGCCCAGACCTTCGGTACTGTTGTAGTTGCCTTCCTGGGTCGCAGTCAGCAGCGGGTGCAGAACCTTGATCGGCGCCTTGAACATCTCGACGAATTCCATCAGGCCCTGGTTGGCCCGGCACAGAGCACCCGAGTAGCTGTAGGCGTCGGCGTCGTTCTGCGGGAATTCTTCCAGCTTGCGGATATCGACCTTACCCACCAGAGCGGAGATGTCCTGGTTGTTCTCGTCACCCGGCTCGGTTTTCGCCACGCCGATCTGGTTGAGAACCGATGGATAGAGTTTCACCACCTTGAACTGGCTGATGTCGCCCCCGAACTCAGCCAGACGTTTGGTCGCCCATGGCGACATGATGGTGTTGAGGTAACGCCGCGGGATACCGAAGTCTTCTTCGAGAATCGCGCCGTCTTCGGTTGCATTAAACAACCCCAGTGGCGACTCGAATACCGGCGACCCCTTGATGGCGTAGAAGGGGACCTTTTCGATCAGTTGCTTGAGCTTTTCAGCCAGGGACGATTTACCGCCACCCACCGGGCCGAGGAGGTAGAGAATCTGTTTCTTCTCTTCCAGGCCTTGGGCTGCATGGCGGAAATACGACACGATCTGGTCGATGCATTCTTCCATGCCATGGAAGTCGGCAAAGGCCGGATAACGCCGGATCACCTTGTTGGAAAAGATCCGCGACAACCGGGAGTTGGTGGAGGTGTCCACAAGCTCCGGCTCGCCAATTGCCATCAGAAGACGTTCTGCGGCAGAGGCGTAGGCGCTGCGATCCTGTTTGCAGAGCTCAAGATACTCCTGTAAGGAGAGCTCTTCCTGACGTGTGGTTTCAAAGCGTTGTTGGAAGTGGCTAAAAATACTCATGACGTCACCTCGCTCGATACGTTGAGCCGGCGGCGGATCGTCAGTCGATGCTGGCAGCAGCTGAGTATCCAGATGCCGTTTACCCCCCAGAACACCATAAAAGTAACTACCGATGACCCACGCGCCGGTGTACCGGCTCTCCCCTGATTACGGATGGCCTGAGGCTAAGGATAGTTCGGATTCGGAAAGATAAAGAAGGGATGAGCAAGAAGTGGGGCTGACCGTTCGTCAGTTTGGGCGCGAACCCGCGCAGGACGCGGGATCGGCTGGATAAAAATATTTTTCAGAGTGTGCCGGGTGTTTCTGCGTGTCTGCACCAGCATCCGTTCCGTCGTTAACCCTGCGCCGTTTCGTTTGGGAAGGTGTTGCGCCACAACTCGAACCCGCCGTCGAGGCTGTACACGTCGGAGAAGCCCTGGCCCACGAGGTAGGCGGCGGCACTCTGGCTGGAGTTGCCGTGGTAGCAGACCACTACCAGCGGCTTGTCCAGATCGGCCTTGGCGATGAAGTCGGCGATCGAGTGATTGTCCAGGTGTTGCGAATCGGTGATGTGATTGCTGGCGAAAGCCTGCGGATCGCGAATGTCTACCAGTACGGCACCCTGTTCGCGAAGGGCTTGGGCCTGTTCCGGGGGAATGCGTTTGAATTCGGTCATGGCTGGACTCCTGAGCTGATCTTTTAACGCCCGGCCTCGCTGGCCTCGGGCGGGGAAATGGGGGATGTTTCCGACCGCGTGGCGGCATTGCCGACAGCATCGCAATCGCAGATGTGACGTTCAAGGGTATCAACGTTCATCAGGGTCATGGCACCTCCCCATACACATCCGCTGTCCAGCGCATAAACGCCAGGTTCATCGCATTTGCCTTCAAGGGCCGCCCAGTGGCCGAAGATGATCTTCAGGTCCCGGGTCTTGCGGTTCGGGTGCTTGAACCAGGGCTCGTAGCCTGGAAGGGCGGTTTCGATGCCTTCCTTGCTCTTGAGGTCGAGCTTGCCTTCGCGGGTGCAGAAACGCATGCGGGTAAAGTAGTTGGTGATCACGCGCAGCCGCGTCACGCCTTGCAGGTCGTTGTCCCACTTGACGGGCTCATTGCCGTACATGCCATCGAGAAAGGGTTCGTACAGATTGTCGTCCTGCAGGGCCTGTTCGACTTCACTGGCGTACTTGAGGGCTTTTTTCAGTGACCACTGCGGGGGAATGCCCGCATGGGTCATGGCGACATTGCGCTGTTCATCGTAGTGCATCAGCTTTTGTCGACGCACCCAGTCCAGCAGGTCGTTGCCGTCGGGCGCTTCGATGATCTCGCGCAGGGTGTCGGCTTTCTTCAGGCGTTCTATGTTCCGGGAGGCTGCCAGCAGGTGCAGGTCATGGTTGCCCAGCACGCAGACCACGGATTCGCGGATGCTGTAGAGAAAACGCAGTGTCTCCAGCGACTGTGGGCCGCGGTTGACCAGATCGCCTACCAGCCACAGCTGATCCTGTGCCGGATCGAACCGGACATCGCCCAGCAGGCATTTCAGGGGTTCGAGGCAGCCTTGCAGGTCGCCAACTGCATATACAGCCATCAGTGAAGAGAGCCGGGTACGGCGAGACGGAAGGGGGCAATCACCGCGTCAAAGCGTTTGCCGTCCTCGGCGAGCATCTGATACGAGCCTTGCATGTTGCCGACTTTCGTCGTCATCACCGTGCCGCTGCTGTAGGTATGACTCTGCCCGGCCTTGATCAATGGCTGCTGACCCACGACGCCTTCGCCACGCACTTCCTCGACATGGCCGTCACCGTCGGTGATGACCCAGTGCCGTGACAGCAGTCTGGCCGGCAACTCGCCGTTATTCTGGACGGTGACGGTGTAAGCGAAGGCAAAGCGATTCTGCTCGGGTTGAGACTGTTCTGCGAGGAAGCGCGTGACGACGCTGACGTCGACCTGATAACGGGAATCGGGCATGCGGTAGACCTTGAAAGCTATAGCGGAAAAAACTGGAGCGTTCGGTAGACAGGTCAGTTTAGGACAAGTAAGCGGAAAATGACTAATGGCACATAGCCGTTTACTTGTCCTTTCAGGTTATTCCACCCCTGTCTTTTCGCTGAGTTTGTCCGCCAGACGGACGAATGCAGCAAGATCCAGCTGTTCGGGACGCAGGCTGCCATCGACACCGGCGGCTGCAATCTCATCGGCACTCAGCAGCAGCTTGAGAGTGTTGCGCAGGGTCTTGCGGCGCTGGTTGAAGGCTTCGCGCACCAAACGCTCCAGCAGGCGGTGATCCCTGGCTGGATGAGGCAGTGTTTCATGGGGCACCAGGCGGACGATGGCCGAGTCCACTTTCGGAGGCGGGTTGAAGGCTCCCGGGCCTACGTTGAACAGGTGTTCCACGCGGCAATGATACTGAACCATGATCGACAGACGGCCCCAGTCTCCGCCGCCCGGTCCGGCTGCGAGGCGCTCGACCACTTCCTTCTGCAGCATGAAGTGCATGTCGCGGATCAGCGCGGCGTTCTGCAGCAGATGAAAGATCAGCGGCGTGGAGATGTTATAGGGCAGGTTGCCCACTACACGCAGACTGTTGGGCGCAGCACCCAGGCTGTTGAAATCGAACTTCAGCGCATCGCCCTGATGCAGATTGAAGTTCGGCTTGCCTGCGAACTGGCCGTTGAGGATCGGGATCAGGTCCTTGTCCAGTTCGACCACGTCCAGGCGTGCGCCGCTGTTGAGCAGGCCTTCGGTCAGGGCACCCTGGCCCGGGCCGATTTCCAGCAGGCGGTCTTCAGGCCTGGCGCGAATGGCGCGCAGGATCTTGTCGATGACGCCTGCATCGTGCAGGAAGTTCTGCCCGAAGCGCTTGCGCGCCCGGTGTTGGTATTGCTCGGTCATGAATGAGTCTCGGCCATCTGGTAGGCGGTTTGCAGGGCTACTTGCAGGCTGCCGGTGTCGATCTTGCCGCTGCCTGCCAGATCCAGCGCAGTGCCATGATCGACGGAGGTGCGGATGATCGGCAGACCGAGCGTGATGTTGACTGCTGCGCCGAAACCTTTGTATTTCAGCACGGGCAGGCCCTGGTCGTGATACATCGCCAGCACTGCGTCGCAGTGCTCCAGATATTTGGGGGTAAACAGAGTGTCGGCAGGCAGCGGGCCTCGCAGGTCGATGCCTTCGCTGCGCAGACGCTCCAGGGTTGGTTCGATGATGTCGATCTCTTCGCGGCCCAGGTGGCCGCCTTCGCCGGCATGGGGGTTGAGGCCGCAGACCAGGATGCGTGGCCGGGCAATACCGAACTTGTTGACCAGATCGGCATGCAGGATGCGTGTCACGCGTTCCAGGCGTTCCGGTGTGATGGCATCGGCAATGTCACGCAACGGAAGGTGAGTGGTCACCAGTGCCACGCGCAGATCGCCCGTCGCCAGCATCATCACGACCTGTTCGGTGTGAGTCAGTTCGGCAAGGAATTCGGTGTGCCCGGAAAAGGCGATGCCGCCTTCGTTGATCACGCCCTTGTGGACCGGGGCGGTGATCATCCCGGCGAACAGACCGTCGACACAGCCCTGGGCGGCGCGGGTCAGGGTCTGCAGCACGAAGGCCGCGTTGGCCTTGTCCAGTACCCCGGCGACCACCCTGGCCTGCAACGGGGTATCCCAGACATACAGGCTGCCAGCAGGGGCCGGTTGCTCGGGAAAGGCATCGGGAGTGACGGCAATCAGGTTGACGGCCACGCCCAGTTGCGTGGCCCGCTCCAGGAGCAGGTCACGGTTGGTAATGGCGATCAGGGGGTGTGGCTGAGGCTGCGTGGCGAGCAGCAGGCAAAGGTCAGGACCAATGCCGGCCGGCTCGCCGGGTGTCAGTGCGAAACGCTTTGGCTTCACTGTGCAGCCTGGGCCGCGCCGGGAAGCTTGATCTCGACGTAGGCTTCGTCACGGATCTGACGCAGCCAGGTTTGCAGCTCTTCGTCGTACTTGCGGTTACGCAGGACGAGCAGGGCTTGCTGGTCGCGGGCCTGGCTGGTGGCGTCCGTGGCGCGGCGGCCAAGCACTTCCAGGATGTGCCAGCCGTAGGCTGTCTTGAACGGCTTGGACAGGGTGCCTTGCGGCGTGTCGTTCATGGCTGCGCGGAACTCTGGAACCAGAGAGTTGGGATCAACCCAGTTCAGGTCGCCGCCGTTGAGCGCCGAGCCCGGATCTTCCGAGAAGCTCTTCGCCAGTTCGCTGAAGTTCTCGCCCGCTTCGATGCGATCGTAAAGCTTGGTCGCCAGACGACGTGTCTCTTCTTCGCTGCGGATTTCGCTTGGCTTGATCAGGATGTGACGCACATGCACTTCGTCGCGCATCTGGGTCTGGCCTTCGCCGCCGCGTTTTTCCAGCAGTTTGAGGATGATGAAGCCGCCCGGTGTACGTGCCGGAGGCGTTACTTCACCCGGACGCATGGAGCTGAGCATGTCACCGAAAGGTGGTGGCAACTGAGCGGCCTTGCGCCAGCCCATGTCGCCGCCTTCCAGGGCGCTTTCGCTTGCGGACCGTGCAACGGCCAGTTGAGCGAAGTCGGCACCTTTCTGCAGTTGGCCGTAGATATCCTGAGCCTGACGGGCCGCCGCCTGGATCGCATCCGAAGAAGCGCTGTCCGGTGTCGCGATCAGGATGTTGGCCAGATGGAACTCTTCGGACAACTGAGCCTTGCCCAGATCGGAAGCCAGGAAGTTCTTCACTTCCTGCTCGGAGACCTGGATACGCTCGGCCACACGACGCTGGCGCACACGGCTGATGATCATCTCGCGACGAACCTGCTCGCGGGCATCGTTGTAGGACAGGCCGTCATGAGCCAAGGCAGCACGGAACTGCTGGACGCTCATGTTGTTGCGCTGGGCGATGGTTTCGATGGCCTGGTTCAGCTCTTCATCGGTGATGCGAATGCCGGAGCGTTCGCCGATCTGCAACTGAAGGTTTTCCAGGATCAGGCGCTCGAGTACCTGCGACTGCAGCGCTTCGGCCGGTGGTGTGCCGGCTCCGCGCTTGGCTATGGTCTGCTGGACTTCGCGAACACGCTGGTCCATCTGGCTTTTCATGATCACGTCGTTGTCGACGATGGCCACTACGCTGTCCAGAGGTTGAACCGCTGCATGAACAGCGCCGCTCAGGAGTAATGCGCCCAGCATCAGCGGGCGCAGACAATCAGAAAGCTTGGTCTTCACGTTCACGATAACCTTGAATGCCTTTGTCGAGGAAGCTCTCTACTTTGGCGCCGGTAACGCCGCCCAGTCCCTTCAACACAATTTGTAGGAATACGCCGCGGTCGCCTTTCTCGTTCTGAGGAGCAGCCTGGCTGTATTCGTCGTAGTCGACCCAGTAGCGATTGATCAGACGCAGTTTCCAACAGCAGTTGTCGTACTCGAAACCACCAAAGGCTTCAAGGGTACGGTCGCGGTTGTAGTCATACTGCCAGCGGCTGATAAGGCTCCATTGCGGCACGATCGGCCAGATGACCGAGAAATCGTGTTGCTGGATCTTGTAGTAGTCCTTCACGTAGCCGGGTTGACCAGGAGTGCCATAGTCACCGCCGCCCACTGTCCAGCGACCGGTGTTCTCGTCGTAGCGGACCTGGTCGTTGCGATAGCGATAACCGGCGTTGATGATCTTGCCCGGATTATCTTCAGGCTGGTAATGCAGCATGGTGCTGCCCGAACGCGTGCTGCGGCTGTCCGGATCCCAGTTGAAGTCGGAATTGATACGGAAGTCGCGGTTGAAGCGATATTCGTGCTCCAGCGCATAAGGCGAAACCTTGGCCTTGGCATCGTCGCGGTCGGCAAAGGTGATGCCTGGCAGTTGAACCTTGCGGTCCTTGAAGTAAACCGCCTGACCAATGCTGAAGCGCTGACGCTCGAAGCCGTTCTCTTCGATCCAGCGGTTGGTGACACCGAAGGAAAGCTTGTTCTCGTCACCGATGCGGTCGTAACCGGTAAAGCGGTTGTCGCGGAACAGGGACGAGTAGTTGAACGTGCTTTCACTGGTATCGAAAACCGGAATGTCGTCCTGGTTCTCTTCCGGCACGTAGAGATAGAACATGCGTGGTTCCAGCGTCTGGCGATAATCCTTGCCGAACCACTGGGTATTGCGGTCGAAGTACAGGCCGCTGTCTACGCTCACGATAGGCAGGCTGCGGGTCTGCTTGCTTTCGAAGTCAGGCACGGCGGCTCTGCCGCGGCTGTCCAGATCCAGGTCGTACTGGGTATAGACATACTTCAGCTTCGGCGTCAGGAAACCATAGGTCCAGTTCATCGGCAGGCTGACCGACGGTGCCAGGTTCAGACGATCGCCGTTGGCGCGGGCCAGGCCGCCGACGTTGGTGTCCAGACGGGCCTCCGGGTTGCCGTCCTTGTCGAAGTAGGTACCGGTCTGCAGGTCGCGCTCGAAACGCACGGCTTCGGTTTCATAATCGAAACGCAGGCCGGCCGGGTTGTATGGCAGCGTGCCGTTGAGCGTGAGCTGTGGCACTCGGTCATACGGGGTGATGTTGGCGATCGATGCCAGCTTGTAGGCATGGACGTTGAGCATTGCCCGGTAGCTGTCACCGCGATAGGTCAGGGACCCTTGCTGGTTGAGGAACTCGGGGGTCTTCACGCCGATCTGGTCGGTGTCCAGATCCTGGAAGTAGTACGGGTCGCTGATGTCGGTGTAGTCGACCTTGGTCAGCCAGCGGGAGTCAAGACCACCGGTGTGCTGCCAGTTGAGCATCCAGCGCTTTTTCTCGTACTCGGACTGCAGTCTGCGCTCGTCATCTTCGTCATTGAGGTAAGCGCCGCCGAACTGGCCTTCGCTGCTCTTGGTGAGATAACGGAACTCGCCTTCCATCAACAGACCACGGTCGGCCATGTAGCGTGGATACAACGTGGCGTCGTAGTTGGGCGCCAGGTTGAAGTAGTAAGGCGTGACCAGGGTGAAGCCGTTGTCGCCACCGGCTGCAATGGTCGGCGGCAGGAAGCCGGACTGGCGACGGTCGTCGATCGGGAAGTAGATATACGGCGTGTAGAGTACCGGTATGTCCTTGACCCGCAGCGTGACGTTGGTCGCGGTGCCGAAACCGGTAGCCGGGTTCAGCGTGATGTTGTTGCCCTTGAGCGTCCAGGCATTGCTGCCCGGTTCGCAGGAGGTATAGGTACCGTCCTTGAGGCGGATGATCGCGTTCTCTGCACGTTTTGCGTAGCGTGCGTTACCGCGAATGTTCGACTTGTGCAGGACGTATTCCGCGTTGTCGACCTGGGCTTCGCCGGTGTCGAGTTGCAGTTCGGCACGGTCGCCGACGATCAGGGCACCGTTGTCGCGCAAACGGACATCGCCGTTGAGTTCGCCACGGTTCTCGGCCTGATACAGAGCTGCTTCCTGAGCCTGGGCCTGCATGCTGCCCTGACGCAGGACGACATCGCCAGCCAGGGTCGCGATCTGCTGTTCCTGCTCGTAGCGCGATGCCTTGGCACCGACGAACAGGGGAGCATCGCTCTTGGGCGTCTTGTCATCCATGCCTGGACGGATCGGCTCGACATAGGCACCCGAGCAATAAGGACCGGTTTCGGCCAATTGCGCAGCAGTGAGCTTTTCACGGGGAACCCAGTCAAGGTGGCTGTAGTCAGCACTACGCGACGCCAGGCCTTTGCCCTTGGCTTCGCTGACCAGCCTGGTCGTGTCGACCGTCTTGCCAGTCGTGGTGCCTTGGGAAGTCACGGTGCCGTTGGAGCTGACCTCTGTCGCGTTGTGCACGGGACGTGGAGGCAGCGCTGCAGCAGCCGTATTCGATTTCGGCGCACAGTTCCAGGCACCCGAAGCAGAGACTGAGCAGTCATACTGTTCCGCGGCAACCACGAACTGAGTGGCCAGGGGTTGCATCGCCAGCAGACTGCCGGTTACGAGCAACGGAAATTTTTTACGAAACGCGGGGGATTTCAATGCCATCTTATTAGTCCGGGCTTCCTGCGCGCCATCTGCCCGCGGGGGGGCCGCACGCCTCTCGATGGGCTGAAAAAGATCCCGGATAATAAAGCATGACCCGCTTGACGGCTAGCGCCGTCGGAGACCCTTGTAATGTCAGACCAAGATATACGCCTTCAATCCCTGAAAGTTTGGCTCGATGAGCAGTTGCCAGCGCTCTTTGCCAGACAGCAATGGGGCGCCGTACCCCCGGCCACGTTGACTGCGGCCAGTAGTGACGCAAGTTTTCGTCGCTACTTCCGCTGGGAAGGCGGTGATAAAACTTTTATTGTCATGGATGCGCCTCCACCGCAGGAAAACTGCAAACCCTTCGTGGATATCGCTCATTTATTGGCCAGCTCGGGTATTAATGTTCCGAAAATTCATGCCGAAGACCTGACGCAGGGTTTTTTGCTGCTCAGTGATCTGGGGCGTCAGACTTATCTGGATGTCATCGATGCGGACAACGCCGATGCGTTGTTTGCCGATGCCATCGAAGCGTTGCTGACCTATCAGCAACTGCCGATGGATGCGCCATTGCCCAGCTATGACGTAGCCTTGTTGCGTCGTGAGCTGGAGCTTTTCCCCGAGTGGTATGTAAAGCGGCACCTGGGTATCGAAATGGACTCCGCGCAACTGGCCAGTTGGCAGCATGTCAGCGACCTGTTGATCGAGAGCGCCCTGGCGCAGCCCAAAGTGCTGGTGCATCGCGACTATATGCCGCGCAACCTGATGATCAGTGAGCCCAATCCGGGCGTGCTGGATTTCCAGGATGCGGTCTACGGGCCGGTCACTTATGACATTACCTGCCTGTTCAAGGATGCGTTCCTGAGCTGGCCTGAAGAGCGCGTTGCCGGTTGGCTGAACACGTACTGGAACAAGGCGCGGGCCTTGGGTATTGCCGTTCATGAAGACTTCGCCGCGTTTTCGCGGGCCAGTGATCTGATGGGTGTTCAGCGACACTTGAAGGTCATCGGGATTTTCGCGCGTATCTGTCACCGTGATGGCAAACCGCGCTATCTGGGCGATGTACCGCGCTTCTTCTCGTATATAGAGGCTGTGGTGTCGCGACGTCCCGAACTGGCAGAACTGGGGCAACTGCTGACCAGCCTGCGCCCGGCGACGTGAGGCAGGATTATTTTGAGGAAGGATCGATTGTGTTGAAGAGGCCTGCATGAAAGCGATGATTCTCGCCGCCGGTAAAGGCGAGCGGATGCGACCATTGACCTTGCACACACCAAAACCTCTGGTGCGTGCCGGTGGCGTTCCCTTGATCGAATACCACCTCAAGGCATTGCAGGAGGCCGGGTTTCACGACCTGGTCATCAACCATGCCTGGCTGGGGCAGCAGATCGAAGACTATCTTGAGGATGGTCAGCGCTGGGGCGTGAACATTCGCTACTCCCCCGAAGGCGAGCCACTGGAAACCGGTGGCGGTATCTTTCGTGCATTGCCACTGCTGGGGGATAAGCCTTTTGTTGTGGTCAATGGCGATATCTGGACCGATTACAGCTTTGCCGAACTGCGCAAGCCCCTGGCCGGGCTTGCCCATCTGCTGATGATCGATAACCCCGCGCACCATCCGACAGGCGATTTCGCCCTGGTCGACGGTTTGTTGCAGGATCCTTCCGAAGACGCACCGCGCCTGACCTACAGCGGCATTGCTGTCTTGCATCCCCGTCTGTTCGAGGGCTGCGAAGCCGGTGCGTTCAAGCTGGCTCCGTTGCTGCGTCAGGCAATGGCTCGCGGGCTGGTGACGGGGGAGCACTTCCGGGGTACCTGGATTGACGTCGGTACTCATGAGCGTCTTGGCGAAGTCGAGCGATTGCTGGCGGGGAACCGCTAGATGCTGTGGCCAGGCACACTGCTCGGCGCCGGAGCCGGATATGCCATTGCCGATATTCCGGGCGCGATGCTCGGTGCCTTGCTGGGGCAGGCGCTTGATCGCCGGTTGCAACTGCACACCTGGGCGCATGTGCGTGAGCGCCTGGGTGGACGTTCGGCGGTACGTGACGAGGATCTGCTGTTCGTGCTGCTGGGACGTCTGGCCAAAAGTGGCGGGCGGGTCATGGCCAGCCATATTCATCAGGCGCGGGCGGAAATGCGTCGCTTGAACATGGATGAGGCTGCACAGCGTCTTGCCATTGCCGCTTTCAATCGTGGCAAGGACGGTGCTGATGGATTGCGCGGTTATCTGCGCCGTCTGCGCGGTCAGTCGGATATGGCCGAGGGCCTGCTGCGGGCTTGCTGGCGCATGGCCTGGGCCGACGGCAAGGTGACCCGCATCGAGCGTGAACTGATCGGGGCCTGGGGAATGTGGCTGGGCTGGTCGGAGCTGAAAGTCGAGGCACTGGCTGCCGAGCATGACCCGATGAAGAGGCCGCCGGTCAGCAGCTCTGACGAATACAGCGGGGCGTTGTCACTGCTGGGTGTGCAGGCCGATACCGACCCGGCGAGCATCAAGCGTGCCTACCGTCGTCTGCTCAGCCGACATCATCCGGACAAGATCGCAGGTGGCGGTGCCAATACGTTGCAAGTGCGTGTTGCCACCGAAAAGACCAGCGAGCTGCACAGCGCCTACAGGGTGATCAAGGCGCGTCGCGGGTTTCGTTAAGTAGGAGGGGCCTTGGCCGCGACGACTTGCTTACAGGAAACACATTTCCAGCGCCTGAAAAGCTGGCTGTCGCGGCCAAGGCCCCTCCCACCAGTGACAGATGCCTTCACTCAGCCTCTACCCAGCCCCGGATGCGACGAAAGATCTGTTCCTGTTCGGCGTCTTCATTACCCACAATGTTGACCAGCGCAACCTGAGTAAAGCCTGCGCCCTTGGCTCGCTTGCTGGCTTGCAGGCGGGAGCTGGCTGCCTGAGGAGACTGATTCCTGTAGATGAAATCTGCGGTCTTCATTTTCAGTGTCGGCACCAGTTCCAGCAGTGAAGGCTTGGCATTGACCGGCTCCCGGGCCGCAACCATTGCGAATTTTTGCACCAGCGGAGATTGCCGTTCGTTCAGGAAGCGTGCTGCCCAATAGGCACCGCTGCTATGGCCGACCAGCACGATACTGCGTGCCTTGTTCTGCTGGGCGAAAGCGATCGCGCTTTCGATGCGGGCAAAGATGTGTTCGGCGTCTGCCTTGGCGCGCTCCTCGGCCTCTGCGGCTTTTGCGACCTCGTCACCGGCCTGCGCCTGGGTATCGGCGGCCTTGGCGGCATCATCTTTGGGCGCATCCTTGGATTTTTCTTCCGTGGCAGGTGCATCCGGCTCGCGTGGCATGAGGGCTTCGTCCTGCACGTCGGGCAGGGTGATGCTCAGCGTGGCCCAGCCGGTATCCGGAAACTTGCGACGCAGCGGGCCGACGATATCCGGCCAGTCCGCCGACTCGCCTGCACCCGGCAGCAGAATCACCGCGCCTTTCGGTTCGGCGCTGTTGGCCGGTTTCCAGAGTGCCAGGAAGCTCTCGTCACCGGCCTGCAGTTGCTGCAGATCCTGAGGCGGCAGTTGACGTTCGAGGGCGATGGCATCTTCCTGTGCCCGGGTCAGCAGCGACGCGCGTTCCACGGGGGCTTCGGCGGAGGCGGCATCCTTGGCCGGTGCAGGATCGGCAGCCACCACCGGCAGCGCACAAGGTACTATCAGCGACAGGAGCAATGCAGGAAGCGTTGCGCGAAAGGTATGGGGCATCGAATATTCCAGGCCAGAAACTATTCTGGCAGCCTAATGCGTTGATCGGTATTTGTCAGGTCCCGGGACGGTGCATGGCCACCAAACGAAAACACACGAGAATGACATGACGGGTCTTCTGCGCATCGGTTTTATCGGCTGCCTGGCTTTGCTCTTGATGGCCCAGGTGGCGAATGCACGGGCTGATGAATCAGAACCTGCCGTGCACGCATTGTTGAGTCAGGAGCAGCGCACCTGGCTGGATCAGCATGGCCCGTTGCGTGTCGGTCTGGTAATGCACGCGCCTTATGCCCAGTTCGATCAGCGTCTGCAGCAACTCTCCGGCGCCAACGTCGATTTGATGAACGCGCTGGCAGCGGCGTTGCAGGTGGAGTTGCTGTGGCGCAACTTTCCCGATCAGGCTGCGCTGGAAAAGGCCGTTGCGGCGGGGCAGGTGGACCTGGCACCCGGGTTGATGCAAACCCCGTCCGGGCTGCGCACCTGGATGTTTTCCGATCCTTATCTGCGGGTTTCGCAACTGGTGATCGGAGAGCGCGATGGCAGCTCCGGGGTGGATATGGAAAAGGTCGACGAGCGTTCGCGAGTGGTCGTGCGCATGCCGAGCCCGACTGCCGATTACCTGCGCAGCAATTACCCCCACCTGAATCTGCAAGGCGTACCTCTGGAGCGTCAGGCCCTGCAATTGTTGCTGAGTCAGCAGGCGCGCTATGCCGTGGTGGACGAAGCGCAGCTCAGCCGCCTGTTCCGCGAGCCGGAGTTCGCCGGGCTGGCCGTGGTGGGCGACATCGGCCTGCCGCAACTGCTGCGGGTGGCGACACGTCGGGACCTGCCGCAACTGGCCGCTATCGTCAGCGAAGGCTTGCATGTGATTCCGGCCAAGGAGCTGGATCAACTGCATACGCGCTGGATGCCGCTCAAATCTTCGCGGTTCAGTGAGTCGCCCGGGCTGTGGCAGAACCTCTGCCTGCTGTTGCTGGTGATGCTGCTGGCCTGTCTTGCGATTGTGCTCTGGCAACGCCGCCAGCAGCAGGCCCTGGAGCAGGAACTGTTCGATGCGCGGGAAGACATTGCCCGGCGTGTCGAAGGCGAGGAAGGTCTGCGGCTGGCGCAGTTTTCCATCGATCAGAGCACGGTGGGCATTCTCTGGGTCAACTGGGACAGCCGGGTGCGCTATGCCAACCATGCGGCAGAATCGATGCTCGGTTATGGGCCGGGCGGGGTGGTGGACCGCCCGCTGATCGATTTCGAGCCCGGTCTGCACATGGATCGCTGGCTGAACCTGTGGAAGAACGCCCGTTCGATGGAAGACAGCCCGCAGGTGTTCGAGACCAACTGCATCCGCGCCGATGGCAGCGTGTTGCCTGCCGATGTATCCCTGAGTTTTCTGCGTTTTCGCGAGGCGGAATATCTGGTGGTATTCCTCAGTGACGTCACTGAGCGTCGGCGGGTCCACGACCAGTTGCGCGAGTTGTCGGCGCACCTGGAAAGCGTCCGCGAAGAGGAAAAGGCCCGTATCGCTCGCGAGGTTCACGATGAATTGGGGCAGATGCTGACGGTGCTGAAGCTGGAAACGTCCATGTGCGAGCTGGCCTATGCCGATCTCGACCCTGGCTTGAGCGAGCGACTGAACAGTATGAAGCGTCTGATCGCTCAGCTATTCCAGTTGATCCGTGACGTCGCCACGGCCCTGCGTCCGCCGATTCTCGATGCCGGTATTGCTTCGGCTATCGAATGGCAGGCCCGGCGTTTCGAAGCCCGCACGCAGATCCCTTGTCTGGTGCAGGTGCCGGACAATCTGCCGACGCTCAGTGATGCCCGGGCCACCGGTATGTTTCGCATTCTTCAGGAGGCGCTGACCAACGTCATGCGCCACGCTCAGGCGCATACGGTCGAAGTCAGTCTGACGCTGGAAGACGATGTGATGTGCATGAGCATTGCCGATGACGGGCAGGGTTTTGTGATGCAGTCTCAGGGGCCTGTTTCGTTCGGTCTGGTGGGCATGCGCGAGCGTGTCCTGATGCTCGGCGGCAGACTGGAACTGGACAGCGAGGTCGGAGAAGGCACAACCTTGCGCGCATACATTCCGTTGGACCCCGTTGGGCAGGAGCGAGAACATTGATTCGTGTACTGGTCGCTGAAGACCACACCATCGTGCGTGAGGGCATAAAGCAGCTTATCGGCCTGGCGAAGGACCTGCTCGTCGTGGGCGAGGCCAGCAATGGCGAACAGTTGCTCGAAACCCTGCGCAACGTGCCCTGCGAAGTGGTGCTGCTGGATATTTCCATGCCGGGCGTCAACGGGCTCGAAGCGATCCCCAGGATCCGGGCGTTGAATAACCCGCCGGTGATTCTGGTGCTGTCGATGCACGACGAAGCGCAAATGGCTGCCCGCGCCCTGAAGATCGGGGCAGCAGGTTATGCCACCAAGGACAGCGATCCGGCCTTGCTGCTGACAGCCATTCGTCGGGTTGCGGCCGGTGGGCGTTATATCGATCCGGACCTGGCGGATCGCATGGTTTTCGAGGTCGGTCTGACCGACAGTCGCCCGCTGCATTCGCTGTTGTCGGAGCGCGAGTTTTCGGTCTTCGAGCGCCTGGCTCAGGGCGCCAACGTCAATGACATCGCTCAGCAACTGGCCCTGAGCAGCAAGACCATCAGTACTCACAAGGCACGCCTGATGCAGAAGATGAACCTGCACTCACTGGCGGACCTGGTGAAATATGCTATGGAGCACAAGCTGCTCTGATCCAAAAACGACAACGTACAAGCGAATTCATTCGTGAAAGGAGGTTGCACTGTAGTATCAGACAGGGCGCTTTCCCGAATGAATTCGGTCCCACGGCTACAAACCTGTAAAAAATGCCGAATCCTCACTTATCCAATCCCGCCATCCTTGTAGGGCAATCCCTACAAAGGAGCTTCCAGCCTGCTTAGGCTAATCTCTCCTTGCCCCCGATTTGCGTGTCATATGGGCTGTTCTAGTCTTGAAACACGCAGACAAAACAAAGGTGTGGGTAATGAGCGACGTCGATTCAAGCGCTGGGGCAAATGATGTTCTGGTCAGCTTTCGTGGTGTGCAGAAGAGCTACGACGGCGAAGCACTCATCGTCAAAGACCTGAACCTGGATATTCGCAAAGGCGAATTCCTCACCCTGCTCGGACCGTCGGGTTCCGGCAAGACCACCAGTCTGATGATGCTGGCCGGTTTCGAGACGCCGACCGCGGGCGAAATCCTGCTGGGCGGCCGTGCCATCAACAACGTGCCGCCGCACAAGCGCGACATCGGCATGGTGTTCCAGAACTACGCATTGTTTCCGCACATGACGGTTGCCGAGAACCTGGCGTTCCCGCTGTCGGTGCGCGGCATGAGCAAGACCGATATCGCCGAGAAGGTCAAACGCGCACTGGGCATGGTCCAGCTGGATACCTTCGCGCATCGTTATCCGGCGCAGTTGTCCGGTGGTCAGCAGCAGCGTGTGGCCCTGGCCCGTGCGCTGGTTTTCGAGCCGCAACTGGTGCTGATGGACGAGCCTCTCGGCGCTCTCGACAAGCAGTTGCGCGAACACATGCAGATGGAAATCAAGCATCTGCATCAGCGTCTGGGCGTGACGGTGGTCTATGTGACCCACGACCAGGGCGAAGCCCTGACCATGTCCGATCGGGTTGCGGTATTCCATCAGGGCGAAATCCAGCAGATCGCACCGCCCCGCACGCTTTATGAAGAACCCAGCAACACCTTCGTCGCCAACTTCATTGGCGAGAACAATCGTCTCAACGGGCGCCTGCTCAGCCAGAACGGCGACCGTTGTGTCGTCGAGCTGGAGCGGGGAGAGAAGGTCGAGGCGCTGGCAATCAATGTCGGCCAGACCGGCGAGCCGGTCACCTTGTCGATCCGTCCGGAACGCATCAGCCTCAATGGCCGTAGCGAAAGTTGTGTAAACCGTTTCTCGGGCCGTGTTGCCGAGTTCATCTATCTGGGCGACCACGTTCGTGTGCGCCTGGAAGTGGCAGGCAAGACCGACTTTTTCGTCAAGCAGCCTATCGCCGAACTGGATGCGGCCTTGAGCGTTGGCGATGTCGTGCCCCTTGGGTGGCAAGTCGAGCACGCTCGCGCGCTCGATCCCTTGCAGCAAGTGCATTGATCTATCGATAAAAGCAACAACAGAGGCGAACGATCGCCCATCCCAATCGCTTACCAACACTGCTCGTGGAGATAAGAATAAATGCTGAAATCATTGAAGTTCACCGCTATCACGTTGGGCATGATGTGCGCGTCGCAAGCCATGGCCGCCGATCTGACCGTCATTTCCTTCGGTGGCGCCAACAAGGCCGCCCAGGAAAAGGCTTTCTATGCGCCTTGGGAGAAAGCAGGCAACGGCAAGATCATCGCGGGCGAGTACAACGGTGAAATGGCCAAGATCAAGACCATGGTCGACACCAAGAGCGTTTCCTGGGATCTGGTAGAGGTCGAGTCGCCGGAACTGTCTCGCGGTTGTGACGAAGACATGTTCGAAGAGCTGGACCCTGCGCTGTTCGGCAAGGCCGAGAACTACGTACCGGGCGCGCTGACCACTTGCGGCGCGGGCTTCTTCGTGTGGTCCACCGTGTTGGCTTACAACGCCGACAAGGTCAGCACGGCTCCGACCAGTTGGGTTGATTTCTGGGACACCAAGAAATTCCCGGGCAAGCGTGGCCTGCGCAAGGGCGCCAAGTACACCCTGGAATTCGCTCTGATGGCTGACGGTGTCGCGCCGAAGGACGTCTACAAGGTACTGGCCAGCAAGGACGGTCAGGACCGTGCCTTCAAGAAGCTCGATGAGCTCAAGCCAAACATTCAATGGTGGGAAGCAGGCGCTCAGCCGCCTCAGTACCTCGCTTCCGGCGACGTGGTCATGAGCTCGGCCTACAACGGTCGTATCGCTGCCGTGCAGAAAGAGAGCAACCTGAAAGTGGTCTGGACCGGCGGCGTGTATGACTTCGACGCATGGGCCATTCCAAAGGGCTCGAAAAACGTCGAAGCGGCGAAGAAGTTCATCGCTTACGTGCTGAGCCCGGAGCAGCAGAAGACCTATTCGCAGAACATTGCCTACGGCCCGGCCAACACCCAGGCGGTTGCGCTGCTGGACAAGGAAACCCTGCAGAACATGCCGACCACTCCTGAAAACATCAAGGATCAGGTGCAGATGGACGTGACGTTCTGGACTGACAACGGCGAGTCGCTGGAGCAGCGTTTCACCGCTTGGGCAGCCAAGTAATCGCGTCAACCTGAGTTAGATCCAGGAGCGTTTCCGGTTCAGGAAACGCTCCCCTCGTTCGTAGATTTCGGAGTTCGATATGGCCACCGCCGTGCCCCTGACTGAAGGCGCCAGCCCCAACCTGAAGCAACGCCTGGCTCGTGCCGAGCGGGTCAACCGCTGGAAAGCACAGGCCCTGATCGCTCCGTTGGTCATCTTTCTGCTGCTGGTCTTTCTGGTGCCCATCGCTGCGCTGCTCTACAAGAGCGTCAGCAACCCGGAAGTCGTTGCCGCACTGCCGAGCACCGTGATTGAAGTCGATAAATGGGACGGCAAAGGGCTTCCGCCCGAGTCGGCCTACAAGGCACTGAGCCTGGACCTGGCTGAAACCCGCAAGAATTCGACCCTGGGCGAGTTGTCCAAGCGTCTGAACATGGAACTGGCCGGTTATCGCAGCCTGCTGAGCAAGACCGCTCGCGCGCTGCCCTTCAAGACCGAGCCTGCCTCTTACAAAGATGCACTGGAAGCGCTGGACGAACGTTGGGGCGATCCCGCCTATTGGCAGGCGATTCGTCGCAATACCAGCAGCCTTACCCCTTATTACCTGCTGGCGGCCGTTGACCACCGTATCGACGATGTCGGCGAAGTGGCTGTAGCAACCCCGGACCAGGCCATTTACCTGGATATCTTCACCCGCACGTTCTGGATGGGGCTGGTCATTACCTCCATCTGCCTGGTGCTGGCCTATCCGCTGGCCTACCTGCTGGCCAGCCTCCCGGCGCGCCAGAGCAACCTGCTGATGATTCTGGTTCTGTTGCCGTTCTGGACCTCGATTTTGGTGCGGGTCGCGGCCTGGATCGTGCTGTTGCAATCGAGTGGCCTGATCAACGGGGCACTGATGGCCATGGGCATCATCGACAAGCCCATCGAACTGGTCTTCAACCGGATCGGTGTCTATATCGCGATGGTGCATATCATGCTGCCGTTCATGATCCTGCCGATCTACAGCGTGATGAAAAACATTTCCCCGACCTACATGCGTGCGGCCATTTCCCTGGGCTGCCATCCGTTCACCAGTTTCTGGCGCGTGTACTTCCCGCAGACCTATGCCGGGATCGGTGCCGGTTGCCTGCTGGTCTTCATTCTGTCGATCGGCTACTACATCACCCCGGCCTTGCTGGGCAGCCCGAACGACCAGATGGTCAGCTATTTCGTGGCTTTCTATACCAACACCAGCATCAACTGGGGCATGGCGACGGCACTGGGCGGCCTGCTGCTGTTGGCGACTGTCGTGCTGTACCTGATCTATAGCTGGCTGGTCGGCGCCAGCCGCCTGCGTTTGAGCTGAGGAAGCCATCATGCTGAATTCGTATTCGTCGCCTATCGAGCGCATCTGGTATTACGCACTGCGCATTATTTGCGCACTGATCCTGTTGTTCCTGGTGTTGCCGGTGCTGGTCATCGTGCCGCTGTCGTTCAACTCGGGCAGCTTTCTGGTCTATCCGCTGCAAGGCTTTTCATTGCAGTGGTATCAGGACTTCTTCGGCTCCGCCGAGTGGATGCGCTCGCTGAAGAACAGCATGATCGTTGCTCCGGCTTCCACGCTGCTGGCGATGATCTTCGGCACCCTGGCCGCCATCGGCCTGACCCGTGGCGACTTCCCCGGCAAGCCGCTGGTCATGGCGCTGGTGATCTCGCCGATGGTCGTACCGATGGTGATTGTCGGTGTCGCCAGCTATCTGTTCTTTGCACCGCTGGGACTGGGCAACAGCTACACCTCGCTGATCCTGGTTCACGCGGTGCTGGGCGTGCCGTTCGTGATCATCACTGTTTCGGCCACCTTGCAGGGCTTCAATTACAACCTGGTGCGCGCCGCCGCCAACCTCGGCGCTTCGCCGCTGACGGCGTTCCGTCGGGTGACCCTGCCGCTGATCGCGCCGGGCGTGATCTCCGGTGCGCTGTTCGCCTTCGCCACCTCGTTCGATGAAGTGGTGGTCACTCTCTTCCTCGCCGGCCCCGAACAAGCGACCCTGCCGCGCCAGATGTTCAGCGGCATCCGCGAAAACCTCAGCCCGACCATCGCCGCCGCCGCGACCTTGCTGATCGCCTTCTCGGTAGCCTTGCTGCTGGTGCTGGAATGGTTGCGCGGGCGCAGCGAGAAATTGAGGACTAAGGCGGAATAGGGGAGAGCGGCAAGCTTCAAGCTGTAAGCCTCAAGTCAAAAGCTTGTAGCTTGTAGCTTGTAGCTTGTAGCTTGTAGCTTGTAGCTTGTAGCTTGCAGCTTCTCCTCTTGTTCCCCCTTCGCTTACAATGCGCGCCACCGTGATTCCGCTCAAACAGGTGCGCCATGCAGCCCTTCGTTATTGCCCCATCGATCCTTTCCGCCGACTTCGCCCGTCTGGGCGAGGACGTCGACTCTGTACTGGCCGCTGGCGCCGACTTCGTTCACTTCGATGTCATGGACAATCACTATGTCCCGAACCTGACCATCGGTCCGATGGTGTGCAGCGCGCTGCGCAAATACGGCGTCACTGCACCCATCGACGTGCATCTGATGGTCAGCCCTGTGGACCGCATCATCGGCGATTTCATTGAAGCCGGTGCCACCTACATCACCTTCCATCCTGAAGCGACCCAGCATATCGACCGCTCGTTGCAACTGATCCGCGAGGGCGGCTGCAAGTCGGGTCTGGTGTTCAACCCGGCCACGCCCCTGAACCTGCTGGAGTACGTCATGGACAAGGTCGACATGATCCTGCTCATGAGCGTCAACCCGGGCTTTGGCGGTCAGAAGTTCATTCCCGGTACGCTGAACAAGCTGCGCGAAGCGCGGGCCTTGATCGATGCTTCAGGGCGTGACATCCGTCTGGAAATCGATGGTGGCGTCAACGTCGCAAACATCCGTGAGATCGCGGCTGCAGGCGCGGATACCTTTGTTGCCGGCTCGGCCATCTTCAATGCCCCCGACTACAAGGAAGTGATCGAGAAAATGCGCAACGAACTGGCGTCAGCCCGCGCATGAGCGGCTTCGAGCAACTGTTTGCGGGCAAGCTGCCCAGGCTGATCATGTTCGATCTCGACGGGACCCTGGTAGATTCCGGGCCCGATCTGGCCGTGGCCGTTGACAAGATGCTGCTCGAACTCGGTCGCCCGCCTGCTGGCCTCGAGTCGGTCCGGCAATGGATCGGCAATGGTGCGCCGGTACTGGTGCGTCGTGCGCTGGCCAATGACATCGACCACAGTGGCGTCGACGACGCCCTGGCCGAGCAGGCGCTGGAAATCTTCATGCAGGCTTATGCCGAAAAACACGAATTCACCGTGGTCTATCCCGGCGTTCGTGAAACCCTGAAGTGGTTGCAGAAGATGGGGGTCGAAATGGCCCTTATCACCAACAAGCCGGAGCGCTTCGTCGCTCCGCTGCTGGATGAAATGAAGCTTGGGCGTTTCTTCCGCTGGATCATTGGTGGCGACACCATGCCACAGAAGAAACCGGACCCTGCGGCCCTGTTCTTTGTGATGAAAATGACCGGTATTCCTGCGTCCCAGTCGCTGTTCGTCGGCGATTCACGTTCCGACGTGCTGGCGGCCAGGGCGGCTGGCGTGGCCTGTGTCGGCCTGACCTATGGCTACAACCATGGCAGGCCCATCGCTGAGGAATCCCCGGCGCTGGTGATCGATGATCTGCGCAAGCTGATTCCCGGTTGCCTGGATCAGGACGCTGAGATACTGTTGCCCGATATTCAACGCCCCTCCCTCAGAGAATCCATCGTGGTGGTCACTCGCAAACTCTGGATGAAAGTCATCAAGGCCCTGGCCCGTTGGCGTTGGCGCGCCTGACTTGATCCCGGCCGCCTGTGCGGCACGTTTGCCTGACTGACCGTTTTTATCCTCAAACCACGAGGCTGTTCATGAACCGTGAAGAATTCCTGCGTTTGGCTGCTGCCGGCTATAACCGCATCCCGCTTGCCCACGAAACCCTGGCCGACTTCGACACGCCGCTGTCGATCTACCTGAAACTGGCCGATCAGCCGAACTCCTACCTGCTGGAGTCGGTACAGGGCGGCGAGAAATGGGGGCGCTACTCGATCATCGGCCTGCCTTGCAGTACCGTGATGCGTGTTCATGGCCATCATGTCAGCGTGACCCATGAGGGCGTGGAAGTCGAAAGTCATGACGTCGAAGACCCGCTGGCCTTCGTCGAAGAGTTCAAGGCGCGCTACAACGTTCCGACCATTGCCGGTCTGCCACGCTTCAATGGTGGTCTGGTGGGCTACTTCGGTTATGACTGTGTGCGCTATGTGGAAAAACGTCTGGCCAACTGCCCGAATCCGGACCCGCTGGGTGTGCCGGATATCCTGCTGATGGTGTCCGATGCGGTCGTGGTATTCGATAACCTGGCGGGCAAGATGCACGCCATCGTATTGATCGACCCGGCCCAGGAGGATGCTTATGAAAGCGGTCGGGCGCGTCTCGATGAACTGATGGACAAACTCCGTCAGCCGATCACGCCGCGTCGTGGTCTGGCACTGGACAGGCCGCCAGCCGCCGAGCCGGTGTTCCGCTCCAGCTTCACCCAGAACGATTACGAAAAGGCTGTCGACACCATCAAGCAATATATCCTGGCCGGGGATGTGATGCAGGTCGTGCCGTCGCAACGCATGTCCATCGACTTCAAGGCCGCGCCTATCGACCTGTACCGGGCGCTGCGCTGCTTCAACCCGACGCCTTACATGTACTTCTTCAACTTCGGTGACTTCCATGTGGTCGGCAGTTCGCCGGAAGTGCTGGTGCGGGTCGAGGACAATCTGGTGACCGTCCGCCCGATTGCCGGTACACGCCCGCGTGGAGCGACCGAAGAGGCCGACCGCGCTCTGGAAGAGGATCTGCTGTCCGACGACAAGGAAATCGCCGAGCACCTGATGCTGATCGATCTTGGTCGTAACGACACGGGCCGCGTCTCGGAAATCGGCTCGGTCAAGCTGACCGAGAAGATGGTCATCGAGCGTTATTCCAACGTGATGCACATCGTTTCCAACGTCACCGGTCAGCTGAAGAGCGGGCTGACGGCCATGGACGCCCTGCGCGCCATCCTGCCGGCTGGCACCTTGTCCGGTGCGCCCAAGATCCGCGCCATGGAAATCATCGACGAGCTGGAGCCCGTGAAGCGTGGCGTCTATGGCGGTGCGGTGGGTTACATGGCCTGGAACGGCAATATGGACACTGCGATTGCCATTCGTACTGCGGTCATCAAGAACGGCGAACTGCATGTGCAGGCGGGCGGCGGTATCGTTGCCGACTCGGTGCCGGCGCTGGAGTGGGAAGAAACCATCAACAAGCGCCGGGCGATGTTCCGGGCCGTTGCTCTGGCCGAGCAGACGGCAGGGGGGTGAGCTTCAGGCGGTAAGCTACAGGCTTGAAGTGAAACGCGGTGTCTGCCTTGAGGCGGCACCGCGTTTTTGTTCATGCAGCCCGGGCTTCTTCCAGGGCTTCGGCGGACAGTTGCTGGTTGTGGCGGTTGGCGTAGTTCTCGGCCATGACCGAGCAGACGATCAACTGCATGGGGTGGTAGATCATGATCGGCAGCAGGATCAGGCCAAGACCCGGATTGGCACCGAAGATCAAGGCTGCCATGGGCGCACCGGCGGCCAGGGATTTCTTGGTGGCGCAGAACACGGCCGCGACGCGGTCGCCATGATCGAACTTCAAGGCGCGCGCGGTGCGTGTGGTCATGAACAGAATCACGGCCAGCAGCACGGCGGTGCCGATAAAGGCGGTCAGAATCACGCTGTTGCCCTGGGCCTGCCACATGCCCGAAATCATCGAGTTGCAGAACGCGGCATACACCAGCAACAGAATCACGATCTTGTCGATCAGGTTGGTGTACTTCTTGTGCCGGGCAAAGAACTTGCCCACCAGCGGACGCAGTAACTGGCCGATGATCAGAGGCAGCAGCAACATGCCGCACAGATCCAGCAGCGTCGAACCCAGATCGATACCGCCAGAGCCGGTGCCCACTACCAGGCTGACCAGCCAGGGCGTGATGAAAATCCCCAGCACGCTGGACAGGCTGGCGTTGAGAATTGCCGCCGGTACGTTGCCTTTGGCGCTGCCGGTCAGTGCGACCGACGACGAAATGGTGGAGGGCAGGGCGCACAGGTAGAGGAAGCCCAGCATCAACAGGGCAGGCACATACGCGCTCAGCAGCTTGTTGCCGATCAGCCAGAGAACCGGGAACACCACAAAGGTGAAGGCCTGGATCATGATGTGCAGGCGCCAGTTCCTGAGGCCGTTCCTGATCTGCTCGCTGGACAGGTTGACGCCATGCAGGAAGAACACCACGAATACGCCGACATTGATGACGTATTCGGCATGCATGCCACCGCCCGTGGCGCCGAAGTGCGGGAAGAAGTAGGCCAGAACCGTCGCCAGGACCATTCCACAGAGGAACCAGTCGGTCACGACGCGCTTGAGGTGTTTGAGTGCTTGCATGGGATGGCTCGCGCATTCTTTGTCAAAGTGAATGTCCGCAGGCTACTCTGTTGCCTTGTAGCCGTCTTGCGACATAAGGCCATTAGATGCCGACTAACGGACAAATCACTTCTCATCCTTCTACCGGCGAGCGGCAGATACCGGTCCTGCAGGATTTGCCGCGTCCGCTGTATGCCCGTGCCGAAAGCCTGATTGCCGGGTCATGGACGCCGCCCCATCGTCATGACTGGGTGCAGTTTTCCTATGCAATCAGTGGCGTGTTGGGCGTGCATACCGCAGAGGGCAGCTTCTTCGCGCCGCCGCAGTGGGGCGTGTGGATTCCTGCCGGGCTTGAGCATCAGGTGGTGACTTCCATGCAGGCCGAGATGCGCAGCCTGTATGTACGAACCCAGGATTCCGGTTGGGCACCGCAGCGTTGCCGGGTGCTGGAAGTGACGCCTCTGGCCCGGGAACTGATCAAGACGTTCTGCCTGCTGCCTGTGACTTACCCGGAGGATGACAGCCCTGAGGCGCGGCTGGTCCAGGTGCTGCTGGACCAGTTGGCGCAACTGCCGGAAGTGGGGTTTTCCCTGCCGTTGCCTCGGCACCCGCGGCTACTGGGCCTGTGCAATGAGCTGATCGAAAACCCTGCCCGATTGATCACGCTGCATGACTGGGCCGCACGCCTCGGCACTTCGGAGAAGACCCTGATGCGCCTGTTTCAGCGCGAAACCGGCCTGAGCTTTCGAGGCTGGCGTCAGCGGGCGAGGCTATTGTCGTCGCTCAGCGCACTGGAAGACGGCGACAGCGTGACCAACACGGCCCTGGCCTGTGGCTATGATTCCACTTCAGCTTTTATTGCGGCTTTCAAAGGGCTGTTCGGCTACACGCCTGGGGAACTGTTCAAGTAGATTTCGGCATGAAACAACGCCTGATTGCTGCCTTTTCCTACAGCAAGAGTTTTTGAGTTCGTAATATCTTTCATCTCTTATGCGGCACGAAAGGTGCTTGAATCAAGGAGTTGAGGCCGTTTTCCACGAAAACTATTCAATCCCGACAGCCATTACCCCTACTCGCTGGCGGAGGATTGCCGTATAACGGCAACAATCGCGTATCTGGCAACAAAGGACCCACAATAAAAGCTGATGAAAACTCCTAAACGCATTGAACCCCTGATCGAAGACGGTCTGGTCGACGAGGTGCTGCGCCCGCTCATGAGCGGGAAAGAGGCAGCTGTTTATGTGGTGCGCTGTGGCAAGGAGCTGCGGTGTGCCAAGGTTTACAAGGAGGCGAACAAACGCAGTTTCCGTCAGGCGGCCGAGTATCAGGAAGGCCGCAAGGTACGCAACAGCCGGCAGGCCCGGGCCATGGCCAAGGGTTCCAAGTTCGGTCGTAAAGAAGCAGAAGACGCATGGCAGAACGCCGAGGTGGCGGCCTTGTTCCGCCTGGCCAGTGCCGGTGTCAGGGTCCCCAAGCCTTTCGATTTTCTGGAAGGCGTGCTGCTCATGGAGCTGGTGGCCGACGAGTACGGCGATGCGGCACCGCGTCTGAACGATGTGGTCCTGGAGCCGGATCAGGCACGTGAATACCACGCCTTCCTGATCGAGCAGATCGTGCTGATGCTGTGTGCCGGTCTGGTGCACGGTGACCTGTCCGAGTTCAACGTGCTGCTGGGGCCGAGCGGGCCGGTGATCATCGACTTGCCTCAGGCGGTGGATGCGGCTGGCAACAACCACGCCTTCAGCATGCTGGAGCGGGATGTGGGCAACATGGCTTCCTACTTCGGACGCTTTGCGCCGGAGCTCAAGGCCACCCGATATGCCAAGGAAATGTGGTCGCATTACGAGGCCGGCACGTTGTCACCGTCCACGGTGCTGACAGGCCAGTTCAAGGACTCGGAGCAGGCAGCTGACGTCAGGGGTGTGCTGCGCGAGATCGAAGCGGCGCGTCTGGATGAAGCCCGTCGTCAGGCTGCCCGTGCCGCCGACGATGCGCCACCGGGCAAACCCAACGAAGAACCGCCACCGCCCTGGATGCAGTAATACACAAGTGGGAAGCAGCTTGCTGGCGACGGATCACTGACAGCATGTTGAATAGATACTGGCTTCACTATCTGTCGCCAGCAAGCTGCCTCCCACGGATTGTTTTTCAGCCACAGCAGCCGCCCGAAGCCAGATCCTTGAGGATCGGGCAATCGGGGCGGTCGTCGCCGTGGCAGTGTTCCACCAGTTCCTGCAGGGTATCGCGCAGGCTCGCCAGTTCCTCGATCTTCTGATTCAGCTCGACGATATGCTTGTGGGCCAGCGCCTTCACATCGGCACTGGCACGCTGACGATCCTGCCAGAGGGTCAGCAGCCTGCCGACTTCCTCCAGCGAAAACCCCAGATCCCGCGAGCGCTTGATGAAGGCCAGAGTGTGCAGGTCCTCTGCGCTGTACAGCCGGTAGCCACTGTCGCTGCGGGTGGCTGCCTGCAACAGGCCGATGGACTCGTAATAGCGAATCATCTTGGCACTCAGACCGCTTTTGCTGGCCGCCTGGCCGATGTTCATTGTGCGTCTCCCACGTCATCCGGTTTCCAGGTCTTCAACAGCAGGGCGTTGCTCACCACGCTGACGCTGGACAAGGCCATGGCGGCGCCTGCCAGTACCGGGTTGAGATAGCCCAGGGCTGCCAGCGGAATACCGATCAGGTTATAGACAAAGGCCCAGAACAGATTCTGGCGGATCTTGGCGTAGGTCTTGCGGCTGATTTCCAGTGCCGCGGGCACCAGGCGCGGATCGCCGCGCATCAGGGTGATGCCGGCGGCATGCATCGCCACATCGGTACCGCCACCCATGGCGATGCCAATATCGGCTGCCGCCAAGGCAGGGGCATCGTTGATGCCGTCACCGACCATCGCCACCACATGATCCCTTTTCAGAACTTCCACGATCGAGGCTTTTTCGTCGGGCAGCACTTCGGCGTGCACATTGCGGATACCCAGCGCCTCGGCGACCGCTCTGGCGCTGCCGGGATTGTCGCCAGTCAGCAAGTGGCAACCGATGCCCCGTGCGCTCAGTTGCTGCATGGCCTGTTCCGCGCCGGGCTTGAGGGTGTCGCCAAACGCGAACATGCCCAGCACCACCGGTTGAGGCCCCAGCTCGATCAGCCAGGACAGGGTTCTGCCTTCGGCTTCCCAGGTTCTGGCGGACTCGGCCAGTTCGCCCATCTGCAAGTTGTTTTCTTCCAGCAGACGCCGGTTGCCCAGTGCCAGTTGATGCCCTTCGACGTCACCGGCGATGCCGCGCCCGGTGAGGGCCTGGCTGTGTTCGGTGCTGTCCAGTTTCAGTTGCCACTCGCGACACACATCCAGCACCGCCTTGGCCAGCGGATGTTCGCTGCCGCGTTGCAGGGCTCCTGCCCGTTCCAGCAATTGTTCTTCGTTGCCTTCCACGGCAATCATGTTGGTGATCCGTGGTGTGCCGCAGGTCAGGGTGCCGGTCTTGTCGAACACCACGGCATTCACTTCATGGGCGCGCTCCAGTGCTTCGGCGTCCTTGATCAGAATGCCGTAGCGCGCAGCCACACCCGTTCCGGCCATGATCGCGGCGGGTGTGGCCAGGCCAAGGGCGCAAGGGCAGGCGATGACCAGCACCGCGACGGCATTGATCAGGGCGACTTCCAGCGATGCCCCGGCCAGCATCCAGCCTGTCAGGGTAAAAAGCGCGATGACCAGCACCGCAGGCACGAATACCTGGCTGACCTTATCCACCAGTCTCTGGATCGGTGCCTTTCCCGCCTGAGCATCCTCGACCAGCTTGATAATGCGCGCCAGCACGGTCTGGGTGCCCAGGGCCGTGGTTCTGATCAGTAACCGGCCTTCGCCGTTGATGGCACCGCCGGTGACGTTGTCGCCGGGCTGTTTGACCACCGGCAGGCTCTCGCCGCTGATCAGGGCTTCATCGGCATGACTGCGACCTTCCATGACCTGACCGTCCACCGGGAAGCGTTCACCGGGTTTGACCAGCACCAGATCATCGAGTCGCAAGGCGCTGATGGCGACATCGTGTTCCTCGCCATCGATCACTTGCAGGGCGCGCTCCGGGCGCAAGGCTTCCAGGGCGCGGATGGCGCTGGCAGTCTGGCGCTTGGCGCGGCTTTCCAGATATTTGCCCAGCAGCACCAGGGCGATGACCACGGCCGAGGCCTCGAAATACAGATGCGGCATCTTGCCGGGTGTGGCGGTGATCCATTGGTAGAGGCTCAGGCCGTATCCGGCACTGGTGCCGATGGCAACCAGCAGGTCCATATTGCCAGCGCCCGCCCGCACGGCTTTCCAGGCGGCGATATAAAAGCGTGCGCCGAGAATGAATTGCACAGGGGTAGCCAGTGCGACCTGAATCCAGGCGGGCAACATCCAGTGCACGCCAAAAGGGCTCAGCAACATGGGCGCAACCAGTGGCAGTGCCAGGACCAGCGCCAGTATCAAGGCCCAGCGTTCGCGGTTCAGATGACGGATCCTGCCTGCGGCATCGGCCTGCTCGTTCTGCAGCAGGGTCGCGCCATAGCCTGCCTGGCTGACGGCGGCGATCAACGTCTGCGGGTCGGTTCCGTTATCGGTTTGTACATGGGCGCGTTCACTGGCCAGATTGACCGTGACGCTGGTGACCCCGGGGACTTTGGCCAGGGCACGCTCGACCCGACCTGCGCAGCTTGCGCAGGTCATGCCGGTGATCGGCAGGTCGAAGGTGGTGGGTTCTTGCATCTTTTCACTCCCTGAAGGCTTGATGCCTGCAAGGGTCAACCTTGCCACATGGGCAAGGTCAAGCGCGAATCAATAGTTGAGGTCGGCTTTCTTCAGGTACATGCCGTTCAGGTCGGCGGCGATGCGGTACTTGAGAATATCCCCGGCGCGCAGTTTGATTTTTGTGCTGCTCTGGGCCTCCATTCCGGGAGCGCAGCCAACCACGTTGCCAGGCAGCCTGCGCAGGCGCACCGAAACGTCGCCCGGCGGCAGGTTGAACGATACGGAATCTTCCTGGAACAGGCGTCCGGCCAGTTGATCCTGAATGTAGATGCCGATTTCGCAGGAGGTCGCGACTTCCAGACGCTCTCGGGAAATGATCAGAATGCCGTAATCCTGAGCGGCCTGTGCGCCGGGCGAAGCTGCCAGAAGACCGAGAATGCCGAAGAGGCTCAATACTGACCAGCGCATGGCTGATACTCCTGCTGTAGACGTCGATGACGAAGCTTGGCTCAGGCCTGCAACTAATACCAGCCCGGCAGGAAAAACAGAAACTTGACCTTGCCACGATGACAAGGTTGAAGATGCCTGGCATCCATCACTCAAGGAGCATCGGCATGCAGTTATTCAAGGTACAAGGCATGACGTGCGGGCATTGTGTCCGTGCAGTGACCCAGGTCATCAAGAACGATGACCCGGCGGCAGAGGTGCAGGTCGACCTGGCCAGTTCGCAAGTGCGTGTGCAGAGTTCGTTATCCACAGAGCGGCTCGTCGAACTGATCGGTGAAGAGGGGTATCAGGCTCAGCCGGTCTGACAGGCCCGGATTACGAACAGTCGGCGCGACTCCGACTGTTCGTACGAGGCCGGTTTCTGAAAAGTCCTGAATTAATTTTTCCTTGTCCGGCGTTATCGGCAGGGCAGGCCGGTTAGACTAGTCAGCTGCCTTGCACATGTCCGGACTTTCAATGAATTTCAAGACCATCCTTATTCTGGGTGCCCTGAGCGCCTTTGGCCCGTTGGCCATCGACTTCTATCTTCCCGGTTTTCCCGCCATGGCGGCGTATTTCGGGACCGACGAAAAGCATGTGCAACTGACCCTGGCAGCCTATTTCCTGGGCCTGTCCATCGGGCAACTGGCCTATGGACCTGTGGCTGACCGCTTTGGTCGACGCATGCCGTTGCTGGTCGGTGTCACGCTCTTCACGCTGGCTTCGCTGGCCTGTACCTTCGCGCCGAGCCTGGACTGGCTGATCGCGGCTCGTTTCGTTCAGGCCCTCGGTGGTTGTGCGGGCATGGTGCTGGCGCGGGCCATTGTCAGTGACAAATGCGATGCCGTGGAGTCGGCCAAGGTCTTCTCGCAACTGATGCTGGTCATGGGCCTTGCGCCGATTCTGGCACCGATGCTGGGTGGTTTACTGGTCAATACCGCTGGGTGGCAATCGATTTTCCTGTGCCTGACGATCTTCAGTGCGCTGTGCCTTGCCGCCGTGGCCATCGGCTTGCCGGAAAGCATGCCGGCCAGCGTTCCACGTCAGCCGCTGAGCGGTGCGCTTAAGCAGTACGGCAATCTGCTCAAGGATCAGGTTTTCATCGGCCATGCCCTGACGGGTGGGATTGTCATGGCCGGGATGTTCTCCTACATCGCCGGTTCGCCTTTCGTGTTCATCAAGTTGTATGGCGTTCCTGCGGAGCATTACGGCTGGCTGTTCGGCATGAATGCGGCAGCGTTCATTCTGGTGGCACAGGTCAATGCACGGCTGTTGCGCAAGAGCAGCCCGGCTTTTCTGTTGATGCGTACCATCTGGATCTATCTGGCAGCAGCCCTGACTCTGCTGGGCATTGCCAGCCTGCGCACCGAGCAGCTCTGGCCGCTGCTGGTCCCGCTGTTCATCTGCATCGCCAGCCTGGGTTGCATCATTCCCAATGCTTCGGCTTGTGCCATGAACGGCCAGTGGGCCCGGGCCGGCAGTGCTTCGGCGTTGATGGGCTGTTTGCAGTTCAGTGTCGCGGCAGGTGCGGCGAGTCTGGTGGGTGTGCTGCATGACGGCACGGCAACGCCGATGGCGGCCGTGATCAGTCTGTGTGGTGTGCTGGCAACGGTTGTGGCGCTGTATACCCGTCGCCTGCAGGCGCGTCGGGATGCGCAGGCCAGATAATCGAGGATGAGCCATCGCGGTTGATCCGCGATGGCTGGTCGTTGCCGATCAGAAACCTTCAAGCACGATCTTGCCCTTGGCCTTGCCGCTTTCCAGCAGCTCATGGGCACGACGCAGGTTTTCGGCATTGATGGTGCCGAAGTGCTCCCCGAATGTGGTTTTCAGGGTTCCGGCGTCGATCAGTTCGGCGACCCGGTTGAGCAGGTTGTGCTGTTCGATCATGTCCGGCGTCTCGAACATCGAGCGGGTGTACATGAACTCCCAGTGCAGCGACAGGCTCTTGCGCTTGAGCTTGGAAACATCCAGCGTCTTGGGGTCGTCGATCAAGGCCAGCTTGCCCTGAGGCTGGAGCGCTTCCACCAACTGGTCCAGATGCAGATCGGTCTGGGTCAGGCTGGCGACATGAGTGACCTGATTCTGGCCGATACGCTTGAGTTCTTCACTCAGCGGTTGGCTGTGATCTATGACTTCATGAGCGCCCAGGTCGCGCACCCAGCTTGTGGTTTCCGGGCGGGATGCCGTGCCAATGACTTTCAGTGAAGTCAGCTGGCGGGCCAGTTGGGTCAGGATCGAGCCGACACCGCCCGCTGCACCGACGATCAACAGGCTTTGCTCTTTTTCAGCCAGGCCCTCTGCGATCTGCAAACGTTCGAACAGCAATTCCCAGGCGGTAATCGCCGTCAGCGGCAGCGCTGCCGCGTGGGCAAAGCTCAGGGACTTGGGCATGTGCCCGACAATCCGCTCATCCACTACATGCAATTCGCTGTTGGCACCGGCACGAGTCAGGGAACCCGCATAAAACACCTTGTCGCCCGGCTGGAACAGCGTCACTTCGCTGCCGACCGCTTTCACCACGCCCGCCACATCCCAACCCAGAACCTTGGCAGCGCCGGCTTCTGGCTGGACGTTCTGCCGAACCTTGGTGTCCACGGGGTTCACGGAAATCGCTTTGACCTCCACCAGTACATCGCGGGCACCCGCGACCGGTTCCGGCAGATCGACGTTCTGCAGCGAGTCGGCATGACTAATGGGCAGTGACTGGTAATAGGCGATGGCTTTCATGCAAGGCTCCTTGAGGGCGGAAAGTTGATGAACAGATCATTCGCCATTTCCATTAAAGATAAAACCCGCTAAAACGGCACTCTCTTTCAATTTTATTTTGATAATCCGAGGCTGGAATGCTGCGTTTCGATGACTTGCAGTTGTTTGTGCGGGCGGCTGATCTGGGCAGTCTGTCTGCGGCGGCACGGGGCATGGACCTGTCGGCGGCAGTGGCCAGTGCGGCGCTCAAGCGCATCGAGCAGCAGCTTGGCGTACGTCTGCTGGCGCGCTCCACGCGCAGTTTACGTCTGACCGCCGATGGCGAAGGCTTTCTGGAATATGCCCGTGCAGCTCTTGGCAGTCTGGAAGATGGTCGACGCTTGCTGGCCAGCAATCAGGAAAGCTGCAATGGCGTCCTGCAACTTTCGGCACCCTCGGATTTTGGTCGCAATGTGCTGTTGCCCTGGCTCGACGAGTTTCAGCAGCAACACCCGCAATTGTCCGTGCGCCTGCTGGTGGGCGACCGGGTCGACGATCTGTTCCGTCAGCCCGTGGATGTTGCCCTGCGCTATGGAGAGCCGGGGGATTCGAGTCTGGTGGCCCGACCTGTAGCGCCAGACAACCGACGGGTGCTGTGCGCATCCCCCGATTATCTGGCTCGTCATGGCGAACCGCAGCAGGTGGGCGAACTGGCTCAGCATAATTGCCTGTTGCTCATGCTCGGTGACCGGATTCACGACCACTGGACCTTTCACGATGGCAAGCGGGAGGTAAGCCTGACCGTGGGCGGCAACCGTTTCAGCCCCGATGGCGATGTGGTGCGTCGCTGGGCCCTGGCGGGGGCCGGTGTGGCGTATCGCTCATGGCTGGATATCGCCGCCGATGTCCATGCCGGACGCCTGAAAGTATTGATGCCGCATTTACGTGGTGAGGCCGTGCCGCTGAACCTGTTATGTGCTCATCGAGTACAACTGAACAAACCCGTGAATCTATTGCTGGAAATGCTGCGAGTTCGATGCGCCCGACAATCTGCGCTCAGTGCTTGTTAGTTGTTTGGGGGACTAAGGAATTCGCGGAAAAGACTGACGGATACTTCGGAAAATATAAGAGATAAATACAGTTTTCAATTTCAAAGTGCCAACATAAGGACAGGCGTTGAAACGGCTTTGACCTAGCGTTTCCGGTGCCTTGGCCGCTGCTCCTGGCGGTTTTATGCGATGTGTCCGGGAGACCGGAGAACGGGATGCCTTGAATGGCAACGTCCGCGCGGAAATATTAGGGTTTTCATATTTAATGAGGTCCTGCAAACTTCGGGCATTAGGTTGCAAATGTCTCCGATATTGATCCGGCTGATGTAACTTTTACCTGATCGGGTAGCCGCTCATGGAGTTTATACGTGTCATTTCAGGTTGAATCCACGTTCAACTTTACGGGAGCGGGATTGTTATCAATATGCCATCGCTATAGACGAATGTTTCAACAGGGAGTGAATACATGGAATATGCACCTTGCATCAGTCAGATTGCGACACTGCTGGCCGACCCCAAGCGTAGCGCAATGATTTGGGCATTGATGGATGGTACCGCTCGTCCTGCCAACGAGTTGGCATTAATGGCGGGGCTCTCGACGTCTTCTGCAGGTGCGCATCTGGCGCGACTGGCCAATGGCGGGCTGTTGAAACAGGAGGCACGTGGGCGCACACGTTTCTTCCGGTTGGCAGCGCCTGAAATCGGGGCCGCCGTGGAGGCGCTGGCCAATGCTTCGATGGTGAGTGCCGACCAGATCAGCCGCAATGTGGCGCAGCCCATGCCGCCGTTGCCTATACGTCGCGCACGCATCTGTTCCGATCACCTGGGAGGGGAAATGGCCGCCGAGTTGTACCAGCGTTTGCTGGGGGCTGGCTGGATCGAACAGATGGAGCAGCGGGTCGAGGTGACCAGCAAGGGCATGGCCAAGTTTGCCGAGCGCGGCATTTATGTGCCGGCGCTGGCGCAGCGGCAACGGGAGACGGTCTGTGTCTGCCCGGACTGGAGCGAGCGCAGCCCGCATCTTGGCGGTGCGTTGGGAGCCGGGCTCTTGCAGTTGTTCATTCAGATGGGATGGCTGCGCCCCACCGAGGAGTCCAGCACATTGCAGGTCTCGTCCAACGGGCAGCGTGAAATCGGCAAGATAGCGTCAGCGGCCTGATGCGGCGCAATGGCGGGCAGCGCCTTGTGGCCCTGCCCGCGATGCGTTTGATCAGGGCTTGACCAGACGCGCATCCAGACTGTTTTGCGCCAGACGCCTTGCCTGATCCTGGGTCATGCCCAGGTGGGTGTGCAGAGCATGGAAGTTCTCGGTGACATAACCGCCGAAGTAGGCCGGATCATCCGAGTTCACGGTGACTTTCACACCGCGCTCCAGCATGTCGAGAATGTTGTGTTGCGACATATGGTCGAACACGCACAGCTTGGTGTTGGACAGCGGGCAGACGGTCAACGGAATCTGTTCGTCGATGATCCGCTGCATCAGGCGCTCGTCTTCGATGGCGCGCACACCATGGTCGATTCGCTGGATCTTCAGCAGGTCCAGTGCCTCCCAGATGTACTCGGGCGGACCTTCTTCGCCGGCATGGGCCACGGTCAGGAAGCCTTCGTTGCGGGCGCGGTCGAAAATCCGCTGGAACTTGCTCGGCGGATGGCCCATTTCCGAGCTGTCCAGGCCGACTGCCACGAATGCATCGCGAAACGGCAACGCCTGATCGAGGGTCTTTTCGGCTTCTTCTTCGCTCAGGTGGCGCAGGAAACTCAGGATCAGGCCGTTGCTGACGCCCAGTTGCGACTGGCCGTCTTTCAGGGCTGCGGTGATGCCGGCCAGAACCACTTCAAAGGCAATGCCGCGGTCGGTGTGGGTCTGCGGATCGAAGAAGGGTTCGGTATGAATCACGTTCTGCGCCTTGCAGCGCTGCAGGTAAGCCCAGGTCAGGTCGTAGAAATCCTGCTCGGTGCGCAGTACATCCGCGCCCTGATAGTAGAGATCCAGAAACTCTTGCAGATTGTTGAAGGCATACGCTCCGCGTAAGGTTTCGACATCGTTCCAGGGCAGCGCGATTTTGTTGCGCTCGGCCAGAGCGAACAGCAACTCAGGCTCCAGAGAGCCTTCCAGATGCAGGTGCAATTCTGCCTTGGGCAGGGCATTCAACCAGTCGTACATGTTCTTTTCTCATCAGGTGCAGATGGCGGCATTCTACAGATGCAGCGCACCGGCAGGGTAAAACCTGACCGTCAGTTCAGGTAATGGCCTCCTGTTCGCGGCGATACGCATAGGTGTCGGCAAAGCGTGACAGCAGAAATTCCGCGCAGGTGGTTGCAGGGTAGCGTGCCGGAGCGGTTTCGCTCTGGCAGCCTGGCAGGCATTCGATACGGGTATCGGGATGCGGTTCCGCGAAGAATGGCATGGAGTAGCGGTCGACACCCAGTGGGCTGATGACCCGGTGCGGTGTAGACACATAACGGTCGTTGCTCCAGCGCGCCATCATGTCGCCGATATTGACCACAAACGTGCCTTCAAGCGGCGGTGCGTCGATCCACTCGCCGCGAACGTCGCGTACCTGCAGGCCACCGGCGGCATCCTGATACAGCAACGTGATGCAGCCGTAATCGGTATGGGCTCCGGCACCCTGCTGTTCCGTGGAAGTTGCGGTATGGCGTGGCGGGTAATGGATCATGCGAAAGACGCTGACCGGGTCCTTGAAGCGCCGATCGAAAAAGTCGGATTCGATACCCAGTGCCAAGGTCATGGCTCTCAGCAGGGTCTGGGCCAGCGCCTGCATGTCCAGATAATGCTGTTCCATCAGGCTTTCCCAGCCCGGTATGTCCGGGTGGCGGTTTGGTCCGCGCAAGGGTTTGCCGGCCAGCACATCGGGATGGCCGGCATCCATGTGCAGGCCCATGTCGAAGGTTTCCTTGAGGTCGCTGGGCAGGTTCGGGTCCAGTTGCTCGGTGGCAATCGCGCCATAGCCGCGGTGGTGCGAGCTTTGGGTGATATCGATGCTGAGCTTTTCAGCCTGGGGCCTGGCAAAGAATCGCTTCCCGGCGTCCAGTACCTGTTCGATGCGCCGGGCCGTGATCGGGTGGCCCTTGATGTAGAAAAAGCCCCACTCGCGGCAGGCCTGATCGATCTGGCTGGCAACCGCCTGCCAGGCTTGTTCGTCGGGGGTGTAGAGCGGGGCGATATCGATGATGGGAAGCTGGTTCATGAACCATTCCTGAGTGTTCGTTGTGTTGCCTGAATGGGGGCGAGCAGGCGGGTTTGTTCCGGCCTGCTCGCGGACAGGTTACTTCGGCAGTTCTGCTGTAATCCCTTCAACGTAGTAGTTCATCGAGGCCAGTTCGGCATTGGTGGCGACCTTGCCTTCGGGGATCTTCACGGCACCGGTCTGGTCCTTGATCGGGCCGGTGAAGGGATGGAATTCACCGCTTTCGATGCTGGCGATGATCTTCTGTGCTTCGGCTTTCACATCGGCCGGAACCAGATCGCTGATCGGCAGTTCAACCGTGCCTTCCTTCAGGCCGCCCCAGTAGTCCTGAGGTTTCCAGGTTCCGGCAATCACCCCTTCGGTGGCCTGGATGTAATGCGGGCCCCAGTTGTTGACGATGGAGGTCAGGACCGCCTTGGGTCCGAAATGAGCCATGTCCGAGGCGTAACCGACCGCGTAGACACCACGGCGCTCGGCGGTCTGGATCGGGGCCGGGCTGTCGGTGTGCTGGAACACCACGTCCACGCCCTGGTCGATCAGCGCATTGGCGGCATCGGCTTCCTTGCCCGGATCGAACCAGGAGTTGACCCACACCACCTTGATTTCAGTGCCGGGGTTGTACTTGTTCAGCGCCAGCTGGATGGCGTCGATATCGCGCAGCACTTCCGGGATCGGGAACGAGGCGACATAACCGACCTTCTTGGTCTTGGTCATCTTCGCCGCCAGGAAGCCGCCTACATAGCGACCTTCATAGGTGCGGGCCAGATAAGTGCCCATGTTCTTGTCCTGCTTGTAGCCGGTGGCGTGCTCGAACTTCACGTTCGGAAACTGCTTGGCGACTTTCAGCGTCGGGTTCATGTATCCGAAAGAGGTGCTGAAAATCAGGTCGAAGCCACCTTTGGCCATATTGCGAATCACGCGCTCGGCGTCCGCACCTTCCGGCACGTTCTCGACGTAGCTGCTGCTGACCTTGTCGCCAAGCGCCGCGACCATCGCCTTGCGGCCCTGCTCGTGTTGATAGGTCCAGCCGTGATCACCGATGGGGCCGATGTAGACGAAGCCGACTTTCAGGGGATCGGCAGCCGAAGCGAGCAGACTGGAACCCAGGCCGACAACGGCAGCCATGGCACACAGCAGTTTTTTCAGAGGACGACGTGGGTTGGTCAGGTGCATCGGGTCTGATTCCTTGCAATCTTGTTGGTATGCCGACTGAGCGGGTATACCTCCAGCCAATGCAAAAAACTGACCACAAAGACAGCTTGTTACGGGCCGCCGTTTCCCTGCTTCAAGGTCGGTCGCGGCATGCAGCCCGACGGTGCAGAAGCGCTCGCCGCGCTTCTAACTGGTGCAGCGCGTGCTGCGCTCGACAATGCACATCGGCGTGCCCGCCACCGGCTCACGCATGATCTGCACCTGCACATCGAAAACCCTGCCGACCAGTTCGGCATCCAGCACTGCCTCGGGCGTTCCGCTGGCCACCAGACGTCCGGCCTGCATCACCGCCAGATGGTCGGCATAGCGGCAGGCCTGGTTGATGTCGTGCAGCACGGTGATGACGGTCTTGCCCTCGGCGCTGAGCTGACGCATCAGGTCCAGCAGTTCCACCTGGTGGCTGATGTCCAGATAAGTGGTGGGCTCATCCAGCAGAACGATGGCGGCATCCTGCGCCAGAACCATCGCCAGCCAGGCCCGTTGGCGCTGCCCGCCGGACAGGTCGCTCAGCGGACGTTCGGCCAGTGCTTCCAGCTCCATGCGCTGCAGAGCCTGATCGACACTGCTGCGGTCTGCGCCGCTCAGGCGTCCCCACAGGCTGTTATGGGGGCTGCGCCCGTAAGCCACGAGTTGCCGCACGCTGACGCCTTCAGGAATTGGCAGCACCTGTGGCAGAAAGGCAATCTTGCGCGCCAGCTCCCGTGGCGAAAGCTGCGCATAGGCCTGACCGTCAAGGCTCAGGGTGCCTGACTGCGGAGTGAGAATCCGCGCAAAGGCCTTGAGCAGGGTGGACTTTCCGCAGCCGTTGGGGCCGATCAATGCCGTGACCTTGCCGGGCGGCGGGCTGAACGACAGTGCCTGCACGATACGCGTATCGCCGTAGCCGATGTCGAGTTGCTGTGCCTGGAGAATGCTCATGGAATCAACCTTTGAATCGTGCCAGCAGCCAGAGGAAATACGGGGCACCGATTACCGCCGTGAGGATACCGGCAGGAATCTCGCTGGGCGCAATCAGGGTGCGCCCCAGCGTGTCGGCCAGCACCAGCAACAGCGAGCCCAATAGCATCGAAGCCGGCAACAGGTATTGATGATGACCGCCCACCAGACGCCTTGCCATGTGTGGAGCGACCAGCCCCACGAAACCCACCGGCCCGATGATCCCGACGCCTGCGCTGGTCAGCAGCACCGCCCCGCCCATGGCCAGCCAGCGGATGCGCTTCAAGCCGGTGCCAAGGCTCTGGGCTGCTTCGTCACCCAGACCGATCAGATTCAGGGACTTGGCCAGCAACAGGCAGGCCGGGATCAACAGCAGAAACGGTGAGGCCAGCCAGACATGATGCCAGTTGCGACTCCACAGGCTGCCGGTCAGGGCCAGCAGAGCGGTGTTGATATCCAGCGGATTGGACAGGATCAGAAACTCGGTGATGCTCGACAGCGTCACCGCAATCGCCACCCCGGACAGTGCGAAACGTACGCCGGAAAACTGCACGCCGGTGTTGTACAGCGCCAGCAGCAAGGCACCGGTCGCGCCGCCCAGGCACGCCACCAGCGGCAACCAGGCCACCGGCATCTGTGGGAAACCGATGATGGCGATGGTCAATGCCAGCCCGGCACCCTGAGTGACGCCGAGAATTTCCGGCGAGGCCAGCGGGTTGCGGATCACGCCTTGGACGATGGCACCGGCCAGCCCGAAGGCGCTGCCGGTCAGAATCGCGATCAGGCCGCGTGGCAGACGATGGTTCCAGACTTCGAAGTCCTTGCTGTCGTGCGCGATCAAGTGATCGAGCACCGCGCCGGGCGTCAGCCAGACCGTGCCTGCGCTCAGGCTGAGCAGCAGAGCCAGCAGTAACAGCGCGAGCAGAATCAGCAATCTCGAACGTGGCCGATTCATAGCGTGCGCCTTGCCAGAAACAGAAAGAATGGCGCACCGATCAGCGCCGTGACCACACCGGCTGGCGTTTCTACCGGAAAGGCCACTGCGCGGCTGATCAGGTCGGACGCCAGCACAATCGCCGCACCCAGACCGGCGCTGACGGGGATCAGCCAGCGGTAATCGTTACCCAGCCATTGGCGGGCAATGTTTGGCGCAATCAGGCCGACAAAGGCAATCGGTCCCACGGCACAGACACTGGCTCCTACCAGTAACAGACTGACCACGAACACCAGAAAGCGCAGCGCGCCGATTCGCACGCCCAGCGAGCGTGCGGCATCTTCGCCCAGGTTGATGAGGTTCAGGCGCGG
Organism: Pseudomonas capsici; assembly: GCF_017165765.1. GTDB lineage: Bacteria > Pseudomonadota > Gammaproteobacteria > Pseudomonadales > Pseudomonadaceae > Aquipseudomonas > Aquipseudomonas capsici. Next base: position 381,269 of record NZ_JAFGZD010000004.1, read on the forward strand.
CGCACAGGCAACGGCCAGCACCAGGCCGATCAAGGTGCAAGGCCAGAGCAACTGCAATTGCTCTGCGCCCACATTGGCCAGCGAGCCGGCCAGCCAGTTGAGGACGCTTTGCGCCTGGGCTTCCACCAGAATCACGGTCAGCCGGGTCAGCGCCGCACACAGCGCAGCCACTGCCACTCCGGCCAGTACCAGCCGTCCCTGAGCGGTGGCCGGCGACCATGCGCCGCCAAGACTGAATACCGTGATCCACGCCAGCGCGCCGCCAATGGCTGTCATCAGCAAGGCACCGCCAGGGAAGGGCGGCGTGACAAGCCCGGTGGAAAACAGCGCCAGCCCCAGAGCCGCGCCTGCCGTTACACCAAACAGGGAAGGGGAGGCCAGCCGGTTACGGGTGATGCCCTGCATCAAGGCTCCGGCAACTCCAAGACAGGCACCGACCAGCGCGGCACACACTGCTCGTGGCACCCGCAACTGGGCCACGATATAAGCGATGTTGCCGCCCTCGCGCCCCAGGGTGAACAGGCCGTTCCACGCATCGATCTGCCGGATGCTGAAAGGCGATAGCGCGAACAGCGACACCCAGAACAGGCCCAGGCACGTCACGGCAATCACTGCCGCCATCAGCCAGCGACGCATTTATGGATTCAGTACGGCCTTGCCGCCCTTGAGAATGGCCAGTGTGTCATCGGCAATCTGCTCGGAAGCCATGATGCCGCGATTGCGCGCCCAGCTGTCGCCATCGACTTCGGCGACCTGTTTGTTACGCACGGCACTCAGCACCTGCCAGAGCGGCTGCTTGCTCCAGGTGTCGACAATGCTGGGGCGACGATAATGGCCCACCAGCAGCCAGCCCGGGTCCAGGGCCAGCAACTGTTCGAGGCTGACGAACTCGGTCGGGGCGGCGTTCTTGCGTACTTCCGGAACTTGCAGACCGATGGCCTGCAACACGCTACCGGCATAGGAGTGCGGGCCATGGACCGAGAAGCTGTCCTCACGGGCAACCCCGAACAGCGCCTTGGTATTGGCCGGGACCTGCGCCGCGACCTCTTTGAGGTGTTTGCGGTTTTCGGCAATCCGCGCCTGCATCTGCGGAGCTTTGCCCAGAGCGACGCCGATCAGCTCGGCGGATTTCAGACTGCCTTCATAATCTTCGCCACGCGACGGCAGCATCAGCGTCGGCGCGAGGCTGGCCAGATCGTTGTAAAGCGCCTGATGACGGCCAAGGTCGGCAATGATCAGGTCCGGCTTGAGGCGGGCAATCACTTCGATATTGGGCTGTGAGCGCAGGCCTACCGACTGCCATTCACCCACGGCCTTGCGCACCTTGGGCAGCACGCGGTTGGCATCGCCATCGTCGGCAGCACCGACCGGTGTCACGCCCACCGAGGCCAGTCCGTCGAGAAAGGAAAACTCCAGCACCACCACGCGCTTGGGGGCGTCTGGCAGATGGACCTTGTGTTGGCCGTCATCGATATCGATGGGCGCAGCCTGAGCGATGCTGGCCGAGAGAGCCAGCAGGCCGCAAGCCAGCAGGCGAGAAAGGCGGGAAGTACGCATGGGCAATACCTTTGTAGCGGAAACAGTCGTGCCAGAGGGCACGAAGAAAACGGCGGGCACTATTTCATATCGAGGCGGCAGGATCAAAAGTCATTTGCATCTGGCAGAACGTACCGATCGACACTTCACCATGAAGTAATGTGGTCCGTGTGAGGGTCAATGCTCTGACACGTTATCAGGAGGCACTATGAAAAAGTCCAATGTCCACGCCGATGCCTTGTCCTGGGGACACGGTCCGCGCATCTTCGAAGTGTTTCTCGAACCGACATGTCCGTTTTCGGTGAGGGCTTTCAACAAGCTCGACGAGTTGCTGGCGCTGGCAGGCGAAGATCGCCTCACGATCAGAATCCGCCTGCAATCCCAGCCGTGGCACATGTTTTCGCCCGTGGTCGTGCGCTGCATCCTGGCGGCCTCCACGCTGGAAGGTGGCAAGGACACGGCCAGGAAAGTCATGGCGGCGGTGGCTGCGCATCGGGCAGAGTTCGAGTTCGAGCAGCATGCCGGCGGCCCGAATCTGGATGCAACCCCGAATGACATCATTGCCCGTCTGGAAGGTCACAGCGGTGTTCCGCTGGCGCAAGCCTTTGCCCTCCCGGAACTTGAGCACGTCATCAAGTGGCACAGCAAATACTCGCGGCAGAACGGCATTCACGTTTCCCCGACGTTCATGATCGACGGACTGATACAGCCGAACATGGGCAGTGGCGATTCGGTAGCCGAGTGGCTTTCCCAACTGCAACTGTCGTGATGCGCGACCTGCAAGAGTAGTGTTCCGGCTCGGCCGATTCATGAAACCTTTTGTCACAGACCGTACTCTCAAGCACTTCATCGCGGCACCCGGCCGGTAGCCGTGCGAATGTGACGCAAGGGCATGAGACGCGGAATGGACTCATTACTCAGGCAAGAAAAGTTTCTGTTGCTGGCGATCATTGCAACCTTTATCGCCTATCCCCTGGAGCATTGGTTGCTGGGGAATGGCCAGACGGTTGCATTGCTGGCCGGGCTGGCGCTGGTCGGGTTCATCATCTGTGCTTCGATGCGTGTGGCTCATCATGCCGAGTTGCTGGCCGAGAAGGTCGGCGACCCTTACGGCACGATGATCCTGACGCTTTCGGCGGTGCTGGTCGAAGTGGTGATCCTGGCGATCATGATGAGCAACGAGCCGTCGGCGACGCTGGTGCGGGACACGATCTACGCTGCGGTGATGCTGGATATCAACGGTATCCTCGGGCTGGCCGCCCTGATGGGTGGCCTCAAGCATGGCGAGCAGGCCTACAACGATAATTCGGCGCGCACCTACAGCGTGATGATCCTGACCGCCATGGGCGTGTCGATGGTGGTACCCGAATTCATTCCCAAGGCTGACTGGAAGCTGTATTCGGCCTTTACCATCGGCGCGATGATTGTGCTCTACACCCTGTTCCTGCGCATGCAGGTCGGGCCGCACAGTTATTTCTTCAGTTACAGCTATCCCGAGAAAAACAGGCGCAAGGATCAGCCTGAAGAGCAGAGCGAATCGATCAACCTGACGCGCTCCATCGTGACGCTGGTACTGGGCGTGGTGGTGATCGGGGCCCTGGCGGAAGTGATGTCCAAGACCATCGATCTGGGGCTGGAAGGCACGGGAGCCCCGCCTGTACTGACGGCGATTCTGGTGGCGGCGATTTCCGCAGCACCGGAGATTCTGACCGCCTTGCGCGCTGCGCTGGCCAACCGCATGCAGTCAGTGGTCAACATTGCCTTGGGGGCCTCGCTGTCCACCGTGATCCTGACGGTTCCTGCGATGGAAGCGATGGCGCTCTACAGCGGGCAACCATTCCAGATGGCCATGACCCCCGTGCAGACCGTCATGGTGTTCATCACGCTTCTGGTCTGCGCGATCAACCTCAACGATGGTGAAACCAATGCCATCGAGGGCATGACGCATTTCGTGCTGTTCGCGACCTTCATCATGCTCTCTTGTCTGGGGCTGTAGGCGCGCGGTTTTTCAATACCCACGCCGGCCTCGTCGCGGGCAAGCGCGCTCCTACATCGCGTGCAACAGTTGGTGTGCGGCCTGGCGGTGATCGGCGATCAGCTTCTTCAGGTCCAGGCCTTCGACCTGCCCATCCGTTACCCGCCAGTGGCCCGCGATCATCACCCGGTCGGCCCGGTCCGCGCCGCACAGCAACAGCGCCGAAAGCGGGTCATGACTGCCGGAGAAGCGCAGTTCATCGAGCTTGAACAAGGCCAGGTCTGCCTGCTTGCCCACGGCCAGTTCGCCGATATCGGTACGCCCCAACAACTGTGCCGAGCCCTTGGTTGCCCAGCCCAGCACCCGCTCCGGGGTGATGTCCTGCGCGCCGTAGCGCAGCCGCTGAAGATAGAGCGCCTGCCGCGCTTCGAGGATCATGTTGGAGGCATCGTTGGAGGCCGAGCCATCGACGCCAAGACCCAATGGCGCACCGGCGGCGGTGAGCTCCAGTGTCGGGCAGATGCCGGAAGCCAGACGCATGTTGGAGCTGGGACAATGACAGATCCCGGTGCCTGCTGCACCAAGACGGGCAATTTCATCCGGGTTGAAATGAATACCGTGGGCCAGCCAGGTGCGAGGCCCGAGCCAGCCGACGCTGTCCAGATAATCCACCGTGCGCAGCCCGAAGCGCTGCAGGCAGAAGTCCTCTTCATCCAGGGTTTCGGCCAGATGGGTATGCAGGCGCACATCGAATTTCTGCGCCAGCGCAGCGCTCTCGGCCATGATCTGCGGCGTCACCGAAAACGGCGAGCAGGGTGCCAGGGCAATCTGGATCTGCGCGCCGTCGCCGCGCTCATGGTAGGTCTCGATCAGGCGCTGACTGTCTGCCAGGATCACCTCGCCTTGTTGCACCGTCTGTTGCGGCGGCAAGCCACCATCGGCTTCGCCCAGGCTCATGGAACCGCGGGTCAGCATGGCGCGCATGCCCAGTTCGCGAACGCTTTGCACCTGAATATCGATGGCCTGCTCCAGCCCGTCGGGAAACAGATAGTGATGATCTGCCGCAGTGGTACAGCCCGACAGCAGCAACTCTACTAGCGCCACCTGACTGGCCAGGGCGAGTTTTTCCGGTGTCAGCCGCGCCCATACCGGGTACAGCGTCTTGAGCCATGGAAACAAAGGTTGATTGACCACCGGTGCCCAGGCTCGGGTCAGGGTCTGATAGAAGTGATGATGCGTGTTGATCAGCCCCGGCAACAGCACATGTTCGCGGGCATCGAACACTTGATCGCACGGGCGGGAAGGACGCTGACCGACAGCCAGTAGCTCAACGATCACGCCATCTTCGACCACCAGCCCGCCACGGGCGTCCAGGTCATTAGCAGTGAAAACGGCAAGGGGATTTTTCAACCAGATACGGGTCGCGGGCATGAGCCGGCTCCTCTGAAAGTGGGTTCAGGTTAGCCAGCTCAGTTTTGCCCTGTCTGCTGATCCAGGGTTGCCGGTGATTGTGAGCGATGCATAGGCAAGGCGAATGAGTGTATTACTCGCTCACCTCACAATCAAACCCGAGCCTCAGGCGGCGTCCAGATTTATGGAGACAACAAGCCCAGCGGTTGCCGCCAGATCGACCAGTGCATCAAGGCTGAACAGATCCACTCGCCCGGACTTCAGGTTGGAAAAACGGGGTTTGGTAATCCCCAGACGAGCAGCCTTCTCGGTATCAGTGCCCGGCCACTTCTTGATGGATTCATTCAGCTCGATCATGAGTACTGAGCGTACCTTCAGGTGGGCTGCTTCCTGGGCGGTATCTGCCAGGGCATCCCAGACACTGGAAAATGTTTGCTCTTCGGTCATGGTTAACCTCTCATCAAGTCACGCAGCCTTTTGGCTGCAAGATCAATATCCTGCTTCTCGGTCTTCTGCGTCTTCTTGCGAAATGCATGCAGGACGTACACGGCACTTGGCAAGGTCGCCAGATAAATGACCCGAAAGGCTCCTGACGCTTCACGCACACGAATCTCTCTAACACCCGGGCCAATGATTTTCATTGGTTTCCAGTCATCAGGTTCAATACCACGCTGTATGCAATCGAGTTGGAAGCCTGCCATCGATTGTGCTGCCTGCGGGAATCCACGTAATTGGTCGAGAGAGTCACCAAGAAATTTGAGTGGTTTCATGCTTCGCTTCCAATCTGGAAAGGAAGCGAGTGTTATCGAAATCGATAACTGATTCTAGCAGTACTGTTTCTGTTGTGTGCAGGAAAAAGCTGAGAGGATTGTGAGTCATCGCCATAAATGAACAGTTCTGCTCTGAAAGCCAGAGCAGGACTCGTTCAGCCATCAGCGTTTTGCTTCACCAGGCAATCGTCTCGCCCTTGTAGTTGATGAAGTAGTGCCCGCCCTTGCCCGCATAGGCTTCGAGCTGTTTGACCAGTCCGGTGGTGCTGGTCAGGACGTCGATGTCGGCACCTTCGCCACCCATGTCGGTCTTGACCCAGCCCGGATGCAGGGAAAGAACGGTGGGGCGGTTGTCGCCCAGTTGGCTGACGAAGGTATTGGTCATGGAGTTGAGCGCAGCCTTGCTGGCTTTGTAGAGCCCTATTTCCGCTCCGTCCGGGCAGGCGACACTGCCCAGCCACGAACTCATGAACGCCAGTACGCCGGTTCCGGGACGAATCTGCCCGACCAGACGCTCGGCCAGACGAATGGGCGCGACCGCGTTGGTCAGGAACAACTGGCCCAGTTCGGCGGCGGTGGACTGCGCAGCGCTCTGATGTCTGGGGCCCATGACGCCAGCGTTGACGAACAGCACATCGAAGACTTCGCCCTTGAGCTTCTGGACCAGCACCTCCAGCGAAGCGACTTCATCGATATCCAGGGTTTCAACGCGGGTATTGGCGATGGTCCTGAGTGCGTCGGCCTTTAGGGGATCGCGAACAGTCGCGATCACATTCCAGCCCTGTTCGCTCAGACGCTGGACCAGTCCGAGCCCCAAGCCACGGGATGCGCCGATGATCAGAGCGGTTTTGGTAGCGGTCATGAAAAACTCCTTGGCAGTTGAAAGGAAAACATCTCAGGGGCTCAGTGGACAGGTCTGGCGCAGGCGTTCCTGCAGTTCGCTGCGCAGCTCGCCCAATTCGGCAATACGCTTGTCGATCAGCGTCAGCTTCTCCCCCAGCAGTCGGGCAATGGCGATATCCGGTGCGGGTGCCTTCCACAATTCGGCCACGTTATTACCTATTTCGTTCAGGCTGAAGCCCAGACGTTGCGCAACCTTGATGAATTGCACCAGTTGCACCGTCTCCACAGGGTAATGACGATAGCCGTTGCCGGTGCGCCGGGCACTGATCAGTCCGCGTTGTTCATAAAAACGCAGCGTGTCGCGACTGACGGCGGTGGCTTGAGCCAGTTCACCAATGCGCATGCAATTCCATCCTTGAGGGCTTGACCCTGGAGCGTACTCCACCCTTTAGCCTGTGGAAATCTCAATCGACAGGACATGTTCCATGTGGCAAATCAGACAATACCGTCAAGTGGTCCGGGCCAGCGCCTGGTATGACCTCATAGTCACCGCCGCTTTCGTTACACCCTGGACGTTCATGGCGCTGCACGACGCGTTATCGACGTTGAGCCAGCACTGGAACCTGTCGGGGGATCTGCCAGCATTCGGGCCTCTGCACATGCTGATGGCGAATTTGCTGGGCTCGATTGTCTGCGTCTGGTCCGTACTGCGAATCCGTGATCCGCAACCGGTATTAGGGCGCTATGACGCGATGGGGCGAGTGCTTTTTGCAACCTGGCAAGGTTATGCGCTGATGCAGGGGGCAAGCAGCCTGCTGATCGGGATTCTGGTGATGGAGCTGGTCTGGGCGGTCTTGCAGTTGTGGCCAGTAGATGCCTTCGCGACTGAAGTCACTCCTGCCGGCTCGACTTAGGAGCCGACTTCAGTCGCAAAATACAGCATTTATCAATGCCCCGCCTGCCAGGGCTGCCCCAACGAAACCGGTGCATACAATTTGGTTCTCAGCGCATCCCGTGACAGCAGGACCAGCACGATGATGGTCGCGACATAGGGCAGCATCGCCAGCAGGTTGGAGGGGATCGCCAGGCCGACGCCCTGTGCAACCAGATGCAGGATGCTGGCGAGGCCGAAGAGGTAGGCACCCAGCAGCAGGCGCCAGACTCTCCAGCTGGCGAACACCACCAGGGCCAGCGCGATCCAGCCGCGGCCGGCGCTCATGTTTTCGGCCCACATCGGTGTGTAGGCCAGCGACAGATAGGCACCGGCCAGTCCGGCCATTGCGCCGCCGAACAGCACGGCCAGGGTTCGCACTCGCAATACCGGCAGGCCCATGGCGCTGGCAGCATCGGGGTTTTCGCCGACGGCCTGGATAATCAGGCCGATGCGGCTTTTGAGCAGTGTCCAGGCCACCAGCGCAAACAGTGCGAAGGACAGATACACCAGCAGATCCTGGGCAAACAGCATGCGGCCGATCAGCGGGATATCGCTCAGAAAGGGAATCGCTACCGGCTCGAAGCCCAGCAGGGGTTTGCCCACCCAGGCTGCACCCACGAAGCTCGAAAGGCCCACGCCAAAAATGGTCAGTGCCAGTCCGGTGGCAACCTGATTGGCATTGAATACCAGCGCAACAACGGCAAACAACGCCGACAGCAGCATGCCAGCCAGCATGGCCAGCAGTACGCCGAGCCACAGATTGCCTGTGCTCAGGGCGATGATGAAACCGATCACCGCACCGATCAGCATCATGCCTTCCTGACCCAGGTTGATGACGCCGCTCTTTTCGCAGATCAGTTCGCCCAGAGCCACCAGCAACAGGGGGGTGCCGCAGCGGATCATGGCGTAGAAAATATTGCTCAGCAGGTCGATATCCATCATGCGGCTCCCGCGACAGGCGCCATCTGGCGTTTGGCCCAGCGCAGTTTGAGGCGCGGGCGATAAAGGATCAGCACATCACAGGCCAGCAGGAAGAACAGCATCATCCCCTGGAACAATTGCGTAATGGCCAGCGGCAGGTTGAGGGTCATCTGCGCTTGTTCACCGCCCAGGTACAGCAGGGCAATCAACAGGCTGGAAAACAGAATGCCGACAGGGTTCAGGCGTCCGAGAAAGGCCACGGTGATTGCCGCATAGCCATAACCGGGTGAGACTTGCGGAACCAGTTGGCCGATGGGGCCGGTCACTTCGCTGACGCCTGCCAGACCGGCCAGTGCGCCACTGATCAACAGCGCCAGCCAGACCAGATGTTTTTCGCGAAAGCCCACGAACCCCGCTGCCCGCTTGTCCAGCCCTAGGACTTTTATCTGGAAGCCGACAAAGCTGCGCTGTAGCAGCACCCAGACCGCCACCAGCGCCAGCAGAGCAAAGTACACCCCGATGTGGGCGCGGCCATCTTCCGTCAGCAGCGGCAAGCGGCTGGCATCGCCGAAGGTGGCCGACTCCGGAAAGTTCATGCCCGCCGGATCCTTGAGTGGCCCGTGGACGAAGAACAGCAGCAGGTTCAGGGCGATGTAGTTGAGCATGATGCTGGTGAGGATTTCATTGGCATTGAAGCGGGTACGCAGCCACGCAGTAACGCCAGCCCATGCAGCTCCGGCCAGAGTACCGGCGACCAGAATCATCACCAGCGCCCAGCGGCTTTGTACATCGATCACGTTGACCGCCACGGCGCTGCCGGCCAATGCGCCCAGCAGCAACTGGCCTTCTGCGCCAATGTTCCAGATGCGGGCCTGATAGGCGACCGCCAGTCCAAGGGCGCAGAGCAGGATCGGCAGAGTCTTGACCATCAGTTCCGACACGCCATACCAGTCACTGATCGGCGCAATCAGCAGGGTATGCAGTGTCACCCACGGGTCGAGCTTCAGGCCGATGAACAGCAGTGAGCCGCAGATCAGCGTCAAGGCGGCAGCCAGCAAGGGCGAGCACCACAACATGGCGCGCGATTGCTGGCCGCGTGGTTCCAGGGAAAGCAGCATGTTTGGCTCCGTTAACCTAGCGCGACGGCTTGGGGGTGAGAATGATCGAACTGTCCTGCCATCCAGCCGCCGATCTGTACGGCGTTGGTCTGCCCGGTGGGGACCAGTTCCGAAAGCTTGCCGCTGCTCAGGGCCGCAAGCCGGTCGCTGATCTGGAACAGTTCATCCAGATCTTCTGAAATCACCAGAATCGCCGCTCCGGCATCACGCAAGGCAATCAGGGCACGATGGATCGCTGCTGCCGCGCCGACATCCACACCCCAGGTCGGGTGAGCGGCCACCAGCAGTTTCGGGTTTTGCAGAATCTCGCGGCCCAGAATGAATTTCTGCAAGTTGCCGCCCGACAGGCTGCGTGCCGCGGTCTGGGCGCCGGGTGTCTTGACCGCAAAGCGGCGAATGATTTCGTCGGCCAGCGCCCGGACTTTGCTGCGCTGGATCAGCCCGTTGTTGACCAGGCCTTGTTGAAACGCTGTCAGCAGAGCGTTGTCGGTCAGGCTCAGTTCCGGTACCGCGCCATGGCCCAGGCGCTCGGCGGGAACAAAGGCCAGGCCGAGTTTGCGACGGGCATCCGGGCGCAGGTTGCCGACCTTTTCATCGGCAAAGCGGATAGTCGCGGCCTGTGCGCTGTTCAGTGTCCGTTCACCGCTGAGCAAGGCCAGCAGTTCGTCCTGGCCATTACCCGCAACACCCGCAATCCCGACGATTTCGCCGCTGCGCACTTCAAGCTCCAGGTCCTGCAGTGAACAGCCAAAGGGATCGGGGTTGTGCCAGGAAAGTTTTTCGACTCGCAGGAAGGGCGCTGAGCCATTTGTCTTCTGGTATTGCGCGGTCAGTCCCTGGGCATCGCCGACCATCAGGCGCGCCAGTTCCAGGTCGGTGCATTGCGCGGGAATGCAGTGCCCGGAAACCTTGCCGCCACGCAGCACTGTCGCGCTGTGGCACAAGGCCCTGACCTCGCCCAGCTTGTGACTGATGAACAGAATGCTGCAGCCTTCCTCGGCCAGACGTCGCAAGGTGACAAAAAGCTCATCGACCTCCTGAGGTGTGAGCACTGAAGTGGGCTCGTCCAGAATCAGCAGGCGAATGTCCTGCATCAGGCAGCGGATGATTTCGACTTTCTGGCGTTCGCCAATCGACAGGCTGTGGACAAGTCGTTGTGGCTCAAGCGCCATGCCGTAGCGTTGCGACACCTCGCGAATGCGCGGTTCCAGTTGTTTGGGCGTGCCCGCCGAGCGCCCCATGGCCAAGGCAATGTTCTGCGCCACGGTCAGGGTTTCGAACAGAGAAAAGTGCTGAAACACCATGCCGATCCCCAGGCCTCTGGCCTGTGCCGGGTTGCGCATCTGCAGTGTCTCGCCTTGCCAGATGATCGAGCCCGAATCAGGCTGGGTTACGCCGTAGATAATCTTCATCAGCGTGCTTTTGCCGGCACCGTTTTCACCCAGCAAGGCGTGGATTTCGCCGGGCTGGATGCTCAGGTCGATAGCGTCGTTGGCCAGACAGCCGGGATATTGCTTGGTGATATGGCGCAGTTGCAGGCGCGGGGGCGGCGCGTGGTTTGGCATGACAGGCTCGGATCATGGAGTGGGTCGCCGGGGATAAAGCAAAATCCTGGCCAGTGAGTCAGGTTTGCGGCGAATGTTGTCAGGTGGGCGTATGCAGGGTGTTTTCGGGGCAGAGGTGAGCAGGCTGCAAGCGCTTTGGCACCACTTCGGGGCGTCGCTCGACAGCAAAGGTGCAATTATGGCTCATCGGGTTGTACAAAAAATGTACAGCAGGCCTTGAGGGCGATACCCCAAGCGATTGCGCGACCCTTGCACCTGTTATCCACAGGTTGTTCCACAGTAACTGTGTGAAAGCCGAAGGCCGGGTAATAAAGGAATCTGCGCTAGCTTCCAAAGGTGCTAAACAACGTTAAGACGCTGTTTTGGCATTGTTTTTATCCGGCTGTATTGCTGTTGTGCAAAAAATGATCACATGCCTGTGCCGTACGTCCGGCAAGGCGTGCAGCCCGATGTGCTCAGCTTATCCACAGCCGGATGCACAGTAGATGTGGGCAAGTTTGCCTAACATCGGGGAACGTCGGATTACTGATCATGTGCCGGGTGCAGAATGATTCTGCCACGGCTCAGATCCGCCAGTTGCCGTTGCAACGAGGCGAAGTGTTCCGGACCGATGGCAATCGACATTTCCACGCCATTGGCGGTGAAGTTTTCCGCCTCCACCAGACCGTTGCATTCGCCCAGACGCACTTTCACCAGAGCCAGTTCGCTGAAGCTGCATTCCAGGTTGAAGTGCTCGCGGTTGATCAGTGGCAGACGTACGGCCTGTTGCAGGCATTTGTTGGCACCGCCGCCATAAGCCCGGGCCAGTCCACCGGTACCCAACTGGATGCCACCATACCAGCGAATCACCAGCACCACGACCTGATCGAACTCCTGGGCTTCGATGGCTGCCAGTATCGGCCTGCCAGCCGTACCACCGGGTTCGCCGTCGTCGCTGCTGCGGTATTGAGCGCCCAGTTTCCAGGCCCAGCAATTGTGCGTCGCATTCAGGTCGCTGTGCTGCTCGATGAATGCCTGTGCTTCGGCCGGGCTGGCAATCGGGGCTGCGAGGGTGATGAAGCGGCTTTTGCGAATTTCTTCCCGATATTCGCAAGGGCCGGTAATGGTAAAAGGCATGGAGGTTTCCAGCAGACGACAAGGCCCGAATATTACAAGACCGGTGGCGTAAGCCCACACCCTTTGAGAATGATCTGGATCAGGTTGGCGCTGGCATCGTCCATGTCCTGCCGGGTTTGCCGGGTACGACCGGTTACCCGGCAGATCTGGGTGGCAAAGTCGGCGTAATGCTGAGTGCTGCCCCAGAGCAGGAAAATCAGGTTGACCGGATCCACCGGGTCCATTTTTCCGGCATCGATCCAGGCCTGGAAAACGGCGGCGCGCCCCTGGAACCAGGTGCGATAGTCCTGACTGAAATACTCGCTCATGCACTCGCCGCCGCTGATGATTTCCATGGCGAAAATCCGCGAGGCCTGCGGGTTGCGGCGCGAGAACTCCATCTTGGCGCGAATGTAGCGGGCCAGCGCTTCTGCCGGATCGTCTTCGACCGTCAGATTGTTGAAGGTGCTGTCCCACTGCTCGATGATGTTGCTCAGCACGGCGGCGTACAGCCCAAGCTTGTTGGTGAAGTAATAATGCAGGTTGGCTTTCGGCAGCCCGGCCTTGAGTGCAATGGTGTTCATGCTGGTGCCCTTGAAACCATGGCGGGCAAATTCGTCTTCGGCGGCCTTGATGATGGCTTCTTCGTTTTTCTGGCGAATACGGCTTGCAGGCTTGGTGCCGTGAGTGCTGTGGGCTGGGACTTCAAGGGTCATGTGCAGGTCCGGACAGGGTCATGGGGTGCAACGGGTGAACAGATAACGCACCCGCGTGAATCCGACAAGCGCTCATGCAGGAAAATTATTCCTGGGGCTCAAGGGCCTTGGCTGGGCGCTCGAGGTTTTCCTTGATGGCGATCGTCTTTTCCTCCGGTATCAACAGGCACATGACGATGGCCGTGATTCCGCCGCTGGTGATTGCCGAGTCGAACAGGTTCTGTACCAGTTGTGGCATGTGATGCAGCAGCGTGGGCTGTGCAGCAATGCCCAGACCGACACCGAACGAAGTGGCAATGATCAGCATGCTGCGTCGGTCCAGTGGTGCCTGGGCAAGAATGCGCACGCCCGCTGCCGCGACGCTGCCGAACATCACCAGTGTCGCGCCGCCAAGCACGGGCTTGGGGATCTGTTGCACCACTGCGCCGATGGTCGGGAACAGGCCAAGCATGAACAGCACCACGCCTATATAGAGACCGACATAGCGACTGGCGACACCGGTCAACTGGATCACGCCGTTGTTCTGGGCAAAGGTGGTGTTGGGGAAGGCGCTGAACGTGGCGGCAATCATGCAACTGACACCATCGCCCAGCACGCCGCCCTTTAGCCGCGATACATAACTCGGGCCGCTGATGGGCTGGCGGGCCAGCATGCAGTTGGCGGTCAGGTCGCCCACGGTTTCGATGCTGCTGATCAGATAGATCAGCGCGACGGGCAGGAAAGCTGTCCAGTCGAAGCTGAAGCCGAATTTGAACGGGACCGGCACACTGATCAGTGGCAGGTCGAGAATGGGGTGTGGAACCAGTTTGCCGCTCATCCACGCAGCGACGCTGCCCACCGCCAGGCCAATGATGATCGCGGACAGACGAACCCAGGGCGTGCGGGATCGGTTGAGTGCAATGATGATGGCGAGCACGAAGATGCCCAGAGCCAGATTGATGGGGGCCCCGAAGTCCGGTGCGTTGAAGCCGCCTCCCAGATCCGTGACGCCGACCTTGATCAGGCTGATGCCGATCAGGGTAATGACAATACCGGTAACGAGGGGCGTAATGACGCGCCGCAACTGGCCAATGAAGCGGCTGAGCACTACCTGCACCAGGGCACCGAAGAAGCAGACGCCGAAGATCATCGCCATGATGTCTTCCGGGCTGCCGCCGCGTTGCTTGACGATAAAGCCGGCGGACAGCACGGCGCCGAGAAAGGCGAAGCTGGTACCTTGCAGGCAGATCATGCCTGCGCCGATGCCGAACGGGCGACGGGCCTGAATAAAGGTTCCGACGCCGGAAACCATCAGGGCCATGCTGATCAGGTACGGCATGTAAGCGCCCAGTCCCAGTGCCGAACCGATAATCAAGGGCGGGGTAATGATGCCGACGAAACTGGCGAGCACGTGTTGCAGAGCAGCGAGTATGGCCGTTACGGGTCTGGGGCGATCATCGAGGCCGTAGAGCAGGTCATTGTTATCGGAGGTATCAGGCTGCATGTCGAGCGCTCGGAATGAGGTGTGGTCACGTCTTAGCCAAGCACATTGCAAAAACCTGTCCACTTGCTCAGATTATTTTTTATTTCCGTGATGCATTCGTATTCATTTCAAGGAGATAGGCCGTTTAAAGGGCGGTTGAGTCCAGCCGACTCAACCGTTTTCGTCTCTCCTGATGCGTTATCGCGTGGCAGCCAGGCTCTTCAGAAAGCTCTCCAGCACCAAATGAGGGCGACGCCCCTTGCGGGTGACGGAAACCAGACTCAGGTCATAAAACCTCGATTCGGGCTTCAAGGTGCGCAGCCTGCCTTGTTGAACCCAGACATTGGCGTAGTGATCCGGCAGATAGCCTATATAGCGGCCGGTCAGGATCAGAAAGGCCATGCCTTCGCGATCCGATGCGCTGGCGGTAAACCTGAGTGCCTGATAATGAGGCTGTATATCGACCGGCAAGCGGAAGGTGGGGGCAATGGCTTCCTGAACGGCAATGCGTTCATCTTCGAGTTCGGTATCGTTTGCATAAAACAGGGGATGACCGACCGCGCAGTACAGCAGGGAGCGCTCGCTATATAAAGGCTGGTATTCAAGACCGGGCAGGGCATTGGTCTGAGGTACGACGCCGACATGCAGGCTGCCATCGAGCACACCTTGCTCCACTTCGGAGGGGGAGAGCATGCGGATGTTGATATGCACGTCCGGGCCGCGCTCTTTCAATTGCGACAGGGCATTGGTGATACGCATGTGCGGCAGGGTCACCAGGTTATCCGTCACGCCGATATTCAGCTCTCCGCGCAGGTGCTGGTGCAGGCCGTTGACCTCGGTGCGAAAACTCTCAAGCGCACTGAGCAACTGCAAGGACGACTGATAGACCTCCCGGCCTTCATCCGTTACCGAAAAGCCGGCTCGGCCTCGCTGACACAGGCGCAAACCAAGGCGCTGTTCGAGGTCGCTCATTTGTTGACTTATGGCCGAACGGCCAATGCCGAGTACGCTTTCGGCAGCTGAGAAACCTCCGGCTTCTACTACGCTTTTGAAGATACGCAACAGGCGGATATCGAAGTCACTGACTTGTGCCAAGGGATCGGGGCGGCGAATGCTCATTGTTTAGTAATCGCTTAACTAAAGATTGTAAAAGTTGGATTTTTCAAACCTTATTGCCGTGTCACCTTGACTGTAATTGCTCCAATAACACACCTTACGAGGCTCGTTGCATGAACGCGTTCGAAGTGTCTGATGTGCCTTCGGCCACCCAATTGAAGCTAGATGCTCATTGGATGCCTTATACCGCCAACCGCAATTTTCAACGCGATCCGCGAATGATCGTTGCAGCTCATGGCAGCCATCTGATTGACGACAAGGGACGCACGATATACGACGGGCTTTCCGGGCTTTGGACCTGTGGCGCCGGACATACCCGCACGGAAATACAGGAAGCTGTTTCCAGGCAACTGAGCGTGCTGGATTACTCACCCGGTTTTCAGTTCGGCCATCCGCTGTCGTTCCAGCTTGCGGAAAAGATCACCGATTTGACGCCGGGCAATCTGAATCACGTTTTCTATACCAACTCCGGCTCCGAGTGCGCCGATACCGCCGTGAAAATGGTACGTGCCTACTGGCGCCTCAAAGGTCAGTCGACCAAGACCAAAATGATCGGTCGTGCTCGTGGCTATCACGGCGTGAATATCGCAGGTACCAGCCTTGGGGGCGTTAACGGTAACCGCAAGATGTTTGGTCAGTTGCTGGATGTCGATCACCTGCCGCACACCCTGCTGGCCAGCAACGCATTTTCCAGAGGAATGCCCGAGGCCGGAGGTATTGCGCTGGCCGATGAAATGCTCAAGCTGATCGAACTGCACGATGCCTCTAATATTGCCGCTGTCATCGTTGAGCCGATGGCCGGTTCGGCCGGTGTTATCGTTCCTCCCCAGGGGTATCTCAAGCGCCTGCGTGAAATATGCGACCAGCACAATATCCTGCTGATCTTCGACGAAGTCATTACCGGCTTCGGGCGCACAGGCTCCATGTTTGGTGCCGACAGTTTCGGCGTTACGCCTGACCTGATGTGCATTGCCAAGCAGGTTACCAATGGGGCCATTCCCATGGGCGCCGTGATTGCCAGCAGCGAAATCTATCAAACCTTCATGAATCAGGCCACGCCGGAGTATGCCGTGGAGTTTCCCCATGGCTATACCTACTCCGCTCACCCGGTCGCCTGTGCTGCTGGCCTGGCGGCGCTGGAGTTGTTGCAGCGTGAGAATCTGGTCCAGCAGGTCGCTGAAACCGCTCCGCACTTTGAAAACCTGCTGCACGGTATCAAAGGCACGAAGAACGTCGTCGATATCCGTAACTACGGTCTGGCGGGTGCCATTCAGATCGCGCCTCGGGATGGCGATGCCATCGTTCGTCCGTTCGAGGCCGCGATGAAGTTGTGGCAGGCCGGGTTCTATGTGCGCTTTGGTGGCGACACCCTGCAGTTCGGGCCAACCTTCAATTGCAAGACGCAAGACCTGGATCGGTTGTTCGATGCCGTAGGTGAAGCGCTTAACCTGATTGACTGATCGTCGGGTTTCATACCGCCGATAGACACGAGTTTTCTGGAGCCATTTTGCATGAGCAGCATCCAACACTTGATTCACGGTGAGCTCACTTCCGATAACGGACGTACCGCCGATGTTTTCAACCCGTCTACAGGTCAGGCTATTCATAAAGTCGCCCTGGCCAGTCGTGAAACCGTGCAGCAAGCCATCGACTCGGCCAAGGCCGCTTTCCCGGCCTGGCGCAATACGCCGGCAGCCAAGCGCGCCCAGATCATGTTTCGTTTCAAGCAATTGCTGGAGCAGAACGAGGCGCGTATTGCCCAGCTCATCAGCGAAGAACACGGCAAGACGCTGGAAGATGCATCAGGTGAGTTGAAGCGCGGAATCGAAAACGTCGAATACGCCAGTGCCGCGCCGGAAATCCTCAAGGGCGAATACAGCCGTAATGTCGGGCCGAACATCGATGCCTGGTCGGACTTCCAGCCACTGGGGATCGTTGCCGGTATCACGCCGTTCAACTTCCCGGCCATGGTTCCGCTGTGGATGTACCCTCTGGCCATTGCCTGCGGTAACTGCTTCATTCTCAAACCTTCGGAGCGTGATCCGAGTTCGACCTTACTGATTGCACAGTTACTGCATGAAGCCGGTTTGCCCAAGGGTGTTCTCAACGTGGTGCATGGCGACAAGGTGGCCGTCGATGCGCTGATCGAGGCTCCGGAGGTCAAGGCGCTGAGTTTCGTGGGCTCCACACCGATTGCCGAGTACATCTATAAGGAAGGCGCTGCACGAGGCAAGCGTGTCCAGGCGTTGGGTGGTGCAAAGAACCATGCGGTATTGATGCCCGATGCCGATCTGGATAATGCGGTCAGTGCTCTGATGGGCGCAGCCTACGGTTCGTGCGGCGAGCGCTGCATGGCAATTTCGGTTGCGGTCTGTGTGGGCGATCAGATTGCCGATGCCCTGGTGGCCAAGCTGGTCCCGCAGATCAAGAGCCTGAAAATCGGTGCTGGCACCAGTTGCGGCCTGGATATGGGGCCTCTGGTAACCGGGCAGCATCGCGATAAAGTCAGTGGCTATATAGAAGACGGTATTCAGTCCGGCGCAACGCTGGTTGTCGATGGGCGTGATATCCGCATTGCGGGTCATGAAGAAGGTTTCTTCATGGGCGGTTGCCTGTTTGATCGCGTGACGCCGCAGATGCGTATCTATAAAGAGGAGATCTTCGGGCCTGTACTGTGCATCGTGCGCGTCGATAGTCTTGAGCAGGCGATGCAACTGATCAACGAGCATGAATACGGCAACGGTACTTGCATCTTCACACGCGATGGTGAAGCGGCCCGTTTGTTCTGCGATGAAATTGAAGTCGGTATGGTCGGGGTCAATGTGCCGCTGCCGGTGCCGGTCGCCTATCACAGCTTCGGTGGCTGGAAGCGCTCACTGTTTGGTGATCTGCATGCCTATGGCCCGGATGGCGTGCGCTTCTATACCCGCCGCAAGGCCATCACCCAGCGCTGGCCGCAGCGGGCCAGTCATGAAGCATCGCAGTTTGCTTTCCCGAGTCTGTAAATAATGAGCGCTGGGGATCGTCTTCTTTATTGGACGGTCCCCAGTGTTTATTGGGGGTAGCAGAGTTTTATGACAGTGTTTTGAAATTAAGTGTTGACGGACGATTTAATCTCTCTATAATTCGCCCCACTTTCGGCGCAGACGGAACTGAAAAAGCCTTGTAAATCAATAGTTTGCAAGTGTTTAACGGTTCATTGAGTCAGTCTGGAAGGGCTTCGGTCGCGGTTGGATCGACAGCGGTACGAGAAAGGGTTTGACACCACCTCCGGGTGCTGTAGAATTCGCCTCCCGCTGACGAGCAGCGCGAAGTTGATCGAAGCGCAAGTGGTTGAAGTTGCAAAGGAAACTTTGAAACTTGTTGAAATAACCGCTTGACAGATTCAGAGGTCGCTGTAGAATGCGCGCCTCGGTTGAGACGAAAGGTTCAGCCAACGCTCTTTAACAACTGAATCAAGCAATTCGTGTGGGTGCTTGTGGCGTAAGACTGAGGTCAACAGATTGTCAGCAACGCAAGTTACTCCGCGAGAAATCAAAGATGTAACCAACGATTGCTGAGCCAAGTTTAGGGTTTTCTCAAA
>NZ_JAFGZD010000050.1 GCF_017165765.1 Pseudomonas capsici
GTTCCCGGGCCTTGTACACACCGCCCGTCACACCATGGGAGTGGGTTGCACCAGAAGTAGCTAGTCTAACCTTCGGGGGGACGGTTACCACGGTGTGATTCATGACTGGGGTGAAGTCGTAACAAGGTAGCCGTAGGGGAACCTGCGGCTGGATCACCTCCTTAATCGACGACTCGGCTTTGCCATAAGCTCCCACACGAATTGCTTGATTCCTTGAAGAAGACGATAGAAGTAGCTCCAAGCTTAAGCTACACGCTTCAAGCTTGATCGCGGTACGCATCAAGATTTAGGTCTGTAGCTCAGTTGGTTAGAGCGCACCCCTGATAAGGGTGAGGTCGGCAGTTCAAATCTGCCCAGACCTACCAGTTCCCTGGGGCCATAGCTCAGCTGGGAGAGCGCCTGCCTTGCACGCAGGAGGTCAGCGGTTCGATCCCGCTTGGCTCCACCATTTGCTGTTTGCAGTGACTGCTTTGTTGTTAAAGCTTAGAAATGAGCACTCCATGGGTTCCATGGTTGAGTGTTGATTTCTGATCTTTGTCAGAATCGTTCTTTAAAAATTTGGGTATGTAATAGAAAGTTAGACTGTGAACCACTTTCACTGGTGGAGTCACAGGCTAAGGTAAAATTTGTGAGTGAATTGCAAATTTTCGGCGAATGTCGTCTTCACAGTATAACCAGATTGCTTGGGGTTATATGGTCAAGTGAAGAAGCGCATACGGTGGATGCCTTGGCAGTCAGAGGCGATGAAAGACGTGGTAGCCTGCGAAAAGCTTCGGGGAGTCGGCAAACAGACTGTGATCCGGAGATGTCTGAATGGGGGAACCCAGCTGTCATAAGACAGTTATCTTGCACTGAATACATAGGTGCAAGAGGCGAACCAGGGGAACTGAAACATCTAAGTACCCTGAGGAAAAGAAATCAACCGAGATTCCCTTAGTAGTGGCGAGCGAACGGGGACCAGCCCTTAAGTTGATTCGAGATTAGCGGAACGCTCTGGAAAGTGCGGCCATAGTGGGTGATAGCCCTGTACGCGAAAATCTCTTGTCAATGAAATCGAGTAGGACGGGGCACGAGAAACCTTGTCTGAACATGGGGGGACCATCCTCCAAGGCTAAATACTACTGACTGACCGATAGTGAACCAGTACCGTGAGGGAAAGGCGAAAAGAACCCCGGAGAGGGGAGTGAAATAGATCCTGAAACCGTATGCGTACAAGCAGTGGGAGCCTACTTTGTTAGGTGACTGCGTACCTTTTGTATAATGGGTCAGCGACTTATATTCAGTGGCAAGCTTAACCGAATAGGGGAGGCGTAG
>NZ_JAFGZD010000051.1 GCF_017165765.1 Pseudomonas capsici
CAATACACCTGTTCCATTGCACTGCCCGAACTCAAGGCCAATCACCTCTGCGGCCCCAGCCTGCCGCTGACCCTGAGCTTCAGCCCCATGAGCCCTCGCGACATCGGGTTCGGCAAGGGCTGGAGCCTGCGCCTGTCGCATTTAGACACCGTGTCGCGCATCCTCTCGCTGTCCACCGGCGAGACCTTCCGCATCGAAGGCTCCATCAGCCAGCCCAGCGTGCCCGAACGCAAGATCGACAGCTTTCATTTCTCCTTCGAGGGCAGCAACCGCTACCGCGTGGTGCACAAGTCCGGTCTGGTGGAAATCCTCACCCTGCAGGGCGGCGATACCCTGGCCTGGGTCACCGAGGTCCACTCCGCCGAAGGCCATCGGCTCAGCCTGGCCTACGACACCTTTGCCGGCGAAACCGTGCTGCGCCGCCTCAGCGACGACTACGGCACGCTCCTCGACATCACCCGTCTGGGCAGCGCCCAGATCAACGTCGACCTGCACCCCGGCCAGGGCAGCGAGGGCGGGCCGCTGGCCCGTTTTACGCTGGTGCTCGACAACGGTGAAGTCAGCCGCGTCATCCTGCCCAGCGACAATCAGGCCGGCTGGCACTTCACCTACGAGTGGCTGAACGAGTACCTGTGCATCAAGGAATTGCGTACCCCGCTGGGTGGCCATGAATACATCACCTACGATGCCCAGGGCCACGAGTTCCCGCAGAGCCGCTACCCGTCCTTGCCGCGCGTGCTGCAACACGCCCAACACCCCGGTTTCGGTCAGCCGCCGATCGAAGTGCACTACCGCTATTCCAGCGAGAACTTCCTGGGCTTCAACGCCAGTGGCCTGATCTGGGACGACGACGGTCTGGACAACCTCTACCAGGCCGATCCGCGCTACACCTACAGCAGTACGGAAATGCTCTGGGTCGACGGCCAGGCGCTGCGCACCACGCTGCGCACCTTCAACAACTTTCACCTGCTGACCGAGGAAACCGTCACCCAGCGCGACAACGTGCTCAGCACCCGCACCACTTATCACGGCACGCCGGGCCTGCCGTTCATCCAGCAACCGCCTCAGTGCCAGTTGCCTCGTGAAGTGCTGAAGCTCTGGTATCACCCCAGCGCCTCCAGCCAGACCCACGAAGAAATCACCCGCACCACCTTCGACGTCTTCGGTAACCTGCTGACCCAGGAAAACCCCGACGGCACCCTGGAAACCCGACGCTATTACCCGGCGGCCGGCGGCGATGGCTG
>NZ_JAFGZD010000052.1 GCF_017165765.1 Pseudomonas capsici
TGAACTGCCCCCAAGAAGTTGGACACCCATCCAACCCTTGGGGGACGTTATGAGTAAGTACACAGAATCATTCAAGCTCACCGCCATCGCCACCTATCTTGGAGGCCCTGATGGCTTGCGCAAGGTGGCTCAGCACTTCGGCATTGATGTCAGCTTGCTACGACGGTGGGTGGCCCATTACCAGATCCATTCAAGCATCAGTCCTCTGTCTCATGCACAGCGCTACAGCAACGACTTCAAGCGCCAGATCGTGCAGCACAAGCGTGATCATCGCCTTTCCCTGCGTCAGACAGCCGCGCATTTCGGCCTGGGGCATTCCTCTCAAATAGGCATTTGGGAGCGACAGTACTACAGTGGCAGCCTTGTAGACCCTACTGTCGCCCAACGAAGAGTGCCTACCCGTATGCCCAAGAGAATTAAGCCACTGAAGCCCACCGACACCGATGATGCATTGAAATCACGAGAGCAACTGATGGGCGAACTCGAATATATGCGCATGGAGAATGCCGTTTTAAAGGAGTTAAAGGCTCTGGAGGAAGAGAAGGAACGAAGACAGGCGAAAAAGCGCTGATCATTTCCAGGCTCAAGGACCGATTTCCTCTGTCTGCTCTTTTGCCTTTGCTCGAACTGTCGCGCAGTACGTTTTACTACCAGGCCAAAAGCCAGCAACAGCCGGACAGGCATGCTGCGCTCAGGCAACAGGTACAGCGCGTCTATCACCAAGAGAAAGGGCTGTACGGGTACCGACGTGTTGCGCTCGTGATCAGGAGCCAAGGGATCGTGGTGAACAAGAAAGTCGTGGAGCGGTTGATGGCCGAGCAAGGCTTGCGGTCGGTCGTGCGTCCCAAAAAGTATCGCTCTTATCGGGGGGCGGTCGGCAAGATTGCCGCGAATCTGCTGGAGCGCAATTTCGTCGCCCAGCGGCCCAACCAGAAGTGGGTAACCGACGTGACCGAATTCAAAGTAGCGCAGCAGAAGCTCTACCTCTCTCCTGTGATGGATTTGTACAACGGTGAAATTGTGGCTTATGAAACAGCCAGCCGGCCCTGCTACAAGCTGGTGGGTAACATGCTGGACAAGGCTTTTGGTCGTTTGGGGAGCGAGCCCAAACTGGTCATTCACTCTGAT
>NZ_JAFGZD010000053.1 GCF_017165765.1 Pseudomonas capsici
AGTAAGAATGTACTGGCCAGTGTTCCCATATGGTCTGACTCACACAGCGATAGACCGATGATGGATGATCTGGTCGTGAAGTGTCCCGAGTGGCCTGACCCACACTCCGATCGACCCTTATGTCTTTCCCTGGACCTGTCGACCATTCGGGAGCACTGCACGTCAAGGTGACCGCCTTGCCGATACATGTGACCCAAGAAGGGCCTGACGCCACGTCACTTTACTGTCTTGTCCAGGTGTCCGGTTGAAGCGGTTCAGTTCGTGCTCGGTGAATCGGAGCGACCAGCCATGCGCAACGTTAAAGTCAGCAGTGTTTCGAGACAGGTCGTAGGCGGTGTAGATACCCATAAAGATCTGCACGTCGCTGCAGTCGTAGATGAACAGGATCGTATTCTGGCCAGCGAGAGCTTTGCGACTACCCGTCAGGGCTACAAACAAATGCTGACGTGGATGCGCTCGTTTGGTGAGGTGTTGCGAGTGGGCATCGAGTGCACCGGCACGTACGGCGCAGGCCTATTACGCTACTTGGAACAGGCTGGAATCGCCGTCCTTGAAGTTACTGCGCCTGATAAAAGTGACAGGCGCAAGCGGGGCAAAGATGACACCCTTGATGCTGGAAATGCCGCACATGCGGCCTTCGCTGGTATTCGTACCGTTACCCCAAAAAAACGAGACGGCATGGTCGAATCGTTACGCGTGCTCAAAGTGTGTCGGAAGACTGCCATACAGGCCAGGCGCATTACCTTGCAACTGATCCAGAACACTATCGTTAGTGCGCCTGATGAACTACGTGAGTCATTACGCACGTTGACCCGCATGCAACTGATTAGAACGCTGGCAGCATGGCGTCCAGATCTATCCAGCTATCGTCAAGTCGCGTCTGCCTACCGGATTGCCCTGAAGTCGCTGGGACGGCGTTATCTCGAACTGCATGACGAAGTAGCTGACTTGGAT
>NZ_JAFGZD010000054.1 GCF_017165765.1 Pseudomonas capsici
GTGGCTGACTGGACTGCCTACGCCAAGAAGAAAAACCTGCCGGGCGCTGACAAGGCTGTGACCAACGACCCGATGGAAGCCACCTACGTGGGCATTCACATGTGGGCCCAGGCCGTCGAGAAAGCCAAGTCCACCGATGTCGACAAGGTTCGCGAAGCCATGGCCGGCCAGACCTTCGCCGCGCCGTCGGGCTTCACCCTGACCATGGACAAGACCAATCACCACCTGCACAAGCCGGTCATGATCGGTGAAGTCGAGGAGAACGGTCAGTTCAACGTGGTCTGGCAGACCAAGGAGCCGATCCGCGCCCAGCCCTGGAGCCCGTACATCCCTGGCAACGACAAGAAGCCGGATCATGCAGTGAAAAGCAACTAAGACCTAGCCACTCTCTTCGCGAATGAATTCGCTCCTGCGGGGGCAATTCATTCGCGAAATGCCTCACCGCCGACTGCCAGGCTACCGATATGC
The DNA here is from genome assembly GCF_017165765.1 of Pseudomonas capsici. Lineage (GTDB taxonomy): Bacteria > Pseudomonadota > Gammaproteobacteria > Pseudomonadales > Pseudomonadaceae > Aquipseudomonas > Aquipseudomonas capsici. Next base: position 469 of record NZ_JAFGZD010000054.1, read on the forward strand.
CCAAGACCCTGTACCGCCTCATTCTCACATTCGCGTTCCTGCTGCCTCTGGCAGTACACGCCAGTGATGCCGGCGACTTTGTTTCTGCCAGCTCTTCGCAACAGGCCGACCTGCTTGAAACCTGGGCAGCCAGACCTGTGCCCGAGCGTGTCGAACTGCTCGAAGCCTTGCGCGATGGACGTGTTGCCGCAGACAGCAGCAAACGCGCCTACCTCGAAAACAACGAGCAATACGTGGCCGTGGATGCCCAGGCACCTGCCGCCGCCGATGCACCCAACCCGGATGAACCGCGCAAACTGCGCCTGAACAATCGGCTGCGGGGTCTGGTCGAGAC
>NZ_JAFGZD010000055.1 GCF_017165765.1 Pseudomonas capsici
GAGTACATCGCCACCCACGATCAGATAGCGCAGTTTCGCAAAGGCCTCATACAGGCCCGAGGCGTATTGATGGAACAGGCCTGCGGTCATCCACAGCACGCTGATCGACTGTTCCAGCAGCAGCGCCTTGAAGTCGGGCAGCGACAGCAGCACCTCCTGATCCACGACCACGACACAGCCGCCATTGAGCAGCGGTGCCCAGACATCCAGGGTGCTGGCGTCGAAGGCCGGGTTGGAAGCAAACGCCACACGATCCGAGGCCGTGAACTCGGCATAGCCGTTATTGATCACCAGACGGGCAATGGCGCGATGCGGCACCAGTACCCCTTTCGGCGTGCCGGTGGAGCCCGAGGTGTACATGATGTACACCGCGCTTTCGCTGCTGCAGCCCAACTCCGGGTTGTCGCCGTGCTGCGAAGAAAGGTCGAGGTGGTCCAGGTCAATGCGGACAGCGCCTTGCGGCACCTCCAGATCGCCATGGGTCAGCAGCTGACGCGCCCCGCTGTCCTGCACCATGAACGCCTGACGTTCCTGAGGTGCATTGACGTCGAGCGGCACATAAATACCCGCGCACTTGCTGACGGCCAGTTGCGCTACCAGCAGATCCAGCGAACGCGGCAGCAGAATGGCTACGGCATCGCCTGCGACCACACCCTGGCTGATCAGATGATGGGCCAGTCGATTGGCCTGGGTATTGAGTTCGGCGTAGGTCAGCGAATGCTC
>NZ_JAFGZD010000056.1 GCF_017165765.1 Pseudomonas capsici
ACTCAAGAGCACTACTACACCACCGTTCTGGAAGACGCGATCCTCGTCAGCTCCAAGGACTACATGCACAACTGCCAGGACCCTTCCAACGCGCACTTCACGCACCTGGAAGACATCGAAATGACCTACCGCAAAATCACCTGGACCCACGAAGTTTCCGGTACTTCGGGCTCCGATGACTGGCGCTCGCCTGTGGCCTGATACGGCTGAGGTTTCAAGCATCGGCCAGCTTCTGCTGGTCGATGTTGTTTACGCCTTTTCAGAATCGAGGAACAAGGGATGTTCGCGCCGGCCAATCAGACCCACTTCAGCCTGACCATAGAAGGCTCAGACAGCGACCTGCAAGTCCTGGCCCTCACCGGACGGGAAGCCATCAGCCAACCGTTCGTGTTCGACGTGGAACTGGTCAGCGAGCAGCCAGCCCTGGACCTCGAAACCCTGTTGCACAAACCCGCCTTCCTGCAGCTTTCGCCGGACGGCAGCGGTATTCACGGCCAGATCCATCGCGCCGCCCAGGGAGACTCCGGCAAGCGCCTGACCCGTTACTCGGTGACCCTGCGCCCGCAACTCGCCTACCTGGCCCACCGCATCAACCAGCGCATCTTCCAGAACCTCAGCGTGCCGAAAATCATCGGCCAGGTCCTCGAAGAGCATGGCATCCAGAGCAATGCCTACGAATTCAAGGTCGGGTCGGTTTATCCCGAGCGCATCTA
>NZ_JAFGZD010000057.1 GCF_017165765.1 Pseudomonas capsici
GTCGAGAAGCTGTTTGCCGAAACGGCCGTCAAACGCCTGTGCAACCTGTATGGCCCGTCGGAAACCACCACCTATTCAAGCTGGGTGGCGATGAACCGCGAAGACGGCTTTGCGCCACATATCGGTAAACCGGTGGCCAATACCCAGTTCTACCTGCTGGATGAACACCGCCAGCCAGTGCCGCTGGGTGTGCCGGGTGAAATCTATATCGGCGGTGCCGGTGTGGCCCGTGGCTATCTGAACCGTGATGACCTGACCGCCGAGCGCTTCCTGGACGATCCGTTCAACACCGGAGCGCGGATGTACCGCACCGGCGACCTGGGTCGCTGGCTGGCCGATGGCAATATTGAGTACCTGGGGCGTAACGACGATCAGGTGAAGATCCGCGGTTTCCGTATCGAACTGGGCGAGATCGAAGCCAAACTGGCACGCCATGAAAGCGTTAAGGAAGCGGTGGTGATGGCCCGTGAGGACGTGCCGGGCGATAAACGTTTGGTAGCATACTTCACCTCAAATGTTGCCGAAGTCGATCTGGAAACCCTCAAAGCCCATCTGCAAGGCCAGTTGCCGGAGTACATGGTCCCGGCGGCCTATGTGCATCTGGACAAACTGCCGCTGACGCCAAACGGCAAACTGGACCGCAAAGCCTTGCCGGCCCCGAATCTGCAAGCGCTGATCAGCCGTGGCTACGAAGCGCC
>NZ_JAFGZD010000058.1 GCF_017165765.1 Pseudomonas capsici
TTCCATGCCTTGCTGGTGCAGGAACAGGTCACGGTGTTGAACCAGACACCGTCGGCGTTCAAGCAGTTGATGCGGGTCGCCTGCGACAGCGAACAAACGCTGGCTCTGCGTTCGGTGATTTTCGGTGGCGAGGCGCTGGACGTGACGAGCCTTGCTCCATGGTTCGAGCGCTTTGGCGACCAGAGTCCGCAGTTGATCAATATGTACGGCATCACCGAAACCACGGTGCATGTCACTTACCGGCCGATCACCCAGGCCGACACCCTGAGTGCCGCCAGCCCGATTGGCGAGGCGATTGCCGATCTGTCCTGGTACGTGCTGGATGCAGATTTCAACCCGGTGGCCCTGGGGTGCAGCGGCGAACTGCATATCGGCCATGCCGGTTTGGCGCGGGGCTATCACAACCGTGCAGCGCTGACTGCCGAGCGCTTTGTGCCGGACCCGTTCTCCCAGGACGGCGGTCGCCTGTACCGCACCGGCGATCTGGCCCGTTACCGCGCCGAAGGCGTGATCGAGTACGCCGGACGTATCGACCATCAGGTGAAGATCCGCGGCTTCCGCATCGAGCTGGGTGAAATCGAGGCACGCCTGCAGGCCCAGGCCAGTGTTCGGGAAGTGATCGTGCTGGCGCTGGA
>NZ_JAFGZD010000059.1 GCF_017165765.1 Pseudomonas capsici
AGTTCCAGGTTTTCGAATACGCTCAGGGCTTCGAAGACCGTGGGCTTCTGAAACTTGCGACCGATGCCGGCCTGGGCGATCTGCACTTCGCTCATCTGCGTCAGGTCCAGGGTTTCACCGAACCAGGCCTTGCCGTGGCTGGGACGTGTCTTGCCGGTGATCACGTCCATCAGCGTGGTCTTGCCCGCGCCGTTGGGGCCGATGATGCAGCGCAGTTCGCCCACGCCGATGTACAGATTCAGGTCATTGAGAGCCTTGAAACCGTCGAAGCTGACGCTGATGTCTTCCAGGGTCAGGATCGTGCCGTGCCGGGTATTGAGGCCCTTGCCCGCGACCTGGCCCAGACCGATGGCGTCACGGCTGGTGCCGGCGTCGGAATTGGGATCGAGGATCGGTTCGAGCATGAAAGCAGGTGTCGGTGTGTTGTTCATGACTCGCTCCTTTTCTTCAGCAGGCCGATCACGCCCTTGGGCAGATACAGCGTCACGATGATGAACAGTGCGCCCAGAAAGAACAGCCAGTATTCAGGGAAGGCCACGGTGAACCAGCTCTTCATGCCGTTGACCAGACCTGCGCCCAGCAATGGGCCGATCAGGGTGCC
>NZ_JAFGZD010000005.1 GCF_017165765.1 Pseudomonas capsici
GGAGCCCATGGTTTCCCCCCTTTGCCGAAACAAAGGGGGCCGCCGTAAAGGCGGAACCGGTAGAACCAGCCCATACCGATAATGGATATGTACGCCGGAGAGCGTTTTACCCCATGAAAAAAACTTTTTAATTCATGGTCTTGCGTCTTTTTTGATGTGAGGGAGCAATTACTTCCCGATCCCGTACTTGCGCAGCCGGTGCGCTATCGCGGTATGGGAGGTATTCAGCCGTGCGGCCAGTTGCCGGGTCGAGGGATGATCGGCATAGAGCTTCTGCAATAACTCCCGCTCGAAATCCTCGACGGCCTGTTCAAGACTGCCGACTTCGCCATCGCTGTGGCGGGCCACTGCGGTGCCTGCGATATCCAGATCGCCAATGTCCACCACCGTGCTTTCACTGATGGCTGCAGCGCGGAAGATCACGTTCTGTAACTGGCGCACATTGCCCGGCCAGCGGTTGCCCAGCAGGGCGGGATAGGTGCCGGTTGCCAGGCGGCATACCGGTCGCTGGATCTGGGTGCAGGCCTGTTCCATGAAGTAACGGGCCAGCAGCAGAATGTCCTGCCCGCGCTCGCGCAGTGGCGGGACTTCCAGATTCAGCACATTCAGGCGATAGAACAGGTCTTCACGGAAGGTGCCTTCGCTGACCATCTTTTCCAGATCGCGATGGGTGGCGCTGAGGATGCGCACGTTGACCCTGACTTCCCGGTCTCCGCCAACCCGTCTGAAGCTGCCGTCGTTGAGAAAGCGCAGCAGCTTGGCTTGCAGGTACGGCGACATTTCGCCGATTTCATCCAGAAAAACGGTGCCCTGGTTGGCCAGTTCCATCAGCCCGGGTTTGCCGCCGCGCTGAGCGCCGGTGAACGCGCCGGGGGCATAACCGAACAGCTCGCTTTCAGCCAGGTTTTCCGGGAGCGCCGCACAGTTGAGCGCCAGAAAGGGCTCACCATGACGAGCGCTGCTGGCATGACAGGCGCGGGCGACCAGTTCCTTGCCGGTGCCGGTTTCGCCCTGAATCAGTAAAGGCGCATCCAGCGCAGCGACCCGTTGGGCGCGGGCCTTGAGGATGCGGATTGCGGGGGATTCCCCCAGCAGCGCATCGAAGCCTTCGGCATGGTCGTGATGCAGGGCCGACAAGCGCTCACCGATCCGGCTGGGCAGGTACAGCGTCAGCAGGGCCCCGGCTTCGGTGATGGGCGTGGCGTCCAGCAGCAGGGCTTCGCCATTGAGGGTGACTTCGCGCATGGGCAGGCGAAAACCGTTTTCCAGCAGCGTGGTTTGCAGGCTCGGATCGGCAAACAGTTCGCCTATGGGTTCGCCTTCGGGCTCGCGGCCGATCAGGGCAATCAGCGCCGGGTTGGCCAGCAGCACGTGCCCGGCACTGTCGAGTGCCAGCACCGGGTCGGTCATGGCGGCAAGCAGGGCATCGAGTTGCAGATGGCGGCGCTGGCCGGGGAGGATATCGACCACGGTGATGGCCTCTACACCACGCACCCGGAACAGCGCATCCTTGAGCTCTTCGAGCATCTGATGGCTCAGGGTCGGCGCATCGATGTAAACGTTGGGAGGTACCATTTCCACGGCATCGAGATTCAGATTGCGTCCACCCAGGATGGCCAGCACTTCCTGGGTGATACCGACGCGGTCGATGAAGCAGACATGGATACGCATGGGACGTTATGGGTTCTGGGCTGCGAGGGTGGCAAGTATGCCTTGCCGGGGTGTTTGTTGATACGTCGTCGCGGCCAGGGCCCCTCCCACAAGGCGTTTACTCCAGATGTTCGGGCTTCACGGGCTCGCCGGATCTGGCATGCAGTTTTTCGCGGATGTCGTTGAACATCCTGTCGTAATCCTTGTGCAGGTCGATGGGCATGGCGGCACGATTGGGCAGGCCGTATTTGATACCGATGCGGCCCGCATCGTGAGCGAAGTTGAAAGCCAGATCCCGTGGCAGGCTGAATTCTTCAGTGAAGCTCTTGCCGTTGATCTCGCCCTGCATGGTGAAGTGCATGGAAGTGCCTTCCTTCGGGTCTTCCTGTACTTCGTAATGGATGTGGATGTCGTAGCTGAAACCCGTGCCCTGCAGGGCGGCATGGGTGATGTGCAGATGACCTGGCTCGAACATGGCGGTCGCTCCGTCGGAGAAGGGAAGTGTACGGGTAGACCCCGACCCATAGGCCGGGGTTCAGCACCATTGACAGGCACCCGACAGCATAGCCCTGTGACACATTTGCGTTACTGATTCAGATCACGGGCCGGCTCGGGCCTGGACCAGAGCCACAGATTGCCCATTGCCATGCCCGCGATTGCCAGATAGAGCCACCACACATGATTGAGCAGGCTCAGCATCAGGATGGCGCATACCAGCATGCTGATGGTCGCGCTGATCTTGGCGCTGCGCGTGACCAGCCGGCCATTGCGCCAGTTACGCAGCAGCGGGCCGAACACGCGATGGTTTTCCAGCCAGGCATTGAGGCGCGGCGAGCTGCGAGTCGCGGCCCAGGCGGCCAGCAGAATGAACTCGGTGGTCGGCAGACCGGGGATGAATATGGCGGCAATGCCTATCCCCAGGCTGACATACGCGAGGATGCCAAACAGAAAGCGGGAAAGTCTGGAGCCGGGCGGTTTATAGGTCATGGTCACTACAGGCAGGTTCATAGAGCCCGGCCAGCTTAACAGCACCGGGCGCTTTTTCATGCCTGAACCTGTTCGAGTCGTGGTGCATGGGTGTAAGCGTGCTGCAGCAGAACCGAGAAGCGCTCGAACGCCGCGATGGCACCCCGATCCAGCTGGGCTTCTTCTTCGGCACTGAAGGCCAGGCCGTCCAGAGTGCGGATAAAGGTTTTCCAGCCTTCGGCACGGCCACCGGCAGGTTCACCCAGGTGTCGGGCACCAAAGCTTTCGCTGAGGTTCAGGGCGACGGCGCGCTTGATCAGGAAGGCCGCACCCAGTTTCGAGCCTTCGGAGACGAACAGCCAGCCCAGTGCTTCGGCCCTGGCCGGATTCTGCACGGCACCGGCGACGGGTCGAGGAATGTCGGTGTTCAGGTCCGCGAGGTCGGCCCTGGCTTGTTCGGCCCGGCAGCGGGCGGGCAGGTCGGTGATGATCTGGATCAGCGCCGGGTCGTTGTAGAGGCTTTGCAGTTCTGCCTGGAAAAGGTACTGGGCGACGACGAAACGCTTGTAGCTTTCCAGGGTTTCAAAAGGCGCATGGGCCTTGACCGCCTTGTCGAGCTGCTCGTGAGGCGCATGGGTAATCTGGTTGAGACGCTGGGAGCGCAGGGCAGGGCGAATCTGCTCGATTGTCATCAGGTTCTTCCTTGCAAAATGAGAGGGCGTTGTTGAATAGACGAATGGCCAGCCTCCATAGCGTAAAAAAACACGCCGCCGATCAGGCTCGATGGCGTGTTTTCCACTGGGGGCCGGTCGCGACCGGAATCAGATGTCCCAGACCAGATTGACGCTGAAGTTGCGGCCCGGCTGGGTCAGGCGATCCAGGTTGGCCGGCGCGGTCGCACCTGCCTCACCGACACCGTCGTAGCCGCGAACGTCATCCCAGAGCCAGTATTTCTTGTCGGTCAGGTTGTAGAGGCCGGCATTGACGGTGACGTCGTTCGTGACCTTGTAATAGCCGGTCAGATCCAGAATGCCGAAACCCGGTGTGCGGAACTGAGAGGTCGAGCCGTCCGGCTCGTGGAATTCGCTGTCATCCACACGGTTCTTGCGTTTGACCAGTGTCCAGTTCAGCAGGCCTCCGTAGTTGTCCTGCTCGTAGCCCAGGCCGAATACAGCGGTCAGCGGGTTGACGCTGTTGAGCGGTTCGCCTGTGTCGTTGTTGCGGCCCTGGGCGTAGGCAATCGAGCCTTGGGTGTACAGGCCTTGCGGCACCCCGAAACTGTCCAGATTCAGACGGCCCTTGACCTCGGCACCTTTGATGGTGGCGTGCTTGATGTTGTAGGACTGGAAGGTGAGTTCGTCGTAACCGGCAGCCAGACCGTCTTCGTTGATGAAGTCGCGGTACTTGTTATAGAACACGGCGACATCGAACGAACCGGACTCGAAGCGGCCACGCAGCCCGGTTTCATAGCTTTTGCTCTTTTCCGGTTCCAGGTTCGGGTTGGGCTCGACCACATAACCGGTCGTGGTGTTTTCGAAGCTGCCGTACAAGGCCTTGGCCGACGGTGTGCGGAAACCTTCGGCGTACTGGCCGTACCAGGTGTATTCGTCGCTCAGGGCATAAATCACGCCGAATTTGGGCGATACCCGGTCCCAGGTCCGGTCCTTGTTATTGCCGCCGCTTGGATCGTCCAGGCCTTCGGAGTTGAGGAATTCCTCAGTCATCTTCGGCTTCAGGCGGGTGTAGTCGTAACGCAGGCCAGGCATGAAGGTCCAGTCGTTCCAGCTGATCTGGTCCTGGGCGAACAGCGCATAGCTGGTGATGGTCGGGTCCGGGAAGTCGCTGGTCGGCACCGGGTTGTCGCTGGCCACGGGGCTGGTGGCTCCGGCCACGGTACAGGCGCCGAGCACCCGCGCACAGATGGCGCTGCCGGTCCGCAGCCCGTTGACTTTCTGTTGCTTGAGCGTGGTGCCGTAAGTCAGTTCATGATGGGTATCGGCAATCGCGAAGGCCTTGTCGAACTGAGCATCGAAGATCCACTGTTTTTCCTGATAGAGCGTGTCGCGAGTGCGCAACAGGTCACGGCTGAACGGGAAGTAGCGTTCTTCGGTGTTCTGCTCGGTCTTGGCGTTCTGGTAGTTCAGACTCCATTTGGCCTGGTCGGCCAGCAGGCTGTCGAGGGCGAAAGTGTGTTCGATGCCAAAGCGCTCGCGGGTGATGGTGTCGTTGGTGGCGCGACCGCGGTACATGCCAACCCCGACGCCGTTGCCGAACGGCCCGCCGACCGCGCTGAGCTGGTTGGTGTCGCGATCATCCTTGTACTTTTCGTAGGTCAGCGCCAAGCGCGAGTCGTCGGCGTAGTTCCAGCCAAGCTTGGCCAGCACATTCTTTGCGCGCTGGTCTTCCGGGTTGGCTTCGGTACGGGTCAGACCGGTGCCGCTGGTGCTGCCGTAGGACTCGGTTTCATGACCTTCGCGCTGGCTCAGGTGCAGCAGTGCGTCGAAATCGCCCTGGCGACCGGCGACGGTGCCTGAGGTCAGCCAGCTTTCATCGGCCGAGCTGTAGCCGGTTTTCAGGCGCGCGCCGACGTCTTTGCCGGGTTTGATAATGTCTTCCGGGTCCAGGGTGTAGTAACTGACCACGCCACCGATGGCGCTGCTGCCGTACAGCGCCGAGGCCGGGCCGCGCAGGATTTCGACGCGCTTGACGATTTCCGGGTCCACATAATTGCGGCGGGTCTGGGCGAAGGGGCCGGTGAAGAAACTGTCCGGCACCTCGACGCCATCGACCTGGGTCAGGACCCGGTTTCCGTCGATGCCACGAATGTTGTAGCCGGTGGTGTCGCCACGCTGGCCTGCGCCGCCCACCGAAACACCCGGTTCGTTGCGTACCAGATCGCGAATGTCATTGACGTTCTGGCGGTCCAGTTCGGCGCGGGTGTGCACGCTGACGGTGTTGGGAACCGAGGCGATGTCCTGCTCCTGGCGCGTGGCGCTGACGGTGGTCTGTTCAAGGGCGATGACACCGGAGACGCGCTTTTCCAGCACGACAGTGTTGTCGCCCAGGTTGCGATAGCTCAGTTGGCTGCCCGACAGCAGGCGCTCCAGAGCCTGGGCGGGCTGCAGATTGCCATTGGCGCCAGGGGAGACGACATTCTGCGCCAGGTCCGACGACATGCCGACCTGCCAGCCGGTGACACGGCTGAACTCATTGAGCGCCGCGACCAGCGGTTGTCGTGCAATCGAGAACGTGTACGTACCGGCAGCCCGTGCCTGTGGCGCGTTTTCGGTCGCGGCGACGGCGGGCATTGTCTGCATGCCGGCGCTGAAAACCGCCACGGTCAGCAGCGAAAGTGCGAACCGCTTGCGCGTGTGAGTGAACGAGGATGACATCTGTGGCGCTCCCTGACGTACTGCTGGTTATAGTGTTGTGCGCCTGACTGTTAATACGAATCAGTTGCATTGGCTATGACTAGACGAACGAGGGAGGACGAGTGCGTAAAAAAAGTTTTGCCGATCAGTTGATGAGCACGACCGATGGCAACTCATGCACGCTGGCTGAGGTGATGTGCGCCAGTGAGCGCACCACGTTCAGAGGATTATCCAGCTTGTAGTTGCCGGTGACGGTAATGCGATCCAGTGCCGGGTTGGTGTTGATGATCCAGCCGGGGTAATAGCGTCGCAATTCTGCCAGCACTTCACCGAGGGGGCTGTTATCGAAAATCAGGCGGCCCTGAACCCAGGCCAGATCCCTGGCCGGATCGAGTCTTTCCCGGCGGGCAAAGCCCGACGGGCCTACGCGCACACTGTCGCCCGCACCAAGGCTGACCCGGGAGTCGCCGCGTATGGCGCTGACGTCCAGCGCACCACGCTGGACCTGAACCCGCGCCTCGCCATTGAGGTAGCGCACCGAAAACTCGGTGCTGTTGGCGCTCATGCGGATCGGGCCGGCTTCGATCTCCATGGGCACGTTCGGGTCGAGGGCCACGTTGAAGTAGGCTTCCCCTCGATAAAGGTGGGCCACACGCTGGCTGCCGTCCAGATGACTGGAAAAGGCCGAGTCGGTATTGAGCAGGACTTTCGAGCCGTCGGCCAGTTCCAGGCGCTGGCGTTCGCCGACCACCGTCAGATGATCGGCCTGGATGCGCAGCGGCAGGTCGCTGAAGTTGAACAGCCCCAACAGCAGCACGGCGGCCATGGCCAGAGGTTTCCAGTGTGGCCGGAGTCGCTGCCATCCCGAAGGCTTGCGCGGCGACTGCAAAGTCGCCGCCGCGTGTTGCACTGTTTGCGAGTTCCAGATCGCCTGCGCCTTCTCGAAGGCCTGGGCATGGGCAGGATCGGCCAGCAGCCAGGCCTCGAAACGCTCCTGCTGCCGAGGGTCTGCGCCTTCCAGTTCGATCAGCCAGATCAGGGCTTGATCCATTGCGCTGTCACTCAGCACATCCTGGGCAAGCGACTGCGGACGTTCTGTTCTAAAGGCCACGGTGTTCCTCGGCAACTTCGGTTCGATCATGTGCATCAATGGGGATAGCAGCCTGCGGCAGCATTCAGGCCCGGTCAAGCCAGCTCCAGTCTTGCCACGACTCCCACGCAGATCGCCATGATCAGTTTCAGTTCTTTTTGTACGGTGCTCGCGGAGATGTCCAGTTGTTCGGCGATCTCCAGATAGCTGCAGCCGTTGAGGCGACTCAGCGTGAATATTTTCTGCTGGCGCGGGCTGAGTTTACCCACAGTGGCACTGAGGCTTTCAAGCAGGCGTTTGGCGTGGGTGGCATCTTCGGGCGTGCTGAGTTGCGCGATGACACTTTCGACCTGCTCGGCGGGGGCATCTTCGACCAGAGTGCGGCCATGGATGCGACGCGAGCGCAGATGATCCAGCGCCAGGTTGCGGGCCGTCTGATAGACGAAGGGTTCCAGATGATCGATAGGGCGTTCGGTCAGGGCGCGGGAGACACGCAACCAGGTTTCCTGCAGCAGGTCTTCGGCGGTACTGTGATTGCCCACCATGCCTTGCAAGGTTCGCAACAGCACCTCGCGTTGAGCGACAAATATGTCATTGAAGTGCGATTGCGACACGAACGTATCCGACCGGGAAAATCAGTGGATGATAATGCTTATCATCCACATATTCGGTCAAGTCGGCTTTCTGTATTTTTCTTAATACTTGGCGGTCACTGGGCGTTATGCAGCGCCAGGCAGTTATCGAGCATGCGGTTGGAGAACGCCCACTCGTTGTCGTACCAGGCCAGCACCTTGAGCAGCTTGCCGCTGACCTTGGTGTGGTTGGCGTCGAAGATCGACGACAGCGGGTTGTGGTTGAAGTCGTGGGAAACCAGCGGCAGGGTGTTGTAGCCCAGAATCCTGGAGTGCTGGCTGGCTTCCTTGAGCAGCGCGTTGACTTCTTCGACGGTGGTTTCGCGCTTGATATTGACGGTCAGGTCCACCAGCGAAACGTTGATCACCGGTACGCGCACCGCCATGCCGGTCAGTTTGCCCGCCAGTTCCGGCAGGACCAGGCCCACGGCTTCGGCTGCGCCGGTCTTGCTCGGGATCATCGAGTGAGTGGCCGAACGGGCGCGGTACGGATCGGTGTGGTACACGTCGATCAGGTTCTGGTCATTGGTGTAGGCGTGAATGGTGGTCATCAGGCCGCTTTCGATGCCCAGCTCGCGATGCAGTACCTGAGCGACCGGTGCCAGGCAGTTGGTGGTGCAGGAGGCGCTGGAGATGATCTGGTGCGACTGGCGCAGGGTGTCGTGGTTGACGCCGTATACGATGGTGGCGTCCGCGCCTTTGGCGGGAGCCGAGATAATCACTTTCCTGGCCCCGGCGCTGATGTGCGCGGCGGCTTTTTCGCGGTCGGTGAACAGACCGGTGCATTCAAAGACGACATCAATGTTCTGGGCTTTCCATGGCAACTCGGCAGGGTTGCGGATAGCGCTGACAGCGATACGGTCACCATTGACTGTCAGACTTTCGCTGTCGCATTCGACGGTGCCGCCGAACGGGCCGTGCACTGTGTCGAAACGCAGCAGATGAGCGTTCATCTCGCTATTGCCCAGATCGTTGATGGCGACGACCTGCAGGTCTTGCCGGTAGCCTTGGGTATAGAGTGCGCGCAGGACGTTGCGGCCGATCCGGCCAAAACCGTTGATTGCAATGCGAATAGTCATACAGTCGTCCTTCAAGAATTGTTGTTGGAATTACAAGATTATTCTCATAAAAATAGAAAACAAGCATTTTTAGTGGCAATATTTTGTTTTATCTACAACTACAAGCCTGGAAGGCTGCTTCAGTTGATCGAGATCAGGTTTTTTGCGCGCTGGCGCAGCATCCCGATAGCTGGCATGGTCTTTACGGGTGACCATAGACGTTAGCCTGGAGTTCATCACATGCATCCCCGCATTCTTGAGGTAACCGAGCGTCTTATCGCTCGCAGTCGCGAAACCCGTCAGCGCTACCTTCAACTGATTCGCGGCGCAGCGAGCGACGGCCCGATGCGCGGCAAGCTGCAGTGCGCCAACTTCGCACACGGTGTGGCTGGATGCGGTGCCGAGGACAAGCAGAGCCTGCGCATGATGAACGCCGCCAACGTCGCAATTGTTTCTTCATATAACGACATGCTCTCGGCGCATCAGCCGTACGAAGCCTTTCCTGCCGTGATCAAACAGGCGTTGCGTGACATTGGTTCGGTCGGGCAGTTCGCCGGCGGTGTGCCGGCCATGTGCGATGGTGTCACCCAGGGCGAGCCGGGTATGGAACTGGCCATCGCCAGTCGCGAAGTGATCGCCATGTCTACGGCCGTGGCGCTGTCCCACAACATGTTCGATGCCGCCTTGATGCTCGGTATCTGCGACAAGATCGTGCCCGGCCTGATGATGGGCGCCTTGCGTTTCGGCCATCTGCCGACCATTTTCGTCCCCGGCGGGCCGATGGTGTCGGGCATCTCCAACAAGGAAAAGGCCGATGTGCGCCAGCGCTATGCCGAAGGCAAGGCGACCCGCGAGCAACTGCTGGACTCGGAAATGAAGTCCTACCACGGTCCGGGCACCTGCACGTTCTACGGCACCGCCAATACCAACCAGTTGCTGATGGAAGTCATGGGCCTGCATCTGCCGGGCGCGTCGTTCGTCAACCCGGGCACGCCGTTGCGCGATGCGCTGACCGTCGAAGCCGCACAGCAGGTCACACGTCTGACCAAACAGAGTGGCGAGTTCATGCCCATCGGCGAAATCGTCGATGAGCGGGTGCTGGTCAACTCGATCGTAGCCCTGCACGCCACGGGCGGTTCGACCAATCACACCCTGCACATGCCGGCCATTGCCCAGGCTGCCGGTATCCAGCTGACCTGGCAGGACATGGCCGACCTGTCGGAAGTCGTGCCGACCCTGAGCCACGTCTATCCCAACGGCAAGGCCGACATCAACCATTTCCAGGCAGCGGGCGGCATGTCGTTCCTGATCCGCGAACTGCTGGCGGCCGGTCTGCTCCACGAAGATGTCAACACTGTGGCAGGTCATGGCCTGAGCCGCTATACCAAGGAGCCTTTCCTGGAAGATGGCAAGCTGGTCTGGCGCGAAGGTCCGCTGCAGAGCCTGGACGAAAGCATTCTGCGCCCGGTGGCGCGTCCGTTTTCTCCCGAAGGCGGCCTGCGGGTCATGCAGGGCAATCTGGGGCGTGGCGTGATGAAAGTCTCCGCCGTGGCACCCGAGCATCAGATCGTCGAAGCCCCGGCCAGGGTTTTCCAGGATCAGCAGGATCTGGCCGACGCCTTCAAGGCCGGCGAGCTGGAGCGGGATTTCGTTGCGGTGATGCGCTTCCAGGGACCGCGCTCCAACGGCATGCCTGAGCTGCACAAGATGACGCCGTTCCTGGGCGTGCTTCAGGATCGCGGGTTCAAGGTGGCCCTGGTGACTGACGGGCGGATGTCCGGTGCCTCGGGCAAGATCCCGGCGGCGATTCATGTCTGCCCGGAAGCCTTTGATGGTGGCCCTTTGGCTCTTGTGCAGGATGGTGACGTGATTCGCGTCGATGGCGTGAAAGGCACGTTGCAAGTTCTGGTCGAGGCGTCAGAATTGGGAGCCAGACAACCGGCCGTCTCTCAGCTCGACAGCGGTGTCGGTTGCGGTCGTGAACTGTTCGGTTTCATGCGCATGGCCTTCAGCTCGGCGGAGCAGGGCGCCAGCGCCTTTACTTCTACTCTGGAGACGCTCAAGTGAAATTGGCTCTGGTCGGTGATATTGGCGGCACCAATGCACGTTTTGCCATTTGGGAAGAAGACAAACTGCATTCGATCCGGGTATTCCCCACCGCCGATTACGCCGGGCCGGAACAAGCCATCGAAATCTACCTGCAGGATCTTGACCTGCAACGTGGCGATGTCGGCTTTGTCTGTCTGGCCGTGGCCGGCCCCGTGGATGGCGATGAATTCTATTTCACCAACAGCAACTGGCAACTGAGTCGCTCGAAGTTCTGCGCCGACCTGAAGGTTGATGAGTTGTTGCTGATCAACGACTTCACGGCCATGGCCCTGGGCATGACCCGCCTGCGTGACGATGAATACCTGACCATCTGCCACGGTATCGGCAAGCCGGATCGCCCGCGTGTGGTGGTCGGGCCGGGAACCGGGCTGGGAGTCGGGACCCTGATCTGTACCGGCGAAGGCCGCTGGATGGCCCTGCCCGGCGAGGGCGGTCATGTGGATCTGCCGATCGGTACGGCCCGTGAAGCCTTGCTGTGGACCCGGCTGATGGCCGAGCACGAACATGTCAGCGCCGAGACGGTACTGAGCGGTGCGGGTCTGTTGCAGTTGTATCAGGTCAGCTGTGCGCTGGACGATATCGAGCCGGTACTCAAGTCGCCTGCTGCCATTACCTCGGCAGCGCTGTCGGGTGATCCGGTGGCGGCAGGGGTTCTGGATCAGTTCTGTGTGTTTCTGGGCCGGGTGGTGGGTAACAATGTGCTCACGCTGGGCGGCCTGGGTGGGGTATATATCGTGGGTGGCGTGGTGCCACGCTTCGTCGACTTCTTCAGCAACAGCGGCTTCAAGCGCGCACTCGCTGAAAAAGGCGTGATGAGCGATTATTTCAAGGGCCTGCCGGTGTGGCTGGTCACTGCCGAGTACCCCGGCCTGATGGGCGCGGGCGTCGCATTGCAGCAGGCGTTCGGGAAGGATCTCTGATCCGCTTTCCTGACGCGTATGTCACGGATGGCAACTCAATAACAACAACGTCACTGTCAACAAGGACGATTCAATTTGAGCTCAGTCAGTAAATCGATTCTGTTGGTCGATGATGACCAGGAGATCCGTGAATTGCTGGATACCTACCTCAGTCGTGCCGGTTTTCAGGTGCGTACTGTGGGAGACGGCGCGGATTTTCGCCAGGCGTTCAACGAAGCGCCCAGCGACCTGCTGATCCTCGACGTCATGCTGCCCGATGAAGACGGCTTCAGCCTGTGCCGCTGGGTGCGTCAGCATCCGCGCCAGCCTCATGTGCCGATCATCATGCTCACCGCCAGTTCCGACGAGGCCGACCGTGTCATCGGTCTGGAGCTTGGGGCTGACGATTATCTTGGCAAACCTTTCAGCCCCCGCGAATTGCAGGCCCGCATCAAGGCCTTGCTGCGTCGTGCGCAGTTCGGTCATGAGCGCACCGGCAACGATGTGATGGTGTTCGATGAGTGGCGTCTGGATATGGTCAGTCATCGGCTGTTCCATAGCGATGGCGAGGAAGTGATCCTCTCTGGTGCGGACTTCGCGCTGCTCAAACTGTTCCTCGACAATCCTCAGCAGATCCTGGACCGCGACACCATCGGTAACGCCACTCGCGGACGTGAGCTGATGCCGCTGGAGCGAATCGTCGACATGGCCGTAAGCCGTCTTCGTCAGCGTCTGCGCGATACCGGCAAGGCACCACGGCTGATACGCACCGTGCGCGGCAGTGGTTACCTTCTGGCGACGAACGTCAGCGTACACGCCAGCAATGGCTACTGAGAAAACCGGTTTCAGGTTGCCGAGTCTCAGACTGCCCCGTTCGCTGCTGGGGCGGATGCTGTTGCTGACGCTGCTGGCCGTATTGATGGCCCAGGCATTGTCCAGCGTCATCTGGCTGTCCCAGTTGCGCGCCACGCAGATGGTCGGTCTGGTGACCAGTGCCCGCAGCCTGGCGTACTCCATGGCCGCCAGTGTCAGCTACTTTCGCTCGTTGCCCCTGGCCTATCGCCCGCTGGTGCTGGATCAATTGCGCAGCATGGGCGGTACGCGGTTTGTCGTGTCGCTCAACGACCGTCCGCTGGATATGCAGATACTGCCGCCGACACCGCGCAAGCAGGCGGTCCTGCAGGTGGTCGATGAAGTCTTGCGCGAACACCTGGGCAAAGATCCCGATATCGCCGTATGGTTCGTGCGCCCCGATGATCTGCGGATTTTCAACAGCGGCCTGAAACTCGATGAACTGCCCCGTTCATGGGCGCATTACGCCCTGACCCTGGAACCGCTGAACCCGCCCGTGCTGGTGACCCAGATTGAACTGGCACCCGGCGAATGGCTGTATATCGCCTCGCTGCTGCCGGAGCCCTATACCTCGCTGGAAGAACAGGAACTGCCTTTGCAGCAGGTCTGGTTCATTGCCCTGACCAGTATTTTCCTGCTGGTCTTCATCGGTCTGCTGGTGCATTGGCAAAGCCGTCCGCTCAAGCGTCTGGCGCGTGCGGCGCGGGACATGTCCCTGGGTGCGGATGTCGAGCCGGTGGTCGAAGGCGGCGGCAGTGAAGTGGTGGAAGTCAGTCGGGCCTTCAATGCCATGCGTAACCGGATCAGCCGTTACCTGACCGAGCGCGGCCAGTTGTTCAGTGCCATTTCCCATGACCTGCGCACGCCCATCACCCGCCTGCGGTTGCGGGTCGAGCTTCTGGAAGACGAAGCATTGCAGACCAAGTTCAGCCGCGATCTCGATGAGCTGGAACTGTTGGTCAAGGGCGCATTGCAATGCGTGAAGGACACCGACATTCACGAGAATATCGAGCAGGTGGATCTCAATCACTTGCTCGAGTGCCTGATCGAGCCCTATCTGCGCGATGGCCGGGTTACACAGAAGGGCGTTGCAGAAGCGGCTTATCCAGGCAAGCCACTGGCACTCAGACGCTGCATCGGTAACCTGATCGACAATGCGATCAAGTACGGGCATCGGGCGCACCTGAAAGTCGAAGACAACGAGCTGGCTTTTGTCCTGCATGTCGACGACGAAGGGCCGGGTGTACCGGAAAAGCGGCTCGAACATGTCTTCGAGCCGCATTTTCGTCTGGCCGGCAGTCAGCAGCAGGGCTATGGCCTGGGCCTGGGCATCGCCCGAAATATTGCCCACAGCCACGGTGGTGAAGTGAGCCTGCAGAATCTGCGTGACGGCGGATTGCGGGTGACGCTGTTTCTGCCCAGGTCGAGCGAGTGAGGAGAATGTAACCAACTTGTGACCTTTGCACATCCCTTCGTTACCGTGCTCGAAAACCCCTTGGTTACACTGCTTCGAGCGCAAGCACAGACTTGCTCATGCATAACAACAAGAAAGGTTAAATCGATGAATTCAATCTCACGTCTCGCCGCTGTCATTTCTCTCGCCTCGTTGTTCCCTCTGAGCGTTACTGCTGCCGATTCCAAAGGCACTATCGAAGTCGTGCACTGGTGGACGTCCGGCGGTGAAAAGGCCGCTGTCGATGTTCTGAAAGCGCAGGTTGAAAAAGACGGTTTTACCTGGAAGGACGGCGCGATTGCCGGCGGTGGCGGCGCAACGGCCATGACCGTGCTCAAAAGCCGTGCCGTCGCAGGTAACCCGCCTGGCGTAGCCCAGATCAAAGGTCCTGACATCCAGGAGTGGGGCGCCACCGGCCTGCTCGATACCGATGCGTTGAAGGACGTTGCCAAGCAAGAGAACTGGGATTCTCTTCTGGACAAGAAAGTCTCCGACACCGTGAAGTACGACGGTGATTACGTGGCCGTGCCGGTGAACATCCACCGCGTCAACTGGCTGTGGATCAACCCGGAAGTCTTCAAGAAAGCCGGTATCGCCAAGGCCCCGACCACCCTCGAAGAATTCTACGCCGCAGGCGACAAGCTCAAGGCTGCCGGTTTCATCCCGCTGGCTCATGGCGGTCAGCCATGGCAGGACAGCACCGTGTTCGAAGCTGTAGTGCTTTCGGTTATGGGCGCCGAAGGTTACAAGAAAGCCCTCGTCGATCTGGATCAGAAAACCCTGACCGGTCCGGAAATGACCAAGTCTTTCGCCGAACTCAAGAAAGTCGCCAGCTACATGGATGCCAACCGCGCCGGTCGTGACTGGAACATCGCGGCAGCCAGCGTCATCAATGGCAAGGCCGGCATGCAGATCATGGGTGACTGGGCCAAGAGCGAGTGGACTGCTGCCAAGAAAGTCGCAGGCAAGGATTACGAGTGCGTAGCCTTCCCGGGCACTGACAAGGCGTTCACCTACAACATCGATTCGATGGCCGTGTTCAAGCAGAAGGACAAGGGCACCACCGCTGCGCAACAGGACCTGGCCAGGGTCGCGCTGGGTGAGAACTTCCAGCAGGTCTTCAGCATCAACAAAGGCTCCATCCCGGTTCGTAACGACATGCTGGCCAGCATGGAGAAGCACGGTTTCGACTCCTGCGCCCAGGCAGCCGCGAAAGACTTCCTGGCTGACTCGAAAACCGGCGGTCTGCAGCCAAGCATGGCGCACAACATGGCGACTACGCTGGCGGTACAAGGCGCATTCTTCGATGTCGTGACCAACTACATCAACGATAAGGATGCCGACCCGGCTGCAGCGGCCAGGAAACTGGGCGCGGCAATCAAGTCCGCCCAGTAATTATCGTTACCTGAACCCCAGCCGCAGTTCGTGCTGATGAAACCATCCCCCGGTTTCACACACGTCTGTGGCCTGGATTCGATATTCCGGATTGGATACTCCCGATGAGCTCTGTCGCTGTGTTCAGCAAAGCTTCGCCTCTGGATGCGCTGCAACGCTGGCTGCCCAAGTTGGTACTGGCACCCAGCATGTTCATCGTGCTGGTTGGTTTTTACGGTTACATCCTGTGGACGTTCATCCTCTCATTCACCAACTCGACTTTCCTGCCAACCTACAAATGGGTCGGGCTGGCGCAATACATGCGCCTGATGGACAACGATCGCTGGTGGGTGGCGAGCAAGAACCTCATGGTGTTCGGCGGCATGTTCATTGCCATCAGTCTGGTGGTGGGCGTGGTGCTGGCGGTGCTGCTGGATCAGCGCATTCGTCGTGAAGGTGCGATTCGCACCATTTATCTCTATCCGATGGCGCTCTCGATGATCGTCACCGGTACGGCCTGGAAATGGCTGCTCAACCCCGGCCTGGGCCTGGACAAGATGCTGCGCGACTGGGGCTGGGAAGGCTTTCGTCTGGACTGGCTGGTCGACCCGGACCGGGTTGTGTATTGCCTGGTCATCGCGGCGGTCTGGCAGTCTTCCGGGTTTGTGATGGCGCTGTTTCTGGCAGGCCTGCGGGGTGTCGATCAATCGATCATCCGTGCTGCACAGATGGATGGCGCAAGCCTGCCGCTCATCTACTGGCGCGTGATCCTGCCCAGCCTGCGTCCGGTGTTCTTCAGTGCCGTGATGATTCTGGCGCACATCGCCATCAAGAGCTTCGATCTGGTGGCGGCGATGACAGCCGGTGGCCCCGGTTATTCGTCCGATCTTCCGGCGATGTTCATGTATTCCTTCACCTTCAGCCGCGGCCAGATGGGCATGGGCTCGGCCAGTGCGATTCTGATGCTTGGCGCGATCCTGGCGATTCTGGTGCCGTATCTGTATTCCGAGCTGAGGACAAAACGCCATGACTAGTCAAGTTGGCAAACCTTCCATCAGCTTCAGCCGGGTTCTGATTCATGCCGTGTTGCTGCTGGCGTGCCTGGTGTATCTGGTGCCGCTGGTGGTCATGCTCCTGACCAGTTTCAAGTCCCCCGAAGACATCGGCAGCGGCAACCTGCTGAGCTGGCCGAGCGTGGTCACGGCCATCGGCTGGATCAAGGCCTGGGATATCGTCGATGGCTACTTCTGGAACTCGATCAAGATCACCATCCCGGCAGTGTTCATTTCCACAGCCATTGGTGCCTTGAACGGCTATGTGCTGTCGATGTGGCGCTTCCGCGGTTCGCAACTGTTCTTCGGTTTGCTGCTGTTCGGTTGCTTCCTGCCGTTCCAGACCGTGCTGCTGCCGGCGTCCTTCACTCTCGGCAAGATGGGGCTGGCCAGCACCACCACGGGGCTTGTGTTCGTGCATGTGGTCTACGGTCTGGCATTCACCACGCTGTTCTTCCGCAACTACTACGTCAGCATTCCGGATGCGCTGGTCAGGGCGGCACGTCTTGACGGTGCGGGCTTCTTCACGATTTTCTGGCGGATCATCCTGCCGATGTCCACGCCCATCGTCATGGTCTGCCTGATCTGGCAGTTCACTCAGATCTGGAACGACTTCCTGTTTGGCGTGGTGTTTTCCAGTGGCGAATCCCAGCCCGTTACCGTGGCGCTGAACAACCTGGTGAACACCAGCACCGGGGCCAAGGAATACAACGTTGACATGGCGGCGGCGATGATCGCCGGGCTGCCGACACTGCTGGTCTACGTACTGGCTGGCAAGTATTTCCTGCGTGGGCTCACGGCCGGCGCGGTCAAGGGGTAATCATGGCGACTCTCGAACTACGTAACGTAAACAAGACCTACGGCGCCAACCTGCCGGACACGCTCAAGAATATCGAGCTGAAGATCAACGATGGCGAGTTCCTGATCCTGGTCGGCCCGTCCGGTTGCGGCAAGTCGACACTGATGAACTGCATCGCCGGTCTTGAAAGCATCAGCGGCGGCGCGATCCTGATCGACGATGAAGACGTCAGCGGCACCAGCCCGAAGGATCGTGACATCGCGATGGTGTTCCAGTCCTACGCGCTCTATCCGACCATGAATGTGCGGGAGAACATCGAGTTCGGCCTGAAAATCCGCAAGATGCCCCAGGCTGCCATCGATGAAGAAGTGAGTCGGGTGGCCAAGCTGCTGCAGATCGAACATCTGCTCAATCGCAAGCCGGGCCAGTTGTCCGGTGGTCAGCAGCAGCGTGTCGCCATGGGGCGTGCCCTGGCGCGGCGGCCGAAGATCTACCTGTTCGACGAACCGCTGTCCAACCTCGACGCCAAGCTGCGGGTCGAGATGCGCACCGAAATGAAACTGATGCACCAGCGTCTGAAAACCACCACTGTCTACGTCACCCACGATCAGATCGAGGCCATGACCCTGGGCGACAAGGTCGCGGTCATGAAGGACGGTATCGTCCAGCAGTTCGGTACGCCCAAGCAGATCTACAACGATCCGGCCAACCTGTTCGTCGCCAGCTTCATCGGCTCGCCGCCCATGAACTTCATCCCGTTGCGCCTGCAACGCAAGGAGGGCCGCCTGCTGGCCGTGCTCGACAGCGGTCAGGCCCGTTGCGAGCTGCCGCTGGGCCTGAGTGATGCAGGCCTGGAAGATCGCGAAGTGATTCTGGGGATTCGCCCGGAGCAGATCACCCTGGCCTCGGGTGAGCCCAACGGGCTGCCGACCATTCGCGCCGAGGTGCAGGTCACCGAGCCGACCGGCCCGGACACTCTGGTTTTCGTCACACTGAATCAGAGCAAGGTCTGCTGCCGTCTGGCACCGGATGTCGCGCCTCAGGTGGGCGAAAGCCTGACCCTGCAATTCGATCCGGCCCGGGTCCTGCTTTTCGATGCCCAGAGCGGCGAGCGTCTGGGTGTTCTGGGAAAGCAGCAAACGGCTGAACGCGTGGGGAATGTCACGCAAATGATTCGTTAAGCGTTACCGAGCACAGCTGTCGGGTCGAGCGCTGCCATATCGCACGACCCGCCAGTGAACACGAAGCAGTAAGAAAAACGTGCACCAAAGCTAATAACAATAAAACGAGGATTGATGGGATGAAGAAGATCAAGGCTAAATCGCTTTCCCGGTTCCAGTTGGTACGCAAACTGTCGGTTGTGGGTGCGATGAGTCTGGCGGGCAGCGTACATGCTGCCGATGCGTTCGACGCCAACTCACCGTGGATGACGGGCGACTGGGGTGGTACACGCACCGAGTTGCTCGACAAGGGGTATGACTTCTCTCTGGAGTACGTCTCCGAGATGGCCAGTAACCTCAAGGGTGGCTTTAACGACGACACCACCGGTCGTTACAGTGATCAGTTCGCTTTCGGCTTGAAAGTCGACCTGCAGAAAGCTTTTGGCTGGCAGGATGCAGAATTCAAGCTGGCCATTACCGAACGTAGTGGTCGCAACATCTCCAATGACCGGATCGGCGATCCTCGTGCGGGCACGCTCAGTTCTTCTCAGGAAGTCTGGGGCCGTGGCCAGACCTGGCGTCTGACGCAGTTGTGGGTCAAGCAGAAGTATTTCGATGGTGCTCTGGACGTCAAGGCTGGTCGCTTCGGGCCGGGCGAAGACTTCAACTCCTTCCCGTGCGACTTCCAGAACCTGTCGTTCTGCGGCTCGCAGGTGGGTAACTACGTCAACACCTGGTACAACTGGCCAATCAGCCAGTGGGCCTTGCGTATCAAGTACAACATCACGCCTGAGGTCTATGCCCAGGTCGGTGTGTACGAGCAGAACCCGTCCAACCTCGAAACCGGCAACGGCTTCAAGCTCAGCGGTAGTGGCACCAAGGGCATGATTCTGCCGGTCGAACTGGTCTGGACCCCGACCGTCAACTCGCTGCCCGGCGAATACCGTGTCGGTTTCTACAAGAGCACGCCAAGTGCCGACGACGTTTATGAAGGTGCCGACGGTCAGGCTCAGCCGATCTCCGGCGGTGCGTTCAAGTCTCACAGCAGCAAGCATGGCTGGTGGATCGTGGCTCAGCAGCAGTTGACGGCCCACAACGGCGATTCGTCTCGTGGTCTGAGCATCTTTGCCAACGCCACCGTGCATGACAAGGAAACCAACTTCGTCGACAACTACCAGCAGATCGGTCTGACCTACAAAGGTCCGTTCGATTCGCGTCCCAAGGATGACATCGGTATCGGTATCGCCCGTATCCACGTCAACGACGATGTACAGGACCGTGTCCGTCTGCAAAACCAGCTTAACGGCATCAACGACTACGACAATCCGGGCTACCTGCCGGTACAGGACACCGAGTACAACTCGGAAATCTACTACGGCTTCCATGTCACCAACTGGCTGACCGTGCGTCCTAACCTGCAATACATCAAGCATCCCGGCGGCGTGAGCCAGGTCGACGATGCCATTGTTGCGGGTCTGAAAATTCAGTCGAAGTTCTGATTTCATAAAACCGCTCAAGGTCGTGTGTGCTTTGCGGGCAGCCTGGCTGCCCGTTTTTTTTACGGTCATGAATCCCTTTATTTTCAGAGGTGCGGTTGGCGATGTCCCTCACGAACGCGCAGATGCACGAGCACCCCTTACAACGTTTTTTCACCTCCCGACGAGTCAGGCCGACCTTCGAGTGGGAACGCTATCAACTGCGCGATGTGCTGGTGATCGATCATCCACGGTGTCAGGCCGTGTTCAGCCGTCAGGGCGGGCAGTTGTTGCATTTTCAGCCTCGCGGCCAGAAGCCCTGGCTCTGGTGTGCTGCGCAATGGCCGCAGGTCGGTGCCATTCGTGGTGGCGTGCCGGTCTGCTGGCCCTGGTATGGCCGTCATCCCAGTGAAAGCGGCTGGCCTGCCCATGGCTGGGCGCGCCTGCTCAACTGGAAACTGATCGACAGCACCGAGAGCGAGGCGGGCGTGACCCTGCACTGGCAATTGCAGCTCTGGGACTGGCAGGTGGATCTGCATGCCGAACTGGGGCAGGGCATGGAGCTGCGCCTCAGCACCCGGCATGAGGACAGCGAGCCCTGCCACTTCAGCCACGGGCTGCATGCCTATTGGCGTATCAGCGACGTGGAAGGTGTGGCGTTGGAAGGGCTCGATGGCGCGCAGGGCTATGACAAGCTCAGCCGGCAGGTCTGTCAGCAGGAAGGCGAGTTACGGGTGGCGGGCGGTTGCCAGCGCGTGTTCGAGCATACCGGGGCTTTGCAGCTTCAGGATCGCGCCTGGCAGCGGCGTCTGCACATCGACACCAGCGACAGCCCCAGCACGGTGGTCTGGCACCCCGGCAGCAGGCCGTTACTGGGTGTGTGTGGCAGCGAGGCTACAGGATTCGTGCGGGTCGAAGCCGCTTCGGGCGAGTGCGAGCCAGGCAGTCTGTTACCGGGAGAGAAAGCCCAGATCAGGTTGCAGGCTTGTCTGGCGTAAGGATGTGATATGTGCACGCCTGTGGGGCGATGAATTTTCTCTGATTCACAGCCCTGTCGCGAGCAAGCTCCCTCCAACAGTAGACTTTTTCAGCCCTGATCTTCCGCCGGATAGCGGCTGTCATTCAGGCTTTCCTTGATCTTGCGCAAATGCGGCTGGAAGTCCACGCCGCGACGCAGGGTCATGCCGGTGGCCAGTACGTCGAGGACGGTCAGCTGGATGATCCGGGAGGTCATCGGCATGTAGATGTCGGTGTCTTCAGGCAGCGGAATATTCAGGCTAACGGTGCTGGCCTTGGCCAGGGGAGAACCCGCGGCGGTGAGGCCCAGTACCGAAGCACCGTTGGCCCGCGCAATGCGCGCCACTTCCACCAGTTCACGGGTGCGCCCGGTGTAGGAAATGATCACGAACAACTCACCAGTATGCGCCACCGAGGCGATCATACGTTGCATCAGCACATCCGCATGGGCGGTGACCGCCAGGTTGAAGCGGAAGAACTTGTGCTGGGCATCCAGCGCCACGGGGGCCGAGGCGCCCAGGCCGAAGAAGTGGATCTGGCGGGCCTGGATCAGCATGTCCACCGACTTGCTGATCAGCGTCGGGTCCAGTTGCTGGCATGCGCTGTCCAGTGACGCGATGGCGCTGCCGAAAATCTTCTGGGTGTAGGCCTCGGGGTTATCGTCGGCTTCCACTGCGCGGCTGACATAGGCCGCACCGCTGGCCAGGCTTTGCGCCAGTTGCAGTTTCAGTTCGGGATAACCGCTGACGTTGAACGAACGGCAAAAGCGATTGACCGTCGGCTCGCTGACTTTCGCTGCCTGGGCAAGCGCCGCAATGCTGAGACGCGTGGCCATCTGCGGGTTGAGCAGGATCACCTCGGCGACCTTGCGTTCAGCCTTGTTCAGCTCTTCGAGCCGGACCTGGATCTGCTCCAGGAGATTTTTTGCGCGGTCCATTCAAAGTCCTTGTCGCGGCTGATTGCCAACGGTTTTGTATTAGCTCTTTAGCCTGTAGCAAAGGTGGCCTATCGTACTGGTGGCCTGTGTCGATCACCACTGGAATATGGTTTTAGACAAAATGTTGTGGTTATTACTACATATGGCCTTGAGTAACGCCTTTAAAAAAGGTATTTGTAGCCTAACTTGATAAAAGAACCAACATTATGCCCTCGATTACGGTTGAACCGTGCACTTTTGCCTTGTTTGGCGCCTTGGGCGACCTGGCGGTGCGCAAGCTGTTCCCGGCTCTTTACCAACTCGACCGCGCCGGATTGCTGCATGAAGACACCCGGATTCTTGCCCTGGCGCGCGAGCCTGGCACCGAGCAGTCGCATCTGGCGTACATCGAAAAATCCATGCGTCGCTTCATCCCCGAGGCTGAACTGGAAGCGGACAACGTTGAGCGTTTCAAGGCGCGCCTGAGCTATCTGCACGTGGACTTCCTCAAGGCAGAGGATTACGTCGCGCTGGCCGAGCGTGTCGGCGATGCCGAAACCCTGATCGCCTACTTCGCCACACCGGCATCGGTCTATGGCGCCATCTGCGAGAACCTGGCTTCGGTCGGCCTGGCCGATCGCACTCGTGCCGTGCTGGAAAAACCCATTGGTCATGACCTGGCGTCCTCGCGACGGGTCAACGATGCCGTGGCGCAGTTCTTTCCGGAAAACCGCGTCTACCGGATCGACCACTATCTGGGCAAGGACACGGTACAGAACCTCATTGCCCTGCGCTTCGCCAACAGCCTGTTCGAGACCCAGTGGAACCAGAACCACATCTCCCACGTGGAAATCACCGTGGCCGAGAAGGTGGGCATCGAAGGTCGCTGGGGGTATTTCGATCAGGCCGGCCAGTTGCGCGACATGATTCAGAACCACTTGCTGCAACTGCTCTGCCTGATCGCCATGGACCCGCCCAGCGACCTGTCTGCCGACAGTATCCGTGACGAGAAGGTCAAGGTGCTCAAGGCGCTGGCACCATTCACTCCCGAGCGTCTGGCCACTCAGGTGGTACGCGGTCAGTACACCGCCGGTTACAGCGAAGGCAAGTCGGTCCCCGGCTATCTGGAGGAAGAAAACTCCAATACCCAGAGCGACACCGAAACCTTCGTGGCCCTGCGCGCCGACATCCGCAACTGGCGCTGGTCGGGTACGCCGTTCTATCTGCGTACCGGCAAGCGCATGCCGCAGAAGCTGTCGCAGATCGTGATCCACTTCAAAGAGCCGCCGCACTACATCTTCGCGCCCGAGCAGCGTCTGCAGATCAGCAACCGACTGATCATTCGCCTGCAGCCCGACGAGGGCATTTCCCTGCAAGTGATGACCAAGGATCAGGGCCTGGACAAAGGCATGCAGTTGCGCAGCGGCCCGTTGCAACTGAATTTTTCCGACACCTACCGCAGCGCCCGGGTCCCGGATGCCTATGAGCGGTTGTTGCTGGAAGTGATGCGCGGCAATCAGAACCTGTTTGTTCGCAAAGATGAAATCGAGTACGCGTGGCAGTGGTGCGATCAGTTGATCGCCGGCTGGAAGAAGGCAGGCGATGCGCCCAAGCCTTACGCCGCCGGTTCCTGGGGCCCCATGAGCTCCATTGCCCTGATTACTCGTGATGGGAGGTCGTGGTATGGCGATATGTGATCTGGAGCTGCCAGCAGGGCTGGTGGCACGCGAATTCGATAACCCGCAACAGCTGGCCGGTGCGCTGGCTGGCAATGTGGCCGAGCGCCTGAATGCCGCCATCGCCGCAAATGGCGTGGCGACCCTGGTGGTGTCCGGTGGGCGCAGCCCGGTGGCGTTTTTCCAGAGTCTGGTCGAACAGCCGGTGGACTGGTCCCGGGTGGTCATCAGCCTGGCTGACGAGCGCTGGGTGCCGGTCGAGCATGCCGACAGCAATGCCGGCCTGTTGCAGCGCCACTTGCTGCAAGGCCCTGTGGCCGAGGCGAAGTTCATCGGCCTGTATACCCCGGCAGAGAGCCTGGAACAGGCGGCTCTGGCAGCGGACGAGATTCTGGCGCAGTTGCCGACCATCGATGTGCTGATTCTGGGCATGGGCGACGACGGGCATACCGCGTCCCTGTTCCCCGGCAGTCCGAACCTCGAACAGGCGCTGAGCCTGGATGACGAGCGTCGCTGCCTGCCGATGCTGGCCCCCAGCGTGCCTCATCAGCGGCTGACCCTGACTCGTCGTCTGCTGGCTTCGGCGCGTCATCCGATTCTTTCCGTGTCCGGCCAGGCCAAGCTCGACACATTGCGCACGGCGCTGGCGGGCGACGATATCGCTCAACTGCCGGTCCGTGCCTTCCTCAACTCAACACTTGAGATTTACTGGTGCCCATAAGCAAAGGATCCGTCGCCATGACAACGAACGAAAATAATCAGCCGCGAAACAGCATGGCGAACAAGATTGCCCAGATCGACGAACTCTGCGCCAAGGCCAGAATCCTGCCGGTCATTACCATTGCCCGCGACGAGGATGTCCTGCCGCTGGCCGATGCCCTGGCAGCCGGTGGCCTGACGGCTCTGGAAATCACCTTGCGTTCGGCCTTTGGCCTGAGTGCGATCCGTATCCTGCGCGAGCAGCGCCCCGAATTGTGCGTGGGTGCTGGCACCGTGCTGGATCGCAAGATGCTGGCCGATGCCGAAGCGGCCGGTTCGCAATTCATCGTGACACCCGGCAGCACCCACGATCTGCTGCAGGCAGCGGTGGACAGCCCGCTGCCGATGCTGCCCGGCATCAGCAGCGCTTCGGAAATCATGATCGGTTATGCCCTGGGCTATCGTCGCTTCAAGCTGTTCCCGGCTGAAATCAGCGGCGGCGTGGCGGCAATCAAGGCCTTGGGCGGTCCGTTCAATGAGGTGCGTTTCTGCCCCACTGGCGGCGTGAATGCCGAGAACCTCAAGAGCTATATCGCTCAGCCCAACGTGATGTGCGTGGGTGGCACCTGGATGATCGACAACGCCTGGGTCAAGAATGGCGACTGGGGTCGCATCCAGGAAGCTACTGCCGAGGCGCTGGCGCTGTTCGACTGAACATTCGGCTTCGGGCATCAGGCCCGGGGCCTTCAAAGAAGTTGTTGTTGGTTTGTATGGCTTTGCGGTGCTCCCTGGTCCGGAGCGCCGTTTTTTTTTGCCTGTAATGAAGCTGTCGCGAGCAAGCTCCTTCTCACAGGATGAGCACAATCCTTGTGGGAGGGGGCTTGCCCGCGACGGGCAAGACGGTATCTACAGGCTGGATAGGAGCCAATTCATTCGCGAAGAGGTTGCCGAGGCTTTGTACGCAGCGGATCCAGCAATCCGCTCAGGCCGTTGTGATCGATTTCCTGCATCAAGGCCAACAGGCCACCCAATTCGCCCTGAGGGAAGCCTTCCCTGGCGAACCAGTTCAGATAATGGCCGGGCAGGTCGGCAATCAATCGGCCTTTGTACTTGCCGAAAGGCATTTCACGGGTGACCAGCAGTTTGAGTTTTTCCGGGTTCATGTGTAAGCCATCGGTAACGTAATGCAAATGAGAACATGCCTGCATTCTGCATGCAGGCAAAACGACAGTTCATGCAGAAAGAGCGGGTGGTCGGTCCTTTATTTTTTATAAGTCATTGAAAATTATAGATAAAAATCAATAAAACAAGCTGGCATGGGGACTGCAATCAAGTAAGTCAGCAACAAGACTTTTTCCACACTGCCTAGTAAGGATATTGAAATGACCGACGTCAATAAAGAATCCATTGACCTGCTCAACGATCTGATCGAAACCAGCAAAGACGGTCAAAAGGGCTTTGAAACCAGCGCCGATGATCTGAAGAACCCTGCGCTCAAGAGCTTCTTCGAGACCCGTGCCAGCGAGTGCCGCACTGCAGTAAGCGAACTGCAGAGTGAAGTCCGTTCTCTGGGCGGTGACCCGGAAACCGGTTCCAGCGCTGCTGGCGCTCTGCACCGTGCCTGGGTCGACCTCAAGTCTGTGCTGACCGGCAAGAGCGATGAAGCGATTCTCAATGAAGTGGAGCGTGGCGAGGATCACGCACTGAAGGCTTACAAGGAGGCTCTGCAGAAGGCTCAGGAAAAACACCTGCCTGACCGCGTGGTTGCCCTGGTGCGTAAGCAACTGGATGGCACCCAGAGCAATCATGATCGCGTGAAGATCCTGCGTGATCAGGTGCGTCAAGCGTCCTGATCATCTGGCAGCACTGCTGCAAGCCTGAAGAAAAACGCCAGCCAGTCTGGCGTTTTTTGCGTTCAGTCCCTGGCGAACACCCTTTGCTCCACTCGATTGCGCCCGTTGTTCTTGGCCTGATACAGCGCCTTGTCTGCCTGACCGAACAGCGCTTCCAGTTTGTTGCCCTGATGAACGATCTGCGAGGCGACGCCAATGCTTACCGTGACCCTTTGTTCGTCGACAGTGAACACAGGCATGGCTTCCACCGACTTGCGGATCGATTCGGCCAGTGCCATGGCTCCTGGCAGGTCGGTTTCCGGCAACACCACGACAAACTCCTCGCCACCATAACGGGCCGCAATATCGCCCGGGCGGCGGATATTGCGTGAAATGGTCCAGGCGACCTTGCGCAATGCTTCATCGCCACCCTGATGACCATGGCATTCGTTGAAGGCCTTGAAGTGGTCCACGTCTATCATCAGCAGCGATAAAGGCTTGCCGGAGCGCAGTGCCCGCGCCCATTCGATGTCCATTGCATCATCGAGCTGACGCCGGTTGGCCAGCCCGGTCAGGCCGTCGGTGGCGGCCAGGCTTGCCAGTTGGTCTTCGGCCTGGTGACGGCGGCGCAGTTCGCGGCACAGCAGAAAGGTCAGCCACATGATCCCGATGCACAGTACACCGGTAGCGCTGCCCACCAGCCAGGCATTGCGCCTCCAGACGGTATAGACCTCCTCTTCGGCCTGACCGATCACGACAATCAGGGGCAAGTCGCCGACCCGGGAAAAGGTATAGAAACGCATGGACTTGAGCTGGGAGGACATGGCCGTGAAGCTGCCGGTGCCTTCCTGCACGATACGTTTGAAGTTATCCGAGGCACTGTAATCCTTGCCGGTCAGATCCTGGCCTTCGACATCGGGGTAGCGAACCAGCATGGTGCCTTGCGCCGTGATCAGGCTGATACTGCTGCCCTTGTCCAGGACCTGGCTTTTGAACAGTTCCCTGAAATACACCAGACGCATGACGCCACTGGCGACGCCTTCAAACTCGCCATTGGGGCCGGACAGGCGACGGCTGAGGCTGATGCACCAGTCCGGATTGCCCCAGCGGGTCTTGAATGGGCCATTGACGTGCAGATCCGGGGAGGTGTTTTTCAGGTGGTACTGGAAATATTCACGATCTGAAAAGTTATCGTTGCGTGGAATGACCGACAGCGAGTCGGCAATAATCTTTCCGTCTTTATCCAGCAGAACCATATCGCCTTTGAAGGGCGCTATTGTAGAGCGGTCGAACAGGACAAGTTGTCGCAGCTCCGCTGAAATGTCCGGCAGGTCAGGGCGTTTCCATGACTTGAGAATGCCTTGCAATGAAGTGTCATACAGCTCGGCATTGCGCATGACATCGGCATTGATCAATTGAACGATATTGGACGCTGTACGGGCCGCAGACGATGTTGCGTCGGCACGTTCGCGAGCCAGCAGGAACGCGACAATGAGCAGAATGGCAAGCATCGACAGCGAACTGCCGCCGATGAGCACTTTTTCGGAACGCGTCCATTTATAGGGTGCAGGTTGCACGGTTACAGGAGAATTCATCGCAGCCGTTGTACTTCCGGAACAGAGCGGTCGAGGCCCGGATATATATCACGCTCTTTATGAAAAGATAGAAATTAATTCAAGTAAGGGCGGCTTTTCCGGGGCGAAATCCGAATAAGCGTAGTTTCTCTATGTGCTGTTTGTTGACGTGATTTTTATGACGCCGCAGTTAGAGCGGTAAATGGATTCCGAATGTATTGAAACCCTGTTCGCTTCTCACAAAGACCGTACCGCCATGCATCAGGGCAATGGCTTTGACGATTGCCAGGCCCAGCCCGTGATTCGCTCCGCTGTTGCTGCGTGAAGCGTCTACCCGATAGAAACGCTCGAACAGCCTGGGCAGATGCTCTTGCGCTATTGGCGGTCCGGGGTTGGCGATGCCGATGCTGACATGTTCGCTGCCTGGCTGAATATCTACACGTATCACCTGACCGGGGCCGGTGTGTTGCACTGCATTGTGTAGCAGATTGATCAGGGCACGACGCAAGTGGGCTTTCTCGATGGGAACGCTGGCATCACCTTGTACTTCGACTGTGACCTGAGCGTCTTCCAGAATGAAATCCAGATAATCGAGGGTGGTGGCGACTTCCTCGGCAAGAGAGGCGCAGGTCAGCTCCGTGGCTTTGCTGCCCTGGTCGGCGCTGGCCAGGAACAGCATGTCATTGATGATCGAGCGCAGCCGCTCCAGTTCTTCGAGATTCGATTGCAGCACCTCGAAGTAATGCTCGGCCGAACGACCCCGGGTCAGGGCCACCTGGGTCTGGCCGATGAGGTTGGTCAGCGGCGAACGCAGTTCATGGGCCACATCGGCGTTGAAGGATTCCAGCCGTGAATAGGCCTGCTCGACACGTTCCAGGGTCGAGTTGAAAGAGGTGACGAACTGTTCCAGCTCCGGGGGCAGTGGTGACAGGCGCAGACGACCGGACAAGTGAGGCGGCGACAGCTTGCTGGCCTCCCAGGAGAGACTGGCCAGCGGTCGCAGGCCAATGCGCGCCACCCAGTAACCCAGGACCGAAGCCAGCACGACACCGACCACTGCCAGGCTGATGAGGGCAATCAGCAGCGAGTGTTGGGTATGCCAGAACGTCTCTGTGTCGATGGCCGTCATGAAGCGCAGCGTGGGGCGCTGGTCCTTGGCCGGGAACTCGCTGACCAGCACCTTGAAAGGGTACGGATGATCGGCCAGCCTGAACTCGTGCATGCCCAATGGGCCGTGGGCCAGACGGCGGATCTGGGCATCGGGATTGCCGTATTCGTAGAGCGGATTGTCGCTGACCACCCAGAAACGGATACGCTTGTCTTCCTCGCTCAGCAGGCTGAGCTTGTTCTTGATCTTGCCCCAGTGCTCGGGGTTGCCGAAGCGACTGACCGCAGACTCCAGCACGCTGTAGCGCGCATCCACCTCGGCCTTGGGCAGCAGATCCAGGCCCTTGTCGACCTGCAGATACAAGACCCAGCCGATCAGCAGAAACACCCCGAAGGCAACCAGCGCGAACAGGCCGCTCAGGCGCAGGGCGATGGAATCAGTCCGCACTGCGGTTCTCCAGCACATAGCCCATGCCGCGAATGGTATGCAGCAGTTTGTGTTCGTGAGGCCCATCGAGCTTGGCGCGCAGGCGCTTGATCGCGACTTCGACGACGTTGGCGTCGCTGTCGAAATTGATGTCCCAGACCATCTCGGCAATCGAGGTCTTGGAGAGGATTTCCCCCTGACGCCGGGCCAGCACACTGAGCAGCGAAAACTCCTTGGCAGTCAGTTCCAGGCGCACCCCGGCGCGAGTGGCCTTGCGGCTGATAAGGTCGATCCACAGATCGGCGATGCTGATCTGTACCGGCTCATGACCGCCGCTGCGCCGGGTCAGGGCTTGCAGGCGGGCGACCAGTTCCAGAAAGGAAAAGGGTTTGCCCAGATAATCGTCGGCCCCTTCGCGCAGGCCGCGAATCCGGTCATCCACCTGCTCGCGTGCGGTCAGCATGATCACCGGCGTCTGCTTTTTCGCCCGCAGGGCGCGCAGCACGCCAAAGCCATCGAGGCCCGGCAGCATCACGTCGAGAATGATGACCGCGTATTCGTTTTCCAGGGCCAGGTGCAGCCCTTCGATGCCGTCCCGTGCCAGGTCCACGGTATAGCCTTGCTCGGTCAGACCGCGATGCAGGTAATCCGCTGTTTTCTCTTCGTCTTCGATAATCAGCACGCGCATGGGACGACTCTCACTTGTGGATGGCCAGCGCTGGCGCAGGTTCTGGCTGGCGGCGATGGAACAGCCGTTCCAGTTGCAGATAAATGACCGGCGTGGTGAACAGCGTCAGCATCTGGCTGACCAGCAGGCCACCGACCACCGCAATCCCCAGCGGCTGGCGCAGTTCGGCACCGACCCCGAAACCGAGCATCAACGGCAGGGCACCGAGCAGGGCGGGGAGGGTGGTCATGATAATCGGTCGGAAGCGCGTCAGGCAGGCTTCGTAGATCGCCTCCCGTGGCGTCATGCCTTGTTCGCGCTGGGCTTCGAGCGCGAAGTCCACCAGCAGGATGCCGTTTTTCTTGACGATGCCGATCAGCAGTACTACGCCTATCAGCGCCATGATCGAAAAGTCCTGGCCCATCAGCCACAGCAGCAACAGCGCACCGATGCCCGCCGAGGGCAGGGTGGAAATGATGGTCAGCGGGTGGACGAAACTCTCGTAGAGCACGCCCAGAATGATGTACACCGCCACCAGCGCCGCGAGAATCAGCCAGGGCTGGTTGGCCAGCGAACTCTGGAAAGCCTGGGCTGCACCCTGGAAGTTGCCGATGATTGCCGCCGGCATGCCGATGTCTTTCTTGGCCTCATCCAGCATGCGTACCGCATCGCCCAGCGCCACGCCCGAGGCCAGGTTGAATGACAGGTTGGCGGCCGGGAACATGCCGTCATGGCTGATGGACAACGGACCCATGGTCGGCGGGCTGACTCTGGCCACTGCCGACAGCGGCACCATCTCGTTGGTCAGGGGCGAGCGCAGATAGAAATAGTTCAGGCTTTCGGCCTTGCCGCGCTGTTGCGCATCCAGTTCCAACACGACCTTGTACTGGTTGACCTCGGTCTGGAATTCACTGATCTGCCGCTGGCCGAAGGCGTCGTAGAGTGCCTGATCGACATCGGCGGTGGTCAGTCCGAAGCGTGAGGCGGCGCTGCGGTCGATTTCGATATGGGTCACGCTGCCGCCCAGTTGCAGGTCGTTGGACAGGTCGCGGAAGGCCGGGTTGCTGCGCAGTTTTTCGGTCAGGCGCTGGGTCCAGGTATTGAGCAGGTCGCCATCGTTGCTCTTGAGCACGTATTGATACTGGCTGCGGCTGGGGCCGGAACTGAGGTTGATGTCCTGTCCGGCACGCAGATAAAGCACGATGCCGGGCACCTTGGCCAGTTTCGGTCGAAGGCGGTCGATGAACTCATTGACCGATACGTCCCGCTGCGCCCGTGGCTTGAGAGAAATCCAGAAGCGGCCGTTGGCGATGGTCTGGTTGCTGCCGCTGACGCCCACCGAATGCGAGAACGCCAGCACCGCCGGGTCTGCGCCGACGATCTTGGCCAGTTCCAGATGTTTCTTCACCATGTCCGGATAGGAGATATCGGCTGCCGCTTCGGTGGTGCCAAGGGCGAACGCAGTGTCCTGGACCGGGAAGAAGCCTTTGGGGATCGCCACATAGCCGACAACGGCCAGCACCAGGGTCAGGCCGAATACGCCGAGTGTCAGGCGCTGATGAGCCAGTGCCTTGCGCAAGCCGCGCTCATAGAGTGCCAGCAGTCGTTCGCCAAACCCGGGTTTCTGGTGCTGGTCGTGCTTGGGAGCACGCATGAACATGGCGGCGAGCGTCGGGGCCAGGGTCAGGGACACCACGACAGAAATCAGAATGGTCGCCGTGGCTGTCAGGGCAAACTCCTTGAACAGTCGCCCGACCACGCCGCCCATGAACAGCAGCGGAATGAAGGCAGCCACCAGAGAGAAACTGATCGACACCACCGTGAAGCCGATTTCCCCCGAACCCTTGATCGCCGCCTCGCGCATGCTCTGGCCCGCTTCAAGGTGGCGATGGATGTTCTCCACCACCACG
Source organism: Pseudomonas capsici (assembly GCF_017165765.1). GTDB lineage: Bacteria > Pseudomonadota > Gammaproteobacteria > Pseudomonadales > Pseudomonadaceae > Aquipseudomonas > Aquipseudomonas capsici. The sequence goes on from NZ_JAFGZD010000005.1 coordinate 31,766, forward strand.
ATGGCGTCGTCGACCACGAAGCCGACGGCCACCACAATCGCCACCAGGGTCAGGTTGTTGAGGCTGAAGCCCATGACGTACATCATCGCGAAGCTGGCAATCAGCGATACGCCCAGGACGCTGCTGACGATCAGGGTGGCAGACAACTGGCGCAGGAACAGCGCCATGACTGCGATCACCAGCAAGACGGCGATCAGCAGAGTCAGTTCGACTTCATGCAGCGAGGCACGGATGGTGCGGGTCCGGTCGTTGAGCACTGAAACGTCTACCGATGCCGGCAGCATTTCCCGCAGTCGCGGCAGCTCGCGCTGAACGCGGTCCACGGTATCGACGATGTTGGCACCTGGCTGGCGGAAGATCGCGATATTGACGCCCTGCTGGTCACCGGACCAGGTCTTGACGTAGGCGTTTTCCGAGCCGTTGATGACCCGTGCCACATCCTTGAGGTGCACGGGCGCGCCGTCCTTGTAGGAGACGATCAACTGCGCGTAATCCTGGGGTTTGAACAACTGGTCGTTGGCAGACAGCGTGGAAATACTGTCCTTGCCATACAAGGCACCCTTGGCCAGGTTCAGGCTGGTCTGCTGTACGGACTGGCGTATATCGGCCAGGGTCAGGCCCAGTGCAGCGAGTTTTTCCGGTGCCGCCTGGATGCGAATCGCCGGGCGTTGCTGCCCTGCGATTGCCACTTGGCCAACGCCTTCTATCTGACTGATCTGCCTGGCCAGCAGGGTTTCGGTGATATCGCTCAGTTCGGTGCCGGGCATCAGACTGGAGCTGACACTGAGGATCAACACCGGGCTGTCGGCCGGGTTGACCTTTCGCCAGGTCGGCAGATTGGGCAGATCGGCGGGCAAGCGCCCTGCGGCGGTGTTGATGGCGGCCTGGACTTCCTGGGCGGCGGTATCGATGCTTTTGTTGAGGGTGAATTGCAGGGTCAGGTTGGTCGAGCCCAGCGCACTGCTGGACGTCATCTGGGTCATGCCCGGTATGGCGCTGAACTGCACTTCAAGGGGCGTGGCCACCGAGGATGCCATGGTTTCCGGGCTGGCGCCGGGAAGCTGGGCGCTGACCTGGATGGTCGGAAACTCTGCTTCCGGCAACGGCGCGATGGGCAGGCGCGGAAAGGCAATGGCTCCCAGCAATACCAGGGCAAACGTCAGCAGCAGCGTGGCGACCGGATGATCGATGCACCAGGCCGAGATCGAGCCGCGACCTTTCATTGCGCGCTCCCCACCTTGAGCAAGGCAGGCTGTGGCGATTCTCTCACCACCTCGATCCGTGTCCCCGGCCTGAGTCGCGACTGCCCGTCGCTGACCAGTACGTCACCAACCTTCGGCCCGCTGATCAGGGTCAGGTCACTGTCCTGATAAAGCACTGTGACGGGCACCACTTCGACTTTCTGTTCATCCGTGACCCGATACACATAATGCTGGTCGATGCCACGCTGCACGACTTGCGGCGGGACCTTGAGCGAGTTGCGTTCGATGCCGGTCTGGATCTTTACCGTGACCAGTTGTCCGGGCCAGAGTTTTTCGTCGCGGTTGTCGAACTGCGCCTTGGCGCGAATGGTGCCAGTGGTGGGCGATACCTGATTGTCGATCAGCGACAGTTTGCCTTCCCCCAGCAGCGTGCCGTTGGCACCGTCGCCCAGGTAAGCCTTGACTGCCGCCGCAGCAGGGTTGGCGGTCAGTGTCTGCAGGGTCGGCAGCATTTGCTGTGGCAGGGAGAACTCCACCGCAACCGGGTCTATCTGAGTGACGGAAAACATTCCGGTGGCATCGCTGACACGCAGAAAGTTGCCTTCGTCCACATTGCGAATACCGACCCGACCCGTCACCGGCGAGCGAATCTGGGTGTGGGAAAGCTGTACCTGGGCGGCATTGATGTTTGCCTGGTTACCGAGCACGGTGGCCGTGAGCTGGCGCACCAGGGCCTGTTGCTGATCGAAGGTCTGCCTGGAGATGCCGTTGTCGTCAGTAAGCTGGCGATAGCGCTTGAGGTCCACCTGCGCCACATCCAGTTGCGCCTGGCTCTGGGCCAGTTGTGCGCGGGCCTGTTCGAGGGTGGCACGAATCGAGCGGTCATCCAGAGTTGCCAGCAGGTCGCCAGCTTTTACCGATTGTCCTTCCTTAACCAGCAGCCGGGTCAGGATGCCGTCCACCTGCGGGCGAATCACCACGCTCTGCAGCGACAGGACCGAACCTATTCCGGTCACGAAGCGTGGCACATCCTCGGCAGTGACATTGATCACCTTGACCGGAACGGCGACCGGCGTGTTTGTCTTGATTGCAGCAGGACGCGTCAAGTTCCAGGCAGCAATCGCGGCAAGCGTTGCGAGGGTGGCCACAGCAAGGACGATTCTGGTCTGTTTACGCATGTGAAGAAGGCGCCGGGAGGGTCAAGTGAGAAACCATGATGTCTGGTGCTCCTTATAGCGGGTAAACCCGGTCAGTAGAATGACTTTTAGCTGTCAGAATTGTCAGCTAGCGTCCTGTAGCGAGGCGCAGCATCAAGAACGACGCGTTTCGGGCGATAGCTATTTCAGGTTGCATTGGAAGACGCTTGAAATACTCATGGTCCTGATGCATGAAGTTATTGCATATCTATTTTCAGAAACTTCGTGCTATCTATGAGAAAAGTCCTACAAGTAATGTACGATTTTTCTGGCGGTTGATCCTTTTGTCGACTTAACTCAAATCTGTCGGTTGATCAAACGGAGTAGTGCCATGAAGCGCGAGGCGTCGGTGTGGAGAAAGTTTCTCGAGGCTGTACCCAGCGCTCGAAAACTGGCTGCTTTTATGGGAACTTCTGTAATGCTTTTATCTGCGTCCGGTATGGCGCAAAGCGACGCACTGAAGTTTACTGGGCAACTGGTCAATACCGGCTGTCATGTTGCACAGGCTTCCGCCGGCGTGACAGATAATGAAGTTCGTTACTTGCAGATTTCCGGTGTCAGGGTACAGATCAGTGCCGCACGCGATGCCTGCGCAGAGAAGGACATTCCGTTTACCCTGCAATATGAAGCATTGCCCGTTGCCTTGCAGACAGGCATACAGAATCCGGACAAAAGTCAGACAGGATTGATCATAGTGACGTATCAATAATCTCGTTTTTTCATGAGCCGTCATGCAGGAAAGCATTACGGTTTTTTTAGTGCCGAAGAAAAGCCGAACAGGATTGCCTAAATACAATCTTTGGTTGACCGTTTTACTCTGTCTTTCTATGCAGGCCTCGCTTTATAAGGTCTGTAGGGCATTTTTAATATTTCCTACAGAAACGTCCTGCAATTCAAGTTGGCCTATCTCATATTTCAAAGTCATTAGCCTGACAGCGGCTAAAAAGTCCGGGACCTATAGTGCTCGCCGTCCGATAGTGGGCACACACGAAATAACACAAGGAATGTCGTTGGTATGAAAAAGCTGTCTCTCACATTAGCTGTAATGGGCGTTCTGGGGTTGGGTGCTACGGGCATGGCTAACGCCGCCAACAACGGTAAGTTGATATTCAATGGAACGCTGACCAATATTTCCTGTGATGTCGCTCCAGGCACGGGTGTCAGTCCGGGTACCAACCCTGGTGAAATCAATGTCGATCTTGGAAATGTTTCGTTTTCCGATATCGGCCTTTCGAGCGAAAGCAAACTCGAAACGGCGATGCCTATTCAGCTACTGGTCAACTGCAGTGCCGGTGCCGATCAGTACAACATGGTGAAAATGCGCTTTACCGCCCGTAATGGCAGTGGTCTGGATAACAATGATCCGAAACTGTTGCGCACCACCGGTGCTGCCGACGGTGTCGGTATCGGTCTGCTTAATGCATCCAATGTACTCATGGACCTGAGCGGTAACGAAACCATCGACAACACCCTGATCAAGGATGGTGCGGGTGGTGCAACGGCAGAAATCAACTTCGGTGCCGTTTATGTTCTCAATGGCACACCGACCAATCCGGGTAATGCCGATGGTTTCATGCCTTTCGTGCTGGACTACGAGTAATGAAACGGCAGGGTGAGCATCGCTCGCCCTGCCTCATGCCGAACTCAATGCGAATGTCACCCATGTTATTTACTTCTTTTCGCTCTGCCATCGTTCTGGCGGTCGGGTTGTGGATGTCGGCCGTCGAGGCGGGCATTGTGCTCAATACCACGCGGGTCATTTATCAGGGCGGTGACAAGGAAGCCAGTTTTGGCGTGCACAACAGTGGCGGCGGAGAAATTCTTCTGCAGTCCTGGCTGGAAGCGCCGAGCGGCACGGACAAGGTCGCTGCGAACCTGCCTTTTGTCGTGGCTCCGGCTCTTGCCCGCATGGCAGGCGGCAGTCGGCAACTGTTGCGCATCATCTATGCCGGGACCGGTTTGCCGCAAGACCGGGAGTCGGTGCTCTGGCTCAATGTGCAGGAGATTCCCCAGACCGCCTCGGAAAATACCCTGCAGATTGCGATACGTCAGCGCATCAAGGTGTTCTTTCGGCCTCAGGGGCTGAAGGAAGATCCGGCGCAGGCCCCGGAAATGTTGCGCTGGCGTCTGCTCAAGGGCGATGTACTGGAGGTCGAGAATCCAGGCCCTTATCACGTCTCGATGCTCAAGCTGTCCACCCGTCAGGGCGGCAAGGAACTGGCGAGTCTCGAAAGCCATATGCTTTCGCCGGGCCAGAGTCTGCGCCTGACGCTGATGCACAAGTCCGGCAACGGGCCTGTGGCGCTGAGTTTCATCAGCATCAATGACTTCGGTGGGCAGGTGCCTTATCAAGCGACCCTCAAGGGCGAGCAAGTCACTTTGGCCAGTAAAACCCGATAGCGATAACTCTCAAATATTAGCCTGGACGCTTTTATTGATTCTCAACCCTTTGAGTACTGACGATAACAGTGACTCGGTAGTCGTGCGCCTGCGTGAAAGGATTCCGCTGCACGTAAGATCTGCGAAGTAGAGTGAAAACAGCTAATGGAATGGCACCACCAGAAGAACAAGAAAGTTCTGACAGACCCGGGTCTGCATGGCAGAGCAAACTGGATCAAAGGCAATCCCCGACGGTCATGGCTGCGATGTCGGCTGGCGATTGCGGGGGTGAGCCTGTGTATGACGGCGTTCACTGTGGTATCGGCAGAGAGGCAAGGCGCACAGCCGGTCAGGTTCAATACGGCTTTCATTCAAGGCAGCGACCAGCCCCCCGATCTTCAGGAGTTTCTGCGCTCCAACAGTGTATTACCCGGTACTTACCGGGTGGATGTGTATGTCAACCGCACGCTGAGCGGTCGCCGGGATATCACATTCAGCCGCAACGAAACCTCCGGTCTTGTCGAGCCCTGTCTTGACCCGGACATGTTGCAGAGTTTCGGGCTGGACCCGCAGCGTTTGACGGTGACCGACGGGCAGGAATGTTTCGATCTGGCGAGCAACATCGAATTCGCCCGCGTCGATTACCGGCCTGATGCCCTGCGTCTCGATATCAGTGTTCCGCAGGCTGCCATGGCGCGCAGCAGGCGGGGTTATGTGTCACCGGAACTCTGGGATCAGGGAGAGACAGCCGGTTTCATCAATTACAACTTCAATGGCTCAAGGCGCGGTCAACGTGGGCAGCGCTCGGACCAGTATTACCTCGGGCTGCGCAATGGCTTCAATCTCGGGGCCTGGCGACTGCGCAACGAGTCCTCGCTGGTGCATGGCGATGATCGGCCAAGTCGCTTTCGCAGCAACCGCACTTTCGCGCAACGCGATATCACGGCACTCAAGAGCCAGCTCACGCTGGGGGAAACCTTTACCGATTCCCAAGTATTCGACAGTGTGCGTTTCAAGGGCGCCACCATGGCGTCCGATGACGGGATGCTCTCCGATAGCGAGCGCACCTATGCACCGGTGATTCGTGGCACTGCCGAAACCAACGCCACGGTCGAGGTCCGGCAGAACGGTTTCATGCTTTACAGCGGCAATGTTTCGCCCGGCCCGTTCGAGATCACCGACATTTACCCGAGCGGTTCCAATGGGGATCTGCTGGTGACCATCATCGAGGCAGACGGGCGACGCCGTAGCTTTACCCAGGCGTATGCCTCCTTGCCGATCATGGTGCCGGCCGGCTCGTTTCGCTACAGCCTCGCCGCCGGTCAGGTGGACAGCAACGACGATCATCAGGCCTCGCCGAACTTCACCAGCGCCGCTGTCATTTACGGTCTTTCCGAACGGGTTACCGGCTTTGGCGGCCTGCAAGTGGCTGAAGACTACAACGCCGCCAATATCGGGACCGGGGTCAATACCGGTCTGGGAGCCGTGTCTTTCGATATCACCCATTCCAACAGCGAACTGAAGCGACAGACCCGCAGCGGTCAGAGTATGCGGGTGCGTTATGCCAACACGCTGGATGTCACCAGCACCACACTGGCAGTGGCCGGTTATCGTTATTCCACCGAGCAATACCGGACCCTCAACCAGCATGTCAGTGAAACGGACGAGCGACCGGGGCTGCTCGCCAATGGCCGGGCCCGGGACCGTCTGGAGCTTAACGTCACTCAGGTCCTGCCCAGCCAGACCGGCTCGCTGAGCCTGACCGCTTCCGAACAGCGCTACTGGAATCTGTCCGGCAAGACCCGTCAGTTGTATCTGTCCTACAACGCGGCCTGGCGTACCTTGAATTACAGCCTGTCGCTGGAGCGCAATCAGACATCCGGCACCCAGGGCAGAAGTGAAAACGACAACCGTCTGGCTCTGAGCATGACCTTGCCGCTGGGAGACAAGCCGGGTTCTTCGCGTCTTTCGTTCAATGCCGTGCGCGACGATAACGGTGAATACAACCTGCAGAGCGGAGTCAACGGTCAGGTGCTGGACCGGCGCGACCTGTTCTACTCGTTACAGGCCGGGCATGACAGCACCTCCGGCAACTTCGGTGCCGGCAAGCTCAATGTCACGACGTCTTACGGGCGTTTCGAGACGGGCTACAGCCGGGGGCGTGATTATGATGCCTTGACCCTGGCCGCATCGGGTTCGCTGGTGGCTCATGGTGGCGGGATCAACCTGGGGCAGCCGCTGGGAGAAACCTTCGCCCTGGTTCAGGTACCGGAGGTGGGAGGCGCCCGACTGAAGTCCTACAGTAATGTGGAAACCTCGGACAATGGCTATGCGGTCCTGCCATACGCCCAGCCTTATCGCACCAACTGGGTTTCGCTGGACACCCGACAACTGGGTGCCGATATCGAACTGGAAAACGCGATCAGCCAGATCGTGCCGCGTCGTGGCGCAATACCTCTGGTGAGTTTCAAGGCATCCCAGGGCCGACGTGTGCAGTTCGAGCTGGTACGTGCCGATGCCAGCCAGATTCCTCTGGGGGCCAGTGTCGAGGATGAACAGGGCAGGAGTCTGGCCATTGTCGATCCCCACAGTCAGGCACTGGTGCTCAGCGAGAAAGACAGTGGCGTATTGCAGGTGCAATGGTCGGGGCAGAGCTGTCGGGCTCCGTTCACTCTTCCGCCCAGAAACCCCGCGCATGCCTATGAGCGGCTCAGGGTGGTTTGCCAATGAGCCGGGGATTGCGTCGCATGATATTTGCGCTGCTCTGCTGGGTGAGCGGCAATGCGCAGGCGGTGGTTTCGCTGGCGGGTACGCGACTGATTTTTGAAGGTACCTTTCGCGAAGCCAGTATCCAGGCCAGCAATCCCGGTGAACATGATGTGCTCATCCAGGTCTGGCTGAGCGCTCCTCAGGACAGTGACGAAACCGCCAGGGAGCAGCGAACGGTTCTGCCCTTTGTCGTCACTCCGCATTTTTCCCGTCTGCCAGCAGGCGCAAGGCAGGAATTGCGGGTGCTGTATCAGGGCACAGGCATGCCCGAAGATCGCGAGTCATTGCTGCACCTGTACGTTCTGGAAGTGCCGCGGCGGCGTGAGGGCATCAATCAGCTCAATATCGCCGTGCGTCAGCGTATCAATGTGTTCTACCGACCTTCCGGCCTGCCGGGCGACCCGGCTGAAACAGTCGGGCTTCTGGGCTGGAGCCTGACGGATGACGCTGTTCGCGTCAGCAACCCCACGCCTTATCACGCCACCCTCCAAGCGGTGAAGCTCGATGACTTTCTGCTCAGCGATTACCTGCTGCTGGAGCCGGGCGCTCGTCTCGAGTTGCCGATGCCGCGCCGGGCCCGGCCACAAGTCTTTTCCTTCAAGGGGCTGACCGACTATGGCGGTCAGCGCTCCTATTGCACGCGGTTGAACGGGCGAATGCCGTTCACTGACACCATCCCACTCCAGGAAGAATGCTGATATGACCTGTTTTCCGGCCAGTCGCTGGTTGAAACCCCTCGTTCTTGTAGCGGCACTGAGTCCGGCCACCGGTTTTGCTCTGGTGTGCAAGACCCAGGGCTCGGGTGAGTCCGCCATTCATGGCGACTTGAGCAGCACGGTCGCCATACCGGCCTCGGTTCCCAACGGCGAAGTGATCTGGCGCTCCGAGCGACTCGATATTCAGGTCGAATGTGCCAGGGAAGGGCAGCAGTCGGTGGCACAGGAAATCTTCATCTACCTCAACCCGGACAACAAGATGATCGGCCAGGGCATTCGTGCCGGTCTGACCATCGATGGCGTGGATTACCTGCAGACCGGCGGGCGCATCGGTATCCGGCAGTCCGTTCCGGTCTGTCATGAAGGGGATTCCAATATCGGTGCGTGCCCCAAGGCCCGTTTCAATCTGGCCTTTTCAGTGTTCGTGCAAAAGTACGGGCCGACTCCGCCTTCGGGAGTGGCCAGCGACCTGATCGATTACCGCGTCTTCCAGCTCGACGGCGCAGCCGGTCTGGACCCGGCTCCGGGACGCAACCTCAGTTATGTCATCAACAACCTCAATGGCCTGCGCTTTATCGCCTGTGAAGCACAACTGCAGGTGATGCCTGAAACACTGGAGTTCGGCTCCATCGGCATTCAGCGGGTCGAGGTGGGAAGGGTATTTGCCAGACGTCCGTTTTCACTGCTGACCAGTCGCAGCTGCGAATCACCGTTCAGCCTCAATGCGCGCTTCAGGCCAGTGACGGGGCACCTTGCCGGAGATGTACTGGTGCCGGGCAACAACAGTTCGCTGGGGATTCGTATCGTGAGCGAGAGAAGCAACTTGCCATTGCGTTATAACGAACTGTTTCATCTGGCCGACCTGCTGGGCGATAGTCAGACGGCACGCGCGGATTTCAATGCCGAACTGCTGTGGCAGACAACCCGGCCCAAGGCGGGGCCGTTCGAAGCCGAGGTGATGGTGGATCTGTTCTACAAGTGACACCAGACCGTGGGCGATGTCCGGTCGGGCACGCGTTAAACGATTGAGGTATGCTGCGCGCCCACGGGCATGTGCCCGGCCATTTCGACTTTTGGTGTCGCCATGACCACCCCCGAACAAACACCAGCTCCAGAAGCCGTCACCGACGTAGCGCCGCAGACGGAAAAGAAAACCACGATTGCCCCGTTCAGCTTTCCGTTCAAACCTTCCGAGTTCGCGCAGGCCAAGAAGGACCAGGCCTGGTATCAGAAGTCGAACAAGTCTTCGCACCACAAGACTCCCGGTGCCGCACCTGCCGGAACCCGTCGTTCGATGGGCAAGCGCTGACCGGCATCAGGCCGACTGCAAGGGAATGAACATGTAGGACGTCGGGTCGCAGGTCGTCACCTCGGCCCCGGCCATCTCCAGGGTGTGGATGACCTCTTGCCCGGCCACATGAAACTCCCAGCCCGCATCGGACGAAATCGGCTCCGTGCGGGTGGTGACCTGCTCGATGGCTGCCGCAAAAGCCTGCATGTCCGGCAGATAAGCCACAAACCCGTTGCCCTTGAGCGCGGTGGTACGAATCCCCAATAGCTGGCAGATCGACTGCTTGGTCGCGATCTCGTCCCGGTCGGCCTGACGCGATTGTTCGATCAACTCCATCAGTTGAGTGTCCACCAGCCTGTTGCCCACGATCAGATCCGGACCCTGTTCCCAGGAGTGCGGCGGGCAGTCCTTGGCTTCAGGGCGCAGGGGAATGTGCGGATTGATCTCCATCGGATAGATGCGGCATACCAGCGGCCGACGCTCGTAGATGCGGCAGAGGTTTTCTGCGTCAAGATTCCGGCAACGCCCCACGTTGTAGGCGGCGAAAGTGATTGCTACGTAAGCCTGCGCAGAACCGCTGTTCACCACCGTCGAGCGGCGGGTGGCGTGGGGCAGTTGCTCGTGGGGAACACCGTAGCCATCACTCAGAAACGCTTCGGTCAACACGATCACCGTACCGCCGTCAGCCGCCCACTGCGTGGCTTCGAGCAGCGTCAGGGGAACATGGTGATCGGTGCAGCAACTGCCGCAGCCTACGCAGGAAAACCGAGTGTTCATTGTTTCTGTAACCCGTTCAGGATAGGTGCCAGGACCGCCAGCGAGTTGCTGTCAGCCACGACCTGGACAGGTCACGAAGCAAATTGTGCGCCAGCGCGTGTTACTTGAGGGGGATGCTGTCCCATTCGGTCACGCTGGCCTGTCGGCTTTTGCGGTTGTACAGGCACAGTTCGGTGCCCTTGCGGTTGTTCATGTGTTTCTGGGGATAGCGGCCTTGCAACAGCAGGGCGCTGTAGCCGATCCGGTCATCGAACAGGGCGTTGCCGCCGACGGGTTTGCTGTCCTTGAGCTGGCTGGCCTTGAGGCAACTGTCGAGCATGGCCCTGTCCAGAGCGTTCCAGGCTTGCGGGGTGGCCGCGCTGGCCTGGTCGACAATTGCCCAGAGGATTATCGGCAGTGCGATAAGTGATTTCATGATTGGCCTCCACACTATCGGGAGTCGATTATGCCAGATCAGGTTTCTTCGATTGCCGAACGCCGGACGTAGGACATTTCCGTTTTTTCGTACAGTTGCCGCGCCATCAGATTGTTTTCCATGACCAGCAGGTCGACCCGGGGTTCGCCGCGTTGACGCAAGTGGTTGAACAGCAGCGTCAGCAATGCCATGGCCACACCTTGGCGTCGGGCACGTGGGTGAACCACCAGATCCTTGATGAAAGCGCTGGTCCAGCAGGTAATTACGCCGGCCGGTCCTTGATCGTCCACGGCGACGAAGCACAGCCCGGTATCGAATTCCGGGTCATGTTCGAAAGCGTTCAGCCATTGGCGATAGTCCGGCACGCTTCCGCTGCCGTCCCGATAACCCAGGGTGAGCAGGCGGTGAATCACTGGTGCTTGATCGAGGGTGAAGGGGTGCGGGCGGATGGCGGCAGGCCAGTGGGGTTCAGGCACTGGCTGCCCGAGGTCACGACGCATCAACCAGTAATGCCGGGTCGAGGCGTCGGTCCTTGAGGGGGCTGTGGCCCGGGACGTACTGCGGATCAGTTGTCCTGGGCCATGACTGTGTGTGCCGCCTCGATCAGACATTTGGTCAACTCGGGGGACGAGAACTTGGTCAGAACGGCATTGGCACCGGCCAGCTTGGCCTTTTCGCCGTTCATGGCGCTGTCCAGGGAAGTGTGCAGCAGGATGTACAGGTCCTGGAAGTCCGGCGTCTCGCGCAAGGTCCGGGTCAGGGCATAGCCATCCATTTCGGACATTTCGATATCGGATACCACGATGTTGATCTGCGCCGGGGTGCCTTGCAGTTCCAGCAGGACATCGATGGCTTCCTTGGCGCTGCGGGCCGTGTGGCATTCCAGGCCAAGATTGCGCAAGGTGATGATCGACTGCTGCAACGCGACCTGGCTGTCGTCGACCACCAGAATCCGTGCCTGGGCCAGAGCCATGACGTCTTCGGCAGGCAGTTCGTCGGACTGGACGACGATTTGTGCCGGTGCGATACCGTGAATCACTTTCTCGATATCCAGCACCTGAACCAGAACGTCATCGACCTGAGTGACGCCGGTGATGAACGACCGGCCGCTCGAACCGAAGGGCGGTGGACGGATATCGGTCGTCAGGCAGTGGACGATCTTGCTCACCGCCTGCACATGCAGACCCTGCTTGGAGCGGCTGACATCAGTGACGATCAGGCAGCCGCCATCGGGATCGGCCAGAGGCCGTTCGCCAATTGCCCGGCTGAGGTCGATCACCGACAGAGAGGCGCCACGCAATGTCGCGACACCTTTGACGTGTGGGTGGGACTCGGGCAGGTGAGTCAGGGGCGGGCAGGGAATGATTTCACTGACCTTGAGCAGATTGATCGCCATCAGCTTGCCGCTACGTAACGTGAACAGCAGCAGCGAAAGTGAATCTGCTCGGACGTTCTTGGGTGACATAAAAACCTTCTGGCTATAGGTGTTCGTCGCTGAGAGGCGCAAAACAACTTTCAGTGACAGGCCGGCTGCCGGCTTACGAGCCGCAGCACGGGGAAGCCTGTGTTCGCTCACTCTTCTTGAAAAGTGATTTTCACTTCATGCAGGATTGTTTTCGGCCGCAAGAGCGGGGGTCGCAATACTGGCAGTTTGATTTGTTTGACGTCAAACGGTTGATTGCGTCACAGAACGAAAGAGAATTACCGATTGTGTCTTTTGTGGGCCGCCCGCTGTGTCCCGGGATTGCCCTGCGGTAAACTGTCGCACTTCTCCTTCCGGGTGCCTGGGTGCGACAAAAAGACGCATCCTTCTATATATAAGGAAGAGATCTGTTTTTTGCGCCTCTGTGCTCCAACCCCTGTCTCGGGCCGAAGGAACCATCCGGCTGGCAAATCCATCCGTATGGCGGACAGGCGCTTGAGTTGCCCGGGGCGAGAGACGAATATCGCGCACCATCCGCCAGCGGGTATTTACTCGCGATCAATCCCTGGCAGGTGCCAGTGCTGGTCCGGTGCACCTGCACACCATTTCGATAAGGTATGTGAATGAGCGACAACACGTTGTACCTGAGACGCGAAAAGCGTTTTCTGGTCTTGCTGGGAATCATCTGCCTGTCCCTGATCGGCGGCGCCCTGTACATGCAGATCGTGCTGGGCGAGGCACCATGCCCGCTGTGCATCCTGCAGCGCTATGCCCTGCTGTTCATCGCCATCTTCGCGTTCATCGGTGCCGCCATGCCGGGCCGCCGCAGCATTACGGCGATGGAAGCTCTGGTGACCGTCAGTGCCCTGGGCGGTATCGCGGCTGCCGGCCATCATGTCTACACCCTGGCGCATCCGGCAGTCAGCTGCGGCATCGATACCCTGCAGCCCATCGTCGACGGTCTGCCCCTGGCGTCGCTTTTCCCGCTGGTATTTCAGGTCAGCGGTTTCTGCTCCACACCCTATCCGCCCGTCTTGGGGTTGTCATTGGCCCAGTGGGCTCTGATAGCATTCGTTCTGACCGCTGTTCTGGTCCCGGTTGGCGTCATTCGCAATCGCCGTAGACCTTACTGAACGCAAGGGCTTTGATGGAAAAATGCCTCGTTTTCACGAGGCATTTTTTCTGGCCATAGAGATCAATGATTTGCGATTGTTGCAAGTTTTGATATTAACTGTTACAAAATTAGGCATAGTCAATAAAAATTTACATATCTACAATCGCCAGCACTCATCGTCCAGCCAGGCTTGGCGATCAGCAATTTTGAGGCTCGGAGCGCCCTGTGCAGGCTAAACAGGCAGCGCAATGCTGGCCTCTGAGCGCGCAGAAATGGCCGCGCGCAAGGCGATTGGTCTGCAAAGGCAGGACAGTTTCCGGCGACTCAAAATAAGAATTCATAGCAAAACCACCGGATTTGTCGTTTCGCAACAGAGCGTTCCGGCAGGTCCTTGTTCAATTTAAAAAAAGATGCCGGCACTGGCAGGGTAAAGTGTTGGCGGTCGAAACCCACTGCACCGCGCAAGCTGCTTTTAGAGGTCGTGAGATGAGTAAAACAAGGTACCCCAGGTTTTTTGGCTACTTGGCCCTGTTCAGCATGCTGTTGCTCAGCGGCTGTGACGGCGTTCCTCTGCTCGATCCGAAAGGGCAGGTGGGTATCGAACAACGTAACCTGATCATCATCGCCACGCTGCTGATGCTGATCGTGGTGATCCCGGTCATTGTCCTGACCTTCGTCTTCGCCTGGAAGTATCGCGCGTCCAACAAGGCCGCCAAGTACACGCCCGACTGGTCGCACTCGACCAAGATCGAAGTAGCGGTCTGGGGTATCCCGATGATCCTGCTGGTCTTCCTGGGCTACTTCACCTATATCTCCACTCACTCGCTGGACCCGTACCGTCCGCTTGAGTCCGACGTCAAGCCCGTGACCATCCAGGTCGTCGCGCTGGACTGGAAATGGGTGTTCATCTATCCGGAGCAAGGCATCGCCACGGTCAACAAGATCGTCTTCCCTGCCAATACCCCGATCAATTTCCAGGTTACATCCGACTCTGTAATGAACTCGTTCTTCATTCCAGGCCTGGGTGGCCAGATCTATGCAATGGCTGGCATGCACACCAAGCTGCATCTGATCGCCAACGAAAACCACGAGTTCAACGGTATCTCGGCCAACTACAGTGGCGCGGGTTTCACCGGCATGAAGTTCAAGGCTATCGCCACCAGCCAGGCTGATTTCGATGCCTGGATCAACGAAGTCAAGAGTTCACCTAAACAGCTTGGTGCTGCTGAATACGCTGAACTGGCCAAACCTAGCGAACGCAATCCCGTCGAGCTTTATTCCACGGTTACTCCGAACCTGTTCCAGATCATCATCGACAAGTATGAAGGTATGAATCCAGGCAAGAAGCTTATCCCTGGTGAGAAAGAAGTCGCTGGTGCCGAAGGTGCGGAAAAGGGCAAAAATTCAGCTGCTGGGGCAGAGGAGTAAACGATGTTAGGCAAATTAAGTTGGGAATCGGTACCGTTCCACGAGCCGATAGTCATGGTGACACTCGCCATTGTCGCGCTCGGTGGTCTGGGTGTGGTCGGGGCTATCACTTACTTCAAGAAGTGGTCCTACCTGTGGACTGAGTGGCTGACATCCGTCGACCACAAGAAAATCGGCGTGATGTACATCATCGTTGCCATGGTCATGCTGCTGCGCGGCTTTGCCGACGCGATCATGATGCGTGCACAACTGGCCATGGCCCAGAACGGTGCCGAAGGCTTCCTGCCGCCTGAACACTATGACCAGATCTTCACCGCTCACGGTGTGATCATGATCATCTTCATGGCGATGCCGTTCTTCACCGGCCTGATGAACATCGTTCTTCCTCTGCAGATCGGTGCTCGTGACGTTGCCTTCCCGTTCCTGAACTCCCTCAGCTTCTGGCTGCTGGTAGCGGGCATGCTGCTGATCAACATCTCCCTGGGTGTCGGCGAATTCGCCAAGACCGGCTGGGTTGCGTATCCGCCTCTGTCGGGTCTGCAATACAGTCCTGGAGTGGGTGTCGATTACTACATCTGGGCGCTACAGCTATCAGGGCTGGGTACGACACTTACGGGCGTCAACTTCCTGGTTACCGTGCTGAAGATGCGTACTCCCGGCATGAAACTGATGGACATGCCGATCTTCACCTGGACCTGCACCTGGGCAAACATCCTGATCGTGGCTTCGTTCCCGATCCTGACTGCCTGTCTGGCGCTGCTGACCCTCGACCGTTACCTGGACTTCCACATTTTCACGAACGAAATGGGCGGTAACCCCATGATGTACGTGAACCTGTTCTGGGCATGGGGTCACCCTGAGGTTTACATCCTGATTCTGCCTGCGTTCGGTGTCTTCTCCGAAGTCATCTCGACGTTCTCGGGCAAGCGTCTGTTCGGCCACAAGTCGATGATCTTCGCTTCCGGCGCGATCTGTGTACTGGGCTTCATGGTATGGCTGCACCACTTCTTCACCATGGGTGCGGGCGCGAACGTCAACGCCTTCTTCGGTCTGGCGACGATGCTCATCGCGATTCCGACGGGTGTGAAGCTGTTCAACTGGCTGTTCACCATCTACCAGGGCCGTCTGCGCTTCACCGCGCCAGTACTCTGGACCCTGGGCTTCATGGTTACCTTCTCGATCGGCGGCATGACCGGCGTTCTGCTGGCCATCCCGGGTGCTGACTTCGTACTGCACAACAGCCTGTTCGTAATCGCTCACTTCCACAACGTCATCATCGGCGGTGCGGTATTCGGTTACATCGCCGGCTTCGCGTTCTGGTTCCCTAAAGCGTTCGGTTTCACCCTGAACGAGAAGTGGGGCAAGGCAGCGTTCTGGTTCTGGATCAGCGGTTTCTTCGTTGCATTCATGCCTCTGTACGCGCTGGGCTTCCTGGGCATGACCCGTCGCCTGAACGCTACCGACATGCCTGAGTGGAACATCTACCTGAACGTCGCTCTGTTCGGTGCGTTCCTGATCGCAGCCGGTATCGCTTCGCAACTGATCCAGTTGTTCGTCAGTGTCCGTGACCGCAACAAGAACCGTGACCTGACTGGTGACCCATGGAATGGCCACACCCTGGAGTGGTCCACTTCTTCGCCACCACCGTTCTACAACTTTGCCGAGCTGCCTGAGGCAAAAGACATCGACGCATTCACGGACGCCAAGCGCGCAGGTACCGCCTACAAGGTTCCGGCTCACTACTCGGCGATCCACATGCCCAACAACACGCCTACCGGCATGTACATGGGGCTGCTGTTGACCGTCTTCGGCTTCGCATTCATCTGGCACATCTGGTGGCTGGTTGGTGCAAGTCTGGTAGCGACCATCGCTGTCTTCGTTGCTCACGCTGCACGTGACGACCAGGGCTACATGGTGCCGGCTGCAGACGTAGCGCGTATTGAAGGTGAGCATCACAAGGTCCTGGCGGCCAACGGTGCATACACTCCTGTCAAGTCCTCGCTGGAACAGGTTTAAACATGTCGAATATTGCTATCAACTCCGGAGCCCACGGTCATGACGCTCATGACCATGGGCATGACGATCACCACGACAGCGGTGGGATGACGGTCTACGGCTTCTGGCTGTACCTGATGACCGACTGCGTGTTGTTCGCCTCGTTCTTCGCGGTCTACGCCGTGATGGTCAACAGTGTCGCGGGTGGCCCGTCGGGCCAGGACATCTTCCTGCTGCCTTTCGTGGCTGTGGAAACCGCGTTCCTGCTGGTCAGTAGTATCACTTACGGCTTCGCCATGCTTGCGCTGTACAAAGGCAAGAAGAGCCAGGTCCTGGGCTGGCTGGCCCTGACCTTCCTGTGCGGTGCTGCGTTTATCGCCATGGAAGTCTATGAGTTCCATCACCTGATCCACGAAGGCTACGGTCCTAGCCGCAGCGGCTTCCTGTCGGCGTTCTTCGCCCTGGTCGGCCTGCACGGTCTGCACGTAACCAGCGGTCTGATCTGGATGGGCATCATGATGTATCAGGTCCAGAAAAAGGGCCTGACCAACACCAACAAGACCCGCCTGAGCTGCCTGAGCCTGTTCTGGCACTTCCTGGACGTGGTCTGGATCGGTGTGTTCACTATCGTCTATCTGATGGGAGCCCTGTAAATGGCGAATTCACATCATCCAGCTGAAGACCATAGCCACGGTTCCGTGAAGTCCTACATCATCGGTTTCGTGCTGTCGATCATCCTGACTGCCATCCCGTTCGCCCTGGTCATGTCTCCGGTTCTGCCTAAAGACCTGACCATCGCGATCATCCTGGCCTTTGCGGTCGTTCAGATCCTGGTGCACCTGCATTACTTCCTGCACCTGGACTTCACGAGCGCGCAACGTAACAACGTGATGGCGTTTGCTTTCACCACGCTGGTTATCGTTCTGCTGGTCGGCCTGTCGCTGTGGATCATTTTCAGTATCCATCGCGAAATGATGGCGCATTGAGGAATACCAGATGTCCCTGAAGCACTTTATCCAAATCACCAAGCCGGGGATCATTTTCGGTAACGTGCTTTCGGTGGCAGGTGGCTTTTTTCTGGCTTCCAAGGGTGATATCGATTTCATCGTGTTTCTTGCGGCGGTAATCGGTACCTCCCTGGTCGTAGCGTCAGGTTGCGTATTCAACAACTGCATCGATCGTGATATCGACCAGCGCATGGAGCGGACTCGCAACCGTGTGCTGGTGCAGGGGCTGGTGTCCATCAAGCTTGCACTGCTGTATGCCACGATTCTCGGCATCGCCGGTGTCAGCCTGCTGTACACCTACGCCAACCCTCTGGCTGCCTTGCTGGGTGTGATCGGCTTTGTGATCTACGTGGGCCTCTACAGCCTGTACTTCAAGCGTAAATCCGTGCACGGCACCCTGATCGGCAGCCTGTCGGGGGCCATGCCTCCGGTGATTGGCTACTGCGCCGTAAGCAACAGCTTCGATTTCGCGGCATGGACGCTACTGGTGATGTTCAGCCTGTGGCAGATGCCGCACTCGTATGCGATCGCGATCTTTCGTTTCAACGACTATCGTGCAGCGAAGATTCCGGTTCTTCCGGTCAAGCGCGGCATTCTGGTCACCAAGCGTCACATCCTGCTCTACATCCTGGCGTTCCTCGTGGCGACCCTGATGTTGACGTTCGGCGGTTACGCGGGTCTGAACTACCTCGCTGTTGCAGCGGGCATGGGCATGTACTGGCTGTACATGGCCTGGAAGGGCTACAAGGCTGCAGACGATACTGTCTGGGCACGCAAGCTGTTCGTGTTCTCCATCTTCACCATCACTGCCCTGAGCGTGATGATGTCGGTGGACTTTCAGGTAACGAAAGAGTTGTTGGTGACCTACGCCTTCTGACTTGCACCTGAACTCGAAAAACAAAAACCCTGTCCCGAAAGGTACAGGGTTTTTTATTGGATGCTCACTTCACGTCGAATGATCTGGCAGAATAAGCCATTGGCCTGACTCATCCAGGCAGCGGCTAAACGAAAGAGGGCGTTATGAGTCAAGAAAGCATCAACTGGGAAACCCTGGGTTTCGATTACATCAAAACCGACAAGCGCTACCTCTCTCATTGGCGTAATGGTGCCTGGGATCAGGGTTCCCTGACCGAAGACAACATTCTGCATATCAGCGAAGGTTCTACCGCGCTGCATTACGGTCAGCAGTGCTTTGAGGGCCTCAAGGCCTATCGTTGCAAGGATGGCTCGATCAACCTGTTCCGCCCTGACCAGAACGCCCAGCGCATGCAGCGCAGCTGTTCCCGTCTGTTGATGCCTCACGTACCGACCGATGTGTTCATCGAAGCATGCAAGCAGGTCGTCAAGGCCAACGAACGCTTCATCCCGCCCTATGGTTCGGGCGGTGCCCTGTACCTGCGTCCGTTCGTGATCGGTGTCGGCGACAACATCGGCGTGCGTACCGCGCCCGAGTTCATCTTCTCGATCTTCTGTATTCCGGTTGGTGCCTACTTCAAGGGCGGCTTGAAGCCGAACAACTTCGTCATCTCCGGTTACGACCGTGCCGCCCCGAACGGCACCGGTGCTGCCAAGGTCGGTGGCAACTATGCTGCCAGCCTGATGCCAGGCTCCGAAGCCAAGAAACACAGCTTCGCCGACTGCATCTACCTGGATCCGCAAACCCATTCCAAGATCGAAGAAGTCGGTTCGGCCAACTTCTTTGCAATCACCGCCAACAATGAGTTCGTCACTCCCAAGTCGCCTTCCGTGCTGCCGGGTATCACCCGTCTGTCGCTGATGGAACTGGCGCAAAGTCGTCTGGGCCTGACGGTTATCGAAGGTGATGTGCTGATCGACAAGATCGGTGAGTTCAAGGAAGCGGGCGCCTGCGGCACCGCGGCTGTCATCACGCCCATCGGCGGGATTTCCTACAAGGACAAACTGCACGTTTTCCACAGTGAAACCGAAGTCGGCCCGGTTACCCGCAAGCTGTACGCTGAACTCACCGGCGTACAGTCCGGCGATGTCGAAGCGCCTGCCGGCTGGATCGTGAAAGTCTGATTTCACGCGCCCCGCAGGAGCGAATTCATTCGCGAAGCATTTCGCGGATGAATCCGCTCCTGCGGATTCATCAAGGCCATAAATGACTTGTGGGAGGCAGCCTGGCGACTGCAGGTTTTTTGCCTCACTCCTTCGCAGGCCCCAGCACAATCGCCAGATGCCGCAAGTCGTCGACTTCGACGCTGAAGCTTTTCCCCGACGGGCTTTTGACGACATTCCCCAGCGCATAGACCGTAAAGAACTTCACTTCATCGGCATGGCTCAACAGTTCGGCGATGTACCGACTCGAGCGATAGGCCTGCATCTGCGCCGGTGATACGTACAGCGTCACCAGCTTGCCTTCAAGCCGGTCGAAGAACTTGAACTTGAAGCCCAGCCCATAACGCTCCACCAGCCCACCGCCATACAGCACCCGGCCATTGTCGCCAGCCTGTGCGTATTTGATGTGGCGAAAATACGAGCGCAGAGACTGTTCACCCTGACCGGGAATCCGCAGGGTCAACAGCTTGAACTCATCGGGCGACAACTGCGCCTTGGCCTGACGGTAGCTGTCCACCAGACGCTCAAGATTATTGGTGCGCGTTTCACTGTAACGCGGTGCGGTGGGTGTCGACGCTTCTGCCGCTGGAGAGTCGTTGCCAGGCTTTGGTGCGCGAGGGCCAGCTTTGTCCGGGCCGGCCTTTTCCTTGACCGGGTCTTTGATCACCGGATCGAAAACATCGATGTAGTCATCCAGCTTGCGCTTGACCTTGCGAATGCGTGCCTGGGGATCTGTTTCTTCAACTTCGGGTTCTTCCTTGGCTTCTCCGGCGTCTTCCTCGACCCACTCGCAGGAGGCGTGATGCTCGTAATGAGGATTAGCGCGAAAGTGAGCGGCCACGAAGGTCGGATTGTCCTGAGGCTTCACGTCATAACGAACGCCCGTCACCTTGGCACCCAGCGCCCGGCAGGCTTCGCTCGAACACAGAAACTCGAAGCGCGAGCGCGGTGGCTCCTGAGAGAAGTATTCACGCCGGGCTGCCGTGATCGACAGTTCCTGCTGCAACTCGACGCAGAACGCGCGAGTGATGGTTTTGCTGGGCTTCATGCTCGTGTAGCGCCTTCCAGTCGTTGGTCTTGCAACAACCTATTTCAGCCGCACACAGCTTGCAACCATTGCCGGGCGGGAATCTGTCAGTGATTCCCGCTCCGGCTCCGTAGCAGCTTACTGGCCCGGCACCGCCAGCCACTCGCTCAGCGCCTGCTGATAGGCACCTGTGGCTTTGCTCAGGTGCAACCACTGGTCGACATAGCCTTTCCAGGTCACATCGTCGCGGGGCAGCAGGTAGGCTTTTTCACCGTACTGCATGTAACGGGTCGGGTTGACCGCGCACAGGCCGGGCATGCGCTTCTGCTGGTACAGCGCTTCGGAGGCGTCGGTGATCATCACATCGGCCTTCTTGTCCAGCAGTTCCTGAAAGATGGTCTTGTTGTCGTGGAAAGCAATCGGTGCCTTGGGCAAGTAAGCGCGGGCGAAGGCCTCGTTGGTGCCACCGGCTGGCTCGATCAGGCGCACGGATGGCTGATTGATCTGCTCGATGGTCTGGTACAGGGCCTGGTCTTCGCAACGGACCAGCGGGATCTTGCCGTCTACATCCAGCGTGTTACTGAAGAACGCTTTCTTCTGCCGTTCCAGCGTGACGGAAATGCCGCCCATGCCGATGTCGCACTTGCCGGCGACCATATCCGGCATCAGGGTCTTCCAGGTGGTCGGCACCCATTCGACCTTGACGCCCAGGCTCTTGGCCAGCGAGCGTGCCATGGTGATATCGATACCTTCGTACTCGCCGTCTTCGCGCAGAAAGGTGTAAGGCTTGTAGTCGCCAGTGGTACACACCGACAACTGACCAGCCTGAATCACCTTGTCCAGATGCGAAGCCGGTTCCGTGGCCTGAGCCATGTTTGCAAGCCCCAGCAGCAAAGCGGTCAGAGCGCTGTATTTCAGGTTCATCATGGGGCGGGGTGCTCGCGGTCAATGGGGGGAGCGACAGAGCATGCTAAAAAACCGGGCCGTGCTCAATAGATCGATTTCCAATCGGTGCTTGAACATTTCGTAAAAAGGCGTAATGTTGTTGCCCATGATTCTTGAACAACTCAAAGCGGTCGGCAATGACACTCGCATGATGATCATGGAGTGGCTTAAAGACCCTCAGGCCCATTTCCCTCCCCAGGACCACGGTGATCCGGCGATAGGGGTGTGCATGTCGCATATCCAGGCAAAGGCCTGCCTTTCGGCATCCAGCGCTTCGGCGCATCTGGCCATCCTGCAGCGCGCCGGTCTGGTGCAGACCACCCGGATAGGCAAATGGACCTACTTCCGTCGCGATGAACAAGCCATCGACCAGTTTGCGGACCGGCTCAAGAACGAGCTTTGAGCTTTGGGTTTTAAGTATTCATTTCGTCATTTCGCATAATGTTGAATCGATAGGAGATTTACCATGAGCAACAAAACCATTTATGTACAGGCCGGTGGTGGCTACGACCGAGTGATCGTTGGCGACAGCGGAGTACTGGCACCCAAGGCCGGTGAAATCACCGTGCGCCTGCACGCCAACTCCCTCAACTATCACGACTTCGCGGTGGTCAGCGGCATGTGGGGGCCCAGCGAGTCGCGCATTCCCATGGCCGACGGTGCGGGCGTGGTCACTGCGGTGGGCGAGGGCGTCGACGAGTTCAAGGTCGGCGATTCGGTGGTCAGCACCTTCTTCCCGGACTGGATCAGCGGCGAGCCGCTGGTTGAAGGCTTTGTGACCGTTCCGGGCGATGGTATCGATGGCTATGCCCGTGAGCAGGTCACGGCACGCGCCACGTCCTTCACTCACGCCCCGATCGGCTATACCCACGCCGAAGCCTCGACCCTGACCACCGCCGGTCTGACCGCCTGGCGTGCGCTGATGGTCGATGGCGGCCTCAAGGCTGGCGATACCGTACTGGTTCAAGGCACTGGCGGCGTATCGATCTTTGCCCTGCAGTTCGCCAAGATGGCCGGCGCCACCGTGATCGCCACGTCCTCCAGCGACGAGAAACTCGAGCGTCTGCGCGAACTGGGCGCCGATCACCTGATCAACTATCGCAAGGACAGCAACTGGGGTGAAACCGCTCGCGCACTGACCGGTGGCCGTGGCGTCGATCACATCATCGAAGTCGGCGGCCCTTCGACTCTGGAGCAGTCGATGAACGCTGCGCGGGTCGGTGGCCATATTTCGGTGATCGGCATCCTGACCGGCGTAACCGGGGAGCTGGCAATTGTCCCGGCGCTGGTCAAGCAACTGCGTCTGCAAGGCGTACTGGTGGGCAGCCGTAGTCAGCAGCAAGACATGATTCGAGCGATCAACGCCAACGGCATGCGTCCGGTCATGGACCGCTCGTTCCCGTTGACCGATATCGTCGAAGCATTCCGCTATCAGGAAACCAACCAGCACTTCGGCAAGATCACCCTGGACATCTGATCGGCCTGCACAGGAAGAGGCCTCAGGCGTAGGTCTCTTCCAGGGCACTGAGCTGTTCTTCGATGGTCGCCATGATGGTTTCCCAGTCGGCCTGGGTTCTCTGCCAGGTTTCTCCCTGATGCACATAGAGAAAGTCCACGACGGAATATGTCATCTTGCCCTTGCCCACGGCTCCGAATGCTTCGGCACTCAGCGCCCGGGCCAGCATCTCGAGTTCGGCGGCATGGTTCAGCCAGCGCCAGTGATGCTTGATCACCACCTTGTCCAGCAGAATGCACTGCTTCTTGAACGCTTTCAGCGCCTGTCCCAATGGACTGGCACTGAGCAATGAATCGATCTGACGCGGATCATTACCGGCTTTCAGCTCGGCATTCGGGCCGAAGAACCATTCGTTGAACCCGATCTCGATCTCCCGGAACGCCACACTGGCATCCCAGATGACCCCCAACGCTTTGTGCTGACGCACATCCCGCTTCCAGGCCCCATAAGCCTTGAACGCAACCCCCGCGATACCGATGATCGCCAGCGTCTCTACCAGAGAAGAAGCCGAATAAATCACAAACCAGGCATCCACGGCCCGCACAGGACTGGCACCGGAAGCCGCACTGTAATAAGTCGCCGCAACCACCACCATCAACGCAAAACAGGCACTGTAGAACCCGAAGGCATAAGGGTCTTTCATTATTATTCTTGTCCCCATCAGTCAAGTTGGTCAGAGCATCAACCGCTTAAATGATGGGGTTGAGGGTAGTTGAGAGTGGGGGTGTTTGCTGCTGAGAGAACCGAGGGGATGGGGCGGGAGAAGGGGCCCTGTCCGCGAGCAACCGACGAAGCACCTCGGCAATAGACGTTTTGCCACAATTGTTCCGCCCTACAATCAAAGTGGTTCCAGCTTCAAGCCCAAGACGGACGTCTCGAAGCAGCCTGAATTCTGAATTACAACGCGCTCGATCTGCATGATCTCCCTACCGTGAAATCGTATGGCCACCAATGTAGATGTAAAGGCAGGGTAGCCAATACTGATTCAAAAATGCACTCTGACGTCTGACGATTGAAGTTCTATCGGCCCCAACCACACATACGGTTCTACCGGAAATGACTAGGAAAACTCGCCATGGTACGTCCAAGCCCAGCCATTGATCTGGACAGCGGCAATAGAAGGACGCTGCTGGTTTTAGCGTCCGTAAGATCAACATAATTTCTCGAAACGAGCTCAGCAACCACTCTGATCCTGATGGGCCTTCCAGGTTGAACTCCATAGATGAATACCACACGTGACGATTTTCCAAAAAGAACCAAGAGCGACCTGGCCCTACGGGCAAGCTATCAATGCTCCTTGTGCAAAGCGTCAACAGTAGGGCCCAGCGACGAAGCCTCAAATGCTGTAACGATGATCGGCGTAGCTGCTCATATCGCTGCAGCTGCATCGGGCTCAGGCGCACGCCGCTATGACCACTCGATGAGTCCTGAGCAACGTGGATCAATAGATAATGGGATTTGGCTGTGCGCCAGTTGTAGCGTTCTGATCGACAGGGATGAAGCCCGATTCTCAACAGAACATCTTCATGAGCTGAAGCGCAGCCACGAGGCCTCAAGACGCCTTCAGGGACAAGGTGATGTGAATCGGGACGACATCATCGCTATCGGCCCCAGTCTGATAGCGTTAGGGTCGGTACTACGATTCGGCCCAGACGGATGCCGGTTTCGAATTTCTCACTTCCTACAAGGAAGCATCCGAGAGCTGTGGGCACTGAGCGTGGATTTTGGCAAATGGCCAGATGACAATCGGTACGTCCTTTCAAATGAACTGGGATATGGGGGGCTGCTTTCCCAACCGCCTGCAATTGAGCGAACTGAGTTTGGGCACGAGGTCACAGTCCAAATCCAAACTGTCACAGATCGTCTCGATGCAATGAGCATCAAAACCATGTGCCGCGAGACTGGCAGGATACTAGATGGCCTGGAAGCGATAGAGTCACTATTTAGCAACGTTCTAGGTTTGGCTCATGGCGCTTGGTTTATGGACCTCCAGAGCGGTAGCTTCATCTCTGATTATCACCATAGGTATGCAGACTCCGCGTGGCTTAGCAGGCTCATCATGATGGAGATCATCCGCCTCTCGTTTGTCCCACGAAAATCCAGAGCAGCTAACAAACAAATGGCACCGCTTGCCTGGGTCAAACGCGTCAATAGTGTTGACACTCCGATCTTTGAACTTACCGAGCAATATCTTTCCATTCATGTGGATGTGGAGCTTGAAGGAGCAGGTAACTGGTCGGGGACGCTGCCAGTATTTGTTTATACGCCGGAACAATTGCAGGAAGGTCGGGAGCAAGCGAAGAGAAACGCGCTCATGATTCGCCCTACTGTAAATCACGGCCTCGTACAGATCGTGTCTACTGAGGGAAAGGCATTTCAGACCGTTCCTCCACGCACGAATTGATCACGGAAAAAGCCGTCCAAGCCCAGCCCTTGTGCTGACCGAGGTGTAGAACGAGCAACGAACTGATAGGAACCCCGCAATGCCTGATACCACCCGAAAGCAAC
The DNA here is from genome assembly GCF_017165765.1 of Pseudomonas capsici. Classification (GTDB taxonomy): domain Bacteria; phylum Pseudomonadota; class Gammaproteobacteria; order Pseudomonadales; family Pseudomonadaceae; genus Aquipseudomonas; species Aquipseudomonas capsici. The sequence continues at coordinate 57,553 of NZ_JAFGZD010000005.1, forward strand.
GCGATGTCTATGCCGACGTGCGTGAGTCATTGGAAGAGGAAGGCTACACCTTGGGCGACATGCTGGCCCAGGTGGATATCCGTGAAGCCCTGTCGTTGATAGCTGCTGAAGAGGAGCGGCTAACCGCTCTCGCTAGGATCTGGCCGTATGGCTTGATGAGGCCGACGAAGAGGTTGAACTGGACGCCGACTACGCCTCGCACGGATGATGACTAACAGAAAGGAAAGAGCGATGCCCACGAACGAAATGCTCAGAAGCACATGGATAGCTGCCGGCTACAAATCGGATATGGGCAGCGCGATTGCTGGCCGTCCACCAGCGGACGGCTCTAAGATCCGCCTGTATAACCTTACCAGCGTCAAACACGCTATCAGCAACATCGAAAATCGCCGCATCAAGGTATCTCGCTTTGCGGATCTGAATGATCCCTTCGAGCTGCTTGCCGCGAATTTCAAAGAACACAAAACTCGCCAGGTAGTAAGAAATTGGAAGGATAAAAACCATTCTCAAATGGGCTTACTGTGCTTCGCCGGAGACTGGTCAGAACCAGTGATGTGGAGCCATTACGCAAACAAGCACGAAGGTATTTGTTTAGGTTTTGACGTCTGCCGTAGCCAGATTCACAAAGTCAGCTACCAGGACAAACGCATTCTCGCCGCGCTCAGCACAACTCCAGACCCAGAACAGTTGAGTGAGGAACTACAACAAAAGTTGTTATGCACCAAGTCTGCGGGATGGCGCTATGAGGAGGAATACCGTCAATTTGTGAGCTTGGATAGTGCACATGCTGACGGCCAGTTTCACTTCTGGCCTATTGGAAGCGATATTCAGTTGAGAGAGGTCATACTTGGCGCTCTGTGCGAGCAGCCCGTTGAGTCGGTAAGACAGAAGGTTGCACGGCATTTTCCTGATGCTGTTGTCTTCAAAGCCAGGCTAGCCTTTCAGTCCTTCAAGATTGTGCCCGACGCGCGTACGGTCACTTAACGCAATGATACGACCAGCAACGTTAAGGGCGATAAATCAGCTGTCCCCTTCCAGCTCCACGAAAAACGGAAACGTATCGTTACGCTCGCCACTTGCCTTAGAGATATCTCATGAGTCAAAAAATATTCCTCAGTCACAATCATTTTGACAAGCCAATAGTTGAGCCGGTAGCACTCAGGCTCGCGGAGATCTTCGGGGAATCGGAGGTTTTTTATGATTCCTGGTCGATTCGTCCCGGTGACGGAATTATCGACCAAATGAACAAGGGGCTGGAGGCTCCTGAATACGTTTTCTTTTTCGTTTCAGCAAAGAGCCTTGGCAGTCAGATGGTCAAGCTTGAGTGGCAGAATGCGCTGCATGCTGCCACTCGGGGAAAGACCAGAATGATCCCAGTGAGAGTTGACGGCAGTGCAATGCCCGCAATGCTAACTCAAACCTTGTACATCGATATGTTCTCGCTTGGTCTTGAAGCGGCAATTGCTCAGATAGTTAGCGTTACCCAAGGGAGCGCATCGTTTACGCCTCAACATCAAGGATTTTCCAATCTTACGTTCTCGACGGTTAGCGAAGCGGACGGCTCCATAAATCTGAGCATACAGGCCTCTCATCTAATGGAACCTAACCCCAGCTTCCTTTTGGCCACAAGCAATACTGAGGACGAGATCAGTTGGTACATGTCCAATGGCCAAGCGTTTTTTGGGGGCTTTAACAAGAACTTACTCACCGATTCAAATGGAAGCGATGCACATGCCATTTTGTTTCGCACAATAGGCGGAACTATTACCCCAAGCCATCCGCTACGAATCAAGCTAGGCAAAAGGAAGGATGTACCGGTAGTCCTTTTGAGTGTTTTGCACGAATCTGCTGAAAATGAATGGAAGCCGATTCCATTCAAGGCATAAACAAAATCAGCTCATGCCAGCAGGTATTTAGTGAGCAGGAAAAAGTCATGAGGAAACCAAGCGTGAGTGATGAGCAGCTTTTAAACTGCCGTCACTGAAGAGTTAGAGAGAGGGTTCATCGTTCCAGGCCTCCGCGCCAAAGCGTTCGCTGAGGCAAATGGGGTAGAAACCCACGCACAAGCGCTTTATTTGAAATACCGCGTTGCTCAGCTTGTTCAGCAAGAGAGTGACGCTCGACGGAGTGAAATAGAGAAACAAGCGCTTCGCAAAGATCAGGAACGGGCGGCGGATTTAGCCGTACAAGCTGCAAAAGCAAAGGCCTAGGGGCTTACATCAGTTCATTTTATTCTGCTCGGGCTTCTCTGCTTGGTTTTCGCTCTGATCATTTGGAAGTTGTTAGGAAAGATTACATGAAAACCAGTTGTTGAGTGTAATGCGCAAGGGGTCAGGGAGGTCAGCTGAAAAATGTCAAACGCGATGCAGCAAATAGACGGTCGGATCCATGCAATGACGTATGGGCACACCCTCGATTTTTCGCGAGAAGATGGAGGTGAAGTATGGACATCAGTGATCAGAGGCAAAAGCAGACCGTGACTGCCCTGTGGCTATATCCATAGCTCACAATCTTTCCTTTAGATTGATGAGGCGTTTGTCTTCACTGGCGTATAGGCAGCTCAGAGAAGCTGAACCAAACCCCCTCCTACGAAGTTACGCGGCGGCAAGCCAACTCATTCGCGAAATACATTCAAAGCCAACCCTGCACAAACCTTCTAGACTTCCCATCCCCCATGCGCGATAACACTCTTCCATATCCCCTTGTTTGCCCATAAGCCTGCCATGACTCAGAGCAACTGGATCAATCTTGCTCAGGACCGCGATACCGGTATCGAGACGCTGCATGCGCATTTCGAGGGGAATGCCCATGCCTATGATCCCCACTGGCATGACAGTTATCTGGTGGGTGTCACGGAGCAGGGGGTTCAGCAGTTTCATTGCCGGCAGCAACGTTATGCCAGTACGCCGGGTCAGGTGTTCATGCTGGAGCCGGGTGAGATTCATGATGGGGATGCGCCCAGCGCCGATGGTTTCACGTATCGGATGCTGTACCTCGACCCGCACTGGATCGCCCGCGAATTGCCCTCGCTGTTTGAAGAGGCACCGGATGGCTATCAACTGGGGTTCACCGATACGCTGACCAGCGATTCACGACTGACCAATGCCACCCTCTTTGCATTTTCCGCACTGCACGGGCAGGAAACCCGATTGTTCCGGCAAAGCGCTCTCGATGGGTTGCTGGAGCGGCTGACCAGCAATCTGCGCTGGCGGCTTCGGCAGAGTCAGGACCCACGCCTGCCGCAGGTGGCCTTGCGCGCCCGCGACTATCTGCATGCTCACTTTCGACGCGACCTGGGCCTGGATGAACTGGCCCAGGTCTGCGGTGTGGATCGCTTTCGTCTGAGTCGCGCCTTCAAGTCGGCATTTGGCCTGCCACCGCATGCGTATCTGGTGCAACTGCGTCTGGCTCAGGCTCGCAGAATGCTGGCCGCAGGCGCATTGCCCGTTCAGGTCGCCAGCGACCTGGGTTTTGCCGATCAGAGTCATCTGGGACGCTGGTTTCTGCGTGCCAACGGCATGACCCCTTCGGCCTACCGCAACCGCTGCACGGATCTTCCAGACTAAAGCCCTGTGTCGGGCGAGCATGAGGGCATCCCGCTTCTGGAGTTGCGCTCATGTTGTCCTTCCTGTTGTTTGCCTTCGTTGCTTCGATTACACCCGGCCCGACCAATATTCTGGTGCTGAGCAACAGTGCCCGGTACGGTCTGCGCGCCAGCCTGCCGATCATTTTCGGGGGCTGCATGGGGGCCGCAGTTCTGGTGTGGCTGGTGGGAACCGGTGTGGGGCGTTCTCTGATGCAGATACCGGGAGCCCATCAGGTGATGGCAACCGTCGGCGTACTCTGGCTGACCTGGCTGGCATGGAAGATTTTCAACAGCGCCAGCACCATCGAACAGGACGACAAGCAGAACCGGCTCGGCTTTATCGGCGCGGCAGGTTTGCAAGTGGTCAACCCCAAGACATGGATGATGGCGCTGGCGGTCGTCAGTGTCTTCAGTCAGGGCACGGTGGTCGATCTGGCGTTGGTGTTCTTCCTGGTATCGCTGCCGTGCATGGCCTGCTGGGCATTACTGGGCCGGGGATCGGCGCGCCTGCTCAAGTCCGGGCAGGCCATGCAGCGATTTAACCGTGGCATGGCGTTGTTGCTGCTGGTATCGGCCTGGGCAGGTTTCCTGCGCTGAGGTCAGCCCTCACACCTCGCAACCGCCTCGATTTCGAGCAGATACCCATGATGCAAGACCGGCACGGGCACCACGGCGCGGGCCGGGCGATGCTGGCCCAGGCAACGGGCGTAGAGTTGATCGAATGCGGGCCAGTGTTCGATGCCGACGATATAGACGGTGACCTTCAACAGGTCATCGACACCGCTGCCGGCCTTTTCAAGAATCGCCATCAGGTTGCTCAGGGCAATGGCGGCCTGAACCTCGAACGGTTCGTCGACACTGTGGCTGCCATCGGCGCGCACCGGTAACTGGCCGGACACCCACAGCAGGCCTTGATGACGCACGGCTTGTGAATAATGCCCGCCCGGTGCGGCGGCGTTCGGGGTATGGATCGGGACAATCGGTTTACCAGCCATGCAGGCGACTCCAGATTTGCGTTTCGCCATCGGCATCAAGGGCGTGGTAATGGGGAAACTGCGCACCCGTCGCGCAGGCGTGGTTCGGCAGGATGCGCAGGCGGCTGCCAATCGGGAAGAGGGCGGTCAGGTCGCCGCCTGCTGTTTGCAGGGTGACGATGCCGTGTTCCTGATTGGCGCTTTGCAACAGGGCACCGTCGATCCATTGACCGTCTTTCGTACATACCTGGCCATAGGCGAAATCCTGTTGCTGGCGTTGGGTGCCGCGATCGCGGCTCATGGCCATCCAGCCCGAATCGGTAATGATCCAGCCCTTCTCCAGTTGATGGCCAATCACCGTGGTCAGCACGCTCAAGGCCAGCTCATCGGCCTGACACACGCCCACGTTCTGCATCACCAGATCGAAGAACACATACACCCCGGCACGTACTTCGGTGACACCCTGCAGGTCGATAGCTGACAGCGCTGTGGGCGTCGAGCCGATGCTTACTTGCGGACACGGCAGACTCGCCGCCCGAATCCGCTCGGCAGCGGCGACGCATTGGTAACGCTCTTGCTCGGCCAGACGTTGCAGGGCTTCGGCGGTGTTCAACTCATAGCTGGAGCCTGCGTGGGTCATGACGCCGACGAGCCGCATACCGCCCTCATGCAGCACCTGCGCAACCTCGATCAGCGCATCGTCGTCGTACTGGATTCCCGAGCGATGACCATCACAGTCGACCTCGATCCACACATTCAGCGCTTCACCCTGTTCCTGGCCAAAGGCGACGATGGCCCGGGCACCGGCGACGCTGTCGGTGATGATGCTCAGCTCGCAGCCCTGACGTTTGAGCGCCAGGGCCTGTGGCAGCTTGCCGGGTGCCATGGCGACGGCGTAGAGAATGTCGCTGATCCCGGCTGCAAAGCAGTGCTCGGCTTCTTTCAGGGTCGACACCGTGACACCTCGGGCACCCGCCGCGATCTGCGCCTCGATAACCGGCAGGCATTTGCTGGTTTTGACATGCGGGCGCAGACGAACGCCAAGACCGTCCATGCGTTGCTGCATGCGCTGGATATTGCGCTGCATTCTGGCCACATCGATGATCGCGGCAGGTGTTTCAAGGCTGGAGAGGAAGTGGGGCATGTTCGTTTCTCGAATAACGGCTGATGGTCCTCACTCTACTGATCGATCGTAAATCCATGGTTAAATCGAGTGTCATTTATGATTAAGTAAAATTGAATGATCACCATCGAAGACCTGCGTCTGGCCGTGACCCTGGCGCGCTCCGAATCCCTGAGCGCAGCCGCCAGAACTCTCAATGTTTCGCCGCCTGCGTTGTCCATGCGCCTGCGCAAGCTGGAGGCCTTGCTGGGTTCCGCCTTGGCCAGTCGGGATGCCCGACGCCTGAGCCTGACGGCGGAAGGCGAACGTTTTGCCCGGGAAAGTGCGGCCTTGCTGGAGCGTCTGGAAGCACTGCCCGAGTCTTTCAAACAGCCTGACGATCAACTGACTGGCACCCTGCGACTCGCCGCACCTTTCGGTTACGGCCGCCAACGCATTGCGCCCCTGCTGGCCCGTTTTGCGAAACTGCATCCGGGGTTGCGCCTGCACCTGGATCTGCGTGAAACACCTTGGCCGGATCGTCATGACAGCGATGCCGTGATTCACATTGGCAGCATCAGTGACAGCTCATGGGTGGCCCGCACGCTGGTGCAAAACGAACGTTGGCTGTGTGCCAGCCCGCAGTACCTGAAAACCCATGGCGTGCCTCAGAGCCCTGGCGAACTGGCGAATCATCGCTGCATCTGTATTCGCGAGAACGAAGAAGACGTCACGCTCTGGCACCTGCGCAAACAGAGCGCCCGGCATACCGTGCGCATCGAGCCCGTCATGCTCTGCAACGATGGCAGCGTTGCCCGGCGCTGGGCCGAGCAGGATCAAGGGCTGGTCCTGCGATCCGAGTGGGATGTGAGCGACGCCATTCAGAGCGGTGCCCTGGTCCGGGTCCTGGCAGACTGGTCGTTCGAGAGCGCACCGATTCTGTTGCTGGTGCCGTCACGCAAACATCGCAGTGCGCGGATGCAGGCGTTGGTGGGATTTCTTGAGGCGTCGTTGAGGTGAGGCATCCTGATCGTCAGATGCTTGCTGACGATCAGGCTATGGATATTCGTGGTGGGTTAAAGATCTTTCTTCACTTCCTTGTCCACATGCTTGTCCGCCTTGTGGCGCTCCTCATCATCGTGCTTGAGGCCCTTATCAACTTCCTTGGCGTCGTGTTTGGCGCCTTTGTCGACTTCCTTGGCATCATGCTCGACGCCCTTGTCCAGTTCACGATTGTCGTGCCGGACGCCTTTTTCCAGTTCGTTTTCCGCAAGAACCGGGCTTGCGAAGCTGCCCAACAACAGCGTTGCAGCGAATGTCGCCATCACTAGCTTCTTCATAGACTTCTCCATTTTCTGAACGGCCGTCCCTTCATGGGGCGATCAGGTTCAACGATAGACCAGCCAGGAATAACGAGTGGGCGTTTTGTCCGGATGTTCAATCATGGATGAAGCCTGCAATCTCCTGTGCCAGTTTCCGCGCATATTCCGGGTTATGGCGAAACCAGGCCGAAACAGCATGATCGCATCCGGGCAGTACATGCTTTCTGAAAGCGTGAGGGCGCAGGTTTTTCTCGATAGCCTCGATCACTTCATAAGGAATCGGGCTATTGATGATGCGCTCGTGCGGTGTGCCCCGATCTATCGTTACTGTTCCGGCTGATGTTCCCGCCACTTTGCCCACGGCTGTGGATTCAAGCCCATCGAACTCTCCGATAACCAGCATCAGTTCTCCCTCGAACTTATTCAGGAATTCAAGGGACGACGAATCGAGAAAGTTATACGGAACTGAAATGGCGCTTTTGAACGGCTCGCCAAATGGCTGTTGATAAGCGGCATCCGAATACAGGGCCGGACAGAAAAGTATGATCTTTCTGACGCTGGCTTTATGTGCTTCAGCCACTTTCAGAGCCAGTGCTCCGCCCAGGCTGTGGCCGATCACCGTGTCGAGATGTGTGCCCAGGCAACTGGCAAACCGCAGGGCTTCTTGCAGGTTATTGCCCAGGGAAGTGTCTGCCAGCGGGATATCGGTTGTCGTGTTATGCCCCGAAAGATTGAAGCTCAGGCTGGCAACGCCCGACGCCTGCAAAGGATAGAGAATGCCATTCAGTTTGCTGTAGTCCGAGCGGGCACCATGAATGGCCAGCACCTTTGGGAATGCATCTGGCGATGTGGAGTTTTCGAGAAGTCGGCCTTCAAGTTCATAACCCTCGAAGGCTTGGGAAAAATAGCGGGCAGGACCTGTCGGCGTTTCATCGAACTGCAACCGGGAGCGAACTCGAGAGCTGTTGGATAACGCCGACAGATTGATCATAACGAAGCCAGTGTGTGCATGAAGGCAAGTCGCAACGGGTTGGTTTCCACGCTCAACAGTTTAATGGCCAGCGCGCAGCACACCACCACCAACATGGGTTTGATCAATCGTGGCCCGACCCGCACAGCGGCCCGCGCGCCCAGTTGCGCGCCAGCAAAAGCCGCCAATGCCATGGCAATCGCTATCGGCCAGACAATCACGCCTTTGGTGATGAAGACCGACAAGGAACCCAGATTGCAGGACGCATTCGCCAGTTTGGTAAAACTCATGGCTCGCATCATGCCCAGCCCGCAGAGCAATACGAAACCGACAATAAAGAACGAACCGACCCCGGGGCCAAATATACCGTCGTAAAAACCCAGGGCAGGTGCCACGGTAAAAGAGAACAACAGAATGCCGATTCGTTTCCGGCGATCTTCATTGCCGATCTTTGGCGAGAATGCAAAATAAAGCGCAACCAGAATCAGCATCACCGGCACGCAGACTTCCAGATAGCGTTTGTCGATAGAACTGACCAGCAATGCACCACTGGCACCGCCGATAAACCCACAGAGCACCAGAAAGCGACTTTCCCGCCATTCAATCATGCCTTTGCGGGCAAAAGTGATCGTTGCCGAAACGGTGGCCGAGGCGGCCTGAAACTTGTTCGTGGCAATTGCACTGATAGGGTCGACGCCCGCGAGAAACAGGGCCGGCAAAGTGATCAGCCCGCCACCTCCGGCAATCGCATCGAAAAAACCGGCGCAAAAAGCCACAAGCGCCAACATGCCAATCAAATCCCAGGCCATTACATTTCCTCATTACCCATACAGGCCAGCCATCTGCATGGCTGGCCGTTCAAGACACCCGACAAAACCGGGTGCAACGCAATCAACCACGCAACAACAGCGGGTCTTCTGAAATAACCAGAGGGGCAGAGAACTTGGACATGCCAAATATCCGCACCAATACTCGTCGGTTGTCCTTGATGACATCCCGACAATGCAAGGCCCGAATGTTATTGATGACCATTGCCGATTCCTGAGTCAGTACATACTCATGAGGCGTGGCTTCTTTAATGCCTTCGCACAGTGCGGAGTAGGCCTTTTTCACGAAGGGCGAAGCGTTTTCATTGACTGAAAAACGATACGAGTTGAAGCGGGCTGCGAAGCCGACTTTATTGTCGAACTCCAGAATCGACACCCCGCGACCGTCTTCGCCTTTACCACTGACAAAAGAGTCACTGCGGGTGAACTGGAAGCTGCCGGTCGTCAGTGCCAGGCAATTAGTGACGCCGATCTTGTCCAGTACAGGCGGGAGTGGAATGACGGTAGTCGGCTCCTGGCTCGGGTTCCACAGGGCCGAAAGGATCAGCGAAGACGGCGAGGGCGAATGCCCGTCCCGAGCGCTCACGGCACACCAGTAAGGGGCTTCGGTATGAGGCCCGAGCGCCAGACCCGAATGGGAACTCAGTTCCTTGACCTCTGGCTCGGCTGCGATTCTGGTCAGGCCACCGCCTTTGAAGTTTGCGACCAGACGAACCAGTTTTCCTTCGTTGTCCATGTCATAGGCAAAGGAACTGTTATCCACCAGTTTCAACAGGATCTGGTTACGGGCGGCCATGCACAGCACGTCGTACCGATCTTCCAGCGCTGCCAGCTCCGGCAGTTCATCGGGAGGGCAATCATTGCTGATCTTTTGCAGGCCTTCGAATATCAGCAGCGAGATAAGGCCATCGGAGTAGGCAAGCAGAAGTTCTGATTGCTCTTTCGACATCGAGAACTTCAACTCGGTGGCCGCGACGGAAGCCTTGGCCCTTGCACCCGCCGCCTGCGGCCCGCCCATGGCCGCCAACTCTTCGCAGAACCCATGCAGCAGTTTTGACTGCTGAGCATCAAAGCTGAACGTTCTGACTTCCTGGTGAGCGAGAGAGATAACGGATTCGGTACTTTGTTTTATAGCTGTGGTCATGTGTGACATCCCTGTGGTGCTTTGCACCTTTTTTATTGTTTATAGGCATTGTTTGAACGGCAACGCACAAGGCCTTGCATATCAAACGATGCAGTGCTTCAGGTTGATGCAAATCCATCAAGTTTTTAAAGGCACAGATATACCGTCGGCACTTTAAAAAGCGAAGTGCCTATCAATGCCTGTGCTACGTGCAATACGTAACTCGCATGGATTTTTTCTAGCCTAATCGGAATGCTCGGAGGGAACGGCAGAGCAGGAGCGGCAGTGCAGTAGGTTCTTGAGGGCGCATATATGAAAACCTGGCAGATTTTTTTTATTTTGATTTTCTGTTGCGAGTCTTTCGAAGTGGATCGGAAATATTGAAATTTCCCGGGGCAGATAATGACCCACTGAAAAACGCGCAGAGATTAACATCAAAATAATGGCCAGCAAATTATTTTGATAAGGCTGTACCCTTGGCGCGTGATAGGAGCATGTCATGCAAGGGATATTGGGTGCCTGTTGCTTGTAGGCTTTGTACGAAATGTATCTGCGCTCGATGATGCTGCGTTAAAAACAGGCTCGGAATGCTCATTTACACCAGTAAAGTCGGGCGCGACTCCGACCGTTCCTCGCCTGTTTTTGCCTTGCCTCACCTTCGCTCGAAAACATTTCGTACAGAGCCTAGCAACAGGCACTGTCACTCAGGCTATCCCGTTGGGACCGTCGAGCACCTGGCGTACTTTTCTGGCCAGGTCGTGGGGCATGCAGGGCTTGGACACCACTTCAAACTCGGTGCCGCCCAGGTCGGTGCGCTCGATAGAGCTTTCGGCATAACCCGTGGTCAGCAGCACTTTGATTTTCGGGTAACGCCGTTTCACTTCCCTGGCCAGCATCACACCGTTCATTCCGCCCGGCATGATCAGGTCGGTGAAGAGCAGGTCATAGGTTTCGCCGCTTTCAAAACGCTTCAGCGCTTCGCGGGCATTGAGCACCATGTCGGTGGCGTAGCCGTAATCTTCCAGCACCATCTTTGCCAGTTCCGCGACATCGGGGCGATCTTCGACGATCAGAATGCGCTCGGTGCCGGATTTGCCGGCTGCCGGTTTGGCGTGGTCATGAGCGCTGATGCTGGCATCATCCACCGGGAAGTACAGACGCAAGGTGGTCCCGACATCTTCCTCGGAGTAGATCCGCGCAGCTCCGCCCGACTGCTTGGCAAAGCCATAGACCATCGACAGGCCCAGCCCGGTGCCCTGGCCTTCTTCCTTGGTCGTGAAGAACGGGTCCATGACGCGTTCGCGAATGCTGGCAGGCATGCCGATGCCATTGTCGGTGATCGCAATGCTCACATAACTGCCCGGCAGCAGGCCGTCATAAGAGACGCTGGCCAGATCCTTCACGATGATATTTCGCGTTTCAATGAACACCCGACGGCCTTGCCTGCCAATCAGTGCATCCCGTGCGTTGATCAGGATGTTCAGCAGCGCCACCTCGGCCTGGCTGGGGTCGAGGCGGCAATTGTAAAGGGCGGGTTCAAGATCGTATTCAACCGGCACTTCTGCGCCGAAAGTACGCTCGATCAACGCCTCCATGCCAGTGATCACCTGATTGAGGTTCAACACCCGGCCTTGCAGCTTCTGCTTGCGGGCAAAGGCCAGGAGCTGTTTGGTCAGGGTGCTGGCGCGGTCAACGGCCGACTTGGCGTGCTCGACGCTTCGTTTGATGCGGGGCACATCAATGCTGGTTTTGTCGGTCGCAGAGTCGATCAGACCGATATAGCCTCCCATGACTTGCAGCAGGTTGTTGAAGTCATGGGCAATCCCGCCGGTCAACTGACCCAGGGCTTCCATTTTCTGCGCCTGACGCAAGGCATCTTCGGCGTCACGACGGCGGCTGACATCCAGTTGGGAGGCGAAGAAGTAAACGAGATCGCCGTTGTCATTGAACACCGGCGACATGAACAGCGCGTTCCAGAACGACGAGCCGTCCTTCTTGTAGTTCAGGATCTCCGTCGCGATGTCTTCCCGGTTCTCGATGGCCTTGCGCAAGGCGGCGACCACTTCGCGATCCGTATCGGGGCCCTGCAGAAAGCGGCAATTGCGGCCCACAATCTCATGGCTTTCATACCCCGTCATCTCGAGAAAGGCATGGTTGGCGAAGATGATCGGATTATCTTCACGGTTGGGGTCCGTGAAGATCATCGGCATCCGGGTGGTTTCGACGGCTGCGAAAAAGATGTCTTTTTGTGGATGAGAGATATCACCCGTTACCAGATTGTCCACCCGGACTTTACTATCGCTCACGCACACGTCCTCTACGCTCGGCCACATCAGTGAACCATATGAGCGTTATCTTACCTGTTCGGTTCCGGAGGGTTATATAGGGAGGGGGAAAAGAGTGGGGTTGGGAATTTCAGGTTCTCGAGCAATTCGGTTTTTGAGCTGCCTATGCGGCAGTGAAGCCGGACTATCCAGAGCCAGGCCGCGTGCAAGGTTTCTGAGCTGCCTACACGGCAGTGAAGTAGACACTCTGCCCAATAACCCATCGTTTTAAAAGCAAAAACATGGCCAGAGCGCTGTTTTACCCTTTTTTTCGAGACTTTTATAAGTCATTGATTTTAAAAGGGCCTGGAGGGGGCTGAAAAAAGAGGGTCAGAACCCGGCAGGCCTTTGCCAAAAGCCTGCCGGGCACGAAGGTCAATCGCCTTTCACATCACCAGCCGCTTGCCGCTCAAGGCTTCCAGCAGTTTGCGCCATATTCCTCGTCTGGGCTGAGGAGGCACTTCCATCACCACATGGGGCATGTCCCGAAACCGAATCCACGACTCACTGCGCCATTGCAATACGCTCAGGGCGTTGCCGAACCATTGCATCTGATTCAGGCAAGGCTGATCGCCCGTGACAGCGTGCTGCTGATGCAGAATCGGCAATACGTCATGGGTCAGCCAGTGACGCAGGGCGCGATTCTCGGGGATGTAATGATGAACCAGCATTGCAAACACGCCGGACTCACTGACCAGAATGCATTTCTCCCAACGGCCATGGGCATGCAGCCAGGCGGTGCGACGTTGATCGGGGTCGAGCTTGAGGGTGGCGCGTTCGTCTAGCTGTTTGCCCATCAGGCGCGCAAGGTCTGACAGGCAAAACCAGGCCTGGGCGTCACACATGACGGCACGCAAGGCGCGGTGATGGCGTTGGAATACGTGGGCTTCAAATTGGTCTGTGCAGGGCGCAGAGGGATTGAGGGTGTACATCGGCGTAGCTCCTGGATAGTGGAAGCTGCCAAGCGACGTCGTCAAACGAATGGGTGGCAGCTGTGCGAAGGTTGACGAACCGGTATCCAGGAAACCGGCAGACCCGAAGATCTCCGACGCACAGCCGCCATAACACGTACTTCAAGTTTAAACCTGAGGCAGTGGGGGAGACGCTGATACGCCTGGATAGATCGGGTCGTCAAACCCGGTCGCTGATTTGGCAGCGAACGGCGCGCAGACTAGCGCGCAGGGGCAGGACAGGCAAGTAGTGGCCCTCTTGAAGGCTTTGCTGTCTTCCTGCACCATTTTCCCCTTGCTTATTCAAGGGATGAAATCAAGCATGCTGGACGCAAATGCTACCCATATATCCTTGGTGCTCGAAGGCGTTTCCACCGATCTGCAAGTGCTCAGCTTCATCGGTCGCGAAGCCCTGAATCAGCCCTATCGTTTCGACATCGAACTGGTCAGCAGCCGTCCTGACCTCAAGCTCGAAGAACTGCTGCACAAGCGCGGCAGCCTGACCTTCGGCGCCACGGGAAAAGGCATCATTCATGGCCAGGTCTACCGCATCGAACAAGGCGACTCCGGCAAGAAGCTGACCCGCTACAGCATCACGCTGGTGCCGCAACTGGCCTACCTGCGGCACAACCACGACCAGCAGATTTTCCAGCAATTGACGGTGCCGGAGATCATCGCCCAGGTGCTGGAGGCGCGGGGGATTCTGGCCGATGCCTACCGTTTTCAACTTGGCGCGACCTATCTCGAGCGCGATTACTGTGTGCAGTACGACGAGTCCGACCTGCATTTCATCCAGCGTCTGTGCGAAGAAGAGGGCATTCACTTCCACTTCCAGCACTCTGCCAGCGGTCACATGCTGGTGTTTGGCGACGACCAGACCGTGTTCCGCAAACTCGCCCCCGTGAGCTATCAGCAGGACTCCGGCATGGCCGCCGAGAAGCCGGTCATCAAGCGCTTCAACCTGCGCCTGGAAACCCGCACCACCCGCGTCAGCCGTCGCGACTACGACTTTGAAAAACCGGGCCTCCTGCCCGAAAGCAGTGCCAAGAGCAGTTTTGCACCCGACCTCGAAGACTACGATTACCCCGGCCGCTTCACCGACCGGGCACGGGGCAAGCAACTGGCGACCCGCGCCCTGGAGCGTCATCGCCGTGACTACCAGCTCGCCGAGGGCAAAGGTGATGAACCGACCCTGGTCACTGGCCACTTCCTGGCCTTGAGCGAACACCCACGTACCGAGTGGAACGACCTCTGGCTGCTGCAGGAAGTCATCCACGAAGGCAAGCAGCCGCAGGTGCTGGGTGAAAACATCACCAGCGACGTCACCGACAACAAGGACGACTTTCACCAAGGCTACCGCAACCGCTTTCTGGCCAGCCCGTGGGACGCCCCTTACCGCCCGCCACTGGCCCACCCCAAACCTCTGACCATCGGCAGCCAGACCGCCATCGTCACCGGGCCAAAAGGCGAAGAGATTCACTGCGACCAATACGGTCGGGTCAAGGTGCAGTTCCATTGGGATCGTGAAGGGCAGGCCGATGACAAGACCAGTTGCTGGTTGCGCGTCGCCACCGGCTGGGCCGGCAGCGCTTACGGCGGCATCGCCATCCCGCGAGTCGGCATGGAGGTGCTGGTCACCTTCCTGGAAAACGACCCCGACCAACCGTTGATCACCGGCTGCCTGTTCCACAAGGAAAACGTCGTCCCCTACGAGCTGCCAACCCACAAGACCCGCAGCACCTTCAAGACCCTCAGCTCACCGGGCGGCCAGGGCTACAACGAGTTTCGCATCGAGGACAAGAAAGGCGCGGAACAGATCTACCTGCACGCCCAGCGTGACTGGGATGAAAACATCGAGCACGACCAGAAAATCCGCGTCGGCAACGAGCGCCATGACACCGTCGAAGCCAACACCTTCAGCGAATTCAAGGCCGAAGAACACCGCATCACCCATCTGGACCGCAAGACCGAAGCCCGTGCCGACGACCACCTGACTGTCGGTGCGACCCAGCACGTGAAAGTGGGCACGGGGCAGTTCGTCGAAGCCGGGACGGAGATTCACTACTACGCAGGTGACAAGGTGGTGCTGGAAGGTGGCATGGAATTCACCGCCAAGGCAGGCGGAAGTTTCATCAAGCTCGATGCCGGTGGCGTGACCATCAGCGGGGCGGAGGTGAAGACCAATTCGGGTGGGGCACCGGGGGCGGGGAGCGGGATCGGGATTCTGGCTCCGCTGATTCCGGGGCTCGCCGCTGCCGACAGAGCTGGGCAACTGATGAAAGCCGCCAAGGCCAACCCGACCTGGCTGGAACTGAACCTGCATTACGACAACCTTGAGCCCGTGCCCGGCGCCTCCTATCGCGTTGAGTTTGCCGATGGCTCGACCCGCGAAGGTGTTCTGGACGACGATGGTTTTGCCCGCCTGGAAGATGTCCCCAAAGGCCCGGCCAAGGTCTATTACGGCGAAGATCCAAGGCCGTTCAACCGCGAAAGCGTAGCGGTTGTTCAAAGCTCGGATGAAAAGGTGAATGAGGACTTACGCAAGCTCGGTCTGGACCCCGATCAGGTCGATTTACAGGCATTGGTGGAACAAGCCGCAGGGAGGTTGTCATGAGTCAGAAAGGAGCCGCGGGCGCACACAAAGGTGATGAAGACCGTAGCGCGGCCTATCAGGAAGCCGCTGTTGAACTGGCCAAAGGTATCGCGCTGGGTGCCGTACCGTTTCTGGGGCAGGCCATCGATGCCTACGACACCATCGAATCCTCTATCGTCCTCTACAACGCAGAAACGACCGATGGCAAGGAGGAGGCGCAATTCGATCTGTTGATGGCCGTCATCGGCTGGATTCCGGGGCCGGGTGATGGCCTGAAAAAGAGCCTGCGAATCGTCAACAAAGATCCCCAGCGCTACGCCCCGGTGCTGTTCGACCTGCTGCGCTTCGTGCTGCAGGAATGCGGCATCAAAACCAGCCCCGAAGAACTGCTCAAACAGGTTTTCGATGCCGGAAAACTGCGCACCGAACTTGACGACATCATCACCGGCGTAAAAGGCTCTTCGACCTTTCAGAGCCTGCCCAACTGGGCCAAAACCTCAGTCGTCACAGTCCTCGCGGCATCTCGGGACAACATGCCAGCGATGGTGGGGATTGTTGAGAAGCGGCTGGTGAAGTGGAAGGGGATGCAGCGTAATAGCTCTGGAATGGCGTCAGGCACCAGTCAACCAGCGCATGGTAAAAAGCCTGCGGCGAAAGATTCTACAGTGGCCACTCAAGGAGCGGATGGAGCAAGTGGTACTGCTTCGCAGAAAAGTGACCAGACAAAGTTGGGTGTTAAGTCTCTTCATGATATGACCAATGAAGGGCTTGGGGTCAGTGGAGAGCATATTGCAGACTACATCTGTGCAGTGGAGTTTGGCTGGGGCAGCGATTGGGATGGGCATGACAAGGGAGCGGATGGGAAATGGCTTGAGGGTTTGCCGAGTGCTAACAAGTTGGGGAAGCTCTCAAAAGGTGGTAGCCCTAAGTCCCGTCATGTTCTATATAAGCTGACAGATGGAGCGAATGGAACCGGTATCGATTCTGTTTGGCGCGCCGATCCAGCTACAAACAACGGAAAAAAATTCGCGATTGTTGAGGCTAAAGCGAGTCGCGATGAAGATGGACCGAAGTTTATGCGAAAACCCAATAACACCCGCAAGCCCAGTGTCTCGTCAAAACTGGGCGTTTCGGGGCTTACGGATCCAAGCGAGTTGCTTGAACCGCTAGACATTGACCAGGTTGCGCCTGCCGGGAAGAAAAAAGGCAAACTCTCACGCTCAAAAAGCTCTCCAGCTACGGCTGATAA
Source organism: Pseudomonas capsici (assembly GCF_017165765.1). Classification (GTDB taxonomy): domain Bacteria; phylum Pseudomonadota; class Gammaproteobacteria; order Pseudomonadales; family Pseudomonadaceae; genus Aquipseudomonas; species Aquipseudomonas capsici. The sequence goes on from NZ_JAFGZD010000005.1 coordinate 74,573, forward strand.
AAAAGACAAACCTGCAAAACAGCCGAAGGAAATCCTTGTTCAAATGAGCAAGGAGTGGATCAGGGCTAATATTGAAAGTGCCGTACCCAAGAAAATGGTGTATCAGGTTTTAGGTTCGTACAGTCGGCATTTGTTTTACACTCCGTTGTATCACCCTGGAAATAGCCCGAAAGAGCATGCATACGCTAGGCTGAATAATGGTGATGAGTCAACTCATGCCAATCACTCTGCCTTTCATTATCCTGATGGTGAAGTCAAGTCGTTTGTAAATAAGCGAAAGAGAAGTCTGGCGTTGAAATATAGAGAATCGACTTCGTTGACTGTTGAGTAATAGGCATGAATAAAAGACAGAAGTTTCTTAGTGATAATATGTATTCAGAGTTTTTTAGTTACGTAGAAGAAACAAGGGTTTTTTTTGAGCATAACAAATTCGAGTCGGACTCCCCCCAGCAAGAAGAGTCACTGAGGGCCAGTCATTTTCAAGATCTGGCGCTAAAGAAACTTTTGATATCTTACACAGCGGGGGTAGATATCTCTGCGCTGATACCGTTGCTTGAAGAGCTTGTAGCACGGTATGAGGAGCGTCAAAGCAAGCTGTCAGTGCTTGAGGGTATTAGCAATATTTCGCCACTTGCCATTGATGACTGGCCCTATCAATTTGAAGAGTGTGTTCAGGTTTTCAGTCTCTGCATATTGCTCCATAGAACGGATCTTCTAAAAAGATTTGTCAAGCTATTGGATGATGCAGGCTACAATGGGGAAGATACTCTTTATGAGGACTTGCTTAGCAAGCTCTTGCCGGGGCGTGAAAATATAGATGAGTGGTATCATGATGTTTATACGCCTTTGATTCACGCTATATATGCCGATGAAAAAGAGGAGGCATCACAACTGCTCGACACCTATTGCAAACAATGGTATCCCGCCTTCAAACAAGCTCCTTGGCACGACTCACATCTGGATGGGGATGAAGGAAGTTATGTCGGATACTGGGCTTTTGAAGCAGGAGCCATTGCATTCTTATACGGTATAGACGACAGCAAAATAGACCATATGGTTTATCCAAAAGACTTGGTCGAATACGCAAGAAACTATCAACCTGCCAACGAGTCTCAAGTTGCCCGCATAGATGCCGGACAACCCTGCAGCAAAACCGGCTACTGGTTCACCCCTGCCCAAGCCAACTCAAGACGCCACTTTCAGCAAGGTGAAATCATGCCGCGCATCAGCGATTCGAAGTGGGGGGATACGATTTGGTACTGGTCGGGTGAGGAGTGATTCTCTTTGTGACTGCTGTTCGAGGGTGTCACCACCTGCTCAAACAGGTCTTCGATGCCGGAAACTGCGCACCGCACTCGACGACATCATCACCGGCGTCAGCCAGAAAGTACGACGAACCAGGGTCCTTGAAGGTTGAGGTGTGGCAATAATGGAAAAAAGACAAAAATTTTTCAGTCAGGAGCACTACAGTAATTTTTTGAGAGAGCATGATGAAGTAATAGAATTTTTTAAAAAGAATATCTTTCAGTCTGACTCTCCTGAAGAGGAGGCCGCTCTTCGCTCGAGGTACTTCCAAAGTCTTGCATTGGACAGGCTTCTGGCCGCTTATACCGTAGGAGAGGAAATAGTTTCTTTGCTGCCGCTCCTTGAGGACCTGATTGAGAAGTACCAAACTCGTCAAAAGGCGTTGGCTGAGTATCAGGGATTACCAAAAATCTCTCCATTGGCAATAGATGATTGGCCGAATCAATACGAAGAAGCAGTTCAGGTCATCAGTTTGTGTATCCTCTTGCATCGTACTGATTTGTTACCTCGCTTTGTGAAACTCATAGATGAGGCGGGTTATGCAGGGGATGACACTCTCTATGAAGCCTTGTTGAGCAAGGTGATGCCGGATCGATATGATGTGGATCAGTGGTATCACGATGTTTATACACCCCTTATTCAAGCAATCTATGTCGATAATAAAGAAGAGGCATCAAAGCTCTTAAAGAAATATTGCCAACAGTGGTATCCGGCTTTTAAACAGGCCCCTTGGCACGACACCCATCTCCAGGGCGACGAAGGGACATATGTAGGCTATTGGGCTTTTGAAGCAGGAGCCATTGCATTCTTATACGGTATAGACGACAGCAAAATAGACCATATGGTTTATCCAAAAGACTTGGTCGAATACGCAAGAAACTATCAACCTGCCAACGAGTCTCAAGTTTCCCGCATAGATGCCGGACAACCCTGCAGCAAAACCGGCTACTGGTTCACCCCAGCCCAAGCCAACTCAAGACGCCACTTCCAGCAAGGCGAAATCATGCCGCGTATCAGTGACTCGACGTGGGGAGATACGCTTTGGTACTGGTCGGGTGAGAGTTAATCCCCGGCATTGCCAATGCGGGCGCAACCTTGATGCTCTGCTGAAGGCTGCGCCCCATCCGCTTTGCTAAATACCCGAAAACGACTCACGCCAAACCGGCAACACCTGCTCATCAATCCCCCAATGAGGCTGACCGGGACGTATGCAGACGCCCCCGATCCAGCGCTCATGAGTCGCATGCTCCGGCCAGTAAGCCGCGCCACTCAAAACCTGTTTGCCCAGCTCCGTAATCGTCAGCAGACGACGAGGCCATTCCAAGTGAGTATCCGACTCGATCAGCAAGGGGCGCGGAGTATCGATCAGCGGTCGCATCAATGCGTGAAACATCATATCCCCTAGAAACGGCAGCGGTTCGCGCTTGGCCATCAGCTCTGCGAAAACCTTGCCATAGGTCTGCGGTCCCGTTTCGTCCAGGCACTGCAAGGTCAGGCGCTCAGTGAGTGACAAGCCATCCTGAATCCCCGGCAACTCCTGCAATTGCCGCAGCAGCGCTGGCGCGAGAAAGGGCAGGGCGGCGTGCGTCTCATGTGCCAGTTTTGCCAGCTCCACAGGAGATGAATCGCAATATGCCAGCCATGCCCGACGCGCCAACAGCAGCGCCTCTTCATCCACTCGCCTGCGCTGCGGCCAAAGCCAGGCCAGTACGTCGGGAGCCAGTTGCCCGATGCCGATAAAGCGTTGGACGCCGGGCACCCGATCGACTTCGATCAGCTCAAGCTTGCGCGGCAGACGCTCAAGCCCCGCCAGCGTCCTGATCAGGAAAAGCTGATCATAAGCATCCGCTTCGCACCACAGCACGCTATGGTCTGCATCGCTCAACTGTTTGAGGCTCGAGTATTCATCATCGAACCGTCGTGCGGCGTCGGCCACATCAATCCCGAAGGCCTTGTTGATGAACTGGCTGCGAAGCGCCTTGTACGCCTCGGCAGGCAGGTTCTGAACCGGGCCCATGCACAGTGGGTCGCTCAGCATTCGGAACGATCCCTTGAAACCCGCCAGTTGCAGGCTGTGTGCAATATCGTTGCCGCATCGCCAATGCACGGTTCGCGCCTCGTCACTGGCCTCGAAATCCGGATGCCGTGCTGCAAAAGCCACCGCATCCACATGGGCCTTGAGCTTGGGCCAACTGTTGAAACCCAACTCCCGGGCGATCAGCCACTGGGCATCGGACAAGGTTGGAGTGACAGGAGGACGGCGTGAAATCAGCGAAAGCTCATCAGGCGCAGCGCCGGTTTTCATGCGCTGCAAAAGCTCCTTGGCACGCTTGCGCTGCTGCTCAAGGTTGATACGACCGTCATTGGACAATGACGCAGGACGAGTAGACATACGATCTCCTTGCACAAACCTTGTCCGCTTGAAGGTCGGGAGTCGTAGTGACGAATGCGTGAGGCAAGATCCTGGGCGCAGCCCTTTCCGCGGATGGGGGCGTGGATAGCGCCGGGCTGGAATATAGGCAACGGACACGATGAATGCAATGTTCACTGCGTCCAGGCATGCGCTATCTCTTTGTGGGAGGCAGCTTGCTGGCGACTTTTCCCCCGTCGCCAGCAAGCTGCCTCCAACAGAGCCTTGACCGTAGACCGGATTTATCCGGGAAGGCGTTACCGGGCAACCATCCGCAAACTGCTAGCCACACAACCCGCCGCCGCAAAACCAGCGCCCACCGCCAATGCCAGGCTCGGCCCACTGTCGCCGACCAGCCCGAAACACAGGGCAACCAGCGCCGCGCCAGTCGCCTGTCCAATCAGACGGGAACTGGCCACAGTACCGCTGGCCCCACTGGCCCGTTCTTTCGGGGCGGTGGTCATGATCGCCTTGAGGTTGGGCGCCTGCACAAAACCGAACCCGATCCCGCAATAAATCATGCGGGCCACGATTTCACCGGTCGAAGGATGGTCAGGCATCCACAGCAACGACAGCATGCCGGTACTCAGGATGGCCAGCCCGATGCTGCACAACACACCCGGCGGATAACGATCCGACAACCGCCCGGCAAAGGGACCGATGGCCGCCACCACGACCGACCAGGGCGTCATCAGAAAACCGGTCTGGATCGGATCGAGGCCCAGCGTGTGTTCAAAAAAGAACGGCAGAGACACAAAAGCCAGCCCCTGAGTCGTGAACACACAAAACGCCGTGAGGGCCGACAAGGCAAACATCGGCCGCTTGAGCAGATCCAGCGGGAACATCGGGGCCGGATGATTGCGCTCGCGCCGCAGCATCAACGCGCCGGCGATCAGAAACACGCCCAGCCCGACCAGCACACTGAACAGGGATTCCAGTTGAGCGGCCTGACCCAGAGCGAAGATCAGTGCGCCGAACGTGACCGTGTTCAGCAACGCTGTCTTGTAATCGAAAGGCTGCTCGGCGCGGGTATGCGTTGTCGGCAGGGAGTTCCAGGCGAAGGCCACGGCAAACAGCCCGATAGGCAGGTTGATCGCAAACAGCCAGGGCCAACTGGCGACGGACAGCACCAGCGAGGCCACGGTTGGGCCGATTGAAAACGCGGTGCCCACCACCAGAGCATTCAGGCCCACCCCGCGCCCCAGATGCTCTCGCGAAAATATCTGGCCGATCAGCGCGGTATTCACACTCATGATCGCGCTGGCCCCCAGGCCTTGCAGCACCCGTGCAGCGATCAGCGTGCTCAACGAATCCGCCAGACTGCACAGCCCGGAAGCCACGACAAACAAGATGAGGCCGCCGAGATAAATCTTGCGCGGCCCGATGACACCGCCCAGCGCTGCCAGCGGAAGCAGGGTCGCCACCGCCGCCAGTTGATAGGCATTGATGATCCACACCGCCGCGGCAGGTGGCGTGTTCAGATCCGCCGCAATCGCGGGCAGCGCGGTGTTGGCAATGGCGATATCCAGCGTTGCCAGCGCGATGGACACCAGAATCGCCGCCATCGCCCGCCATTGTCGTGCGGTGAGTTGAGGTCCAGTGGCAGGCATCGTTCAGGTCACGCCTGACTGGCGGCCTGATCGGCCTGAAACTTCTTCACCACTTCATTGGCAATCTTGAAACTGTCGAGCGCTGCCGGCACGCCGCAGTAGATACAGGCCTGCAGAAGAATTTCCTGAATCTCGGCGGGCGTCACGCCGTTGTTCAAGGCGCCCAGCACATGCAGACGCACTTCGTTGGGCCGGTTGAGAGCCGTGAGCATGGCGAGATTGAGCATGCTGCGCGTCTTGCGTTCCAGCCCCGGACGAGTCCAGACCTCGCCCCAGCACCATTCGGTGGTGATTTTCTGCATCGGAATCATGAAGTCCTCGACCTCATCGACCGACTTGTCCACATACTCCGCGCCCAACACCTCGCGACGCACTTCCAGGCCTTTCTTGAATTGCGGGTTATCGAATTCTTCTTTCAGCGGCATGGCGGGCTCCGATTTTCATTGTTGTTAAGTCGAGACTGAAACGCCGACGGCGGGTTCCGACGGCGTGTGTCGCCACTATAGCCATTTGCCTGGATAACAAAAAATCATAATTTTCATGGAGCGCATTCCACTGTGGAATGGTTTTTTGCTCTCCGGCAGGACGCGATTTGTGGGGCCGGATTTATTCGGGAAAGCGTCAGTTCTGCCACCGATGTCTATCCGGTGCAGCAAGGCCGTATAAGCAACACGGCCTTGCTCAATCAATGTTGCCTCAGCGCCCCATCACCTTCCGCCAGAACCCACGCTCAGGTGAAGGCAGAACCTCCGGTGCGACGCTCGGCATATCCCGCAACCGAATCCAGGACTCATCACGCCACTGCATCACACTCAGCGACGTACCCGGCCAGTGCAAATGGCTCAGCCTCGGATTATCCAGCGTCACGTTCTGCGCCCCATGCAGCACCGGCAACACCTCATGCGTCAGCCACTGCCGCAACGCCCGGTTCTCGGGCACGTAATGATGAACCAGCAACGCAAACGCCCCCGACTCGCTGACCATCAACTGCTTTTGCCACTTGCCGTTGGCCTGCAACCAGACAACCCGACGCTGATCGGCATCCAGCTTGAGCGCCGACCGCTCGCCCAGGGTCTGGCCCATCAAGCGGGCGAGGTCTGAGAGACAGAACCAGGCTTGGGATTCGGTGAAGATGGCGCGCAGCATGCGGCTGTGGCGGAGGAAGAGGGTGGCTTCGAAGGAGGATGTACAGGGAAGATCGCTGTTGAAATTTTGCATGGTTTTCATTCATCGGAAATGGCTGATGGAACTGCCCCGAATTGTCGCCAAACAATGGGTGGCAGTTGTGTGTGGGTTGGCGAACCGGTAGCCATCTCCAAGCCCGGCAGGCCCGAAGGCCTCCCGCACACAACCGCCATAACGCGATGAGCTGACAGGATAAAGCGCCTGCATCACGATGGGGAGAGATTTAGCTTTGTCGGGTCGCCAAACCCGGTCGCTGAATTGGTAGCGAACTGTCGGGAAGGGTAGCTTGGGGGCTGGGTGGGGGAAATGAGGGAATTCAGTTTGGGGGAGGTAATGGGGAGTTGGTGGGTGTAGGGCGGGAGTGAGTGGGGTGTAGGACTGGACTGATGAACTGCGTGTGCAGGAGTTACTGAATAAGCAATGTGAGGCACAGTCATGCTGTTGCTGTTAATCTGCATCGTCTGAACACATCCATGTGTCGACTGATACACTGATTTTTACCGCTTTCTTATTAATCGCTACTCTGCAGGGGCGTGATATGGATATCAAAGATTTTTGCCTCGCTCATCGATTTGATATGAGCAAATGTGCAGTCGCCTCAGGCGGCGGTAGTTTTGAAATGACGGAACTGAAAGTCTCACCAATCGAATTTTTGATTTTGGCGGAGGATGATTTCGAAAGTGGCGGTTTAGCGGCTCTCGTCAACGCAACGACAAATGTGAAACGTGCTATTGTCAGCCAGCTTGATCAATTACTTATCTCTTTTGGCTATCCTTCACTTAGATGGAGCGTGCCGAAGAAAATCGAACGGATAAGGGCGCTTGGGTTATTGGCACCGAGACTGTTGCGCAAAGTCGTCGACATGCGAAATATTCTTGAGCACGAGTACGTCACGCCTGAGCTTGAAAAAGTCGAGGAAGCTCTGGATGTCGCTAGTCTATTTGTGATGTCCGTTTCAGCTATGTTCATTCCATTCGATGACGTCTTAGAGTTTTCAATCTCAGATCGAGAGACAGCGGATAGCTCTGTAACACATATTTCTGCGGGGTTGAGGCGAGAGTCAGGCAGGGTTTTTTACACTGTGTATGCATACGAACCGGGCACGTATGCAGGGCGTTGCGTTGGCCAATGTGAAATTCAATCAGGACATGCCCTGTTCGAAGCGATGGTGAAGCTTTCCGTATCGCTGATGCTTCGATACAAGGTCAATCAAGCGCTTAGCGATTTTGACGCCGCTTATGCTCAGCTTTGAGTGCTCGTCACGCTCTTTTTACCTTTTCAGAGAGCTAGTCGTATCGCTTTCACTTGGAATTCATCATCGAGTTGCTTGGGCTAATTCCCTAGTTGCCATTGAAGCACTTTCTATGCAACCTTCTAGCGACAGAAAGGCTTGTAGTCTATTGTCTGTCTTGTCTTGGTCTAGTTGGTGTATATAAACCATAGCCTCTTCCAGTTCAGACCTAACCTTGTAGAACGGAACCATCATGTCAGGTACTGGAAACTGAAATGCGTCAATAGATTTGATTGCCTGAAGATGCATGCTGGCTAGGTGAAGGAGTTCCTCTCGTGCTTCTCCATTATTAGACTCGATCCTTCTTAAGTCTTGGTATGCTGCCTTGGCCGCATCTATGGCGTGCCACGCTAGCATCACAGTGGCCTTATGAATGATCTTAGCTTTGCTCGCTTCGCTAGCCAACCTGGCACGCTCGCTGCCACGTGCAATCCACACGGCAGCAATGATCGCGACGATAGACCCGACCGCCTGAATATAGGAGGCAAGACTAGGATGCTTTTCAATCCAATACAGTAAATCTGCCAATTTTCGTCCCTTGATCTATGAGGTTTGCAAATATACCCTTCGCTCAATCATGTAGGGAGCCTGATTTTCGATTGGGTTTTGCCAACTCTTCGATGGCTATCTGTCTTGAACTCTGCAGTTGTGAGTGCTGCCCGCCAGAACCCACGTTCAGGCGAAGGCAAAACCTCTGGCGCGACGCTCGGCATATCCCGCAATCGAATCCAGGACTCATCACGCCGCTGCATCACACTCAACGACGTACCCGGCCAGTGCAAATGGCTCAGCCTCGGATTATCCCGCGTCACGTTCTGCGCCCCATGCAGCACCGGCAACACCTCATGCGTCAGCCACTGCCGCAACGCCCGGTTCTCGGGTACGTAATGATGAACCAACAACGCAAACGCCCCCGACTCGCTGACCATCAACTGCTTTTGCCACTTGCCATTGGCCTGCAACCAGATAACCCGACGCTGATCGGCATCCAGCTTGAGCGCCGACCGCTCGCCCAGGGTCTGGCACATCAAGCGGGCGAGGTCTGAGAGACAAAACCAGGCTTGGGATTCGGTGAAGATGGCGCGCAGCATGCGGCTGTGGCGGAAGAAGAGGGTGGCTTCGAAGGCGGATGTACACGGGGAATCGGATAGAAGCTTTTGCATAGAGGCACACTTTTTATGGTCGCTGAAAAAAGCTGCCACGGATTGTCGCCAAACAAATGGAGGCAGCTGTGTGAGGGTTGGCGAACCGGTAAAAAGATAAACCCGGCAGACCCGAAGGCCTCCCGCACACAACCGCCATAACGCAGTGCGCAGAAGAATAAATCGACTGCTTCGCGATGGGGAGGAATTTATCTTTAAACCGGGTCGCCAAACCCGGTCGCTGCTGGGGCAGCGAATGACGGGAAGGGTAGCTTGGGGGCTGGGTGGGTTAAATGAGGGGATTCAGTTTGGGTGGGGAGATGGGGAGTGCGTGGCTGTAGGGCGGGTGTGAGTGTGGTGTGGGATTTTACGAGTTTGGCTTAGCAGGCAATATATGGGTTTTGAAAATACGGCTTGGAATACAGATAAAATTTCGACTTTGGCGTCGGTTCGTATCATGGCAAAGGCTCCAGAAATCAATCGGGAGCCAATTTTAAGCTTCTTTTTAAAAGTTTGAATATGTGTGTGGGGGTATTTATAAATTATGCAGGTTAAATATCTAGAAGAAATGGGGGCGTTTGAGTGGGGTCGGGCGCTTGTTATCAGCATATAGAGCTGTAATGTTCATTTTATGGCTGTTGGTGCAGTAGGTTTTTAAGAAGGTCTTCAAAAAGAGCCTTGTAGGAAGAGTTAGTGATCCTGAATTCATAGTTGTCGCCATAAGCGCTGCCTATATGACGAGTTGAAATGTTAAGGTCGAAGTTTGATAGTGTAGTAGTCGTAGTCACGCTTTTTTTAAGAAGTATGGTTTTTTCCTCGTCTGGGGACAAGGTTAGTTGTGATACATACATGTAGTCAGAGTCCGAATATCCGAATTTTTTATCTATAGATCTCCATTTTTCAATTTTTTCTGAAACGTCAAGGATATCCAAGGATACTTTGTCGCGTTCAGAGCGATAAGCTTTGTCTTGATTGTCTTGGCTAATTGTTATGACGGCTTTCTCTTTGGTTGTGTTTTTAAGCTCTATAGGAATAATGATTTGATTTTTTTCAACATAGGGTTTGCTCATCGAAATTGGCGGACGTTCTCCCATTGGTACGGAAGAGATGAAATCAGTGCCAGAAAAGTATGATGGTCTGAAACCTTGCTCAAGGAATGTATTGTAACGGACGGTGTAGTACGGATGCATGTAATCAATCTTCGAGATCATCACGTACATGAAAGCTGCAGTAGTTGAAAGTAGGATGGAGAGAGTTAATATGGCGGGGCCTAGGCTTGGTGGAATGCTCCCTCTTTGGTTGTAAGACTTTCCGTTTGCATCATCAGATTTTAATATCGGCTTATTATGAGCGCATAATCCATGGCTTGAGTTGATGAAAACGGTTAGTTCTACTATTTGACCCGGTAGAATTCGATCAAGCGAGATTTTATCTTTGTCTGCAGTTGCTAAAGGGTAATTTGTGGAGAGTATATGGCAGTTAGAGGTGTGAGGTATGAAGATTTGGACATTGCTCTCTTTGTCCTTTCCTTTGTTGTAGATACGAAGATTGGATATATAACCTTCGTTGTTTGGGAGTGCTGACGGTAGTGAATCATCAAACGCGAGGTAAAGCTGCCTTACTCGAAACGTAGAAATGAATCTGTTTATCAGCGGGGTCAACATCAGCAGTCCGAATGATTTCAGCACTGCGATCAGGCTTTCCATAGCTTTACTCACTTTACGATAAAGAGCAGTTGAGATAGTGAGCTGATTTTGCTGAATGATGGTACTGAACTGGAAGTGATCAGTCTCCGGAGACTCACCTTAAGCCAAACGCAACTAAACTAAGCATTACGCCACATTTACGCCAGACGAAAAAAAAGGCCTTGATTATCAAGGCCTTTCTTAATTGTGCTGGTGCCCCGAGGGAGACTCGAACTCCCACTCCTTTCGAAAACGGATTTTGAATCCGCCGCGTCTACCAATTCCGCCATCAGGGCTCAATGGCGGCGAAGTATAGGGATGCGCATATCATTGGTCAACAAGGTTTTTTGCAGGTTTTTTACTAATCCTTCCAAACCGGATAAACTCCCCGGCCCTGCTTATCGAACACCATCATGCGCGTTGCTGACTTTACCTTCGATCTTCCTGATTCCCTGATTGCTCGCCACCCGCTGGCCGAGCGGCGCAGTAGTCGTCTGTTGACCCTGGACGGGGTGAGCGGTGCGCTGGCGCATCGTCAATTCACTGATTTGCTTGAGTATTTGCGCTCTGGCGATCTGATGATCTTCAACAACACCCGTGTGATTCCCGCACGTCTGTTCGGGCAGAAGGCGTCCGGCGGCAAGCTGGAGATTCTGGTCGAGCGGGTGCTGGACAGTCATCGGGTGCTGGCCCATGTGCGCTCGAGCAAGTCGCCCAAGCCGGGTTCGTCGATCCTGATCGATGGCGGTGGCGAGGCCGAGATGGTGGCGCGCCACGACACGCTGTTCGAGCTGCGTTTCGCCGAGGAAGTGCTGCCGCTGCTGGATCGCGTCGGGCATATGCCGTTGCCTCCTTATATAGATCGTCCGGACGAAGGTGCCGATCGCGAGCGCTATCAGACGGTCTATGCCGAGCGTGCCGGTGCGGTGGCTGCGCCGACGGCAGGCCTGCATTTCGACGAGCCGCTGCTGGAGGCAATTGCCGCCAAGGGCGTCGAGACGGCCTTTGTGACCCTGCATGTGGGCGCTGGCACCTTTCAGCCGGTGCGCGTGGACCGCATCGAAGATCACCATATGCACAACGAATGGCTGGAAGTCAGCCAGGAAGTGGTCGATGCCGTGGCTGCGTGCCGTGCGCGGGGCGGGCGGGTGATTGCAGTCGGGACCACCAGCGTGCGTTCGCTGGAGAGCGCGGCGCGTGATGGCGTGCTGAAACCCTTCAGTGGCGACACCGATATCTTCATCTACCCAGGTCGACCGTTCCATGTGGTCGATGCGCTGGTGACCAATTTCCATTTGCCCGAATCCACGCTGTTGATGCTGGTTTCGGCATTCGCCGGTTATCCCGAGACCATGGCGGCCTACAAGGCGGCCATCGAGCATGGGTACCGCTTCTTCAGTTACGGTGATGCGATGTTCATCACCCGCAATCCCGCGCCGACTGCTCCGCAGGAATCGGTCCCGGAGGATCAAGCATGAGTCGCACCTGTCGTATGTCTTTCGAGCTGCTGGCCACCGATGGCAAGGCTCGTCGCGGTCGCCTGACCTTCCCGCGTGGCGTGGTGGAAACCCCGGCGTTCATGCCGGTGGGCACTTATGGCACGGTCAAGGGCATGCTGCCTCGGGATATCGAGGCGACCGGCGCGCAGATCATTCTGGGCAACACCTTCCACCTGTGGCTGCGTCCGGGCACCGAGGTCATCAAGGGCCACGGCGACCTGCACGATTTCATGCAGTGGAAAGGGCCGATCCTGACCGACTCCGGCGGTTTCCAGGTGTTCAGCCTGGGCGCCATGCGCAAGATCAAGGAGGAGGGCGTGACCTTCGCTTCTCCGGTCGACGGTGCCAAGGTGTTCATGGGGCCGGAAGAGTCGATGCAGGTCCAGCGTGATCTGGGCTCGGACATCGTGATGATTTTCGACGAATGCACGCCGTACCCGGCTGATGAAGACGTCGCACGGGTGTCCATGGAGCTGTCGCTGCGCTGGGCCAAGCGCTCGAAAGTCGCCCATGGCGAGAGCACGGCGGCGTTGTTCGGCATCGTGCAGGGTGGCATGCATGAAAACCTGCGCATGCGCTCGCTCGAGGGGCTGGATCAGATCGGTTTCGATGGCCTGGCCATTGGCGGTCTGTCGGTGGGCGAGCCCAAGCACGAGATGATCAAGGTGCTGGATTACCTGCCGGGCCAGATGCCAGCAGACAAACCTCGTTACCTTATGGGGGTAGGCAAGCCCGAGGATCTGGTTGAGGGTGTGCGTCGCGGAGTCGACATGTTCGACTGCGTGATGCCGACCCGCAATGCCCGCAACGGCCATCTGTTCATCGATACCGGTGTTCTGAAGATCCGTAATGCGTTCCATCGCCATGATGATTCGCCGCTGGATCCGACCTGTGACTGCTACACCTGCAAGAACTTCTCCCGCGCTTATCTGCATCACCTGGACAAGTGCGGCGAAATGTTGGGGAGCATGCTCAATACGATCCACAATTTGCGGCATTACCAGCTGCTTATGGCTGGTTTGCGCGAGGCTATTCAACAAGGTACATTGGCCGCCTTCGTCGATGCCTTCTATGCCAAGCGCGGCCTCCCAACGCCGCCGCTTGGCTGAAACAGAACCGATTTTTCGTGTTTCTTATACTAATTATGCAATTGGAGCGCTAAATGAGCTTTTTCATCTCTCCCGCTTTCGCGGATGCTGCTGCACCGGCTGCCGGTCCTGCGGGCACCGGCTTTGAGTGGATCTTCCTGGTCGGCTTCCTGGTCATCTTCTATCTGATGATCTGGCGTCCACAGGCCAAGCGCGCCAAAGAGCAGAAAAACCTGCTCAGCAATCTGCAGAAGGGCGACGAAGTCGTTACCACTGGCGGTATCGCTGGCAAGATCAACAAGGTGACCGACGATTTCGTGGTGATCGAGGTGTCCGACACCGTTGAGCTGAAAATCCAGAAGGGCGCTGTGGCTGCCACTCTGCCAAAGGGCACCCTGAAAGCGATCTGAGTACCATCTTTTACCAATCGACGGGGCGCGCAAGGCGCCCCGCGTTCTAAGCGGGCGGCGTGATGCTGAACAAATACCCTCTGTGGAAATACGTACTGATCCTGGCGGTGCTGGCGATCGGTTTCATTTATTCCGCACCCAATCTCTACCCTGACGACTCGGCTATCCAGATCAGCGGTGTCAGTACTGCGCTGCAGGTCAGTCAGGCGGATCTGGATCGTGCAGGCAAGGCGCTTGCCGATGCCGGTATCGCGGTCAAGGCCTCTTCTCTGGCTGAGAATGGCAAGGGCGGTTTGTTGCGTCTGAGCAAGCAGGAAGATCAGTTGCCAGCCAAGGATGTGGTGCGCAAGGCTCTGGGTGATGACTATGTGGTCGCACTCAACCTGGCCCGTACTACCCCGACATGGTTGCGTAACCTGGGCGCAAGCCCGATGAAGCTGGGTCTGGACCTTTCCGGTGGTGTGCACTTCCTGCTGGAAGTGGACATGGACAAGGCCATCGATGCGCGCCTGAAAGTCTACGAAGGCGAAGTCAAGACACTGTTGCGCAAGGAGAAGGTGCGCTATCGCAGCCTTCCGCAAGTCAACAATGTCATCCAGCTGGGTTTCACCGACGATGCCGAGCGTGAACAGGCCCGTGCCCTGATCCGCAAGAGCTTCACCGATTTCGATATCACGCCTGCCGAGTTGAACGGTATTCCGGTTCTGCGTCTGGCGCTGACAGCCGTCAAGCTGGCTGAAATTCGCGATTACTCAATCAAGCAGAACCTGACTACCGTGCGTAACCGGGTCAACGAGCTGGGTGTCGCCGAGCCTCTGGTTCAGCGTCAGGGTGCCAACCGTATCGTGGTTGAGCTGCCGGGCGTGCAGGACACTGCCGAAGCCAAGCGTATTCTCGGCAAGACGGCCAACCTGGAATTCCGTCTGGGCGCAGGTCCCGACGATTCCAAAGGCACGACCGAGATGTTCGAGTTCCGCGAAGGCGGACGTCCGGCGGCAGCGGTCGAGCGTGGTCTGATCATTACCGGCGACCAGGTGACCGACGCCAAGGCGAGCTTCGACGAGCATGGCCGTCCACAGGTGAACATCAACCTCGATGGTCACGGTGGCGAACTGATGAGCCGCGCAACCCGCAGCAACGTGGGTCGCAGCATGGCGGTGATCTTCATCGAACAACGTCCGGTCACGACCTATGTCAAGCAGATGGTCGATGGCGTCGAGAAAGACGTGCCGGTGCAGACCTTCAAGGAAGACAAGAAGATCATCAGTCTGGCGACCATTCAGTCGCCACTGGGCAGCCAGTTCCGGATTACCGGTCTGAACGGCCAGGGTGAGTCCTCCGAGCTGGCACTGCTGCTGCGCGCCGGTGGTCTGGCGGCACCGATGTACTTCGCCGAAGAGCGCACCATCGGCCCGAGCCTGGGTGCCGACAACATCACCAAGGGTATCGATGCTTCCCTGTGGGGCATGCTGTTCGTTTCGCTGTTCATCATGGCGATCTACCGTTTCTTCGGTCTGATCGCGACTGTGGCTCTGGCCTTCAACATGGTCATGCTGCTGGCGCTGATGTCTCTGCTGGGTGCAACGCTGACCCTGCCGGGTATTGCCGGTATCGTTCTGACCATGGGTATGGCGGTCGACGCCAACGTGCTGATCTTCTCGCGGATTCGTGAGGAAATCGCCAATGGCATGAGCGTGCAGCGTGCAATCAACGAAGGTTTCGATCGTGCCTACACGGCGATCCTCGACGCCAACCTGACGACGCTGCTGGTCGGCGGCATTCTCTTTGCGATGGGCACCGGTCCCGTCAAAGGGTTTGCGGTGACCATGTCGCTCGGGATCTTTACCTCGATGTTCACGGCCATCATGGTGACCCGCGCAATGGTCAACCTGATCTACGGCGGTCGTGACTTCAAGAAGTTGTGGATTTAAGGGGCTGCCATGTTACGTACCATCAACTTCATGGGCGTTCGCAATGTCGCGTTCGCCATTACCATGCTCCTTACTGCACTGGCGCTGTTCAGCTGGTTCCATAAAGGGCTTAACTTCGGCCTGGACTTCACCGGCGGTACGCTGATCGAGCTGACCTACGAGCGTCCAGCAGATCTGGGCAAGGTGCGTGAGGAACTGGCTTCGGCCGGTTTCCACGAGGCCGTGGTGCAGAGCTTCGGTGCAACCACCGACTTGCTGGTGCGCATGCCGGGTGAAGACCCGCAACTGGGTACTCAGGTAGCCGATGCGCTGCGCAAGGCGGGTGCCGATAACCCGGCGACTGTCAAGCGTGTCGAGTTCGTCGGCCCGCAGGTCGGTGAAGAACTGCGTGACCAGGGTGGTATCGGCATGCTGCTGGCCCTGGGTGGGGTCCTGATCTATCTGGCGTTCCGCTTCCAGTGGAAGTTCGCGATCGGCGCGATCATTTCCCTGATTCACGACGTGGTCGTGACCATGGGTATCCTGTCGTTCTTCCAGATCACGTTCGACCTGACGGTGCTGGCAGCGGTACTGGCGATCATCGGCTACTCGCTCAACGACACCATCGTGGTCTTCGACCGGGTTCGTGAAAACTTCCGCCTGCTGCGCAAGGCTTCGCTGATCGAGAACATCAACATTTCCACCACTCAGACATTGCTGCGCACCATCGCGACTTCGGTCTCGACGCTGCTGGCAATCATTGCGTTGTGGGCGTTCGGTGGCGACAGCCTGGAAGGTTTCTCCATTGCGTTGTTCATCGGTGTTCTGGCGGGTACTTATTCGTCGATCTACATCGCCAACGTGATGCTGATCTGGCTGAACCTGACCACCGAGGATCTGATTCCTCCGGTAGTGACGGAGAAGGCTGACGATTTGCCTTGAGTCTCGGTTGGAGCGAATTCATTCGCGAAAACAACAAGTTGTAACGAAAAAGGCGCGAGTTCGGAACTCGCGCCTTTTTTCATGCTCCAAGGCTTGGCAGTGCGTAGGAAAGAATCTACGCGTCCGTAGGTCAGGAGGTTCAAAGTGAACAAGTCTCTGCTTGTTGGTGCTGTGTTGGGTGCTGCTGTCGTTACCGCTGGTGGCGCCGTTGCCACCTACAGCCTGGTCAAGGGCGGCCCAGAGTATGCAGATGTGTTGGCCGTCGAGCCGATCAAGGAGCAAATCAAGACCCCGCGTGAGGTCTGCAAGGATGTCGCCGTTACCCATCGTGCTCCGGTCAAGGACGAGCATCAGATCGTGGGTAGTGTGATCGGTGCTGTGGCGGGTGGCTTGCTCGGTAACCAGATCGGTGGCGGTAACGGTAAGAAGATTGCCACGGTCGCCGGTGCGGTAGGCGGTGGTTATGCGGGTAACAAGGTTCAGGAAGGTATGCAGAACCGCGATACCTACACCACGACTGAAACGCGTTGCAATACCGTCAACGATATCAGCGACAAGGTCGTGGGCTACAACGTGAAGTACAAGTTGAACGAGAAGGTTGGACAGGTCCGTATGGCCAATGACCCGGGTAGTCAGATCCCTGTGGACAAGAATGGTCAGCTGATTCTGAGCCAGGCTGCTCAGTAATACAGTCCTGTGGGAGCGCCGCCCAAGGCAGGCGTGCTCCTACAGGCAGCAGGCATAAAAAAAACCGGCGAAAGCCGGTTTTTTTACATCTGCGTTTCAGCGTTTCAGTGAAGGCGGCAGGTGTGGAGCGATGGCGGTCAGAACAGCCTTGAAGCACTTGGTGTTGCCAGCAACGATATGGCCTTTTTCCAGGAAGTCGTGACCGCCTGTGAAGTCGCTGACCAGACCGCCTGCTTCCTGGATCAGCAGTGCGCCCGCTGCCATGTCCCACTCGGACAGGCCCGATTCCCAGAATGCATCGAAGCGGCCGGCTGCTACATAAGCCAGGTCCAGGCTGGCAGCGCCTGCACGGCGGATGCCGGCGGTCTGGCCGACCAGGCTGCGGAACATGCCCAGGTAGTTTTCCAGGCCGTCCATTTGCTCGTCGCGGAACGGGAAGCCGGTGCCCAGCAGGGCGCCTTCAAGGCTCTTGCGCTGGCTGACGCGCAGGCGGCGACCGTTCAGGGCCGCGCCACGGCCGCGGCTGGCGGTGAATTCTTCCTGGCGAACCGGGTCGAGAACCACGGCGTGCTCAAGGCGGCCACGGTATTTGCAGGCGATGCTGACCGCGAAGTGCGGGATGCCGCGAACGAAGTTGGTGGTGCCGTCCAGCGGGTCGATGATCCACAGGTAGTCGGCGCCTTCACCGCTGCCTGCGTGCAGGCCGCTTTCTTCGCCGAGGATGCCGTGGGTAGGGTAAGCCTTGCGCAGGGCGGTGATGATGCTCTGCTCGGCGGCACGGTCGATTTCCGTGACGTAGTCTTTGGCTTCTTTTTCGTCAACCTTGATGGTATCCAAGCGCTCGATGGAGCGGAAAATCAATTCGCTGGCGCTGCGGGCGGCGCGCAGCGCGATATTCAGCATGGGCTGCATGGACAATTCACCTAAGGTTGTTAAAGAGAGCCGGGTATTCTATGGGGTAAGTCAAATTATTTCCAGCCCCGGCATTGTCGTCCCGATCAGGTTTTACGATTTTCCGTGGTTGCGCCTCTGTAAGGTTCGTGGCGTTAATGAGGCGGGTTCTGTAATATTTGCCCCCCTTAATTTTGTCGGTGAGCGCTCGCTTTGCTGCAGAACATTCGTATTGTCCTGGTCGGCACTACCCATCCCGGAAATATCGGTGGGGCTGCGCGTGCCATGAAAAACATGGGGCTTTCGCGCCTGGTACTGGTCGAGCCGCGCGTGTTCCCGTCTCCCGAGGCCGATGCCCGGGCATCCGGTGCTGGCGATATTCTTGAGGGGGCGCAAGTCGTGGCGACTCTTGAAGAGGCGCTGGTGGGTTGCAGTCTGGTGCTGGGCACCAGTGCCCGTGATCGCAGTCTGCCTTGGCCGATGCTCGATCCGCGTGAGTCCGGCGTGAAGGTCGTCGAGCAGGCCGGGCAGGGTGCCGAGGTTGCGCTGGTCTTCGGTCGTGAACATGCCGGCCTGACCAACGAAGAGCTGCAGCGTTGTCATTATCACGTGCATATTCCTTCGGACCCCGCATTCAGCTCGCTCAATCTGGCGGCTGCGGTCCAGGTGCTGGCCTACGAGGTGCGCATGTCCTGGCTGGCTGCGCAGGAGTCGCCGACGGCTCCAGTAGCGGCGACGCGTAATGCCGAACTGGCGACCATGGATGAGATGGAGGGCTTCTATGGGCATCTGGAGGCGGCTCTGGTGGACATTGCCTTTCTTGACCCCGAGAAGCCCCGTCATCTGATGGCACGGCTGCGTCGGCTGTACGGGCGCAGCGAAGTGGAGCGCTCCGAGCTGAGCATTCTGCGTGGCATTCTCACCGAGACCCAGAAAGTGGCTCGCGGTGAACCTTACAAGCGGAAGGATCAATGATGTTCGAACGTCTGCGCGAAGATATTCAAAGTGTTTTTCATCGTGATCCGGCTGCGCGTAACGCTTTTGAGGTCCTGACCTGCTATCCGGGCATGCATGCCATCTGGTTGCATCGACTGGCACATATCCTGTGGCGCAATGGCTGGAAGTGGCTGGCGCGGCTGGTGTCCAACTTCGGGCGCTGGATGACCGGCATCGAAATACATCCCGGTGCGCGCATCGGTCGTCGTTTCTTCATCGATCACGGCATGGGCATCGTGATCGGTGAAACGGCCGAGATCGGCAACGATGTGACGCTCTATCAGGGCGTGACGCTGGGCGGTACCAGCTGGAATGCGGGCAAGCGTCACCCGACGCTGGAAGATGGTGTCGTGGTGGGTGCGGGCGCGAAGGTGCTTGGGCCGTTCACGGTGGGGGCGGGTGCCAAGATCGGCTCCAATGCGGTGGTCACCAAGGCGGTGCCGGCGGGCGCGACAGCGGTGGGTATTCCCGGCCGCATCATCGTGAAGTCCGATGACGAAACGGAAGCCCGGCGCAAGGCGATGGCCGAAAAGCTGGGTTTCGATGCCTACGGCGTCAGTGCCGACATGCCGGACCCGGTTGCGCGGGCCATTGGCCAGTTGCTCGATCACCTGCAGGCCGTGGATGCTCGCCTGGAAGACATGGGCGGTGCTCTGGGGCGTCTTGGCAGCGATTACTGCGCCAAGGAGCTGCCCAAGCTGCATGACGAGGTTTTCGATTGCGTGAAGGACAAGAGCGAAGAAAAGGTCGGCTAGGGCTTGCTGAATATGGGGGCGTGTCAATACGACGCGCCTTTGCTATGATATCGCCCGCTATTTTCGCTAATCCCGACTAATTCACTAGGTCTAATAGTTGACTTAAATACTCGGGAATAGCATACTCGCTCTCATTCTGAACCTCCGCGGTACACGCCATGCGACTGACTACAAAAGGCCGATACGCTGTAACAGCAATGCTTGACCTGGCATTGCATGCGCAGCACGGGCCAGTGTCTCTGGCCGATATCTCTGAGCGGCAAGGCATTTCCCTGTCTTACCTTGAGCAATTGTTCGCCAAGCTGCGCCGCAGCAATCTGGTGTCGAGCGTGCGCGGTCCTGGTGGTGGTTACCAGTTGTCCCGCGACATGCAGGGCATTCAGGTCGCTCAGGTTGTCGATGCAGTCAATGAGTCGGTCGATGCCACTCGTTGCCAGGGCCTGGGTGATTGCCATGCTGGCGATACCTGTCTGACCCACCACCTGTGGTGCGATCTCAGTCAGCAGATTCACGAATTTTTAAGCGGTATCAGCTTGGCGGACCTTGTCACTCGCCGTGAGGTGCAGGAAGTCGCCCAGCGCCAGGATATGCGTCGCAGCAATAACAATGCGTCGCAGCTGGGTAAGATCGAAACGTCCGCCGTCGAATGAACGCAGATGAATGAGCGGTGCGCCTGCCTGATAGGAGAGATTCAATGAAGTTGCCGATTTACCTCGATTACTCTGCGACCACGCCGGTCGATCCGCGCGTAGCGCAGAAAATGATGGATTGCCTGCTGGTTGACGGAAACTTCGGTAACCCGGCTTCCCGCTCCCACGTGTTTGGCTGGAAGGCCGAAGAGTCCGTCGAGAACGCCCGTCGTCAGGTCGCCGATCTGGTCAATGCCGATCCGCGCGAAATCGTCTGGACCTCCGGTGCTACCGAGTCCGACAACCTGGCCATCAAGGGTGTCGCGCATTTCTACGCCACCAAGGGCAAGCACATCATCACCTCCAAGGTCGAGCACAAGGCTGTTCTCGACACCACGCGCCAACTGGAGCGTGAAGGTTTCGAAGTGACCTACATCGAGCCGGGCGAAGACGGCCTGATCACGCCGGCCATGGTCGAAGCTGCCCTGCGCGACGACACCATTCTGGTTTCGGTCATGCATGTGAACAACGAGATCGGCACCATCAACGATATCGCTGCGATTGGTGAACTGACCCGTTCACGCGGCGTGTTGTTCCATGTCGATGCCGCTCAGTCCACCGGCAAGGTTGAAATCGATCTGGCCAGCCTCAAGGTTGACCTGATGTCGTTCTCGGCCCACAAGACCTACGGTCCGAAAGGTATCGGCGCGCTGTACGTGAGCCGCAAGCCGCGTGTTCGCCTCGAAGCGACCATGCACGGTGGCGGTCACGAGCGCGGCATGCGTTCCGGCACATTGGCGACTCACCAGATCGTCGGCATGGGCGAAGCGTTCCGTATCGCCAAGGAAGAGATGGCGAGCGAGAACGTCCGCATCAAGGCCCTGAGCGACCGCTTCTACAAGCAGGTCGAAGATCTGGAAGAGCTGTACGTCAACGGCAGCCTGACTGCTCGCGTACCGCACAACCTGAACCTGAGCTTCAATTATGTCGAAGGCGAGTCGCTGATCATGGCGCTCAAGGATCTGGCGGTTTCGTCCGGTTCGGCCTGTACCTCGGCATCGCTTGAGCCTTCGTACGTGCTGCGCGCCCTGGGCCGCAACGACGAACTGGCACACAGCTCGATACGTTTTACGTTTGGTCGCTTCACCACTGAAGAAGAGATCGACTACGCCGCGCAGAAAGTCTGCGAGGCTGTTACCAAGCTGCGCGCTCTTTCGCCGCTGTGGGACATGTTCAAAGATGGCGTCGATATCTCCAAGATCGAGTGGGCGGCGCACTAATTTAAAGTCGCCGCCACACAGGCCGGGAGCAACCCGTTGACCGGCCTGTAGAGCGACTCCCTGATGTGAGAGGAACAGAATCATGGCTTACAGCGAAAAGGTCATCGACCACTACGAGAACCCGCGTAACGTTGGCAAGATGAACGCGGAAGATCCTGATGTTGGCACCGGCATGGTCGGCGCTCCTGCGTGCGGCGACGTGATGCGCCTGCAGATCAAGGTCAACGAGCAAGGTGTCATCGAAGACGCCAAGTTCAAGACCTACGGTTGCGGCTCCGCCATCGCTTCCAGCTCCCTGGCGACCGAGTGGATGAAGGGCAAGACTCTGGATGAAGCAGAGACCATCAAGAACACTCAACTGGCTGAAGAGCTTGCTCTGCCTCCGGTAAAGATTCACTGCTCGGTACTCGCGGAAGACGCCATCAAGGCGGCAGTTCGTGACTACAAGCAGAAGAAAGGCTTGCTGTAACAAGCGGTCTTTTCAGAGAAAGCTGGCGACAAGAAAGGAGTTCCGATGGCTATCAGCATGACAGAAGCTGCCGCTAACCACGTGCGTCGTTCCCTCGACGGGCGCGGCAAGGGTGATGGCATTCGTCTTGGGGTTCGCACCACAGGCTGTTCAGGTCTTGCCTATGTGCTTGAGTTCGTCGATGAGGCGGGCGCCGAGGACACCGTGTACGAGCTGCATGGCGTCAAGGTGATTATCGACCCGAAAAGCCTGGTCTACCTCGACGGCACCGAACTCGATTTCGTCCGTGAAGGTTTGAACGAAGGCTTCAAGTTCAATAACCCCAACTCGCGCGGTGAGTGCGGCTGTGGCGAAAGCTTCAACGTCTGAGGCTTTTTATCCGTGGGTACTCCTTGTCACTTTGCCCTGTTCGATCTCAAGCCCGAATTTCGTCTTGATCTCGACCAGTTGGCGACGCGCTATCGTGAGCTGGCGCGCAGCGTACATCCAGACCGTTTTGCTGACGCCGACGAGCGTGAGCAGCGTCTGGCGCTTGAGCATTCCGCCCGCCTCAACGAGGCCTATCAGACCCTCAAGAGCGCCCCGAAACGAGCGCGTTACCTGTTGGTCATGAAAGGCGACGAGGTGCCGCTGGAAGTCACTGTCCACGATCCCGATTTTCTTCTGCAGCAGATGCAATGGCGCGAAGAGTTGGAAGATCTGCAGGACGAGGCCGATCTGGCGGGGGTCGCGGTCTTCAAGCGCCGTCTCAAAAGCGCTCAGGATGAACTGAACGAAAGCTTCGCCGCCTGTTGGGACGATGCTGCACAACGCGAGCACGCCGAACGGCTGATGCGGCGTATGCAGTTCCTCGACAAGCTTTCCTACGAAGTGCGCCAGCTGGAAGAGCGCCTCGACGATTAACCCCGTGCCGCCCTGGCCGCACGCCTGTGATTATTCAGAAAAGCATGGCCTTACTGCAGATCGCTGAACCCGGGCAAAGTCCTAAACCGCACCAGCGTCGTCTGGCTGTCGGTATTGACCTGGGCACTACCAATTCGCTGGTGGCTGCATTGCGCAGCGGCCTTTCCGAACCGCTGGCCGATGCCGACGGGCAGATCATTCTGCCGTCTGCGGTGCGTTATCACGCCGATCGTGTCGAGGTCGGGCTGTCGGCCAAGGCGGCCGCCTCTGTCGATCCGTTCAATACCGTGCTGTCGGTCAAACGCCTCATGGGGCGCGGCCTGAGCGACGTGAAGCAACTGGGCGAGCAATTGCCCTACCGCTTTGTCGAGGGTGAGTCGCACATGCCGTTCATCGACACTGTTCAGGGGCCGAAAAGCCCGGTGGAAGTGTCGGCGGATATTCTCAAGGTGCTGCGTCAGCGTGCCGAAGCTACCCTGGGTGGCGATCTGGTCGGAGCGGTCATTACCGTGCCGGCCTATTTCGACGATGCCCAGCGTCAGGCCACCAAGGATGCCGCCAGACTGGCCGGCCTCAATGTGTTGCGCCTGCTCAACGAACCGACGGCTGCTGCGGTGGCCTATGGTCTGGACCAGAAAGCCGAAGGCGTGGTCGCCATTTATGACCTGGGCGGCGGCACGTTCGACATTTCCATTCTGCGCCTGACCGGTGGTGTTTTCGAGGTGCTGGCCACCGGTGGTGATACTGCATTGGGTGGCGATGATTTCGATCACGCGATTGCCAGCTGGATTGTCGCCGATGCCGGTCTGTCGGCCAGTCTCGATCCTGCCGAGCAGCGCAGCTTGTTGCAGGCCGCCTGCGCGGCGAAAGAAGCCCTGACCGATGCCGAGTCGGTAGACGTCGCTTATGGCGACTGGCGTGGCGTTCTGACTCGCGAGGCTTTCAACACCCTGATCGAGCCGATGGTTGCCCGCAGCCTCAAGGCGTGCCGCCGTGCGGTGCGCGACTCGAATATCGAGCTTGAAGAAGTCGAGGCCGTGGTCATGGTCGGCGGTTCGACCCGCGTGCCGCGCGTTCGCGAGGCGGTAGCCGAACTGTTCGGTCGCCAGCCGCTGACCCAGATCGACCCCGATCAGGTGGTCGCCATCGGCGCTGCGGTCCAGGCCGATACCCTGGCCGGCAACAAGACGGATGGCGAAGCTCTGTTGCTGCTGGACGTGATTCCGCTTTCCCTTGGGCTTGAAACCATGGGCGGCCTGATGGAGAAGGTGATTCCGCGCAACACCACCATTCCCGTGGCTCGCGCTCAGGATTTCACCACCTACAAGGATGGCCAGTCGGCCATGATGATTCATGTACTGCAGGGCGAGCGTGAGCTGATCAGCGATTGCCGTTCCCTGGCACGCTTCGAGCTGCGCGGCATTCCGCCGATGGTGGCCGGTGCGGCGAAGATTCGCGTCACCTTCCAGGTGGATGCCGATGGCCTGCTCAGCGTGTCGGCCCGTGAACTGGGCTCGGGGATCGAGTCGAGCATTCAGGTCAAGCCGTCCTATGGTCTGACCGACGGCGAGATCGCTCGCATGCTCAAGGATTCGTTCGAGTACGCCGGTGACGACAAGGTCGCCCGGGTGCTGCGTGAACAGCAGGTCGATGCCCAGCGCCTTGTCGAGGCGGTCGAAGCGGCGCTTGAGGCCGATGGCGATCGTCTGCTCGATGCCGAAGAGCGGATGGTGATCGACCTGCAACTGACAGAATTGCGTGAATTGATGCAAGGCACCGATGGCCCGGCCATCGAGCAGCAGACCCGGCGTCTGTCGCAGGTGACCGATGCATTTGCTGCCCGACGCATGAATTCGACGGTGAAAGCCGCACTCGCGGGGCGCAACCTGAATGATATTGAGGAATAACTGATGCCGCAGGTGATTTTTCTGCCCCATGCCGAGCATTGCCCGGATGGGTTGGTTGTAGAAGTGGAGCCCGGTACGTCTATTCTTGACATCGCTCACGATAACCATATCGAGATCGAGAGCGCGTGCGGCGGTGTCTGTGCCTGCACGACGTGCCACTGCATCATTCGCGAGGGTTTCAATTCGCTGAACGAGGCGGATGAGCTGGAAGAGGATATGCTGGACAAGGCCTGGGGGCTGGAAGCGCAGTCGCGCCTGTCCTGTCAGGCAATCGTCGGAAATGAAGACCTGACCGTTGAAATTCCGAAGTATTCGCTCAACCATGCTGCCGAAGCGCCGCATTGATCTAAGGAACGCTCATGAGTCTCAAATGGGTCGATGTGCTGGAAATCGCGATTCAGTTGTCTGAAACCAGACCTGATGTCGATCCGCGCTATGTGAATTTCGTCGATCTTCGCAACTGGGTAGCCGCGCTGCCAGAGTTCGACGATGAGCTCAATCGTGGCGGGGAAAAGGTCCTGGAGGCCATTCAGGCGGCCTGGATCGAAGAAGCTGACTGAACCTGTAACGCAAGCAGTTAGGCAATACACCAGAACCCGCGTATAATTCGCGGGTTTAATTTTTCGCTTTAATCATTGTTTCTGGAGTTCCACATGGCTGTTCAACGTACTTTCTCCATCATCAAGCCTGACGCCGTTGCTAAAAACGTAATCGGCGAGATCACCACTCGTTTCGAAAAAGCCGGTCTGCGCGTCGTTGCTTCCAAGCTGAAGCAACTGTCCAAGGCTGAAGCTGAAGGTTTCTACGCTGAGCACAAAGAGCGTGGCTTCTTCGGTGACCTGGTTGCTTTCATGATCTCCGGTCCTGTCGTTGTTCAGGTTCTGGAAGGCGAGAACGCCATCGCTCTGAACCGTGAGCTGATGGGCGCTACCAACCCTAAAGAAGCTGCTGCCGGTACCATCCGTGCCGACTTCGCCGAGTCCATCGACGCCAACGCCGTTCACGGTTCGGACTCCGAAGCCGCTGCCGCTCGCGAAATCTCGTACTTCTTCGCAGCTACCGAGGTAACCACTC
Organism: Pseudomonas capsici; assembly: GCF_017165765.1. Classification (GTDB taxonomy): domain Bacteria; phylum Pseudomonadota; class Gammaproteobacteria; order Pseudomonadales; family Pseudomonadaceae; genus Aquipseudomonas; species Aquipseudomonas capsici. The sequence continues at coordinate 100,641 of NZ_JAFGZD010000005.1, forward strand.
GCTAAGTCTTTCTGACCAACGAGTGAAGGGTGAATTCATGATTGCATCGACTGGTAAAACCAACCTCCTGGGCCTGACTCAGCAGGAAATGGAAAAATTCTTCGACTCTATCGGGGAGAAGCGCTTCCGTGCCGGTCAGGTCATGAAGTGGATTCACCACTTTGGCGTCGATGATTTCGACGCCATGACCAACGTCAGCAAGGCATTGCGCGAGAAGCTCAAGGCTTGTGCCGAGATACGTGGTCCTGAAGTCGTCAGCGAGGACATCTCCAGCGATGGCACCCGTAAGTGGGTGGTGCGCGTAGAGTCCGGCAGCTGCGTCGAAACCGTTTTCATCCCCCAGGGCAAGCGCGGCACCTTGTGTGTTTCGTCCCAGGCGGGCTGTGCCCTGGATTGCAGTTTCTGCTCCACCGGCAAACAAGGCTTCAACAGCAACCTGACCGCCGCCGAAGTCATCGGCCAGGTCTGGATTGCCAACAAATCCTTTGGCAGTGTCCCGGCAACCGTCGACCGTGCCATCACCAACGTGGTGATGATGGGCATGGGTGAGCCACTGCTGAACTTCGACAATGTCATTGCCGCCATGCATCTGATGATGGATGACCTGGGGTATGGCATTTCCAAGCGCCGCGTGACCCTGTCCACGTCCGGCGTGGTCCCGATGATCGATGAGCTGGCCAAGCACATCGACGTCTCGCTGGCCCTGTCGCTGCATGCGCCCAACGACGCACTGCGCAACCAGCTGGTGCCGCTGAACAAGAAGTACCCCCTGAGCGTCCTGCTCGATTCCTGCCGCCGCTACATGTCCAGCCTGGGCGAGAAGCGCGTGCTGACGGTCGAGTACACCCTGCTCAAGGACGTCAACGACAAGGTCGAGCACGCCATCGAGATGATCGAGCTGCTCAAGGACACGCCTTGCAAGATCAACCTGATCCCGTTCAACCCGTTCCCGCACTCCGGTTACGAGCGGCCGAGCAACAATGCGATCCGGCGTTTCCAGGACCTCTTGCATCAGGCCGGTTATAACGTCACTGTGCGCACCACCCGTGGCGAAGACATCGATGCTGCATGCGGCCAGCTGGTCGGGCAGGTCATGGACCGCACGCGGCGCAGTGAACGCTATATTGCCGTGCGTGAGCTCAATGCCGACGCCGATGTGGCTCCAAACGCCGGCGCTCGAAACTGACCGAGAGGGACTCCATGTCTGTGCGTGCCTTGCTGTTGTCATGCTTTGTTATGTTGCTGGTAGGGTGCGTTTCGACAGGGCATGTCGATCCACTCAAGACACCGCAGGGGCGTGAAGAGGCTCGCAAGGCGTATGTGCAGCTCGGTCTGGGTTATTTCCAGCAGGGTCAGACCGAACGCGCCAAGGTGCCGCTGAAAAAGGCACTGGAGCTCGACAACTCCGATCCTGAGGCCAATGCCGCGCTGGCGCTGGTGTTTCAGGCCGAGATGGAGCCCGAACTGGCCGACCAGCACTTTCGCAAGGCGTTATCTGCAAGCAACAACGATGCTCGCATCGTCAACAACTACGGCAGTTTCCTTTACGAGCAGAAGCGTTATCAGGAAGCTTACGAACGTTTCCAGCAGGCTGCCGCAGACACCCTGTATCCTGAGCGGTCCCGGGTCTTCGAAAGCCTGGGCATGACCGCCTTGAAGCTGAACAAGCGCGAGGAAGCTCGCGAGCATTTCACCAAGGCACTGCGTCTTGACCGTCAACAGCCACGTTCCTTGCTGGAAATGGCTGAGTTGTCTTACGAAGACGGGCATTATGTGCCGTCGCGTGACTACTACGACCGTTTCAGCCAGCTCAGCGAGCAGAATGCACGTAGCCTGCTGCTCGGCATTCGATTGGCCAAGGTCTATGACGACCGTAACAAGGCGGCCAGTTTTGGCCTGCAACTCAAAAGACTCTATCCCGGTACGCCGGAATATCAGCAATACCTGTCGGAGCAATGATGAAAGCGGCGCATCCCGAAGTTGTAGCAACCACTCGCTCTAACCCTGGTGAGACCTTGCGTCAGGCCCGTGAGAGCAAAAACTGGTCGCTGCCAGATGTGGCTTTGAGGCTGAATCTCACGGTGTCTTCCCTGACTCATCTTGAAAACGGGAATTTTGACAAACTGCCCGGGCACACCTTTGCCCGTGGGTACGTGCGCGCCTACGCCAAGCTGCTGGAGCTGGATCAGGCTGCGCTGGTCGAGCAGTTCGATCAGTACACCGGCACCGATGGCAAGGGCAGTTCTGTCCATGCGCTGGGCCGTATCGAAGAGCCAGTGCGTCTTTCCCATAACATCCTGCGTATCGTCAGTCTTTTACTGCTGATGGTGCTGGTAGGTGGCGGCTTTTTCTGGTGGCAGGACCAGACCTCCATGCGTGGCAAGGATCAGGCTGGCCTGAGCATGGAGCACGTCGAGGTCGAAAGCGCCGATGGCACCACCCAGATTCATCCACTGGACGAGTCCGAGGAGCAGGCCGCTGCCGAAAGCAGCAAGACTGGCAATGAAGCGCCACTGCCCCTGACGCCGAGCGCTCCGACCGAAGCTCCTGCCACTGCACCGGTAGCTCCCGCTCCGGTTGTGACTGCGCCGACTGCACCGACGCCAGCTCCTGCTGCACCAGCGCCTTCTGCACCTGCCGTTACCGCGACGCATACTCCGTCTGTCGCACCGGCTGCTCCTGCCGTGCCTTCAACTCCGGCCGAGCCCGTCGAATCTGCACCGATCCCTGCAGGCTCGGGCCAGATCAAGCTGCAATTCACTGCCGATTGCTGGACTCAGGTCACCGATGGCAATGGCAAGGTCTTGATGAGTGGTCTCAAGCGCAAGGGTGATAGTCTGGACGTCACTGGCAAGCCGCCTCTGACTCTGCGTCTTGGTTACGCCCGTGGTGCGCAAGTCAGTTATAACGGTGAGCCTGTAGACGTAGCTCCCTTTACCAGCGGCGAAACTGCTCGCCTGAAACTAGGGCAATAAGTCATGCACGGCGAATCTCCAATCAAGCGTCGCGAATCCCGCAAGATATGGGTCGGCTCCGTTCCGGTCGGCGGTGATGCGCCGATCGCGGTCCAGAGCATGACCAACAGCGACACCAACGATGTTGCGGCCACCGTTGCCCAGATCAACCGTCTCGAGGCGGCAGGTGTCGATATCGTGCGGGTTTCGGTTCCCGACATGGATGCGGCCGAAGCGTTCGGTCGTATCAAGCAACTGGTCAAGGTCCCGCTGGTCGCCGACATCCACTTCGACTACCGCATTGCCTTGCGCGTCGCCGAGCTGGGGGTCGACTGCTTGCGTATCAACCCCGGCAACATCGGTCGTGAGGACCGTGTACGCGCCGTGGTCGATGCCGCCCGTGATCGTGGTATCCCGATTCGTATCGGCGTCAACGCCGGTTCTCTGGAAAAAGACCTGCAAAAGAAATACGGCGAGCCCACGCCCGCCGCGCTGGTGGAGTCGGCCCTGCGCCATGTGGAACACCTGGATCGCCTGAACTTCCCGGACTTCAAGGTCAGCGTCAAGGCGTCGGACGTGTTCATGGCCGTCGAAGCCTATCGCCTGCTGGCCAAGCAGATTGTCCAGCCGCTGCACCTGGGGATCACCGAAGCGGGCGGATTGCGCTCAGGCACGGTGAAATCCGCTGTCGGCCTCGGTATGCTGCTTGCCGAAGGGATTGGCGATACTATCCGCATCTCGCTGGCCGCCGACCCGGTCGAAGAGGTGAAAGTCGGCTACGACATTCTCAAGTCCTTGCACCTGCGTTCCCGTGGCATCAACTTCATCGCCTGCCCGAGCTGCTCGCGGCAGAACTTCGATGTGGTCAAGACCATGAACGAGCTGGAAGGGCGCCTGGAAGATCTGCTGGTGCCGCTGGACGTTGCGGTCATCGGATGTGTGGTCAACGGTCCCGGCGAAGCCAAGGAGGCCCATATCGGTCTCACGGGCGGTACGCCGAACCTGATCTACATCGACGGCAAGCCTGCGCAGAAACTGACCAACGACAATCTCGTGAACGAGCTTGAACGCTTGATTCGCGAGAAAGCGGCCGAAAAAGCTGAAGCCGACGCATCGGTCATCGTGCGTGGCTAATCAAGATTGCTAAGGATTTTTTGTGAGTAAGTCTCTGCAAGCCATTCGTGGCATGAACGACATCCTGCCCGAGCAGACCCCGCTGTGGCGTCACTTTGAAGGCACTGTGGCGCGTTTGCTGGATAACTACGGTTACCGGCAGATCCGCATGCCTATCGTCGAGTTCACCGACCTGTTCAAGCGCTCCATCGGCGAAGTCACCGATATCGTCGAGAAAGAGATGTACACCTTTGCCGACCGCAACGGTGACTCCCTGACCCTGCGCCCCGAAGGCACGGCCGCCTGTGTACGTGCGGTACTCGAACACGGGATCACCGGTGGCGGTCAGGTGCAGAAACTGTGGTACATCGGCCCGATGTTCCGTCACGAGCGTCCTCAGAAAGGCCGTTATCGCCAGTTTCACCAGATCGGTGTCGAAGTCTTCAACCTCGACGGTCCCGATATCGATGCCGAGCTGATTGTCCTGACCTGGCGTCTGTGGGGCCTGCTGGGCATCCGCAACGCGGTCAAGCTCGAGCTCAACAGCCTGGGCACCAGCGAAGCCCGTGCGCGTTATCGCGATGCGCTGGTGGAGTTCCTGTCGGCGCGTCTGGAGCAACTGGACGAAGACAGCCAGCGTCGTCTCAAGACCAACCCGCTGCGGGTTCTGGACACCAAGCACCCGGACACCCAGGCCGTGCTGGTCGATGCGCCAAAGCTGGCGGATTACCTGGATGACGAGTCGCGTATCCACTTCGAAGGCCTCAAGGCGCGTCTGGATGCTGCCGGCATTCCCTACGTCATCAACCCCAAGCTGGTGCGTGGCCTGGATTACTACAGCAAGACCGTTTTCGAGTGGGTCACCGATCAACTGGGTGCCCAGGGAACCGTGTGTGCCGGTGGCCGTTACGACGGTCTGGTCGAGCAGATGGGCGGCAAGCCTACGGCGGGCGTCGGTTTCGCCATGGGTATCGAACGTCTGGTACTGCTGCTGGAAACCCTTGAAAAGGTTCCTGAAGAAATCTCGCGTCAGGTGGATGTCTACTTGTGCGCCTTCGGCGAAGCGGCCGAGCTTGCTGCACTGGCCCTTACCGAGCGTGTACGTGACCAGCTGCCGAATCTGCGCTTGCAGGTCAACGCCGGTGCTGGCAGCTTCAAGAGCCAGTTCAAGAAGGCCGACAAGAGCGGTGCGCTGTACGCGCTGATCCTTGGCGATGAAGAACTTGCCCGCCAGGAGATAGGCGTCAAGCCGCTGCGCGGTCAGGGCGAACAACAGAATATTGCCTGGGATGCTCTGTCCGAGCACCTGGCCTCCTGCGTCGTGCAGGGTTGAAGCTGATTAACAGCCGATTTAGCGAATAGGAGTATTGGGGTGTCGCGTACCGAAGATGAAGAGCTGGCGGTAATGAAGGACTGGTGGCAGCGCAACGGCAAACCCCTGGTAACTGGCGGTCTGCTGGCGTTGGTTGTGGTCTTTGGCTGGTATACATGGCAGAACTACAACAGCAAGCAGTCGCAAGGCGCTTCGATGCTTTATCAGCAACTGCTGGAAACTTCGCTGACGCCAAGCGGCGAGGCCGATACCGCCCGCGTTGCCGAAATCGCCGGCAAGCTCAAGAGCGAATTTGGTGGCACTGCCTATGCCCAGTTCGGTAGCCTGTTCGTCGCCAAGGTTGCGGTCGATGCCGGCAAGCTCGACGATGCCGCGGCAGAACTGAAAACCGTAGCCGACAAGCCGGCCAGCGCGACCCTGGGTGAAATCTCCCGTCAGCGTCTTGCCCGTGTACTGGCTGCGCAGAACAAGGCTGACGATGCACTCAAGCTGCTTGCTGGCGATGCCGACAAGGCGTTCCTGGCCAGCCGTGAAGAACTCAAGGGTGACCTGCTGGTGCAACTGGGTCGTACCGACGAGGCACATGCTGCATACCAAAAGGCCAAGTCCGCTCTGTCCGAGGACGCTGCGGTGGGTGGCCTGCAAATGAAGCTCGACGATCTGGCGAAAGGGGATGCGTGACGTGATTCGTTGGAAACATGCAGCATTGCTGGCTCTGGCCATTCTGGCCGCGGGTTGCAGCAGCAACAGTAAAAAGGAATTGCCTCCGGCCGAGCTGACCGACTTCAAGGAAGAAGTGGTCCTGCACAAGCAGTGGAGCCGTTCGATCGGTGACGGTCAGGGTAAAACCTACAACATGCTGGTTCCGGCTATCGATGGTGACCGGATCTACGCTTCGGACGTGACCGGGGTCATCATGTCTCTGGACCGCCTGAACGGTGACGTGATCTGGAAGAAAGATCTCGAACTGCCTGTTTCCGGTGCTGTCGGTGTGGCCTATGGTCTGGTCACCATCGGTACCGAGAAAGGCGAGATCGTTGCTCTGGACGCTTCTTCCGGTGAAGAAAAATGGCGTGCCCGTGTGACTAGCGAAGTGCTGGCTCCTCCTGCGAACAACGGCGATGTCGTTGTGGTTCAGACCCAGGATGACCGGGTGATCGGTCTGGATGCTGTTACAGGTTCCCAGCGCTGGATCTACGAAAGCACTCCTGCGGTACTGACCCTGCGTGGCACGGGCGCACCGCTTGTGACCAACCGTCTGGCGGTGGCCGGTCTTTCCACTGGCAAGGTGGTGGCGCTGGATATCAGCAACGGTGTGCCGGTCTGGGAGCAGCGCGTTGCCATTCCGCAAGGCCGTTCCGAGCTGGATCGCGTTGTCGACATCGACGGTGGCCTGCTGCTGTCGGGTGGCACCTTGTACGTAGCCAGTTATCAGGGCCGTGTTGCCGGTCTGGATCTGGAAAGCGGCCGTGTGCTCTGGCAGCGTGATGCTTCCAGCTACTCGGGTGTTGCCCAGGGCTTTGGCAGCGTTTACGTGACCCTGGCCTCCGGCACCGTCGAAGGTATCGACGAGCGTTCTTCCACTGCACTGTGGAGCAACGAATCGCTGGCTCGCCGTCAACTGGGCGCGCCGGAAGTGTTTTCCAGCTATGTAGCGGTTGGCGACCTGGAAGGTTATCTGCACCTGTTGAGCCAGGTAGATGGCCGTTTCGTAGGGCGTGAGCGTATCGACAGCGATGGTCTTCGTGCGCGTCCGCTGGTGGTTGGTGACATGATTTATGTGTTTGGTAACAGCGGCAAGCTGGAAGCCCTGACCATCAAGTGATGATTGTCCATGTCCGGGGCCATGGCCCCGGACGACCTTGCTTCGGCAAGGCTGCGGCGCCCGCGGGCGTTGCTCCGAACTCCGGCCGCTGCCCTGCAGCGGCTTTTGTATTTTCTGAAATAACGAAGTGGAGAGCCGCATGGTTCCCGTAATTGCCCTGGTGGGTCGACCGAACGTCGGCAAATCCACCATGTTCAACCGCCTGACCAGGACCCGCGACGCCATTGTCGGCGATCTGTCCGGTCTGACCCGTGATCGCCAATACGGAGAGGCGAAGTGGCAGGGGCGCTCTTATATTCTGATCGACACCGGTGGTATTTCCGGTGACGAGCATGGCATGGACGAAAAGATGGCCGAGCAGTCGCTGCTGGCTATCGAAGAAGCCGATGTCGTGCTGTTCCTGGTAGACGCCAAGGCGGGTTACACCGCGGCTGACCAGATGATCGGCGAGCACCTGCGCAAGCGCAACAAGCGTTCTTACGTGGTTGCCAACAAGATCGACAACATCGATGAAAACCTGGCGCGTGCCGAGTTCAGCCCGATGGGCCTGGGCGATGCGATCCCGGTGGCCGGTGCCCATGGCCGCGGCATCTCGCAGATGCTGGAAATCGCCCTGAAGGATTTCCCCAAGGATGAGGACGAGATCGAAGAAGGCGAGGCCGAGGACGTCGCCGAAGGCGAGGAAGCCAAGCGCATTCCTGGCCCGAGCGAAAAGGACGGCATCAAGATCGCGATCATCGGTCGTCCCAACGTCGGCAAGTCGACCCTGGTCAACCGCATGCTCGGTGAAGACCGGGTCATCGTCTATGACCAGCCGGGTACCACGCGCGACAGTATCTACATCCCGTTCGAACGCAACGAAGAGAAGTACACGCTGATCGACACCGCCGGTGTGCGCAAGCGCGGCAAGATCCACGAGGAAGTCGAGAAGTTCTCCGTGGTCAAGACGCTGCAGGCCATCAAGGACGCCAACGTGGTGATCTTCGTGATGGACGCCCGCGAGGGTGTGGTCGATCACGATCTCAACCTGCTGGGCTTCGCACTCGAAGCCGGTCGCGCCATCGTCATCGCACTGAACAAGTGGGATGGCATGACGCCGGGCGAGCGCGACTACGTGAAGACCGAGCTGGAGCGTCGGCTGTTCTTCGTCGACTTTGCCGATATTCACTTCATCTCTGCCTTGCACGGCACGGGTGTGGGCAACCTGTATCAGTCGGTGCAGAACTCCTTCAAGTCTGCGGTGACCCGCTGGCCGACCAGCCGCCTGACGCAGATCCTCGAAGATGCCGTCAGCGAGCACGCGCCGCCAATGGTCGGCAGCCGCCGTATCAAGCTGCGGTATGCCCACCTCGGTGGTGCCAACCCGCCACTGATCGTGATCCACGGTAACCAGGTCGAGAAAGTACCGAAGTCCTATGTCCGTTACCTGGAAAACACCTATCGCCGTGTTCTGAAACTGGTCGGTACGCCGATCCGTATCGAGTTCAAGGGCGGTGAGAACCCGTACGAAGGCAACAAGAACACGCTGACCGACCGCCAGGTCAACAAGAAGCGTCGTTTGATGTCGCACCACAAGAAGGCAGAGAAGAAGCGCCGCGACAAGCGCTGAGTCGTTCTCCGCAAAAGGCACCCTGCAGTCTGCACGGTGCCTTTTTTTATGCGCGCCCGATGGGCTATCCTGCCTGACCCGTGCCACCGTGATGCCGGGGGTATTGCAGGGAAGGGCCCTAATGATCGACAGCAAGTTGCCTAATGTTGGCACCACCATCTTCACCGTCATGTCCCAGCTCGCCGCCGAAACCGGCGCGATCAATCTGTCCCAGGGCTTTCCCGATTTCGACGGGCCACAGGCTCTGCGCGATGCCTTGAGCCTTCACGTCGCCCAGGGTCATAACCAGTATTCACCCATGACCGGCCTGCCAGCCCTGCGTCAGCAGGTTGCAGCCAAGATCGCCCGCAGTTACGGGCGCGAGGTCAATCCGGACAGCGAAGTCACCATCACGCCGGGCGCGACCCAGGCAATCTTCTGCGCTGTTCAGGCGGTCATTCGCCCCGGCGATGAAGTGATCGTTTTCGATCCTTGCTATGACAGCTATGAGCCTGCCGTGGAACTGGCCGGTGGCCGTTGCGTACATGTACAGCTCGGGCTGGAGGACTTCTCCATCGACTGGCAGAAGCTGGGCGATGCCTTGAGCCCGCGCACGCGCATGATCATCCTCAACAGCCCGCACAACCCCAGCGGTGCCCTGATCAGTCGTGCCGAGCTTGATCAACTGGCTGCCCACATTGCCAATCGCGACATCTATCTGGTCAGTGACGAGGTGTATGAGCATCTGGTATTCGATGGCGTGCGGCATGTCAGCGTACTGGCCCATGAAGAGTTGTATCAGCGTGCCTTTGTGGTCAGTTCGTTCGGCAAGACCTACCACGTGACCGGCTGGAAGACCGGTTATGTGGTTGCGCCACCGGCCTTGTCCGCCGAGCTGCGCAAGGTTCATCAGTACGTGAGCTTCTGTGGTGTCACGCCGTTGCAGTGGGCGTTGGCGGATTTCATGGCGGCGCATCCCGAGCATGTGGAAGAACTGCCAGCGTTCTATCAGGCCAAGCGTGACTTCTTCTGCGACCAGCTTGCTTCTTCGCGCTTCAGCTTCGAGCGGGTGGGTGGGACATATTTCCAGTTGGTGGATTACTCGCAGATCCGTCCGGATCTCAACGATGTCGACATGTCGTTGTGGATGACCCGTGAGCACGGGGTCGCCAGCATTCCGGTGTCGGTCTTCTATCAGAAACCGCCCGAAGGCCAGCGTCTGATACGCCTGTGCTTTGCCAAACGAGAGGAGACGTTGCGTCAGGCAGCGGAAAAACTATGCGCGATTTGAGTGAGTTGCCCGATCTGAAACTGGCAGTGATCCAGACCACTCTGGTCTGGCATGACCGGCAGGCCAATCTCGATCACTTCAACGCCTTGCTGGCGCCAGTGAAAGACGTGGATCTGGTGATCCTGCCGGAAATGTTCACCACCGGTTTCTCCATGGATTCCGAAACCCTGGCGGAGCCCGAGGGTGGCCCGACATCCGAATGGCTGCTGGAACAGTCCAAACGTATCCAGGCGGTGATCACCGGCAGCGTGATCATTCGTGATGCCGAGGGCAATCATCGCAACCGGCTGTTGTGGGCACGTCCTGATGGCGAGTTGCTGTATTACGACAAGCGTCACCTGTTCCGCATGGCCGGTGAGCATGAGCACTACAGCCCTGGCGAGCGTCAGGTGATGTTCGAGTTGAATGGCTGGCGCATTCGTCCGCTGATTTGCTATGACCTGCGCTTTCCGGTCTGGAGCCGCGATGCGCAGGATACCGATCTGCTGCTCTATACCGCGAACTGGCCAGGTGCACGTCGTCTGCACTGGAATCGCCTGTTGCCGGCCAGGGCCATTGAAAACCTGTGTTATGTCGCGGCGGTGAATCGGGTCGGCAGTGACGGGAAAGGCTTTGCATACACCGGCGATAGCCAGGTGCTGGATTTCGAGGGGGAAAGCCTCGTCGATATCGGAGACAGGGATGGGGTCTTTCAGGCAACCCTGAGCGCTGAGGCCTTGCGAAGCTATCGTGCGCGCTTCCCGGCCAATCTGGATGCAGACACATTCGAAATACAATAATTTATTAAAGTTGTATTCAGATGTGTCGATAACCACCCAATATAGCCAGGAGTTCGCCATGACTACCATCAATACCTCATCGCTCAGTGCTTATTCCAGTGCCTTGACGCTGACTGTCAAGAACAAGGAAACCGAAAAGGCGACTTCGACTGCAACCGACAGTACGCAAAAGACAGGCGTGAGCGTTTCGCTTGAGGGTGCCAAGGTAGCTGATGCTGCCAAGGCGGGTGGTGCAGGTGGTTCTTCCGGTGCTAGCGGGGCTGATCAAACCATCGAAAGGATCAAAGAGCAGATCAAGCAGGCTCAACAGCAACTGGTTCGGCAGCAGGCCCAACTGGCCGCCGCTCAGAACAGCAAAGGCTCGGAAGAGGAAAAGGCTGCACGTATTCTGGCCATCCAGGGAGAGATCGCCCAGACCTCTTCGACCATCCAGACTTTGCAGGGCACCTTGCTGGAGCTGACAACCAGCGGTGGCATCAAAACCACTGCCTGACAGCACAGCCAAAAAAAAGCCTCCATACGGAGGCTTTTTTATCGGTGTCGATCAGTGACGGTCATGAATTACTTCGTAGGAGGCAGCTTGCTGGCGACCTCAGCCATATCTTCCGCTTTCAGGCCTTTTCGCCAGCAAGCTGCTTCCTGCAGGTTTGTTGCTGAACTGCGTACTTACTCGTTCACATTCATGAATTTTTTGGCCCACTCGACATAATCTTCGGGTTGGGTGTAGGTGTGGGTCAGTTCTGTTGCGTTCATGTCGCTGGTGCTGCTCAGGATCTGACGCTGCTCTCTCAGGCAATCGTAGGTTGCCTTGATCGATGCGAAATAGGCCGCATGGCCATGTACACAGATCCTGACGCCCATCTCTGCCAGACGTTTGTTGTCGTGCAGCGCAGGGTTTCCGTAAGTGACCAGCATCAGGGGAATGGTCACGCCTTCCGTGATCTGCTCCAGGTGCTCGAAGTCGCGCACGCCCACGATGGTGATACCGTCGGCTCCTGCGCTCTGATACTGCTGAATCCGGCTGATGGCTTCCTGTACGGGAATGATCGCGGCATTGGTGCGGGCAAAGATCGACAATTCAGGATCGACGCGGGCTTCCAGCGCTGCGCGGATCTTGCCGACGCCTTCAGCGGTGGAGATCAGGTCGGTGGACTTGCGGCCAAACTGGGCAGGCAGCAGGGTGTCTTCGATGGTCAGAGCCGCAACGCCGGCACGCTCAAGCTCGATGACGGTGCGCATGACATTGAGTGCGTTGCCATAACCGTGGTCGGCATCCGCGATGAATGGAAGCTCTGCGACGCGACCGATACGGGTGGCCTGCTCAACGAATTCGCTCAGGGTGATCAGTGCGAAGTCGGGCGCTGCCAGGACTTGCAGGGACGCGACCGAGCCGCCGAGGATGCCCACTTCAAAGCCCAGGTCCGCAGCGATACGTGCCGACATTGGATCGAAGACCGAGGCTGTGTGGTAGCAGGAATCTGAAGAAGTGAGTGCGCGAAAGTTGCGGCGCAGATCTTGATGGGAAGCCTTGGGCATAATCGCTCCAAATATGATTGGATCAGCTCAGCGTACCGAGGCCGATGGTTTTTTCAATGCACGGTTGGTCTGCCCGTGCATTCTTTTCGTCCGGAAATCAATGCAATAGTCATCGTGGTTTTTAGGAAAGGGTGCAGCTTCAAACAGGCAAGTTGAATCTGGCGCCGGTAGCTGAAAAAGGTGCTATCAGCAGGCCAAATCCATTAAAGGCAGCATGCTACCACAGCATAAATGAAAAGATTATGCCGAATATGCGCATGGTTATGCGGATTCTGAAACGGGGGTTTTGGATCGAAAAGCCCGTGTTAGAGCCGGTTGGAGGATGACGAACGGGCGTCCGTCATCCTCGTCACTCAGACTCAGGCAGCCTTGGCTTGCGCCTGGCTCAGGGAGCGGTTCAGGGCACTGAACAGTGCACGGAAGCTGGCAGTGGTGATGTTCTCGTCGATACCCACACCATGCACGGCACGCTCACCGTTGACGCGCAGTTCGATGTAGGCAGCGGCCTTGGCCGTGGTGCCGGAGCCGATGGCGTGCTCGTTGTAGTCCATGATCTCCACGGTGATCGGCAGGCCGGCAACCAGGGCTTCCAGTGCGCCCTTGCCTTTGCCGCGCCAGTGCTGGGTCTCGCCGTCGACATGCACTTCTGCATCTACCGAGCTGTTGCCGTTTTCTTCCTGCAGCTTGTGGCTGATCAGGGCATAAGGCGTGTTGGCCTGCAGGTATTCGCGGCGCAGCAGCGAGTGGATCTGTTCGGCGGTCATTTCCAGGCCCAGACGGTCGGTCTCGCCTTGAACCACCTGGCTGAACTCGATCTGCATGCGACGTGGCAGGGAGATGCCGTATTCCTGTTCCAGCAGGTAGGTGATGCCGCCTTTGCCCGACTGGCTGTTGACGCGAATCACCGCCTCGTAGCTGCGACCGATATCGGCAGGGTCGATTGGCAGGTAAGGCACTTCCCACAGGGCGTCATCTTTCTGCTGGGCGAAGCCCTTGCGGATAGCGTCCTGGTGCGAGCCGGAGAATGCGGTGTGAACCAGATCGCCGACATAAGGAGCGCGCGGGTGGACCGGAATCTGGTTGCACTCTTCAACGACCTTGCGCACGCCGTCGATGTCCGAGAAATCCAGGCCCGGGTTGATGCCCTGGGTGTACAGGTTCAGCGCCACGGTCACCAGGTCCACGTTACCGGTACGCTCGCCGTTGCCGAACAGGCAGCCTTCGACACGATCTGCACCAGCCATCAGACCCAGCTCGGTGGCGGCAACGCCAGTACCACGGTCGTTGTGGGTGTGCAGGCTGATGATGACGCTGTCGCGACGGGTGATGTTGCGACCGAACCACTCGATCTGGTCGGCGTAGACGTTCGGGGTGGCGACTTCAACGGTGGCTGGCAGGTTGAGGATCACCTTGTTTTCGGGTGTCGGGTTCCAGACTTCGATCACGGCATCGCAGACTTCCTTGGCGAATTCCAGTTCGGTCGCGCTGAAAGTCTCTGGCGAGTATTCGAAAGTCCACTGGGTTTCCGGCTGCTGGGCGGCGTATTTGACGAACAGCTTGGCGGCGTTCACGGCGATTTCCTTCACGCCGGCCTTGTCCTGATTGAAGACGATACGGCGGAAGGAAGGGCTGGTGGCGTTGTACAGGTGAACGATGGCCTTTTTCGCGCCGCGCAGGGACTCGAAAGTACGGGCGATCAGATCTTCACGGGCCTGGGTCAGCACCTGAATGGTGGTGTCGTCCGGGATGTGGCCATCTTCGATCAGGGTGCGCACGAAGTCGAAGTCGGTTTGCGAAGCCGCCGGGAACGAGGCTTCGATTTCCTTGACGCCCACCTTGACCAGTGTGTTCCAGAAACGCAGCTTCTTGACCGAATCCATTGGCTCGATCAGCGATTGGTTACCGTCGCGCAAGTCGGAACTGCACCAGATCGGCACTTCGGTAATGGCTTTGGAAGGCCAGGTGCGGTCAGGCAGATCGATGGTCGGAAACGCGCGGTACTTCTTCGAGGGATCTTTGAGCATGGTCATGTGTTTAGTCCTTTGTACTGAATCGGCCGAAAAGAGGCGGCCAGCCATTGACGCGCAAGACAGGGGCGAGGCACCGCAATCTAGCCTGGCAGTCGTGAACTGACCAGGCACAGACACCGATGTTGGCGCAACAGAATGAGGGTTTGAGAGGCTTTCATGAAGCCAACCGTAACGATTGGGGTGAAAGTTGGCAAGTACCTGGAAAAAATTGAGATAAGTTCTCGATTTTTCAGTTATGACGAGCTTTTATGGCTGTTTAAGGGCGTTTATTGCTGGGTTATTGTTTGGGTTGAAGCAGGAGGGATTCTGTAGGAAGGCTTTCGCGAATGAATTCGCTCTGTCCTCGTCAAGTGTTGTGGTGTCTCTGGTGCAGCGCTGGTAGTCGCCAGCAAGCTGCCTCCCTCAGTCCTCTGACGGACTTGCATCACTTGATACAGACAGAGCCAATGAATCGCGAAAGATGTTACGGCTGAAACGCTCCGATGAATATCGCCGGGTCGACCCGTGCATCGTTCAGGCTGACGTTCCAGTGCAGGTGCGGACCGGTGGCGCGGCCTGTGGAGCCGACCTTGCCCAGCAAGCCGCCCCGTGGCACCTGATCGCCGGTCTTCACGTCGATCTTCGACAGGTGGCAGAACATGCTGATAAAGCCCTGGCCGTGATCGACATAAACGGTGTTGCCATTGAAGAAGAAATTGCCGGTCAGGATGACCTTGCCAGCCGCCGGTGATTTGATCGGCGTGCCTGTCGGTACTGCGAAGTCCAGCCCTGAATGGGGATTGCGCTCTTCACCATTGAAGAAGCGGCGCACGCCAAACTTGCTCGACAGTGGGCCGTTGACCGGTTTGTCGAGGATCAGGTTACTCGGCGTGCCCGGGCTGAATACCGCATAACCGCCCAGCAGTTTCGGCGTTTCGCTGTTGATGCGCTTGGTGTCCTCGGGGTTCGGGTTGACCTGCCGCTTGTTCTGCAGAGTGATGTGCTGTTCCGGGTATTTCTTGCTGCCCACCGTAAAGCTCAGATTGCGTCCGCCCGATGACAGTTGTTGCGTGCCGGGTTTGATCGTCAGCGGCAGGCCGACAATCGCCAGCCAGCGAGTGCCTTGCTCTTTGACCACCAGCACCGGTTTGCCCTGGAAGGTGGCCTTGGGCGGCTGGTTGCTGGTGCCCAGGTCGACCACCGCGACGCCGCCGGGCACCGGTTTGTTGAGGGCTCGGGTGATGTAGCTGTCGGCATGGGCGGGAAGGCACAGGAGGAGGGCGAACAGCGGTGCGATAAAACGTAGCATCGATAGGTCAGTCCAGAAGAGAGAGGGTCACGGGCGTCAGGTGGTTGTCCTCGACGCGCACTTGCAATTCGCCTTCGCCCAGTCTGGCGGTGAGGCGCTGGCCGGGTTGGGTCTGGGCGGCATGGCGGATGGCGTGGCCGCGTTCGTCGAGCAGGATACTGTAGCCACGGCCCAATGTTGCCAGCGGACTTACCACATGAAGTGTCTGAATCTGGCTTTGCAGTTGTAGTTTGCGAGTCTTGATCTGCTCGCGCATGGCACGCGGCAGGCGTTCGGCCAGAACATTCAGCCGCTGGCGCAGGAAGGCCAGGGTGCGTCCCGGATGCTGGGCGGCGAGACGGCTTTCCATATGGGCCAGGCGTACCTGCTGCTTGTGCAGGCCTTGTTCGAAGGCGCGGCGCAGACGCATGTCCAGATCGTCCAGACGCTGGGCTTGCTGACGCAGGCGTTCGCCGGGATGGCGCAGGCGGCGGGAAATGCCATCCAGGCGCAAGCGCTCGCGCATCAGCTTATCGCGCATGCGGCTGATCAGGCGGCGATTGAGGTTTTCCACCCGGCGATGCAGGTCGCTGGAGTCCGGTGCCAGCAACTCCGCAGCAGCAGAGGGCGTAGGTGCCCGCACATCGGCCACGAAATCGCTGATCGACACATCGGTTTCATGGCCGACCGCACTGACAATCGGCGTCACGCAGGCATCGATGGCCCGGGCCACGGCTTCTTCGTTGAAACACCACAAGTCTTCCAGCGAGCCGCCGCCACGGGCGAGGATCAAGGCGTCGAAGCCTCGGGCGTCCGCCAGTCGGAGTGCCCGGACAATCTGCGCAATCGCTTCGCGGCCCTGCACGGCGGTGGGAATCAGGGTCAGTTCCACCTGTGGTGCGCGGCGGCGGAACACGCTGATGATGTCGCGTATCACCGCGCCCGTGGGGGAACTGATAATGCCGATGCGTTGCGGGTGCAGCGGCAGCGCGACCTTGCGCTCGGCACTGAACAGGCCTTCGTCGCTGAGCTTGGCCTTCAGGGCATCGAAAGCCAGCCGCAATGCGCCATCGCCTGCCGGCTCGACGGTATCGAGAATCAGTTGATAGTCGCCGCGCCCCTCGAACAACGAGACCTTGCCGCGAACCTTGACTTGCAAGCCATCCTTGAGCGCCTGCCGGACACGCGCCGCGCTTTGGCGGAACAGGGCGCAGCGCACTTGGGCACCGGAGTCCTTGAGCGTGAAATACACATGGCCGGAAGCCGGGCGCGACAGGTTGGATATCTCGCCCTCGACCCAGATGCTGCTGAACACATCTTCCAGCAACACCCTTGCACGGCCGTTGAGCTGGCTGACAGTGAGGACTTCCCGGTCCAGGCCGAGTCTTGCAAAGGGATCTTTAATCATGGCGGCATCATAAAGGGATTTGCCCGGCCACCACCACTGGCGGTTTCCGGGTGGCGCAGCTATATAAGCAGCGCGTGGTGATTTCAGGGAGAGTCGTGTGGCGGGCGAATGGTTCAACCAGTTGGGGTTTGCACCACTGGATCTGCTGTGGATCGAGCTCGCAGTGGTGGCGGCTTATGTCGTGTTTGGCGTTGCCGGTTTCGGTACGGCACTGGTTGCCGGGCCTGTCCTGATTCATTTCATGCCGCTGTCGCGGATCATTCCTCTGCTGGTGATGCTGGACTTCCTGGCGGCGTTCGGCAACCTGCTGCCTTCCCGGCAGTCGGTGGTCCGCGCGGAGTTGCTTCGTCTGCTGCCCTGCATGGCGGTGGGGTGCACTCTGGGTGTGCTGTTTCTGCTCAATCTCAAGTCCGATGTGTTGCTTCTGTTAATGGGGCTGTTCGTCACGGCCTACGCGCTTTACAGCTTGGCGGTCAAAGTGCGGCCCACTCAACTGGCGGCGGGCTGGGCGATTCCCATGGGTACGATCGGTGGCCTGTTCGGTGCCTTGTTTGGCAGTGGCGGCTTTCTCTACGCGATATATCTCAATAGTCGTCTGACTTCCAAGGAGCAGGCGCGAGCCACGCAAAGCGCCCTGATCAGTTGCAGCACCATCGTGCGCCTTGGGCTGTTCCTGCTGGCCGGGGTCTATGCCGAAATTCCGTTGCTGCTTCTGGCGGTCTGCCTGTTGCCTGCGATGTTGCTGGGTTCATGGATCGGCAGGTCACTGGTGACGAAACTGTCTCGTGAAACCTTTGTGCGACTGGTGACCTGGCTGGTGCTGGTCAGCGGTCTGGTGCTGATCGCTCGCTACATGGCCGGTTGAAAGGGGCGGGTGTCCGGGTTGAGCTGTTAAACTGCCGCCCTCGATCAGCTTTCAGCGATACATTGCCATGAACACCCAGAGCATCATCGTCCCGCAAATCTCCAGTTTTCCCGGACATGAGGCAAGGGCGCGCCTGATCCTGCGCTGGCTGGTCAAGCTCAATGTGGTCGAGCCGGAGCTGAGCACCTGCGGTCGGACCTACAACAAGATGGCCTATGCCATTGCGCCGGGTGCGAAAAGGGTGGTGCAGAACCCCGACGCCTTGCCGTTCGGGCAGGCGGTCAATGGGCTTGAAGTGATTACCAGACGCTGCATTTTCACGCCGCTGAACAACTTTGCCGAAGAAGCCGGTTGCCCTGAATGCCGCCAGGAAATCGGTGAAGCGCTGTTCGATAGCCTGGAAGACTGGATGCCCGGTCATACCGACAATTTCATCTGCCCGGAATGTCGGCATGAAGACGATATCAACGGCTTCCTGTTTCTGGACGCCTGCGGTTTTTCCAACCTGGGTTTCATTTTCAATAACTGGCTCGATGCATCCTTCACGCAGGGCTTCCTCGACGACTTCGCCGAGCGCCTGGATCGCCCGGTTTCCTTCGTCAAAGTCCGACTATAAGTTCGTTTGATATTAGGCTGAGGTTTGCATTGAGCCTGCGCGGGTGTGTAGGTATAATGGCGCGCTTCCAATTTTCCCGCCCGGGAGCCCCCGCGATGCTGCGTATCAGTCAAGAAGCCCTAACATTCGACGACATTCTCCTTGTGCCCGGTTATTCCGAGGTACTTCCCAACGAAGTCAGTCTGAAAACCCGTTTGACCCGTGGCATTGAACTGAATATCCCTTTGGTTTCCGCTGCAATGGATACTGTCACTGAAGCCCGTCTGGCCATTGCCATGGCTCAGGAAGGCGGTATCGGTATCATCCACAAGAACATGACCATCGAACAACAGGCTGCTGAAGTTCGCAAGGTCAAGAAGTTCGAGGCCGGTGTCGTCAAGGACCCGATCACCATCGAGGCCGATGCCACGGTACGTGATCTGTTCGAACTGACCCGCCTGCACAACATCTCCGGCGTACCTGTCCTGCATGATGGCGATCTGGTCGGCATCGTGACTTCCCGCGACGTGCGCTTTGAAAATCGCCTGGATATCCCGGTTCGCGAAGTGATGACGCCCAAAGAGCGTCTGGTCACCGTACGCGAAGGCGCCGACAAGAACGAAGTGCGCGAGCTGCTGCACAAGCACCGTCTTGAAAAGGTTCTGATCGTCGATGCCAAGTTCATGCTCAAGGGCATGATGACCGTCAAGGACATCGAAAAGGCCAAGGCCTACCCGCTGGCGAGCAAGGACGACCAGGGTCGTCTGCGTGTCGGCGCTGCGGTCGGTACTGGCAAGGACACTGGCGATCGCGTCTCGGCGCTGGTGGCTGCCGGTGTTGACGTGGTGGTTGTCGATACCGCCCACGGCCACTCCAAGGGCGTTATCGATCGCGTTCGCTGGGTCAAGGAAAACTTCCCTGAAGTGCAGGTCATCGGCGGCAACATCGCTACCGGCGAAGCGGCCAAGGCTCTGGCTGCTGCCGGCGCTGACGCGGTCAAGGTCGGTATCGGTCCTGGCTCGATCTGCACCACTCGTATCGTTGCAGGCGTTGGCGTGCCGCAGATCAGCGCTATCGCCAACGTTGCCGCTGCCCTTGAAGGCACTGGTGTTCCTCTGATCGCCGACGGCGGCATCCGTTTCTCGGGTGACCTGTCCAAGGCCATCGTCGCGGGCGCAAGCTGCGTGATGATGGGGTCGATGTTTGCCGGTACTGAAGAAGCACCGGGCGAAATCGAACTGTTCCAGGGCCGTTCCTACAAGGCTTATCGCGGCATGGGCTCGCTGGGTGCCATGTCCCAGGCTCAGGGTTCTTCGGACCGCTACTTCCAGGATTCGTCGGCGGGTGCCGAGAAGCTGGTACCGGAAGGCATCGAAGGCCGTGTGGCCTACAAGGGTTCGCTGGCAGCGATCATCCATCAATTGATGGGTGGCCTGCGTTCTTCCATGGGCTACACCGGTAGCGCCGATATCGAAGAAATGCGCACCAAGCCTGAGTTCGTCCGCATCACCGGCGCCGGTATGGCTGAATCCCACGTCCATGACGTGCAGATCACCAAGGAAGCACCGAACTATCGCGTCGGCTAAGACCGGCAGCGACAAGCCTCAAGCTACAAGCGGTAGTTGCGGTGACGCAACTACCGCGACTCCGACAACTTGCAGCTTGCAGCTTAAAGCTCGCAACTGCTCATCAGAGCTCCTTCCATGGCCCTCGACATTCATGCCCACCGTATCCTGATCCTCGATTTCGGGTCCCAGTACACTCAACTGATTGCCCGCCGCGTGCGTGAAATCGGTGTGTACTGCGAACTGCATCCGTTCGACATGGACGATGAAGCGATTCGCGAATTCGCCCCGCGCGGGATCATCCTCGCCGGCGGCCCCGAGTCCGTGCACGAAGCCAACAGCCCGCGTGCTTCGCAAGCCGTCTTCGACCTCAATGTGCCGATCTTCGGTATCTGCTATGGCATGCAGACCATGGCCGACCAGTTGGGTGGTCGCGTCGAAGGTTCCGACCTGCGCGAGTTCGGTTACGCCCGTGTCGATGTCGTCGGCAAGAGCCGCATACTCGACGGTATCGAAGATCACGTGGATGCCGATGGCGTCCTGGGCCTCGATGTCTGGATGAGCCATGGCGACAAGGTCACCGAAATTCCTGACGGCTTCCACGTCCTGGCCAGCACCCCGAGCTGCCCGATCGCCGGCATGGCTGACGACACCCGTGGCTACTACGGCGTGCAGTTCCACCCTGAAGTGACCCACACCAAGCAGGGCGGTCGCATCCTGTCGCGCTTCATTCTGGATATCTGCGGTTGTGAAGCGCTGTGGACCCCGTCGCACATTGCTGAAGACGCCATTGCCAGCATCCGCGCCCAGGTCGGCACCGACAACGTTCTGCTGGGCCTGTCCGGTGGTGTCGACTCTTCAGTGGTTGCCGCTCTGTTGCACAAGGCCATTGGCGATCAGCTGACTTGCGTATTCGTCGACAACGGCTTGCTGCGTCTGCACGAAGGCGAGCAGGTCATGGCCATGTTCGCCGAGAACATGGGCGTCAAGGTGATCCGCGCCAACGCCGAAGAGCAGTTCCTGAACAACCTGGCTGGCGAAAGCGATCCTGAGAAGAAGCGCAAGATCATCGGTCGTACCTTCATCGACGTGTTCGATGCCGAGTCCTGCAAGCTGGAAAACATCAAGTACCTGGCCCAGGGCACTATCTACCCGGACGTGATCGAGTCGGCTGGCGCGAAAAGCGGCAAGGCTCACGTCATCAAGTCTCACCACAACGTGGGCGGCCTGCCGGAAGAAATGAACCTCAAGCTGGTTGAACCCCTGCGCGAGCTGTTCAAGGACGAAGTCCGCCGTCTCGGTCTGGAACTCGGCCTGCCATACGACATGGTCTACCGCCATCCATTCCCGGGCCCGGGCCTGGGCGTGCGTATCCTCGGTGAAGTGAAGAAGGAATACGCCGACCTGCTGCGTCGCGCCGACCATATCTTCATCGAAGAACTGCGCAAGGCCGACTGGTACCACAAGGTCAGCCAGGCATTCGTCGTCTTCCAGCCAGTCAAATCCGTCGGCGTCGTCGGCGATGGCCGCCGCTACGCCTGGGTCGTCGCCCTGCGCGCCGTGGAAACCATCGACTTCATGACCGCACGTTGGGCACACCTGCCTTACGAACTGTTGGAAACCGTCAGCGGGCGGATCATCAACGAGATCGATGGGATTTCGCGGGTGACCTATGATGTTTCGAGCAAGCCGCCGGCTACGATTGAGTGGGAATGATCCCACAGTGAGGCATGAAAGAACCGGCTTTTGCCGGTTTTTTCATGCCTGAACGAATAGCTTAATCTCGCTATTGAAAGTTCCGCATTATTTGGTAGCAGCTCTCTGTCAGTAGCTGGATATTGTCAAACATGGAAGATCAGAATGAAACTCCTCACAGATGATGAGATTAACGTTGCGTACGCTCACGTCGGAACAGTAGACGAAGGCCGTGTTGGGCCAGATAGAGCAAATTATCTTGCGTTAACGGACGCTGATTTTGAACTCCTTCTGTACAGCATCTATAACGAGTGTGCGTCTGATTTTCCGTGGTACAGCAATGCTCGTTTGATGGTCACGGGAGCTGACCAAGGGCGTGATGTTTGGCTCACGAAGGATGAGCGGCCGGTTGGGCTTATTCAGTGCAAAAAGGTTAAAGCTGGTTTCACGCGGCCAGATACGCTCCGTGAAGTAATCAAGTTTCTTCTGAATGTCGTGCTTGAGCCGGCGCTTATGCCGGACCCGACCGATTTTCGTTTTATTCTTGTCCTTGCTTCGGATCCCGCAAATACAGTAACCGATTTTTTTGATACGCCACAGACGTGGCTAACTTCCAATGAAGCAGAACTTCTAGGTCTGGTTACCTGTGTCATTAAAAAGTATGAGGCATTCTCGGCACTGAAGATTGAGGTTGTTATGCCTGGCATCAGTAAGGCGCTCAAGAGCCTGAAATATGAACTTCTTAGGCCAGTCGACCTAGACGCGTTACTAGAGTGCATTCCTGCTGTTCGTCAGAGGTTTTTCAAAGCTCAACTTGTCGTGGCTGTGGAGGATGCCGAGGCCATGATCGAGAAGCGGTTCGCTGCAGTCGGCTTGGTTTCAAAGAGCACAAAGACATTTACCAGAGCTGATGTTGAGGAAGATATTACGTGCGGGTCACGCGTTCTGGCTGCCTGGCCTCAAATGATTTGGGGGCAGCATATTAAGCGACCAGAGTTCGATGATCTGATCCAGCGGATCAGTCGGCACCCTGCAGGCTCCACGCTGGTCGTCGGAGGCGCGGGGACCGGGAAGTCAGCACTTCTCGCTGAGCTGTATGGTGCCCTCAAAGCTCGCGGCCAGATTGTGCTCGCGATAAAGGCCGACATGCTTAGCCCAGATATTGTGGATTTCACCGACCTCGCTCGCGATCTTGGTATGACAAGTGATATCGAGCAGGAGCTTCTCTCGTTAGCGGTTGAAGTCCCGGTTGTACTGATCATCGATCAGCTTGACGCTGTTAGTGAAGTGATGGACCAGAGTTCACAGCGCATGCAGGTGTTGCTTCGCCTTGCGTCCAGGCTTCAGGAAGCAAAGGGTCAAGAGGGCAATAACCTCCCCATTCATGTCATCGTTTCTTCGCGACCATTTGAGGCGAAGTTCGACGCTCGATTTAGGTTGCTTGACGCGGATGAGCTACTACTTTCCCTGCCTCCGTTCGAGCGGATATCCGCGCTGCTCGGTGAGCTCGGTATCGACGCTACGGTGGTGCCTGATAGCCTCAAAGAGACGCTGCGTACACCTTTTGCTCTCGGTATATACGTCGATCTTGCCAAGTCTGGTTTGAGTCCTGCTGATTTGACAGCAGCAAACCTGCTTGATCGATGGCTCGACAAGAAGCTACCCGCAGGTGCAGGACGAGCTTCGTGTATGGCGTTCCTGCGCCAGCTTGCAGCTGACATGACACGGCATGAGAGCCTCTGGCGGCCAGCGGCTCATTATGACCCGGACAACAGCGAAATGCTGCGTTGGGCCGAATCAATTGGCATTGTCATCCGCGAAGATACCAGCATCGGCTTCAGTCATCAGTCGTGGCTTGATGATTTCCAGGCTAAGACGCTCCGAACTGCCGAAGTGCTGGCTGATTACGCTTGGAGTCGCCAGGAAGGGTTATTTGCCCGGGGAACAGTCTTGCGCGGCCTTGAGCACATGCGAAGGGTTGATATGGCTTCCTATGAGGTTGCTATTCGCTTGTTGCTACCAAACCCCAAGACACGCAGACATTTGCGCCATCTTGTGGCCGATTATTTGGCGAGTGTTGATGATCCGAGCGCAAGTGATATTGCTTGGGTCGATTGGATGGCGCGTAACGATCATGCACTTGCGAATCGGGCATTCAGGCAGCTAGCGACAAGATGGCCGTGCTGGAGGTCAGGGGTGCTGCCGCTCCTTCCTTTTCTTCTACAGGACGAAAAGCATCGCTGGAATGCGACCATGTTGCTCGTTCGAGAAGTTGCTGAGGACTCGAACCAAGTTATGGAACTGGTCGACCGCTATTGGTCGGATACTTCACATGACGGAGATGTGTTTAGTCTCTTTGAGCGTTCTGGTATTGCGACCGACCGTGCAATTGCCCATGTCCGTACGATCTTTAATCGAACGACGTTGGCAGATTGGGCGATATCCCATTACGCCAAGACTTTACATGAGAACGGTAATACTCACGTTGCTTTGGATCTCATTTCATTTTGGGCTGAGTTGCAGCCTGCGGATCGGCACAATGACATTAGCGTTTATGGTGTTGAAAAGATTGCGGCAGTCGCACCGCTCTATTGTGCCGAACGACTCCTGCCTTGGTTTGTCGGGGTGGTATCGCGAGAGGTTGGTGATGGACGGCCAGGGCATCGGTATCCGCAATCGATATCTGTTCCATACGATTGGAAACATGACCCTGGCCAAGGGCATTTGACGCAGCTTCTGCGAAGTGTGCTCGAAGAGTCAGCAGTTTCTGACCCGCTAGGTGTGCGCACCTTGCTTGTTACTGTTGTTGCTGTAGAAATTGATGAGGTCCAGTCGCTAGTGGCCGATACCTTGGCGGCGAACTCGGCTGTATTTGCTGAGTATGCGCTCGCGTTTCTCCTGGCCGATCAGCGGCGTCTTCATCTAGGTAGTGACATGTTCGACGATGAAAGAAGTGTCGGCCACATGATCTGTGGTTGGTCGTCAAGCACACTGATTGCCCAGATCACTCCCTACCTCTCTCTCGCTGATATTGAGCGGATGCGCGATTACATCGAGGCTTGGGAGCCTTGGGGGGAAGAATTACAGGAAGAGCGAGATCCTGCCCATCGGAGGCAATTGCTCCGTTGGTCTGATGAGCGGAGGTTGCGTTTACTTGCCGAACTACCTGTGCAAGTACTGACGCCCCGTCGTCGTAGGCAGGTTGAGGAGTGGCAGGTCGAACAGCCCACGCTACAAGCAAAGCCTGGCGGTCGTAGGATGGCGCAGTTCGTTGGATCACCCATGAGCCACGATCAGATGGCGAAAGCCAGTGACGATGCGATTATAAAAATGTTCGTTGCAGTAAACGACCATACTGGCCGTCATGAGCACCCGAAACACTGGCTGAAGGGCGGTGTTACTGAGTTGTCTCGGGCTTTTGCCGCGTTTGCGAAGTCGTTTCCAGATCGTGTTCTTCGTATCATTCCGCGTTTACAACCGGGTCTGCACGAGCAGGTTACGGGCGCCGCGATTAGGGAGTTGTCGGCGGTTGAGGCAGTTGACGCTCAGACACAAAAAACTTTGATTTGGGATGCCCAATCCCGTGGCTTTTCGTCGACTAGCTTTCGCCACGATGTTGCCAGCGCCATGGAGGTACTTGCTAAACGCCTGAAAGGTCTTGAGAGTTGTGACATCGAGTTGCTCAAGGGCTGGCTGCAGCGCGACCCCAATGTGCTGGCCGCAGAAACAGTACGTCATGCCGAGTTAAACAAATCCAATCGTGAGCGGAATGAGAAACCAGATCAACGCCCTGAGGCCATGCTATTCGGCCGGGGCGGCGGGATGCATTTTCTCCCTCAGCGCAATTTCACGCTGCTGTCAGCGATCGCAGCGGGATATCTCCATCGTGACGGCGTGGATTGTGACGGTTGGCTCGCGGAGTTGGAACTACACGTTACTCATCCTGAAGATCCCGAGGTTTGGAGTGCGATCCTAATGTTCAGGTCGCATGAACTTTGGTGGGCGGACGCGGCAAGAGTGGGCGAACTGATTGAGGCGATTTGGCGGAGGTTTCCAGCGGCGTTTGAAGATGCAGCTGTAGTCCAGTCGTTGTGGCGCCTGCGCGTTCGCATGCATACGAGCCTACAGCAGGAGATTGTCAACTTCTGGCTCAGTCATAGCGATCATAAGCTTAGGCAGATTGGTGGTGAGTTCTCTGCTGCTAGCGTGATTGTCGATAGCGCTGCTTCTTGTGGGATGGGCGAGATAGTCGAAGCGGTGATGGCCGGGAATGATATTTCTGCCAGGTCTGGCGTGTTATTTGCGGCTGCAGCGGGGTGGGGTGAACTTGATCTCGATATTCGAAGACGCTCGCATGCCTACCTCATTTATGTCGCCAGCATTGTCAGTGGGTTCGAAGCTCATGCTCTATCTACAGCTGTAGATCGTGGCGAGCGATTACCTCCCGATGAGATGACGCGAGCCCTGCTGGCTTCTGTTGCAGTAAATATTGATCTGCTCAGAGAATCGATGGGGCTGCTGTTTGTACGCTCGCTTCAGCACCTGTTGCTTTATCCAGGCTTTGAAATGCTGGTGCTTGAAATCGCAGAGGCTGCAACTGAGCTTGCAAGTACATCGCCAGATAGGACCGTTGGAGGCTTGTACGACGGCGAATTTATAGGGCTTGTGATTGCACTTCAGCGCTCACCAATAGAGATCAAAACTCGTGCGATGACGATCTACGAGCGCCTGCTTGACGCTGAGGTTCACGGCGCAGAGGACGCTGCAGCATTTGCGCTGCGCCGTTAAGGCCCAAGCCGTATCCGCTCAACCCGTCCGCTTCCTGGCCTCCCACAGCTTGGATGCGACGATATCCCAATCGGTCGCCCGATTCGATTATGGGCTGATGTTCTCCGGATTCCGGTGTTGATGCGGCAGCTTTTATCGGCGTTGCCCTGGGTAGGTGTTTCCTAGCGATATCAGCCTCAAGAGGAGTTTCCCGTATGGTATTTCTCATGGTCTCGAAATAGCAGTTGCTTTAAAAAGTTCGGCTCCAAGGGTTTATATGTGCCTATTGATAATAGAGTGGGAATGATCCCGCGTCCGGCACAGCCCGGCACGATCTAGCAAAAAATGCCCTGAAGCCCGCGTAATTGCGGGCTTTTGGTTTTTTGGGGTATCTGATTGTGCTTCAGCCTCATCACATTCCCCCATTGTCCATAAGCGCCCCAGATCAAATCCTTATCCGCTCGCGTGGTCGTTACCACCATGCGCAGCGATGAACATCTCGACGGCAGACCGACAATAGGATTCGATTTCGTTGTCGTTCTCCGCTCTCTCCTCATCGAAGCGGGCGATGGCCAGGAGGTCGGACCCTTTGATAAGCGCGGCAAACAGGCGGGCGGACTGGAGAGGGTCGGGCACGTTCAAAACTGCTTTCTCATGCAACTGACGCAACAGGGCCTCGATCTGGGTAATGACATGAACGGGGCCGGCTTCGTATTGGCGCTTGCTTAACGACTTTTGATTGGTCTTGTCGGCCATGATCATGGCTTCGACACTACGGACGTCCGGGTTTAACAGGGTGCGAAGTAGGGATGATCCCACCGTCATGAGTTGATCTTCGGCCGAACCGTCGAAGCCTTCAAAAAGAGCCTGTGGTGCAAACTGATGGCAGCGGGCTGAGATGGCCGCGCTGAACAGCGCCTCCTTGTTCTCGAAGTGCCGATAGATGCTGAGCTTGGATATCTTCGCCCGCTGGGCGACCTTGTCCATGGTCGTTGCTTGAAAACCCAATTCCACAAAGAGTTCGTATGCGGCGTCGATGATCGTTTGGCCAAGCGTCTCGTTGGCAGGTCGGCCGCGACGGCTCTGGCTGTCTTCGGTCATAAAAATTCCAGTACTTGACAGTATCTTAATTCGTGAATTATGGTACTTCGGAGTATCTTAAGTCTGCAAGCCAATCTTCCTTCATCCATAGTGCGGAGCCCATCACCATGAATGACGTCATCATCATCGGCGGCAGCTTTGCCGGCCTCGCTGCCGCCCTGCAGCTCGGTCGTGCCCGTCGCAAGGTCATCGTTCTCGACACCGGCCTGCAGCGCAATCGCTTCGCCGGCCACTCTCATGGTCTGCTCGGCCACGATCACAAGCCGCCGCAGGAAATCCTGTCCGAGGCGCGGCAGCAGCTCGCTCGCTATCCTTCGATCAGTCTGGTCAATGCCCGAGCCGACAGCATCTCCGGTACCCTCGACAATTTCTCCGTCCTCACGAACGATGGCGAAAGCCTCGCGGCGCGCCGCCTGATCCTGAGCTATGGCGTCTCTGACCAGATGCCTGATGTTCCGGGCTTTGCCGAAAGCTGGGGCTCATCCATCGTGCCCTGCCCATATTGCGACGGCTTTGAAGTCGCCGGCCAGCATTGGGGCCTCGTCTGGTCCGGCCCGCAGTCACACAATTATGTCAGGCTGTACCAGGATTGGACCGACACGCTGACAGTCTTCGCCGATGGTCACGAAATTCCATCCGATATCCGTGCCGATCTGGCGCGCCGCCATATGGCTGTCGTCGATGGCCGGATCATCGAAATCGGCCAGCACGGAGCGCGTAATGCCTCCGTCAAGCTCGACACTGGGCTTAATGTCGCGGTCGACATCTTGTTCGCTCATCCGCGCAACAGGCCGTCCGCAAGCCTGCATGAATCGCTGGGCCTCGCCACGGTGGATACGCCCGGCGGCATCGTCCTCAAGGTCGACGAGCGCCGTCAGACCAGCATGCCCGGCATCTATGCCGCCGGCGACCTCGCCACGACATTCCTGCCCTCGGTCACCCAGGCGTCATCACAGGGTGCGATGGCGGGTATCTTCGCTCAGCAATCGATGCTGGTTTGAGTGCGCCTTGCCCCATCATCTGATTAAACCGCCTGCACCCGCGCCAGTTGCTCGCCTTCAAGCCAGGTGCTGATGTCGCTGGCGCGCATGGGTTTGGAGAACAGGTAGCCCTGGGCCCAGGCGCAGCCGAGGTTTTTCAGTGCGCCGAGTTCTTCGGCGGTTTCCACGCCTTCGACGATGCATTCCAGCTGCATGTCCTGGCACAGGGCAATCAGCGACTTGACGATCTTGAAGCTGGCCGGGTCAAGGTGGATGTTGGTGACGAAGGTGCGGTCCACCTTCAGTTTGGTCAGCGACAGCGCGTGGATCTGGCTCAGGCTGGAATAGCCGGTGCCGAAGTCGTCGAGGGAAATACCGCAGCCCAGTTCGCGAAACCGGCTGATCGCTCGCTGGGTCTGCGGCAGGTCCTGGATGACAGCGGTTTCGGTGATTTCCAGATCGAGACAGGCCGGGTCGAAACGGCTGCTCTTGATCAGCTCGACGATCTGCTGGGCGGCGTCCTCCGAACCACAGTCGTGGGCGGACAGGTTGAATGACAGGCGGATACCCGCAGGCCAGTTCGCGGCCTCGTCCAGCGCCTTGCTCAGCAACGGCACCGTGAGGCGATTGACCATGCCGACGCGCTCGGCAATCGGGATGAAATCACTGGGCGGCACGTTACCCAACTCCGGGCTTTCCCAGCGTGCCAGTGCCTCGAAGGCGACGGTTTGCTCACTGTGAATATCCACGATGGGCTGGAACACCACGTGAAACTCACAATCCAGATCGGCTCTGCGCAGGGCCTGTTCGGTCAGACCTTCACGATTGAGCTGCTGGCGATGGGCTGCGCTGAACAGGCAGACCGTGCCGGGACGGTGGCGCTTGCTCTGATACAGGGCATAGTCGGCGTATTCATACACTTGCGTGGCGTCGGATGCCTGATCCGGGAAGGTCGCGATGCCCAGTGACGCACTGATCTGAATAGGGATGTCCACCAGCAGAAACGGCTCGCGCATGCTGGCGCAGATTTTCTCGCCAAACTCCCGCAACTGGTCGTCGCTCATGGCCTGAGTGATGATCAGGCCAAACTCGTCGCCTCCCAGCCGGGCCAGGTGCACATCTTCGTCGAGCAGCCCGGTCAGGCGCTGGCCAACCTGACAGAGCAGCTTGTCACCGATGCTATGGCCATACAGATCGTTGACCGGCTTGAAGCCATCCAGGTCGATCAGCCCGACGGCCAGGCGAATCTCCTGCTCGTGGGCGCGGGACAAGAGCGTATCGAGGCGGGAAAAAAACTGCCGCCGATTGGCCAGTCCGGTCAGGCTGTCCTGATTGGCCAAGTGAAGGTTTTCCTCGCTGAGTTTTGCCGTATGCGCCTGCATGTTCACCATCCGGGTGAAGTCGGCGTACTGCGCCTTGAGAATGATCAGCATGGCGATGGACACCAGCAGGACGTCAATCGCAGTGGCAACAAAGGTAAGAATATTGGTGGACGCGAAGAACACCACGAACGCCGTGTTGACCACTGCGGTGGTGGCCAGGGCTGCTGGCAGCAGGTGCATCATGCAAAAAATGCAGCCGATGACAGTGATCGCCATATAAAAGGCGACATGCGCCTGGGCATAGCTGTCGCCATAGGGAAACAGCGCCAGCGACCAGGCGGTGAACGCCACGGCAACAAACGGTGCGAGCATATTGGTGCGCTTCAGCGCCGTCAGCATCTGCGCCGGGCTGAGTGTCCGCCCGCGCGTGCGCATCCATTCCGCCGCACGAATCACACCGAACAACGTCATGATCAGCGGGCAATACACCACCAGCCAGCGCGGCGCGACCGCAAAGTGGGTGCCCGCCAGCATCAGGGTGTTGATCAGCAGGATGAAATACATCATGGGCAACTGACGAGACAGCGCGAGGTATTGCGCCTTGACCAGACCAGGATTGTCCTTGGGGACAGACATCAACGCTCGCACGCCGAGCAGTGTTTTCTTCATCAGGCGATGCTCTGAAAATACAACCAGTTAAATAACCGAACGGATTATCCTTTCCAGACTGGGCCGAGCAGGGCTAAAGACTGCTTTCATGGGATCGTGTCGGCCGATCCTCTGGTTTCTACAATCTTTACGACTAGTGGCATTTTGATTTCGTTCCGTCGGCCGGTCGTAATAGTTGTAAGCGAGGCAAGCGTCGTCGAATAGCGTCGATAATTAACGGCCAATGGGCTGTCATCTGTGGCGATTGGCGCTTTTCCGGAGGCGATGCTTGCCCTGAGCCTACTTAATTGCGGGCTTTTGGTTATGTGGGGATTATTTACATTGTCAAACACTCATCTGTGCTGTATTGGGTTCCTTCGGTTATCCAGAGAATTTTTCACAAACCATTCCTTTTTTCAGATTCATTTCCGTATATAGAGCGAGATCAGCAAGCTGCAAGTGACCACGCGGGCGCATTACGTTGCGTATCGCGGCAAAATGCTAGTCAAACCGATGTGATCACTTCCAATTCTTGTGAACGGAGTAGATATGGCGATGCGCCGCTACTCGACACCTTCTATAGAAAAGTTATCCTCTCCACTCGAAAAACACAGTCGATAGCTAACAGATTGTCGGTTCCAAACCGTGTTCTGCCAGCGAGTTTTGCGTTTTTTTAATTGGTATCGTGTTGGTTTTCAAGGTGAAAAGGATTCAGGAATCAAGGAATGAGCGGATATGTCCCCAACTCACCGAAGGGGTATCGCAACAGCGGCATCGATCCTGTCGATATTCACGCTCAGCATTGGGCGGAATACAAAGATCTTCCGGTGAAGAGCGAAACAGATCCTGTCAGAAAAGGCTGTGTATTCGCCAAAAGCTGTGATCTTGCAGATGGTGTGATCGATCATAAAAACCCTTCCGGATTTATTCCGGTAGAGACTCTGGCCAACTACGGACAATTCTCCCTCCTCGGCGGTCGTGAGACGGATGCAGCGGGAAATATCCAACTGAAACAACTCAGCGGGAACTCCTTACCCGCCTCCCTGGGCACTCTATTATTGGGTGGTTCCGGCGCTGCGGCTGCCACCTGCGGTGGGCTTTGTACAGTTGGAGTTGCTGGCGGCGCAAGTGTCACAACTGTTTCTGCTGCAACGGGGGCAACTGGTGGCAGCGCTATTACGGCTGGAGTGGCTGCCGGCACTTTGGCGGGCATAGTCGCATTTTTGTGGCCGTCGAGCCTTGGTGATAGCTCTCTATACACCGAGGACCAGCTCCAGTTACTGAAGAAGGCGCGTACCCGCGTCCGTCTCCATGTTGAGGAACGTGACGACGGAACCTTGAAAGGGTACGGGTACAACACTCAGAAGCGTAGTGACTGGGAAATGATTCCCGTCGTGCAATTCGTCCAGCAGGGATCTCAGCACGTAGCCGACTTCGGCGACGGCATAACTCTCATTTGGACACCAGCGGTTGATCCTGCGAGCGCTTCTGGCATCCCACCACTAGAGGGGGCACCTCAAGCGCCACAGATCTGGATTTATCCGCCGACCGAACAGGCCGACAGCATTATCGTCAGCCCGATCTACCCCGACCAATACAAAGACTTCATTCTCGTATTCCCGGCTGATTCAGGTGTGCAGCCGCTTTATATTGTGATGAATGTTCGCAAAACCCCGGGAACCGTCACAGGACAGGGCGAAGATGTGTTTGGCATATGGCTCATTGAGGCCAGTTCGGGAATGGGAGTTCCCATTCCAAAGGAGGTGGCAGATTCTCTGCGGGGGCGCGAATTCAAAAGCTTCGACTTGTTCAGAGCCGCCTTTTGGAAAGCTGTTTCGGAATCAGCCGTGGCCGATCAGTTCATCACGCAAAACGTTGTACGTATGCGTAAAGGTAAGGCACCCCGTGTGCGCAAAACCGACAGAGTCGGCGGCAGAATGTCATATGAGCTTCACCACCTTGAAAAGGTATCCGAGGGTGGCGGCGTCTACGACATTGATAATCTGCGAGTGAACACACCGCGAAATCACATAGATATTCACCGGAATGAATAGGTCAGCCATGACAGACACACTATTGAAAAACAGTTTTTCGGAGTACACCGAGGCCGAGTTCGTCGCACTGCTGGAAGAGCTAGCCAAAGAAGACGAAGAAGCCGAAAACGATGATCGTGCTGACTTGCTGCTGTTGCACTTCGAGAAAATCAGCGAACATCCAGCAGGATCGGATCTTATCTACTACCCAGAGCCAGGTGCGGATAATTCCCCAGAGGGCATAACGCAAATAGTGAAGAACTGGCGATTTTCGCAGGGATTGCCTGGATTCAAGGGAGCATGAACACCTCGATAAACTGCAGAGGTCTAGGCCTGGGCCGTGGGTAATCCGTGGCTTGAAGTGTTTGTAGGTCATTAGGAAATGCGCAATCGCGTCGGTAGTCTGCTGCAAGGGAAAACAGCTCTGGCGCAGGTGTTGGCCCAGTTGCAGCGCGATGACTTGATCCAGGCTTGCCATCATTTCGGGCTGGCGCGCAGGCATGTCGGACAGCTGCGCCAGGGGCGTGGTGCGCAGGCGGTGCTGGAGTCTCTGGCGAGGCAGATCGCTGCTGGCTGCCCTCAGGCTGAGACAACCTTGTCCTGGCGATTTGGCAGGTAAAGAGTAGTGCTGTTCACTTGAATAGAGCAGCATTGCGCTCCCCCAACAACAAAAAATCCAACCTCTAAACCCCCTTCCCAGCCGCACCATCAAACTGCAACCTGGCCGCTTCGACCTCTGGCAATTTCATCAGTGTCCATTCGTACAGCTCACGAAATGGCTGTTCCAGGCTTTGGCCTAGCGGGGTGATTTCGTATTGCACTGCCACGGGCGATAGCGAGATGACTTTTCGAGAGACCAGGCCATTACGCTCCAGTCGTCTCAGGCATTGTGTGAGTGCCTTTTGGGTAACCCCCTCCAGCCGACGCTTGATGGCGTTGAAGCGGTGCGGCTCTTCATCCAGAACGGCCAGAACCATCATGGACCACTTGTCTGCGATCTGATCAAACAGTGCGCGACTGGGGCAGTCCGACGAAAAACATTGTGGCTGTATTTCGAGCATCAGGTTTCCTCGGTTATACCTGGGCGACTCAAGGTGCCTAATTGACATCTGGTTTACAAAATATACTTATGTGCCTTCCGAAATCAATGGATTCAACTTCGATGTCAAACCTTGATACGAGCACTTTATTCCGTCCTTTTTCCATCCGCTCTCTGGAATTGAAAAACAGGATAGTCATGGCACCGATGACACGTCTCTTCGCTCCGGAAGGCATACCGGGTGAGGCGAGTGCTGCCTATTATCGCCGCCGGGTGGAGGGTGGCGTTGGGCTGGTTCTGTCGGAAGGGACTGTCATTGATCGCCCGGCGTCACGTAACGAGGCCAGTATTCCGTTTTTCCATGGAGACGCGGCGCTGGCCGGGTGGAGGAACGTGATCGATTCGGTTCAAGCCGCGGGTGGTCGTATGGGGCCGCAACTCTGGCACACCGGTGCAGTACGTGGCGACAGAGGCTGGGAGCCGGATGCGCCCGTTGAAAGCCCATCGGGTCTCAATACGCCAAGTGACCCGCGCGGTATCGCGATGAGCGAAGAGGATATTGCCGACACGGTTGCTGCGTATGCCAAGGCCGCTGCTAATGCCAAACGCCTGGGTTTCGACACCGTCGAGATTCATGGTGCCCATGGTTACCTGATCGATCAGTTCTTCTGGGCGGGCACCAATCAGCGCTCCGACCGTTACGGCGGCCCTACTATCAAAGAGCGCTCGCGCTTTGCCAGCGAGATCGTTGCTGCCGTTCGTGATGCGGTCGGCCCAGAATTCCCGATCATTATGCGTGTCAGCCAGTGGAAGCAGCAGGACTTTGGCGTGCGTGTCGCCGAGACGCCGGCGCTGATGGAGGACTGGCTGCTTCCGCTGGTCGAGGCCGGTGTCGACGTTCTGCACTGTTCGCAACGCCGATTCTGGGAGCCTGAGTTCCCCGAGATCGATGGCGAAAACGGATTGAACTGCGCGGGCTGGGCCAAGAAGGTGACCGGTGCCGCGAGCATCAGCGTGGGCTCGGTTGGCTTGCACAACGATGTAACCAATGCCTTTGCTGGCAAGGGTTCAGCTCCTGCGCTTGCGAGTCTGGACCGGCTCGTCGAGCGCATGGAGCGCGACGAGTTTGACCTGATCGCTGTAGGTCGAGTGCTGCTGAGTGATCCGGATTGGGCATCGAAGGTAGAAAGGGGAGAGCTTGCACAGTTGGGCGGATTCAACCCCGCCTCTTTGGCCGAGTTGGTTTAAGCGTCTTGTGATGCAACTCCCGTGTTACGGGAGTTGTTGCGCAATAATTCGATAATCGACGTGGCCGAGATTCTGAATCTGGAATGTCGGCATGCCCAAGCCCACGTAAATGTGGGCTTTTTGTTTCATCCCTGAATTATCTGGAAAACTCCTGTACTGGCACGATAATCTCATCTGCCCATGCCCACACAATAATCCCCCTGAAAGGAATCACCATGTCGGAACGCTTCCAGTTCGGTTGTGCCTGTTGCAGTCCTCACATGCTGCCTGTTTATCAGCATGATCACAGCCAGTGGCAGGATTTGCTCGCTGAAGTCGCCAGGCAGGAAGGCCCGAGAGGGTTGCCGCAGGCCGTGATCTTTCATGGTGGGCACATTTATCCGGACCCTGAAAATCCCGAGCGGTCAGTGGAAGCCATCGGCATTGCCCAAGGCAAGGTGATTGCAATTGGCAGTTATGCTTTCGTATGTACCGAAATGGCCCCGTACAGTCCACTTGAGCGGCCGCTTGCGAGCGACGAGACACTGCTACCCGGCCTGATCGACCCGCATGCGCATCTGGTGTCGAGCGCGCTCATGACCACCTGGACGGATTTGTCGCCATTTGATGGGCAGGATCTGAATACGGATTACGACATTGAGGTGGTCAAGGACCGGCTCCGCAAAGCGGTCAAGGCGGCGAGCGAGGCGACACCAGCGCAGGAGTGGGTGACCGGTTATGGTGTCGATCCTTCGTTGATGACGGCCTGGAAAGATATCGATGTCACTCTCCTCAACGATATCAGCACTAAAGTCAAAATTTTCCTGCTCAATGCGTCCGGCCATATCAGCTATGCCAACGGGCCTGCTCTGGAGGCGGCGGGGTTCACCAGGGATTACCAGAATGGAGTCCTGACCGAGCAGCAATCCCAGGCGATTGTAGGCGCGATGCCACCAACAACCCCTCAACAGATCCTTGATGGTTTGAAGATCGTGTTTCGGCAGGCGAACGAGCGCGGCATCACGACGGTGTTCGATGCGAGCGTCGGGCTGATTGCAGGGACGGTTGAGGTGCCCCTGATGAAAGGACTGGCGACGACCTCGGCGATGACGGTCCGGGTGGGGGGCGCGCTGTACGGCAACAGCAACGACTTCATGACCTGGATCGATTGCTACAAGCCTGAGTTGTCGAGCGATGCAAACAGCCTGTTCACATTGCGTGCGATCAAGCTGATCGCTGATGGCTCGAACCAGGGGCTGACCGGGTTGCAGAGCCAGCCTTATCACTGTTGCGAAGAGCATTCGGTGCCAGGCGTCGGTGCCTACGGTCTGTTCAATTACGATCCGGTGAGGAAACTGGCGGATGTGATGGCGTTGGCGAACTCGGCGGGTTGGCCGATCCTGACGCACGCCAATGGCGACGAGGGCATTGCCAACGTGCTGGCTGCCTACCAGATGGCACTCAGCAAGGTGCCGCCTCCACCTGCACCCAAGCGGCCTTTCCCCACTGAACCGGCCTGGGCTGAGCAGCGTCACCGTATCGAACATGCTTCGTTGCTTCACGACGATGCAATCGGCCTGATGAAGCGCATGGCAATCTCGCCGAGCTTTCTGATCGGTCACGTCGGCTACTGGGGCAATGCGTTCAGGGACACGATTCTCGGCGGCGAGCGTGCCTTGCTGCTGGACCGCTGCGCCTCGGCGTTGAAAGCGGGCCTGCGAATCAGCCTGCACAGTGATCATTTCGTCACGCCGTTCGGCCCGCTGCGTTACATGGAACAGTCGATCGGGCGCGTGATGGAGGCCTTGAAAGGCAAGTCTCCTGCGAATGAAGACGATAACGTCCTGAACCCGGATGAGCGCCTCAATGTGCATCAGGCGTTGCGGGCTGTGACGATCGACGCGGCCTGGCAATGCCATCTCGACCATCAGATCGGCTCGTTGCTCAAGGGCAAGCAGGCCGACCTCGTGATTCTGGCGAAAAACCCGTTGCAGTGGCCGGTGTTTAACGCCGCTGGCATGCGTGACATAAAGGTGGTGGAAACTTGGGTGAACGGCAGCAGGGTGTTTTCAGCTCCGCTGTGATACCCATGTCGCTCCGGTAACCAGTTGACCAAAGAAAGCCCCTGAACTCAGGGGCTTTCTCGCATCTGTCCAACCCGCCTCTGAATCAATACTTCCAGGTCACCGAAGCCGTCAGATTGCGTGGCGCACCATAGTTGGTGGAACCTGCCGATTGATACAGCGACAGCAGGTATTTGCGGTCGGTCACGTTGTTCATGTTCAGCGATGTGCTCCAGTGCTCGTCGATGTCGTAGCTGGCCATCAGATCCACCAGGGCGTAGGCCTCCTGGCTGACATTGCTGTTGGTGTCCAGCTCGGTTGCGCTTTGCCATTGAAGTCGGGTGCCGACCCTGGCCTTGGGCAGGCCAGGCAGGCGGTAGGTCAGGCTGCCGCGCAAGGTATGGGTGGGGATGTACTTGCGAGCCTCGTTTCCGTCATCGTCTTCGATCCGCACGAAGGTATAGCCGCCAGCCAGCTCAAGGCCCGGGAAGGCTTCGCCTGAAGCGCCCAGTTCGACGCCGCGGCTTTTGACGTTGGTTCCGCGATACACGTATTGACCACCGACGATCTCCCCGGTGAGTTCGGCGACGTTCTGCTGGTCTGTCTTGAATACTGCCGCGGTCACGGTCAGTCGTTCGTCGAGCAGGCGACCTTTCACACCGGCCTCCATGCTTTTGCCTTCCAGGGGCAGGATCACTCCACCGCTGGTGCTGCGCACGTACTGCGGTTTGAAGATTTCTGTCCAACTGGTGTAAAGGCTCCACTGTGGCGTCAGGTCATAAACCAGGCCGGTGTAGGGCGTGACCTTGCCGTGTACCCGTGTGTTGTGTGGTGACCCGTAACCCGCACCTTCGCCGTCGGCGCTGAGCATGCGTGCTCCGGCGATCCAGTGCAGGTCGTCTGCAAGGCTGAAGCGCGCACCGGCGAACAGGCTTTTCTGGCGGTCGGTGAAGCGTTGGGTATTGAGGTCGTCGGTGTAATTCAGAGCGGGTTGCACCACGTTGCCGGCCAGTGCATCGGAGAGGCTGACAAGCTGGTTGCCCGATGCGTCTCTGTAGTGTCCGCGCTCGTCATGATGGGTGCGTCCGTAGTTGGCGCCCAGAGTCAGTTCGTGTTCCCGCCCCAGGAATTTGAACGGTCCGGACAGTCGCGCCTCACCCGTCACCTGATGCTCCGTGCTGGTGGTGCGGTTGATATAGGCGTAGGCATCGGTGGCGGTTGCCGGGATGGCGTACAGCATTTTGGTATCGGAATCCTGGCTCATCCCGGCCAGGGTCAGGGTGCTTTCCCAGCCGTTGTCGAAGGCATGAGTCAGTTCTACGAATGCTCGTTGGGTGTGAACGTCCCAGTAAGTCCAGGGTTGACCGACGCTGGAGCTGCGGCTGCTGTAGTGAATACGGTTGCCCGCGTAATCGGCGATAGGCAAGGCGCCCCAGGTGCTGCCATTGGAGTAGCTGTTCTGTTGGGTAAAGCCCACGGTCAGGGTGTCGGCATCGGACAGGTCAAAGGCCAGCAAACCTGCTGCCACATTGACCTCATGGCTGTACTGATCGAGGTAGGAGTTGCCTTTGTCGTGGGAGGTGATGAAACGTCCACGAACCTTGCCGCTGTCGGTCAGCGGGCCGGACAGATCCACGCCCAGTCGGCGGTTGTCCCATGAGCCGATGCTGCTGTCGACTCTGGCCTGAAACGTATCGGTAGGTCGTTTGCGCACGAGGTTGACGGTGGCCGACGGATCACCGGTACCGCTCATGAGCCCGTTGGCACCATGCAGCACGTCAACCTGCTCGAACTCGGTCATGTCCTGATCGCCCACCAGCACACCGCCCGAGAAGGGCAGGCTCATGCCGTCGTATTCGAAGTTTTCGATCTTGAAACCACGGGAGGTAAAGGCCGTGCGATCGGTTTCAAACTGTTCGACGGTGACTGATGGCGCATTGCGCAATGCCTCTTTGACACTGTTGAGTTTGAAGTCGTCCATTTGCTCGCGGGTTACCACGCTGATCGCCTGTGGCGTGTCCTTGTCGCTCAGGCCCAGGCGCGTGGTGCTGGAAACGGGTCTGCCCCGATATCCCTGGCTCAGGCCGCCGTCTTGCGGGGCGTCATACTGAATCCGGGTCGGGCCAAGAATGACTTCGTTGCCCGCACTCTTGAGGTCTGCCGGGACAAGGTAAACCGTGACTGCGTCAGTGCGAGAAAAACTGTAACCACTGCCTTGCAGTAATTTCCCCAATGCTTCTTCGGCTGAGTAATTACCGATGACTGCACTGCTGCGCAGGCTGGCATCCAGATTCCCATCGAGCAGCACGTTTTGCCCGGACTGTCGGCTGAAGCTCAGCAGGGCCTGACGCAGTTGTTGCGCCGGGATATTGAGCGACAGTTTTTCTACAGTGCTTGCAGCGGCCTGACCCTGTGCTCCATGAGCCTGAACGGTTCCGACGAGTAAGGTGCACGCGAGCGCTGCGCCCAGGGCATTACGCTGCCAGCGGGTATCGTTTTTCAGGCTCGGGGTGGGTTTTTTGGCCATTCAGGTCGCTTCCTGTGAAGTGTGCTCGGATATGCGAGTAGCAATCAGTTCCGTTAAGACGGATGAGCAATTGCGATTCCTGACGGTGTCTTGAATTATTTATGCGGAAGTTTCAGGTGGGGTAGATCAGCGTGACCAGATCGGTATAGCGAGCCGTGCGCACGGACAGGGCCTTGGACAGGACATCCAGCATCTGCTCGGGCCTGTTGAGGTTGAGGATCAGGCTGACTCGCCGTGCTGCGAGTTGCTTGTCCATGATGAAGATTTTCCCTTCTCGCCAGCGCTGCAGTTCATCGACCACCGTCAGCAGCGGCGTATCGAAAAAGGCCAGGCGGCCATTGCGCCAGGCGAGAATCTGCTCAAGCTCCGCATGCTCAATGGTGCCGGTCTGGTTGGCGTTGAAGCGCAGGGACAGGCCTTCTTCAAGGTCCGTCTGTTGAGTGGCGGTGACGACGCGCACGGTTTTGCGACTGACAGCCACACGCGCTGTTGTCTGATCGCATGTCAGGCAGAACTCGCTGTCATTGGCGATCACCATGCCTTCTTCAGTGCTGACCCGGAACTCGCCGGCAGTAGCGGGCAATACGCTGAAGAATGCTTCGCCTTGAAGCAGCGTCACTGAGCGGCGGGTCGCTGAGAAATCCAGGTTCAAGGCGGTGTTGCCGGCAAGATCGACCGTCGATCCGTCCGGCAGGCTCACCTTGCGCCGCTCGCCCACGGCAGTGCGCACGTCGGCAAACGGTGATCCCGATCCCTTGAGCCAGAAAGACGTTGCGCCCGCCGTGACTGCCACGGCGCTCGCGGCGATCCCGAGCCCGACAAAGCGGCGTCGCGATAGTTGAGGCCGGGCGGCGGGTGGAGCAGGTTGCAGCAGAAGTGCCGAGGCGTCCCACAGACTTTGCAGTTCGGCATAGGCCTGGGCGTGCCGAGGGTCAGCCGCGATCCACCTGGCCAGATCCTTGCGCTCAGCCTCGGTGGGCGATCCTCCCTGGACCAGGGCAAACCAGGCGCTGGCCTGATGACGGATGTCATCACCCTGATGTGCAGACGAGTCGTGGAGGGGCGGTTCGGGATTCATTGGGTAATCGATTCGACTTGAATGAGTACTGGCGGGCGATTGTACATTCACCGGGACATGCCGAGCCTCAATAAATCCAGAGCCTTGACCATGCGGCTGTAGGCGGTCTTCGGGGAGATGCCGAGGCGTTCGCCAATCTCGGCATAGGTCATGCCTTCGACCCGTACCATCAGAAACACCTCGCGGCAAGGTTCTGGCATGTTCTGAATCACCTGGTTCAAGGTTGCCAGTTGCTGGTTGGCAATGGCCGCCTGTTCGAGCGTTGGGGTTCTTTGCCCCTGGCTGATCATCTCCTGCTGTTCCAGGGGCTCGCCTTTGCGATGTTCCTGGCGACGGGTGTGATCGATGAACAGATTGCGGGCGCTGGAAAACAGATAGGCGCGGAAATTTTCTATGCGCGTGCGACCCATCTGCTCGGAGAGGCGAATGAAGGTGTCTTGAGTCAGATCCGCAGCGGTCTCTTTGCAACGCAAGCGACGATCCAGGTAATCCTGAATTTCTTCACGATGGGCGAGATAGAGCGCCTTGAGATCTGAACCGGACATGAAGCTACCCTGGATGGCATGCAAGCGAGCGCGGGAAAATATCACAAACGAGAATCGTTTGTATTGGCTGTCAGAGTAAGTTTTCAGGCAGCCAGAGATGATGGGGGTAGCAGCATGGGGTGAGTTCACCTGATGCCGTTGGTCGAGCTTGTGGGAGAGGGGACGCTTGTTTCTGATGGTGATAAAATTGCCATTCGGTTTCGGGAGGTATGTGCATGAACCTTGAAGAGAAAGTGCGCGGGGTCATCAGTCGTTCTCCAGGCAGCGTCGTCCTGCGAACAGATGTATCTGCTCTGGGCAGTCGTTCTCAGGTTTCTCTCGTGCTTTCCCGGCTACAGAAGCAGGGAGAGCTTATCCGGATGGGACAAGGCATTTATGCCAAGTCTTGCAGAGACCCGGTCACAGATGCCATCACTCCGGTTCAAGACTTTGAAAGTCTGGCATTGGAGGCGCTTGGTAGATTGGGTCACAAAGTCTGGATTTCCCCTGCAAGCCAATCTCGAGCCGTATCAGAGAGTGGTGCCGATAACCCTGTAGAAGTCTGTGTTTCCGGGGGGCGGCGTATACATCGCAAGCTGTCTATCGGCAAAAGGTCTGTGGTGTACGTGTATGGCCGGGAACGTCCTGAAGAGTGCTCGGGTGCCAGTCTGCGTGATTCGAAGACGGGGGACCTGAACATCCCTACGGTCGGTGTTGGCCATTATGTATTGAAACTTGCCGAGAGCTTTAAGGTTTCCTACATGAAGACCTATGCGGACGAGTGGGCCGAGCATGTATCCAGACTGGCGGGTGACGATGTACATACAGACCCCGTTGAGCAATTGGTCATTGCCTTGAAAAAGCAGAATAAAGTCACAGGCAGTGAAATGCGGAAATTGCTGACCAACTATTTGAGGGAGAAAGAGCGTGTTTGACCCTTTCAAGGATTTTGAAGACAGGGGCTATCTGCGAAATTATGAAGGGGAGAAAGATCCCAATATCGTGAAGCGTCTTGAGCACAATTTTTTTACTGCAAATCTGTCAGATGCCATGAGCTATCTCACGAGTCGCCGCGTTATTGGCTACAGGGATTTCCTTGAGGTTCACAGGATTCTGTTTGGCGACTTCTATCCTTGGGCCGGTCAGGACAGAATGATGGTGGCTCCCGATATCGCGATTTCAAAAGCCGACACGCTTTTTTGCCACCCAAGAGATGCCCAAAGGGCTGTGGAGGAAGGGCTGAGGCTTGCTCAGGATGGCAGGACTCTCAAGCAGTCACCCGGCCTGGTCATGGGATTGTTCGCATATGGGCATCCGTTTCTCGATGGCAATGGTCGCACCATGCTCACTGTCCATACTGTGCTGTGCCATCGTGCAGGGTTCTCGATTAATTGGGGAGCTACCTGCAAGTCGTCATATCTTTCGGCGTTGAGTGCGGAAATCGAAACGCCTGATAAAGGTATTCTCGATAGCTATTTGAAAGCGTTCATACAGCCAGCTCTTGAGCCGACTCATTGGGGGATGGCAATTCAATCCATTCAAGGCCTTGATGGAGTCGCTGCCTCCAATACGGTTGAAGGAAAATTCAGCGATCCATCCGTCTCACAAAAATATGAGCAATTTGACGAGCGCAGGGGCTATCGGATCTCTTGATCCATTACCTCTCGACCTTACTGTTTCTCATCCGCACGTGTATCGTATTCGCCCCCTCGCACCTTCTCTCAGGTGCATCCCGCAGTCGTTCTTGAGGTGCTTTCCCCTATGTCCTTTACCCGTCGACAAATTCTCGGAGGTCTGGCCGGTCTTGCGGTGGTGGGGTTGGGGGCCGGTGGTGCTTCGCGTTACTGGCTGGGGCGCAGTGGGCCGGGCGAAGGGCATGATTTCGAATTGATTGCTGCGCCGCTGGATGTCGAACTGGTGCCAGGTTACAAGACCCCGGCCTGGGCGTTTGGCGGTTCGGCGCCGGGGACCGAGTTGCGGGTACGGCAAGGCGATTGGCTGCGGCTGCGCTTCATCAACCAGTTGCCGGTGGAAACCACTATTCACTGGCATGGCATCCGTTTGCCGCTGGAAATGGACGGCGTGCCTTACGTTTCGCAGTTGCCGGTCAAGCCGGGCGAGTATTTCGATTACAAGTTTCGGGTCACCGATGCGGGCAGTTTCTGGTATCACCCTCACGTAAGCAGCAGTGAAGAGCTGGGGCGCGGTCTGGTGGGGCCGTTGATCGTCGAAGAGCGTGAGCCGACGGGGTTTCTGCATGAGCGCACAGTGAACCTGAAAAGCTGGCATGTGGACGAGCAGGGCGCATTCACTGACTTCAGCGTGACCCGCGAGGCGGCACGTGAAGGGACCGCCGGGCGGTTGCAGACCATCAATGGCGTTCCCTTGGGCGTGATCGACTTGCCTGCCGGGCAGATCACGCGGGTACGTTTGCTCAATCTGGACAACACCTGGACGTACCGTCTCAACCTGCCCGATGCCGAGGCGATGATCTATGCCCTGGATGGCAACCCGATAGAGCCGCGTCCGATGGGCGAGGATTACTGGCTCGGGCCGGGGATGCGTATCTGTCTGGCGATCAAGGCGCCGCCTGCGGGTGAGGAAATCTCGCTGCGCAACGGGCCGGTACGTCTGGGCACTTTCCGCTCGGTGGCCAATAACGATGCGCCGGGCCAATGGCCAGCGGCCTTGCCACCCAATCCGATCCCCGAACCTGATCTGGAGAATGCCGAAAAGATCAATTTCAACTTCGAGTGGGTCGGCTCGATGTCGGTCAACACCGACAACGGCAAGCCGCCAAGCCTCTGGCAGATCAATGGCGAGGCTTGGGATATCACCGACAAGACCTGTGCTGACCGGCCCATCGCCAAGCTGCAGTTAGGCAAGAGTTACATCTTCGAGCTGAAGAATATGACTCAATATCAACACCCGATTCATTTGCATGGCATGAGTTTCAAGGTGATCGGCTCCAATCGGCGCAAGATCATCCCGTATTTCACCGATACCTTCCTGCTGGGCCGAAATGAACGGGCACGGGTAGCGCTGGTGGCGGATAATCCCGGCGTATGGATGTTTCACTGCCATGTGATCGATCACATGGAAACCGGGCTCATGGCAGCGATAGAGGTTTCTTGATGCGGCAGCCGCAAATCATCGATCGCAGTCGCGATCAGGACTTCA
Source organism: Pseudomonas capsici (assembly GCF_017165765.1). Taxonomy (GTDB): domain Bacteria; phylum Pseudomonadota; class Gammaproteobacteria; order Pseudomonadales; family Pseudomonadaceae; genus Aquipseudomonas; species Aquipseudomonas capsici. The sequence continues at coordinate 144,974 of NZ_JAFGZD010000005.1, forward strand.
TGCGCGAAGCGCTGGCACTGGCCGCTCAAGGCGCGCTATTGGGCGAAGTGCCGGTGGGAGCTGTGCTGGTGCAGGATGGCCAGATCATCGGTCGCGGTTACAACTGCCCGATCAGCGGCAGCGATCCGAGTGCCCATGCCGAAATGGTCGCCATTCGCGATGCGGCCCGGGCGGTGAACAACTATCGTCTGCCGGGCAGTACGCTGTACGTGACGCTGGAACCCTGCAGCATGTGTGCGGGCCTGATCGTGCATTCCCGTGTGGCCCGCGTGGTTTACGGCGCGCTGGAGCCCAAGGCGGGAGTTGTGCAGAGTCAGGGGCAGTTTTTCACTCAGGGGTTTCTCAACCATCGCGTGCTGTTCGAGGGTGGTGTGCTGGGGGAGGAGTGCGGGACGATGTTGAGCGAATTTTTCAGGATGCGTCGGGCTGCCAGCAAAGCTTAGCTTCAGGCTTGTCAGAGGGCCGGGTTCTCTTTGGGCTCATCCGGTTGTGGCGTTGAGGTGGGCTTGGTCTTGTCTACGCCAGGAACATGCAGATTGCCTTCAGCCACCTGATCGCCTTCCAGTTGTGGCTGCGTGACCCAGGTCAGGATGTCGTAGTAGCGACGAATGTTGGCGACGAAATGCACCGGCTCGCCGCCTCGGGCATAGCCATAGCGGGTCTTGCTGTACCACTTCTTCTGGGAGAGGCGAGGCAGCATCTTTTTCACGTCCAGCCACTTGTTGGGATCGAGCCCCTCGTTTTCGGCCAGTTTGCGCGCATCTTCCAGATGACCGCTGCCGACGTTGTAGGACGCCAGCGCCAGCCAGGTACGATCCGGTTCCTGTATCTTTTCGTCCAGTTGATCCTTCACGTAGGCAAAGTACTTGGCTCCACCCTGAATGCTTTGCTTGGCGTCGAGCCGGTTGGTGACGCCCATGGCCTGTGCCGTATTCTGGGTCAGCATCATCAGCCCGCGAACGCCAGTCTTGGAGGTGACCGTAGGCTGCCACATCGACTCCTGATAGCCGATAGCCGCCAGCAGTCGCCAGTCAACCTGTTCCTTCTTGGCCGAGGCCTGGAAGTGTTTTTCGTATTTGGGCAGGCGTTCCTGCAGGTGTTGGGCGAAGGTGTAGGCACCTACATAGCCCAGAACATCGACGTGGCCGTAGTAACGGTCCTTGAGTCGTTGCAGGGTGCCGTTCTTTTCAACCTTGTCCAGATAGGCGTTGATTTCGTTCAGCAGGCTGTTGTCTTCACCCGGTGCCACCGCCCAGCGCTGTTCACGGGCTTCGCCCAGATCGAAGGCCACGCGAACGTTGGGGAAGTAGACCTGGTTCATGGCCAGTTCGTTGGAATCCACCAGGGTCAGGTCGATCTGGCCTTCATCGACCATGCGTAGCAGGTCGACCACCTCTACGGCGTCCGACTCTTCATATTCAAGGCCGGGGTTCTGGGCCTTGAGGGCTGCCAGTTGTTCGGCGTGGCTGCTGCCCTTGAGAACCATGATGCGTTTGCCCGCCAGATCGCCGACGTCGGTCGGTCGTGACTGGCCGTTGCGGTAGACCACCTGTGGGGTGACTTCAAGGTACGAATGGGAGAAACGTGCCTGCTGCTTGCGCTCCTGAGTATCGATCAGGCCCGCAGCTGCCAGTACAGGCCCGCCCGGTTTGTTGATCTGCTCGAACAGATCGTCGAGGTTATCGGCCGTTTCGATCTTGAGTTCGACCCCCAGATCCTCGGCAAAACGCTTGACCAGCTCGTATTCGAAGCCGGTTTCACCGTTGCGATCCTGGAAATAAGTGGCGGGGCTGTTACGGGTTACAACGCGCAGAACGCCATCCTCCTTGACTCGCTCCAGTGTGCTGGGTTTATCCACACAGGCGCTGAGCATCAGGAAGAGTCCGGTTGCGACGAGCCATTTGGCGCAACGAGGGCGGAAATCTGCTAGGGAGAACATCGGTGCAGTATACGCAAAGCACCGTTGCCGCCATATCTCGACAGCGAGGCTCGCGTCTGATAGGCGATGGCTTTTTAGCAAAAAAGCAGGTGTTTTCTGCAAAGAAACGACGTTCGGGCGCATTCCTTGTCGCCGTTTTGGGTGCTCAAAGGGTCGGTTTAGGCTAGAATGCGTGGCCTCAAAGCACACCCCCTTCCCGAGGCTGTCCCGAAGATGTTGATCCTGCGCGGTGCTCCTGCCCTTTCTGCCTTCCGCCACAGCAAATTACTAGAACAACTGAAACAAAAGGTTTCAGCTGTCAGTGGCTTGTACGCTGAATTCGCTCACTTCGCTGAAGTCACTGGCGCTCTGTCCAGTGAAGAACAGCAGGTTCTCGACCGCCTTCTGAAATACGGCCCGAGCGTGCCGGTTCAAGAGCCGAACGGTCGTCTGTTCCTGGTGCTGCCACGTTTTGGCACCATTTCGCCGTGGTCGAGCAAGGCCAGCGATATTGCCCGTAACTGTGGCCTGGCAAAAATCCAGCGTCTGGAACGCGGTATTGCCTTCTATGTAGAAGGCCAGTTCAGCGATGTCGAGGCTCAGGCCATTGCCGACAGCCTGCATGACCGCATGACCCAACTGGTTCTGGACAACCACGAGCAGGCTGCCGGTCTGTTCAGCCATGCCGAACCCAAGCCACTGACTGCCGTGGATATCCTCGGTGGCGGTCGCGCAGCACTGGAAAAAGCCAACGTCGACCTGGGGCTGGCCCTGGCTGAAGACGAAATCGATTATCTGGTCAAAAGCTTCAATGGTCTGGGGCGCAACCCTCACGACATCGAACTGATGATGTTTGCCCAGGCCAACTCCGAGCATTGCCGTCACAAGATCTTCAACGCCAGTTGGGATATCGACGGCGAAAGCCAGAAAAAAAGCCTGTTCGGCATGATCAAGAACACCTACCAGATGCACAGCGAAGGCGTTCTGTCTGCTTACAAGGACAACGCCTCGGTGATCGTCGGTAACGTGGCCGGCCGTTTCTTCCCGGATCCCGAAACCCGCCAGTACGGTGCGGTGCAGGAGCCTGTGCATATCCTGATGAAGGTCGAGACTCACAACCACCCGACCGCGATTGCCCCGTTCCCGGGTGCATCGACCGGTTCCGGCGGCGAGATTCGCGACGAAGGTGCAACCGGTCGTGGTGCCAAGCCAAAGGCCGGCCTGACCGGTTTCACCGTCTCCAACCTGCAGATCCCCGGTTTCGTGCAGCCATGGGAAGTGCCTTACGGCAAGCCCGAGCGCATCGTGACTGCGCTGGACATCATGATCGAAGGCCCGCTGGGTGGCGCGGCGTTCAACAACGAATTCGGTCGTCCGGCCCTGACCGGTTACTTCCGTACCTTCGAGCAGTCGATCGCCACGCCTCACGGTGATGAAGTCCGCGGTTACCACAAGCCGATCATGCTGGCTGGCGGTATGGGCAACATCCGCGAAGATCACGTCCAGAAGGGCGAAATCACGGTCGGCGCCAAGCTGATCGTGCTGGGTGGTCCTGCCATGCTGATCGGCCTGGGTGGCGGCGCGGCTTCCTCCATGGCCACCGGCACCAGCTCCGCCGATCTGGATTTCGCTTCCGTTCAGCGTGAAAACCCTGAAATGGAGCGTCGTTGCCAGGAAGTCATCGACCGTTGCTGGCAGTTGGGTGACAAGAACCCGATCAGCTTCATCCACGACGTGGGTGCAGGCGGTCTGTCCAACGCCTTTCCGGAGCTGGTCAACGATGGCGGTCGTGGCGGCCGTTTCGAGCTGCGTAATGTGCCTAACGACGAGCCGGGCATGGCTCCTCTGGAAATCTGGAGCAACGAGTCTCAGGAACGTTACGTCCTGGCCGTTTCCGCCGAAGATTTCGAGCGTTTCAAGGCCATCTGCGAGCGTGAGCGCTGCCCGTTCGCGGTGGTGGGCGAAGCCACTGCCGAGCCTCAACTGACCGTTACCGACAGCCACTTCGGCAACAATCCGGTGGACATGCCACTGGAAGTGCTGCTGGGCAAGGCGCCGCGCATGCACCGTTCGGTTGAGCGCGAAGCCGAGCTGGGCGACGATTTCGATCCGAGCACGCTGAGCATCGAAGAGAGCGTCGAGCGTGTTCTGCGCCATCCGGCGGTAGCCAGCAAGAGCTTCCTGATCACCATCGGCGACCGCAGCATCACCGGTCTCGTGGCTCGCGACCAGATGGTCGGTCCATGGCAGGTGCCAGTGGCCGACTGCGCCGTGACGGCCACCAGTTTCGACGTCAACACCGGCGAAGCCATGGCCATGGGCGAGCGTACGCCACTGGCACTGCTGGACGCTCCGGCTTCCGGTCGTATGGCCATTGGTGAAACCCTCACCAACATCGCTGCTTCGCGTATTGAAAAGCTGTCCGACATCAAACTGTCGGCCAACTGGATGTCGGCTGCCGGTCACCCGGGTGAAGACGCGCGTTTGTACGACACCGTCAAGGCCGTGGGCATGGAACTGTGCCCTGAGCTGGGCCTGACCATTCCGGTGGGCAAGGACTCGATGTCCATGAAGACCCGCTGGAGCGATGAGGGCACCGAGAAGAGCGTGACTTCGCCGCTGTCGCTCATCGTGACCGGCTTCGCACCTGTCACCGATATCCGCAAGACCCTCACTCCAGAGCTGCGCATGGACAAGGGCGAAACCGACCTGATCCTGATCGATCTGGGCCGTGGCCAGAACCGCATGGGCGCTTCGATTCTTGCCCAGGTTCACGGCAAGCTCGGTCGCTCGGCGCCGGACGTCGATGACGCTGAAGACCTCAAGGCCTTCTTTGCCGTTATCCAGGGTCTGAATGCCGACGGCCACCTGCTGGCTTACCACGACCGTTCCGACGGTGGTCTGCTGGTCAGCGTGCTGGAAATGGCGTTCGCCGGTCATTGCGGTCTGAATCTGTATCTCGACAGTCTGGCTGAAAACTCCGCCGAACTGGCGTCGATCCTGTTCAACGAAGAGCTGGGTGCCGTCATCCAGGTTCGTCAGGATGCAACTCCGCTGGTGCTGGCCCAGTTCAGCGCTGCGGGCCTTGAAGACTGCGTTTCGGTCATCGGCAAGCCGGTGAACAACGATGAAGTGGTCATCAGCTTCGCGGGCGAGTCGATATTCAGCGGCCAGCGCCGTCTGCTGCAGCGTCAGTGGGCTGAAACCAGCTACCAGATCCAGCGTCTGCGTGATAACGCCGAATGCGCCGATCAGGAGTTCGATGCACTGCTGGAAGAAGACAATCCTGGCCTGACCGTCAAGCTGGGCTTCGACGTCAACGACGACATCGCTGCGCCTTACATCAAGAAAGGTGTCCGTCCTCAGGTTGCGGTTCTGCGCGAGCAGGGCGTCAACGGTCAGGTCGAGATGGCGGCTGCGTTCGATCGCGCCGGTTTCAATGTCATCGACGTGCACATGAGCGACATCCTGGCCGGTCGTGTCGACCTGAACGACTTCAAGGGCATGGTTGCGTGCGGTGGCTTCTCCTACGGCGACGTGCTGGGTGCCGGTGAAGGCTGGGCCAAGTCGGCTCTGTTCAACAGCCGTGCCCGCGATGCGTTCCAGGGCTTCTTCGAGCGTACCGACAGCTTCACCCTCGGTGTGTGCAACGGTTGCCAGATGTTGTCCAACCTGCACGAGCTGATTCCGGGCAGCGAGTTCTGGCCGCACTTCGTGCGTAACCGTTCCGAGCAGTTCGAGGCGCGTGTGGCCATGGTTCAGATCCAGGAGTCGCCATCGATCTTCCTGCAAGGCATGGCCGGTTCGCGTATGCCGATCGCCATCGCTCACGGTGAAGGTCATGCCGAGTTCGCCCACGATGACGCCCTGCTCGAAGCCGATATCTCCGGCACCGTTGCGCTGCGTTATGTGGACAACCATGGCAAGGTGACCGAAACCTATCCGGCCAACCCGAACGGCTCGCCGCGCGGTATTGGCGGCATGACCACTCGCGACGGTCGCGTCACCATCATGATGCCGCACCCTGAGCGTGTATTCCGTGCCGTGCAGAACTCCTGGCGTCCGGAAGAGTGGAACGAAGATGGCGCCTGGATGCGCATGTTCCGCAACGCTCGCGTCTGGGTTAACTGAGTCCCGATGTACAAGCTTGCCTTCTTCGTGCCCGCAAGCCATGTGGAGCAGGTCAAGAACGCCGTATTCGCCGCTGGTGCAGGGCGAATCGGCGCTTACGATCACTGTTCATGGCAAGTGCTCGGCCAGGGCCAGTTCCGCCCGCTGGATGGCAGTCAGCCATTTATCGGGCAGGGTGGCGTGGTCGAGACGGTCGAGGAGTGGAAAGTCGAGATGGTCGTGGCCGATGAGTTCATTCATCAGGCAGTAATGGCTCTCAAGCAGAGCCATCCATACGAAACGCCAGCTTATGAAGTCTGGCGGCTGGAAGCATTTTAAAATGCTGTCGCGGGCAAGCCCTCTCCCACGAGATTGAGTGTTTCAGGAAGTCGGACGTTAATCCAATTCTTGAGGCAGTCCAGAATCAAGTGGAAGGGGGCTTGCCCACGACGCGTTTACGGCCGGATCTCGATCATCGTGCCGTCCTTCACCAGATCCCAGACCTCGCGCATATCGTTGTTCTTCAGCGCGATGCAGCCATTGGTCCAGTCCAGGGTATGGAAGTACCACTCCGGATATTCTTCATCCACCGGCGTGCCATGCAGCATGATCATGCTGCCGGGTTTGACGCCTTCACGGCGTGCGCGTGCCGCATCCGAAATGTTCGGATAGGAAATGTGCATCGACAGGTTGTAGTTGTTGCTGGGCTTGCGCCAGTCGATCCAGTAGAAGCCTTCCGGTGTGCGCTGGTCGCCTTCCTGCAGCTTGGTGCCCTTGGGGTTTCTGCCCAGAGAAATACGATAGGTCTTGAGTGCTTCGCCGCCGCTGATCAGTTGCAACTGACGTGCGGATTTGAGTACCAGTACCTTGTCGATTTTCTTGTCGGCCAGACTCTGGGTATTGATGACCTTGTGATCGATGATTTTCTGTTCGCTGCCCTTGGGCACGATGGTCTGGGTAAAGGCCGCCTGCGACAGCGGAACGAACGACATGCAGAAGAAAGCGAACAGCCAACGCATTGCGGTATCCCTGAAGGCATCTGAGTGCCGGATTGTTTATGTGTCCTGTATCGGGCGCGAAGCTGGCAGGGCGCTGGTGTGTACCGGGTAAACCTGCTGGCGTCTGTCCGCGAAGAAGTATTCTAGGGTACGCCCGACTGTCATGAAAGCCAGGTCCTGCCATGGAATGTCGGCTTCGTCGAATAATTGCACTTCAAGGCTTTCGACCCCGGCGGCGAATTCTGGAGTGGCGAGTTCGGCGCGATAGAACACATGCACCTGATTGATGTGCGGCACATCGATCAGCGCATACAGATGCAGGTCGGTCAGCGTGGCGCAGGCTTCCTCGATGGTTTCACGGCGTGCTGCCTGCTCGATGGTTTCGCCGTTTTCCATGAAGCCGGCCGGCAAGGTCCAGAAACCCAGGCGCGGTTCGATGGCGCGGCGGCACAGCAAGACCTTCTCGCCCTGCGTAACCAGGCAACCGGCCACGATATTCGGGTTCTGGTAATGAATGGTGTGGCAATGCTCGCATACATGGCGCAGGCGACTATCGCCTTCGGGAATGCGCAGGATGACCGGGTTACCGCACTGGCTGCAGAATTTCATGGTTTCGTTCGATCCGTTAAAGCAGACGCTATCCTGGCTTGCTGCAGGGCGGATCTGCAAGTTTCGCGATTGTATGAGCGTCCTGCAAGGGGTTGGGCAGTTCGTCGCTTTGGTGCATGATGCCAGGAGTGCAACAGATCGAGATTTCCCATGCTGGATGAGCTACTTCTCCGTGTAAGCAGTCATACGCCAGAGATTCTTGAGTCGAATCGAGTTTTTCCCGAGGCGGCGGTACTGGTGCCGGTCACGCGCAGTGACGAGCCCGAGTTGATCCTGACCTTGCGCGCCAGCGGGCTTTCCACTCACAGCGGAGAAGTGGCGTTCCCGGGCGGACGGCGCGATCCGGAAGATCCCGATCTGATATTCACGGCCCTGCGCGAGGCTGAAGAGGAAATCGGCCTGCCGCCCGGTCTTGTCGAAGTGGTCGGCCCTCTGAGCCCGCTGATCTCCAAACATGGCATCAAGGTCACGCCTTATGTCGGCGTGATTCCCGACTTTGTCGAATACCGACCCAACGATGCCGAAATCGCTGCGGTATTCAGTGTGCCTCTGGAGTTCTTCCGCCAGGACACTCGCGAGCACACGCACCGGATCGATTATGAAGGCCGCAGTTGGTACGTACCGAGCTATCGTTATGGCGGATACAAGATCTGGGGGCTGACAGCAATCATGATCGTCGAACTGGTCAATGTGCTGTATGACACCGGAATCAGCCTGCACCACCCGCCAGAGCGGTCCACCACCTGAGCCGTCATTCATAACGAACTGCGCCTGTGAGCGCGGTCATCAGCCTGAGGAAAAACCATGAAATATCGCCTGGGAGACTCCCGTGTCCAGACCGATCCACAAAGCTGGGTCGCACCCAATGCGGTCCTGATCGGCAAGGTCAGACTGGAGGCCGGAGCGAGTGTCTGGTTCAACGCCGTGCTGCGGGGCGATAACGAATTGATCCATATCGGCGAGAACAGCAATGTGCAGGATGGTACGGTCATGCACACCGATATGGGGTCGCCACTGAATATCGGCAAAGGCGTCACCATTGGCCATAACGTCATGCTGCACGGTTGCAGCGTCGACGATTACAGCCTGATCGGCATCAATTCCGTGATTCTCAATGGGGCAAAGATCGGCAAATACTGCATCATCGGCGCCAACTCGCTGATCGGTGAAGGCAAGGTCATCCCCGATGGCTCTCTGGTGATGGGGTCGCCGGGCAAGGTGGTGCGCGAACTCACCGACGTACAGAAGAAAATGCTTGAAGCCAGCGCCGCGCATTATGTCCACAATGCCCAGCGTTACGCCCGCGACCTGGCTGTGCAGGAAGATTGATGAACACTGAATTCACCCCGGAAAAACCAGTCCGTTCGCCCTGTGTGAGTATCTGCTCCCTTGATGAAGACGATATCTGTACTGGCTGCCAGCGAACCGTGAGCGAAATCACTGGCTGGAGCCGCATGAGCAATGAAGAGCGGCGGGCTGTGCTGGTGCTGTGCGATGAGCGGGCCAAGACGAGCGGGGTGGTCTGGACGTTGGGGTAGGGTGTACATGCGATGAGGTGGGGAGGTCTGCTACCATTGGTCCCCGTTTTTCCCAAGACATCTTTTCCATGCTTTTCCTGATCGCGTACATCGGCAGTGTCGTGCTGATCAATTTCGCCTTTTCCACCGCCCCGCACCTGGACATCATCTGGTCGGCGTGGGGCGGGCTGGTGTTTGTCCTGCGCGATATGGTGCAGACCCGTTTCGGTCATGGCGCGATTCTCGCCATGCTGGTGGCGCTGCTGCTGTCTTATGTCACCAGCGAGCCAGCCATCGCACTGGCCAGCGCCACGGCGTTCGCGATTTCCGAGTGCATCGACTGGCTGGTATTCAGCATCACCAGGCGCCCGTTGCATGATCGCCTGTGGATCAGTTCGGCCCTGAGTATTCCACTGGATACCTTTATCTTTTTCGGCATGATCGATGCCCTGACGGCACCGGTCATCCTGACCGCCCTGGGCTCCAAGTTCGCGGGCGTCACTGCCGTCTGGCTGATCATGGCCTGGCGCATCCGCAAGAACGCTTGTCCGGGTTGAGCCCCTATTTGCAGGGCTTCGTGGTAAATTGCGCGCCTTTCTTCAAAGCGGTCGCTCGCATACGGCGGGCTGCCATCGATATCTGCTTCACGAGGACCTGAGATGACTCAAATCGGAACTCCACTGTCGCCTACCGCGACTCGCGTATTGTTCTGCGGCAGTGGCGAGCTGGGCAAGGAAGTAGTGATCGAGCTGCAACGCCTGGGCGTCGAAGTGATCGCTGTTGACCGTTATGCCGATGCGCCTGCCATGCAGGTGGCTCATCGCAGTCACGTCATCAATATGCTGGACGGTGCTGCGTTGCGTGCGGTGGTCGAGGCCGAGAAGCCGCACTTCATCGTTCCGGAAATCGAAGCCATTGCCACTTCCACGCTGGTCGAGCTTGAGTCCGAAGGTTTCACCGTCATCCCGACAGCCCGTGCTGCGCAACTGACCATGAATCGTGAAGGCATTCGTCGCCTGGCTGCCGAAGAGCTCAAGCTGCCGACTTCGCCGTATCATTTTGCCGATACCTTCGAGGACTACAGCAAAGCGGTCCTGGATCTGGGTTTCCCTTGCGTGGTCAAGCCGGTCATGAGTTCTTCGGGCAAGGGCCAGAGCCTGCTCAAGAGCGCCGATGATATCCAGAAAGCCTGGGATTACGCGCAGGAAGGCGGTCGTGCCGGCAAGGGTCGCGTGATCGTGGAAGGCTTTATCGATTTCGACTACGAAATCACTCTGCTGACCGTGCGCCATGTGGGCGGCACCACATTCTGTGCGCCGGTTGGCCATCGCCAGGAGAAGGGCGACTATCAGGAATCCTGGCAGCCACAGGCCATGAGCCCGGTTGCACTGGCCGAATCCGAGCGCGTTGCCAAGGCGGTGACCGAGGCTCTGGGTGGTCGCGGTATCTTTGGTGTCGAGTTGTTTATCAAAGGCGATCAGGTGTGGTTCAGCGAAGTTTCGCCGCGCCCGCATGACACCGGCCTGGTGACCCTGATTTCCCAGGACCTGTCCCAGTTCGCACTGCATGCCCGCGCCATTCTGGGCCTGCCAGTGCCGCTGATCCGCCAGTTCGGGCCATCGGCTTCGTCGGTGATTCTGGTCGAAGGCCAGTCTACGCAGACCGCTTTCGCCAACCTGGGTGCTGCACTGGCCGAGCCGGATACGGCCTTGCGTCTGTTCGGCAAACCTGAAGTCAACGGCCAGCGTCGCATGGGCGTAGCCTTGGCCCGCGACGAATCCATCGAAGCCGCTCGCGCCAAGGCGACCCGTGCTTCGGCGGCGGTCAACGTCATTCTGTAACTGATCCAGCCATTCGCGAATGAATTGGCTCCTGCAATTGGGGCCAATTTATTCGCGAAGAGGCCGCTCCGCCTACAACTCCTTGTCCCGCGTTTCTTTCAGACACAGCACAGCCAGCAGGCTGATCAGTGCTGCTGCCGATACATAACCGCCCACCCAGCTCAAACCGCCCATGGCCACCAGTTTCTGTGCAAAGAACGGTGCGACGGAGGCTCCGACTATTCCGCCGAGGTTATAGGCTGCCGATGCGCCGGTGTAACGCACCTGGGTCGGGAACAGCTCCGGCAGCAGTGCGCCCATGGGGGCGAAGGTCACGCCCATCAGGAACAGCTCGATACACAGGAACAGCGCAACGCCCCAGGTCGTGCCATGGGTGAGCAGCGGTTCCATGAGAAAGCCAGAGAGAATCGCCAGCACACCGCCGACAACCAATACCGGCTTGCGTCCGAAGCGATCGCTTGCCCAGGCCGCCAGGGGCGTGGCCGCCGCCATGAACAGCACCGCGAAGCACAGCAGGCCCAGAAAGGTTTCCCGGCTATAGCCCAGTGTCGACACCCCATAGCTCAGGGAAAAGACCGTCGAGATATAGAACAGCGCGTAGCACACCACCATCGAGGCGGCACCCAGCAACATCGGTTTCCAGTGCTGGCTGAAGGTTTCCACGATCGGCATCCTGACCCGTTCATGGCGCTCGATGGCTTTGGCGAAGACCGGTGTTTCTTCCAGTTTCAGGCGTACATACAGGCCGACCATGACCAGAGCGGCACTGAGCAGGAAGGGAATCCTCCAGCCCCATGAGCGGAATTGCTCGTCGTTGAGGATCAGTGCCAGTGCCAGAAACAGGCCGTTGGCTGCCAGAAACCCAATGGATGGCCCCAGTTGCGGGAACATGCCGAACCAGGCTCGCTTGTCCTTGGGGGCGTTCTCGGTCGCCAGCAGCGCGGCGCCACCCCATTCGCCGCCGAGCCCCAGGCCTTGACCGAAGCGCAACAGGCAGAGAATGATCGGTGCCCAGGCTCCGATGGTCGCATAACCGGGCAGCACGCCGATCAAGGTGGTGCAGACCCCCATCAGCAGCAATGAGGCGACCAGCGTCGATTTGCGTCCGATACGGTCGCCGAAATGGCCGAACAGTGCCGATCCCAGCGGGCGAGCAAGGAAGGCGATACCGAAGGTCAGAAATGACGACAGCATCTGTGCGGTGCCGGAGGTCTGCGGAAAGAAGACCGGACCGATCACCAGTGCTGCGGCCGTGGCGTAGACATAAAAGTCGTAGAACTCGATGGCGGTGCCAATGAAGCTGGCGGTTGCAACGCGGGTGGGTGAGTTGCTGGGTGGTGTTTGGGTGTTGTCGCTTTCGCTCAGAGTTGTAGTGCTGGTCATGCGGATATCCCTGACAGTCATCTTGCCTGCGACGTTGGGCACGCGGCGGCAAATGTTCATTCTTGTGATTGTGGGCGCAGCGCTGATCAGATTGGCCCGGTTGGGCTGGAGGGCAGTGACAGCGCTCGTGGATGGGAGCGTGCCATAAAAGGTGCGAGTCGTTCAGGCTGAATGACTGGCCGTTGGCGCTGGGTGCGGGTAGCACGCGCTACGGCTGGCTGGGTAAGCCAGAGGATTATAGGAAGGGCTTTGCTTGCGAAACAAGTAGCAACATCTGGCGGGATGTCTACTTGAAAACCAGGCTCGGAGCGTTTTGCCACATCAGCACCCGCTTCACGCGATTATCCTCGGTTTCCAGGATTTCCAGCCGGTAGGGGCCGATTTTCAGGCAGACCGGGCCTTCGGGAATGGTTTCCAGGGCCTCTGTCACCAGACCGTTGAGGGTCTTGGGGCCATCGGAAGGCAGGTGCCAGCCCAGGCTCTTGTTCAGGTCGCGAATCGAGGCCGTACCTTCCACTTCAAGGCGTCCGTCTGGCTGACGGGTCACATGGGGGTTGTTGAGGCTCTGCTCGTTCTCGAATTCACCGACGATCTCTTCGAGAATGTCTTCCAGGCTGACGATGCCGAGCACTTCGCCATATTCGTCCACCACCACTCCCAGCCGACGCTGCTGCTTGTGGAAGTTCAGCAGTTGCAACTGCAGTGGCGTGCTTTCGGGCACAAAGTAGGGTTCGTAGCAGACGGCCAGCAATTGCTCCTTGGTCAGTTCGCCCTTGGGCAGCAGGTGACTGATCTGACGGGTATTGAGGACGCCCTGCACCTGATTGATATCGTTGTGATAGACCGGCAGGCGTGTGTGCCGGGAAATGATCAGGCGTTCGATGATCTGCTCGATGGGGTCGTCGAGGTTGACGCCGTCCACTTCGTTGCGTGGTATCAGAATGTCATTGACCGTGATGCTGTCCAGCGCATGGATGCCCGATAGCACATTGGCCCGTGGATGATGTTCCTGTACGCCGTCATGACCGGGTTTCTGGGGAGTATCGTCCAGGTCAGGATCATGGCTCGGTGCCTTGTTGACACCGAAAATGCGTAACAAATGTTTGGCGATCGCGCTGAAAACAAAGGCCAGCGGCCAGACGACCTTCATCGGAATGCGCAGTGTCCCGTTGCCGAGCAGGACGGTGGCGGCGGGGTAGCGGGCTGCAAGGCGGCGCGGGATGTATTCGGCAAATACCAGCATGGCGGCAGCAGTGATGAGCCACGCAACGGTTGGACCGTTATATAGCCAGCTATTGATGGCGACCAGCGTGGCGATGACGGTGATCAGGGTCTTGATCAGCGTATTGCTCAGGATCAGGCTGTTGAGCTCGAAGGTCAGTTCGGGAAAGGCCGCTGCTTCGTTGGGGCGCTTGCCGGCGCGTAAGGTCTTGAGCAGATGCTGGGCGGTTTCGACTGCAGTCAGCAGGCCCGACCAGAGCATCAGCAGGGTCAGCACACCCAGAAGCGGGCCGAGGGGCAGATTATCCATGATCGACGCCCGTCAGATATGCAGAATGAATTCACGTACCAGCTTGCTGCCGAAGTAGGCCAGCATCAGCAGGCAGAAGCCGCCCAGGGTCCAGCGAATGGCTTTGTGCCCGCGCCAGCCGAGACGGTTGCGGCCCCACAGCAGAACGCTGAACACCACCCAGGCCAGACAGGCGAGCAGGGTCTTGTGTACCAGATGCTGGGCAAACAGATTCTCGACGAATACCCAGCCGGAAATCAGCGACAGCGACAGCAGTGTCCAGCCAGCCCAGAGGAAGCCGAACAGCAGGCTTTCCATGGTTTGCAGGGGCGGGAAGTTCTTGATCAGTCCGGAAGGGTGCTTGTTCTTGAGCTGGTGATCCTGCAGCAACAACAGCAGCGCCTGGAAGACCGCGATGGTGAACATGCCGTACGCCAGGATCGAAAGCAGGATGTGGCTGAGGATGCCCGGCTCTTCGATGATCGGCTGCACTGTGCCGCTGGGGGCGAACTGGGCCAGCAGGGCGGTGATCATGCCCAGTGGAAACAGCAGCACCAGCAGGTTTTCCACGGGTATTCGCGTGGTGGCAAGCAGAGTCAGGGCGATGACCGACACGGCGATCAGGCTGGCGGAGTTGAAAAAGTCCAGACCCAGGCCTGCCGGGCGCATCAGCTGAGAATAAAGGCCGATGGCATGGGCGATGACGGCCAGGGTGCCGAGCAGTACAAGCAGCCGCTTGTCGGGTTTGGCGGTCTGATTCAGGCGTACGCCCTGATAGACGGTCGCAGCGGCATAAAGGCTGGCGGCGGCGAGGCTTGAAAGCAGACTGGGTGTGAGAGGGAACATAGATCCTGAAGGACGAGCCCGAAAGACGCTGAGTTTGGCATAGAACCGACATTTCACGAAAGACTACATAAGCAGTCTGCGTGGTGTCAGTTCCGCAGAGTCTTCGCTATAATCCGCGACCTGCTCAAGCCGAAGGCTCGCCGAGCGCCATTTCATTGCGGGCCGGGCCGCATCAACCGGGGTTCGACCAGAGCCTGAAAGGATCGCGCATGTTTGAAAACCTTACCGACCGCCTCTCGCAGACGCTGCGCCACGTAACTGGCAAGGCCAAGCTGACCGAGGACAACATCAAAGATACCTTGCGCGAAGTGCGCATGGCTTTGCTCGAAGCCGATGTCGCCCTGCCGGTGGTCAAGGACTTCGTCAATAGCGTCAAGGAACGTGCCGTCGGCACCGAGGTGTCGCGCAGCCTGACACCGGGTCAGGCGTTCGTGAAGATCGTTCAGGCCGAACTCGAAAGCCTGATGGGCGCTGCCAACGAAGACCTGGTGCTCAACGTCACGCCTCCGGCGGTCGTGTTGATGGCCGGTCTGCAGGGTGCGGGTAAAACCACCACCGCTGGCAAACTTGCTCGCTTCCTTAAGGAACGCAAGAAGAAAACCGTGATGGTCGTGTCGGTGGACGTCTATCGTCCAGCGGCCATCAAGCAGCTTGAAACCCTGGCCAACGATATCGGCGTGACATTTTTCGCTTCCGATATCAGCCAGAAGCCGGTGGACATCGCTCAGGCGGCCATCCGCGAAGCCAGGCTCAAGTTCATCGATGTCGTGATCGTCGACACCGCCGGTCGTCTGCACGTCGATGCCGAGATGATGACCGAGATCCAGGCGTTGCATGCCGAAGTGAAACCGGCTGAAACCCTGTTCGTGGTCGATGCCATGACCGGTCAGGATGCGGCCAACACCGCCAAGGCGTTCGGCGATGCGCTGCCGCTGACCGGCGTGGTGCTCACCAAGGTCGATGGCGATGCTCGCGGCGGTGCTGCATTGTCGGTGCGTGCGATTACCGGCAAGCCGATCAAGTTCATCGGTATGGGCGAGAAGAGCGAGGCTCTGGAGCCGTTCCACCCTGATCGTATCGCGTCGCGAATTCTCGGCATGGGCGACGTGCTCAGCCTGATCGAGCAGGCCGAGCAGACTCTGGATAAAGAGAAAGCCGACAAGCTGGCCAAGAAGCTCAAGAAGGGCAAGGGCTTCGATCTCGAAGACTTCCGCGACCAGCTGCAACAGATGAAGAACATGGGCGGCCTCGGCGGCCTCATGGACAAGCTGCCCAGCATCGGTGGCATGAACCTCTCGCAGATGGGCAATGCCCAGGGCGTGGCCGAGAAGCAGTTCAAGCAGATGGAAGCCATCATCAACTCGATGACCCCGGCCGAGCGTCGCGACCCGGATCTGATCAGCGGTTCCCGCAAGCGCCGTATCGCCATGGGTTCGGGCACCCAGGTTCAGGACATCGGGCGTCTGATCAAGCAGCACAAGCAGATGCAGAAGATGATGAAGAAATTCTCCGCCAAGGGCGGTATGGCAAAAATGATGCGCGGCATGGGGGGAATGTTCCCCGGCGGCGGCATGCCGAAAATGTGATTGCGTCGCGCGCAAGAGGCTTTGCGCGCATTCGATTCTGGAGGCCTGGTCTCCAGCAAGCCCGCGTCATGCGGGACTCAACCCGCTGTCTTGCGACAGTTTCATTGCAGATCTGGATGACACACCGGCCTGCGCCGGAAAAAGTCATTTGCAAAAGTCGGGATATTCCTTAGAATATGCGGCCTTTCGGGCACCCATGCCCGCTGTGCATCTTAGATTTGCAGCACCGACTACAGGAACGATGTTCAATGCTAACCATCCGTCTTGCCCTTGGCGGCTCCAAAAAGCGCCCGTTTTACCACCTGACCGTTACCGACAGCCGTAACGCTCGTGACGGTTCCCACAAGGAACAAATCGGCTTCTTCAACCCGATCGCTCGTGGTCAGGAAGTTCGTCTGTCCGTCAACGAAGAACGCCTGAACTACTGGCTGGGCGTTGGTGCTCAGACTTCCGAGCGCGTTGCTCAGTTGATCAAAGAGCACAACAAGGCCAAGGCTGCGGCCTGAAACCTATGAACGCGACGCCTGCATCTGCCGACGACCTGATCGTCATAGGCAAGATTTTCTCGGTTCATGGCGTTCGCGGCGAAGTGAAGGTTTATTCCTTTACGGATCCGATTGATAACCTGCTGGACTACACGACCTGGACGCTGCGGCGCGAAGGACGGATGGAAAAACAGGTAGAGCTGGTCAGCGGACGCTTGCAAGGCAAGTTCCTGGTCGCAAAGCTCAAGGGTCTCGATGATCGCGACGAAGCACGTCTTCTGTCCGGTTGCGAAATCTGCGTGCCGCGCAGCCTGTTCCCTGATCTGGACGACGGCGAGTACTACTGGTACCAGCTTGAAGGCCTCAAGGTCATCGATACGCTCGGGCAATTGCTTGGCAAGATCGATCACCTGCTTGAAACCGGCTCGAACGATGTAATGGTGGTCAAGCCCTGCGCGGGCAGTCTGGATGATCGCGAGCGCCTGTTGCCCTATACGGAGCAATGCGTGCTGGCAATCGACCTCGACGCCGGCGAGATGAAGGTGGATTGGGATGCGGACTTCTGAGTGTCATGGCTAGCCTGCGCATAGAAGTCATCAGTTTGTTCCCGGAGATGTTTTCCGCCATCAGCGAATACGGCATTACCAGCCGTGCGGTGAAACAGGGGCTCTTGCAGCTCACTTGTTGGAATCCGCGGGACTACACCACTGATCGTCATCACACTGTGGATGATCGCCCATTTGGCGGTGGTCCGGGCATGGTGATGAAGATCAAGCCTCTTGAAGATGCTCTGGTTCAGGCCAGGCAGGCTGCAGGGGATGCGGCGAAGGTGATTTACCTGTCGCCACAAGGCCGCAAGCTGAATCAGTCTGCGGTGCGCGAACTGGCGCAGGAGGAAGCGATTATCCTCATCGCCGGTCGTTATGAAGGCATTGACGAGCGTTTTATTGATGCTCATGTCGATGAAGAGTGGTCGATTGGTGACTATGTACTGTCCGGTGGCGAGCTACCGGCAATGGTGCTGATCGACGCGGTTACGCGACTGCTGCCTGGAGCTTTAGGGCATGTGGACTCCGCGGAGGAAGATTCCTTCACGGACGGTCTGCTGGATTGCCCGCATTACACCCGACCTGAGGTGTATGCGGATCAGCGTGTTCCCGACGTGTTGCTGAGTGGCAATCACGCGCATATCCGGCGTTGGCGTTTACAGCAGTCCCTTGGGCGGACCTGGGAACGACGCGCCGATCTTCTGGAAAGCCGCTCGCTTTCTGGAGAAGAGAAGAAGCTGCTGGCGGAATACATCCGCGAGCGGGACGATAGTTAACGTATCGATGGTCGATCCAGACGGATTACCTTAGGAGCACCAGCATGACTAACAAAATCATTCTTGCCCTCGAAGCAGAGCAGATGACCAAAGAAATCCCTACCTTTGCCCCAGGCGATACCATCGTCGTTCAGGTGAAAGTAAAGGAAGGCGATCGCGCACGTCTGCAAGCGTTTGAAGGCGTTGTAATTGCCAAGCGTAACCGTGGCGTGAACAGTGCTTTCACTGTTCGTAAAATCTCCAACGGTGTTGGCGTTGAGCGTACTTTCCAGACCTACAGCCCGCAAATCGACAGTCTGGCTGTGAAACGTCGCGGCGACGTTCGCAAGGCCAAACTGTACTACCTGCGTGACCTGTCCGGTAAAGCAGCTCGCATCAAGGAAAAACTGTCCTGATACAGTTTCTCGATGCATAAAAAAAGCAGCCTGCGGGCTGCTTTTTTGTTGTCTGTCGTTTAATCATGCAACCTGTCTGTCGCCACACTGTTTACGAGTGAAAATGCCTGCTATCGACCACCCATTGATCGACCGTTTTCTGGATGCGCTCTGGCTGGAAAAAGGTTTGTCCGATAACACCCGTGACTCTTATCGCAGTGATCTGGCCCTGTTCAATGGCTGGCTGCAGGAGCGCAACGTCGAGCTGACCGGTGCCGGGCGCGATGTGATTCTCGATCACTTGTCCTGGCGAATGGATCAGGGGTACAAGCCTCGCTCGACCGCCCGTTTTCTGTCCGGAGCCCGCGGCTTCTATCGCTATCTGCTGCGCGAGCGGCTGATCGCTGTCGATCCGACCTTGCTGATCGATATGCCGCAACTGGGCAAGCCGCTGCCCAAATCCCTGTCCGAAGCCGATGTGGAAGCCTTGCTGGCAGCACCCGATCTGAGCGAGCCGATCGGTGAGCGTGACCGGGCGATGCTGGAGGTGCTTTATGCCTGTGGCCTGCGGGTCAGCGAACTCATCAGCCTGACCCTGGATCAGGTCAATCTGCGTCAGGGTGTCCTGAGAATCATGGGCAAGGGCAGTAAGGAAAGGTTGGTGCCCATGGGAGAAGAGGCTATTGTCTGGGTCGAGCGGTACATGCGCGGTGCCCGTGACGAGCTGCTGGGTGGACGTCCCAGTGATGTCCTGTTTCCCAGCTTGCGTGGCGAGCAAATGACACGGCAGACCTTCTGGCATCGGATCAAGCATCAGGCAGCGGTCGCCGGTATCGGCAAGTCACTGTCGCCGCATACCTTGCGTCATGCTTTTGCCACTCATTTGCTCAATCATGGTGCCGACTTGAGGGTCGTTCAGATGCTGCTGGGCCACAGTGATCTGTCCACGACACAGATTTATACCCATGTTGCCCGGGCTCGTTTGCAGGAGATGCATGCCCGGCACCATCCACGGGGCTGATCCTGATTTAAGTTATGTTTGTCCGGGTCGGTGTTACAGGCCTTATGTGATAGGCTTTGGCGGTTTCACAGACTGAAGTCGGCGTCAGTGGTTTTCAGCGCCGCCGGTCTGTCCGCCGTTATAGGAGTTTTCATGCGCTTGCCTCATGTTTTTGCTGCCGCCATTGTTGCTCTGGCCGGCTCTTTCAGTGCCTTTGCCGTGGCCGATGCAGTACCCGATCAGGCCATTCGCAAGACGCTGGATTCGCTTCAACTGGAACTGCCTGTAGAAAGCATCTCAGCCAGCCCGCTCAATGGTCTCTACGAGGTCAAGCTCAAGGGCGGTCGTGTTCTTTATGCCAGCGCCGATGGCCAGTTTGTGGTTCAGGGTTACCTGTTCCAGATCCAGGACGGCAAGCCGGTCAACCTGACCGAGAAGACCGAGCGTCAGGCGATCTCGAAGACCATCAATGGCGTTCCAGCCGCCGAGATGGTGGTTTATCCGGCCATCGGGGAAACCAAGTCGCACATCACCGTTTTCACCGATACCACCTGTCCTTATTGCCACAAGCTGCATGAAGAAGTGGGGCAGTTGAACAAGATGGGTATCGAAGTGCGTTACCTGGCTTTCCCGCGTCAGGGGCTGGGTTCGCCGGGCGACCAGCAACTGCAGGCGGTCTGGTGCTCCAAGGATCGCAAGGACGCCATGGACCGCATGGTCGATGGCAAGGACATCAAGGCACCCAAGTGCGAGAACCCGGTGAGCAAACAGTTTGCAATGGGCCAGTCGATTGGCGTGAACGGTACGCCGGCCATTGTTCTGGCAGACGGTCAATTGATTCCGGGCTATCAGCCAGCAGCTCAGGTCGCCAAGCTGGCGCTGGGTGCCAAATAACCCTGCATCGTCAGGGCGCCTTATGGGCATGGGGTGACGCCTTGCCGTCATCCCGCTAAAAAATTGGAGTCGCATGGTGACATGCGGCTGTTTTCCACGGCCGACTTCGGGGCGGCCGTTTTTCGGGGAGTTCATCAGTGAAACCGGTCAAAGTAGGCATCTGTGGGCTGGGTACTGTCGGTGGCGGTACCTTCAACGTACTTCAGCGTAACGCCGAGGAGATTGCCCGCCGTGCCGGGCGTGGAATCGAAGTTGCGCAAATTGCGGTTCGTACACCAAACCCCAACTGCCAGATTACCGGTACACCCACCACCAGCGACGTCTTCGCTGTGGCTGAAAATCCTGAAATCGATATCGTCGTTGAACTGATCGGCGGCTACACCGTCGCCCGTGATCTGGTGCTCAAGGCCATCGAAAACGGCAAGCACGTGGTGACCGCCAACAAGGCGCTGATCGCGGTACACGGCAATGAAATCTTTGCCAAGGCCCGCGAGAAGGGCGTGATCGTGGCTTTCGAGGCCGCTGTTGCAGGCGGTATCCCGGTCATCAAGGCCATCCGTGAAGGCCTGTCGGCAAACCGTATCAACTGGGTTGCCGGGATCATCAACGGCACCGGTAACTTCATCCTGACCGAAATGCGCGAGAAAGGCCGTACTTTCCCGGACGTCCTGGCTGAAGCCCAGGCCCTGGGTTACGCCGAAGCCGATCCGACCTTCGATGTGGAAGGTATCGACGCTGCCCACAAGCTGACGATTCTGGCTTCCATTGCATTCGGTATTCCGTTGCAGTTCGACAAGGCCTACACCGAAGGTATTACCAAGCTGACCACCGCCGACGTGAACTACGCCGAAGCTCTGGGCTATCGCATCAAGCACCTGGGCGTTGCTCGCAGCACGGCGCAGGGTATCGAGTTGCGCGTACACCCGACGCTGATCCCGGCCGATCGCCTGATCGCCAACGTCAATGGCGTGATGAACGCGGTCATGGTCAATGGTGATGCCTCGGGTTCGACCCTGTTCTACGGTGCCGGTGCCGGCATGGAGCCAACCGCTTCTTCCGTGGTGGCGGATCTGGTGGACGTCGTGCGTGCCATGACTTCCGACCCGGAGAACCGCGTACCGCACCTGGCCTTCCAGCCGGATTCGCTGTCCGCTCACCCGATCCTGCCGATCGAGGCGTGCGAAAGTGCCTACTACCTGCGCATCCAGGCCAAGGATCATCCTGGCGTGCTGGCCCAGGTTGCAAGCATTCTGTCCGAACGTGGCATCAACATTGAATCGATCATGCAGAAGGAAGTCGAAGAACAGGACGGCCTGGTCCCGATGATTCTGCTGACGCACCGCGTACTCGAACAGCGTATGAACGATGCGATCACGGCGCTTGAAGCCTTGCAGGATGTAGTCGGTCCTGTTGTGCGGATTCGTGTCGAACATCTGAATTAATTGATAGCGGCAAGCAACAAGCTGCAAGCTGCAAGTCAGAAGCCCGTGTGCTCTTGCTTGTAGCTTGTCGCTTGAAGCTCGCAGCTCAAACCAAAGGTTTGAAAAAATGCGCTACATCAGTACCCGCGGCCAGGCGCCAGCGTTGAATTTTGAAGATGTGCTGCTTGCAGGTCTCGCCAGCGATGGTGGTCTGTACGTGCCGGAAAACCTGCCACGCTTCACCCAGGAAGAAATCGCTTCCTGGGCTGGCCTGCCGTATCACGAGCTGGCTTTCCGGGTCATGCGTCCTTTTGTGGATGGCAGCATCCCGGATGCCGATTTCAAGAAGATTCTCGAAGAAACCTACGGCGTATTCGCCCACAGTTCGGTTGCCCCGCTGCGTCAGTTGAACGGCAACGAGTGGGTACTCGAGCTGTTCCATGGCCCGACCCTGGCGTTCAAGGACTTCGCCCTGCAATTGCTCGGTCGTCTGCTGGATTACGTGCTGGCCAAGCGTGGCGAGCGTGTGGTCATCATCGGTGCCACTTCCGGTGATACCGGTTCTGCGGCGATTGAAGGCTGCCGTCGCTGCGATAACGTCGATATCTTCATCCTGCACCCCAACAACCGTGTTTCGGATGTTCAGCGCCGTCAGATGACCACCATCTTCGGCGACAACATCCATAACATCGCCATCGAAGGTAACTTCGACGATTGCCAGGAGATGGTCAAGGCCAGCTTCGCCGATCAAAGCTTCCTCAAGGGCACCCGCCTGGTCGCGGTCAACTCGATCAACTGGGCGCGGATCATGGCCCAGATCGTCTACTACTTCCACGCGGCCCTGCAACTGGGTGGCCCGGCGCGCTCGGTATCGTTCTCGGTGCCTACCGGCAACTTCGGTGACATCTTCGCCGGTTACCTGGCACGCAACATGGGGCTGCCGGTCAACCAGTTGATCGTGGCCACCAACCGCAACGACATCCTGCACCGCTTCATGAGCGGCAACCAGTATGTCAAGGAAACCCTGCACGCCACGCTGTCGCCTTCGATGGACATCATGGTGTCGTCGAACTTCGAGCGTCTGCTGTTCGACATGCATGGTCGCAGTGGCGCAGCCATTGCCGGTCTGATGGACACCTTCAAGCAGGGCGGCGGTTTCAGCGTCGAGGAAGATCGCTGGACTGAAACACGCAAGCTGTTCGACTCGCTGGCGGTCAGCGACGAGCAGACCTGCGAAACCATCGCCGAGGTGTTTGCCGCGACGGGTGAAGTGCTGGATCCGCATACCGCAATCGGCGTCAAGGCCGCTCGCGAGTGCCGTCGCAGCCTCGACACACCGATGGTGATTCTGGGCACTGCCCATCCGGTCAAATTCCCTGAGGCAGTGGAGAAAGCGGGTGTAGGAAAAGCGCTTGAGCTACCTGCACATTTGTCTGATTTGTTCGAGCGCGACGAGCGCTGCACTGTTCTGCCAAATGACCTCAAAGCCATGCAGGCCTTTGTCAGCCAGCACGGTAACCGTGGCAAGCCGTTATAACCGAATAGTTGTGTAACAACTTAGGGCCCGCCACTTGGCGGGCCTTCTCGTTTTCCCGTGCCAAACTCTGGAGGTTTTCGAGTTTCTACGGATGAGTCAGTTGTTGTGAAACAGGCAAGTTTGCAGGTGCTGGTCAGGGTGACCGGTGACCTGATCATTGAACATACAGGACGCACGATTTTATTCCTGCTGATGCTGTTTTTTGGGCAGATGGCAGCTGCAGCACAGAGTCTGCCTTTCTCGTTGAGCGCTCCCTTTGTGCAGTTGGAGGATCTGGATCTTGAGGCAGCAGATCGCCAGTGGCTGGATCAGCGCAAGGTATTGCGGGTCGGTATTGCCATTGCCGACTACGAACCAGTGGATATCACCAGCGACCGTAATCGTTATCAGGGGATCAGCGCCGACTACCTGAGCCTGATTGGCGACAGGCTGAACGTGCCGATCCAGGTGGTCGGTTTTGTCGAGCGTGATCAGGCCATTGCGGCACTGCGCAGCGGCACCATTGATATTCTCACCAGCGCCAACGGTTTCGAGCGTGGCGTCAAGGGGTTGGCATTTTCCAGTGTCTACATGCCCGATCATTCTGTGGTGGTCGCACGAGGCAGCGACCCAAGCCCGTCGCGCAGTCTGGAGGGCAAAAAGGTTGTATTGCTCGATGGGTATGCCGACTCCGAAACTCTGCATGCAACCTATCCCGACAGCGAAATCATTATCGCGCCCAACCTCTACAGCGCTCTTGAGGCCTTGAGTCAGGGAGAGGTCGACGTCTTTATCGGCAACGAAGTGATCGTGCGCTCCTATAACGCATTGCGGCCTTACCTGGGGCTGCAGATCAAGTTTGAAAGTGCCTTGCCTTCAATGGGCTTTGCGTTTGCCGTACGCCAGGACGAAAAGCGCTTGTTGAGCCTGATAAACCGGGTGCTGGGCAGCCTCGATCCGGCAGTGGGGCGTGAGGTGCTGGGGCGCTGGACCCAGGGGCTGGGAGCCGATGTGGTCGGGCAACGTATCACGCTTTCTGCCGCTGAAAGGTTATGGGTCGCCAAGCACCCCAGCGTGACGATCGCGACCACCCAGCATCCGCCCTATATCTACAAGGACAACAACGGCAATTGGGTCGGGCTCAATATCGATGTGCTGGCGCGGATTTCGCGCATGACCGGTCTGCAGTTCGTGCACAAGGAAGCTTCTTCCACCCTCAACAGCATTCAGATGCTCAAGGCCGAGCAAGCTCACATGAATACAACGCTGGCCGACAATGCCGAGCGCAGACAGTTTCTGAATTTCACCTATTCGTTCGGTGGCAATAACTGGGTCTTCGTGGTGCGCTCCGACAGTTCCTCACAAGTGTCCCTGAACAGTCTGTCCGGGCGAGTACTGGCATTGCCGGCCAGGCATGCGCTGGAGGAGGAGATTCAGCGTAATTTCCCGAGCATTCAGCTTCTACAGGTACCCACTTATGCCGAGGCACGCAGGTTGGTGGAAACCGGGCAGGCCGATGCCACGATCCAGAATGAAGCGGGTGCCTATCTCTTTCCGGCCGGTGGCCTGAAAGTGGCGCGCGGTGTCGATGGCAAGTGGTCTCCCGATCAGTTCTCGGTGATCAAGTCGCAACCCGAATTGCTCAGCATCCTGAACAAGGCGCTGGAGGCGTTCCCGGTGGCCGAGATGCGCTCCATCCGCATGAAGTGGCTGGGCTCGGTTCTGCCCCAGCCGTCGATCTGGAGCCGGATTCCACCATGGGTGTTCTGGTGGGGGATGCTTGCCCTCTTGCTCGGTCTGGTGTCTCTGGCCTGGAACAGCCGCCTCAAGGTTCAGATTCGTCAGAGGCTCAAGGCCGAACGGCAGCTCAACGATCAGTTGGCCTTCAAGCATGCGCTTTTCGATGGAATTCCCAATCCCATTTATGTACGCGATCTCAAGGGGCGGCTGATCTCCTGCAATCGCAGTTATGAAGAAAGTCTCGGAATCAGTTTCGAGCAGATGAACGGTCGCCGCCTGATCGATATCGAGCTGATTCCGCGTTCGGTATCCGAACAGATGCATGCCGACTATCTCAGACTTCTGGAAAACAGGCGGCCGATATTCGCCGACAGGACGCTGGAGTTGTCTGGCAAACAGGTCGACGTATGGCAATGGACCGTCCCTTTCTTTGGTGCGGATGGCCAGTTGCAGGGGCTGCTGGGCGGCTGGGTCGATATCACCGAACGAAAACGGCTGGAGGTCCGGCTGGAGGAAGCTCTGCGCCATGCGGATCAGGCCAGCGAGGCCAAGAGTGCTTTTCTGGCCAGCATGAGTCATGAGATTCGCACGCCCATGGGGGCCATCATCGGTCTGCTGGAGCTGGAATGCGAACAGGTCATGCGCCGGGGTGAGACACCGTCTCAAGGGGTGCAGGTGGCTTGCCAGTCGGCCAGGGAGCTTGTCGCGCTGATTGGAGACAGTCTTGATCTGGCCAGGATCGAGGCGGGGAAGATGCAGCTTGCGCTGTCCGTGACGGCGTTTCACCCGTTTGTTGAGGGCATTGTCCAGTTGTTCTCGGCCCAGGCCGCTCGGAAAGGTCTGGAGCTGAGGCTGGATTTTGCAGAGCAGGCCCATGGCGATTACTGGCTCGATCCGTTACGCCTGCGTCAGGTGTTGCACAACATACTGGGCAATGCCTTGAAGTTCACGCAGCGGGGCTCGGTGGTGATTACCGTTGGGGTGCTCGAAGAACACAACGAGTTGTCGCGAATACACATCAGTGTCCAGGACAGCGGGACAGGTATCGATTTTCATCGTCAGCAACAACTCTTCCAGCCATTCATTCAGGCCAGCGACGATATTGCGGCCCGCTACGGCGGCACGGGACTGGGGCTGAGCATCTGCCGGCAACTTGTAGAACTGATGAGTGGCGACATCAGCCTGTACAGCGAGCCGGGGCAGGGCACCCGCGTGACCGTCAATGTGCCTCTTGCCAGAGTGAAGTGCCTGACGAACGTGCAGAACGAACCCCCTCAGCAGGACCGCAGCGCGGGTAAGCGAAGTCTGCGCTTGCTTGTGGTGGACGATATGTCTGCCAATCGTCTGGTGCTGACCCAGCAACTGGAGTTTCTCGGTCATCAGGTCGTGCCCGCCGAAGGCGGTGCCCAGGCCCTGAGCCTGTGGCGCGAAGGTGAATTCGATGCAGTCATCACGGACTGCAATATGCCGGGGATCAGCGGTTATGCATTGGCCGAAGCCATCCGCAATATCGAGGGGCAGGAAAAGCGTGCACGCTGTCCAGTCATTGGCTGTACGGCCAATGCGATGACGGATGAAAGTGAGCGATGCAGGCGCATCGGCATGGATGGACTGCTGGTCAAGCCGCTGTCTCTGGAGCGTTTGTCGATGGAACTGGCGGAACTGGTCCGCGAGCAGACATTCGATATCCGCACCTTGCAGCGCATGACCCAGGCCAATGAAGAGCAGATACAGCGTCTGCTGGGAGAGTTATGGAAAAACCTGCGTCATGAGCGTGAGGTCATGCAGCCAGCGGTCGGGGCTCATGACTGGAAGACCTTGAGTGCCTCCTTGCATCGCTTGAAGGGCGCAGCCTGCCTTGTCGATGCCGTGCCGCTGGCCAAGGCCTGCGCATCGCTCGACGCCAGTGTGAAGAGTGAGTCCGGTTCGACCCTGAACGAGCGCTGGCCGGTGCTGGATGCCTCCATTGAAAATCTGCGGGCGGATATTGAATTGCAACTGGTGCAGGTGCCCTGATTTTTAGGACTTGTCTTATGGGGCTTGCTCACTGGCCCCTCTAGAGTGGGATCACTTTCGCCTTGATGTGATCTGGAAATGAACATGCGCGATCTCAAAGTTCTGATCCTTGAAGACAACCCCTTTCAATTGATGGCCTTGCATCAGATGCTCAATGCCAATCAGGTATTCGATGTGTTGGCCGCAGACAGCGTCGAAGCCGCCCGACAGTCGTTGCTCAATCGGGGAGGTGTCGATATCGCCATCTGCGATCTGCAGATGGAAGGGGCCGATGGCCTGGAGTTGATCGGCCATCTGGCCCGAAGTGGTCAGGCCAGGGCGTTGATCATTCTCAGCAGCGCTTCGCAGCCGGTGCTCGATGGCGTTGTCCAGTTGGCTCGCAGCCAGGGACTCGAAGTCCTGGGGGGCTTGCAGAAACCGGCTTCGGCAGCCCGGCTGTACGCTTTGCTCCAGGCTTATGAGCGCTCGACATCGATTGCCGCCCAGGACGTGTCGAAACCCCGGCCCCGGCATGTTCTCTGTGCCGGGCAACTGTTTGGCACGTCAGTCGCTTCGGGCCGTCTGGATTCGTTGTCACTGACCGAGCAGTGGGTCGCTCATTTTCAACCCAAGGTCAGTGTCGATGGTGATGTGCTTGGCGTCGAAGCGCTGGTCCGCTGGCAGCACCCCTTGCATGGTCTGTTGGCCCCCGGCAGTTTCATGTCGGCGATTGAAAGCGAAGGGCTGGTCGTGCCATTGACCTGGCGAGTGCTTGAGCTGGCCTTGCAATTGTCTGCCGACGTCAGGTTCCGGCAAGGCGAGGCACTGCCTGTCGCCGTGAACATCGCCCCTCAGGTGCTTGAGCAGGCGGACTTTGCTACGCGAGTCATGGCGCTTATGGCTCGGTATGAACTGCCGGCCAGCATCCTGACCCTGGAAATTCTCGAACATGACGCGCTGGAGCCGCAGGCCTGGCAACTGGAAGCGTTGCTGCGCTTGCGCATGCAGGGCTGCAAGCTGTCCATCGATGATTTCGGCATGGGGGCTTCGAACATCCAGCGGCTGTTACAGCTCCCGTTCTGCGAACTGAAGATCCCGACCGAGTTTGTGCGCGGTATTGCTGAAGACCCTCGCAAGTCGGCGGTGGTCGCAGGCGCGATGTTCATGGCTCGCCGCCTGTCCATGGAGGTTGTGGTAGAGGGCGTGGAAACCATCGATGACTTTCACAGCCTGCTGGTGCTGGAAACTCCGGCCATTCAGGGCTACTTCATCTCTCGGCCATTGTGCGCGGCAGATCTGCTGGTCTGGCTTGCCGAGCGTAAAAGGAGCAATCCACAGGCCGTCTCCCGAAAGACGGCGGGTCAGGACAACCCATGTTCCTGCAGGTAAATGAACAGCGCTGCTTCGTTGTTCAGACCGAGCTTGCGCATGGCACTGACTTTTTGTGCGCTGACGGTCTGCTTGCTGCGGTGCAGTTGCGTGGCAATTTCACCGACGGTGTTCCCGGCGGCGAGCAGGCGAACGACCTCCAGTTCCCTGGGTGACAACTGTTCAGGCGGTTTCAGTCTTTCGGACTCATGATCGCCAGCCTCCAGCAGGACCCGGTGCACCGAGTCGGCCATGAACACTTCCTGGCGGCGGATACTCCTGATGGCGGCAGGCAACTCGCTCGCCACGCAGGCCTTGCTCAGCAAGCCTTTGACATTGAGCGTCAGCATCGCCTGGAACAGTCCGGCGTTGCTCAGTGTCGTCACCACGATAATCGGCAACTGTGGAAAGTCGCGACGAATGCGCTGTAGCAGACGCAGACCATCGTTCTGCCGTTCGGCTGGCATCATGAAGTCTGTGACCAGCACATCGCATTCATGGCTCCTGAGTATCAGCAGCAGTTCGTTCGGCGTGCAGGCCTGTGCCACGACACGGGCGTTGTTGTCTTGCTCGATCACCACGCGCAGACCGATCAGGAAGATGGGATGGTCATCGGCCAGGATGATGCGCAGGGGAGCATCAGTGGAAGCGCTCAAGGTATTGCTCCATCGGATGGCGGCCAGAGCCATTGCATACGATGCTGCTGTTTGGGTATCGCCTTGATCTACCGATGTTTTGTAGGATTTTGGATTGAAGTTGAGGTGAATTTTCCTATAGCTCATGAACCGATCGGAACTCCGGTTTTTTCCCTGTCATATTCCACAGGCATGCTCGGTTATACGAGCCTTTCAATGAACCTCGCAGGCAAAAGAACTTTCCGCGCTTGCCGATGGTCAGTGATAAGCACCTTTGCATTCAAACTGTTGAGTGGTGATCCAGATGGAAAATATCAGCTTACTGCTAAGCGAAGCGCTGGCTCCCTACCAGGCCAGCCTCAGCCCGGAAGGTTCACGTGGAGAACGTCTGGTGACACTGAGAGATGCGGCAGGTGCCATTGTGATCGAGCGCCTTTTCACTGCCGATCAACTGCGCGATAAACGCCAGCTCACAGATGTCGTCGATGGGCTGCACCGGGATTTGATGGTTGCCGAAGGCCGGATCGAGCCGTGCGTGATCGCCGCGACACGCCATGCCGAACTGAGCCGTGGGTTTAACGCGCAGGCTTTTGTCTGAGCGAATCAGGAACCTTATTCCTTGCGAGCGTTCACATAAATTGTGGCAGGTTCGATCATTGTGCTCCGGTGATCGAAAACCTCCCAGGTGTTTGCCCCGGACAGTTCTCCCCTCTGTCCGGGGTTTCTTTTGTCTGAAATATATCTGCGCCCCGGTTGATTGCGCTCAATACATTTCGTACGGCACCTAATTCGTCTCGAAGAATGCCTTGGCATCCTTTATGTACTGCTCACGCAGTTCCGGATCCAGCCAGTTTGCATAGAAATGCAGCAGGCTGGTTTCGCGCAATGTGCGCATTTCCCGGTTGATGATTTCCATGGCTTGCCTGCCTTGTGGAGTGTCGGAGCAGCCAATGTGGGTGAACTGATATTTGGGGGTGTCCTTGACTGGCAGGAAGGCCAGCTCTTCGGGTCTGATCCCCTGCTGCAGGGCCTGGGCCCGGGCTTCGGGCCAATAACTGATCAGGGCCTGCAGACGTCCCAGGCGTTCCATTTGCAGCAGGCTGCCGATGGCATCGTTGCCATAGTGTTCGCTCAATTCCTGTCGGGGTGTATGGCTGAGCGCTTCGTCGATCACGCTCCCGTAACTGCGTTCTGCAACGACGCCCAGCCTGATGGTCTTGCTGTCCATCAGCCCCCGCAGGTCGATATGTCCGTCGGCGATGAACGGGGTGAACAGAGGCATGTCGTCCTTGCGCACCACCAACCCGTTACTGAACACGATATAGGTCGGAATCGAAAACACGATGGTCCTGGCCCGGGTCGGGGTCCACAGCAGGGTGGGATCGCAGGTCAGGGTCGGATCGTTGAGCATCTGTGTGCCGCGGGCCCGGTTGACCCGCATCAGTACATGCTCATATTCGGGCATGCGGGCCGTGAGGATCGGCATGAACAGATCGATAGCGCCCTGGCCCTGATAGGGGCCGGAAAATATTGTCACGGGAGGCATGTCGCGCAGCAGCCAGATCAAGGTCTCTTTGGCCTGGCCGATGCTGGGTAATCCGGATAACACCAGGATCAGCAGCAATCTGGTCAGACGCGATCCTGCAGACGGCGAGGCGAGAAAAGGCATTCTCTGGTTTCATCCCGAAAAATAGTATTCAAGTGAGCGGACCGTGATTGGATCGTCATGGCCACGATTGCGTCACAAGTGCTTTGGACCCGACTTCAATGTCAACAGAGTTGATTTTGCCGAGGCTTAACTTGCATCAATGTGTGCCATCAAGCCAGTGGATTTTGCGTGTCGGGGGCAATGTGGTCGTTCCACGGGCCGGTATCGGTTAGACTTGCGCCTTTTCCCCGACCCTAGAAGCCCGTTCATGGCCCAGCCGTCCACGACCTATAAATTCGAACTGAACCTCACCGATCTCGATCGTGGGGTCTATGAAAGCGTCAAGCAGACCATCGCCCGTCATCCGTCCGAGACTGAAGAGCGCATGACCGTGCGTCTGCTGGCCTATGCCTTCTGGTACAACGAGCAATTATCTTTCGGTCGTGGCCTGTCTGAAGTAGACGAGCCGGCGCTCTGGGAAAAAAGTCTCGATGACCGTGTCCTGCACTGGATCGAAGTCGGCCAGCCTGATGCCGAGCGCCTGACCTGGTGTTCGCGTCGTACCGAACGCACCAGCCTGCTGGCCTATGGCAGCCTGCGTGTCTGGGAAGGCAAGGTGGTTCCGGCGGTCAAGAACCTGAAGAACGTCAACATCGCGGCGGTGCCGCAGGACGTTCTGGAAGCGCTGGCCAAGGACATGCCACGGGTCATCAAGTGGGATGTGATGATCAGTGAAGGCACTGTGTTCGTGACCGACGATCGCGGCCAGCACGAAGTGCAGTTGCAGTGGCTGGCGGGTGAGCGCGGCTGATAGCCGGGCCTGAACGACCCGCTCCGATTGTTGAATACACAGAGAATCAGCTGAACCGCATGCGTATCGAACCACGTCTGTTGCCTGACACCCTGCCTTTTCTTGGCGACCTGCCGCCCCTGCTCACCCGGTTGTACGCCGCACGGGGGGTGATGTCCGAAGATGAACTGGACAAGGTGCTGAAGCGACTGATTCCCTATCGAGAGCTCAAGGGCATCGATGCGGCTGTCGATCTGCTGGTGACAGCCCTCAGGGAGCGCCAGCGCATTCTGATAGTGGGGGACTTCGATGCCGACGGTGCGACGGCCAGTACGGTCGGTGTGCTGGGATTGCGCCTGTTCGGTGCTGCGCATGTGGATTATCTGGTTCCTAACCGCTTCGAGTACGGCTACGGCCTGACCCCGGAAATCGTCGAAGTGGCCTTGCAGCGCAAGCCGCAGTTGCTCATCACTGTGGATAACGGCATTTCCAGCGTTGAAGGCGTGGCGGCGGCCAAGGCGGCGGGGCTGAGCGTGCTGGTGACCGATCACCACTTGCCGGGCCATGAATTGCCGAAAGCCGACGCCATCGTCAACCCGAACCAGCCCGGCTGCACCTTCCCGAGCAAGTCCCTGGCGGGTGTCGGGGTGATCTTCTACGTATTGATGGCCTTGCGCGTAAAACTGCGTGAGCTCGGTTGGTTCCATGACGGTCAGCACGCCGAGCCCAATCTGGCCGACCTGCTTGATCTTGTCGCTCTGGGCAGCGTGGCCGACGTTGTACCGCTGGATGCCAATAACCGCATTCTGGTGCATCAAGGCCTGATGCGGATTCGCGCCGGTCGCGCCCGGCCGGGGTTGCGTGCCATCCTTGAAGTGGCGGGACGCGACGCTTCGCGTATCACCTCTACCGATCTGGGATTCATTCTCGGGCCGCGACTCAATGCTGCAGGGCGTCTGGATGACATCAGCGTGGGGATCGAGTGCCTGCTTTGCGATGACCCGGGGCTGGCGCGGGAAATGGCCGTGCAACTTGATGAAATGAATCAGGACCGCAAGTCCATCGAACAGGGCATGCAGCGCGAGGCGCTGGCGCTGCTTGAAGACCTGACGGTCGAGTCCATGCCGTTCGGCCTGTGCCTGTTCAAGCCGGACTGGCACCAGGGGGTGATCGGTATCCTGGCTTCGCGCCTGAAAGAGCGTTATCACCGCCCGACCATTGCCTTCGCCAGTGCCGGGGAGGGCATGCTCAAGGGCTCGGCCCGTTCGGTGCCGGGTTTCCATATCCGCGACGCGCTGGATGCAGTTGCCGCACGCCATCCGGAGCTGATCAGCAAGTTCGGCGGGCATGCCATGGCGGCTGGCCTGTCATTGCCCGAAGCGAACTTTCCGATGTTTGCCGAGGCATTCGATCTGGAAGTGCGTCGCCAGCTCAATGAAGACGACCTTACCGGGCGTCTGTTGTCCGATGGAACGCTGGCGGTCGAGGAATTCAATCTGGATCTGGCCCGCGAGCTGCGCAATGCAGGGCCATGGGGGCAACACTTTCCTGAGCCTTTGTTTCACGGCGTCTTTCGCCTGGTGAATAACTACATCGTCGGCAAGAAGCATCTGAAAATGGTGCTTGAAACCGAGTGCGGCAGTACCCGGCTGGATGCCATTGCTTTTGGCATCGACCTCGAAAAATGGCCGGTTCAAGGGCAGTGCAAGGTCGAAGTGGCCTACCGGCTGGATCTCAACGAATATCGCGGCAACGAAACGGTGCAGTTGATCGTGACTCATATCGCCATGCGTTGAACCAGACTCTCTCTCGGGTTGTCGACTAGTCTCTGAAGACACAAAACAGTCCAGCGCCTGATTTTCAACCTGAGAGGTCGCCATGAGCCTGCTGCTTGAACCCTACACCCTTCGCCAGCTCAAACTGCCCAATCGCATCGCTGTTTCGCCCATGTGCCAGTACTCCAGCGTCGATGGCCTGGCCAACGACTGGCATCTGGTCCACCTGGGCAGCCGTGCCGTGGGTGGCGCAGGGCTGGTGTTCAGCGAAGCCGTTGCCGTGACCGAGGATGGTCGTATCACGGCCCAGGATCTGGGGCTGTGGAACGATGAACAGATCGAACCCCTGCAGCGCATCACCCGTTTCATCACATCCCAGGGCTCGGTGCCAGGTATCCAGTTAGCCCACGCCGGACGCAAGGCCAGTACCTGGCGCCCCTGGCTGGGCAAGCATGGCAGCGTGCCCGAGGGTGAAGGTGGCTGGAAACCCTGGGGGCCATCGGCCATTGCCTTCGATCCGCAACACACGGCTCCGGTACAACTGAGCGAAAGCCAGATTCAGGGCCTGATCCAGTCCTTCGTCGACGCTGCCCGTCGCGCCTTGATCGCAGGCTTCAAGGTGGTCGAGGTTCACGCTGCTCATGGCTATCTGCTGCATCAATTCCTGTCGCCATTGAGCAATCAGCGCACCGACCAGTATGGCGGCTCGTTTGAAAACCGTATTCGCCTGACGCTGCAAGTGACCGAAGCCGTGAGGGATATCTGGCCGCAAGAATTGCCGCTGTTTGTCCGCGTATCGGCCACCGACTGGGTGGAAGACGGCTGGAACCCTGACGAAACGGTAGAACTGGCGCGACGCCTTAAAGCCCTGGGAGTCGATCTGATCGACGTCTCATCGGGCGGCACTTCGGCCAATGCGGAAATCCCGGTCGGCCCCGGTTACCAGACGCGCTTTGCCGAACGTGTGCGCAAGGAGTCGGGGATTGCCACCGGCACGGTCGGGCTGATTACCGAGCCTGCACAGGCCGAACATATCCTGCGCACCGGTCAGGCTGACATTATCCTGTTGGCGCGTGAGTTGTTGCGCGACCCGTACTGGCCATTGCATGCCGATGACGATCTGGGCGGGCGCAAGGCGGTCTGGCCGGCGCAGTATCAGCGTGCAACCCACCGTGACCAGCCGATCCACGAGTCCGACCTGCGGGACTGAACACACCGGCACAGGGGCTCAGCAAGGCTCCTGTGCCGGTCCATCCAGTAGTTCAGTGATACGGTTGCTCAGTGTGGTGATTGCAAATGGCTTGATCAGCACATGCATGCCCGGTTCAAGAGTGTCCTGCTCCAGGGCTGCGTTCTCGGCGTAACCGGTCACGAACAGCACTTTCAGCTCAGGACGCACGGTCCTGGCCGCATCGGCCACCTGACGGCCATTCATGCCGCCGGGCAGGCCGACATCGGTAATCAACAGATCAATGGTTGCCCTGGATTGCAGGATCACCAGGGCTGCGGCTCCGTGCTCGGCCTGCAGAACGTTGTAGCCCTGTTCCAGGAGCACTTCGCTCATCAGCGAGCGCACGGCCGGTTCGTCGTCTACCACCAGTATGGTTTCGCCGCCTGCGCTCGGTACGAGCGGGGTCTCGAGGCTGTTGTCATGTTCGACAGGCTCGCTGTCACCCAGGAACTGCGGCAGAAGAATGCAGATTTTCGACCCTTTGCCGGGCCGGGAATCGATACTGACACCGCCGCCGGATTGCCGGGCAAAGCCATAGATCATCGACAGGCCAAGACCTGTGCCCATGCCGATGGGCTTGGTCGTGAAGAACGGGTCGAATGCCCTGGCGACCACTTCTTCAGTCATCCCGGTGCCGTTATCGCTGACACAGAGTGCCACGTAATGCCCGGCGACCATTTCGTATCTGGCAGCCGTCGCATCGTCCAGATAGCGATTGGCGGTCTCGATCTTCAGGGTGCCGCCGTCCGGCATGGCATCTCTGGCATTGATGCACAGGTTGAGCAGCGAGTTTTCCAGTTGATGGGGGTCGACCATGGTCGACCACAGGTCGTGGGTGCGCAGGACCTGCATGTCGATGGCCGGGCCTACGGTGCGGTTGATCAGTTCTTCCATGCCCGCCACCAGATGATCGACATGGGTGGCTTTGGGTGCCAGGGTCTGGCGGCGGGAGAATGCCAGCAGCCGATGGGTGAGGGCGGCGGCACGTCTTGAACCTTCAAGGGCGCTGGAGATATAGCGGCCCAGGTCTGTACGACCCTGATTCACCCGCGACTGAAGCAATTCGATATTGCCTGTGATACCCATCAACAGGTTATTGAAGTCATGGGCCAGGCCGCCGGTCAGTTGCCCGACCGCCTCCATCTTCTGCGACTGGCGCAGGGCCTCTTCGGCAATGCGCAGGGCTTCGGAGTGCATTTTCTCATGGGTGATGTGCTTGCCCAGGGCGAAGACCAGGCCGCTGCCCGGCGCGG
This sequence comes from Pseudomonas capsici, assembly GCF_017165765.1. Classification (GTDB taxonomy): domain Bacteria; phylum Pseudomonadota; class Gammaproteobacteria; order Pseudomonadales; family Pseudomonadaceae; genus Aquipseudomonas; species Aquipseudomonas capsici. Next base: position 180,741 of record NZ_JAFGZD010000005.1, read on the forward strand.
AGGTCCAGCCGATCCAGCGATAACTGCCATCCTTGTGCATGTAGCGGTTTTCAAACAATGGCAGCACATTGCCGATGGCATGCTTCAGGGCGTCCCGGGTTCTGGAAATATCGTCAGGGTGAACCAGATCCAGAATCGAGTTCCCGATCAGTTCCCGGGGCTCTCGTCCCAGTATTTCGCCCCATGCCGGGTTTACCCGCAGGAAATGCCCCTTGAGGTCGAGCATCGCCAGCAGGTCCGGGGAAATATCCCAGAAGGTATTGAGTTCGGCAGTCCGCTGTTCGAGCTTGGCGGTCTGCTGCTTTTCCAGTTCGATCAGGTCGTCGATCAGGTTCTGGCGTTTCTGCTCGCTGGATTCCAGTGCCTGTTTATCCAGCACATAGCGGGTGGTTTCCTTGGTGATGCAGAACATGCCGACAGTCACGCCGTGTTCATCGATCAGCGGAGAAAAGGAAAACGACCACCAGGTCTGCTCGGGCTCGCCATAGCGAGCCATGGTCAGTGGCATGTCCTTGTACTGGCAGGTCTTGCCGGCCAGAGCGTCCTGCACCATGGGCGCTACCTGATCCCAGACATCGGACCACAGATTCGTGGCTTTCGCGCCGATGGCATTGTCCTTGCGCGGGCCGAGAATGGGGGTGTAGGTGTCGTTATGGAAGAAGATCAGTTCCGGTCCCCACAGCAGATACATCGACTCCGGCGAGTTCAGAATCAGATTCAACGCGGTTTTCAATGAGGCAGGCCACTGTTCTACCGGCCCCAGGGAAGTCTGGCTCCAGTCCTTGTTTCTTATCGTCCGGGCCGTTTCGCTCATGCCCGCTGGAAAACCAATGCTTGACGTCACTTCAGGCAAGCTCCGGTAAAGCAGCACGGGTGGGATGGCGTATTCATGGTATGTCTGGAATCTTTTATCGATGCGCCCGGATGGGCGCGTGATGTCTCTGGGTGAGTTGACCTTTGAAATGGATCAGGGTTGCACGGGTTGCGGTTTAACTTTTCAGACATGTAAGGAGTACGCAGTATCACATCACCTGCAACATTCAGATGCACACCTTGAATCATCCCGGTGAGACTTCCCGTTAACCTGCGTGTCAATGAATCATCTGACAGGACCTGTGGAGGTTTCTCATGAACACGCGTGGTTTGCTTGACCAGTTGCTCAAGTCCGGACAAAACATGTTGCAAGACAAGGTAAGCGGCAAGTCCGGCAAGCGATCTTCCGGTAGCGACGCGTTGGTAAACGGCCTGGGCAGCCTGCTTTCGGGCTCGAAGGCCGGCGGCAAGAGCGGCGGTCTGGGCAGTTTGCTGTCCGGTGCGGGCGGCGGTGCCCTGGCGGCCGGAGCCATGAGCCTGCTCAAGGGCAAACGCTCCGGAATGGGCGGCAAAGTCTTGACCTATGGCGGTCTGGCCGCGCTGGGTGTACTAGCCTACAAGGCTTACAGCAACTGGCAGGCCAGTCAGGGTGTGACAGCCCAGCGTGAGCCTCAGACCATCGACCGCTTGCCCGAACCTCAGGCCGAAGAACACAGCCAGGCCATCCTGCGGGCTCTGGTGGCGGCAGCCAAGGCTGACGGCCATGTCGACGAGCGTGAGCGCGAACTGATCGAAGGCGAATTCAGCAAGCTGAGCAACGATCACGAACTGCAGCACTGGCTGCATGCCGAACTGAACAAGCCGCTTGACCCTTCGGAAGTGGCGCGTGCTGCTAAAACACCGGAAATGGCGGCCGAGATGTATATCGCCAGTGTGATTCTGGTGGATCAGGAGCACTTCATGGAAAGAGCCTACCTTGACGAACTGGCCCGCCAGTTGAAGCTGGCTCCGGGCCTCAAGTCCGAGCTGGAGGAGCAGGTGCGTCAGGCCCAATAAATGACTGAACAGAGGCGAGGGCTATGGCACTGCCGATAGCCCTCCGGATGACAGAGCTGACCTGGATTCCCACATCTTCTTCTGCCAGCCCGGATTTCCGGGCGGCCCCGCCAATATCGCCACTTTCAATTTCCTTTTCCTGCAACACGCTAATACATAAAAGGCTGGGCTATACTCAGGCCGCTTGGACCGTCTGTCGGTCCGCTTCTTGAACACGGCTAGATGCCGTTGTTGAACTCTTGAGGACTGACTGTGAAGAACTGGACTCTGCGCCAAAGGATTTTGGCGAGTTTTGCCGTCATCATCGCGATCATGCTGTTGATGGTGGTTGTGTCTTACTCGCGCTTGTTGTCGATTGAGTCCAGCGAGGAACAGGTTCGCCTCGATGCGCTTCCGGGTGTCTACTACAGCACTCTGGTGCGCAGTTCCTGGGGCGAAAGCTACATTCGTACCCTGGAGTTGATCGGCGAAGGCCGGGCACGACCGCTGACCAAGCAGGAGCAGGACCAGTTCGAAGGGTTCGACGATTATCTTCAGGCCCAGATCGACGGTTACAAGAAGTCCATTTTCGACGATGCCGAAAGAGCCAACTTCGCTCTGTTCGAGAAGCGGCGCGAAATCTACAGTCGCTTGCTCAAGGAGGTCCATGCTTCCTATGGCTCGGGCGACTATGCCAAGGCACGTGCCGAGTTCTATGAGCAGGTGAACCCGGTCTGGAGCGAAGGCCGCAAACAACTCAACGATATTATCGTCGCCAACAAACTGCTGGCCGACAAGGCGACCGAGAACATTGTCACTGCCGTTCTGGGGGCCAAGATCAGCATGGTCTTTTCCTTGTTGATCGCGATCATGGCGGCTGGTGCCTGTGGCCTGCTGCTGATGCGCTCGATTACCTCGCCGATGCAGCTTATCGTGAAAATCCTCGACACCATGCGCACCGGCGATCTGAGTTCTCGTCTGAATCTGGCGCGCAAGGATGAGTTCAACACGGTGGAAACCGGCTTCAACGACATGATGACCGAGCTGACCGCTCTGGTTGCCCAGGCGCAGCGTTCCTCGGTTCAGGTCACCACCTCCGTGACCGAAATCGCCGCCACTTCGCGCCAGCAACAGGCCACTGCCACTGAAACCGCTGCCACGACCACCGAAATCGGCGCGACCTCCCGGGAAATTGCAGCCACCTCCCGTGATCTGGTGCGCACCATGAATGAAGTCACCTCGGCTGCCGATCAGGCTTCGGTGTTGGCCGGTTCCGGCCAGCAAGGGCTGGCGCGCATGGAAGACACCATGCATCAGGTGATGGGCGCGGCCAGTCTGGTCAACTCCAAGCTGGCGATCCTCAACGAGAAGGCGGGCAACATCAATCAGGTGGTGGTGACCATCGTCAAGGTCGCCGACCAGACCAACCTGTTGTCGCTCAACGCCGCCATCGAGGCCGAGAAGGCCGGTGAGTATGGTCGCGGTTTTGCGGTGGTTGCTACCGAGGTGCGGCGTCTGGCCGACCAGACCGCGGTCGCCACCTACGACATCGAGCAGATGGTTCGCGAGATCCAGTCGGCGGTGTCCGCCGGGGTGATGGGGATGGACAAGTTCTCCGAGGAGGTGCGCCGCGGCATGTTCGAAGTTACGCAGGTGGGCGAGCAGCTTTCGCAGATCATTCATCAGGTCCAGGCTCTGGCACCGCGGGTGCTGATGGTCAACGAGGGGATGCAGGCCCAGGCCACGGGTGCCGAACAGATCAATCAGGCCTTGGTGCAACTGGCCGATGCCAGCAGCCAGACTGTCGAGTCATTGCGTCAAGCCAGTTTCGCCATCGACGAGTTGAGTCAGGTCGCGGTAGGGCTGCGCAGTGGCGTATCGCGTTTCAAAGTCTGAGTCCGGGCCATGATGGATCTCTCACCCAAACGCCAGGGCCCAGCGGCTGTCGCGAACAAGCTGTTTCTGTTGTTTCGCATCGGCGAGGAGCGTTACGCGCTGGAGGCCATCGAGATCTCCGAAATCCTGCCGCGCGTGAAACTCAAGGCTATCGCTCATGTGCCTCATTGGGTTGCAGGAATTTTTGCCCACCGTGGCGAAATCGTGCCGGTCATCGATATCAGTGCCCTGAGTTCCGGGCAGGCGGCACCTGCGCGCACCAGTACCCGTATGGTGCTGGTGCATTATCGCCATGACGCGGAGCATCCGGCACAGTTGCTCGGACTTATCCTGGAACAGGCGACCGAGACCTTGCGCTGCCCGGTTTCGGAGTTCAAGGAATACGGCCTGGAAAACCGTCTGGCACCTTATCTGGGGCCGGTCAGGGAGGACGAACAGGGACTGCTGCAATGGATTCACGTTCAGGAGTTGTTGACCGAGCCCGTGCGTGAATTGCTGTATCCGATACCTCCGCTTGATCTTGAGCTTCTTGAGGATGCGCCATGAGTGATGACTCGCGCTTTTTCAGTTTTCTCAAGGACCGCATTGGTCTGGATGTCACCTCCGTGGGTGAGGCCATCATTGTGCGTGCATTGCGTCAGCGCTCGCAGAACAGCGGCTCGGTAGACGATGAGGCCTATTGGCAGTTACTGCTGAGTTCGCCCGACGAGCAGCAGGCCCTGATCGAAGCGGTGATCGTCCCGGAAACCTGGTTCTTCCGTTATCCCGAGTCCTTCCTGACCCTGAGCAAGCTGGCATCGGAACGCCTGATGGCGCTCAACAATTCAAGGCCACTGCGTATTCTCAGTTTGCCGTGCTCCACGGGCGAAGAGCCTTATTCCATTGCCATGGCACTGTTCGACGCCCATATCGGCGCGCAGCACTTCAAGATCGACGCCATCGACATCAGTCCCCTGTCGATTCAAAAGGCCGTTCGTGGCATTTATGGCAAGAACTCGTTTCGAGGGGCCGATGTGAGCTTTCGCGAACGGTTTTTCAAGCCGGTGGACGATGGCTACCAGATTGAGGATCGGGTACGGGCGCGGGTCAATTTCCAGTCTGGTAACCTGCTGGACCCGGCTCTGGCTACTCAGGAACCCTACGATTTTGTGTTCTGTCGCAATCTGGTGATCTATTTCGATCAGCCTACCCAACGTCATGTATTCAAGGTGCTCAAACGCCTGACCCGTGAAGACGGCGTGTTATTCATCGGTCCGGCCGAGGGCAATCTGCTGAGCCGGGTCGGTATGCGCTCTGCCGGTATCGCCCAGTCCTTCGCTTTCAGGCATGCGCCCGGCCAGGATGCCAGCGCGTCTGCACCTGTCGAGCCTGTCCCCATTCCTGTTGCCCGCAGCGTTGCGCCTCCGGTTCGCGAGCCTGTACGACCTGCGCCACGGCCTTTTGCATCTGCGCCTGTGTCAGTCAGTCCGCCGGTTCCTTCCCGGCCCGCACCCGCTGTTCCGGGGGGCGACGATGCCGCGACCCAACTGGCGACTATTGCCAGTCTGGCCAACGAAGGCAAAAGCGTTGAAGCGCGTGCGGCCTGCGAGCGTTATCTGCAACGGCACGAGCCGGTGGCGCAAGTGTTCTACTGGCTGGGGCTGCTCAGCGAAGTGGAGGGCAGTGTGGCGCAGGCTCAGGGTTTCTATCGCAAGGCGCTGTATCTGCAGCCGCAGCATCCTGAGTCCCTGGCGCAACTGGCTGCCTTGCTGGCTTCGCAAGGTGACAGTGCCGGTGCACGTCGCCTGCAGGATCGCGCCACGCGTGGTGCCAATAAACAAGGAAGCAATCGATGACGGGGCTGTCCACGCTTTCGAGTCTGACTCATGACGACGCCCAGGCCATCGATGATTGCTGGAATCGCATCGGCATTCACGGTGACCGCTCTTGCCCGGTCTTGCCGGAGCACATTCATTGCCGCAACTGTGCGGTGTACTCGGCTGCCGCCACTCGCCTGCTCGATCGTTATTCTCTGCTTCAGGAACATCGTGATCAGTTTCAGGGCGGCCAGTCGCAACGTGATGTCCAGACCCGCTCGATTCTGGTGTTCCGTCTGGGAGATGAATGGCTCGGGCTGGCGACTCGCAGCCTTGCGGAAGTCGCGCCCGATCAGACCATCCATTCGTTGCCCCATCAACGCTCCCGTGCCCTGCTCGGTGTGGCCAATGTGCGCGGTGCCCTGGTGGCGTGCATTTCTCTGGTTGAACTGCTGGGGCTCGACAGCAGCTCGGTGCTGGCGACCTCCGGGCGGGTTGTGCCGCGCATGTTGATCATTGCTGCACAAGGCGGGCCGGTGGTGGTGCCGGTGGATGAAGTCGATGGCATCCACGCCATGGAAGAGCGTCATCTGAATGCGGCGTCGGCTTCCGGTACGCACGCCAATGCACGATTCACTCGTGGTGTCCTGCAGTGGAAGGGGCGCAGTCTGCGTTTGCTCGATGAAGAAGAGTTGTTGGCGGCGATCAACCGGAGCCTTACATGACCCCCGATCAAATGCGCGACGCCTCACTGTTCGAGCTGTTCACCCTGGAAGCCGAAGCCCAGACCCAGGTGCTCAGTGCCGGCCTGCTGGAGCTGGAGCGCAATCCGACTCTGGCCGACCAACTTGAGGCCTGCATGCGCGCCGCCCACTCCCTCAAGGGCGCGGCGCGGATTGTCGGGGTCAATTACGGCGTCAGCGTGGCCCATGTCATGGAGGACTGTCTGGTCAGTGCCCAGGAAGGGCGACTGTTGCTCCAGGCCGAACATATCGACGCCTTGCTGTCGGGCACCGACCTGTTGATGCGTATTGCCACGCCGACCGACAGCAGCATCGGGCAGAGCGATATCGACAGCTATGTCGAGCGGGTTAATGCACTGCTGGCTTCCGGAGCCGGAGCATCGCGCCAGGTCAACGTTACCTTGCCTGACCTGTTGCCTGACCCAGCGACAGAGTCGTTACCCGATCCATTGACCGCCAGCGATATGCCGCTGATCGAGCCGCTGCTGGTGCCGGCACCGGGCAGCAATCAGGCCTCCCTCGATGCGCTGGCTGCCGCTCTGCGTCTTGAGCCGCCTCCACCTCCCGAGCCTGTGGCGGCCGAGCCGGAACCGGCGCCTGCCGCAACACGTGAGCGCCGGGTGTCCGATGGCGGCGAGCGAGTCTTGCGGGTCACCGCCGAACGGCTCAATGGCCTGCTGGATCTGTCGAGCAAGGCGCTGGTCGAAAGTCAGCGCATGAAACCCCTGCAAGCCGGCATGCAGCGTCTCAAGCGGCTGCAGATCAGCAGCGACCGCGCCCTTGAGGCGCTGGGGGCGTGCTTCAGCGATTCGGGCCTGGAGCCGGATGCCCAGAAGGCTCTGGATGAGGCCCGCGATTTTCTGTCTCAGGCTCAACAGATGCTGATCCAGCAGGCCGCCGAACTGGATGAGTTCGGCTGGCAGTCGGGACAGCGGGCGCAGTTGCTGTATGACACCGCGCTGGCCTGTCGCATGCGTCCGTTTGCCGATGTGCTCAATGGTCAGGCACGGATGGTGCGCGATCTGGGGCGTGAGCTTGGCAAGCAGGTTCGTCTGATCATCGAGGGTGAAAAGACTCAGGTCGACCGCGATGTTCTTGAAAAGCTGGAAGCTCCCCTGACGCACCTGCTGCGTAATGCCGTGGACCACGGCATCGAATCTCCCGAGCGACGCAAGGAGCTGGGCAAGGACCCTGAAGGGCGGATTCTGCTGCGCGCCTCTCATGAGGCCGGCCTGCTGGTGGTGCAGCTCAGTGACGATGGCGGCGGCGTCGATCTCGAACGTCTGCGCAGCAATATCATCGAGCGCAAACTGTCGCCTGCCGAAACCGCTGCCCAGCTGAGCGAAGAGGAACTGCTGAGCTTTCTGTTCCTGCCAGGCTTCAGCATGCGCGACAAGGTCACGCAGATATCCGGCCGTGGTGTAGGCCTGGACGCCGTGCAGCATATGGTTCGTCAGATGCATGGCAGCGTCGAATTGCAGCAGTGGGCCGGTGAAGGCAGTTGCTTCCGCATCGAAATGCCGCTGACGCTTTCGGTCGTGCGCAGTCTGGTGGTGGAGGTGGGTGGCGAGGCCTACGCTTTCCCGCTGGCGCATATCGAGCGCATGCGTGATTTGCAGCCAGAAGATATCGTGCAACTGGAAGGCCGCCAGCATTTCTGGCATGAAGATCGCCATGTCGGTCTGGTTTCTGCCAGCCAGTTATTGAACCGTCCTCAGTCGCAGCGCAGCGATGAGGCGCTCAAGGTGGTGGTGATTCGTGAGCGTGATGCCGTCTACGGTGTCGCCGTGGAGCGCTTCATTGGCGAGCGCACGCTGGTGGTCATGCCCCTTGATGCCCGCCTGGGCAAGGTTCAGGATGTTTCCGCAGGCGCTCTGCTCGACGACGGTTCGGTGGTGCTGATCATCGATGTCGAAGACTTGCTGCGCTCGGTCGAGAAACTGCTCAATACCGGGCGCCTGGAACGTATAGACCGGCGTAACCGTCAGGCCGACCATGTGGCGCGCAAGCGTGTGCTGGTGGTCGATGACTCGTTGACGGTTCGTGAGCTGGAGCGCAAGTTGCTGGTTGGCCGGGGTTATGAGGTAGCGGTTGCGGTTGATGGTATGGATGGCTGGAATGCCTTGCGTGCCGAGGACTTTGATCTGCTGATCACCGATATCGATATGCCGCGCATGGACGGTATCGAGCTGGTGACTCTGGTACGTCGGGATACTCGTTTGCAATCTCTGCCAGTGATGGTGGTTTCCTACAAGGATCGTGAAGAAGATCGGCGTCGTGGCCTGGATGCGGGCGCCGACTATTATCTGGCCAAGGCCAGCTTCCACGACGATGCCTTGCTTGATGCCGTCGTTGAATTGATAGGGGATGCGCAAGAATGAAGATCGCCATCGTCAATGACATGCCCATGGCCGTAGAAGCCTTGCGCCGGGCATTGGCATTCGAGCCCGAGCATCAGATTGTCTGGGTGGCCGGCAATGGTGCCGAAGCGGTCCGGCTTTGCGCCGAGCAGACGCCCGACCTGATCCTCATGGATCTGATCATGCCGGTCATGGACGGGGTCGAGGCCACGCGTCAGATCATGGCCGAAACACCATGCGCTATCGTGCTTGTGACGGTTGACCGTGAGCAGAACGTCCATCGTGTGTTCGAGGCAATGGGCCATGGCGCACTGGATGTGGTGGATACACCCGCTATCGGCGCCGGCAACCCGCGAGAGGCAGCCGCGCCATTGCTGCGCAAGATATTGAATATCGGCTGGTTGATCGGTCAGCGCGCCACTCGTGAACGAACGGCACCACCGTCGCTGCGCAAGGCTGCCTTGCGCGAAGGGCTGGTTGCCATTGGCTCGTCGGCCGGTGGTCCGGCGGCGCTGGAAATTCTATTGAAAGGGCTGCCGGCGAGTTTTCCGGCGGCTATCGTCCTGGTGCAGCATGTGGACCAGGTATTTGCTGCAGGTATGGCCGACTGGCTGTGTACGGCTTCCGGGTTGCCGGTGCGTCTGGCCCGTGAAGGGGAGCCGCCGCAACGCGGTCAGGTGCTGCTGGCGGGGACCAACCATCATATCCGCTTGTTGAAGGATGGTACGCTGGCTTATACGGCTGAACCTGTAAATGAAATCTACAGGCCTTCGATCGATGTTTTCTTCGAGAGTGTGGCCCGCTATTGGAATGGTGATGCAGTGGGTGTTTTATTGACCGGCATGGGTCGAGATGGAGCTCAAGGGCTTAAATTGATGCGCGAGCAGGGTTTTCTGACCATCGCTCAGGATCAGGCCAGTTCTGCGGTCTACGGCATGCCCAAGGCTGCTGCTGCAATTGATGCTGCTGTTGAAATCCGGCCATTGCAGACTATCGCGCCTCGCCTGACCGAGGTATTCGCCCAATGACTTTCCAGGTGAATTCACCCGCCGCAGGTGACCAGGAGACGCATCATGCATGACGTGCAGCCCGAAGAACTGAAGACCCCCGATGAAAATTCGGCGATGGTGCTGCTGGTCGACGATCAGGCGATGATCGGTGAAGCCGTGCGGCGTGGCCTGGCCAATGAAGAGTCTATCGACTTTCACTTCTGTGCCGATCCCCATCAGGCCATTGCCCAGGCCGTACAGATCAAGCCGACGGTCATCCTGCAGGACCTGGTCATGCCGGGGCTGGATGGCCTGACCCTGGTGCGCGAGTACCGTAACAATCCCATGACGCGGGACATCCCGATCATCGTGCTTTCCACCAAGGAAGATCCGTTGATCAAGAGTGCGGCGTTTGCGGCGGGAGCCAACGACTATCTGGTCAAGCTGCCCGACACCATCGAACTGGTGGCGCGCATCCGTTACCACTCCCGCTCCTATATGACTCTGTTGCAGCGCGATGAAGCCTACCGCGCCTTGCGGGTCAGCCAGCAGCAACTGCTCGACACCAATCTGGTGCTGCAACGCCTGATGAACTCCGATGGCCTGACCGGCCTGTCCAATCGTCGTCACTTCGATGAATACCTGGAGCTCGAATGGCGTCGGGCAACCCGCGAGCAAAGCCAGTTGTCGCTGATGATGATCGATGTGGACTACTTCAAGGCCTACAACGACAGCTTCGGTCACCTCGAAGGCGACGAAGCCTTGCGTCAGGTAGCCAAGGCGATTCGTGCCAGTTGCAGCCGTCCGTCCGATTTGCCGGCCCGTTATGGCGGTGAAGAGTTCGCCATGGTCCTGCCCAATACCACGCCCGGCGGCGCTCGGCTGCTGGCCGAAAAGCTGCGCCAGAGCGTGGCGGGCATGAACATCCCGCACATCGCCCCGACACCGGGTTCGACGCTGACCGTCAGCATCGGCGTGGCGACCGTGATACCGCAGAACGGCCTCAACAGCCGACAACTGATCCTCGATGCCGACAAGGGCCTGTACCTGGCCAAGAATGGTGGGCGCAATCAGGTAGCGGTAGGCGGCTGATTGCGCAACAGGCAGTCCGATGCCATAACTGCTGTTCAACGGGCTGCTTTCGGTGTGCTCCCTGGGGTATACTCGTCGGCTTTGAAAATTTCGCCTGCGAGTGCTGCCCACCATGGAAATCAACCCGATCCTAAACAGCATCAAGGACCTGTCCGAGCGCTCCGAAACCATTCGGGGGTATCTTTGACTACGATCACAAGCATGATCGTCTGACCGAAGTAAACCGCGAGCTCGAAGATCCAAATGTCTGGAACAAGCCCGAGTACGCCCAGAGCTTAGGGCGCGAGCGCGCTTTGCTGGCGCAGATCGTCGAAACCCTGGACGACATGACTTCGGGGCTGGCCGACGCCAGCGACCTGCTGCAGATGGCCGCCGAGGAAGAAGACGAGGGTGCCGTCGCCGACGTTGCCGCAGAAGTCGAACGTCTTCGCGAACTGCTGGAAAAACTGGAATTCCGTCGCATGTTCAGCGGCGAGATGGACCCCAACAACGCCTACCTGGACATCCAGGCCGGCTCCGGCGGCACCGAAGCCCAGGACTGGGCCAACATCCTGCTGCGCATGTACCTGCGCTGGGCTGACAAGCGTGGCTTCGATGCCACCATCATGGAATTGTCCGAAGGCGAGGTCGCCGGTATCAAAGGCGCCACCGTGCATATCAAGGGTGAGTACGCCTTTGGCTGGCTGCGTACCGAGATCGGCGTGCACCGTCTGGTGCGCAAGAGCCCGTTCGACTCCGGCGCGCGTCGCCACACCTCGTTCTCGGCGGTGTTCGTGTCCCCCGAGATCGACGATAAGGTCGAGATCGAGATCAACCCGTCGGACCTGCGTATCGACACCTACCGTTCTTCCGGTGCCGGTGGTCAGCACGTCAACACCACTGACTCGGCGGTACGTATCACCCACGTGCCGACCAACACCGTGGTCAGTTGCCAGAACGAACGTTCCCAGCACGCCAACAAGGACACCGCCATGAAAATGCTGCGGGCCAAGTTGTATGAACTGGAAATGCAGAAGCGCAACGCCGCCTCCCAGGCGCTCGAGGACAGCAAGTCGGATATCGGCTGGGGCCACCAGATCCGCTCCTACGTACTCGATGACTCGCGCATCAAGGATCTGCGTACCGGCGTCGAACGTAGCGATTGCCAGAAGGTTCTGGACGGCGACCTCGACCAGTACCTGGAAGCGAGCCTCAAGCAGGGGCTGTAACGCGATACGACTGAAGCGGGCAGCCTGCACTGCCCGCCATCCCCCGCCCAGGCGAGGGGCCACGAATCTGTGATGGAAAATCTAAAGACATGAGCGACCAACAACTCGACCCGCAAGCCCTGCAACAGGAAGAAAACACCCTGATCGCTCAGCGCAAGGAAAAGCTTGCTGCCGAGCGCGCCAAGGGTCAGGCCTTCCCCAACGACTTCCGCCGCGACAGCTACTGCAACGATCTGCAGAAAAAGTATGCTGACAAGACCAAGGAAGAGCTGGCCGATGCAGCGATTCCGGTCAAGGTTGCCGGTCGCATCATGCTTAATCGTGGCTCGTTCATGGTGATCCAGGACATGACCGGTCGCATCCAGGTCTACGTCAACCGCAAGACCCTGCCGGAAGAAACCCTGGCTGCGGTCAAGACCTGGGACCTGGGCGATATCATTGCCACCGAAGGTACTCTGGCCCGTTCCGGCAAGGGTGACCTGTACGTCGAAATGACCAGCGTGCGCCTGCTGACCAAGTCGTTGCGCCCGCTGCCGGACAAGCACCACGGCCTGACCGACACCGAACAGCGCTACCGTCAGCGCTATGTCGACCTGATCGTCAACGAAGACGTGCGCGATACCTTCCGTGTCCGCTCGCAAGTCATTGCCCACATCCGCAGCTTCCTGATGAAGCGCGACTTCCTTGAAGTCGAAACGCCGATGTTGCAGACCATTCCCGGTGGTGCAGCCGCCAAGCCGTTCGAGACGCACCACAACGCTCTCGATATGGAAATGTTCCTGCGCATCGCGCCTGAGCTGTACCTCAAGCGCCTTGTAGTCGGCGGCTTCGAGAAAGTGTTCGAGATCAACCGCAACTTCCGTAACGAAGGCGTTTCGACTCGTCACAACCCTGAATTCACCATGCTGGAGTTCTACCAGGCCTACGCCGACTACGAAGACAACATGGACCTGACCGAAGAACTGTTCCGCGAACTGGCGCAACTGGTTCTGGGCACCACTGACGTGCCTTATGGCGACAAGGTGTTCCACTTCGGCGAGCCGTTCGTTCGTCTGTCGGTGTTCGACTCGATTCTCAAGTACAACCCCGAACTGACCGCTGACGACCTGAACGACATCGACAAGGCTCGCGCCATCGCCAAGAAAGCCGGTGCCAAGGTGCTGGGCTTCGAAGGTCTGGGCAAGCTGCAGGTAATGATTTTCGAGGAACTGGTCGAGCACAAGCTGGAGCAGCCGCACTTCATCACTCAGTACCCGTTCGAAGTCTCGCCGCTGGCACGCCGCAACGACGACAACCCGAACGTCACCGACCGTTTCGAGCTGTTCATCGGTGGCCGTGAAATTGCCAACGCCTATTCCGAGCTGAACGACGCGGAAGACCAGGCCGAGCGCTTCCAGGCCCAGGTGGCCGACAAGGATGCCGGTGACGACGAAGCCATGCATTACGACGCCGACTTCGTACGTGCCCTGGAATACGGCATGCCGCCAACGGCCGGTGAAGGTATCGGTATCGACCGTCTGGTGATGCTGCTCACCAACTCCCCGTCGATCCGCGACGTGATCCTGTTCCCGCACATGCGGCCCCAAGCGTAATTAGCTACAAGACAAGCCGCCTGAACAGGGCGGCTTTTTTATATCCATCGTTTTTTCGCGAATGAGCCCTGTTGGGTAATGCCGATCAGTCAGGTCAATGAATCACTTTGGGGGAGGCAGCTTGCTGGCGACTTTGGCGCACAGACGCAGAATATCTGTCGGTTTTCAGGCCGTTTTCGCCAGCAGGCTGCCTCCCACAAGTTTTGTTTGTGCCTTAACTGAGAGGCATTATCCCTGTAAGCGAATTCATTCGCGAAGGCATCAACCAGAAAGGAATCCCCCGTCGTGACAATCGCTCAAGAAGGTGCTGCCGACGTTGCCAGCGCCGTGGCCAGGAGTGTCAGGTATCAGGGCCGCAAGGCCAGTCGGGAGGGGAGTGAGCAGCGTCGGCAGAAGATTCTCGATGCGACCATGCGTATCGTGGTGCGCGATGGTGTGCGGGCGGTGCGACATCGGGCTGTTGCCACTGAAGCGCAGGTGCCGCTGTCGGCCACCACCTATTACTTCAAGGACATCGATGACCTGCTGACCGATGCCTTTGCCCAGTATGTCGAACGCAGTGCAGCCTATCAGGCCAAACTGTGGCAGAACACCGAAGTCGTATTGCGGGAAATGCTGACCCGCGGCACCGCCAATCCGGCTGATCGCTTGCGTCTGGCCGATGATATTGCACGCATGACAATGGAGTACATCCGCCACCAGTTGCAGACCCGCCGCGACTATCTGATTGCCGAGCATGCCTTTCACCATGAGGCATTGATCAACCCTCGGCTGGCACCGCTGGTGGTCGCCCATCAGGAGATCCTGCTGCAGGGCACCTTCCAGTTTCTGCAGGTTATCGGATCGTCGCAGCCTGCTCAGGATGCTCAAGTGTTGACGGGGATTATCCGCCGGATGGAATATCAGGGTCTGCTTCATGGCCCGCACTATCAGGCGGACGAAGAAACACTCGGTATTCTCACTCGCCAGATGCGTCTGGTCCTTGGAATCGACTCGTCGGTCTGCAAATGAGAGACCCCTTTTTCAGGAGAGCACCATGAAAGCCTGGCGCGCATTGATTGCGCTGTCGTTCCTGCTCTTGAGCGGTTGTCTGGTGACGTTCGAGGACACCATCCCCGCAGGCAGCGCTGCTCCAGCCCATCTGCTGGGCCCATGGACCAGCAAGAATGCCTGGGGCGAACCGCTCGAACTCGAGCTTTCCCGTATCAGCGGCAACCTTTACAAGGCAGTCAGCTATCGTAAAGGTGATCGCAAGCATCGCGATGAGTACCGCTTTACAGTGATCGAGCATGGCAGTCGCTGGTATCTGTCGGCGCAACTGCCTGAAAAGTATGGCGCTCACTATGTAATGGCCGGGTTCGAGGTGACCGATTCCCATGAACTGGTTGTCTACAACCTGGATCTGGATCGATTCAGGCAGTGGGTGGACCAGCAGAGCCTTGCTGGCCAGCCAGTGGAGAGCGGGATCGGGCAGGGCCTGCTGATCACCAGTCCTCTGGATCAGGTGTTCGGTTATCTCGACGATCCGGCCAATTCCGATGTTTTCCTGGAGGTCGCGCGCTATCAGCGTGCACCCAAGTAGTAGGGCAGCAGCCCGTCAGCCAAGGAGTACCGGGTGGACGAGTACCAGCAAACCATTCGTGCGTTATCGGATCGGATAGTCGTGGCCCAGACACCCATTCGTGTACTGGATGCGGTGAAGTGGGATGAAAAGGTCCGCAAGGATTTTCTCGCCGCCAAAGGCAAGGCACTCCCCGCCGTGGATCGTGCTTACTACGAGAATCGTCCTCTTGGCTTCGACTCCGGGGCCTTGAAGCTGGAATTCCAGAACATCGAGCGCGATATCACCCGCCAGTTGGGCCAGTTCAACCCGGTCGGGCAGATCATGCGCCGCATGTGCAAGGAATACCGCATGGTGATTCGCATGCTCGAAGCCCGCGGCACGCCGGATTTCGGGCTGATTTCCCAGGAACTGTACGGCGCGGCCTCCGATGCATTCCATGCCGGCGATCCAACCCTGGCCGATCTGGGGCTGATGCTTTCGGATTATCTGAACAACATTGCCGGGCGTGGCGACCTCAAGGACGAGCCCAAGTTACTGACCGCCAAGGATGCCGTGACCCTGCTGCAGAGCCGCCTGAACAGGGTGTTTGGCGAGGCCGAGGAAACCATTCGGGTGTTCGAGTCCGACGGTATCGTCGCCGATGCGGCGGCAGGTGCCGATTACATCAAGATCCGCACCGACGCCATGTTCAACGAGCGGGATGTGCGTGCGCTTGAGGTCCATGAAGGGCTGGTGCATGTCGGCACCACGCTCAATGGCCAGAATCAGCCGATCTGCACCTTCCTGTCCAAGGGGCCGCCCTCATCGACCGTGACCCAGGAAGGGCTGGCGATCCTCATGGAAGTCATCGCGTTCGCGTCCTACCCCAGCCGCCTGCGCAAATTGACCAACCGGACCCGCGCCATCCATATGGCCGAGGAGGGCGCCGATTTCCTGCAGGTGTTCGAGTTCTATCGCGAGCAGGGCTTCGGCATGCCGGAAAGCTACGGCAATGCCAGCCGTGTCTTCCGTGGATCGACGCCCAACGGGCTGCCATTCACCAAAGACTTGTCCTACCTCAAGGGTTTCATCATGGTTTACAACTATATTCAGTTGGCCGTGCGCAAGGGCAAGCTCGAACAGGTTCCGCTGTTGTTCTGTGGCAAGACCACGCTGGAAGATATGCGGACCTTGCGTCAACTGGTGGATGAAGGACTGGTGGTTGCACCCAAATACCTGCCCGACCAGTTCCGTGACATGAATGCTCTGTCGGCCTGGATGTGCTTCTCCAACTTCCTCAACCACCTGAGTCTGGATCGTATCGAAGCCGACTATTCGAATATTCTGTAGCTGCCCTCTTTTTTCGCGAATGAATTCGCTCCTGCCTGGACATGATTCCGTTGGAGCGAATTCATTCGTGAATAGCCCCAAAGGATTCCCACTTGAAGCTGATCAGCATTCTGGCGTTGGTCTTCAGCCTCACTGGCTGCAGTTCGATGCTGTTCTACCCGGAGCGCGGCTTGCCGTTCACGCCCGACAAGGCTCATCTTCAATACCGTGACGTCACCCTGACCGCCGCCGATGGCACGCGGGTGCATGCCTGGTGGCTACCCGCAAAGGAAGGCGTGCCGGTCAAGGGCACGGTGCTGCATCTGCATGGCAATGGCGGCAACCTGTCGTGGCATCTGGGCGGGAGCTGGTGGTTGCCCGAGCAGGGCTATCAGGTCCTGATGCTGGACTATCGCGGTTACGGGTTATCCGAAGGCTCGCCGAGCATACCGGCGATCTATCAGGACATTCAGGCCGCATTCGACTGGCTGGATGCCGAGCCCCAGATACAAGGCAAACCTCTTGTGGTATTGGGGCAGAGCATTGGCGGTGCGCTGGGTGTGCACTATCTGTCGCAGCACCCCGAGCAGCGCAGCAGGCTCAAGGCGCTGATTCTTGACGGAGTGCCCGCCAGCTATCGGGATGTCGCCCGCTATACCCTCGGCACTTCCTGGCTCACCTGGCCGTTGAAAACGCCGCTGTCCTGGCTGATCCCCGATGCCGACAGCGCCATCAACGGCCTGCCTCAACTCAAGGGGACGCCGATGATGCTCTTCCAGAGCATGGACGACACCCTGGTGCCGCTTTCCAATGGCATCAGCCTCTACAAGGCCGCGCCTCTGCCCCGGGTGCTGCAACTGACCCGTGGCGGGCACGTACAGACCTTCTCCGACCCGCTCTGGCGTCAGGTGATGCTGCGCTACCTGGAAGACCCGCAGCATTTCAATGGCCTGCGCCGTCTGGGCGAAGTCCCCAACTATCCATCCGATATTCCAGCCGAATCTGCAGAGAGCCTCAAATGAGCGAAGAGCGTAACCTCATTCCACTGATCCTGACCGGTATCGGCACCATCATCGGTACGGTCGGTTGCCTCTGGTACTACGGCTACCTGCATTTCGCCAAACCCGAAGATGCCCTGTTGCTCAGTGACTTCACCATGCTCAAGACAGTGCCGGGCGAGGACTACAAGATCGCTGCGACCCCGGCCGCCGAAGTGGCGCAATGCATCGATGGCGTACTGGTGCTGTTCGACACGTCCCAGAAAGGGCTGACCGGCGTGCTGGTCAACAACAGGAAACAGGCCGTTCGTTGCATGGGGCAAGAGACACCACAGCAATTGAAACCATGAAAAAGCCCCGCCTGCGCGAAGCAGGCGGGGCTTTGGGTCAACGGGCTCTTGCGCTTAACGCAGCGAAGAACGCGGTGCCACTGGCTGGTTGTCGTTGGAAATGGTCACTTCCACGCGGCGGTTCATGGCGCGGCCCGAGTTGCTGCTGTTGTCAGCTACCGGGTATTCCTTGCCATAGCCGGTTGCCACGATGCGGGACGGGTCTACACCTACGCGGACCAGAGCAGCACGTACCGAGTTGGCGCGGCTTTCGGACAGCGACTGGTTGTAGGACGCGGAGCCGGTGCTGTCGGTATAGCCTTCGACGATCACTTTACGATCAGGGTTTTCCTGCAGGAACTGCGCAAGCTTGGCGATGTTGCCCTGTGCGCCCGGTTTCAGGTCGGCACGGTTCAGGTCGAACAGCACGTCACCGAAGGTCACCAGGGTGCCGCGTTCGGTCTGCTTGGCGTTCAGGCTGTTCTTGAGCTGGGCGATCTGTGCATCGCGAGCGTCCAGGCGGGCCTTGGCGCGTTCTGCCGAGGCGTTTTGCAGGGCTGCTTCGGAAGTGCGCAGGTTGATGGTCTCTTTGGCCAGTTCAACGCGCTGATTGGTCAGGTAAGCCAACTGGTCGACTTTTTTCTCGTCTTCCTTGTCGCGGAACGCTTTGTCAGCCTTGTCCAGCCAGTCGCTGGCGTCCTTGGTTTCAAGGGCGGCGACCTTGGTGGCCTGCGGGTTGCTCTGCAGGGCGGAGAAGTTGCTGCGCGCCTGTTCCAGATTCGGGTTCGGTTTGGTGGCACAGGCCGCCAGGGCTACGCTCATGGCCAGCAGGGCAGGGATCATCAATTGTTTGCGCATAATAGGATCGTCCTTTAATCAATTAGCAATGCATGAAAAACGCAGGGTGCGATCTGTGCTTACTGCACCTGACGCAGGCCTTCTTCACGTAGTTCTTCGACGCCCTGACGGGCATCCTGCACGGCTTTCTCGGCTTTGGCGGCCTGGGCTTTACGTTCGGCTACACGAGCATCCCATTCGGCCTGCTCGGCCAGACGGCGGGCTTCGTCGTATTTATGGTCCTGCATCGCCAGATCGGCTTGCTTGAGCTTGTCCTGAGCGGCCTTGGTTTCTACTGCGGCGTACTCGGTCCCGCCAGCGCTGACGGCACTGTTGACGGCTGACTGAGTCACTGCGTATTGCTCGGTTGGTGGATTTCCCGCGCAACCGGCCAGAATGAAGGTGCTACCCAGGGCCAGGGCAGCCAGTTTCAACCCGCGCAGGCTTTTGAACTTGGATTTGGCAGTAAGGGTGTTCATGGTGATCAACTCCATTGTCAGACTCCGAACGTGGTTATCCATGACAGTCAGTTTTCCTGGCCGGAAGGCTTCAGGGTGTGTTCCCGCTGCCTTGTGGCTTTCTGTAATGGTCAATGGCTCCGACCTGTGGCTTTTTTGAATAGTTCAGTGAAATTTCTTCGACATGGTCAGGATTTATCCCCCGGACGCTTCGCTTGATGGCGTTCGGTGAGGTCAGGGAAATAGAGTCTGCAAGCGGGAAAGGGCAGGCAGGGCCGGGCTTGCGGGACGGTTTAAGCGTGCTCGCCAGAAGGCGGCTCGACAGTTATCGGAATGCAAGAATTTGTCGCGACACAGGTTTTGGTGCACTGTTGGCGCACTGTTCATTGAAAGCTACCCATACAAGCGACTCATACAAGAAAGGGGGAGAGAGAACGATGGCCGATATCGATGCACGTTTGCGCGAAGACGTCCACTTGCTGGGCGAGCTTCTGGGTAACACGATTCGCGAGCAGCGCGGGGCCGCCTTTCTCGACAAGATCGAGCGTATTCGCAAAGGTGCGAAGGCTGGCAGGCGAGGCTCTGCGGCAGGTGCCGAGCAGTTGAGTTCCAGTGTCGACAGTCTGGACGATGACGAACTGCTACCCGTGGCGCGAGCCTTCAACCAGTTTCTGAACCTGGCCAATATCGCCGAGCAGTATCAATTGATGCGCCGTCGCGATGACTCCCAGCCCCAGCCTTTCGAGTCGCGGGTCCTGCCCGAATTGCTGGATCGTCTCAAGGCTGAAGGCCACTCTCCCGAGGCGCTGGCCCGCCAGTTGGGCAAGCTGGAGATCGAATTGGTACTCACGGCGCATCCCACCGAGGTGGCACGTCGTACACTGATCCAGAAATACGACGCCATTGCGGCGCAACTGGCGGCGCTGGACCATCGGGATCTCAACAGCATCGAGCGCGAACAGATCACTTCCCGACTGCAACGCCTGATCGCCGAAGCCTGGCACACCGAAGAAATCCGCCGTATCCGACCCACTCCGGTGGATGAGGCCAAATGGGGGTTTGCGGTCATCGAGCACTCGCTCTGGCATGCGATCCCAAGCTACATGCGCAAGGCCGACCAGGCGCTGCAGGCGGCGACCGGGCTGCATTTGCCACTGGAGGCTGCACCGATCCGCTTCGCTTCGTGGATGGGCGGCGACCGGGACGGCAACCCCAATGTCACAGCCAGCGTTACCCGTGAAGTCCTGCTGCTGGCGCGCTGGATGGCGGCCGATCTGTTCCTGCGGGATGTGGATCAACTGGCGGCCGATCTTTCCATGCAACAGGCCAGCGATGCCTTGCGCGCCAGTGTCGGTGACAGCGCCGAACCCTACCGCGCCGAACTCAAGCGCTTGCGTGAACGCCTCAGGGCCACCCGCAATTGGGCCAACGCTTCGCTGGCCACGCCACAGCCTGCAACGGATGCCGTGCTGAACGACAACCACGAGCTGCTTGAGCCCCTGATGCTGTGTTACCAGTCGCTGCATGAATGCGGCATGGGCGTGATTGCCGACGGTCCATTGCTCGATTGCCTGCGCCGTGCAGTGACCTTCGGACTGTTTCTGGTGCGTCTGGACGTGCGCCAGGACTCCAGCCGTCATTGCGCGGCCATGACCGAAATCACCGACTATCTGGGCCTGGGCCGTTACGAGGACTGGGATGAGGCTGCGCGCATCGATTTCCTGTTGCGTGAACTGAATAACCGTCGTCCCTTGCTTCCCGCTCATTTCAAACCGGCTGCCGACACCGCCGAAGTTCTGGCAACGTGCCGGGTAGTGGCGGCCGCACCGGCGGCCTCGCTGGGTTCCTACGTGATCTCCATGGCGGGTGCCGCTTCGGATGTGCTCGCGGTGCAGCTGCTGCTCAAGGAGGCCGGCCTGCAGCGGCCGATGCGCGTCGTTCCGCTGTTCGAGACTCTGGCTGACCTGGATAACGCGGGGCCGGTGATCGAGCGTCTTCTGGGCTTGCCTGGCTACCGCTCGCGGCTGCACGGTCCGCAGGAAGTGATGATCGGTTATTCGGACTCCGCCAAGGACGCGGGCACCACCGCAGCAGCCTGGGCGCAGTACCGGGCGCAGGAGAAACTGGTGGAGATCTGCCGCGAGCAGCAAGTCGAACTGCTGCTGTTCCATGGCCGCGGTGGCACGGTCGGACGCGGTGGTGGCCCGGCCCATGCGGCGATTCTGTCGCAACCGCCGGGTTCGGTTGCAGGGCGTTTCCGCACCACCGAACAGGGCGAAATGATTCGTTTCAAATTCGGACTGCCGGACATTGCCGAGCAGAACCTCAACCTTTATCTGGCTGCCGTCCTGGAAGCGACCCTGCTGCCGCCTCCTTTGCCGGAGCCGTCCTGGCGGCAAATGATGGACCAGATGGCGACCGACGGGGTGAATGCCTACCGGGCTGTAGTGCGGGAAAACCCTGAGTTCGTCGAGTATTTCAGTCAGGCCACGCCCGAGCAGGAATTGGGCCGCTTGCCGCTGGGAAGTCGTCCGGCCAAGCGTCGTGCGGGCGGTGTCGAGAGCCTGCGGGCCATCCCCTGGATCTTCGCCTGGACCCAGACGCGCCTGATGCTGCCGGCCTGGCTCGGTTGGGAAGCGGCCCTGAGCAAGGCCCTGGAACGCGGCGAAGGGGATGTGCTGGCGCAGATGCGCGAACAATGGCCATTCTTCCGCACCCGTATCGATATGCTGGAAATGGTGCTGGCCAAGGCTGACTCGGACATCGCCCAGCTCTACGATGACCGGCTGGTGAGCGCTGAACTGCAACATTTGGGCTCGCACCTGCGCGGCCTATTGTCGCAGGCGTGCAAGGTTGTCCTGGGGCTCACCGGGCAGCAGCAACTGCTGGCGCATAGCCCGGAAACCCTGGAATTCATCAGTCTGCGCAACACCTATCTGGACCCGCTGCATCTGTTGCAGGCCGAGCTTCTGGCCCGGTCCCGACATCGTGAGGCCAGCCTGGACAGTCCTCTGGAACTGGCTTTACTGGTGTCTGTTGCGGGCATTGCAGCCGGACTGCGCAATACCGGCTGACAGGTTGGACTGCGGTCGCTTGCAGGCCATTGTCGGGACAGATGTGTATTGCGGGAAAGCGGGTTGAGCAGGCACGGGGTTGCGCAGGTGGGCGCAACTGCCGTCATGCCTTGGGTTGCTGCGACTTTTGGCGTCTTGTGCGGCCTGTGTCTGCTGTGTATCTTGGTCAGCCTTTTGGCCTTTGGCCGACGTTTATTTTTCAGATTGGCCCAAGAGGCGAATCCGACGATTGACTATAAAAATTTGAGGAACATGACGATGCGCGTGATTCTGCTGGGAGCTCCGGGGGCCGGTAAAGGTACTCAGGCAAAATTCATCACTGAAAAATTCGGCATCCCGCAGGTTTCGACTGGCGACATGCTGCGCGCAGCGGTCAAGGCCGGCACAGAGCTGGGTCTGAAGGCTAAAAGTGTCATGGACTCGGGCGGTCTGGTTTCCGATGACCTGATCATCGGCCTGATCAAGGATCGTCTGTCCCAGCCCGACTGCAAGAACGGCGTACTGTTCGATGGTTTCCCGCGCACCATTCCTCAGGCCGAAGCCCTGTTGAATGCTGGTCTGGATATCGATCATGTGGTGGAAATCGCAGTCGATGACGAAGAAATCGTTCAGCGCATCTCGGGTCGTCGTGTTCATGAAGCTTCCGGGCGCGTCTACCACGTGCAGCACAACCCGCCGAAGAAGGAAGGTGTCGACGACGTCACCGGCGAGCCACTGGTACAGCGCAAGGACGACGTGGAAGAAACCGTGCGTCATCGCCTGTCGGTCTACCATTCCCAGACCAAGCCGCTGGTCGAGTTCTACAACGAACTGAGCAAGAAGAATGGCAAGCCCAAGTGCAGCCATATCGAAGGTGTCGGT
Organism: Pseudomonas capsici; assembly: GCF_017165765.1. Taxonomy (GTDB): domain Bacteria; phylum Pseudomonadota; class Gammaproteobacteria; order Pseudomonadales; family Pseudomonadaceae; genus Aquipseudomonas; species Aquipseudomonas capsici. Next base: position 203,694 of record NZ_JAFGZD010000005.1, read on the forward strand.
TCCGTTGAAGCGATCACTTCCAAGGTGCTTGCTGCACTGAGCTGAGTCCGTAAGGCCTGAGTTCAACAATGGCCCGCTTGCGGGCCATTTGTCATTTATACTGCGTCACTTTTTCCAACGAAGACGGATACACCGATGACCACCTTGCTGGCCCTGGACACCGCCACTGAAGCCTGCTCGGTCGCTTTGCTGCATGACGGCAAGGTACTGAGCCACTATGAGGTGATCCCGCGTCTGCATGCCCAGCGCCTGCTGCCCATGATCAAGGCACTGCTGGCCGAGGCGGGCATTGCCATGTCGGCGCTGGATGCCATTGCTTTCGGTCGCGGTCCGGGAGCCTTCACTGGCGTGCGTATCGCCATCGGTGTGGTTCAGGGGCTGGCCTTCGCGCTGGAGCGTCCGGTGTTGCCGGTCTCGAACCTGGCGGTTCTGGCGCAGCGTGCCTGCCGCGAGTACGGAGCCCAGCAGGTGGCTTCGGCTATCGATGCACGTATGGACGAAGTCTATTGGGGCTGCTATCGCGAGACCGCAGGGGAGATGCGTCTGGTGGGGAGCGAAGCGGTGCTGCCTCCCGAGCAGGTAGCACTGCCGCTAGATGCCAGCGGCCAATGGTTCGGTTCAGGCACTGGCTGGGGGTATGCCGAGCGCATGCCGGTCTCGCTGGTTGGTCAGGACGCCAGCATGCTGCCCCATGCTCAGGACCTGTTGACCCTGGCGACTTTTGCCTGGAAGCGTGGCGAAGCTATTCCTGCGGACGACGCCCAGCCTGTCTATCTGCGTGACAAGGTGGCTACTCCCAAAGGGCCTCAGGTTCGCTGAGATGCAGGGGTAATTCCTGCATTCACGAAACAAGCAAAAAAGCCATCGAAATATCAATTAGCCATCTACCACTTGTCGACTAATTCGTTAGTTATGCTCGGCGGCATAAACAATCTGCAATATGTGTGGTCTAGTTATCGTTCACGTATTTGCCAAGTCCCGGCCTGTGACGTTAAATTGCCACTACAAGACGCCGAGTAGATATCGATGCGCATAGACGGACCCTCATCACGTTCATACCCCATCAAGCGAAAGCCGAAGAAGGCTCCTTCGACCGTTGAAGGCACCTTTGAAGAAATCGATGGCGATGTTGAAGTCGAATTGCCTGCGCGGCCTGCTCAGGCTTCGCGTCGTGAATCCTCAGGTGAAGCGCAGATTGGCGCCACTGCCAACGTGCCAGCCCGTCCTCAGGACATCATCTTCCCTCGTTCCATGAGCACTCGTGTCGCCAACGCTTTGGCCAGCTATCTGACCACTGCCAGTTTTGTGGATTGGGATCTGGAAGTGTCGGGGCTCGATCTCCACGTCTGACCGTGTCCAGCCTGCCTTACTATCTGGGATGTCCGTCATGGAGCGAAAGCGCCTGGCGTGAATCGTTCTACCCGGAAGATGCCCGTCCCACCGACTTCCTGCGCCTTTATGCCCAGGTCTTCAATGTCGTTGAAGGCAACACCACGTTCTATGCGCGTCCCGCACCCGCCACTGTCCAGCGCTGGGCTGAAGTCCTGCCGCAGAATTTTCGTTTCACAGCCAAGTTTCCCAGAGATATCAGCCACGATGGCGACCTGCGCCTGCAACTGGAGGCCGCTGAAGCCTTTGTAAAGCTGCTTGCTCCCCTTGGTGAGCGTGTCTCGCCATTCTGGCTGCAATTGTCGGCCAGTTTTTCGCCTCAGCGTCTGGCGGAGCTGGCAGGTTTTCTCGATGAACTCAATGTACCTCTGGCGGTTGAGGTGCGGCACATGGCTTTTTTCGAGAAGGGCGACGAAGAGCGCATGCTCAACCGCCTTCTGCTGGACCGTGGCATCGAGCGGATCTGCCTGGATTCCCGGGCACTGTTCAGTTGTGTCTCCACGGACCCCGCGGTGCTGCATGCCCAGTCCAAGAAACCCCGGGTGCCGACACGTCCGGCAGCCTTGACCCATTCGCCACAGGTTCGCTTCATTGGTCGCCCGGTGCTGGAGGACAATGACCCGTTCCTGACCCAATGGATCGAAAAGGTTGCCGTCTGGATCGAGGAAGGACGTACCCCCTACGTGTTTCTGCACACCCCGGACAACCTGAAGGCGCCTGACCTGGCTCAGCGTTTTCATCGGTTTCTGATGGCGCGCCTGCCGGGGCTGCCGCCATTGCCCGAGCTGGATCGTGGTCCGCAAGTGGAGCAACTGGGCTTGCTCTGAGGTCGATAGTTGTGGGTTCAATAGATCCCTCTATCACGATGACCTGGAAACGCTCATGGACTCTCGACAACTGCATCGGGCACAAACCTTCAAGGCCTTGCATGAGCGCGACAGCGCCTTTGTGATTCCCAACCCATGGGATGCGGGCTCGGCAAAGCTGCTGGCTTCGCTGGGCTTCGAGGCTTTGGCGACCACCAGTGCCGGATTGGCCTTCAGCCTGGGGCGAGCCGATGCCGAAGGTGCGATCGGTCGTGGTGAAGCCCTGGAAAATATCGCGGCCATCGTCGCTGCAACGGACTTGCCCGTGGCGGCCGATCTGGAGAACTGTTTTGCCGACAGCCCCGAAGATTGTGCCGACACCTTGCTGAAGGCTGCGGCGACCGGAATTGTCGGTGGCTCCATCGAAGATGCCAGTGGTGACGCGGCAGATCCCATATACGATTTCGAGCTGTCCGTCGAGCGGGTCAGGGCGGCGGCTGCTGCGGTCCATGGCCTGCCGTTTCCCTTTCTGTTGACGGCCCGTGCCGAGAACCTGTTGCATGGTCGGCTGGATTTCGCCGACACCCTGCGCCGCCTTGAGGCCTATGCCGAAGCCGGTGCCGATGTTCTGTATGCGCCGGGATTGCGGACCCGGGAGGAAGTCATCGCGGTGGTCCGTGCTGTCGCACCCCGGCCCGTGAACGTGCTGATGGGGCTTGGCGGCGTGACCTTGTCGGTGGCGGACCTGAGCGAATGTGGCGTCAAGCGCATCAGCGTGGGCTCTTCCATGGCGCGTGCAGCCTGGGGAGCGCTTTATCGGGCCGCCGAAGAGATCCGCACCCAAGGCACCTTCAGCTACGCCGAGCAGGCATTGCCATTCGCTCAGCTCAATGCCCTGTTCAAAAGCTGAAGATGCGGATTTTTCTGCTGGGCCTGCTGTTCTGTGCGGCAGCCGTGATTGCGGTCTGGCGAGGCTGGGTCGATGTTCCGCCGCAATGGAACCCATGGGCGCCTCTGGATGTGCGACTCGAACCCAACCTGCTGACGCCCTTCAAGCTGGCGCGGCTGAAGGATGACCCGGTGTTGTGCGATCTGGCGCTGGATTCATCGAGCCTGCGCTACAGTCGTCAGGCCGACAGCGATCCGTCTGCCCGATGCCCCCTGCAGAATACCTTGCGCATACAGGGCGGCGACATCGCCTTGAGCAGCAGTTTCCTGGCCAGTTGCCCGCTGGCCGTTGCCTACGCGCTGTTCGATATCCACACCTTGCAGCCCGCCGCCCAGACGGTGTTTGGCCAGCGCGTTGCACGGATCGATCACTTGGGCAGCTTTGCCTGTCGCAACGTCTACAACCGCGCCAATAGCCGCCTCAGCCAGCACGCCACTGCCAATGCTCTGGATATTGCAGGATTTCGTCTGGCTGACGGGCAGAGAGTCAATCTGCTCAAGGACTGGAATGACGAGGGTGACAAGGGAAGGTTTCTGAAGCTGGTACGCGATGGGGCCTGCAAGAACTTCAGCACGGTGCTAGGGCCGGAGTACAACGCGGCGCATCGTGATCATTTCCATCTGGACATGGGGTTGTGGCAGGTGTGTCGTTAGGCTTTGTACGAAATGTATCTGCGCTCGATGATGCTGCGTTAAAAACAGGCTCGGAATGCTCATTTACACCAGTAAACTCCGCTTCCTCGCCTATTTTTGCCTTGCCTCACCTTCGCTCGAAAACATTTCGTACAGAGCCTAGGCTGCCATGCGCAGGTTTTGCAGGATCAGTGGACGCGCCCAGCCATTTTCATAGTCGAACTGGCGCTGTTGGGCCTGGACGGTTTCTTCGTCAAGTGGCAGGGCAGGCTTGTCGGCCAGTTCCCATTCGAACTCGGCAATCGGCAGATGCAGAGGACGCGGTTGTGGGCCGGGACCAGGGTTGCCGTTGTAGTTGTAAGGGTTGAGCACGGTCGGGCGAACCCAGTTGCTATCGAATTCCAGGTGGCGTTGCTGTTCGATGATTTCGCTGATGCTGAACGGCTCGGGAGCCGGTGGCAGCAGGTCGAGTTCGAATTCGGCAATCGGCAGGAACAGCGGCTCTGGTGGCTTGACCTGGGTGTCGGTGACCGGGCAGGCGCGCTGCTCGACAATCTTGCTCAGGGTCCGTGCGCCAGTGACCGGTTCGCCGGTTTCAACATCGACTTCGATCTTGATCGGCGCTTGCTCAGGCTTGCTGCCATCACCGATCTGTTCTGCCATCGCCCGGGCAAATGCATCCGACCACAACTGCGTGACACCGGTGAGGGTGCGGCTGTTGCTGAGGCTGTAGTCGCCTGCGTGCGACAGGTAGCCGATGGATGATTGAACAATCTCAGACATAGCGATCAGTTCTGGCCTTGGGTCTGGCAAAATGCCGGATACTTGGTTATCGGCAGATTTTGCCGATCATTAACATTTTTTGAGTGTGTGCAACGAATGAGTGAGCAGCAAGCGGGCAGTCGTATACGGGTCGAAGCCCTGACGGTGAGCGGACAGGATCAGGCATCCCGGTGGGCGCAGCGTCTGAACCTGCCTTTGCAGGATGAACAGGCTGACTTTGCCCTGCAAGTGACCGACGCTGGCCTGCAATTGCAGCAACTGGGCGATGATGTTCCCGGCCCTGTGCGAGTGGACTTCGTGGAAGGGGCGGTGGCTCATCGTCGTCTGTTCGGCGGGGGCAGCGGACAGATGATCGCCAAGGCCGTCGGCATTCAGCCGGGTGTGCGGCCAAGGGTTCTGGATGCCACGGCGGGGCTGGGCAAGGATGCGTTCGTGCTGGCCAGCCTGGGCTGTGAAATGAGCCTGATCGAGCGTCAGCCGATCATTGCCGCCTTGCTGGAGGATGGTTTGCTGCGCGGACTTCAGGATGCCGATGTCGGAGCAATCATTGCGCAGATGCGTCTGCTGACCGGCAATTCCATCGAGCTGATCCGCGCCTGGGAGGGCGAGCCGCCGCAGGTGATCTACCTCGACCCGATGTTCCCCCATCGCGAAAAGACCGCACTGGTGAAAAAGGAAATGCGCCTGTTCCGTCCTCTGGTGGGCGATGACATGGACGCCCCCGCTCTGCTGGAGGCCGCCCTGGCTCTGGCGACTCACCGCGTGGTGGTCAAGCGTCCGCGCAAGGCTCCCTGCATCGCAGGCCCTAAACCGGGCTATGCGCTGGATGGCAAATCCAGCCGTTATGACATCTATCCGAAAAAGGCGCTCAAGGGCTAAACCCTGTAAGCCCGCATGAACAGCTCCACTACCTCCCGCACATGCTGCTCGGCGCTTTCGGCGTCGGGCAACTCTCCGCAGCCTACCAGAAGACGGAAATGGCAGAGTCCTTTGACCATGGTCAGAAAGTGCTCGGCGGCGGTTCTCGGAGATTCGATGTGCAGGTCGCCTGCCTTGTCGATCTGGATCAGCAGGCGTTCCATCTCGTTGAGAATGCGTTGCGGGCCTGCCTCGAAGAAGATCATCGACAGTTTCGGGTCCTGGGTGCCGAGGTTGACCATCAGTCGATTCAGTTCCAGGGACTCGGGGCTGTTGATCAGTGCCTGAAAGGCGCGGGCGACATTCAGCAACACCGTTTCCACCGGCAGGTCACTGCTCAAATGCACGAACAGGGCGGGCATCTGTTCTTCGCAGCGGGCGACTACCGCGGCAGAGAACAGCGTCTCCTTGTCGGTGAAATGGCTGTAGACCGTGAGCTTGGAGACGCCTGCTTCGGCGGCGATGCTGTCCATACTAGTGTTGCCATAACCGTGGCGCACGAAGAGATCTTTCGCGGCTTCGAGAATGGCTTTGCGCTTTTCCGGGTCCTTGGGACGACCCGGACCTGAGGGTAACGAAGTATTTGGCATATGTTGAAATAATGAACTGGAGAGTTTGAAAAATTTTAATATACTCGCCAGTACAATTATTCCAAGCCCTATTGTGCAAAGGTCCACATCATGTTCCGCGATGTTTTGTCTCTCGTCGTGCCGGTCTGTCTGTTGTCATTGCTGACAGCATGCAGTCAGGAAGTGGCTGCGCCTGCGGTTGTGCGCCCGGCCATGGTGGTTCAGCCACTGCTTTCCTCCCAATCGGTGGATAGTTATCCCGGCGAAGTGCGCGCTCGTTTCGAGCCTGAGCTGGCGTTCCGCATCGGTGGCAAGGTCAGCAAGCGTCTGGTGGAAGTAGGGCAGAGGGTCAAGGCCGATCAGCCGCTGGCGGAACTGGATGCCGAGGACGTTCGGCTGCAACTGGAAGCGACCCGCGCCCAGGTCGCAGCCGCAGAAGCCAATCTGAATCTGGTACGTTCCGAGCGTGATCGCTACAAGACCCTGCTCGATCGCCAGATGGTCAGCCGCTCGCAATATGACAACGCGGAAAACCTCTATCGCTCCGGCGAAGCCCGGCTCAAGCAGATCAAGGCCGAGTTGACCGTCGCCGACAACCAGACCCGCTATACCGTTTTGCGCGCCTCCCAGGACGGCGTCATCGCCGGTCGCTCGGTGGAAGTCGGGCAAGTGGTTGCAGCCGGCCAGACGGTGTTTACCCTGGCGGCAGATGGCGAGCGTGAAGTCCTGATCAGCCTGCCGGAGCAGAATTTTGCCCGCTTCAAGGTGGGCCAGCCGGTTTCGGTCGAACTGTGGAGTCAGCGCGATCAGCGTTTTGCCGGTCGTATCCGTGAGTTGTCACCGGCAGCCGATCCGCGTTCCCGGACCTTTGCTGCGCGCATTGCCTTTGCCACCGGTCGGGTTCCGGTCGAACTGGGCCAGAGCGCCCGGGTGTTCATCGCGGCAGAACAGGCGGTTCCGTTGTCTGTGCCACTCTCGGCGGTCACCTCGGAAAATGGCGTCAGTTACGTCTGGCGGGTCAGTCCTGATGGCATTATCAAACGTGCTCCCGTGCAGCTTGGGGCATACGGGCAGGAGTCGGTGCCGGTGCTCGACGGCCTGAAAGAAACCGACTGGATTGTCGCCGCCGGGGTGCATGTGCTGCGTGAAGGCGAGCGGATCCGTCCGGTGGACCGCAGCAATCGTGCGGTAAAAATGGCTGCCGGGGAGTAGGCACGGATGCATTTCAATCTTTCCGAATGGGCGTTGCGTCACCGCCAGGTCGTTCTGTATCTGATGATCGTGCTGGCAGTTGTTGGTGCGCTTTCCTACACCAAGCTTGGACAAAGCGAAGATCCTCCTTTCACTTTCAAAGCCATGGTGATTCGTACCTTGTGGCCGGGAGCCAGTGCCGAGGAAGTGGCGCGGCAGGTGACCGACAAGATCGAAAAGAAACTGATGGAAACCGGCGAGTACGAACGTATTACATCGTTCTCGCGGCCCGGGGAGTCGACCGTCACGTTCATGGCGCGCGACTCGCTCGTTTCGGCGGCAGTCCCCGAGCTCTGGTATCAGTTGCGCAAGAAGATCGGTGATATCCGCCAGAACCTGCCTCCTGGCGTGCAGGGGCCGTTTTTCAACGATGAGTTCGGCACCACGTTCGGCAACATCTATGCATTGAGCGGCGAAGGGTTCGACTACGCGGTGCTCAAGGACTATGCCGAGCGCATCCAGATACGTTTGCAACGGGTCAAGGATGTCGGCAAGGTCGAGCTGATCGGCCTGCAGGACGAGAAGATCTGGATCGAGCTGTCAAACGTCAAGCTGGCTACTCTGGGCTTGCCCATGCAAACCGTGCAGCAGGCTCTTGAGGCGCAGAATGCGGTGTCGTCTGCCAGCTTCTTCGAAACCCCGGCCGAGCGTATCCAGATGCGGGTCAGCGGGCGCTTTCAGTCGGTGGACGAGATTCGCAACTTCCCGATCCGGGTCGGTGATCGCACATTGCGCATCAGCGATCTGGCCGAAGTGCACCGCGGCTTCAATGATCCACCGGCACCGCGCATGCGTTTCATGAATGAGGATGCCATCGGCCTGGCTGTGGCCATGAAGGATGGCGGCGACATTCTGGTGCTGGGCCGTGCCCTGGAGAGTGAGTTTGCCCGTCTGCAGAACAACCTGCCGGCCGGCATGCAACTGCGCAAGGTTTCCGATCAGCCGGCTGCGGTGAAGACCGGCGTGGGCGAGTTCGTTCAGGTGCTGGCCGAAGCGCTGATCATCGTTTTGCTGGTGAGCTTCTTCTCTCTGGGTGTGCGCACCGGCATGGTGGTTGCCCTGGCGATTCCGCTGGTATTGGCCATGACCTTCGCCACCATGTATTACCTGGGGATCGGCCTGCACAAGATTTCCCTCGGCGCCCTGGTACTGGCGTTGGGCTTGCTGGTGGATGACGCGATCATTGCCGTGGAAATGATGGCCATCAAGATGGAGCAGGGTTACGACCGGCTCAAGGCAGCCAGCTTCGCCTGGACCAGCACGGCCTTTCCGATGCTGACCGGTACGCTGATTACCGCCGCCGGTTTCCTGCCGATTGCCACTGCACAGTCAGGCACCGGGGAATATACCCGCTCGATCTTTCAGGTCGTGACCATTGCCCTGATTGCTTCCTGGATTGTCGCAGTGATGTTCGTACCGTATCTGGGCGACCGTCTGTTGCCGGATCTGGCGAAGATTCATGCGGCCAAACATGGTGCTGACGCCCCCGATCCTTACGCAACGCCCATGTACAAGCGTGTGCGTGCGCTGGTGGGCTGGTGCGTAGAGCGGCGCAAGACGGTGATTGTCGCCACCGTCGCGCTGTTTGTCTTGTCGGTGGTGATGTTCCGTTTCGTTCCGCAGCAGTTCTTCCCGGCATCGGGACGACTGGAGCTGATGGTCGATCTGAAACTGGCGGAGGGATCGTCCCTGCACAACACCACCGAGCAGGTCACCCGGCTGGAGCAGATGCTCAAGGATCATCCCGGGATCGATAACTACGTGGCGTATGTGGGCACCGGTTCGCCGCGTTTCTATCTGCCGCTGGATCAGCAACTGCCCGCGCCCAGCTTTGCCCAGATCGTGGTATTGGCCAATACCATCGAAGAGCGCGAAGCCCTGCGCACCTGGCTGATCACCAGCCTCAACGAGCAGTTTCCCGCCTTGCGCTCACGGGTGACACGCCTGGAAAACGGCCCTCCCGTGGGGTATCCGGTGCAGTTCCGGGTGACGGGGGAGCATATCGAGGTGGTTCGGGATCTGGCCCGCAAGGTTCGTGAAAAAGTTAGAGAGAACCCGCACGTCTCCAATGTCCATCTGGACTGGGAAGAGCCAAGCAAGGTCGTGCATTTGAATATCGATCAGGACCGGGCGCGGGCGCTTGGCGTCACTACGGCGGATATTTCGGCCTTCCTGAGAAATTCGCTTACCGGTTCCAGCGTCAGCCAGTTCCGTGAGGACGATGAGCTGATCGAAATCCTGCTGCGCGGCACCCGTAACGAGCGTGAGCAACTGGGTTCCCTGTCGAGTCTGGCGGTGCCCACGCAAAGCGGCACCAGTGTTGCGCTGTCGCAGGTTGCAACCCTGGAGTATGGTTTTGAAGAGGGCGTTATCTGGCATCGCAATCGTCTGCCCAGCGTGACCGTGCGTGCCGATATCTATGGCAAGGAACAGCCGGCGACTCTGGTCCGGCAGATCTTGCCGACTCTCGATCCGATCCGTGCCGAACTGCCTGACGGCTATCTGCTGGAGGTGGGCGGTACGGTGGAGGATGCGACTCGCGGGCAGAGTTCGGTGAATGCCGGTGTGCCTTTGTTCATCGTGGTTGTGCTGAGTTTGCTGATGATCCAGCTGCGCAGTTTTTCACGCATGTTCATGGTGTTCGTGACCGCGCCTCTGGGCCTGATCGGCGTGACGCTGTTCCTGCTGATCTTCAATCAGCCGTTCGGCTTCGTCGCCATGCTGGGCACCATCGCCCTGTCCGGGATGATCATGCGCAACTCGGTGATTCTGGTTGACCAGATCGAGCAGGATATCGCCAGCGGTCAGGATCAATGGCACGCCATCATCGAAGCCACGGTCCGCCGTTTCCGGCCGATCGTGCTGACGGCACTGGCTGCGGTTCTGGCCATGATTCCGCTGTCGCGCAGCCTGTTCTTCGGCCCGATGGCAGTGGCGATCATGGGGGGATTGATTGTCGCCACGGCGCTGACCCTGCTGTTCCTGCCAGCGCTGTATGCGGCGTGGTTCAGAGTGAAGCGGGTGTAGGGCTCTTCGCGAATGGGTTCGCTCGTGCGGGAGCGAATTCATTCGCGAAAAATCATTCTCTTGTCACAAGGCCCCAAACACCTTCTTCGCCAATCCGGTCGCTGCGGCTGCCGGGTTGGCACGAATGCTTTCTTCCTGCTTGGCAATCATCTCGAACAGGCCATTGAGCGCCTGCTCGGTGACATAGCCTTCGATGTTGGCGCTCTTGGTGTCGAGAACGCCCAGGGTTGCGGCCTGACCGGCAAAAGCGTTGTATTTCTGGGCCAGGCCGACCTTGTGGGTGGCCTGTTTGACGATCGGCAGGAACTTGGCGCGGATCTGTTCACGGCTGCTGCTGTTCAGGTACTGGGTGGCAGAGTCCTTGCCGCCGCTGAGGATCGATTTGGCGTCGGCCACGCTCATTTTCTTTACCGCATCTACCAGCAGGGCCTGAGCCTGGGGAACGGCGGCTTCGGCGGCCTGGTTCATACTGGCTTCCAGTTGATCGACCTGGGCGCCCATGCCGAACTGTTTCATCTTTTTCGCGACCTTGCCCAGATTGCCCGGCAGTTCGATGCGCACTTCCTGGTTATTGCTGAAACCACCGGGCACGCCCAGTTGCTTGACCGCGACCTGTGCGCCTTGGGTCAGTGCATCCTTGAGCCCGCCTGTGGCGTCCGATTGCGACAGGTCGCCCAGAGACAGGGCAAACACGTTGGCCGACAGCAGCAGGCCTGCGCACAGGCCGGCAAAGGTAAACGATGGGCGAAGCATGGCAGCATCCTTATTCTGTGGAGTCTTGAAAGTCGCGCTGACATTTGCATCGGCGCGACCCTGCATTGAGGTTATCAGGGAACCTGAAAAGCGTGGCTCAATCTGCGGCAGGCGGTTCTTCGATCTCGTTGTGCAACGTCACTTGCCGGATCGACAGACGTATATCGCCCGGCAGCACACGTTTGGCCGCGCCTTCCGCCAGTTCGCCCAGCAATGGGTGATGGCTCAGCTTGCCGGCAGCGTCCTTGCGCAGCACGCCGAGGCCCAGCAAGGTCTGGATGAAGTGCCGGAACAGGCTCTTGTCGAAGAACTCCGGGGCATTGAGGCCATGCAGGATCGACAGCCTCTGGGCCATGACCGTGCACAGGTCTTCCAGCTCCTCTGCGCTCAGCGTGTTCTGACCGCTGTTGAGCAGCAACGAGATGGCCATGTAGAAACGCTGCAAGGTCTGGGCGATGGCCTTGGACAACAGCGTCAGTTGCACAAACTCCCTGGAGCTTGGTTCCGGGCGGACATAGGCATCGTTCTTGAAACGCAGCAGGCCTTGCTCGACGAATGCAGCCAGCCACTGGTCGACGATCTCGTCCAGCTCTTCCAGCGTCCAGCGAATGAACAGCTCCGATTGCAGATATGGATACAGGGCCCGCGTGTAGCGCAGGATCTGTTCGCGATTCATGCGCGACGAGCTCTGGAAGAAGCTGGCCAGCAGCGAGGGCAGGGCGAAGATATGCAGCACGTTGTTGCGGTAGTAGGTCATCAGGACGGCATTCTGTTCGTTCAGATACAGAATCCTGCCCAGTGCATCCTTTTGCTCGGCCAGCAGATCCATGCCTTTGACATGCTCGATCAGTGCCCGGCCATCGCCTTCGGGCAATGTCGTGTGCGGTGAATACGGCACTTTGCGCAGCAGCGCCAGATAAAGGTCCAGCACCCGCTCCATGGCCTGATCGTCCAGTGCCAGCCGTTGCGTGGAGAGCAGAGCTACGGCCACCAGATTCATCGGGTTGACGGCTGCGGCTTCGTTCAGGTGTCGGGCTACACGCTCGCCGAGGCGATTGGTGGTCTCATTGAGCCAGGCCGGGCGGAACTGCGGCCCCAGTTCCTGCTCGCGCCAGTCTGGCTGCTCGTTATCAAGGAACTGCGCCAGCCTGATCGGCTCGCCAAAGTTGACCGACACCTGCCCGAAGCGCTGCTTGAGGGCTCCGATGACCTTGAAAATATCGAAGATCGATTCTTTCTTCTTGCTGGCACCGCGCAGTTCGCCCAGATAAGTGCGGCCTTCGAGTACCCGTTCATAACCGATATACACTGGCACGAACACGATGGGCATGCGCGAGTTGCGCAGGAAGCTGCGCAGGGTAATGGCCAGCATGCCGGTCTTGGGTTGCAGCATGCGCCCGGTACGCGAGCGGCCACCTTCGACGAAGTATTCGACCGGAAAGCCCTTGGTGAACAGGGTGTGCAGGTATTCGTTGAACACGGCGGTGTACAGCGGATTACCCTTGAAAGTGCGACGCATGAAGAACGCGCCGCCCCGACGCAGCAGTCCACCGATCACCGGCATGTTCAGGTTGATGCCTGCTGCAATGTGCGGTGGCGTCAGGCCGTTGCGGAACAGCAGATAGGACAGCAAAAGGTAATCGATGTGGCTGCGGTGGCAGGGCACATAAATCACTTCATGGCCCGGCGCGATATCCTGCACGCCTTCGATATGACTGACCTTGATCCCGTCGTAGATCTTGTTCCAGAACCAGCTCAGCACCACTTCCAGAAAGCGGATGGCTGAATAGGTGTAGTCCGAAGCGATCTCGTTGCCGTAGCGCAGGGCCTGCTCCCGGGCCTTCTCGTGAGTGATTTTCTCGCGTTCGGCTTCTTCGACAATCGCCTGTTGGACCATGGGCTCGTCCAGCAGCCCTTTGACCAGATTGCGGCGGTGGGAAACGTCGGGGCCGATGACCGCGCTTTTCAGGTTGCGAAAGCGCACCCGCAACAGGCGCTGGCTCATGCGCAGCGTCAGTTCCGGGCTCTTGTTCTCGTTGACCAGATCGCGGATCTGGATGGGGTTTGAAAACTGCACGCGGGTCTTGCGACCGAGGATCAGGATGGTGATCAGGCGCCGCAGGCGTCCGGTTACCGCCCAACTGTCGGCGAACAGCAGTTTCCATGCGCTGGATTCGCGGTCCGGGGATTGTCCCCAGAATACGCTGACCGGAATGACCTGCGCATTTTCAGCCGGGTTCTGGCTGACCGCCTCAAGCAGTCGCTCGAGCGTTGGCGGCGCACCGCGCTTGTCATGACGGCCCAGCCAGTCAGGCTCGGGGGTCAGGTAAAAGAATGCGGCAGGCTCTATCAGGTTGCCCACCGATACCGGCAGGATGGGGCGTGGCAGACCGGCCTTGCGGCACTCGGCATCGATGACCGCCAGATCGCTCAGTGAAGGCGATTGCAGCACATAGAACACCGGACGGCTGCGATCCAGGTTGAGTGTGAAAGACGACTGGTTGATGGTTTCCGAGCGAACCCAGAGATACAGCAACCGGCGCAGAGTGCCGAATACAAGACGACGGAACGGGGAACGGGTCATACGGCTTCTGCTGAGTGGGATGTAGGGGCGAGCGCCCGATGGGCATCAGTGTGCCGTATCTGTCCGGGATCGGCAAAGTAGCCGATTTCGTTGATCGATGTGTGAAAACGAGCTTGCCCGTGACAGCCTGTTCAGGCGCTGAAAATGTATGGTCTGGAAGCTTTCGCGAATGAATTGGCTCCTGCCGGGGTGGGGGCCAATTCATTCGCGAAAGGGTTACGAAGTGCGCCAGGTAATCTCTTCTTCGCCATCGGCGCTGATACGAATCCAGCGGTCGGCGGCATCGTCGCTTTCTTCTTCGACCCAGGTCCCCGGTGCGCAGCGCACTTCTACATTGAGGGCGGAGAAAGCGGCGCGGGCGCAGGCGATATCGTCTTCCCAGGGAGTCTGGTCGCTTTCCAGATAAAGGCTGTTCCATTTGCCGACGGCCTTTGGCAGCCAGGTCACGGGAACATTGCCCGCCTTGCATTTCCAGGTCTGGCCTTTGCGGGTCCAGTCACTGCAAGGGCCGAGTGCGGTCCCCAGCCATTGGGCGATGTCCTTGTGATCGACGTCTTCGTCTTTCAGATAAATCTCGATATCGGGTTGGCGCATGGGGGCCTCACTTGAATGCTATTGCAGCACGAAATAATCGTAGCGCATGGAAACGGTGACCTTGAAGGGGCCTGGGTGCTCGATGACTGCCGTGCGGCGCTCGGCGCTGGCACGCCAGCCGTGGGGTGTCATGGCCAGCAGGTCGGCGCGGGACTGCCCGTCGATCAGCTTCAGGGTGTAGCGCAAGGTTTCGCTGTGTTGTAACTGCATGCCTTCGGGCACCAGAGCCAGATGCTTGTCGTCGGCATAGTCGCGAACTTCATCATAGAGTCGCTGGCGCAGTTCCATCAGGTGTTCGTTGGTGGGGCCGACACGCATCAGCCCGCCGCCGGGTGTCAGCAGGCGCTTGGCTTCCTTCCAGTCCAGCGGGCTGAAAACGCTGGCCAGAAACTGGCAACTGGCGTCCGGCAGTGGCACGCGGGCCATGCTCGCAACCATCCAGGTCAGTTGCGGGTTGCGGCGACAGGCGCGCTTGACCGCCTCGCGGGAAATATCCAGCGCATAGCCATCGGCCTCGGGCAGGGCTTCGGCGATCTGGGCGGTGTAGTAACCCTCGCCACAGCCGATGTCCAGCCAGTGAGCCGGCGCACGTTCGGCAGCCAGTTCGGCCAGACGCCGGGCCACCGGTGCGTAATGCCCGGCATTCAGGAAGTTGCGCCGGGCCTCGACCATCGCCTGATTGTCGCCAGGGTCACGACTGTTCTTGTGCTGCACCGGCAACAGGTTCAGGTAGCCCTGACGCGCACGGTCGAAGCGATGATTGGCGGGGCAGACCACGCCATTGTCGGCGGCACCCAGCGGTGCCGAGCAGATAGGGCAAGTCAGCATCAGGCGAGCAACTTGACCATGGTCTGGTAGTAGATCTCGGTCAGAACATCGAGATCGCTGGCCAGGATGCGCTCGTTGACCTGATGGATGGTCGCGTTGACCGGGCCCAGCTCAACCACCTGAGTACCCAGGGTGGCGATGAAGCGGCCATCCGAGGTGCCGCCACTGGTGGAGGCTTTGGTTTCGCGTCCGGTGACTTGCCTGATGCTGTCCGAAACCGCATCCAGCAATGCGCCGGGCTCTGTCAGGAAGGGCAGGCCCGACAGTGCCCAGTCCACATGCCAGTCCAGATCGTGCTTGTCGAGGATGGCAGCGACACGCTGTTGCAAGCCTTCGACGGTGGATTCGGTCGAGAAGCGGAAGTTGAACACCGCCACCAGATCGCCGGGGATCACGTTGGTCGCGCCCGTGCCTGAATTGAGGTTGGATATCTGGAAACTGGTAGGCGGGAAAAAGGCATTGCCATCGTCCCAGTGCTCGGCGGCCAGTTCGGCCAGCGCTGGAGCCGCCAGATGGATCGGGTTCTTCGCCAGATGCGGGTAGGCCACATGACCCTGGATGCCGCGCACGGTGAGCTTGGCACCCAGCGAGCCGCGACGACCGTTCTTCACCACATCGCCCACCAGCGTGGTGCTCGAGGGTTCGCCGACGATGCACCAGTCCAGACGCTCCTTGCGGGCCGCCAGACGTTCTACCACCGCCTTGGTGCCATGATGCGCAGGGCCTTCTTCGTCGCTGGTGATCAGGAATGCCACCGAACCCTTGTGATCGGGGTAATTGCTGACGAAACGCTCGCACGCTACCACCATCGCGGCCAGACTGCCTTTCATGTCCGCGGCACCGCGACCGCAGAGCATGCCGTGCTCATCGATCAGGGCATCGAACGGATCGGTCTGCCAGGCCTGGACCGGACCGGTCGGCACCACATCGGTGTGGCCGGCGAAACACAGCACCGGACCTTCGCTGGTGCCATGGGTCGCCCAGAAATTGTCGACATCTTCGATGCGCATGGGCTCCAGTTTGAAACCTGCATCGCCCAGGCGCTGCATCATCACGGTCTGGCAATCGGCATCGACCGGAGTGACCGAAGGACGGCGAATCAGGTCGCAGGCGAGTTGAAGCGTAGGCGAAAGGTCGGCTGGGGCTGTCATGACCAGAACTCCGGGAACAAGGCTGTGGGCGCGAAAAGGCGCATATCTTAAAGCAAAACGAAGTTAAACGGCGTTCATGACCGCTGTTCGCTATCCGGACTTTTTAACCGGGACCATTGCCGCTGTCTTTCAAGTGCCTTTACGCATGAAGACTGCGCCTGTCAGCGATGCCACGAGAGACAGTGCGCCAGCGAGCAGAAAGGCAGCACCATAGCCGCCACGCAATGCTTCATGTGTGGTGTGCCCGGCTTCCAGTCGTACGCGGATATGAATTTTTAAACGAAATGCGTCTGGAACAAATATGGAGTTTCAACTCTGGTCTGTTGCCGATGCTGGCGGTCTTTTCAGTTAGATGAGTGCCACTGTTTATTGTTGTCTTGTGATATCACTTCATGGAGCGGGGAGTGTCTCGCATTACGATGTATGGCGACCCGATCGCCCGTGACGGCACAGTGGATCGAGAGGGTGTCGGGTTCTTCGCAAACCTCTATAATGCGTGCCGGTTTTTCGGGGTAACAGACATGAGCACAGAAGATCCACGCTTTGCAGGCATCGCCCGCTTGTACGGTATCGAGGGGCTGGAGCGCTTGCGTGCGGCTCATGTGGCGGTGATCGGCATCGGTGGCGTGGGCTCGTGGGCGGCGGAAGCCATGGCCCGCAGCGGCGTGGGTGAGATTTCCCTGTTCGATATGGACGATGTCTGTGTCAGCAACAGCAATCGTCAGTTGCATGCCCTGGACAGCACGGTAGGGCGGCCGAAGGTCGAGGTCATGGCCGAGCGCATAAGAGCCATCAATCCGGACTGTACCGTACATGCGGTCAGCGACTTCGTGACCCGCGACACCATGGCGGATTACATCACCACAGAGCTGGACTTCGTGATCGACTGCATCGACAGCGTCAATGCCAAGGCCGCGCTGATTGCATGGTGCAAACGTCGCAAGATCTCGATCGTCACCACAGGCGGTGCAGGTGGGCAGATCGATCCGACCCAGATTCAGGTCTGTGACCTGAACCGGACCTTCAATGATCCGCTGGCCTCCCGGGTGCGCTCGACCTTGCGTCGCGACTACGGTTTTTCCCGCACCCCGAACCGCCATTACAGCGTGCCCTGTGTGTTTTCCAGCGAGCAGTTGCGCTATCCCAAGCCCGATGGCGGCGTTTGCCTGCAGAAGAGTTTCGTGGGCGACGGCGTCAAGCTCGACTGTGCCGGAGGTTTCGGTGCGGTGATGATGGTGACGGCGACCTTCGGCATGGTCGCTGCCTCCCGGGCCATCGACAAACTGGTGGCTGGCGCGCGCCGCCCATCCGAGCGAGCCAGGCCGCCAGCTCAGGCGTGAGCGATCTGACGCATCCTTTGCAGCACGGCGTTGAGGCCGTTGCTGCGTGAAGGTGACAACTGGCGGCTCAGCCCGAGCTGATTGAACCAGTCGGGCAGATCCACCTCCAGCAGTTCCTGCTCCGAAAGGCCATTGACCCGCTCCAGCAGCAGCGCTACCAGGCCACGAATCAGCCGGGCATCGCTGGCGGCACGAAACTGCCAGCGCCCATCCTCCACTGTGCCCAGTAGCCAGACCTTGCTTTCACAGCCATGCACCCGATGCTCTTCGGACTTTTCCTGCTCGTTCAGTTCGGGCAACCGGTCGCCCCATTGCATCAGCAGGCGAGCGCGTTGCTCCCAGCCCTGAAGCTGGCTGAAGGTGTCCAGTGCGGTCTGTGCGCCGGCGGTCAGCGTCATCGCAGCAACTCCAGTGCCTGATCCAGAGCACTGAAAAAGCGCAGCAGGTCATCCGAATCGTTATACAGGCCAAGGGATACGCGGATTGCGCCTTGCAGCCCCAGACTCTTGAGCAGCGGCATCGCGCAATGATGCCCGGCGCGCACGGCTATGCCCTGTTCGGTCAGCAGATGAGCCAGATCGGCGTTATGCACGCCCTCGACTACGAAGCTGACCAGTGCCAGATCCGGTGAACCCAGCACGCGAATGCCTTCGCGCTGCTGCAGGCCTTCCAGCAGGCGCTGATGCAGGCGGGCTTCATGCTCGGCCACGGCCTGGTGATCCAGGCTGTCCAGATAGTCCAGAGTCGCACCCAGGCCGATCACGCTGGCAATCGGCGGCGTACCGGCCTCGAAGCCCAGAGGCGCAGGGCGGAAACTGGCCTGCTGATAATCGGCGTCGAGCACCATTTCACCGCCGTACTGCCAGTGCTTGAGGCGTGGCAAGGCTCTGTGGCTGGCGTACAGCACGCCGAGTCCGTCCGGGCCGTAGAGCTTGTGGCTGGAAAATACATAGAAATCACAGCCCAGTGCTTGCACGTCATGTCGACCATGGACCACACCCTGGGCACCATCCACCACGGTCAATGCGCCTTGCGCCCTGGCCAGCTCGAACAGGCGCGGCAAGGGCTGCCAGGTGCCGAGTACGTTGGAGAGCTGACTGACCGCCAGCAGGCGAGTGCGCGGGCCTATCAGTGTGGTGGCGGCATTCAGATCGATCAGCCCATTGCTGTCGAGTGGCAGGACAACCAGTTTCAGGTCGCGACGCGCTGCCAGTTGTTGCCAGGGCAACAGGTTGGCGTGGTGTTCCAGGGCGCTGATGACGATCTCGTCGTCGACGGCAAACTCCTGCTCAAGACCATAGGCCAGCAGGTTGAGCGCCGAGGTCGCGCCATGGGTAAAAATGATCTGGCCGGATTCATGGGCATTGAGCCAGTGAGCGACCTTGTTGCGGCTGTCCTCGAATGCCTGGGTGGCATGGGCACCGGGTAAATGCTGCGCACGATGCACATTGGCGGCACCGTTTGCGTAGTAATGGGTCAGGGCATCGATCAATGCCTGAGGTTTTTGCGTGGTTGCGGCGCTGTCCAGATAGGTCTGGCCCTGGCGCTGAAGGGCGTCGATGGCAGGAAAGTCAGCGCGCCATGGGGAAGTGAGGGGCATTGTTCATCCTGCTCGATGGAGCGGGCCCGGGGTATGAAGCCCCGGACCCGGACACGTCATCAGTTGTGAGCGTGCAGTGCTTCGTTCAGCTCGATGGCCGACTTGTGGGTCTTGCATTCCACAGCGCCGGTCTGCGAGTTGCGACGGAACAGCAGGTCAGTCTGGCCTGCCAGATCGCGAGCCTTGACGACTTTGACCAACTCGTTGTTTTCATCGAGCAGGGCGACCTTGGTGCCAGCCGTGATGTACAGGCCCGCTTCGACGGTGTTGCGGTCGCCCAGCGGAATACCGATACCGGCGTTGGCGCCGATCAGGCAGCCTTCGCCAACCTTGATGACGATGTTGCCGCCGCCGGACAGGGTGCCCATGGTCGAGCAGCCGCCGCCCAGGTCGGAACCCTTGCCGACGAAAACGCCCGCCGAGACACGACCTTCGATCATGCCCGGGCCTTCGGTGCCGCCGTTGAAGTTGACGAAGCCTTCGTGCATGACGGTAGTGCCTTCACCAATGTAGGCACCCAGGCGAACACGGGCACTGTCAGCGATACGCACGCCGCTCGGCACCACGTAGTCGGTCATTTTCGGGAACTTGTCCACCGAGAAGACTTCCAGCAGCTCGCCCTTGAGGCGTGCTTCGAGTTGACGCTCGGCCAGCTCGGCCAGATCCACGGCACCCTGGCTGGTCCACGCCACGTTTGGCAGCAGCGGGAAGATACCGCCCAGGTTCAGACCGTGCGGCTTGGCCAGGCGATGTGATAGCAGATGCAGCTTGAGGTAGGCCTCTGGTGTGGAAGTCAGAGGCGCGTCTTCTGCCAGCAGCGTGGCGACCAGCGGCTTGTGGCTCTCTGCCAGACGGGTCAGCAGAGCGGCTTGAGCGGCATCGACGTGTTTGACTGCATCGGCCAGTTTCGAGGCTTGATCTGTGGTGAATGCAATGGCCTGGTTGCCAGCGCTGTAGCCCAGGATCGGAGCGACAGCGGCAATCAGTTCGGCTGACGGATTGATCAGCGGCTGGGCGTAAAAGACTTCCAGCCATGCGCCTTGACGGTTTTGAGTGCCGACACCGAAGGCCAGGCTGAACAGGGTAGTAGACATGCAAATTCCTCTTGCGAATTAAAGGGCCATCTCAATCAGGCGATGGCCGTTGCATACAGGTCGGGTTTGAAACCAATCAGGGTCTTGCCGCCAAGATCGAGCACCGGGCGCTTGATCATCGACGGTTGCGCGAGCATCAGTTCGATCGCCTTTGCCTGATCGAGATCGGCCTTCTGGCCGTCATCGAGCTTGCGAAAGGTCGTCCCCGCGCGGTTCAGCACCACTTGCCAGCCGTGTTCATCGCACCACTGCGTCAGGTGCTCGCGGTCAATGCCAAGGGTCTTGTAATCATGAAACTCGTAGCTCACAGCATGTTCATCGAGCCAGGTACGAGCCTTTTTCATCGTGTCGCAGGCTTTGATGCCGTATAGAGTGTAAGTCATTGTTTTGCCTCTGGGTCGCCGGGTTTCCCGGATACCCCACTGTCTTCACGGAATTCAGCCAGCGATTATGTCACGCCCCGGCGCTCGGTGTCCGGGCTGCCGTGATATCTGCCGTGGGTATTGTGACGATGACGCGAGATGATTCCATGACACATTGCGTGTCATGGAATCGCAGCACTCAGCGCGTGATGAAGTCGCGAATCCGCTCGGCGGCTTCGATGCATTCGGCCAGTGGGGCGACCAGCGCCATGCGCACACGACCGGCACCGGGGTTGACGCCATTGGCTTCGCGGGACAGGTAGGAGCCCGGCACCACCGTTACGTGCTGGTCGACGAACAGGTCGCGGCAGAATTCGGCGTCGTCCTTGCCTACATTTGGCCACAGGTAGAAGCCGCCATCCGGGCGTTGCACATCCAGCACCGGGGCCAGAATCTCCAGGACCGCGTCGAATTTTTCGCGATACAGCGCACGGTTGGCGCGCACGTGTTCTTCGTCATTCCAGGCTGCGATGCTGGCCAGTTGGGTTTGAACCGGCATGGCACAGCCGTGGTAGGTGCGATAGAGCAGGAAAGCCTTGAGGATGTCGGCGTCACCGGCCACAAAGCCCGAACGCAGGCCTGGCAGGTTGGAGCGCTTGGACAGGCTGTGGAAGACCACGCAACGCTTGAAGTCCTGACGACCCAGTTCGGCGCAGGCGGTGAGCAGGCCGGGCGGTGGTGTCTGCTCGTCGAAATACAGCTCGCTGTAGCACTCGTCCGCTGCAATCACGAAATCGTATTCGTCGGCCAGGGCAATCAGCTTTTTCAGGGTCGGCAGCGGGATCAGTGCGCCGGTCGGATTGCCGGGCGAGCACAGGAACAGGATCTGGCAGCGTTTCCAGATATCCGGGGTGACGGCATCGAAGTCGGGGTTGAAGCCGTTTTCGCTCAGGCATGGCAGATAGTGCGGCTGTGCGCCAGCCAGGAATGCCGCGCCCTCGTAGATCTGATAGAACGGGTTGGGGCTGACCACCAGGCCGTCGTCGCTGCGATTGACCACGGTCTGGGTGAAGGCAAACAGCGCTTCGCGGGTACCGTTGACCGGCAGTACGTTGCGCGCCGGGTCGATCCAGCCTTCAGGCACATTGAAGCGACGGTTGCACCAGCCGGCAATGGCTTCGCGCAAGGCCGGGATACCCAGCGTCGTTGGATAGACCGCCATTTGATCGAGGTTGTCGGCCAGGGCCTTGGCGACGAACTCGGGCGAACGATGCTTCGGCTCGCCGATGGACAGGGCCACGGGGCGCTTGTCCGGGTTGGGCGTCACGCTGCCGAGCAGGGCGCGAAGCTTCTCGAACGGGTAAGGCTGAAGCTGTTGCATGGCGTTGTTCATGGTGCTGGGTTCTCAATGGCTGAGCGCCGGTAAAGGCGCAGTTGAGTCGATTCTTTAGATACTGATCCGCAAATTGCTGTCCGGCTCTGAATTGACATTCAATTGCTTGGCGATGGCTTCCTGCAGGCGGCTGCATAACTGGGGATCGGACAGTGGCTGATTGTTGGCGTCGGTGATGAAAAACACGTCTTCCACTCGCTCTCCCAGGGTCGCGATCTTGGCGTTCTGCAGGGACAGGTCGAACTCCAGAAAAATCTTGCCGATACGTGCCAGCAGTCCCGGACGGTCGGGGGCCAGCAGTTCCAGTACGGTTACCGGGCGTTGCGCATCGTTGTGGATGGTCACCTGAGGCGCAAAGGAGAAATGCTTGAGCTGGCGCGGTACACGACGCTTGATGATGGTCGGGTAGTTGTCCGGGGTGCGCAGCGCTTCGGTCAGGCCGTCACGGATTTGCCGGGTTCGTTCGGGATCGTCTCCGATTGCGCCGCCATCGTTATCCAGCACGATATAGGTGTCGAGGGTGAACTGGCTGCTGGAGGTAATGATGCGGGCGTCATGGATGTTCAGGTTCAGCTGGTCCATCGCGGCCACGGTCACGGCGAAGAAATCATGCTGGTCCGGCGCATAGATGAAAATCTGGGTGCCGCCCTCGAACTCTCGCTGGGTGGTTTCCTTGATCAAAACCAGCGGGCCACCATCGGCAGGCTGTTGCAGGATGGCATCGCTGTGCCAGGCCACATCGCCTGCGGTATGACGCAGGAAGTAATCGTCTCCCAACGCTGACCAGAGCTGTTCCACATCGTCCGGGTCGACACCGTTGCGCACCAGAATGTCCAGGGCTGCAATCTGTGTGCGGCGAATCTGTTCTTCGCGGTCGACCGGGTTTTCCAGGCCGCGGCGCAAGGCCCGCTTGGTTTCGGTATACAGCTGACGCAGCAGGCTGGCGCGCCAGGAGTTCCAGAGCGTCGGATTGGTTGCGTTGATGTCGGCGACGGTCAGCACATAGAGGTAATCCAGATGCACCTCGTCGCCGACGAACTGCGCGAAGTCATGGATGACCTGAGGATCGGAAAGGTCCTTGCGCTGTGCCGTGGTGGACATCACCAGATGGTTGCTGACCAGCCAGACGATCAGGCGTGTGTCCCATGCCGGCAGATGGTGGCGTATGCCGAAGGCTTCGGCATCCACAGCCCCCAGTTCGGAATGGTCGCCGCCGCGTCCCTTGCCGATGTCGTGATACAGGCCTGCCAGATAGGCAAGTTCCGGTTTGGGCAGACGCGCCATGAGCTTGCTGGCCAGCGGGAATTTCTCGGCCACATCGGCATATTGCAGCCTGCGCATATGCTTGATCAGGTTCAGGGTGTGCGCGTCCACCGTATAGATGTGGAACAGGTCATGCTGCATCTGACCCACGATATGGCCGAATTCGGGCAGGTACAGACCCAGGATTCCATAGCGGTTCATTCGGCGCAGGTTGCGGTGGATGCCGAGTTCGCACTTGAACAGCTCGATGAACAGGCTGGTATTGCGGATATCGTTGCGGAACTCGTCGTTGATCAGGTGCCGGTGTTCGCGCAGCAGGCGAATGGTGTCGGCACGCACGCCCTTGATTTCCGGGTGCTGGGCCATCAGCACGAAAATCTCGATCATGGCGAACGGTGTGCGCTTGAATACGTTCGGCTTCGTGGCTTCGATATAACCGTCGTGCAACTGGAAACGCGAGTTGATGGGCTGTGTGCTGCTGCCGTCATCCTGGGCAAGAATGACTTCTTCGAAGTGCTGGATGATCAGGTCGCTCAACTCGGCGATGCTCATGACCACACGGTAGTACTTCTGCATGAAGCGCTCGATGGCCAGTTTCGCATCGCTGTCCTGATAGCCCAGCAGGCCGGCGATGCGGCTCTGATAATCGAACAGCAGCCGGTCTTCGGAGCGTCCGGCCAGCATGTGCAGGGCGTAGCGCACCTTCCAGAGAAATTCCTGGGAGGAGGCCAGCAGGTTGTTCTCGCTTTCCAGCAGGAAGCCTTCTCCTGCCAGGGCGCGCAGGTTCAGAGTGCCGTACTGGCGACGCGCAACCCAGAGAATGGTCTGGATGTCCCGCAGGCCGCCGGGGGAGCCTTTGACATTGGGCTCGAGGTTGTACTCGGTATCGTTGTACTTGTGATGCCGGGTCTTCTGTTCGGCGCGCTTGGCCAGGAAGAAGTCCTTGCTGGGCCACATGTGTTGCGTGCTGGTGACTTCCAGCATCCGCTGGCGCAGGTGTTCGGGACCGGCGATGGTGCGGCTTTCCATCAGGTTGGTGATGACCGTCAGGTCGGCCAGACCTTCCTGTGCGCACTCTTCAACAGAGCGCACGCTTTGCCCGACTTCAAGGCCGATGTCCCACAGCAGCGTCAGGAAGCGCTCGATGGATTCGCGAAAGACTTCGTGATCGGCGCTGTCCAGCAGGATCAGCAGGTCGATATCCGAATAAGGATGCAGTTCGCCACGACCGTAGCCGCCCACTGCCAGCAGGGCGATGTCGGCGTCTTCGCTCCAGTCGAACTGATCCCAGGCCTGCTGCAGGATGTTATCCACGAACCAGGCCCGATCCTCGATCAGGCGACGTATATTCCGACCTTCGCGAAAGCGCTCGTCGAGCACGTCACGTGCCTTGCGGATGGCTTTCTTGAAAGCGGCGATGGGGCTTGCCTTCAAGGCCAGTTCGGCCTGGAACTGGCCGCGGTCGAACAAATCGGGATCCACCTGCGGCATGGAACGGCTTTCCTTTATATCTATGTCTGGCTGTGGGGCCTGGTGTCGGGCGAGCGGGGTCGGTCAGGCCGATGTCCGAGCAATGGTGTCGTCGCTGCGCAGGGTGAAAATCTCATAGCCGTCGGCGGTCACCAGAATCGTGTGCTCCCATTGGGCCGAGAGTTTGCGATCCTTGGTGATGGCGGTCCAGCCGTCGCCGAGAATCTTGGTGTCGGCGCGACCCTGGTTGATCATCGGCTCGATGGTGAAGGTCATGCCTTCAAGCAGTTCGAGACCGGTGCCAGCCTCGCCATAATGCAGTACCTGTGGTTCTTCGTGAAAGACCTTGCCTATGCCGTGGCCGCAGAATTCACGAACCACGGAAAAGCCGTTCTTTTCGGCGTGCTTCTGGATCACCGAGCCGATATCCCCCAGGCGGGTGCCCGGACGAACGATCTCGATGGCCTTGTACAGGCATTCCTGAGTGATCTTCGACAGGCGCTCGGCCCACACCGGAACCGTGCCGACGTGGAACATCTTGCTGGTATCGCCGTGATAACCGTCCTTGATGACGGTGATGTCGATATTCAGGGTGTCGCCATTCTTGAGCGGCTTCTCGCCGGGAATGCCATGGCAGACCACGTGATTGATCGAGGTGCAGATCGACTTGGGGAAGCCTTTGTAGTTGAGCGGTGCAGGAATGGCCTGCTGCTCGTTGACTATATAGTCGTGGCAGATGCGGTCCAGCTCTTCGGTGGTGACACCCGGCTTGACGTGGGGGGTGATCATTTCCAGTACTTCGGCGGCCAGACGACCGGCGATGCGCATCTTTTCGATGTCTTCGGGAGTCTTGAGGGTCACGGTCATGCGAATTTCTCTCTGCGCGATTACGCGCGGTCAGTACGAAAAGGGACGATTCTATCAGACCCGGGCCCATGACTAGCGCTTCCTTCCATAAAGGAAACGCGGGGGAATCTGTCTGTTTTCAAAAGGATGGAGAAACAAGCGTGTGATTCGGGTTTCGCTGGCTTTCCTTTTGTGATATAAAATGCGCCGCTTTCCAAGGTCCGTCCTGGAAGCCTAAACCCACACACGTGTCGACACGATGACCTGGGTGCCTTTGGCGGATCGCCACTGGTTGGTCATTGGGATACGTGGAGGCCTAACCCGACTTATCAAGGAACTATCATGTCCCAAGTCAATATGCGCGATATGCTGAAGGCCGGTGTGCACTTCGGTCACCAAACCCGTTACTGGAATCCGAAAATGGGCAAGTACATTTTCGGCGCGCGTAACAAGATTCACATCATCAACCTTGAAAAAACCCTGCCAATGTTCAACGAAGCTCTGACTTTCGTTGAGCGCCTGGCTCAGGGCAAGAACAAGATTCTGTTCGTCGGCACCAAGCGTTCCGCTGGCAAGATCGTTGCTGAAGAAGCAGCACGTTGCGGTTCGCCGTACGTCGATCACCGCTGGTTGGGCGGCATGCTGACCAACTTCAAGACCATCCGTCAGTCCATCAAGCGTCTGCGTGAGCTGGAAGTTCAGTCCGAAGACGGTACTTTCGCCAAGCTGACCAAGAAAGAAGCTCTGATGCGCTCCCGTGATCTGGAAAAACTGGATCGCAGCCTGGGTGGTATCAAGGACATGGGCGGTCTGCCTGACGCACTGTTCGTTATCGACGTCGATCACGAGCGCATTGCGATCACCGAAGCCAACAAACTGGGCATCCCGGTCATCGGCGTAGTCGATACCAACAGCAGCCCTGAAGGCGTTGACTACATCATCCCGGGCAACGATGACGCAATCCGCGCTATCCAGCTTTACATGGGTTCGATGGCTGACGCTGTTATCCGTGGTCGCAACAATGTTGCTGGCGGCACCGACGTATACGTCGAAGAAGCTCCAGCTGCTGCAGCTGTAGAAGGCTGAGTAACAAACGCTTAGCGTTTACTCAGTACGCGAAAAGGGGGCTAGGCCCCCTTTTTGCCCCCTCGAAAATGATTTGTTGGCGTGACCGTTGGCTGCTTGTCATGTGTTGCTGTCACCCTGATTTTTCAAGAATTTGAACGCCCGTTTACCCCGGGTGGAATGGTTGAAAACCTATCCAAGAGGATTTTGAAATGGCAGAGATTACTGCAGCGTTGGTCAAAGAACTGCGCGAGCGTACCGGCGAAGGCATGATGGATTGCAAAAAGGCCTTGACCAAGGCTGGCGGCGACATCGAAAAAGCCATTGATGACATGCGTGCTTCCGGCGCGATCAAGGCTGCCAAGAAAGCAGGCAACGTTGCTGCTGAAGGCGCTATCGGCGTTAAAGTCGGTGCAGACGGCAAAGCTGCTGTCATCATCGAAGTCAACTCCCAGACCGACTTCCTGGCTCTGCAGGACGACTTCAAGAACTTCGTGAACAGCAGCATCGAGAAGGCTTTCGCCGAGAAGCTGACCGAAGTGGCTCCACTGATCGAAGCTCAGGAAGCCGAGCGTACCGCTCTGGTTGCCAAGGTTGGCGAGAACGTCAACATCCGTCGTCTGGCCCGCATCGAAGGCGACGTGGTCAATGCTTACCTGCACGGCAACAAGATCGGCGTAGTCGTAGCTCTGAAAGGCGGTGACGCCGAGCTGGCCAAGGACATCGCCATGCACGCTGCTGCAAGCAACCCTGAATTCCTGCTGCCTTCGGAAGTTTCGGCCGCTGCGATCGAGCGCGAGAAGGGCGTCTTCCTGCAACTGAACGAAGACAAGATCAAAGGCAAGCCTGCTGAAATCGTCGAGAAGATGGTGAGCGGTCGTATCACCAAGTTCCTGGCCGAAGCCAGCCTGGTAGAGCAGGCATTCGTCAAGAACCCTGAAATCACCGTGGGTGCCCTGGCGAAGAAAGCTGGCGCTGAAATCGTATCTTTCACCTACTTCAAAGTGGGCGAAGGCATCGAGAAGCCAGTCGACAACTTCGCTGAAGAAGTTGCTGCTCAAGTAGCTGCAAGCAAGAAGTAAGACGGTTTTATAACTGTCGCCCCAAAGAGGCTGCCCGCTCACGCGCGCGGCCTCTTTGTCAAAGAAGAAAGGGAATTTCCCTTTGAGAATTGGCCGTCAAGGCTGCATTCTCCAGACGCTCTCGCAGCGTCAAGCTAGAGTAAGCGCAGGCCTGCAACGGCCCGCACAGATTTTTTTCAGAAAACGCCGCAGGAGAGATTCGCAATGGCTCAGCAGGGCAGTGGTTATCAGGCTCGCTATAAACGCATTCTACTCAAGCTTAGCGGCGAGGCCCTGATGGGGTCGGAAGATTTCGGTATCGACCCCAAGGTACTGGATCGCATGGCGCTGGAAGTCGGCCAGCTGGTTGGTATCGGCGTTCAGGTCGGGCTGGTTATCGGTGGTGGCAACCTGTTCCGTGGTGCAGCCCTGAGTGCTGCCGGAATGGATCGGGTAACAGGCGATCACATGGGCATGCTGGCCACTGTGATGAATGCCCTGGCAATGCGTGACGCGCTGGAGCGGGCCAATATCTCGGCTATCGTGATGTCTGCCATCTCGATGATGGGCGTGACCGATCATTACGATCGTCGTAAGGCCATGCGCCATCTCAACTCCAAGGAAGTCGTCATTTTTGCCGCCGGAACCGGTAATCCGTTTTTCACTACGGATTCGGCTGCCTGCCTGCGTGCGATCGAAATCGATGCCGATGTCGTCCTCAAGGCGACCAAGGTCGATGGTGTCTACACCGCAGATCCGTTCAAGGACCCGAATGCCGAGAAGTTCGATCATCTGTCTTACGATGAAGTGCTGGATCGCAAGCTGGGTGTAATGGATCTGACGGCTATCTGCCTGTGTCGCGATCACAAGATGCCGTTGCGCGTCTTCAACATGAACAAACCCGGCGCCCTGCTGAATATCGTACATGGCGGCGCTGAAGGAACCCTGATCGAGGAAGTTCAACAATGATCAACGAAATCAAGAAAGACGCCCAGACACGCATGCAGAAGAGCCTCGAGTCGCTGGCGCACGCATTCAGCCGCATCCGTACTGGCAAGGCGCACCCCGATATCCTCGAAGGTGTCATGGTGCCTTACTACGGCTCCGATACCCCGATCAAGCAGGTCGCCAACATCTCTGTAAAGGACTCCCGTACCCTGCAGGTCGTGGCGTTCGAGCGCAACATGCTGAGCGCGGTAGACAAGGCGATCCAGAGCTCCGGCCTGGGCTTCAACCCTACCAACCTGGGCGAGCTGCTGCTGATCAGCATGCCGGCTCTGACCGAAGAAACCCGTAAAGGCTTCACCAAGCAGGCTCGTGATGCTGCCGAAGACGCACGTGTTGCCGTACGCAACATCCGTCGCGATGCGCTGAGCCAGTACAAGGATCTGGTCAAGGAAAAGGAAATCAGCGAAGACGAAGAGCGTCGTGCTGCTGATGACATCCAGAAACTGACCGACAAGTTCGTTGCGGACATCGAAGTGGCGGTGAAGCAGAAAGAAGCAGACCTCATGGCCGTATAAGGTTCGGGGCGCTTTCATGGAAAAGACAAAACCGGCCGCATCGTCTTCGGTGCCACGCCATGTCGCGATTATCATGGATGGTAATAATCGCTGGGCCAAGAAGCGTCTGCTGCCAGGTGTTGCTGGTCACAAGGCAGGCGTCGATGCCGTGCGTGCGGTCATTGAGGTGTGTGCCGAGGCCAAGGTCGAGGTGCTGACGTTGTTCGCGTTCTCCAGCGAAAACTGGCAGCGTCCGGCCGAGGAGGTCGGGGCCTTGATGGAGTTGTTCTTCACGGCCCTGCGGCGCGAAACCCGTCGTCTGAACGAGAATGGCATCAGCCTGCGCATCATCGGTGATCGCTCGCGTTTCCATCCCGAACTTCAGGCGGCCATGCGTGAGGCGGAGCAGCAGACGGCTGGCAACAGCAGTTTCGTTCTGCAGATCGCTGCCAACTACGGTGGGCAGTGGGATATCGCCCAGGCTGCCCAGCGTCTGTCCCGTGAGGTTCAGGCCGGGCATCTGCAGCCTGAAGACATCACCCCCGAACTGTTGCAGACCTGTCTGGCAACTGGCGATCTGCCGTTGCCGGACCTGTGCATCCGTACGGGTGGCGAGCACCGCATCAGTAACTTCCTGCTCTGGCAGTTGGCTTATGCCGAGCTGTACTTTTCCGACCTGTTCTGGCCGGACTTCAAACACGATGCCATGCGCGCTGCGCTGGCCGATTTCGCTTCGCGCCAACGTCGCTTCGGTAAAACCAGCGAACAGGTCGAAGCTGGAGCCCGGGCTTAATGCTGAAACAACGGATCATCACTGCACTTATCCTGCTGCCGGTCGCTCTGTGCGGGTTCTTCCTGCTCAAAGGCGCCGACTTCGCCCTGTTCATCGGTCTGGTCGTGGTGCTGGGTGCCTGGGAATGGGCAAGGCTGGCGGGGCTCGTGGCCCAGGGCATGCGGTTGGCTTATGCCGCCGCGGTCGCCTTGCTGCTGTTCCTCATGTATCTGGTGCCGGGGCTTGCGCCCTGGGTTCTGGTCGCCGCAGTCATCTGGTGGTGTGTGGCGACCTTTCTGGTGCTCACATTCCCCGATTCCAGCGATTACTGGGCGAGTGCCGCCTGCAAGCTGGTCATTGGTCTGCTGATCCTGCTGCCTGCCTGGCAAGGACTTATCCTTATCAAGCAATGGCCTCTGGGCAATGGATTGATTCTGGCGGTCATGGTGCTGGTATGGGCGGCTGACATTGGCGCCTATTTTTCCGGCAAGGCATTCGGCAAGCGCAAGCTGGCACCCAGGGTCAGTCCGGGTAAAAGCTGGGAAGGTGTCTATGGTGGTCTGGTGGTCACTCTGCTTATCACTGCCGGCGTAGGCATTTCCCGCGGCTGGGCGGTTTCGCAGTTGATCGTCGCTCTTCTGGGCGCGGCTGCCATCGTGCTGATTTCGGTGGTCGGCGATCTGACCGAAAGCATGTTCAAGCGTCAGGCCGGCGTCAAGGACAGCAGTAACCTGCTGCCCGGTCATGGCGGCGTGCTGGATCGTATCGACAGCCTGACGGCGGCCATCCCGGTTTTTGCCGTGCTGCTCTGGGCTGCTGACTGGGGTGTGCTGTGAAACCGCAACAGATTACTGTCCTTGGTGCTACCGGTTCGATTGGTCTCAGCACGCTGGATGTCATCGCTCGTCACCCGACCCGTTATCGGGTTTTCGCACTGACCGGTTTTACCCGTCTGAAAGAGTTGCTGGCGTTGTGCATCGCGCATACGCCGCGCTTCGCCGTGGTGCCAACCCAGGATGTTGCCCGCAAGTTGCAGGACGATCTGGCTGCCGCCGGGCTCGATACCCGGGTGCTGGTGGGGGAGGGCGGTCTGTGTGAGGTGGCTGCACACCCTCAGGTCGATGCCGTCATGGCCGCCATTGTCGGTGCGGCCGGTCTGCGGCCGACCCTGGCAGCCGTCGAGGCGGGCAAGAAGGTCCTGCTGGCGAACAAGGAGGCGCTGGTCATGTCCGGTGCCCTGTTCATGCAGGCTGTCCGGCAGAGCGGGGCGGTATTGCTGCCTATCGACAGTGAGCACAATGCGATCTTTCAATGCCTGCCGGTGGACTTTTCCCGCGGCCTGAGTTCCGTGGGTGTCAGGCGTATTCTTCTGACTGCATCGGGCGGTCCGTTTCGCAAGACGCCTCTGGCGCAATTGCATGACGTGACCCCCGAGCAGGCCTGCGCGCATCCGGTCTGGTCCATGGGGCGCAAGATATCCGTGGATTCGGCCACCATGATGAACAAGGGGCTGGAGCTGATCGAGGCCTGCTGGCTGTTCGATGCTCGCCCGGATCAGGTTGAAGTCGTCATTCATCCCCAGAGCGTCATCCATTCGATGGTGGATTATGTGGATGGCTCGGTATTGGCGCAGCTTGGAAATCCGGACATGCGTACCCCGATTGCCAATGCGCTGGCATGGCCGGAGCGTATGGATTCCGGCGTTTCTGCGCTGGATCTGTTCCGTATCGGCCAGCTGGATTTCGAAGAGCCCGACGAGGAACGTTTCCCGTGCCTGCGTCTGGCCCGGCAGGCGGCGCAGGCAGGAGGAAGTGTTCCAGCCATGCTCAATGCCGCCAATGAAGTGGCTGTCGCCGCATTTCTCGACAAGCGTATCGGTTATCTGGAAATCGCGGGTATGATCGAGCAGGTGCTGAATCTTGAGCCTGCCGTTGCGGTCGAAGAGCTCGATGCTGTCTTTGCTGCCGATGCAAAAGCGCGTGTTCTGGCAGGGCTTTGGCTGGAACGAAACGGACGATAACTGAACATGGATGACAGGGTCGATGTGCTGTATCGGGAGCAGGCTTTTGCAGCTGCGATGATAAACACAGTTGCCGGTATGCCGGCACCCGGAGAAGGTTGATGAGCGCGCTATATATGATCATTGGCACCCTGATTGCGCTGGGTGTACTGGTTACCTTTCACGAATTCGGCCACTTCTGGGTAGCCCGGCGTTGTGGTGTCAAGGTTCTCCGCTTTTCGGTGGGCTTCGGTACTCCGCTGGTTCGCTGGCATGATCGCCATGGGACCGAGTTCGTCGTGGCTGCGATTCCTCTGGGCGGCTACGTCAAGATGCTCGATGAGCGTGAAGGTGATGTGCCTGAACATCTGGCCGACCAGTCGTTCAATCGCAAGACGGTCTATCAGCGCATTGCCATTGTCATTGCCGGTCCTGCGGCCAACTTTCTGCTGGCCATTGTATTTTTCTGGGCGCTGGCCATGCTGGGCAGTCAGCAGGTTCGTCCTGTCATCGGTGCAGTGGAGACAGGCAGTATCGCTCAGCAGGCCGGTCTGCACGCTGGCCAGGAAATCGTTTCGGTAGACGGCGAGGCAACTTCGGGCTGGTCTGCCGTCAACCTGCAACTGGTCCGTCGCCTCGGCGAAAGCGGCACCATCGCCATCAAGGTTCGCGACCAGGGCTCGACGGTCGATACCCCGCACACCCTGGCGCTGGACAACTGGCTCAAGGGTGCCGAAGAGCCTGATCCGATCCGTTCCCTGGGTATTCGTCCGTGGCGTCCGGCGCTGGCACCGGTATTGGCTGAGCTTGATCCGAAAGGTCCTGCCCAGGCGGCAGGTCTGAAAACCGGCGATCTGTTGCTGGCAGTCGATGGCAAGCCGCTCAGTGAGTGGCAGCAGGTTGTCGATTGGGTTCGCGAGCGTCCGGATGCAAGAATTTCTCTGCGTATCGAACGTGATGGTGCGCAGCTCGACGTTCCGCTGACTCTGGCGGCACGTGGCGAGGGCAAGGCTGCAACAGGCTATCTGGGGGCTGGCGTCAAGGGTGTCGACTGGCCGCCCGAGATGTTGCGCGAAGTCAGCTATGGTCCTCTGGCTGCTGTGGCCGAGGGCGTCAGCCGCACCTGGAACATGAGCGTGCTGACACTGGATTCGCTCAGGAAAATGTTGTTCGGCGAGCTCTCGGTAAAAAACTTGAGTGGACCGATAACCATTGCTAAAGTGGCGGGCGCTTCAGCCCAGTCGGGCATTGGCGATTTCCTGAACTTCCTCGCTTATCTGAGCATAAGCCTGGGGGTTCTGAATCTATTGCCGATCCCTGTGCTTGATGGCGGGCATTTGCTGTTTTATCTGATCGAGTGGGCACGTGGTCGCCCCCTTTCGGAAAAGGTACAAGGTTGGGGAGTTCAGATCGGTATCAGTCTGGTGGTGGGTGTCATGTTGCTCGCACTGGTCAACGATCTGGGACGACTGTAAGTCCTTGCTGTGTTGCGAAATCTGCCGCATTTTGCGGCAGTTTGTTTATTGCCAGTTGGAATAAGAAAGGACTTCATGAAACGTCTGCTGCTAACTGCGGTTCTTGCCGTACTGATGATCGCCGAAGTTCACGCCGAGTCCTTCACCATCTCCGATATCCGTGTCAACGGCCTTCAGCGGGTGTCCGCCGGTAGCGTCTTTGGCGCCTTGCCGCTCAACGTGGGCGAGCAGGCGGACGATGGTCGTCTGGTTGACGCGACTCGTGCGTTGTTCAAAACCGGTTTCTTTCAAGATATCCAGCTGGGACGTGATGGCAATGTTCTTGTCATTACCGTCGTCGAGCGTCCTTCCGTTGCGAGCATCGAAATCGAAGGCAACAAGGCGATTTCCACCGAAGACCTGATGAAAGGGCTGAAACAGTCCGGCCTGGCCGAGGGTGAGATCTTCCAGCGTGCGACCCTCGAGGGCGTGCGTAACGAGCTGCAGCGCCAGTATGTTGCCCAGGGCCGTTACTCTGCCGAAGTTGCTGCCGAGGTCATTCCTCAGCCGCGCAACCGTGTGGGTCTGAAGATCAATATCAACGAAGGCACCGTTGCTGCCATCCAGCACATCAACGTGGTGGGCAACTCGGTTTTCCCTGACGAAGACCTGATCGACCTGTTCGAACTCAAGACCACCAACTGGCTTTCCTTCTTCAAGAACGACGACAAGTACGCCCGTGAAAAACTTTCCGGCGACCTCGAGCGTCTGCGTTCCTACTACCTGGACCGCGGCTATATCAACATGGATATCGCCTCGACCCAGGTTTCGATCACGCCTGACAAGAAGAACGTGTACATCACGGTCAACGTCAACGAAGGCGAAAAATACAGCGTCAAGTCGGTCAAGCTCAGCGGTGACCTGAAAGTGCCTGAAGATCAGGTCAAGTCCCTGCTGCTGGTCCAGCCGGGTCAGGTGTTCTCGCGCAAGGTCATGACCACTACTTCCGAGCTGATCACCCGTCGTCTGGGTAACGAAGGCTACACCTTCGCCAACGTCAACGGCGTACCGACTCCGAACGACGAAGACCATACCGTCGACATCACTTTTGTGGTCGATCCGGGCAAGCGTGCTTACGTGAACCGTATCAACTTCCGTGGCAACACCAAGTCTGCGGACGAAGTACTGCGTCGCGAAATGCGTCAGATGGAAGGCGGCTGGGCTTCGACCTATCTGATCGACCAGTCGAAAACCCGTCTGGACCGCCTGGGCTTCTTCAAGGAAGTGAACGTCGAAACGCCTGCCGTGCCGGGCACCGATGATCAGGTGGACGTCAACTACGCCGTTGAAGAGCAGGCGTCCGGTTCGATTACCGCCAGCGTCGGCTTTGCACAGAGCGCCGGTCTGATTCTCGGCGGTTCCATCAGCCAGAACAACTTCCTGGGTACGGGTAACCGTGTCAGCATCGGCCTGACCCGTAGCGAATACCAGAGCCGTTACAACTTCAGCTATGTCGATCCGTACTGGACTGCCGATGGTGTGAGCCTGGGCTACAGCGCCTTCTATCGTACGACCAACTACGACGAACTCGATGTCGACGTGGCGAGCTATGCGGTGGACAGCCTGGGTGCGGGTATCAACCTGGGCTATCCGATCAGTGAGACTTCGCGTCTGACCTACGGCCTGAACGTTCAGCAGGACAAGATCAAGACCGGTACTTACACCGTTGACGAGATCTTCGACTTCATCAACAAGGAAGGCGACAGCTTCCTGAACTTCAAGGGTTCCATCGGCTGGTCCGAGTCCACCCTGAACAAAGGTGTGCTGGCAACCCGTGGTCACTCTCAGAGCCTCGTGTTCGAAACCACTCTGCCGGGCAGCGACCTGTCCTTCTACAAGCTGGACTACCGCGCACAGTATTTCCATCCGATTACCGATAACTACACCCTGCGTCTGCACACCGAGCTGGGTTATGGTGACGGCTACGGTTCGACCTCCGGTCTGCCGTTCTATGAAAACTACTATGCCGGTGGCTTCAACTCGGTTCGCGGCTTCAAGGACAGCACCCTGGGTCCTCGCAGCACGCCAAGTTCCGGCCGCAACCCCGGTACACTTGCTGACCCGGATCAGGATCCGCTGCCATTCGGTGGCAACGTACTGGTTCAGGGTGGTGTAGAGGTCATGTTCCCGCTGCCGTTCATCAAGGATCAGCGTTCTCTGCGTACTTCCGTGTTCTGGGACGTGGGTAACGTGTTCGACTCCAATTGCGATTCCAACAGGACGCTCAATGGTCAGCGGGTCGAGTGCAACAACATAGACCTTTCCGGCATGGCGAGTTCTGTCGGTGTCGGTGTTACCTGGATCACCGCTCTCGGTCCTCTGAGCTTCGCCCTGGCCATGCCGGTCAAGAAGCCGGACAACGAAGCCGAAACTCAGGTTTTCCAATTCTCCCTGGGTCAGACTTTCTAAGCGTCTGATTACTGATAACGAAACGAATTGTGTAGGAGTGTATTGTGCGTAAGTTGACTCAATTGGTAATGCTGGCAACCGTTCTCGTCGCAGGCCCTGCGTTTGCGGACATGAAAATCGCCGTCCTGAACTATCAGATGGCCTTGCTGGAATCCGACGCTGCCAAGAAATATGCCGTGGATGCCGAGAAGAAATTCGGTCCGCAACTGACCAAACTCAAGACTCTGGAAAGCAGCGCCAAGGGCATTCAGGATCGTCTGGTAAGTGGTGGCGACAAGATGGCTCAGCCTGAGCGTGAGCGTCTGGAGCTTGAATTCAAGCAAAAGGCTCGTGACTTCCAGTTCCAGTCCAAGGAACTGAACGAAGCCAAGGCCGTTGCCGACCGTGAAATGCTCAAGCAGCTCAAGCCAAAGCTGGATCAGGCTGTTGAAGAAGTCATCAAGAAAGGTGGTTTCGACCTGGTGTTCGAGCGCGGTGCAGTGATTGATGTCAAACCTCAGTATGACGTCACTCGCCAGGTCATCGAGCGCATGAACCAGCTGAAGTAATCCATGAGTACAATTATCAGACTCGGCCAGTTGGCCGAGTACCTTGGCGCCACGTTACGTGGCGACCAGGACAAGAACATTACGGGGCTGGCCACTTTACAAGAGGCCGGCCCTGATCAGCTCAGCTTCCTGGCAAATCCACAGTATCGCAAGTATCTCGTGGATGCCCGGGCCGGTGCGGTGCTGCTGAAACCGGCAGACGCTGAAGGCTACGCTGGCGACGCGCTGCTGGTGCCGGATCCGTATCTGGCCTATGCACGAATCTCGCATCTGTTCGATCCCAAGCCCAAGGCTGCTGCCGGTGTGCATGCTACGGCTGTTGTCGCCGAAGATGCTCAGGTAGATCCTACTGCCAGCATCGGTGCCTATGCGGTGATCGAGAGCGGTGCGCGGATTGACGCGAACGTGACTGTCGGTGCCCATTGCTTCATCGGTGCCCGCAGCGAGATCGGTGAAGGCGGCTGGCTGGCTCCTCGCGTGACGCTCTATCACGATGTGCGCATTGGCAAGCGTGTCGTCATCCAGTCGGGTGCCGTGCTGGGTGGCGAAGGCTTCGGCTTTGCCAACGAGAAAGGCGTCTGGCAGAAGATTGCCCAGATTGGCGGTGTCAGCATCGGTGACGATGTGGAGATCGGCGTCAATACGGCGATTGACCGCGGCGCACTGGCCGATACCCGCATCGGCAACGGCGTGAAGCTCGACAACCAGATCCAGATTGCCCATAACGTCCAGATCGGTGATCACACCGCCATGGCCGCCTGTGTCGGTATTTCGGGAAGCACGAAAATCGGCAAGCACTGCATGCTGGCCGGTGGTGTCGGTCTGGTGGGGCATATCGATATCTGTGATGGCGTTTTCATCACCGGCATGACGATGGTCACTCACTCCATTACCGAGCCCGGCTCCTATTCTTCCGGTACCGCGATGCAGCCTGCCGGCGAGTGGCGCAAGAGTGCAGCGCGCATTCGCAAGCTCGATGACATGGCGCGGCGACTGCAGAAGCTTGAAAAGATCGTCGAGACAGTGACCTCTGACGGTAATGTTTCATCTGATGGCTGATACCTTTTTCATATCAAGCGCGTACAGGCGATAAACTGCCACCCTTGATGCAGAGGAGTGCTGCGTAGTAGCGACGCACTCCCAATCTTTATTACAGGCTTCCCCTCGAAATGATGGACATTAAAGAAATTCGCGAATACCTGCCTCATCGTTACCCGTTTCTGTTGGTAGATCGTGTGACAGAGCTGGATATCGAGAACAAAAGCATTCGCGCCTACAAGAATGTCAGCGTCAACGAGCCCTTTTTCAACGGCCATTTCCCTGACCATCCCATCATGCCGGGTGTCCTGATCATCGAGGCGATGGCTCAGGCTGCCGGTATTCTGGCTTTCAAACTGCTCGACTCGAAACCTGCCGACGGCACGATTTACTATTTCGTGGGTTCGGACAAGTTGCGCTTCCGTCAGCCGGTGCTGCCGGGCGATCAACTGGTTCTGGAAGCGAAGTTCCTGAGCAGCAAGCGCCAGATCTGGAAGTTCGAATGCCAGGCCTCGGTCGACGGTAAACCTGTATGCTCCGCAGAAATCATCTGTGCGGAACGCAAGCTATGAGTTTGATTGACCCTCGCGCAATCATCGATCCGACGGCCATCCTGGCCGATGATGTTGAGGTCGGCCCCTGGTCGATCGTCGGACCAGGTGTGGAAATCGGCGAGGGTACGGTCATTGGTCCGCATGTCATCCTCAAGGGGCCGACGCGGATCGGCAAGCACAACCGTATTTACCAGTTTTCCTCGGTAGGCGAGGACACGCCTGACCTCAAGTACAAGGGCGAAGCGACTCGTCTGGTGATCGGCGATCACAACGTGATTCGCGAAGGGGTGACGATTCACCGCGGGACCATTCAGGATCGCGCCGAGACCACCCTGGGTGACCATAACCTGATCATGGCCTACGCCCATATCGGGCATGACAGCGTCATCGGCAATCACTGCATCCTGGTCAACAACACGGCTCTGGCCGGTCACGTGCATGTAGACGACTGGGCGATCCTGTCCGGATTCACCCTGGTTCATCAGTTCTGCCATATCGGTGCCCACAGCTTCTCCGGCATGGGTACGGCGATCGGCAAGGATGTGCCGGCCTTCGTCACCGTATTTGGCAACCCGGCCGAAGCCCGCAGCATGAACTTCGAGGGCATGCGCCGTCGTGGTTTCTCCGAAGAAGCCATTCATGCACTGCGCAAGGCCTACAAGACGGTCTATCGGCAGGGCCTGACCGTGGATCAGGCGATTGCCGAACTGGCGGAGCCTGCCTCGCTGTTTCCCGAGGTCGCGATCTTCCTTCAGTCAATCCAGACTTCGACCCGCGGTATTACCCGCTGACCATGGCTGGCTCATTGCGCATCGCTCTGGTAGCTGGAGAAGCGTCCGGCGATATTCTCGGTTCGGGACTGATGCGTGCCATCAAGGCGCGCCATCCCGATGTCGAATTTATTGGCGTCGGTGGCCCGTTGATGGAAGCCGAAGGCATGGTTTCCAGCTTTCCCATGGAGCGCCTGTCGGTCATGGGGCTGGTGGAAGTGCTGGGCCGCCTGCGAGAGCTGCTGGCGCGGCGCAAATTGCTGGTCCAGATCCTCATCGACGAGAAACCCGATGTTTTCATTGGTATCGATGCCCCTGACTTCACCCTCAATATCGAACTCCAGCTACGGCGTGCCGGGATCAAGACCGTGCATTACGTCAGCCCTTCGGTATGGGCCTGGCGGCAGAAGCGTGTCCTGAAGATTCGCGAAGGCTGCGATCTGATGTTGACCCTGCTGCCGTTCGAGGCCCGTTTCTACGAAGAGAAGGGCGTGCCCGTGCGTTTTGTCGGGCATCCGCTTGCCGACACCATTCCTCTCGAGTCCGATCGTCCTGCGGCGCGTGCCGAGCTTGGACTGGGTGACGGGCCGGTGGTGGCGCTGATGCCGGGTAGCCGTGGCGGTGAAGTCGGTCGTCTGGGGAGCCTGTTTTTCGATACGGCCGAGCGTCTTCTGGTACAGCGCCCCGGTCTGCGCTTCGTCCTGCCCTGCGCCAGCCCTCAGCGGCGGGCTCAGGTGGAGCAACTGCTGCAAGGTCGTGATCTGCCGGTCATGTTGCTGGATGGCCGCTCCCATGTGGCGCTGGCTGCCTGTGATGCCGTATTGATCGCCTCCGGCACCGCGACACTGGAAGCCTTGCTGTACAAGCGGCCCATGGTGGTTGCCTACCGTCTGGCACCGCTGACTTTCTGGATTCTCAAGCGGCTGGTCAAGAGCCCCTACGTTTCACTGCCGAATCTGCTGGCCCAGCGTCTGCTGGTGCCTGAACTGTTGCAGGATGACGCAACGCCCGAAGCGCTGGCCAGGACCTTGCTGCCGCTGCTCGATGACGGGCAGGTGCAGACGGCGGGCTTCGACGAGATTCATCGCACCCTGCGCCGTGACGCCTCCAATCAGGCAGCCGATGCGGTGCTGAGCCTGCTTGGCCATTCGCCTTCACTGTGAGTTCCCGAGCAATGCAAATAGGTTTGGATTTCAATCTGGTCGAGGATCTGGTCGCGGGCGTCGATGAAGTCGGCCGTGGTCCACTGTGTGGCGACGTGGTGACCGCAGCGGTGATTCTCGACCCCGCAAGGCCGATACTGGGGCTCAATGACTCCAAGAAGCTCACCGAAGCGCGCCGCGAGAAACTGTACGACGAGATCTGCGAGAAGGCCCTGTGCTGGTTCGTGGCCCGCGCCGAAGTCCATGAAATCGACGAACTGAACATTCTGCATGCCACCATGCTGGCCATGAAGCGTGCCGTGGAAGGCCTGAGCATCACGCCCAGGCTGGCATTGATCGATGGCAATCGTTGTCCGCAACTGTCGATTCCCTGTGCGCCAGTGGTGCAAGGCGATGCCAAGGTGCCAGCCATTGCGGCCGCATCGATTCTGGCCAAGGTCACCCGTGATCGGGAAATGGCCGCTTTCGAGCTGATGTATCCCGGTTACGGTATGGGCGGGCACAAGGGTTATCCGACAGCCGTGCATCTGGAAGCTCTGTCCCGTCTCGGGCCGACGCCGATTCACCGGCGCTCCTTCGGGCCGGTACGGGCGGCCTGGGAAGCGCGTGAGTCCATTTCGGTCGCTTCGTCCTTCAGCTCGAATGGGCTGCTGCAGGACTGACGTATCGGCCAAGGCTCGCTACAATCCTGACCTTCGTTTTTTGTGTTTTCGCGCTATAGGATCACCATGCCGGCTTCTTTCGTTCATCTACGCCTGCACACCGAATACTCTCTGGTCGATGGTCTGGTCCGGGTCAAACCACTGATCAAGGCTCTGGCCGGCATGAATATGCCTGCCGTGGCGGTGACCGATCAGAACAACATGTGTTCGCTGGTCAAGTTCTACAAAGCGGCCCAGGGCGCGGGGATCAAACCGATCTGTGGTGCCGACCTGTGGCTGGCAGGCAAGGACGAAGATGCTCCGCTCAGCCGCATCAGCCTGCTGGTGATGAATCCCCAGGGCTATCGCAATCTGACCGAGCTGATTTCCCGAGGCTTTATCGAAGGCCAGCGCAACGGGCTGATCATCGTCGAGCGTGAATGGGTCGCCGAAGCCAATGAAGGGCTGATTGCCCTGTCGGCGGCCAAGGAGGGCGAGATCGGCATGGCCCTGCTCGGCGGCAATCCGGGCGAGGCCGATGAGCTGTTGCGCGAGTGGATGGCGATTTTCCCCGATCGTTTCTACGTCGAAGTGCAGCGTACCAACCGGACCAACGATGAAGAGCATCTGCATGCTGCCGTTGCCCTGGCTGATCGTCACGGTGCACCGCTGGTTGCAACCAACGATGTGCGCTTTATCAAGCAGAGCGATTTCGAAGCGCACGAAACCCGTGTCTGCATTGGCGAGGGGCGGGCGCTGGACGACCCGCGGCGCTCGCACAACTACAGCGATCAGCAGTATCTGAAAAGCCCCGAGGAAATGGCCGAGTTGTTCAGCGACCTGCCCGAGGCGCTGGAAAACACGGTCGAAATTGCCAAGCGCTGCAATATCGACGTCAAGCTGGGTACGCACTTCCTGCCCAACTTCCCGATTCCCGATGGCATGACCATCGATGAGTATTTCCGCAAGGTATCGTTCGAGGGGCTGGAAGAGCGTCTGGCTGTTCTCCTGCCCAGAGATACCACCGAAGATTACGAGGCCAAACGTCAGGTCTATGTCGACCGGCTGAATTTCGAGCTGGATATCATTATCCAGATGGGGTTCCCCGGTTACTTCCTGATCGTTATGGACTTTATCCAGTGGGCCAAGAACAACGGTGTGCCGGTCGGCCCGGGTCGAGGCTCGGGTGCCGGGTCTCTGGTGGCGTATGTGCAGAAGATCACGGACCTGGACCCGCTGGAATACGACCTGCTGTTCGAGCGCTTCCTCAACCCGGAACGGGTATCGATGCCCGACTTCGACGTCGACTTCTGCATGGATGGTCGCGACCGGGTGATCGATTATGTGGCCGAGAAATATGGCCGCAATGCGGTCAGCCAGATCATCACGTTCGGTTCCATGGCCGCCAAGGCTGTGGTGCGTGACGTGGCGCGGGTGCAGGGCAAGTCCTACGGGCTGGCCGATCGCCTGTCGAAAATGATTCCGTTCGAAGTCGGCATGACCCTGGAAAAAGCCTACGAGCAGGAAGAGATCCTGCGCGACTTCCTCAAGACCGACGAGGAAGCGGCGGAAATCTGGGAAATGGCCCTCAAGCTTGAAGGGGTTGTGCGTAACGTCGGCAAGCACGCGGGTGGTGTGGTCATTGCGCCGACCAAGCTGACCGACTTCTCGCCGATCTATTGCGACGAGGCTGGCGACGGTCTGGTAACCCAGTTCGACAAGGACGATGTCGAGGCCGCGGGTCTGGTGAAGTTCGACTTCCTCGGTCTGCGTACCCTGACCATCATCGACTGGGCGCTCAAGACCATCAACCGTGATCGCGCCAAGGCCAACGAAGAGCCTCTGGATATCGCCTTCATTCCGCTCGACGACATGCCGACCTACCAGCTGTTGCAGCGGGCAGAAACCACAGCGGTATTCCAGCTTGAATCCCGCGGCATGAAAGAGCTGATCAAGAAGCTCAAGCCCGACTGCCTGGAAGACCTGATCGCACTGGTGGCCCTGTTCCGTCCGGGGCCTTTGCAGTCCGGGATGGTGGACGACTTCATCAACCGCAAGCACGGTCGTGCAGAGCTGTCCTATCCCCATGTCGATTACCAGTATGACGGCCTCAAGCCGGTACTGGCGCCGACCTACGGCATCATCCTGTATCAGGAACAGGTGATGCAGATCGCTCAGGTCATGGCCGGTTATACCCTTGGTGGCGCCGACATGCTGCGTCGTGCGATGGGTAAGAAAAAGCCCGAGGAAATGGCCAAGCAGCGCGGCGGTTTCATCGAAGGCTGCAAGACCAACAATATCGACCCGGACCTGGCGGGTAACATTTTCGACCTGGTGGAGAAATTCGCCGGTTACGGCTTCAACAAGTCCCACTCCGCCGCCTACGGGCTGGTGTCCTACCAGACGGCATGGCTCAAGACCCATTACCCGGCACCGTTCATGGCGGCCGTGTTGTCTGCGGATATGCACAACACCGACAAGGTCGTGACCTTGATCGAAGAAGTGCGGACCATGAAGCTGCGCCTCGATGCGCCGGACGTGAATATCTCCGAGTTCAAGTTCACGGTCAGCGACGATGGCCGGATTCTTTACGGGCTGGGCGCAATCAAGGGCGTGGGCGAGGGGCCGGTGGAGGCCATTACCGAAGCCCGTGCGGCCGGTCCGTTCAAGGATCTGTTCGATTTCTGTGCTCGCGTCGATCTCAAGCGGGTCAACAAGCGGACCCTGGACGGCCTGATTCGCAGTGGTGCGCTGGATCGTCTCGGTCCTTACTTCGAGCAAGAGCCGAAAGCCTATCAGGCCAATATCGACCGCAACCGTTCGGTGCTGCTGGCAGCGCTCGAAGAGGCGATCCAGGCCGCCGAGCAGACGGCCCGCAGCCGTGACAGTGGTCACGCGGACCTGTTTGGTGGGCTGTTCGTCGAAGAAGATGCCGACGTCTATGCCAACCATCGCAAGACCCGCGAGCTGAGCCTCAAGGACCGGCTGCGTGGCGAGAAGGAAACCCTGGGGCTGTACCTGACCGGTCACCCTATCGATGAGTACGAAGGTGAGATCCGGCGTTTCGCCCGCCAGCGGATCATCGATCTCAAGCCGGCGCGTGATACCCAGACCATCGCCGGGCTGATCATTGCCCTGCGGGTCATGAAGAACAAGAAGGGCGACAAGATGGGGTTCATTACCCTGGACGACCGCTCGGCGCGTATCGAAGCTTCACTGTTTGCCGAAGCGTTCCATTCGGCGCAATCGCTTTTGCAGACCGATGCTATGGTGGTAGTCGAAGGCGAAATCAGTAATGACGATTTTTCCGGTGGTCTGCGTCTGCGTGCCAAGCGCGTCATGAGCATCGAGGATGCACGCACCAATCTTGCAGAAAGCCTGCGCCTGACCGTGCATTGCGATGCGCTCAAGGGCGACCGCCTGCGCTGGCTGGGCGATCTGTGCAAGCGTCACCGGGGAGCGTGCCCTGTCACGCTGGACTACACGGGGCCTGATGCCAGGGCATTATTGCAGTTTGGCGAGGAGTGGCGAATTGATCCGGCAGACAGCTTGATTCAAGCTCTGCGTGACCAGTTCGGACGTGAGAACGTCTTTCTCCAGTATCGCTGAACGACTAGGCTCAGCCTGAACTTTTAATCTCGACCGGAACGCGCTCTTTCCATGGGACAGGGCGCTGACGGATCAACCGGCCGGCCTCTTGGCCGTCGACCCAAGACGGATGCCTATGAACCCGAATTTTCTTGATTTCGAACAGCCTATCGCTGACTTGCAAGCCAAGATCGAAGAACTGCGTTTGGTCGGTAATGACAACTCGCTGAACATCAGCGATGAAATTGCCCGGCTGCAAGACAAGAGCAATACGCTCACCGAAAGCATCTTCGGCAATCTGACCAGCTGGCAGATCGCGCGCATGGCGCGTCACCCACGTCGTCCTTACACCCTGGACTACATCGAACACATCTTCACCGAGTTCGATGAATTGCATGGTGACCGTCACTTCTCCGATGACGCGGCCATTGTTGGCGGTATCGCTCGCCTGGAAGACCAGCCTGTCATGGTGATCGGTCACCAGAAAGGTCGTGAAGTCCGGGAAAAGGTTCGTCGCAACTTCGGTATGCCGCGTCCTGAGGGCTATCGCAAGGCCTGCCGCCTGATGGAAATGGC
Organism: Pseudomonas capsici; assembly: GCF_017165765.1. GTDB lineage: Bacteria > Pseudomonadota > Gammaproteobacteria > Pseudomonadales > Pseudomonadaceae > Aquipseudomonas > Aquipseudomonas capsici. Next base: position 248,496 of record NZ_JAFGZD010000005.1, read on the forward strand.
CGAACGCTTCAAGATGCCGATCCTGACCTTCATCGACACGCCGGGTGCCTATCCGGGCATCGACGCCGAAGAGCGCAACCAGAGCGAAGCCATTGCCTGGAACCTGCGGGTCATGGCGCGCCTGAAGACGCCGATCATCGCTACCGTTATCGGTGAAGGCGGTTCCGGTGGTGCGCTGGCCATTGGCGTCTGCGACCAGTTGAACATGCTGCAATATTCGACCTATGCGGTGATCTCTCCGGAAGGCTGTGCGTCGATTCTGTGGAAGACGGCCGAGAAAGCGCCGGATGCTGCAGAAGCGATGGGCATCACCGCCGAGCGCCTCAAAGGTCTGGGTATCGTCGACAAGGTGATTGCCGAGCCTCTGGGCGGCGCGCACCGTGATCCGGCTGCTGCCTCTGCCACCATTCGTGCAGAGCTGAGCAGCCAGTTGGCGATGCTCAAGAAGATGGACAACGATGCGCTGCTGGCCCGTCGTTACGAGCGTCTGATGAGCTACGGCGTCTGATAGAACGCTGTGTGCCCTCTGTAGGAGCGAATTCATTCCCGCAAACCTTGTCGGTTTGTTCGCGAATGAATTCGCTCCCGCTTCGCGGATGAATCCGCTCCTACGGGGCTCTTCTGTGTACCGAGACGATCTCCCCGCCAGACTGCTTCAGGTTCTGGCTCCCTGGCGTCACGCGCCGGTCTGGCATGTCGGTTTTTCCGGCGGTCTGGACTCCACCGTATTGCTGCACCTTCTGGCTGAGCTCGCCGCACGCGAGAGCTTGCCGTCTCTGAATGCCATCCATGTTCATCACGGCCTGCAGGCCGCTGCCGATGCCTGGCCGGAGCATTGCCGACAGGTTTGCCTGAAGCTCGGCGTTTCCTTTCAGAGCGTGACTGTGCGGGTGAAGTCTGGCGCCAGTATCGAGCAGGCGGCCCGTGAGGCGCGTTATGCAGCCTTCATTGAGCGGTTGGGTGAGGGTGATGTATTGCTGACGGCTCAGCACCGTGACGATCAGGCCGAGACTTTATTGTTTCGTCTGTTGCGAGGTGCGGGTGTTCGAGGGCTTGCCGCCATGTCGCAGCAGCGGGCGATGGGGAAGGGAAGGGTGCTGCGACCGCTGTTGTCGGTTTCCCGTGGAGAGCTGGAAGACTATGCCCGGCAGCATGGCTTGAGCTGGATCGAAGATCCCAGCAACCAGGATCAACAACTGTCCCGCAACTTTCTGCGCGGTCGGGTCATGCCTTTGCTGGCATCGCGCTGGCCGCAAGTGTCCGCCAGCATGGCGCGTACTGCCGAACACATGGGCGAGGCCGAACAATTGCTGGGTGAGCTGGCGGAGCAGGATCTGGCCAATGCCCGACCCGACACTGCCTTTGCCTGGCTGGGCAGGCCGGTGCTGGCTCTGGAGCCACTGGCCGGTCTGTCCGCCGCCCGACAACGCAATGCGCTGCGCCACTGGCTGGCACCGCTGACCCGTCTGCCGGATACCGATCACTGGGCTGGCTGGGAAACCTTGTGCAATGCAGCCGACGACGCACGGCCCCTGTGGCGGCTGGCCGACGGTGAACTGCATCGGGCTGACGGGCATGTCTGGTGGTTGGCGGGCAACTGGTTACAGTCTCCTGGCGAAATGTCGCTCTGGCCTGATGCATCCAGTCCATTGAGTCTGCCCGGTAACGGCCAGGTGTGGATCGAAGGCGAAGGGCCTGCCGGACCCTTGCAGATCCGCTATCGCCAGGGCGGCGAAGTCATGCAGGTGCAAGGTCGTGGCCATCGCGATCTCAAGCGTCTGCTCAATGAGCGTGGTGTGCCGCTGTTCGTGCGCGGCAGATTGCCGCTGCTCTATCGTGACGATGAACTGCTGGCCATCGCCAACCTGCCGGGGCTGGACGGCGCGCCCCATGGAAACTGGCGCCTGCACTGGATTGCACCGACGAGCGACCAAAGTTTGAGCTGAAAGGCCCTTTCAGGTAGACTACGCTCCCTTCTTGATACAGCTTCTGTTGGCTCTTTTGAACCAACGCAAGTTGCCGGTTACCAACCAGTGTTTACTGGGCGATTCTTAAAATGTGGCGCCAATGGACAAGCTTCTGGCATGTCGGTTCAAACGCAGCAGTTTCGGGAGTGCACCGTGAATTTTGTCGGTAATCGGGGGCTTCGGCCTTCCTTCGCTTTCCCCGGCGGCTCTGACCGCTTTAACGCAGACTTCTAGGGTTTTTCATGACGCGCTACATCTTCGTCACGGGCGGTGTTGTTTCTTCATTGGGGAAAGGCATTGCCTCGGCTTCATTGGCGGCCATCCTGGAGGCGAGGGGACTTAAGGTCACCATGCTCAAGCTGGACCCCTACATCAACGTCGATCCGGGGACCATGAGTCCTTTCCAGCACGGTGAAGTGTTCGTTACCCACGACGGCGCCGAAACCGACCTGGACCTTGGCCACTACGAGCGGTTCATCCGCACCACCATGACCCAGAACAACAACTTCACCACCGGCCGTGTGTACGAACACGTCCTGCGCAAAGAGCGTCGTGGTGATTATCTGGGCGCGACCATCCAGGTCATCCCGCACATCACCGACGAAATCAAGCGCCGTATCATCAAGGGCGCCGGTGATGCCGACGTCGCGCTGGTCGAGATCGGCGGCACCGTGGGTGACATCGAGTCGCAACCGTTCCTGGAAGCTATCCGCCAGTTGCGCGTCGAGATCGGTGCCAAGCGCGCCATGCTGATGCACCTGACGCTGGTTCCTTACATCGCCACCGCTGGCGAAACCAAGACCAAGCCTACCCAGCACTCGGTTAAGGAGCTGCGCTCCATCGGCCTGCAGCCTGACGTGCTGATCTGCCGCTCCGACCACCACGTCGATGTGTCCTCGCGTCGCAAGATCGCGCTGTTCACCAACGTTGAAGAGCGTGCGGTCATTTCCCTGGAAGACGCCGACACCATCTACAAGATCCCGGGCATGCTGCACGCCCAGGGCCTGGACGATTTCGTCGTCGAGCGCTTCGGCCTGCAATGCAATGGTGCCGACCTGTCCGAATGGGACAAGGTGGTCGATGCCAAGCTCAACCCCGAGCACGAAGTCACCATCGCGATGGTCGGCAAGTACATGGAACTGCTCGACGCCTACAAGTCGTTGATCGAAGCCATGAGCCACGCCGGTATCACCAACCGCACCAAGGTCAACCTGCGCTACATCGACTCCGAAGACATCGAGAACCAGGGCACCAGCCTGCTCGAAGGTGTGGATGCGATTCTGGTTCCTGGCGGTTTCGGTCTGCGTGGTGTCGAAGGCAAGATCACTGCCGTGCAGTTCGCCCGTGAGAACAAGGTGCCTTACCTGGGTATCTGCCTGGGCATGCAAGTGGCCGTTATCGAATTCGCCCGTAACGTGCTGGGCTGGAAGGATGCCAACTCCACCGAGTTCGACCGTACCAGCGCTCACGCTGTCGTCGGTCTGATCACCGAGTGGGAAGACGCTACCGGTGCCGTGGAAACCCGTACCGAAGCTTCCGATCTGGGCGGCACCATGCGTCTGGGTGCTCAGGAATGCCAGCTCGAAGCCGGTTCTCTGGTTCATGAGTGCTATGCCAGCGACGTCATCGTCGAGCGCCATCGCCATCGCTATGAAGTGAACAACAAGCTGCTGCCGCAACTGATCGAAGCCGGCCTGAAGATTTCCGGTCGCTCCGGTGACGGCGCACTGGTCGAAGTGGTTGAAGCGCCGGATCACCCATGGTTCGTCGCCTGCCAGTTTCACCCCGAGTTCACTTCGACGCCTCGCGACGGCCATCCGCTGTTCAGCGGCTTCGTCAAGGCTGCACTGGCCCAACATCAGAAGAACGCCTGACAGGGATATCAGAACATGGCTCAGAAAATCATCCGTGTAGGTTCCATCGAGATTGCCAACGACAAGCCAATGGTCCTGTTTGGTGGCATGAACGTGCTGGAGTCGCGGGACATGGCCATGCAGGTCTGTGAGGAATATGTGCGGGTTACCGAAAAGCTCGGTATCCCCTACGTGTTCAAGGCCAGCTTCGACAAGGCCAACCGCTCTTCGGTCACGTCCTATCGTGGGCCTGGCCTGGAAGCGGGCATGCGGATCTTCGAAGAGATCAAGAAGACCTTCAACGTTCCGCTGATCACCGACGTGCATGAGCCCGAGCAGGCGGCAGTGGTTGCCGAAGTCTGCGACATCATTCAGTTGCCGGCTTTCCTGTCACGCCAGACCGACCTTGTGGTCGCCATGGCCAGGACTGGCGCAGTGATCAATATCAAGAAAGCCCAGTTCCTTGCGCCTCAGGAAATGAAACACATCCTGACCAAGTGCGAAGAGGCCGGTAACGATCAATTGATCCTGTGCGAACGTGGCTCCAGCTTCGGTTACAACAACCTGGTGGTGGACATGCTCGGCTTCGGCATCATGAAGCAGTTCGACTATCCGGTGTTCTTCGACGTGACCCATTCCCTGCAGATGCCGGGTGGTCGTGCCGATTCGGCCGGTGGCCGTCGCGCCCAGGTGCTGGAACTGGCCAAGGCCGGTATCAGTCAGAATCTGGCCGGACTGTTCCTTGAAGCGCATCCAGATCCTGACAACGCCAAATGCGACGGTCCTTGTGCCTTGCGTCTGGACAAGCTGGAGCCATTCCTGGCTCAGCTCAAGGCTCTGGATGAACTGGTCAAAAGTTTTCCTGCAGTCGAGACCGCTTGAGTCCGGTTCTCCGGTAAAGTGCCGTTCCCCCGTCCTTGTGTCGGGGGTTGTCTCATTCAGGCCTGCCTCGTTTCTTGCCTGACAGCGATAATCGTTTTTTCCCAGCTGCGTCGTTTTCGTCAATCTTGGAGTGTTTACAACAATGGCAAAAATCGTCGACATCAAAGGTCGTGAAGTTCTCGACTCCCGTGGCAATCCCACCGTGGAAGCAGATGTGCTCCTCGATAACGGCATCATTGGCACCGCATGCGCGCCATCGGGTGCTTCAACCGGCTCGCGCGAAGCGCTCGAGCTGCGTGATGGCGACAAGAGCCGTTACCTGGGTAAAGGTGTTCTTAAGGCTGTAGCCAACATCAACGGCCCGATCCGCGATCTGCTGCTGGGCAAGGACCCGGTTGACCAGAAGGCGCTGGATCAGGCGATGATCAAGCTCGACGGTACCGAGAACAAGGCAAGCCTGGGCGCCAACGCCATCCTCGCTGTCTCCCTGGCTGCCGCCAAGGCCGCTGCGCAGGATCAGGATCTGCCGCTCTACGCTCACATCGCCAACCTCAACGGCACCCCGGGCGTCTACTCGATGCCGGTCCCGATGATGAACATCATCAACGGTGGCGAGCACGCCGATAACAACATCGACATCCAGGAGTTCATGGTTCAGCCGGTTGGCGCCAAGACCTTCTCCGATGCGCTGCGCATGGGCACCGAGATTTTCCACCACCTCAAGGCTGTTCTGAAGGCTCGTGGCCTGAACACTGCAGTGGGTGACGAAGGTGGTTTCGCACCTAACCTGGCTTCCAACGAAGACGCTCTGGGCGCGATCTCCGAAGCTGTGGCCAATGCCGGTTACAAACTGGGCACCGACGTGACCCTGGCTCTGGACTGCGCGGCGAGCGAGTTCTACGAAGACGGTAAATACAACCTGTCGGGCGAAGGTCACTCCTTCGACGCAGCCGGTTTTGCCGACTACCTGGCCGGTCTGACCCAGCGCTACCCGATCATCTCCATCGAAGACGGTCTGGACGAGTCCGACTGGGCTGGCTGGAAAGTCCTGACCGACAAGATCGGCGACAAGGTTCAACTGGTCGGTGACGATCTGTTCGTGACCAACACCAAGATCCTGAAAGAAGGCATCGACAAGAAGATCGCCAACTCGATCCTGATCAAGTTCAACCAGATCGGTACCCTGACCGAAACCCTGGAAGCCATCCAGATGGCCAAGGCTGCCGGTTACACTGCCGTGATCTCGCACCGTTCCGGTGAAACCGAAGATTCGACCATCGCCGATCTGGCAGTCGGTACTTCGGCGGGTCAGATCAAGACCGGTTCGCTGTGCCGCTCCGACCGCGTATCCAAGTACAACCAATTGCTGCGTATCGAAGAGCAACTGGGTAGCAAAGCCGTGTACCGTGGTCGCGCAGAGTTTCGCGGCTGAGTCGTAGATGGTAAAAGACAGGTGCTGCAGAAAAAGCCGGTCATGCCGACATAAATGCAGCCCTGATGCGGACGCTCCGCTGTAATCAGGAGTGATTGAGCCTGGCTTATGTCAGGCTCAATGCCCTCAGTCGATTGTTCATATTGCTGGCTCTGCAGTCTTTTTTACTGGGTACCTGATATTTCATGCGCAGTCCTAACTGGTTGTTCCTCATCCTGATCCTGCTGCTTGGTGGTCTTCAGTATCGCCTGTGGGTAGGTAACGGAAGCCTGGCTCAAGTGGCCAGCCTGACCGAGCAAATTGCAGAACAGCATGCTGAAAACGAAGTTCTGCTCGAGCGGAACCGCGTTCTGGATGCTGAGGTCATGGAGCTGAAGAAGGGCCTTGAAACCGTTGAAGAACGTGCCCGCCATGAGCTTGGCATGGTCAAGGATGGCGAAACCCTCTATCAGTTGGCGCAATGACGTTGGTGCAATGAAAGATTCTCTTCCTGCCTTCTGGGCAGTGATTCCTGCGGCGGGCGTCGGTGCTCGCATGGCAGCGGACCGTCCCAAGCAATACCTGCAACTGGGCGGCCTCACTATTCTTGAACACAGCCTGCTTTGCTTTCTCGATCACCCGCGTCTCAAGGGCATGGTGATCAGTCTGGCTGTGGATGATCCTTACTGGCCAACCCTGCCGTGTGCACTGGATTCACGTATCCAGCGTGTGGATGGCGGCAAGGAACGTTCGGACTCGGTACTCAACGCTTTGCTGCACCTGCATGCCCAGGGGGCCAGCGATGACGACTGGGTGCTGGTCCACGATGCGGCACGTCCCAATCTCGCCCGTAGCGATCTGGACAACCTGCTGGGCGAACTGGCGGACGATCCGGTGGGTGGCCTGCTGGCCGTTCCGGCCCGCGATACCCTCAAGCGTGCCGACGAACATGGTCGTGTGGCGCAGACCGTCGATCGCAGCCTGATCTGGCAGGCTTACACGCCGCAGATGTTCCGTCTCGGTGCCTTGCACCGGGCGCTGGCCGACAGCAAGGTGTCGAACGTCAGCATCACCGATGACGCTTCGGCCATCGAGTGGGCAGGGCAGTCGCCTCGTTTGATCGAAGGGCGTTCCGACAATATCAAGGTAACTCGCCCCGAAGATCTTGAGTGGCTGCGTCAGCGCAGATCCCTGGGAAACTAGACGCTGTATTCTTCCCTCATCGCCAGACCTTCCTTGAGGTAATCGACCAGTTTGCGCACCTTGGGCGACAAGTGGCGCTGCTGCGGATAAAGCGCCCAGACGGCGGTGTTGGGCGGTTGGTGCGCTTCGAGCAGAGAAATCAGGCTGCCGTTTTTCAAGTGTTCCTGCACGTAATAGTCCGGAAGCTGGCACAGGCCCACGCCCTGCAATGCGGCGTTCAGCACCGCCTGGCCACTGTTGCAGCGCCAGTTGCCCTGGACTCGTTGTGAAAACTCCCTGCCGTTCTGCTGAAGCAGCCAGGTGTCACTGCTGCCGATCAGGCAATTGTGGCGACTCAACTCCGAAAGGCTGTGAGGCCTGCCGTAGCGCTCCAGATAGGAAGGCGACGCGCACAGGTACATGCGTCGCGGAGCCAGCCTGACGGCGACAAGGCGCGAGTCCTGTAGCCGACCCAGGCGAATCGCCAGATCCATTCCCTCATGAACCAGATCCAGGGTGTCGTTGCTCAGCTCGATATCGACGCGCAGTTGCGGGTAAAGATCCATGAAGCGCGTGACCAATGGCGTGATAAAGCGTTCGCCGTAGGCTACGGCGCAGGTCATGCGCAGCAGGCCTTTCGGTTCGCTGGTCAGATCGCCCACGGCGCGCAGCGCTTCTTCGCGTCCGTCTTGCAAGCGCTGGCAATGATGCAGAAAAGTCTGACCGGCTTCGGTCAGGGTTACACGTCGTGTGCTGCGGTACAGCAAACGGGTTTGCAGACGCTCTTCCAGGCGCACGATCTGGCGACTGATATGAGAGGAAGACACACCCAGGCGTTGGGCGGCTGCGGTGAATTGCCCGCATTCGGCCACCGCAACGAACTCGTCCAGACCTTCCCAGCGATTCGCGTACATCGATTATCCCTGTATGGCAATAATGTTTTGCTTTTGTCTGGATTATTAACTGAACGGCACTGTACTACACTCCAGACCTTGTTTTTATCTGGTTGGAGAAGATCGATGATCAAGTCGCGTGCTGCTGTTGCCTTTGAAGCCAAGAAGCCATTGGAAATCGTTGAAATCGATGTCGCCATGCCCAAGGCGGGAGAAGTGCTGCTGCGGGTCGTGGCTTCGGGCGTTTGCCACACCGATGCCTACACGCTCTCCGGTGCTGACCCGGAAGGTATCTTCCCGGCGATTCTGGGCCACGAAGGGGGCGCCATTGTCGAAGCCATCGGTGAAGGCGTGACCTCGGTTGCGGTGGGCGACCATGTGATTCCGCTGTACACCCCGGAATGCCGTCAGTGCAAATTCTGTCTGTCGGGTAAAACCAACCTCTGCCAGTCGATCCGTGCGACTCAAGGCAAGGGCCTGATGCCGGATGGCACAGCACGCTTTTCCTACAAGGGTCAGCCGATTTTCCACTACATGGGTACGTCGACCTTTTCCGAATACACAGTCCTGCCGGAAATCTCGGTAGCCAAAATCCAGAAAGAAGCACCGCTGGAGAAGGTCTGCCTGCTGGGTTGCGGCGTCACCACCGGCATCGGTGCGGTGCTCAATACCGCCAAGGTAAAACCGGGTGATACCGTGGCCATCTTCGGTCTGGGCGGCATCGGCCTGTCGGCGGTCATCGGTGCGGTCAAGGCCAAGGCGGCGCGCATCATTGCCATCGATATCAACCCGGCCAAGTTCGAAATCGCCAAACAACTGGGTGCAACCGATTGCGTCAACCCGAAAGACTTCGATCGTCCGATCCAGGAAGTGATCGTGGACATGACCGATGGCGGTGTGGACTTCTCCTTCGAGTGCATCGGCAACGTGCAACTGATGCGTGCTGCCCTGGAGTGCTGCCACAAGGGTTGGGGCGAGTCGGTGATCATCGGTGTGGCCGGTGCCGGCCAGGAAATCGCCACCCGTCCATTCCAGTTGGTGACCGGTCGCGTCTGGCGCGGTTCGGCATTTGGTGGCGTGCGTGGTCGTACCGAATTGCCAAGCTACGTCGACATGTCGCAAACCGGCGAAATCCCGCTGGATACCTTCATCACCCACACCATGGGTCTTGAAGACATCAACAAGGCGTTCGACCTGATGCACGAAGGCAAAAGCATTCGTTCTGTAATCCATTTTTGAGGGGCAGCTACAAGCTAAAAGCTACAAGCTGCAAGAGGCGTACAGCCCTTTCTTGCAGCTTGAGGCTTGAAACTTGAAGCTAGGGAGCGTGCGACCATGACTCTGGAAAATCTGTCCTGCCAGAAAAGCTTCGGCGGCTGGCTCAAGCGTTACAAGCATCATTCAACGGTGCTGGGTTGCGATATGGTATTTGCGGTCTACCTGCCGCCACAGGCAGAGCAGGGCGGCAAGTTGCCTGTGCTGTACTGGTTGTCCGGCCTGACCTGCAACGATGAAAACTTCATGCAGAAAGCCGCGGCCCAGAGGGTGGCTGCCGAACTGGGGTTGATCCTGGTTGCACCCGATACCAGCCCGCGTGGTGCCGATGTGCCCGATGATCCGGAAGGTGCCTGGGACTTCGGGCTCGGTGCCGGGTTCTACCTCAACGCCACGGCGCAACCCTGGGCCAAGCATTATCGGATGCACGATTATGTGGTCGATGAATTGCCGGCTCTGGTCGAGGAGCATTTCCCGGCTTCTGCGGCCCGGGGTATCAGTGGTCATTCCATGGGTGGTCATGGGGCTCTGGTCTGTGCCTTGCGCAATCCGGGGCGCTACCAGTCGGTTTCGGCGTTTTCGCCAATCAGTAATCCGATGGATTGCCCTTGGGGGCAGAAAGCTTTTACTCATTATCTGGGTGAGGACCGCTCACGCTGGCGCGAGTGGGATGCGACGGTATTGATTGCCGATGCCACGGAAAAACTGCCGATTCTGGTGGATCAGGGCGACCGGGATGACTTCCTGGTCAATCAGCTCAAACCCGAAGCGCTGGTCCAGGCGGCGAAAGCCGCTCAGCATCCGCTGACCCTGAGGATGCAGCCTGGCTATGATCACAGCTACTTTTTCATTGCCAGTTTCATCGAGGACCATCTGCGTCATCATGCCCAGGCTCTGAACGGATGACTGTCAGCGACAGGCCCTAACTTGCGCCAAAGCAGGTAGAATCACGCCCTGACTTTTTTCAGGGCGTTTTTCTATGCGTATTGGCCATGGCTATGATGTGCACCGTTTCGCTGAGGGCGATTTCATTACCTTGGGCGGCGTGCGGATTGCACACGGTTTCGGCCTTCTGGCGCATTCCGACGGCGACGTTCTGCTGCATGCGCTGAGCGATGCCTTGCTGGGAGCTGCTGCGCTGGGCGATATCGGCAAGCACTTTCCGGACACTGATCCGCAATTCAAGGGCGCAGACAGCCGTGTACTGCTTCGCCATGTGCTCAAGCAGGTGCAAGGCAAAGGCTGGAAAGTCGGCAATGTCGACGCCACCATCGTCGCCCAGGCACCCAAGATGGCCCCGCATATCGATGCGATGCGTGCTTTGATAGCCGCAGATCTCCAGGTTGAGTTGGATCAAGTGAACGTAAAAGCCACAACTACTGAAAAACTCGGCTTCGTCGGTCGCGAAGAAGGCATCGCGGTGCATGCCGTCGCGCTGTTGCTGCGCGCATGACCGAACTGGAGCTGCTGGGCCAGCGGGCCTATGGTGAAGCGCTGGGCAGCGCTGTTCTCAAGGCGACTGCCGAAGATTTTCAGGTCGATGAAGTGCTCGATATTCCCTTGTCCGGAGATGGCGAACACCTCTGGCTGTGGGTCGAGAAACGCGGCCTCAACACCGAGGAAGCGGCCCGTCGCCTGGCCCGTGCCGCAGGCGTGCCGTTGCGCACCGTCAGCTACGCCGGCCTCAAGGACCGTCAGGCCCTCACGCGTCAGTGGTTCAGCCTGCAACTGCCGGGCAAGGCCGACCCTGATCTTTCCGCGGCCCAGGACGAAACCCTGCAGATCCTCAAGAGCAGCCGCCACAAGCGCAAGCTGCAGCGCGGTGCCCATGCGGCCAATGGTTTCACCCTGCGCCTGACGCAATTGAATGCCGATCATGACGCGCTGAATCAGCGTCTGGAATCCATCGCCCGCAAGGGAGTCCCCAATTACTTCGGTGCCCAGCGTTTTGGCTACCAGGGCGGCAATCTGGGCGAAGCCCGGCATTACGCTGAGCGCAAGGCCTTGCCGGAGCAGCGCAATGTCCGTTCCCGGCTGCTGTCCACGGCCCGCAGCTACCTGTTCAACCGCGTGCTGTCTGCCCGGGTCGCCGATGGCAGTTGGGAGCGTGCCCAGCCAGGCGATCTGCTGGCATTTACCGATAGCCGCAGCTTTTTCCCGGCCGGTGTTGCCGAATGCAGCGATCCTCGGCTCGACATTCTGGACCTGCATCCGACCGGCCCGCAGTGGGGCGAGGGACCTTCCCCGGCGGGTGGTGCCACAGCAGAACTGGAAAACCGCATTGCCGCTGAGCAGATAGCGTTGTGCGAATGGCTCATAAAGGCTGGAATGGAGCACGAACGTCGCATACTGCGGCTGCCCATTGGCCGTTTGACGTGGCATTATCCCGAGCCTGACATTTTGCAACTGGAATTCGTCCTTCCGCCCGGATGCTTTGCCACTGTATTGGTGCGCGAACTCGTCGATCTGGTGCCGGTTGGGCAGACGGATAGCCCATGCGTATTCTGATTTCAAACGATGATGGGGTAACTGCACCCGGTCTCGCGGCGCTGTATGCGGCGCTGGCGGATTATGCCGACTGTGTGGTTATCGCCCCTGATCAAGACAAGAGCGGTGCCAGCAGCTCGCTGACCCTCGACCGGCCGTTGCACCCGCATACGCTGCCCAATGGTTTCATCGGCCTCAATGGCACGCCGACCGACTGCGTGCATCTGGGGCTCAACGGCCTTCTGGAGCACGAGCCGGACATGGTGGTCTCGGGTATCAATCTGGGCGCCAACCTCGGGGATGATGTTCTGTATTCCGGGACGGTTGCCGCAGCCCTCGAAGGACGCTTCCTGGAGCGTCCTTCGTTTGCCTTTTCGTTTCTGTCACGCCAGCCGGACAACCTTGCGACCGCCGCGCACTATGCGCGCCTGCTGGTCGAGGCCCATGAACAACTGGACCTGCCGCCGCGTACGGTGCTGAACGTCAATATCCCCAATCTGCCCCTCGACCATATCCGCGGGATTCAACTGACTCGCCTGGGGCATCGCGCCCGTGCTGCCGCTCCGGTGAAAGTCGTCGACCCACGTGGTCGTGTCGGCTACTGGATAGCCGCCGCCGGCGATGCGGAAGACGGCGGGGCGGGCACGGATTTTCATGCGGTCATGCAGGGTTATGTCTCGATTACTCCGCTGCAACTGGATCGAACCTATCAGGACGGCTTCCATAGCCTGAATACCTGGCTGGAGGGGCTGATCTGATGTCACGCGAGCAAGATGATCTGTTACGTCGCGGGATCGGCATGACCTCGCAGCGTACTCGCGAGCGACTGATCCAGCGCTTGTATGAAGAAGGCCTGTCCAATACCCGTGTGCTGGACGTGATTCGCAAGACACCCCGGCATCTGTTCGTCGATGAAGCCCTGGCCCATCGTGCCTATGAAGACACGGCTCTGCCGATCGGCCACAACCAGACCATTTCCCAGCCTTATATGGTCGCGCGCATGAGCGAGCTGCTGCTGGCCGCCGGCCCGCTGGACAAAGTGCTGGAGATCGGTACGGGATCGGGCTATCAGACTGCTGTGCTGGCCCAGCTTGTCGAGCGGGTCTTCTCGGTCGAGCGCATCAAGGTGCTGCAGGACCGGGCCAAGGAGCGTCTGGTGGAGTTGAACCTGCGCAATGTGGTCTTTCGCTGGGGCGATGGCTGGGAGGGCTGGCCTGCGCTGGCACCTTACAATGGCATCATCGTGACTGCCGTGGCGACCGATGTGCCCCAGGCCTTGCTCGATCAACTGGCGCCGGGTGGCAGACTGGTGATTCCGGTCGGTTCCGGCGAAGTGCAGCAACTGATGCTGATCGTGCGTGAAGAAAATGGATTTTCCCGGCACGTACTGGGAGCGGTGCGATTCGTGCCATTGCTCAACGGGCCTCTGGCCTGATACGCAAATGGAATTGAAAGTGAATTCTGATCGCACTCATCGGTCTACTCAGCCTATATGGCAGCATGGCATCACATCGCCGACATGATTTATGCATGACAATGGCGTGGCATCGTTAATGAATGGTTGCCCGCCGTTCTTGCGGCACAATAGGCATCTTTCGAATTCAGTCACCAGTAAAGGGAGTGGCGGGTGAGTCACAGAGTCATTCGGCAGCTAAATTGTTCAACAAGTTATCAGCGTCTGGTGATTGGCATTGCACTCAGTGTCCTCTTGGTCGGCTGCGCCAGTTCTCCTTCGGGCGGTGTTCGTGTTGTTGATCGCAACGGTAACGTGACGTCACAGCGTCCTGCTGTCACGACCGGACAATATGTCGTGAGACGTGGCGATACACTTTTTTCCATTGCATTTCGTTACGGCTGGGACTGGAAAGCACTGGCTGCACGCAACCAGATTCCAGAGCCCTACACGATTAAACCCGGTCAGACGATTCGCTTTGACGGGCGTTCAAATTCAACATCCGAGACTGTGGCTTCCACTCCGGTCGTAGTACAACCAGCCCCGGCTGTTTCCTCTACTTCCACCCGTACAAGCAGCTCCGGCTCGGTCAAGACCACTGTTATTTCCAAACCGGTCGCGGTTACACCCGTGGTTATACCTCCCGCTGGAGATACTCCCGTGGGTATTGCAGGCAAGTCCCCGACAGGTTGGGCGTGGCCAGCAAGTGGCACTTTGATAGGAAAATTTTCCTCAAACGGCAGTTTGAATAAAGGAATTGATATCGCAGGTGATTTGGGACAGCCTGTTTTAGCCGCGTCTGATGGATCAGTTGTTTACGCCGGAAGTGGATTGCGGGGCTACGGCGAATTGATAATCATCAAACACAGCGATACCTACGTCAGTGCCTACGGTCACAACCGCAGGCTTTTGGTACGGGAGGGGCAACAGGTCAAGGCAGGGCAGACAATTGCCGAGATGGGGTCCACAGGAACTGACCGGGTGAAGTTGCATTTCGAGATTCGCCGCCAAGGAAAGCCTGTAGATCCACTGCAGTTTCTGCCACGCCGCTGATGGTTGTCAGCCTGTTCCTGACGCAGAGGGAATGGGCTCAAGCGTTGCCACGGATATAGGCGGCGCTGAGCTTGAGGTCGAACTCACCAAAGGACTATAACAATGGCTCTTAGCAGCGAAGCGCCGGAGTTTGACATCGATGATGAAGTGCTCCTCATGGAAACCGGCATTGTCCTGGAGGACAACTCGAACGAGAAGCAGCCGTCTACTGCCGCCTCGGATCGAACGAAAGCCAAGCACAACTCATCGCTCAAACAACATAAATATATTGATTACACTCGGGCGCTCGATGCTACCCAGTTGTATCTCAATGAAATAGGGTTTTCACCCCTGCTGTCCCCGGAAGAGGAGGTCCACTTTGCGAGACTGTCGCAACGTGGTGATCCGGCTGGACGCAAACGCATGATTGAAAGCAATCTGCGGCTGGTAGTCAAAATTGCCAGGCGCTATGTCAATCGTGGGTTGTCATTGCTTGATTTGATCGAAGAGGGCAACCTGGGTCTGATCCGGGCTGTCGAAAAATTCGATCCGGAACGCGGTTTCCGTTTCTCGACTTACGCGACATGGTGGATTCGTCAGACCATCGAGCGTGCAATCATGAATCAGACCCGGACCATCCGGTTGCCGATTCATGTGGTCAAGGAGCTGAATGTCTATCTGCGGGCCGCTCGTGAACTGACACAGAAGCTCGATCACGAACCGTCTCCCGAGGAGATCGCCAATCTGCTGGAAAAACCCGTCGGCGAGGTCAAGCGCATGCTTGGGCTCAATGAGCGTGTTTCCTCGGTGGATGTCTCTCTGGGGCCTGATTCGGACAAGACGCTGCTCGATACGCTGACTGATGATCGCCCTACGGACCCTTGTGAGCTCCTGCAGGACGATGATCTCTCCCAGAGTATCGATCAATGGCTGTCCGAGCTGACCGACAAGCAGCGCGAGGTAGTGATACGTCGTTTCGGCTTGCGCGGGCATGAAAGCAGCACGCTCGAGGATGTTGGTCTCGAGATTGGTCTTACCCGTGAGCGTGTTCGTCAGATTCAGGTCGAAGGCTTGAAGCGTCTGCGTGAAATCCTCGAAAAGAATGGGCTTTCGAGCGAGTCCCTCTTCCAATAACCCTCTCCTCTCCCTTCCCTCTGCGTCGAAAGGCCGATACAAACATCCAATGTTCGTATCGGCCTTTTACATGATCCCCATCTTATAAAGTTGTCTGATCTCTTGGGCGTCCCTCCAGGAAGGACTGTTCAGGAGGTCCATAACTGCTCGGCAGAGCTTTGCCAGAGAAATGCGCAATATACGTAAGCCTTTGCTTACCCGTTTCGTAAGTTATCAGGGCTTTGTCGGGCCGGATAAAGGATTTTCCCGCCTTGAGACTCTTCTAGTTCAATGAATTCAAAGGGTTTTTATTTTTTAAACGGCACGGTAAGAAATATTCGTGCAAATTTTCGGGTGTTGCCCGCGGCCTGAAAATCACTAATATCGGAACTGTGCCAACGGACAGGCACAGGCAGTCAAGGAGGACCGTCAAGGACATCGCAAGAAGTGATTCATCAGGATGATGAAAAGGATTACAGGGATTAGGGAAGAAATGTGGGCGGGTCATACCGCCCCTTTTTTTTGCCTGTAAATCTGTTTCCCGCCCACGAAAAAGGCCCCGAAGGGCCTCTTTGGCAATACCGGAACTCAGCGTTCCAGATCTGCGATCTTGCCTGTCTTGCCGTCCCATTCTTCTGCGTCGGGCAGGGCATCTTTCTTTTCGGTGATGTTTGGCCATACTTCCGCGAGTTCGGCGTTGAGCTCGATGAAGTTTTCCATGCCGGCGGGAATCTCATCTTCAGAGAAGATGGCCTGCGCAGGGCATTCAGGCTCACAAAGCGCGCAATCGATGCACTCATCCGGGTGAATCACCAGGAAGTTCGGGCCTTCGTAAAAGCAGTCCACCGGACAGACTTCTACGCAGTCGGTGTACTTGCACTTGATGCAGTTGTCGGTGACGACGAAGGTCATTTCTAATTTTCTCCTCAGGCGGCTGCGGCATCGCCCTTCCAGATAGGGGCTGCCAGGTTCGGGGCGTTTCCCGGCCTTGTGAAAAACACGTGCTTGGAGTGAGCGGCCTGACTGTATTGTCTGCCGCTCGACCCTTGGTTCGCTGCGTTTTCACGCGGCTCGATTAGCTGCCCAACCAGGCTAAAAGCTGAGAGCATCCCAAACCGCGCGGGATTCTAACAGCTTGTATCGCTTCGCGTCAGATCCGAGTTTGCAATGAATACAGCAACTCTAGTGCCTGACGAGGTGTAAGGTCGTCGACTTTCACTTTCGACAGCTCTTCCAGCACCGGATGAGGCAGGCTGGCAAACAGGTCGCTCTGCATCGGTGCCGCCGCTTTACCGGGTTTTGGCCGTGGTTGTTCGTGGGGCAGGCTGGTGGTCTCCAGCCGTTGCAGATGCTCCTTGGCGCGAGTGATCACCTTGCCTGGAACCCCCGCAAGTTGTGCCACAGCCAGGCCGTAGCTCTGACTGGCCGGCCCCGGCAGAACCCGGTGCAGGAACACGATTCGCTCATTGTGCTCGGTGGCGTTCAAATGCACGTTGGTGACCAGCGGTTCGCTCTCGGGCAATACCGTCAGCTCGAAATAGTGCGTGGCGAACAGGGTGTAGGCGCGCAACTGGGCGAGACATTCTGCCGCAGCCCAGGCCAGTGAAAGACCGTCGAAGGTACTGGTGCCACGGCCTACCTCATCCATCAGCACCAGACTGCGATCGGTGGCGTTGTGCAGGATATTGGCGGTTTCGCTCATTTCCACCATGAAGGTCGAGCGTCCGCCTGCCAGATCATCGCTGGAGCCGATACGGGTAAAGATCCTGTCCACCAGAGACAGATCGCAACTGGCGGCCGGTACAAAGCTGCCAATGTGGGCCAGCAACACGATCAATGCGGTCTGACGCATGTAGGTCGATTTACCGCCCATGTTCGGACCGGTGATCACCAGCATGCGCGTGCTGTCATCCAGAGACAGGTCGTTGGCCACGAAAGGCGTGGACAGCACTTGTTCGACGACCGGATGACGACCCTGGTCGATGCGCATGCATGGCTCGCTGACAAAACGCGGGCAGTTGAGGTCAAGATTCAGCGCTCGCTCGGCCAGATTGCTCAGGACGTCCAGTTCGGCCAGTGCCGCAGCAGTGTCCTGCAGCGGTGCCAGATGGCTGATCAGGTCTTCAAGCAGGGCTTCGTAGAGCATTTTTTCCCGGGCCAGGGCGCGGCTCTTGGCCGACAGTGCCTTGTCTTCGAACTCCTTCAGCTCGGGCGTAATGAAGCGCTCGGCACCTTTGAGGGTCTGGCGACGGATGTAGTCGGCTGGCGCCTGTTCTGCCTGCTTGCTGGGCAGCTCGATGAAGTAGCCGTGTACACGGTTGTAACCCACTTTCAGGTTGGCCAGGCCGGTACGGGCCTTTTCCCGGGCTTCCAGATCGATCAGAAACTGACCGGCGTTCTCGCTCAGGGACTGCAACTCGTCCAGTTCGGTATCGTAACCGGTCTTCAACACGCCGCCATCGCGGATCACGGCGGGAGGGTTGTCGATGATTGCCCGTTCCAGCAGGTCTGCCAGTTCCGGGTAGGTGCTGGTGGTTCTGGCCAGTTGTTGCAGATGCGGCGCTTCCAGGCTGCTCATTGCCTCTTGCAGTGCCGGCAGGGCACCGAGGGCATCGCGCAGGCGTGCGAGATCGCGAGGGCGGGCGTTGCGCAGGCCGATACGGGCCAGGATGCGCTCGATATCGCCGATTTCCTTGAGCTGCGGTTGCAGGCTCTCGAAGCGGTAGCTTTCCAGGAAGCAGCCGATGGAGGTCTGGCGCGCCTGGAGAACTGTCAGGTCGCGCAGCGGACGATTCAGCCAGCGGGTCAGCAGGCGTGTGCCCATTGCGGTCTGGCAGCGGTCCATGACCGATTGCAGGGTGTTGTCGCGTCCACCGGCCAGGTTGGTATCCAGCTCGAGGTTGCGGCGGCTGGCGGCATCGAGCACCACGGTATCGTCCAGGCGCTCGTGGCGCAGGCTGCGCAAGTGCGGCAATGCGGTACGCTGGGTTTCCTTGGCGTAGCTCAGCAGGCAACCGGCAGCGCCGATGGCCAGTGTCAGGGTTTCGCAGCCAAAGCCTTTTAGATCCTGGGTCGCAAACTGCTGGCACAGACTTTTATGGGCCGAGTCGCGCTCGAAATCCCAGGGCGCACGACGGCGGGAGCCACGGCGCTTTTCCGCTGGCAGGCCTTGAGGCCAGTCATCGGGGATCAGCAGTTCGACCGGGTTGATACGCTCAAGCTCGGCCAGCAGGTTTTCCCAGCCCTTGATTTCAAGCACGCTGAAATTGCCGCTGGTGATGTCCAGCACGGCCAGGCCAAACAGGCGCTCGTCACCCAGAACTGCAGCGAGCAGGTTGTCCCGGCGCTCATCCAGAAAGGCTTCGTCACTGATGGTGCCCGGCGTGATGATGCGCACGACCTGACGCTCCACCGGCCCCTTGCTGGTTGCCGGGTCGCCGACCTGCTCGCAGATCACCACCGATTCGCCCAGTTTGACCAGCTTGGCCAGATAGCCTTCGGCGGCATGGTAGGGAATGCCGCACATCGGGATGCTCTGGCCTGCCGACTGGCCGCGAGCGGTCAGTGTGATATCCAGCAGCTTGGCGGCCTTTTTTGCGTCTTCGTAGAAAATTTCATAGAAGTCGCCCATGCGGTAGAACATCAGTTGATCGGGATGCTGGTTCTTCAGCTTCCAGTACTGCTGCATCATCGGGGTGTGCGAAGAGAGATCGGAAATTGCTTTATTCATCAGTAGGTTAGGCAAGTTCGTTAGAAGGGTGGGGCAAATTTCAGGGGGCGACATGGAATCCCTCTGGTGCCGAGGGTTGTCTGCCGTGTTTTTGCGATGGGCGCAAGGTTACCACGCACACCTGCACAACGCAGGCGCGGCTGACACTTCCTGTATCGTCACCGAAGGTTTCAGGGCTCCCAGGGACGCGGATGCCCTGTATAGACTTCCAGCACCGCCGTTCGATAACGGGCGGCATTTCATAAAAAAGGACTTTTATATGAAGAACAAACGAGCAAGGGATTCTGGTAACGGGCGCTTCATTACAGTTGATGAAGCCAGGCGTCGGCCCAAAGAAACAACCGTTGAGACGATCCGCAAACCCTCTCCCAGGAAAAAAGAGTCATAGTTGGCTTTCTGGCAAGCGGTTGCCCAGGCGACCGCTTTGCCCGCTTCGTTCGGTTGGTACAGGAAAAGATCGTGGATGAAATAACCCGGCTTGCCGCTGCTCTCGGCAAGCATCTGCAAGCTATCGATGCTCAGGTGACGACCGCCGAGTCCTGCACCGGCGGCGGAATTGCCGAAGCCATTACCCGTATCGGCGGCAGCTCTGCCTGGTTTGAAGCAGGCTATGTGACCTATTCCAATACTCAGAAAACCCGTCAGCTCGATGTGCCTGACGAGTTGTTCGCGACGGTGGGTGCCGTCAGCCAGCCTGTTGTCGAAGCCATGGTTCGCGGCGCACAGGCAAAAAGTGGTGCACGTTTCGCCGTGGCCGTCAGCGGTGTGGCAGGGCCTGGCGGTGGCTCGATTGAAAAGCCGGTCGGTACGGTATGGCTGTGCTGGGGCATGGGCGACGAGCTCATTTCTCTGCGTCGACAGTTCGATGGCGATCGCGATGAAGTGCGCCGACAAACGGTGAAAGCCGCGCTAGAGGGGCTGATACGGCTTGCTGTTGGAGAAATGCCAAAACAGGGGTAGGCGAGCGCTCATCGCTGTGGAATAATACTGTCTACTTATACAGGTGTTCTGATCGCTCAGGCCCTAAATTGAATTTGATTACGTGAGGACTTCAATGGACGACAACAAGAAGAAAGCCTTGGCTGCGGCCCTGGGTCAGATCGAGCGTCAATTCGGTAAAGGTGCCGTAATGCGCATGGGTGACCATGATCGTCAGGCTATTCCTTCTATCTCCACCGGTTCGCTGGGTCTGGATATCGCGCTGGGTATTGGCGGCTTGCCTAAAGGCCGGATCGTCGAAATCTACGGCCCGGAGTCGTCGGGTAAAACCACGCTGACCCTTTCGGTCATCGCTCAGGCCCAGAAAGCAGGCGCAACCTGTGCGTTCGTCGATGCCGAGCACGCACTGGACCCTGAATACGCCGGCAAGCTGGGCGTCAATGTCGACGACCTGCTGGTTTCGCAGCCGGATACGGGCGAACAGGCTCTGGAAATCACCGACATGCTGGTGCGCTCCAATGCCGTTGACGTCATCGTCGTCGACTCCGTGGCCGCACTGGTACCCAAGGCTGAAATCGAAGGCGAAATGGGCGACATGCACGTGGGCTTGCAGGCTCGCCTGATGTCCCAGGCGCTGCGCAAGATCACCGGTAACATCAAGAACGCCAACTGCCTCGTCATCTTCATCAACCAGATCCGCATGAAGATCGGTGTGATGTTCGGCAGCCCGGAAACCACCACCGGTGGTAACGCCCTGAAGTTCTACGCTTCGGTACGTCTGGATATCCGTCGCACTGGCGCGGTGAAAGAAGGCGACGAAGTGGTGGGTAGCGAAACCCGCGTCAAGATCGTGAAGAACAAGGTCGCTCCGCCGTTCCGTCAGGCAGAGTTCCAGATTCTTTACGGCAAGGGTATCTACCTCAACGGTGAAATCATCGATCTGGCTGTGCTGCATGGCTTTGTCGAGAAGTCCGGTGCCTGGTACAGCTACCAGGGCAGCAAGATCGGTCAGGGCAAGGCCAACTCGGCCAAGTTCCTGGCGGATAACCCTGAAATCGGTGCCGCACTCGAGAAGCAGATTCGCGACAAGCTGCTGGCTGCTGGTGTCGACGCCAAGGCTGCGGGCTCCCGTGATTCAGTCGATGCCGATGACATGGCTGAAATCGACGCCGATATCTGATCAGCCTCATGCCAGTTGTGCTCGATACCCCTGTCGCCGTACGACGAACCGCAATGGACCTGCTCGCGCGACGCGAGCATGGTCGGGTCGAGCTGACGCGTAAGCTGCGTCAGCGCGGCGCTTCTCCCGAGCATATCGAGTCCGCCCTTGATCGTCTGGTCGAGGAGGGGCTGCTCTCTGAATCCCGCTACCTTGAAAGCTTCGTTTCCTCCAAGGCACGTTCAGGCTATGGGCCTTTGCGTATCCGTGAGGAACTTGGGCAGCGTGGTTTGCAACGAGGAGATATTGAGCAGGCGCTCAGAGAATGCGATGTCGACTGGCAAGCCCGCTTGTACGAAACCTGGCAACGCAAATTTGGCAGGCTGCCTGCCGATGCACGTGAACGCGCCCAGCAAGGCCGTTTTCTGAGCTATCGAGGTTATTCGCTGGATATGATCGGCCGCTTGTTGAGCGGCCGAGGCGAGGATGATTAGCCAGGTATCCGGTATCGGATATCAGGCTTTCGCGACAAGATTCTCCGGTTGGTTGATGTAGTCGATCAACTCGCGAAGCCGACCCTGATTACGTCCGGCGAATGAAAAGGCGAGGCGTGTCAGGTCACTGAATTGCGCTTCGTCGTGCTCTTCTCCCTGATAACCGTGCTGATGGAAGTCTTCGCTGCTGCAGATATCGGCAAAGGCTTTGCGGATGTGCGCCAGTGCCTGCCCGGTGAGCGGGTGATGCATGCGAATCACGAACTTGTTCTTCAGCCAGCGACTGGAGTGGAAGTTGCTGTAGAACCGGTTGATCTCTTCGACGGCCTCATCGGTGCTGTAAACCAGACGCATCAGTTTCATGTCGGCTGGCAGGATGTAGCGGTTATCCTCCAACTGACTCCTGATGAAATCCAGGGCGCTCTGCCAGAAGTTTCCGCCCGGTGTATCCAGCAGTACGACAGGCACCAGCGGGCTTTTGCCGGTCTGAATCAGTGTCAGCACTTCAAGTGCTTCATCCAGGGTGCCGAAGCCACCCGGACACAGTACCAGCGCATCGGCTTCTTTGACGAAGAACAGCTTGCGGGTAAAGAAGAAGTGGAACGGCAGCAGGTTTTCGGTGCCTTCCACAGTCGGGTTGGCATGCTGCTCGAAAGGCAGGGTGATATTGAAGCCCAGGCTGTTGTTACGCCCGGCACCTTCGTGGGCGGCAGCCATGATGCCGCCACCTGCGCCGGTGATGACCATCATGTCGGAGCGCGCCAGCTTTTCTCCCAGATCCCTGGCCTGTGCATAAAGAGGATGTTCAACCGGCGTACGTGCCGAGCCGAACACCGTTACCTTGCGGCGTCCCTTGACGCGTTCCAGCACCCGGAAGGCTCTGTCCAGTTCGCGCAGGGTTTGCAGCGTTATCTTGGCGTCCCAGCGGTTGCGGCCATCTTCGGCCATGCGCAGGACGGTGAGCATCATGTCACGGTACAAGGGCAGGTTGTGGCTGTCTGGAGCGACCTGATTGATGTGCTCCTCGATCTTGCTGGTGATATCCAGACCATTGCTCTGAAAGTGTTGCGATAAGGCATCGTTAGGTACATACGGCATTCAAGATTTCTCCTCCTGCAGAATGATTTGATCCTGGCCAGACTCCTCTCAGGATCATAAAGCATCGTACGTTGCCGATGATTGAAGCTCTCTTCAGGTTATATGATGGCTCGATAATGTCCCGCTTTCCTGTAAAAGGCTATCGATTATCTGTCTGTAGCAACGGGCTGGATGGGGCTTGGCGAAGGGAGCGCGCCGTCTGAGTAACGGCGCGCAATGCAGCGAGGGATGTCGTTTACTTGCCTGATTTCTTGACCGCGCAGTCCGAAGCCTGGAAGGTCTGGCTGATGACCGGACGATTGGTCTTGTATTCGGTGAATTGATATTTGAGCACGGCACCTTTGGTCATCAACTGGCGGTAACCGTTGTTGTGACAAACGCTGTTGCCCAACTGGCTGCGGACGGCGTCAGGGTTGGCGCGCATCTGCTGCGCCTGGCCTGCACGCACGCTCAGGTGGTTGATCAGTTCCTTGCCATTGACGGTGTAACCCTGGTCCAGGATGTCTTCGTTGATTGCCCGTGGCGTGCCGATGCTGCTTTCCTTCGCGACTTTTTCCAGCATGGTGCTGAGTTCGAATTCCTGCTTTGACGCTGCCTGCGCGGCCAGTGGGGCGACAAGCAAAAGCGTAAGGGTTGGGGCGATGAGGCGCAGCATCAAACTCTCCTGATTCAGTGGCTGGCGGTTTTGACCAGCAACTTCAAAGTGTGTTCCGGATAACCTGCCCATGGCGCGGCTCCAGTGGCGCGCCAGTATAGGATAGGACCTGTCGGGTCGAAAGCAGGTTGAACCGTCGGGGCTCTGGTAAACTGCGCGGACTTTTACCCCTGTCGAGTTCTTGCTGTGTCGATGCCTTTCTTCAGCGGGCGTGTCTTTCCATGAGCCATGCTGTTTCCCGCCTGCGCGATCAGCGTCTGGCCCGTAGCACCAAACCCTTCATTGCCCGAGGTTCCCGAGCACCGCGTTGCCCGGATTGCCGCGTGATTTCCAGCTATTGTCTGTGTGCCTGGCGGCCTGAAGTCGCTGCCACTTCGGGCATGTGCCTGCTGATGTATGACACCGAGCCGCTGAAGCCCACCAACACCGGCTGGCTGATCGCTGATGTCATCGAAGATACCTACGCCTTTGGCTGGTCGCGCATCGAAGTCGACGAGCAGTTGCTGGCCTTGCTGGATGACCCGCAATGGCAGCCCTATATTGTCTTTCCGGGTGAGTTCGTCGCCAAAGAGCGGGTCGTGACCCGTGTTGCTCTTGAAGATGGCAAGCGTCCGCTGTTCATTCTGCTGGATGCGACCTGGACCGAAGCGCGCAAGATGTTCCGCAAGAGCCCGTATCTGGAGCGCTTTCCGGTACTGAGCCTGGAGCCGGAGCAGATTTCGCGTTACCGGCTGCGTCGTTCCCGTCGCGATGATCACTTCTGTACGGCCGAGGTCGCTGCGCTCTGTCTGGAACTGGCTGAAGATAACAGTGCCAGCCGTGTGCTGGATGCTTATCTGGATGTATTCAGCGCCCATTATCTGGGGGCCAAGTTCCAGAGACCGATCGATCCGGACGATGCCGCTCACAGTTTTCTGAAAGCTTTTCTTTGATGGCGCGAGTGCCTGCTGGGCAGATAGAGGCTGATTGCCATTTCGGATCGGCTTCAAGGCAGTATCAGGCTTGACCACCCTTGCCTGGCTGGGCATGCTTGGCGCCGCCTGAGCGCTGAACTTGCTGGCCTGGCGTAAATGTGTTCCGGGCGCTCACTATAAAAACAGGATCAAAAAATGACCTACGACATCCTGATCGCCGATGATCATCCGCTGTTTCGTAGCGCGTTGCATCAGGCGTTGAGCATCGGCCTTGGGCCTGATGTGCGGCTGGTCGAGGCAGAGAGCATTGCCCAGATCGAATCTCACCTGGCGCAGAAGACCGACTGGGATCTTGTCCTGCTGGATCTGAACATGCCGGGTGCCTATGGTTTTTCCGGGCTGGTCCTGCTGCGGGGGCAGTATCCGCAGATTCCGGTGGTCATGATTTCGGCCCAGGAAGAGGCTTCAATCGTGGTGCGTTCCCGTGAGTTCGGTGCCAGCGGCTTCATTCCCAAGTCCAGTTCTCTGGAAACCATCCAGCAGGCAGTGCGTACGGTCCTTGAAGGTGATGTCTGGTGGCCGCCGCAGGTCAATGAAGTGGTCAGCGTCTCGGACGAAGCCAAGGCGGCCAGCGCCGGCCTTGCCAGTCTGACACCACAGCAGTTCCGCGTATTGACCATGGTCTGTGAAGGCTTGTTGAACAAGCAGATCGCCTATGAACTCAGCGTCTCCGAAGCCACCATCAAGGCGCATGTCACGGCGATTTTCCGCAAGCTGGGGGTTCGCACCCGTACTCAGGCGGCGCTGTTGCTGCAACAGCTGGAGTCGGTTTCGGCCAATTGAGCGACGGTTCTTCACGCTTTTTTGACCCGCTTTACCTTAGATTTCCTCACCTTTCTGCACAGTAGTCTATCCATGCCTTCACCCTTCAAGGGCCAGACCGGCCTGAAACGTATCCTCAATGCTGCAGGTTATTCCTTTGACGGTCTGTCGGCCGCCTTCAAAGGTGAAGCGGCCTTTCGCCAACTGGTGCTGCTCAATGTCGTGCTGATTCCGTTGTCCTTCGTGGTCAACGTCAGCCGTGGCGAGCAGGCCCTGCTGATTGCCGTATGCCTGTTGGCCTTGATTGTCGAGCTGCTCAACTCGGCAGTCGAAGCGGCCATTGACCGCATTTCTCTGGACCTGCACCCGTTGTCCAAGAATGCCAAGGACATGGGCAGCGCCGCCCAACTGGTCGCGCTGAGCATGATCGCCGTGGTCTGGGGGCTGATCCTGCTCGGCTGACTGCTCAGTAAAGACTGGGTATCACGATCTCGTCGCTGCGCTGGACCCCGGCGGTAAAGGCGCGGCACAACTCGAGAAACTCTCGCATGGCAGAGGTCTGGTACTTCTGCTTGTGCCAGATGAAATAGAACTGCCGCGACAGATCCAGCTCCGGCGTATCCAAGGCCACCAAGCTGCCACGCCGAAAGGCATCGCGCAGCGCCAGCCTGGAAATGCAACCTATCCCCAGTCCTGATTCCACCGCCCGTTTGATGGCTTCGGTGTGCTCCAGCTCCAGACGCACGTTCAGCCCGTTACGGTGATGACGCAGGGCCTGATCGAAGGTCAGCCGCGTGCCCGAGCCTTGTTCGCGCAGGATCCAGGCTTCCTCGGTCAGTTCCTTGAGGCTGGCATGGCCGCGCTTGGCAAGGGGATGCTGCGGGGCGCAGAACACCACCAACTCATCTTCGACCCAGGACTGCACTTCGATATCGGGGTGGCTGCAATCACCCTCGATCAGACCCAGATCAATTTCGTAATGCGCCACCTGTTGCACGATATGCGCAGTGTTCTGGACATGCAGCTTCACCTGGCTTTCCGGGTGACGCTGCATGAATCCGCCGATCAGCAGGGTCGCCAGATAATTGCCGATGGTCAGTGTGGCACCGACTGCCAGTGAGCCGAAGCCGGACTTGCCGTTGAGCAGGTCCTCGATTTCCTTGGCCTGATCCAGCAGGGCCACCGCCTGGGGTAATAGCTGGCGCCCGGTCGCGTTGAGGCTCAGCCGTTTGCCGGCACGGTCGAACAACTGGCAGCTGGATTGGCGTTCCAGTTCGGTGATGGAGGTGCTGGCCGCCGATTGCGAGAGGGAGAGCATGACGGCTGCCCTGGACACGCTTTCCTGCTGGGCGACCGCGACGAAGACCTGGAGCTGACGAAGAGTAAATCGCATATCTATATAACCGATAACCCATATCTTGATAATTAATTTAACAGATATTGTGTCTGCCACTAGAATGTCGCGCAATAGCGCTCATACCCGGCGCAGACGAATTTTTCAGGAGTTCCCACGTACATGAGCAACATGAACCACGAGCGTGTCCTCAGCGTCCATCACTGGAACGACACTCTCTTCAGTTTCAAGTGCACCCGCGACCCAGGTCTGCGTTTCGAGAACGGTCAGTTCGTGATGATCGGTCTGCAGCAGCCCAACGGCCGCCCGCTCATGCGCGCCTATTCGATTGCCAGCCCGAACTGGGAAGAGCATCTGGAATTCTTCAGCATCAAGGTACCCGATGGTCCGCTGACTTCGCAGTTGCAGCACCTGAAGGAAGGCGACGAGATCATCATCAGCAAGAAGCCTACGGGCACTCTGGTGCTGGACGACCTCAAGCCCGGCAAGCACCTGTACCTGCTGAGCACCGGCACTGGCCTGGCACCTTTCATGAGCGTCATTCAGGACCCGGAAACCTACGAGCGTTTCGAGAAGGTCATTCTGTGCCACGGCGTACGTTACGTGAACGAAGTCGCCTACCGCGAATTCATCACCGAGCACCTGCCGCAGAACGAGTTCTTCGGTGAAGCGCTGCGCGAGAAACTGATCTACTACCCGACCGTTACCCGTGAGCCTTTTGAGAACGAAGGCCGCCTGACCGATCTGATGCGCAGTGGCAAGCTGTTCAGCGACATCGGTCTGCCACCGATCAATCCTCAGGACGACCGTGCCATGCTGTGCGGCAGCCCGAGCATGCTCGATGAAACCAGCGAAGTGCTGAACAGCTTCGGTCTGACGGTTTCCCCACGTATGCGTGAGCCGGGCGACTACCTGATCGAGCGTGCATTCGTCGAGAAGTAAGCCGTTTTGATGAAAACCGCCTCCCTCTCATGAGCGAGGCGGTTTTTTATTGGGCGGGATTTATGGCTGGAACAACCTCAAGCACCCGGATCAGCCCCGGCTGCGGATAGTGCCAGCGCACATCCATATCCCAGAACTGCGCGCCATAGCGACGTTCCGGTGCAGGTATCTGATAGGCCGGGCGCGGGTCCTGAGCCAGGCATTGTTCAATCAGTTCCACCAGCGGCTCGCCCAGACGTTGCCCGTGTTCACGGGCTTGCAGCAGGGCGCTGTCCTGCCAGTGGACGGGGATCGATTGCGGGGCCGCGCTGGCGATGCTGTTGGTAGCCTCTGTCAGGGCGTCGGCATAAGGCACATAGGGCTTGATATCCAGCACCGGCGTGCCGTCCAGCAGGTCGATACCGGAAATCCAGAGCCGACCCGCTTCAACCTTGTCCAGTCTGACCACCGATTGCCCGATGCCATTGGGGCGATGGGTTGCGCGGGTGGCGAACACGCCCATGGACTGATTGCCACCCAGGCGCGGCGGGCGCACCTTGAGCCGTGGCTTGTCCTCCAGAGCCTGATGGAACAGAAACAGCAGCCAGACATGGCTGACCTGTTCCAGACCTTGTACGGCTTCGCCCTGATCAAAGGGCGCCACCAGCTCCAGGCAGCCACGGGCGGCGGGAGCCAGTTGTGGCTGGCGCGGGATCGCGAACTTCTCCTTGAAACAGGAACGCACGAAACCGACAGGGGAGACGTTGTAGTTCACGGATCAGCCACGTACGCGCAAGGTCAGGCCCTTGAGGAAGTTGCGCAGGAACTGGTCGCCGCACTCACGGTAGTTGTTGTGGCCCACCTTGCGAAACAGAGCGCTGAGTTCCGGTTTGGACACCGGGAAATTAACGGACTTGAGAATCTCGTGCAGGTCGTCTTCCTTGAGCTCGAAGGCGACACGCAGCTTCTTGAGCACGATATTGTTGGTGACCGGCAGTTCGATGGGCTGTGGTGGGCGGCTGTCGTCCTTGCCGCGCTTGAAGATCACCAGACCGTCGAGGAAGTGCGCCATGACCTCGTCACTGCAATCGAGATAGCCTTCTTCGTCTTCCTTTTTGGTAAAGGCGATCACGTCGTTGCGAGTCGTCTCGAAGCCGGCGAGGCGGGTGATCTCGACAATCTTGTTGTCGCTGATATCCAGCATGTAGCGCACGCTGCGCAGTACATCGTTGTTCATCATGAGGCGTGTATCCTGGTAAGTCGTTGTAACGTTGCATGTGCCATGCACAGTGAAAGCGGGTTCAGAATTTTTCCTTGGCCGTCATGTAGCGCCATTGGCCTTCAGGCAGCTTGCCCATGGAGACGCCACCGATGCGGATGCGCCGGATCGCGACGATCTTGAGGCCTACGGCCTCGCACAGTTGGGCGATGATCCCCGGTTGCGGGTTCTTCATGGCAAAGCGCAGGCGGTTCTCGTTCTGCCAGCTGGCTTTGACGGCGGGCAATTCCTTGCCTTTGTAGCTCAGGCCATGGTTCAGGCGATTGAGACCGTGGGCAACCATCTCGCCCGAGACTTCCACGATATATTCCTGCTCTATCTTGCTGCGGTCGTCGGTGAGCTTGCGCAGGATTTTCCAGTCCTGGCTGAACACCATCAGGCCGCTGGCATTGGCTTGCAGGGTCGAAATCGCTTCAAGACGCATGAAGTGGCCCTTGAGCGGGCGCTTGCCGAAACTGTGTTCCTGGGAGAGGGTGCCCGGGGTGATCAGTTTCAGAGCGCTTTCAACGCTTGCCGACGCCGGCTTGTGCAGAATGATCGTGACGGCTTCCGGGGCTTCGGCCCTGGCATCCGGGCTGAGTTCGACCTTCTGGCTCCCGACCTTGAACTGCGGCTCTTCGATCACCTCGCCATCCACGGTCACCCAGCCGCCCTCGATATACAGTTCAGCCTCCCGACGGGAGCAGCCGATCAGTTCGATAAGGCGTTTGGAAAGGCGAATGGGGTCTGTCATGAAAAGAAGCCGTTACTGATGGGAAAGGCGCCATTGTACCCGTGCACGTCTGATAATCGGTGCGAATAATTGACGGATGCATGCAGCGGCGTCGCGGCCAAGGCTTTTCTCGACAGCCAGGTAGCGCTTCTAGCGTCGCATTCTCAGGATCGGATAAGGCTGCCCCAGCCCGTCCAGTTCGCTGCGGTGGATCACCTCGAAACCCTGGCTGCGATAAAACCCCATGGCCTGCGGGTTCTGTTCGTTGACGTCCAGTTCGTTGATATGGAAATGCCCGATGGCATGATCGAGCAATTGCTTGCCCAGACCCAGGCCGCGGTGTTCGGGGTCGACGAACAGCATTTCCAGCTTGTAACGACTGATGCCTGCAAAGCCTGTGATCTTCTGTTGCGTGTCGCGGGTACAGAACAGCGTGACCGAGCCCAGATACTGCGTGAATAGCAGTTCTTTGAGCATGACGATGTAGCTGTCGGGCAGGAAGTCGTGGGTCGCCCTTACCGAGCGTTCCCAGAGATTGGCCAGTTCCTGAAAGTCGTTTTGCTCTGGGGTGTACAGGTCCATTTCGATGGGCTCTTGTGGCGGGTCTGGATAAGTAGACAACCGGGACCGATAAAAAAGCCCCGCCGTTTTCAAGGGCGGGGCTGATCCGGCTTCAGTTTCGATTTCAATCGATGATTTCGGCCCACAGATCGTATTCGTCGGCGTCGGTCACGCGGCACATGATCTTGTCACCCGGTTTGACCGGGCTGTCGTCTTCGAGGCCGATATAGACGTTGCCGTCGATTTCCGGCGCATCGAAGAAGCAGCGGCCTACTGCGCCACGCTCGTCGACTTCATCGATCAGCACTTCGATTTCCTTGCCGATCTTCATCTGCAGGCGGGCAGCGCTGATGGCCTGTTGATGGGCCATGAAACGATCCCAGCGGTCCTGTTTCACGTCGTCCGGTACGATTTCAGCATCCAGCAGATTGGCAGGCGCGCCTTCGACCGGCGAGTACTGGAAGCAGCCGACGCGGTCGAGCTGGGCTTCGGTCAGCCAGTCCAGCAGGTACTGGAAGTCTTCTTCGGTTTCGCCGGGGAAGCCGACGATGAAGGTCGAGCGGATGATCAGGTCCGGGCACTGTTCGCGCCAGTTCTTGATGCGTGCCAGGGTCTTGTCTTCAAAGGCCGGGCGCTTCATGTTCCTGAGCACTTTGGGGCTGGCGTGCTGGAACGGAATATCCAGGTACGGCAGGATTTTTCCGGCAGCCATCAGCGGGATCAGCTCATCGACGTGCGGATATGGATAGACATAGTGCAGGCGAACCCAGACACCCAGTGAGCTGAGAGCCTGGCACAGTTCGGTCATGCGGGTCTTGACCGGCTGGCCGTTCCAGAAGCCGGTACGGTATTTGACGTCGACGCCGTAGGCGCTGGTGTCCTGGGAAATCACCAGCAGCTCTTTCACGCCGGATTTGACCAGACGCTGGGCTTCATCGAGTACATCGCCCACCGGACGGCTGACCAGCTTGCCGCGCATCGACGGGATGATGCAGAAGCTGCAGCTGTGGTTGCAGCCTTCGGAAATCTTCAGGTAGGCGTAGTGGCGTGGCGTCAGCTTGATACCTTGTGGCGGTACCAGATCGATCAGCGGGTTGTGGTCCAGCTTCGGCGGCACGACCTCATGCACGGCGTTGACCACCTGCTCGTACTGCTGAGGGCCGGTGACCGACAGCACGCTCGGGTGCACGTTGCGGATGACGTTTTCGTCCACACCCATGCAGCCGGTCACGATCACCTTGCCGTTTTCGGCAATGGCCTCGCCAATCACTTCCAGGGATTCCGCCTTGGCGGTATCGATGAAACCGCAGGTGTTGACGACAACCACGTCGGCATCTTCGTAGGTCGGAACGACTTCGTAACCTTCCATGCGCAACTGGGTCAGGATGCGCTCGGAGTCGACCAGGGCTTTCGGGCAACCCAGGGAAACGAATCCTACCTTGGGGGCGGACGGCGTGGTGACGGTGGACATGGCAAACCTCGGCGTGAAGGGTGCCTGGCTCAATACGCGGGCACCGATTGGGCGCTTGGTGCGCCTCTGATCAAAAAGTGCGCAATTCTAGCGATGAGTGCGTGCGATGACCAGTGTTAAACAGAGAATTACGACGAGTGCTGCGCTATGCTTCGCGGCGTTGCGCCAACGCGTGTCAATAATTGGCGTGATCGGAATTGTTACGTGGTGTGAAGTTCATAGTGCTTTGGGCCTCAAGTCTTGTTTCAGGAGTATTGGATGAGTCAGGCAAGCAGTCATGCTGAGACTGGAAGCACTGCAAAACCCTTGGGGCTGCTGATCGCGGCCGTGGGCGTGGTGTATGGGGATATCGGTACGAGCCCGCTGTATACGCTCAAGGAGGTCTTTCAGGGGGGATATGGGGTCGAAGTCACCCATGACGCGATACTGGGCATCCTGTCGCTGATTTTCTGGTCGTTGATCTGGGTGGTGTCGTTCAAGTACATGGTTTTCATCCTGCGCGCCGACAACCAGGGTGAAGGCGGGATCATGGCCCTGACCGCCCTGGCGCGACGTGCCACGACTCACTATCCCAGGCTGCAAATGCTGATGGTGGTGTTCGGTCTGTTCGGGGCGGCTCTGTTCTATGGCGACAGCATGATTACTCCGGCGGTGTCGGTACTGTCGGCGATGGAAGGTCTGGAGCTGGCCTTCGACGGGCTCGAGCACTGGATCGTGCCCATGGCGCTGGTGGTGCTGGTCGGCCTGTTTCTGATCCAGAAGCACGGGACGGCACGCATCGGCGTGTTGTTCGGGCCGGTGATGGTGACCTGGTTTCTGGTGCTAGGTGCGCTGGGTATCTACGGCATCATGCATTCGCCTGAAGTGCTCAATGCCGTGAATCCGATGTGGGCGATCCGGTTCTTCATTCTGCATCCGGGCATCGGGGTCGCTATTCTCGGTGCCGTGGTGCTGGCGCTGACCGGTGCCGAGGCGCTGTACGCCGACATGGGGCACTTCGGACGCAAGCCTATCTCAAGGGCCTGGTTCATCCTGGTACTGCCTGCGCTGCTGCTCAACTACTTCGGGCAGGGCGCGCTGGTCCTGGAAAACCCCGAGGCGATACGCAACCCGTTCTATCTGCTGGCACCGGGCTGGGCGCTGCTGCCGCTGATCGGGCTGTCGACACTGGCCACTGTCATCGCTTCCCAGGCGGTGATCTCCGGTGCGTTCTCCATGACCCTGCAGGCTATCCAGCTCGGTTACATCCCGCGCATGTACATCCAGCACACTTCCAGTGATGCACAGGGCCAGATTTATATCGGTGCCGTGAACTGGGCATTGATGGTGGGTGTGGTATTGCTGGTAATCGGCTTCGAGTCTTCCGGCGCGCTGGCTTCGGCTTATGGCGTTGCCGTGACCGGCACCATGCTCTGCACCACGATTCTGGTGTCGTCGGTAATGCTGCTGTTGTGGAAATGGCCGGCAGTGCTGGCGGTTCCCTTGCTGCTGGGCCTGCTGTTGGTGGACGGCCTGTTCTTTGCTGCCAACGTGCCGAAAGTCGTGCAGGGCGGTGCCTTCCCGGTGCTGGCAGGCGCGGCGCTGTTCATCCTGATGACCACCTGGAAACGTGGCAAGCAATTGCTGGCCGATCGGATCGATGAGGGCGGTCTGCCGTTGCCGATCTTCATCGGCAGCATTCGCGTGCAGCCACCGCACCGGGTGCAGGGCACTGCCGTGTTCCTGACGGCACGCAGCGATGCCGTGCCCCATGCGCTGCTGCATAACATGCTGCACAACCAGGTGCTTCACGAGCAGGTGGTATTGCTGACGGTGGTCTATGAGGACCGGCCACGGGTGCCGGCCCATGAGCGTTTCGAAGTGGAGTCCTATGGTGAGGGCTTCTACCGGGTGATCCTGCACTTCGGCTTTATCGACGAGCCGGACGTACCGGCTGCGCTGGCGCTGTGTCATCTGGACGATCTGGATTTCAGCCCGATGCGCACCACGTACTTCCTGAGCCGCGAAACCGTCATTCCGTCCAAGATGGTGGGCATGGCGCGTTGG
Organism: Pseudomonas capsici; assembly: GCF_017165765.1. Classification (GTDB taxonomy): domain Bacteria; phylum Pseudomonadota; class Gammaproteobacteria; order Pseudomonadales; family Pseudomonadaceae; genus Aquipseudomonas; species Aquipseudomonas capsici. Next base: position 282,199 of record NZ_JAFGZD010000005.1, read on the forward strand.
CGTGAGGCGCTGTTCGCGTTCATGCTCAAGAACGCCAACGGCAACCTGCGCTTCTTCAAGCTGCCGTATAACCGGGTGATCGAGTTGGGTACCCAGGTCGAGATGTAGCGTTTTCCCTGGCGCACAAAAAATCCCGGTCACCTCGCGGTGCCGGGATTTTTCATGGCTGTCTGTCAGGGCTTATTGAGCGGCAGGCTTGCCTTGCCACTTGTTGATCGCATTGATCAGGCGCTTGGCCAGTGCCGGGTAATCTTCATCGAAGTGATGACCACCCGGTAGCTCGATGACTTCACCGACCGCTGTGGTGTCGGTGCAGCCGCTGGTTTTCTTTTCTTCCAAGCCATAGACGCAAAGCACTTTGGACGCCGGTAGCTTGGCCATTTCAGGGCCTGTAGTCGCTTCCTTGCCGGCATTGCCGAGCCAGCCGTCTACGTGAATCTCGAAGCTGCCGGAGCGTGCGAAGGCCAGCAGGATGATCCCGTCGATGCGGTTCTGGTCTTCCGGCGCCAGGCGGTTATAGACCGCAGGCATGACATCGGCACCGAAGGAATAACCGGCCAGGATGAAGCGCTTGGTGCCCCACTTCTGGCGGTAGTGGTTCATCAGGTCGGTGAGGTCGATGGCGGTCTGTTCCGGCGTCTTGTGCTCCCAGTAGTAGCGCAGTACATCGATGCCGACCACTGGATAACCCATCTTCGCCATATCGCCGGCTACGACCTTGTCCAGATCGCGCCAGCCGCCGTCGCCGGACATGAACAGGGTCACGGTGTCGGCGCTCTGGTTGGCAGCCACAGGCACTTCAACTGTCGGGATGCCCAGGCCGCCAGCGTCGTTTTCGCCCAGCAGCAGGTGACGAAGCTCGGTGTTGAGCACCTGCGGCAGAGAGATGTCGTAATCGCTGATGCTGGTTTCGGCATTCGTCTGATCGCGTACGAAAGCGGCGCTCGGGTCGTCCGGGGCGTCGTTCCAGGCGGCCAGCCAGTGGCCGTGCGGTGCCTTCTGCGGCAGCGGAACGTCGCAGATCTGCGGCGGAGTTTCGTCCTGTTCCACGACCGGAGGAGGATTGGAAACATGCTCCAGAGCAAAGCCGACTGAGATGGCCTGGGCCTTGTCGTCCTTCTGTTCGGCCAGCCAGCGCCATGCCAGCGTAGCGCCCGGGCCAATGCCGCCGACAACCAGCGGCGCACCCTCGAGTTTTTGCAGGGCGTTCTGGAAAGTCTTCTGTTGCAGGACGCAATCATCCTTGGGCAGGACCACTTGAACGATGCGCGCCGAGGCGTCCTTGCTGATGGCCAGCAGTTGCTTGTCCGTCAGCATTTCTTCAGCAGTCACGGCCAGGGCAATCCGGGTCTTGACCTTGGTCGCCGGTGTGACACTGGTCAGGGGCGTGCCATCGTCAAGGCTCAGGCGCTCAAGGCTGGCAGGTGGAGCGGGGCGAGTCCATAGCCAGAACCCGAGTGCCGCCAGCAGAACAACACCCAGGGCAGCGAGCAAATAGCGCGAAAAGCGTCGAATCATCAGCGTTTCACCAATCCAGTCAGGCCGCCCGCAATCAGGGCGGCGGTATCAGCCAGTGCCACGAGCGGATCGAGTCCGGCAGGCACGGCCATATAGCGAGGTTCCCAGTCCGGTTGGAACTTGTCCTTGAAGCGGCGCAGGCCCTGGAAGTTGTAGAGCTGTTCGCCGCGGCGGAACACCATCGAACCCAGACGCTGGGTCAAGGGTGCGCCGCGTCTTGGCTGCAGGCCTGACAACGGCACCATGCCCAGGCTGAAGCGTGCATAGCCTTGCTGTTTGTAATGCAGGATCAGGCCGACCATCATGAACTCCATGGTCAGCTTGGGTGCATCCGGGTGCGAGCGCATCAGGTCCAGACTGGCGAGTTCGAGGCTGGAGGTTTCCAGCAGGTTGGCAAACGCTACCGGCTTGCCTTCGAAGTGGATAATGGCAATGCGGAAGTACTTCAGGTATTCAGGGCTGAAACGGCCCAGAGAGAAGCCTTTCTCGCGCACATTCTTGCCGGTCAGCCAGGCATCGGAAATGGCCTTCAGCTCATCCAGCGGTGCCTGGCCGGCTTCGTAGATTTCCAGCGACAGACCGTCGCGGCCACCCCGGTTCCAAGTGTAGCGCAGGTCCTTCATTTCCTTGCCTTTGGCGTCGATATCGAAGCGCCGCAGGTCTACCCGTGCTTCCTCGCCCAGCTTGATCGCCGTCAGGCCGATATCCATGTAGTACGGCAGGTTCTCTGCACGGACCTGATAGAACACGGGGCGGGCATGGTGGACGTCGCACAGGTCGCGGAATTGCCAGATCAGTTCGGCGCGCTGCTGGGTCGGGCCGATCGGGTCATACAGGGCCACAAGGCTGCGTCCGCGATGGGAGTACATCAGGAATGCGTTGTCGTTGGGGTGGAACAGGATTGCCTTGTCACCGGTCAGTACCAGTCCGCCATCGGGCTGGCTGGAGGCCTTGAGGATTTCGGCAGCCTTGTCCAGCTCGGCGGCATTCGGCAGCTTGATGACCGGACGTGCCGTGCGCAGCAGCCAGGTCAGGGATACCACCACCAGCAGCACCGCGCTGCCCAGAGCCGAGCGCAGGCCCCGTGGCGCATCGGCGTCGAGGGTGAACTGCCACCAGAGCTGATGGCTGTAAGGCACATCCTGATAGGCAAACAGCAGCAACCAGATCGAGGCGCCGACCACGCAGGCGCTGGCGATCAGGTAAAGCGGCGAGAAGGGCAGCTCAAGCAGGCGGCTCGGACGATAGAACGAGCGGCGGAAAGTGGCCAGCAGAGCGGCCGTCAGCAGCAACAGGCTGGCTTCTTCCCAGTCGAAGCCCTTGAGCATCGACAGCACTGCACCCACCAGCAACAGAATCACCGTCAGCATCCAGGCTGCCGACAGGCGACGTCGCAGCCCTTGAGCCAGCAACAGGCACAGCACGCCCACCAGACTGGCGCCAAAGTGCGAGGCGTTGATCAGGCGATGGGGAATCATGAAGCCGACGTTTTCCAGTCGGGTGTCGATTTCCGGTGTGGCACCGGAGAACAGCAGCACAACCCCGGACAGGAACACCAGCAGCGCCAGGATCGGTGCAGCGAGCCCGGAGGCTACGCGCATGGCCTGGCGGGTGGGCAGCAGGCGCTGGGCTTCGGTAAAGAGCAGCGTCAGGCAGGCCAGCAGCAGCGGCAGCACTACGTAGATCAGGCGATACAGCAGCAAGGCGGCTGCCAGTGGTGCTGCACCCAGTTCGTTGGCGAAGGCTGCCAGCAGAATCGCCTCGAAAACCCCTACGCCGCCCGGTACATGGCTCAGTACGCCTGCGGCCAGGGCCAGCAGGTAAATGAGTATGAAAGCGCCCAGCGGCGGTGCCGATGGCAGCAGCAGGTAAAGCACCATGGCTGCGGCGACCACGTCCAGGGCTGTGATGACCAGCTGAATCAGCGTCAGGCGCAGGTCGGGAAGGCGCAAGGTGCGTCGACCGGCCCTGACCAGAATGTTATGGGGGATGGTCTGTTCAGGCAGCCGACGGCGATAGACCGCAACCGCCAGCAGAACACTGGCGACCAGCACCGCTGTGGCGAGAACGGCCAGTACATCTACCGGCAGTTTCAGCGCCAGCGATGCGCCGGGCAGGTTGCTCAGGGTCGCGACTGCCGCCAGGGGTGGCAAGGCGCAGCCCAGCGACAGGCTGGCGAACAGGGTCATGCGGGCGATTTCCATCGCGCCGATGCCATGGCGCGAATACAGCCGGTAACGCACCGAGCCGCCGGAGAGCATGGACAGGCCGACGGCATTGCCAATTGCAAAGGAGGTAAAGCCGCCCAGCAATAAGGTGCGGGTCGGCAGGTTGACGTTGGCATAACGGCTGGCGGACAGCTCGTAGCCCATCAAGATGATGAAGCCGATGATTGCGGCCAGCAGAGCGCCGCCCAGCGAGGGCAGGGGCACGGCGAACAGCGAGTCGCGCAGCGCATAGAAGTCCATCTCGATCAGCATGTGACGACAAGCGATCAAGGCCATGCCGAACAGCAGCAGCATTACAGCCAACCCGATGGGTTGTCGGTACTTGCTGATCAGTTCCAGCCAGCGGAAGCGGACAGGTTTTATTGAGCTATTTGCAGCAACTGCTTCGTTGGTATCTGACGGGTTGTCGCGCATCAATCACTCCTTGGATCGTGCGCGACAGGATGGAGGTATGCAGCCAAGTTACCAATCCCTACGCAAAAAATATTTCGAGATGTTATCGCGTCAACGTCTCATGGGCGAACTGCTAATGGCTTGAGCGGGTGCCGTTCAGCTTTGATTCAGCTTAGGCGTATGTAACAAAAATGACTACGTTGTGTCATGCCGTATTAAAGCGTGCCTGGAGGCTGAGCGTGACGATCGCGTGTCGGTTTTTCCTACTACGTCTGGTAATGATTCTATCGGCAGTCCGTGGAAAAACTGTCGGACACAGAAATATTACGTTACGTACGTGATGATAGGGTTTCAGGGGAGAAGGGAAATAGTCTTTTTTTGTCAGACAGTTAGCAGGGGAGCTCCCATGCTTTTTCATCAGAAACAAAAAAGGCCAATCTTTCGATTGGCCTTTTTGATGTTTGGTTGCGGGAGCCGGATTTGAACCGACGACCTTCGGGTTATGAGCCCGACGAGCTACCAGGCTGCTCCATCCCGCGTCTGTGTGGCGGCATTCTACAGCCGAATTCAGAAGTGTCAACCTTTAATGCAGAAAACCTGAAAATCAATGCGGTTTTTGCCGATTCATGCAGGTTGGCCCTACAACGCAAAAGGCCCGCTTTAGGGGCGGGCCTTTTACTGTACTGCATTTGGTTGCGGGAGCCGGATTTGAACCGACGACCTTCGGGTTATGAGCCCGACGAGCTACCAGGCTGCTCCATCCCGCGTCTGATAGGGCGGCATTCTACAGGGGAAGCTGAATCTGTCAATCATTAGTTTCAAAAAATGCTTTTTTCTTCAAATGCTTAGCGCTGTAAGGCTGGTGTTACAGGCGTTATGACGGTTTGTCTGACAATCCGAAAGAGCAGTGATGTAGCGGGTGCGCGCTTTTCTGATGCATTCATTTGGCTTCATGAGTGCCACTTCCTGATACCGGTGCGATACTGCACGACCATTGATTGCAAATCGCCGTTCATGACTCAGCGCAAAATCATCCACATCGATTGTGACTGCTTCTATGCAGCCATCGAAATGCGAGACGACCCGAGCCTGGCCACCAGGCCGCTGGCTGTGGGCGGGTCGCCGGACAAGAGAGGGGTGATTGCGACTTGCAACTATGAAGCACGTGCGTACGGTGTGCGTTCGGCGATGTCTTCGGGTCACGCTTTGAAACTGTGTCCGGAGTTGACCATCGTCAAGCCGCGCATGGAGGCTTATAAGGAGGCGTCCCGGGAAATTCAGGGGATCTTTCGCGATTACACTGACCTGATCGAACCGCTCTCACTGGACGAGGCGTTTCTGGACGTCTCCGATTCAAGCCGCTTTTCCGGCAGTGCGACCCGCATTGCTCAGGATATCCGGCGTCGGGTCTCGAATCAGCTGCATATCACGGTCTCGGCTGGCGTGGCCCCCAATAAGTTTCTGGCCAAGATTGCCAGTGACTGGAAGAAGCCCAACGGCTTGTTTGTGATCACGCCCGATCAGGTCGAGGATTTTGTCGAATCTCTGCCGGTCAGCAAGCTGCACGGCGTCGGCAAGGTGACGGCTGACAAGCTGGGGCGGCTGGGGATCATCACCTGCATGGACTTGCGTCGCTGGAACAAGCTGGCACTGGTGCGTGAGTTCGGCAGTTTTGGCGAGCGGCTCTGGAACCTGGCGTTCGGGATCGACGAGCGCCCCGTGCAGACGGACAGCAGGCGTCAGTCCGTCAGTGTCGAAAATACCTACGATATGGATTTGCCTGATCTTGCCAGTTGCATTGAAAAATTGCCTGCCTTGCTGGAAACCCTGGCTGTGCGCATGGAACGAATGGCCGGGCAATATCGTCCCGGCAAGCCATTCGTGAAAGTGAAATTCCATGACTTTACCCAGACCACGCTGGAGCAGTCGGGAGCAGGGCGGGATCTGGCCAGTTACGAGCAATTGCTGACTCAGGCTTTCGCCCGTGGTGCCAAACCGGTGCGATTACTGGGGATTGGCGTGCGCCTGCATGATTTGCGTGGCGCTCATGAGCAGTTGGAGCTGTTTACTCAATAGTTGCAGGCTCCTTGCAAGGAGCCTGGTTGTCATTCGCTATCAGGTTCTGTGGCGGGTGCCACAAGACGGCCAGCATCCTTGGCCAGAGACTTGAGAAACTCGTTCTGCAGTTGTGGATCGTTGCGTGTCAGCTCGATCAGGCTCTGCTCCAGCTCGCTGGCTTCTTCTTCAAGGCCCAGTTCCGAAAGACGCTTGACCCGATGCACCCACTGTTTGACTTCATCGTCTTCCAGGTCATCGTAGATCAGCTCGTGAGCTTCCAGCAGCTTGCCCCGCAGTGACTGGCTGATCGGCAGGCTGGCATTGGCGTGAGCATTGTCCTGATCGTCCTCGATGTTGAGGTACAGGCGCGTGACCCGGCTCAGGTCCTGTTCGGCAAACGGGCTGTCGAGCAGGTTGAGGCGCAGGACTCCGTTGCGATCGGTATTCAATTCATGAGTTTCGTTGCCTGCCTTGACCATGACCGGACGCTCGTTCCAGGGCAGGGTGGAGTTCTCGATTCTCTTGTCCTTCTGGACTTCATCGATACTGGCCAGGTTCTGCTGCGCACGGCCATGGGACGGTGCGTTCATGAACGGGTTCAGGCCGGCCACGCCGTAATTGATCCAGTCCTTGGTCACGCTGTCCGGCAGGCTGCCGAGCGTGAAGACGTTGACCACGTTGGCGCCGATGCCGGCGACTACTGCGACGGCTCCCAGCGGAATCTCGTAGATTTCCCGCCAGGGTTGATAGGGGGTATAGCGGTCGTAATGACGGGTCACTTCAAAGTCGGTGACCTCGAAGGATTTATGTTCGTGGATACGTACCCGGCGCTGTGGCAGCTCAAGGGTCTTGGGCTCGCCGATATCGATCTGCAGAGTGTGTTCCAGCAGTTTGCGCTCTATGCGTTCTTCGTGCTCGCTGCGCTGTGACAGTTGATTGGCACAACCGCTGACGAGGAAGGTGCCGCACAGAACGGCGCTGCCGAGGCTTAGGGTGCTTCGTCTGAACATGGGATCTCTTGATGCGGATTGGGCATGTGATGAGTGGCGCGCCCGCAGGACGGGCGCGCTTGTGACTCAGCGTTTTACACGGCCCTGAATGAACGACAGCACGTCGGCGACCGCAATGGCTTGTGGTTGCGACTCGGTTCGGCTCTTGTATTCCAGATTGCCTTCGGCCAGACCACGATCGCTGACCACGATGCGATGCGGAATACCGATCAGTTCCATGTCGGCGAACTTGATGCCCGGGCTGGTTTTCTTGTCGCGGTCATCGAGCAGGACTTCAAAGCCCGCGGCAGTCAGTTCGGCATACAGCTTGTCGGTCGCTTCGCGAACAGTGTCCGTTTCATAGCGCAGTGGAACCAGGGCGATGTGGAACGGTGCCAGGGTATCGTTCCAGATGATCCCGTTTTCATCGTTGTTCTGTTCGATGGCAGCTGCCACGACGCGGGAGACGCCGATACCGTAGCAACCCATGGACAGGTTGACGGGTTTGCCGTTTTCGCCCAGCACCTGGCACTTCATTGCTTCGCTGTACTTGGTGCCCAACTGGAAGATGTGGCCGACTTCGATGCCGCGCTTGATTTCAAGCGTGCCTTTGCCGTCCGGGCTCGGGTCGCCTGCGACGACGTTGCGCAGGTCGGCAACGGTCGGTACAGGCAGGTCGCGTTCCCAGTTGACGCCGAAGTAGTGCTTGTCGTCGATGTTGGCGCCGACCGCGAAGTCGCTCATCAGCTCGACCGAACGGTCGATGATGCACGGCAGTGGCAGGTTCAACGGGCCCAGGGAGCCTGCGCCTGCACCGATGGCGTCACGCAGTTCGGCTTCGGAAGCCATCACCAGCGGGCTGGCGACCTGTTCCAGCTTGGTGGCCTTGATTTCGTTGAGTTCGTGGTCGCCACGAATGATCAGCGCAATCAGCTTGCCTTCCTCGGCGGCGTGGACGATCAGTGTCTTGACGGTCTTTTCGATCGGCAGGTTGAAGCCTTCGACCAGTTTCGCGATGGTCTTGGTGTCGGGTGTATCTACCAGACGCAGTTCTTCGGTTGCAGCGCCGCGAGTCTTCTCGCGAGGCACGGCTTCGGCTTTCTCGATGTTGGCGGCGTAGTCGGAACCATCGCTGAACACGATATCGTCCTCACCGGAGTCGGCCAGTACATGGAACTCATGCGAGCCGGCACCGCCGATGGAGCCGTTGTCGGCTTCTACAGGACGGAATTTCAGGCCCAGACGTGTGAACACGTTGCTGTAGGCCTGATGCATGCGGTCGTAGGTTTCCTGCAACGAAGCATGATCGGCGTGGAAGGAGTAGGCGTCCTTCATGACGAACTCGCGGCCGCGCATCAGGCCGAAGCGTGGGCGGATCTCGTCACGGAATTTGGTCTGGATCTGGTACATGTTGATCGGCAACTGCTTGTAGCTGTTGAGCTCGTTGCGGGCCAGATCGGTAATGACTTCCTCGTGGGTCGGGCCCAGGCAGAAGTCACGGCTGTGACGGTCGACCAGGCGCATCAGCTCGGGGCCGTACTGCTCCCAGCGGCCGGATTCCTGCCACAGTTCGGCGGGCTGGATACCCGGCATCAGTATTTCGAGCGCGCCGGCAGCGTCCATTTCTTCACGAACGATGGCTTCGACCTTGCGCAATACGCGCAGGCCCATGGGCAGCCAGGTGTAGAGGCCGGAAGCCAGCTTGCGGATCATGCCAGCGCGCAGCAGCAGCTGATGGCTGACCACGACTGCATCGGAAGGGGTTTCTTTCTGTGTGGCGAGCAAAAATTGACTGGTGCGCATGGTTGGCCGTTGTCTGTTGCTGGGACTGGAAATGACCCGGCATTGTACGGTGGTGTGCCGGTCGCGTACAGGGCGCGGCTGGCGCTGAGTCACAGGGCTGTGCTTTTGGGACTATATGAAAAAACCCGGCATCGAGCCGGGTTTTTTTCAACTGACAGAGATCGGCCTGTGATTACAGGACCGAAATCGGGTAGTCGACGATCAGGCGGAACTCGTTGACGTCGCCGTCGAAGCTGTTGCCTGCGTTAGCACGGTGCCATGCCTGACGAATGCGGAAGGACAGGTCTTTGGCCGGGCCGCTTTGCAGCACATACTTGGCTTCAAAGTCGGTTTCCTGATGCTTGCCGTTGTCGCCATACATGCCAACATATGCACTGCCAGCAGGTGTTTTGGTGCCGTCAATGTCATAACCGCGGACGTGGCGAGTCATGAAGCTCAGGCCAGGAACGCCGTAAGGAGTCATGTTCAGGTCGTAACGAACTTGCCAGGATTTCTCGTTAGGGGCGTTGAAGTCGGAGTACTGAACGGAGTTGTTCAGGAAGATCGAGTCGCCACCACGGTTGTTGTCACCGATACCGATATAGTCGAACGGAGTGTTACCGTCGACTTTCTGGAAGGCCAGAGTCACGGTATGGGCGGCTGCGAAGGAGTATGCAACGGAGCCGGAGGCCGTAGTGTTGTTGATCGAGCCAGCGTTGGCGTTGCCTTCGTCGAGGGTGCGATAGAGGTTGGCATCGAACGCCAGAGACTGGTCGCCGCCCAGAGGCAGTGCGTAGTTCACGTTGGCGTAGTACTGATTCCAGACGTCTTCCAGTTTGGAACCGTAGAGCGCAACGCCCAGATTATCGGTAATGGCATATTTGCCGCCGATGAAGTCGGCGCTACGGGCCGGTACGCCATCGCCGTTTCTGGCGTAGTTGGCATAAATCCTGCCGCTACGGTTTGTGTCATCCTGGCTGGTACCTGAGTAGTAATGACCTGCTTCCAGATCCAGACCTTTGAGTTCGCTGCTTTGCAGGCTGATACCGCTTGCGGTCTGAGGCAGGAGGCGGCTACCGCCAACGGCAAATACAGGGCTCGTAGGCTGCATGTCGCCGACTTTCAGCTCGGTTTTGGAAATGCGGAATTTGACTGCTCCACCGAGTTTGCCAAGAGTTTCTTCGTTTCTGCCCTGACGGTCGGTCACCAGGTTGCCGGAACCGGAGTATTTGTCAGGACCCCAGAGTTTCAGGCCAAAGTAGCCGAACGCATCGACGCCGACGCCGACTGTGCCCTGGGTGTATCCCGAGCTGTAGTTGGCCCAGAGGCCTTGGGTCCAGTCGCGATCATCCTGAGCGGTTTCTTTCTTGTCACGATTGTAATAATAGTTGCGCAACTTCAGGTTAAGAGTGCTGCCCTCGACAAAGCCCTTGGCTTCAGACTGGTCACTGACAAACGGTGCTGCTGTTGCCATTTGGACGCTGGCTGCCGTAACGGCCAGTGCGATTGCGCTCCACTTCATCACTCTCATCGTGATTGCTCCTTTGGTTTTAAGAAGTTTCAGGCCGTCCCACCTGTTTTTTTATCTGGGCGGCTCTTTCTTTTTTTGTCGGCGAAAATCTATATCACGCTGACCGTGGTTACGATAGTTGCAAACCTGTCTTTCCGAAATCTTTACGCCGATGTCGTTAAATGTTTCGCGCAGGTCGCATCCACCTCATTCCTTATCTGATCATCGGCCTCGATACCATTGAAATCTCGTATCCGGATTGTGATAAGCCGGCTACAGAAGGCTTCAGGGTTTGTGCTCGAAGCTGCAAGCTGTCGCTTCCCTTGGTCCCGATGCTTCTGCTTTCCGCCAGGAGCATCGTGACCATGCGGGGTGTTGAAGCAACAAGCGTGCACAAAGTTCAAAATTTTTGAAAAAAAATGTGAAATTTCAGTTTTTACCTGGTGTTCTGACCATAACCTTATGATTTCCATCGGATTGTCCAGGTGGAGGGAGAAGGCGCTGGGCAAGCCGTTCGTTAGCTCTCTGCGATGTGAAGAGCCAGAAATGTTACTGCCAGCACCGGTATTTGAGTAAAACCCGGGACAGTGCTCTTTTTGGTATGCCAAAGTGTTTCTTTTTGGTGCGTCGGCTCGTAACGCTGCCACAACCTGGATCTCGCCCTTCATCTGCCAATAGGGTTGGCATGAGGTTGTTTCATTTTTATGTCCTCATGTGGTTTTTTGCTGCTTTTACGTATCGAAGGCAGCCGCAAGGTACTGGCCGATGAAAGGTGTGCATGGTTCAAATTGGTGCGGTTGTCGTGTGTGGATGAACAGGTTGGTGCGTGGGGCTTTTCAGGCATCTTCGCGGCTTATCGACGAAATGCATTCTGCCGGGTGAAGCGCCGTCCGATCCTGCGTATCCTGCGGGTCAGATATTCAACCTGGGAGCTTTTATCGTGTTCGTTCTGGATTCGCGCCTCAAGCAGGACACCTTGCCTATCGGCGATTTCCCGCTGTGCCGGCTGTTACTGTCCAATGATTCCCGTTACCCATGGTTCATCCTGGTGCCGCGTTGCGCAGATGTCAGTGAGATTTTTGAGCTGGAGGCAAAGGATCAATTGCAGTTGTGGCAGGAAACCACCGCTCTGTCTCAAATCCTGAAGGGCGTATTCGACGCTGATAAACTCAATGTCGCGGCGTTGGGTAATGTTGTCAGTCAGCTTCACATGCACGTCATCGTGCGCAAGCGTGAAGATGCTGCCTGGCCTGCGCCTGTATGGGGCAAACATCCGGCTCTTCCTTATACGGACGAGCAGTTCGCAGCCGTTCTCGAGCGCTTGAGGCCGGTGTTGACGCAGGATTTTCGATTTGAGGGTGAATGACCATGAATCTTGAAGAGCGAGTCATGGAGCTGGAAAGCCGCCTGACCTTTCAGGAGGATACGCTCCAGGCGTTGAATGATGTGCTGGTGGTACAGAGGCGCGAGCTGGATCGTCTGCAGTTGCAAATGACCGCAATGCTCAAGCGTCAGGAAGAAATGGGCAGTCAGTTCGATACGTTCGTCGAGGACGCTCCGCCGCCTCATTACTGATGGTTATTGCATAAAAAAACCGCGCTTTCCCTGAGGAGAGCGCGGTTTTTTATTGGGCGGCAGAATCAGCGGCGCGGCAATGCGGCGATGACGTCTTCTGCCTGCAGGCCTTTGTCGCGGTTCATTACGGAGAACTCGACGCGCTGGCCTTCGACGAGTACGCGATGGCCTTCACCGCGAATGGCGCGAAAGTGAACGAAGATATCGTCACCCGAGTCGCGGGAGATGAAACCGAAACCCTTGGAGGTGTTGAACCACTTCACGGTGCCGGTATCGCGATTGCCCAGGTCCTGATTTTGAGGTGCCGGGGAGGGAGAGGATCTGTAGAAGCTCACTCCCAGATGCAGTGCCACGGCGGCAATGGCGACAATCAGGCTGGTCATTATGGCTGGTTGACCAGCGATTTTATCGAGCGGAACGAGCAGGGTGAGGATCTGTATGATGACGGCAAGAACAAGCAATGCACTGACCAGATTCTGCAGTTTGTGACGTGGTCCCCGGTTCCAGTAGGGGATCACTGGGGCGAGTACCAGGTTGAGCAGCCCGAAGAAAGCCAGATAAAGCGCATCGGGTTGGAGCATTTCACTACGCAGGCTGGGTATCAGGGACAGCAGCAGGGCTGCTGCTCCTGTTACCAGGTGGACGATTTTCAACATTTTAAAAACTCACATTAAGAAGGATCACAAGGAAATAGCTGGTAGCGCCCGGTACGCTTCTGAAAAAGTGGAGGCGTGATGCACGAGCGATGGTCCAGCCTATGCGCTACAGCCGGATGGCAGGATCGGTAGCGACACGTCGTGTATTTAACAGCAAAGCCGAACTCTACTCAAATCAAGTACCTGCGCGGCCTTGCAGGTTTTGTTGACGCCAGTAAAGCGTCTGTCTCGATGACCCCTGACAGCCTTGAGATAGAGCTTGCGAGCGGCTTCCGGCGAATTCATGGAACTCGCTTTGGCGGCGACGTGTCAGACAGGCTTGACGAATCAGGCGCTACTTTCCTGTATGGGTGTGCCTATTTGAGCGCGTGCACCAATAGAAGGCTGCGTCCGCTGGCGTCTCTTGATAAAGTAGCTCTGTTACTGCTTTCCAATCCTCATTTAAAAGGGCATGAAACATGGCAATCGATATCGGTATCAGTGAAGAGGATCGCAAATCGATCGTGGACGGTCTTTCGCATCTGCTTGCGGATACTTATGTACTTTACCTCAAGACTCACAACTTTCACTGGAATGTCAGTGGGCCGATGTTTCGCACGCTGCACCTGATGTTTGAAGAGCAATACAACGAACTGGCTCTGGCTGTCGACTCCATCGCCGAGCGTATTCGTGCTCTGGGCTTCCCGGCGCCAGGTACGTATTCGACTTATGCTCGCCTGTCTTCGATCAAGGAAGAAGAAGGCGTACCAAGTGCTGAAGATATGATCAAAAGTCTGGTTCAGGGCCAAGAGGCTGTTGTCCGTACAGCTCGTAGTCTTTTTCCTCTGCTGGATAAAGTCAGTGATGAGCCGACTGCAGATCTGCTGACCCAGCGTATGCAGGTTCATGAGAAGACTGCGTGGATGCTGCGCTCGATGCTCGAGACCCGCTGACAGCAGGGCTTCTGTCTTCATGATCCGGGCGCGCTGCCGTTACCTGTGGCAGCGCGCTGTCGGATATTTCATGGTGCTGCGCTTGCAGCATGTTGTGAAAACGTAAAAATATAAATATTAAACACACGCCAATATTTTCTTAAGTTATAGCGCCTTTGGTATTTCCTTATTCTGTGTTCTTTTGTAGTCATCTCCTACAGAAAAAGGGTAAGGCTTCTACTGGATATAAGATCTTTAATCGGGCCTTATAGGAATCACATTTATTTATTTTTAAATGTTTCCTATCGGGATTCGAATTGATTTTCTAAAGGTGGAATAGCCATGGTCAGAGGTGTTGAACGTGAGGTCAAAGATTCAAGCAGGCATTCGTCCATACGCAATGATCCTTTTGTCGAGGATTTCAATATGAATCTGGCGCAGCCGCATTCCAAGTCGGTGCGTCTTAACGGGCTGGCGACATGCCTGCGTCTGGAAAAGGTCTACTGGAATATATTGTCGGCCATTGCCCGATCCAATAACTGCTCCGTAAATGCCGTGCTTTCCTATATCGACAGGGAGGTGCACCTGCGTTACGGCGGTGTGAAGAATTTCAGCGGGCTGATCCGCGTTGTCTGTGTCGCGCACCTTTTGAAGGCCGATCGTCTTGATCAGGTTCAAGCCTGATGTTTCTCCGGGCTCGCTTGCGGCGGGTCCTTTCGAAGGGGGGGCAGGCCTGTTGACCGGTACTTATGCGAACTTATCCAGGCCGGATGAGTTCGTTCGGCTGCACGGCCTCGATTAACTCTATATAATCCTTCGCCTTGCTGACGGGCATGGCTCCGCGTGGCAGGGACTGGCTTGAACTGGATGCCGGTGCCTTGCACTATTGAGCGGCCAGGAGCGAAAGCCCCACCGAATTTCGAATTACGAGAAGTGAACACACCATCATGATGCGCAGCCATTATTGCGGCCAACTGAACGAAAGTCTGGAAGGTCAGGAAGTTACCCTTTGCGGATGGGTCCACCGCCGTCGTGACCACGGAGGCGTGATTTTCCTCGATATCCGCGACCGTGAAGGCATGGCCCAGGTAGTGTTCGATCCCGATCGTGCGGATACCTTTGCCGCTGCCGACCGTGTGCGCAGCGAATATGTCGTCAAGGTTGTCGGCAAGGTGCGTGCCCGTCCGGCGGGTGCCGTCAATGCCAACATGGCTTCCGGTGCCATTGAAGTGCTGGGCTACGAACTGGAAGTCCTGAACGAGTCCGAGACTCCGCCGTTCCCGCTGAACGAATACTCCGATGTCGGCGAAGAAACCCGCCTGCGTTACCGCTTCATCGACCTGCGCCGTCCTGAAATGGCCGAGAAGCTGCGTCTGCGTTCGCGCATCACTACCAGCATCCGTCGCTATCTGGATGACAACGGCTTCCTGGATGTCGAGACGCCGATCCTGACTCGCGCCACGCCGGAAGGCGCTCGCGACTATCTGGTACCAAGCCGCACACACCCCGGCAGCTTCTTTGCCTTGCCGCAATCGCCTCAGCTGTTCAAGCAACTGCTGATGGTGGCCGGCTTCGACCGCTACTACCAGATCGCCAAATGCTTCCGTGACGAAGACCTGCGTGCCGACCGTCAGCCTGAGTTCACTCAGATCGACATCGAGACCAGCTTCCTCGGCGAAGAAGACATCATCGGTCTGACCGAGAAGATGGTTCGTCAGTTGTTCAAGGAAGTCCTGGACCTGGAATTCGGTGAATTCCCGCACATGACCTTCGAAGAAGCCATGCGCCGCTATGGTTCCGACAAGCCAGACCTGCGCAACCCTCTGGAACTGGTCGATGTTGCCGATCAGCTCACCGGTGTCGAGTTCAAGGTGTTCAGTGGTCCGGCCAACGATCCGAAAGGCCGCGTTGCTGCCTTGCGCGTACCGGGCGCTGCCAGCATGCCGCGCAGCCAGATCGACGACTACACCAAGTTCGTCGGCATCTACGGTGCCAAGGGCCTGGCTTACATCAAGGTCAACGAGCGTGCGAAAGGCCATGAGGGTCTGCAGTCGCCGATCGTCAAGTTCATCCCTGAAGAGAACCTCAACGTCATCCTCGATCGCGTTGGCGCTGTCGATGGCGATATCGTGTTCTTCGGTGCCGACAAGTTCAAGGTCGTCAGCGAGGCTCTGGGCGCGCTGCGCATCAAGGTCGGTAACGACCTGAAGCTGCACACCTGCGAGTGGGCGCCAATGTGGGTTGTCGACTTCCCGATGTTCGAAGAGAACGACGACGGCAGCTTCAGCGCGTTGCACCACCCCTTCACGGCGCCAAAGTGCACCCCTGAAGAGCTGGAGGCCAACCCTGGCAAGGCGCTGTCCCGCGCCTACGACATGGTGCTCAACGGCACCGAACTGGGCGGCGGTTCGATCCGTATCCACCGCAAGGAAATGCAGCAGGCCGTATTCCGTCTGCTGGGTATCGACGAAAACGAGCAGCAGGAGAAGTTCGGCTTCCTGCTCGACGCTCTGAAATACGGCGCTCCACCTCATGGCGGCCTGGCTTTCGGTCTGGACCGTCTGGTGATGTTGATGACCGGTGCCCAGTCGATTCGTGAAGTGATTGCCTTCCCGAAAACCCAGAGTGCTGCCGATGTCATGACCCAGGCGCCTGGTGTCGTGGATGCCAAGGCTCTGCGTGAGCTGCACATTCGCCTGCGCGAGCAGCAGAAGGCCGAGTGATGCGGGGCAGGGCGCGTTCGTGATGCGCCCTGCATCGAGCCTGTCGAGTGAAAGCCTTTTGCCCGTGCAGACGGGCAAAGGGTGAAGGTGTTTCAAAAAGAATCTGGAGCGAGAAATGGCAGGTCATTCTAAGTGGGCGAACATCAAGCACCGCAAAGAGCGTCAGGATGCCAAGAAAGGCAAGATCTTCACCAAGTGGATTCGTGAACTGACTGTCGCTGCCCGTCAGGGTGGTGGTGATCCGGGTTCCAACCCGCGTCTGCGTCTGGCACTGGACAAGGCGCTGGGGGCCAACATGACCCGTGACACCATCGACCGTGCTGTTGCGCGTGGTGTCGGTGCGGACGATGGCAATGATGTCGAGGAGCTGGGTTACGAGGGTTACGGCCCTGGCGGCGTTGCAATCATGGTCGAGGCCATGACCGACAACCGCAACCGTACCGCCGCTGCCGTTCGTCATGCTTTCACCAAGTGTGGCGGCAACCTGGGGACTGACGGTTCCGTAGCCTATCTGTTCGATCGCAAGGGGCAGATCTCGTTTGCTGCCGGTGTCGATGAAGACGCTCTGATCGAAGCGGCAATGGAAGCCGATGCCGACGATGTCGTGAGCAACGAAGATGGTGCCGTCGACGTGTTCACCTCGTTCGCCGGTTTCTACGCCGTGCGTAACGCGCTGGAGGCTGCGGGTTTCAAGGCTTCTGACGCAGAAATCGTCATGCTGCCGACCACCAGTGCCGTGCTTGACCTGGAAACCGCAGAAAAGGTGCTCAAGCTGATCGACATGCTTGAAGACCTGGATGACGTGCAGAACGTCTATTCCAACGCGGAAATCCCGGATGACGTTCTGGAGCAGCTTGGCTGATTGCAGGTTGCTCGCTGTACATTGGAGGCCGGAGGCAGGAAGCGGTGAGTATCACGCCGCTATCGGCCTCCGGCTTCTGCCTTTATGCTGCATCTATTGTTTTTGCGTTACTTCTCGAGTTGCGGGCGTTATGACTCTTATTCTTGGTATCGACCCCGGTTCGCGAATCACCGGTTATGGCGTTGTACGTGATACCGGGCGTGGTTGTGTCTATGTGGCTTCGGG
This sequence comes from Pseudomonas capsici, assembly GCF_017165765.1. GTDB lineage: Bacteria > Pseudomonadota > Gammaproteobacteria > Pseudomonadales > Pseudomonadaceae > Aquipseudomonas > Aquipseudomonas capsici. The sequence continues at coordinate 299,629 of NZ_JAFGZD010000005.1, forward strand.
CTGCATTCGCACGGGAGCAGGCGAGCTGCAGGAAAGGCTGCAGATCGTGTTTCGCGGCGTGCGTGAAATCATCAGGACACATGGTCCTGTCACCATGGGGATCGAAAAGGTCTTCATGGCGCGCAACGCCGATTCTGCACTGAAGCTGGGGCAGGCCCGCGGGGCTGCGATTGTGGCGGGTGCCGAAGAAGGGCTGGAAATTGCCGAATACACGGCCACTCAGGTCAAGCAGGCGGTTGCCGGGACCGGTAGAGCCAACAAGGAGCAGGTGATGATGATGGTCATGCATTTGCTCAAACTGACCCAGAAACCCCAGATCGACGCCTCCGATGCACTGGCCATTGCGCTGTGTCATGCGCACACGCGTTCAAGCCTGATCCCCCATGGTCTGGGCACTGCACGCAGTCGCGGTGGCCGGTTGCGTCTCTGACTGCATCATTCGCATGCATATTTTTGCTTGCAGGTCTGGCTACTCCTGTGATGATGGTGTTCATATTTTTTGCACTGGCGACGCCAGCGATGGGCAACACGAAAGGATCTGATACGTGATTGGACGTTTACGTGGCTTTCTCGCCGAGAAACAGCCACCGCATCTGGTACTGGACGTCAATGGCGTCGGCTATGAGCTGGAAGTACCCATGACAACGCTTTATCGTTTGCCGCATGTTGGTGAGCCGGTGACCTTGCATACCCATCTGGTGGTTCGCGAAGATGCGCATCTGCTTTATGGTTTTTACGAGAAGCGCGAGCGTGAGCTGTTTCGCGAGCTGATTCGCCTCAATGGCGTCGGCCCGAAACTGGCGCTGGCGCTGATGTCGGGCCTTGAGGTCGATGAACTGGTGCGTTGCGTCCAGGCGCAGGATACTTCGGCGCTGACCCGGATTCCCGGGGTCGGCAAGAAGACCGCCGAGCGTCTGCTGGTCGAGCTCAAGGACCGTTTCAAGGCCTGGGAGGCGTTGCCGGGCACCTTTGCCCTGGTTTCCGATGGTCCCAATCAGGCCGAGCCAGTGGCCTCGGCCGAGTCCGATGCGGTCAGTGCGCTGATTTCCCTGGGCTACAAACCTCAAGAGGCGAGCAAGGCCGTCTCCGCGATCAAGGAAAAAGGCTTGAGCAGTGCAGATCTGATCCGACGGGCTTTGAAGGGGATGGCGTAAGTGATTGAAGCTGATCGCCTGATTACCGCCAGCAGTGGCCGTGATCGTGAGGAACAACTGGACCGTGCCATTCGTCCTCTGAGCCTGGCCGACTACATCGGCCAGCCGACCGTGCGCGAGCAGATGGAGCTGTTCATCCAGGCTGCACGCGGGCGCAACGAGTCGCTGGATCACACCCTGATCTTCGGTCCGCCGGGGCTGGGCAAGACCACGCTGGCCAATATCATTGCCCAGGAAATGTCGGTATCGATCAAGAGCACGTCCGGTCCTGTGCTGGAGCGTCCGGGAGACCTGGCGGCGATTCTGACCAACCTCGAACCTCACGATGTGCTGTTCATCGATGAAATCCATCGTCTGTCCCCCATCGTCGAAGAAGTGCTGTACCCGGCCATGGAAGACTTCCAGCTGGACATCATGATTGGCGAGGGCCCTGCCGCCCGTTCCATCAAGCTCGATCTGCCTCCTTTTACCCTGGTGGGTGCGACGACCCGCGCCGGCATGCTGACCAATCCTCTGCGTGACCGTTTCGGGATCGTTCAGCGTCTGGAGTTCTACAGCATCGCCGATCTGTCGACCATCGTGTCGCGCTCCGCCGGTATTCTGGGGCTGGCCATCGAGCCGGAAGGGGCTTTCGAGGTTGCCCGCCGTGCTCGCGGAACACCGCGTATCGCCAACCGCCTGTTGCGGCGCGTACGGGATTTTGCCCAGGTTCGCAGTGATGGCCACATCACTCGGCAGACCGCCGACAAGGCCCTGAACCTGCTGGATGTCGACGAACACGGTTTCGATCATCAGGACCGGCGTCTGCTGCTGACCATGATCGAGAAGTTCGACGGCGGTCCTGTTGGCGTAGACAGTCTGGCGGCTGCCATCAGTGAGGAGCGACACACCATTGAAGACGTGCTGGAGCCCTATTTGATCCAGCAAGGCTATATCATGCGCACACCGCGTGGACGGGTCGTTACCCGGCACGCTTACCTGCACTTCGGGCTGAACATTCCTTCGAGAATGGGCGAGATGCCAGCGTCGGAAGATTTTGCAGATGGCACGACCTATTAATAGTGGCCACCAGCGATTTATTTGTACTTTCGGTGGTCAGATTGCCAGCGTGATGGCAGAAGCCATCAATAAGTGGCCAAACCATGAAAAACAGTTGCCTGACCCGATTGGCAACCCGAGGAGTAAGCACTAGAGTATGCGCGCGCAAAACGGGGCACCGTCGTTCGCACATCGCTGTCGCGTTTATTACGAGGACACCGATGCAGGCGGCATCGTCTACTACGTCAACTATTTGAAATTCATGGAGCGGGCTCGTACCGAGCAGCTGCGAGAGTTGGGCTTTGCCCAGTCCGAGCTGGCGAAGGAGGACCTGCTGTTCGTCGTGCATTCCGCCGAGGCTCGTTACCACAAGCCTGCGCGGCTGGACGATGAGTTGCTGGTAAGCGCCGAAGTAATCGAATTGAACCGTGCCAGCCTGCGCTTCAAGCAGCAGGTCAGGCTGGCTGCGGATGCAACGCTGCTCTGTGAGGGGCAGTTTTTGGTGGCGTGTGTACGCGCCGATAGTTTGAAAACCCGGGCCATTCCCGAAGCTTTGCGAGCGGCCTTTGCCGGCCAGAGCGGCGCGGGCATACATTCAGAGCAGGAGATAAAGCGTGGAAGCTAACGTAGTCGACCATACCTCCATGTGGAGTTTGGTCAGCAATGCCAGCATTGTTGTTCAGTTGGTAATGCTGATGCTTGTGGCTGCTTCAGTCACTTCGTGGATCGTGATTTTTCAGCGCGGCAACATGCTGCGTGCCGGTCGACGCGCCCTGGACAGCTTCGAGGAGCGTTTCTGGTCGGGTATCGATCTGTCAAAGCTGTATCGCCAGGCGGGCAGCAACCCTGACCCGGACTCCGGCGTCGAGCAGATCTTCCGTGCCGGCTTCAAGGAATTCTCCCGTCTGCGTCAGCAGGCTGGCGTCGATCCGGATGCCGTGATGGAAGGTGTGGCCCGTGCCATGCGCGTCGCAATCTCCCGTGAGGAAGAAAAACTGGAAACCGGCCTGCCATTTCTGGCGACCGTAGGTTCCACCAGCCCTTATATCGGTCTGTTCGGTACGGTCTGGGGGATCATGAACTCTTTCCGCGGTCTGGCGACTGCGCAGCAGGCGACCCTGGCCACTGTGGCTCCCGGTATCGCCGAGGCACTGATCGCAACGGCCATCGGCCTGTTCGCGGCCATTCCGGCTGTTATCGCCTACAACCGTTTTTCCGCTCGCAGTGAAACCCTGATCGGTCGTTACTACACGTTCGCCGAAGAATTCCAGGCGATCCTGCACCGTAAAGTGCATACCAGCGAAGAGTGAGCAGGTAATTCCCCATGGCTTTAATCGCTCGAGATCGTCGCAGAAAACGCAAGCCGGTCGCCGAAATGAACGTGGTGCCATACATCGACGTGATGCTGGTGCTGCTGGTCATCTTCATGGTGACCGCTCCCATGATCAACCAGGGCGTGAAAGTCGACTTGCCCAAGGTCTCCAGCGAGGCTTTGCCGCAAGACAACAACAATCAGGTCCTGACCATTTCGATCAAGGCTGACAAGACCTACTACTGGAACCTTGGCAGCGAAGTCGATACCGACAAACAGATGGACAAGGCAATGACCCTGCCGCAACTGACCGCGGCCGTGACCAAGATAGTCGCTGCCGGCCGTGATGCCGGCAAGCAGACGCAGGTCTTCATTCGTGGCGACAAGACCGTAGACTACGGTTCTGTCATGGGCACGATGGGCGGACTGCAGAAGGCTGGGGTAGGGAATGTTGGCTTGATTACTGAGGCCCCCTGATGCAGCCGATTCGAGAGCCGTCTGCCTCGGAAAGCTACTTCTGGCCCTCTGTCTGGGCTGTGGCACTGCATATCCTGATTTTTGGCATGCTTTTCGTGAGCTTTGCCATGACTCCCGAGTTGCCTGAAGCAAAGCCGATCGTTCAGGCTACGCTTTACCAACTCAAGTCCAAGAGCCAGGCGACAACCCAGACCAACCAGAAGATTGCCGGCGAGGCAAAGAAAGCCGCTGCACGACAGACTGAAGTCGAGCAGCTGGAGCAGAAGAAGATCGAGCAGCAGAAACAGGAAGCTGTAAAGGCTGCGGAACAAAAGAAAGAAGAGGCTGCTCAAAAAGCCGAAGAACAGAAGGCCCAGGAACAGAAGGCTGCTGACGAGGCGAAGAAGGCCGAGCAGAAAGCCGAGGAAGCCAAAAAGGCCGATGAGGCCAAGAAAGCTGCCGATGCGAAAAAGGCCGAAGAGAAACAACTGGCTGATATAGCCAAGAAGAAAGCCGAAGAAGAGGCGAAGAAAAAAGCCGAGGAAGACGCAAAGAAAGCCGCCGCCGAGGAAGCCAAGAAACAGGCTGCCGATGAAGCGAAGAAAAAAGCGGCTGAGGACGCGAAGAAAAAGGCTGCCGAAGACGCCAAGAAGAAAGCTGCTGCAGATGCCGCGGCCAAGAAAGCTCAGGAAGCTGCTCGCAAGGCTGCAGAGGACAAGAAGGCCCAGGCTCTGGCCGACCTGCTTTCCGACAAGCCGCAGCGGCAACAGGCTCTGGCCGATGAAGTGGGCGATGAGGTAGCGGGTAATTTCGACGACCTGATTCGCGTACGTGCATCCGAGGGCTGGGCTCGCCCACCTTCTGCTCGCAAGGGCATGGCAGTGGTACTGCAGATCGGCATGTTGCCGGACGGCACAGTGACTTCGGTGACTATTGCCAAGTCCAGTGGTGACGGTCCGTTCGACAGTTCGGCAGTGGCAGCGGTCAAGAATATTGGTCGTTTGACAGAAATGCAGGGTTTGAAGCCAGCGGACTTCGCTCCCTATCGTTCATTCAAGATGACATTCACACCTGAGGATCTAGCCTTGTGATTAACCTTCTTCGAGGACTGCTTTTGGTTCTTTGCTGTGCGGCGGGCTTAGCCGTCGCGGAAGAAAAGAACATCATGGTCACCAGCGGAAGTGACCGCGCCACTCCGATTGCTGTCGTGCCTTTTGGCTGGCAGGGCGGCAATGTGCTGCCTGAAGACATGGCCGATATCGTGAGTAACGACCTGCGCAACTCGGGTTACTACTCGCCGATTCCAAAACAGAACATGATCAGCCTGCCGACTCAGGCCAGCGAAATCATTTTCCGTGACTGGAAGGCACTGAATGCGCAGTACGTCATGGTCGGCAACATCGTCCCGGCGGGCGGTCGTCTGCAGATCCAGTACGCGCTGTTCAACGTTGCCACCGAGCAGCAGGTCCTGACCGGCAGCGTGTCGGGCACCAATGACCAGTTGCGGGACATGGCGCACTACATTGCCGACCAGTCGTTCGAAAAACTGACCGGCATCAAGGGCGCGTTCTCTACCCGCATGCTCTACGTGACCGCCGAGCGCTTCTCGGAAAGCAACACCCGTTACACCCTGCAGCGTTCGGATTACGACGGTGCCCGTGCCGTGACGCTGCTGCAATCGCGCGAGCCGATCCTGTCGCCACGCTTTGCGCCGGATGGCAAGCGTATCGCCTACGTATCGTTCGAGCAGAAGCGTCCACGCATTTTCGTACAGCACATCGATACCGGTCGTCGTGAACAGATCACCAACTTCGAAGGCCTCAACGGCGCGCCTGCATGGTCGCCCGATGGTGGCAAGCTGGCGTTCGTACTGTCCAAGGACGGCAACCCCGAGGTTTACGTGATCAACCTGGCCTCCCGCCAGCTGACCCGTGTAACCAACGATTCGTCCATCGATACCGAACCGTTTTTCGGCAAGGACGGCTCCACGCTGTACTTCACGTCGGACCGTGGCGGCAAGCCACAGATCTACAAGACCAACATCAATGGCGGTGGTGCCGAGCGTGTAACGTTCGTGGGCAACTACAATGCCAACCCGAAATTGTCGGCGGATGAAAAGACGCTGGTAATGATTCACCGGCAGGACGGCTTCACCAATTTCAAGGTAGCGGTACAGGATTTGGCTCGCGGAAGTGTAAAAATCCTCACAGATAGCAACCTTGATGAGTCGCCTACTGTTGCGCCCAACGGCACCATGGTAATCTACGCCACCCGCCAGCAGGGCCGGGGAGTCTTGATGCTCGTGTCCATTAACGGACGCGTAAGGCTCCCGCTTCCTACCGCTCAAGGCGAAGTCAGAGAACCTTCCTGGTCCCCTTACCTGAACTGACGCGGCGCTACACGATTTGCTTAACACACTGGGGTTCATTAGGAGTTTCAAGATGGAAATGTTGAAGTTTGGTAAGTTTGCTGCGCTGGCTCTGGCCATGGCTGTAGCTGTTGGTTGCTCGTCCAAAGGCGGCGATAACGCTGGCGCTGGCGCTGTTGACCCTAACGCTGGTTACGGTGCCAACACTGGCGCTGTAGATGGCAGCCTGAGCGAAGAAGCTGCTCTGCGTGCAATCACCACCTTCTACTTCGAATACGACAGTTCGGATCTGAAGCCAGAAGCACTGCGTGCTCTGGACGTGCATGCCAAGGACCTGAAAGCCAACGGCGCTCGCGTCGTTCTGGAAGGCAACACCGACGAGCGTGGTACTCGTGAGTACAACATGGCTCTGGGCGAGCGTCGTGCGAAAGCCGTTCAGCGCTACCTGGTACTGCAAGGCGTTTCCCCAGCTCAGCTGGAACTGGTTTCCTACGGCGAAGAGCGTCCAGTTGCTACCGGCAACGACGAGCAGTCCTGGGCTCAAAACCGTCGCGTCGAACTGCGTAAGTAATTTGACATGCGAACGTGCCGACGTGCTCTAACCGTTTTGGCCCTCACCCTCCCGCTTTCTGCGTGGGGTGCGGTTCCTGTGGTCGATGACAATTCTGGCTCTGGCAGCAGCAGTTATCCGCCAGCGGGTTATGGCACGTCCGGCGCCTATGCCGGGGGAGGGGTTTCGGCCCCGACCTCGGCAAATGGTCAGCTGTTCATGCAGCTGCAGCAAATGCAGGAAGAAATCGCGCGCTTGCGTGGTCTCGTTGAAGTCCAGCAGAACGACATTCAGCGCATGAAGCAGGAAGCGCTGGAGCGTTATCAGGATCTCGACTCGCGTATCTCCAGTGGCGCAGCCGCTGCAGCTACCAATAATTCCCAACCGTCTGGCGGCAATATTGACGCCAGCGGGACGCCTTCGGCCCCTGCGGCCCAGGCTCCGGCAGCAGGCACAGAGCCTCCTGATCCGGCGAAGGAAAAGCTCTACTATGAAGCTGCCTTCGATTTGATCAAGGCCAAGGATTTCGATAAAGCCAGTCAGGCTTTTACCGCTTTCCTTCGCAAGTACCCAAACAGCTCGTATGCGGGCAATGCCCAATACTGGCTGGGTGAAGTGAATCTGGCCAAGGGCGATCTTCAGGGCGCTGGTCAGGCATTTGCCAAGGTCAGTCAGTTGTACCCGAAGCACGCCAAGGTGCCTGATTCGCTTTACAAGCTGGCCGATGTCGAGCGTCGCCTCGGCCACACCGACAAGGTCAAGGGCATCCTGCAGCAAGTTGTAGCCCAGTATCCGGGCACTTCGGCTGCACAATTGGCACAGCGGGATCTTCAGCGTCTCTGACGCAAAGGCCCGCCATTCAAGAAAGCCGCGCTTGTCGCGGCTTTTTTCGTTAGAATTTCGCACCCGAAATTCCGGTAACTATTACGCTTCGCTGGATTCTGCGACTGCAGGGTGCTTTGAAGTGCCTGACGGAGGCGGACGGCCTGTTTAGCTGTTACGCCCGTGGCCCATATGCAAGACACATTACGTATCACCGAAATCTTTTACTCGTTGCAGGGTGAAACTCGTACGGCTGGGCTGCCCACCGTATTCGTGCGCCTCACGGGTTGTCCCTTGCGCTGCCAGTATTGCGACAGTGCCTATGCGTTCAGCGGTGGAAAGATCCTGACGCTGGATGACATTCTTGAGCAGGTCGCTGCCTATCGCCCGCGTTATGTCTGTGTAACCGGTGGCGAACCGCTTGCCCAGCCCAATGCCATTCCCTTGCTTGAGCGTCTGTGCGATGCCGGTTACGAAGTTTCACTGGAAACCAGTGGCGCTCTGGACATTTCGGCTGTAGACACTCGCGTCAGTCGTGTCGTCGACCTGAAGACTCCAGGCTCGAAGGAAGTCGCTCGCAACCGCTACGAAAACATGGAGTTGCTGACGCCCAACGATCAGGTCAAGTTCGTGATCTGCTCCAGGGATGACTATGACTGGGCTGTGTCCAAGCTGATTCAGTACGGGTTGGACAAGCGGGCAGGTGAAGTGCTGTTCTCGGCCAGTCATCATGAGTTGAAGGGGCGGGACCTGGCAGACTGGATCGTGGCAGATAATCTGCCGGTCCGCTTGCAGATGCAGTTGCATAAAATTCTTTGGGACGACGAGCCAGGGCGCTGAAATGAGTGAATTGACCATGACCGAAAAACGAGCCGTAATCCTGCTGTCCGGCGGGCTTGATTCAGCCACAGTGGTGGCCATGGCCCGTGCCGAAGGCTACGCCTGTTACACCATGAGTTTCGACTATGGCCAGCGCCACCGTGCCGAGCTGAATGCTGCTGCACGTGTCGCACGGGATCTGGGGGTCATCGAGCACAAGGTTATCGGCCTCAACCTCAATGGCATCGGTGGCTCGGCATTGACCGACAGTTCCATTGCCGTTCCCGAGGCACCGACTGAAGGCATTCCGGTCACCTATGTGCCGGCGCGCAATACCGTGTTCCTGTCCCTGGCCCTCGGCTGGGCAGAAGTGCTGGAAGCCCGCGACATCTTTATCGGCGTCAATGCCGTGGATTATTCGGGTTATCCGGATTGCCGCCCCGAGTTCGTCGAGTCGTTCGAGCGCATGGCCAATCTGGCAACCAAGGCCGGTGTGGAAGGCCAGGGCTTCAGTATTCGGGCACCGCTGCAAAACCTGAGCAAGTCCGACATCGTCAGGGCGGGTGTGGCTCTGGGTGTCGATTACGGACTGACCGTTTCCTGCTATCAGGCCGATGACGAAGGCCGTGCATGTGGCAAATGCGACAGTTGCCGCCTGCGCGCAGAAGGCTTTGCCGCCGCCGGTGTTGCAGACCCGACACGTTATTTTTAATTTTTTTACACAAAGGTGTTGAATTACTGATAGAAATCAGTAATATACGCGCCACGCAACAGAGGGTCGTTAGCTCAGTTGGTAGAGCAGTTGGCTTTTAACCAATTGGTCGTAGGTTCGAATCCTACACGACCCACCATTTTTACAGCGGTTCGTGAGTATCTAGAGAGCGGGCATTTAAGTAAGCCAGTTCCTGTTCTTGCAGTCGTATGAAGCGAGCTTAAGGCTTGTTTCAGCGTTATATCAATATGAAATAGCCCACTGCCATTATCGGTGAGTGGGCTTTTTCGTTTTCGTGATTAGCAAATTATCGCGTTTCATAATCAGCTGGCTAGCTGGGCTGTAGCCTCGGTATGCGGTGCTACCCATGCCTAACCGTTAGGGTTCTTCAAGCTCACGCAGTGAATCCTGCCGGTAGCGGCATCCCTTTAGCCTGAGTGGCCGGATTCTTAAGCCTTCAGTTACACCTGACAGTACCCGGCATGCGGTGTGCTGGACTAAGGCCCATTAGCATTGCATGGTCAAACGAGTCCTCAGTGACACGACATGGAGGCATTCTTAAGTCTGCCCGTCGCGTCTCAGGGCCCTCCCTATTCATAAGCCTCTCAGCAACCTTTCCTACCTGCATGGCTGCATTGCGATGGCATCAAGCTCGCGGTCGAAACTGGCTTTCTCAGCAGCGCTCAAGAAGCCTTGCTGGTTTACAAGGCGGTCGGTCTGATTTCGGATGGCTTGGCAAAGCTTCAAGTGAATGCCTTCAAGCTGATTTCCTGCAATCCGCAAGCCTCTTCACCAGAGGTTTATCAGAAGGGGCGACTTATCGGGCGGGCTCGCCTAGCCGATCCTTCGGCGTAGGAGGTTCTGGATCGCTACGTGGTAGATGAATGTCCATGTTGCCAATTTTTAATTCAGCTCATCACCTTTGAGCCAATTGATGTGTCGCGAGAAGCACTCCTGATATAAACATCAGCCAAATTATCACTCTGCGAAATTGGCCATCGTTTAATCGATAGAAAACGGCTACTCCCAGCTTTGATGCAATAAGAGTGGCTGGAAGAGCAATAGCCATCATGACTAGAGTGTCGCTTGAGTAATATCCATTTCGAGCAAAAATCATTACCGCGATGGCGAGTATCACTACGTTATACGGCCTCAAGACAGCGCTGGTTTCCGTTTTCGTCCAGGGCTGCATTGCGCACCACATCGTTGGCAGAGGCCCTGACAGAGAAGCAATGCCCCCTAAAAAGCCACCGCTTAGACCTATCAATGAATCCACCACCGGCATTGGCCGACTGAACTGAGGCAAGGAGCGACGTAGTGTGAAGAACGCGCCATAAAGCAGCATAAATCCAGCAATTACCATCTTCAGCACTTGGCCGTTGATCATTTCTAAGATGGCTGCACCTGCCGGCAAGCCTGCTAGCGCGGGTAGGAGAAAACGAGGTAGTTTACTCAGGCCAGAATTCAAATCCTTTCTAATCAGCCAAAGACTCTGCAATCCGCTCGCAACGGACATCGCCGCAACTATGGCGACAGCCTGCCAGGTCGGCATGATTTGGAGCCAAATCCCTAGTGAAAACAGCGCTGTACCGAAGCCAGCCAAACCGTTTATGAAGCCCCCTGCGGCGGCACCTGTTATCAGCAGGGCTATACTTTCGAAAGACAAGAAGGCTCCTCATATTTTTGGTCTGCATTAGCCCGCATGTAGCGGATGCTTCAAATGCACGTTACCAGTCCAGCCCATGCGCTGAAACTCTGCCTTGAGTTGGTTGGGTGTCATCCTGGTGCCCATCAAATGATTCTCCCCACAATACGCCAGGCTCTGCCGCAGCATAGGGCGCCGAACTTGCCCGCCGATTGTGGCAGCAGTCCGTTGTGATGACGACATCGGTAGTCAACTGACGTGATCGGCAGCGGAGAAGCAGAACATTGAGCTACGTGGCCTTCGATGCCTCCTTGCTGTCTTTCGTCCGCCCCTCTCACAACGGCGCCTGTCCGGCAATCGGTAAGGTCGACCTCTTTAATTCATGTGGTTGCATGATTTAGCACGATGATGCATGATTTTGCTTGTTTGGCGTTGCACATCATCAGGAGTTGCGCATTGACTGAAGACAACCGATTCCCTGCAGAACGCGCTCAAGTCGTGCTGGAACTGCTCCGTGAGCATGGCAGAGTCTCATCCGGCGATCTGGCTGTGCGCTTTGGCATATCTGAGGACTCTATTCGTCGCGATCTACGGGAGCTGGCCAGCCAAGGACTGTGTAAGCGCGTCTACGGCGGCGCTGTGCGGGCGAGCGAGGAGGTTCCGAGCTTCGATCAGCGTGCGCAGCAAGGAGTCTCGGGAAAGATTGGGCTGGCTTCAGGCATCTGCGCACTGTTGCAGCCGGGGCAGACTGTCTTTCTCGATGCGGGAACAACCAACCTGGCTGTTGCTCATAACCTGCCAGAGCGCAGTGACCTCACCCTCATCACTAACTCTCCTCAGATCGCCATTGCCGCCGGCCAGCGTTGCGGCGTGCAAGTCCAGTTGATCGGCGGTCTTTTCTCCCCCGAGGCAGGGGGGGTATTGGGTGCCGAAGCGGTATTGCAGCTACAGGGGCTACGCATGGACGTCTGCGTTCCCGGTGCCTGTGCATTGGATGCTTTGACTGGCGTCTGGGCCACCAACGCAGAAGAAGCTGCACTGAAGCGTCAGGTAATCGCGAGCAGCTCGCGTGTCATCGTGGCCGCTTCTGCAGAAAAGCTAGGTACCGAAGGTAGCCATCACATTGTGGGGCTGTCCGAAGTCGATGACCTGGTGATCAACACAGGCACCTCCGAGAGTCACCTCAAGGCCTTCGCCAAGTGGGGCGTTCGCGTCCATCAGTTCCCCTACTAACACTTCCAAACATCGTAGACGGTCCGAATGTCCATGGCACTTACCTCCAGCGATCGCGCGCAGCAGTACGCCACACGTGCTGCTTTCTTCATTCCGGGATTCGCTACAGCAATCTGGGCCGTGCTGGTTCCGTTTGCGAAGAGCCGTACCGGGGTCGACGACGGCGTTCTTGGCTTGATCCTGCTTTGCCTGGGAGCTGGCTCGCTTTTGGCTATGCCCGTTTCTGGTGCGCTGGCAGCTCGCTTTGGCTGTCGGAACGTGATGATTGCAACGACTGCGATCATCTGTGTCAGCCTGCCGTTACTGGCCATCGCTTCCAACGCATGGTTTCTCGGAGGCGCACTATTTGTCTTCGGCGCCGGCGTGGGGGCGATGGACTGTACGATGAACATGCAGGCGGTTGTCGTGGAGCGCGAAGCCGGTCGGGCGATGATGTCGGGCTTCCATGCATTCTTCAGCATTGGTGGCTTCATTGGGGCTACCGCGATGACTGCGCTACTGTCCGCGCGCATTGGAACGGCTACTGCAGCGTTTACAGGCATAGTTACTATGGCGGTGATTGCAGCGCTGTCGCTCAAGCATTGGCGTGGCGAAGCTCTGCATCAGGACGGCCCTCTACTGGCCTGGCCCAAGGGCATCGTTCTGTTCCTGGGCATCCTGGCGTTTGTGGTGTTCTTGGCGGAAGGTTCGATGCTGGACTGGAGCGCGGTATTTCTGGTGGATGTCCGCGAAGTGAAGCCCGCCATGGCTGGCCTGGGCTACGTCATCTTCGCGCTGACCATGACCGTGACCCGCCTTTTAGGTGATTCTGTGGTCGAGCGCCTGGGGCGCATTCGATCCATTGTCGTGGGTGCCCTGCTGGCGGGCGTCGGTTTCATGACGCTTACCTGGGTGACCCCGTGGCAGGCCTCGCTTGCGGGCTACGTGTTGCTGGGCTTGGGTTGCGCCAACATCGTACCAGCAGTCTTCTCTCTAGCCGGTAATCAGAAGCGCATGCCCGAGAGCATCGCCATTACGGCGGTCACCACACTTGGCTACTCCGGTGTTCTTGCCGGTCCCGCACTGATCGGGTTCGCAGCCCACGGCATCGGCCTGGAAGGCGCTTTTACAGGGGTGGCCGTTCTTCTGATCGGCGTAGCTCTTTCCACTCGCTGGCTCAAGGTCTGAGGAGCAATCCTGCAATGAAGATAGAAACCTCGTTCCTTCATCAGCTTGCCGATCTTGCCGACGCGCAGACGCTGTCCCGGTTCCGCAGGCCGATTGAGATCGACGCCAAGTACAAAGAAGGCGACAAGTTTGACCCCGTTACCGATGCTGATCGCCAGGCGGAAATTGCAATGCGCGCACTCATTCGAGAGCGCTTCCCCGACCATGCAATCCTCGGCGAGGAGTTCGGATCCGAAGGCAGCAATGCTTTTTGCTGGGTACTCGATCCGGTAGACGGTACCAAGCCATTCATCTGTGGCATCCCGGTGTGGGGTACGCTCATAGGGCTGACCCACCAAGGCGTGGCCACGCGCGGAATGATGAGTCAGCCGTTCACCGGGGAGCGCTTCTGGGCCGACGCCGATGCAGCGTGGTACCAGCGCGGCTCATCTGTGGAGCGCATGCAGACCCGACGGGTTGATTTGTCTGAGGCGATCTTGCACACGACCAGTCCGCAGGGATACCAAGGCGCTCTGGCAGATGGTTTCGACCGTGTGAAGGATCAGGTTCGGATGACCCGATATGGTGGGGAATGCTACGCCATGGTCATGGTTGCAGCAGGCCATATCGATCTGGCTCTGGAGCCATCCCTGCAGCCCTATGACATCGTGGCGCTCATTCCGATCATCGAGAAGGCCGGTGGAGTCGTCACGCGTCTGGATGGCGGGCGTCCTGAGGTCGGAGGCGCTGTACTGATCTCGGGTAGCGCAGCACTGCACGAACGAGTGTTAGGTATCCTGCGATGATGGGGTGGGTAGAGAAAACGGACAAAATCGTACGCTAAGCGCCGGGCATGTCAGGATGAGGTCATGGAGGGTGCAGCCGAGCCATCGGAAAATGCAGAAAACGGCCCCACTCCTGACTCGAAACGAATGATCAGCCTGACGCCCGGTGAGGCATAGCCAATTGACTTTTAACCAATTGGTCGTAGGTTCGAATCCTGCACGCCCCACCATTTTTCTGGACTTGAGCGACATGTTCAGGGCCTGTCACAAAGATCCACTCACGCGATCTTCGTTCTTGTGCCGAAGTTTTCCTCGCAATACCCCCATACTTCTTGCCGCTTCGCCAGACCCGCAAGCCTGGCGAAGCGCAAACTTCAATTCGCGGCGCTGTCACCATGAGTCTTGGCCAGCTCCTTCGCATGCATGAGGTGTTCCTTCAGCTTGGGGAGCGTGTCAGCAGCGAAAGCTTTCAGGTCGGCGTCCTCGCCGTTTGCCGCTTCTTCCTCGAAAAGGGCAATGGTTTCCTCGTGGGCCGTCACCTGATTATTGATATATGCCCGATCGAAAGGCTTGGCGTTGCGTAGCTCCAGCATCATCGACTTCATCTTGTCCATCACCGTCGTGTCATCCGAAACCTCCAGATTCTTGCTTTCGGCCAGGGCCTTGAGCTTGTTGTTGGCTGCCGTGTGGTCCTGGACCATTTGTCTGGCAAATTTCTTCACGTCGTCAGAGCTGCCTTTTTCCTGCGCAAGTTTGCCGGCTTCCACTTCGGCAATACCTTTGGCGGAGGCATCCTCCACGAAGTCAGAGCTGTCCTGGGCAGCGAAGGCCGTCTGACCAGTCAGGGAAATCAACAGTGCAAGCGCGGACGTTTTGATTAAGTGAGCCATTTGATTCTTCCTTTTATCGGTCTTGTAGGGCATGGATTTACGGCTTGTATGAGTTCGGACTGAGGGCTTTCTCGATTCGTTCAGCCTTTTTCCCGAAGTGCATGGGGGCTGATCGGCTGGACTCATGCCTGCTGTCAGTGACCTGACAGAAAGTCGAAACCTGGCGGTAAGCGAGTGTTCTGAACCTTGTTGCCGTAATCGGTCCGACCTTGAACGGTCAGGGAGGGAAAGATGAAGGAGTTCAATTGGCGTACAGCGCTGGAGTGTTCAACCGTTTCGCTGTGTCTTGGAATGTTGCTGGCATGTGGCGACAGCAATACGCGATCTGCAGTCGTGGCCCCCGGAGAAGCGGCTGCCCCGCTGACCAAGGCGCTGGATATCGGTGCGGATGCGCTGCAGAGCCGACCGCCGATCAATGAGTTGAATGCCTATCTCAACGGCTTCCATTTTTACAATGGCCGCCTGCAAGAGCAGATGGAAGCCCATCATTACTGTTCGATCCTCAACGAAGAGGTCATTCAGTGCACGATTTTCGACGGTAACATGAAAGATGCCAAGCTGATGGGAGTGGAGTACATCATCAGCGAGCACCTGTTCAGCGCGCTTCCCGAGCAGGAAAAGTTGCTCTGGCATAGCCATGTGCACGAGGTCAAATCAGGGCAGTTGTTCGCGCCGGGCATCCCGCAGCCGGCAGAACATGCATTGATGGAAAAGCTGGTGCATACCTACGGCAAGACATGGCATACGTGGCATACCGACATGGACAAGCAACTGCCGTTGGGCGTGCCCCAGTTGATGATGGGGTTTACCGCTGAAGGCCAGGCAGACATGAAAATGGTATCAGAGCGTGATCGGCGATTTGGCAGCAGCAGTGCTGAAAGAAAGGCTGCCAGGGACGATATCGTCGCCCCCGCGGTATTGCCGGGGGCTGATGCCTGGCGCGAAGGGCGAGTTTTCCAGATTCAGGATCCCACCAATAGCCAGCACCACCCATAGGCTTGCCCAGCCTGGAAAACAAGTGCTTTGCCCGACCAGCGCCTCGACGAGTTGCAGTGGCGCTGCTCGGTTTCATGAAAGGGCGGGTTTTCATATAGTACATGTGCACTATGGAGCGTACTTTCTGCTGCTGATAGCCTTGCCCGCTTGCATCGAGTTCCTGAATCACCTCACGAATCCTCCCTGATTGCCATGAATGGACTCACTCTCGGCAAGGTGCCGACCCATGGCGGCAATATGGACATCCTGACGATGTTTCGCCGCTGACGAATAACGAGTTCCATAAATCGAAATGACCATGCTCAAGACTTCCCTTGGCCTCACCGCTGCACTTGTATCGACTCAACTGCTGGCGGGAGGCTTTGCCCGCACCGAACAAAGTGTCAGCGGTATGGGGATCGGTCAGGCCGGGCGTGCATCGGCGGCTGAAGATGCCAGTACGGTCTATGGAAACCCTGCAGGCATGGCCCGTCTTGAAGGCCAGCAAATCACGGCGGGTGCGGTTTTCATCGATGCGTCCACTGACATCAGCCATGTCGGCGGGCGTTCCAGTGGCAGCAACGACGGTGACATGGTGCCGTTCAGCAGCGTTCCGTTCGGCTTCTATACCTGGAAACACGATGAGCATTGGGCATTCGGCTTTGGCGCATATGCACCGTTTGGCTTGTCGACTGATTACGAAAACGGTTTTCAAGGCAGGATGTTTGCCAGCAAGAGCGATATCAAGGTCGTGACCTTGCAGCCCACCGTCAGTTACGCCTTCAATGACAGGCTGTCGATTGGCTTCGGGCCCACCCTGAACCGGATTGCAGGTAGCCTGGAGTCTGACATCACCCTCAGTCCGGCGCTTGCCGACACCGCCGTGAAGGTCAAAGGGGAAGATACGGCCCTGGGCTTCAATGCCGGTGTGCTGTTCAATGCGACCGATACTACTCGGGTCGGGGTGACTTACCACTCCAGAGTGGACTACAAGCTCGATTGCCACACTCAGGTAGCCACTGGCGCTGGAACCCCATCGCTGTTGCTGGCCAGCAACCGTTACGACTGCACCCTGAAAGTGACCACCCCCGAGTCTTACGATTTTTCGGTCACTCAGGAACTGAGCGATGCCTGGAAGCTTTATGCCAGTGCGACATGGACGGGCTGGAGCAGTCTGCAAGACCTGAGTCTGCGTAATCAGCCGATTTCCGCCGCGCAAGGTGGCTCGCTGGCCTCGGCCTTGACCGGTTCGATCCAGGAAGGGCTGAACTGGCACGATACCTGGGCCTATGCCATTGGCACCGATTACCGGTTGAATCCTCAATGGGTGCTGCGCACCGGCTTGATGTTCGATCAGTCGCCAACCAGCAATACCAATCGTTCGCCGCGTACACCGACCGGGGACCGACGCATATTCAGCATGGGCGTGGGATATGACGTGACGCCGCAACTGACGATTGACCTGGCTTACTCCTACCTCAGGGAAGAAAGTGTCGATGTCAGTCGTGCCAATGCGCTGGGCAGTTACAGTGCCACTTATCAAAGCGATGCCAGTCTGTTTGGCGTCGGGGCAACATACCGCTTCTGATCCCGTGCTTTTTACCGGATGTTTATTCAAGCGTTCTGTAAAGTCCTGATGCAGCGCTTCATGCCGAGGCGCGCAACAATCTCATCCTGAAGCTCAACAGCAGCGAACGCAGTTCTGCCGGGCGCAGGGGTTTGGAAAGGACCGGGATCTGTGGATCGTTGAGCGATTGGCGGACGTGCTGGAGTTCGTGGCCGGTGATCACGATGGCAGGTATGCGGCGGCCGTGCAGTTGGCTCAGGTACGCAATGCAATCCGCGCCGGTGGCACTGCGATCAAGGTCGAAGTCGGTGACTACCAGGTCGCAATCGACGCTGGTTCTGGGGATGGCCGATGCGGTCTGCACATCGCATCCCCATTTGCGCAGCAGCATGGCGGTGGCTTGCAATACGTTGATATTGTCCTCGATCAGTAATACCCGCAAACCACCGAGCAGGCGCTTGTTCCAGTCAATATCAAGGGTAGGGGCGACGGGTTTTGCGGCTACGGTTTGCAAGCCGCTGATGACCACCGCCGTGCCGCGTTCCGGGCGCGAACCGATACTGATCTTCAGTTCCAGCAGCCGGGCGATGCGGTTGACGATACTCAGCCCCAGCCCGACGCCTTCGATGTCCTGATCGCGCTCCTCGCGCACTCGGTAAAACTCGTTGCACAGATGAGGCAGGTGTTCCGCCGGGATACCGCGGCCCAGGTCATAGACACCGATGCTCAGTTTGCCCTTGTGGTGTCGACAGCCGATCAGCACCGGTTTGCCGGGAGCATATTTGAAGGCGTTGGAGATCAGGTTCTGCAACAGGGTGCGTAACAGCGCCGGGTCGCTGTAGACATGTTGCCGACAGGGGCGCACGCGGATTTCGACGCCGGCCCAGTTGGCTGCCTCGCTGTTCTGGCTGGCCAGATCGTTCAACAGCGCATCGACATCGACGGTTTCCGGGCGCGGCGTCACTTCGCCCTGATTGAGCGTGTGGCTGTCCAGCAATGAGCGGAAAAGCTGCTCGACCGCACTCAGCGCCCGGTCGATATTGTCCACCAGACGACGTTCGTCCGTGCCCAGTTGCGCGTCACGCAGGCAGGCGGTGAACAGGCTGATGGAGTGGATGGGCTGTCGCAGATCATGGCTGGCCTGAGCCAGAAAGCGCGATTTCGCCTCGTTGGCGGCCCGGGTTTCTTCCAGGGCGATATTCAGGCGTGAGAGCAGAAAATACACGAACAGCGGCAGCACCAGCATGGTCAGGACCATCAGGACCGCGACTGCAGGATGTTCCTGCAGGAAGGGCGTGAGCTGGATGATGATCGCCAGCGAAGCCAGGGCAAAACCGGTGGCCAGCAGCAGATAGTTGCGCCCGTAGCGCATACCGTAACCGACCGTCATGCTGAGCATGACCGAGTACACCGGCAACATCGGCTCGCCGCCTACGGTAAGGGTGACGATCCCGGCCATATTGTCGAGAACCAGCGCGAATACCCGGCGTCTTGTCGATGCCCCCGGTCGCTGGGCGATGCGCAGGATCAGGCCTGTGCCGACGATACCGAAGCCCAGGCAATAGGCCAGAATCACCCACATCCGGGTTTCGGACATGTCGTCCAGTGCGTACATGATCAGCGCATAGAGGGCCGATGTGCCGATGACGGCCATGCGCAGCAGGGCCTGGATCATTTCCAGGTCTTTGCATTTGGAGAGTATCGACATCGCGGTTCCTGGCTGGCAGTGAGGCGAAGAGTTACTTGATGGCGAGGCTGGAGAACTGCGCAGCGGCGGCAGAGCGTGTGGATACGCCAAGCACCTTGAGCAGGCTGGACACATGGATGCGCACCGTGAAAGGCGAGATACCCAGTTCCTTGGCAATTTCCTTGTTGGTCTTTCCGGCGGCGACCAGACCCAGCACCTGCTTCTGCCGGAAAGTGAGCGCACTGAGAGCACTGATCGTCGAATCGCTCAAAATCGAGCCTTCGGATTTGTACTTGACCACAACTTCGCCCTGACGAATGGCGATGATGGACTCGGTTATTTCCAGTGGATCGATATTCTTGCCGATAAAGCCGTCGGCACCCTGTGACATGACCTGGGAAATGGTTTCCAGATCATCGATCATTGAAACAACTATGATCGATGTGCGCCGGAATTCGTCCCTTAGTTCGGCAATATTCTGCATCGAATCCAGGCCGGGGAAACGCAGGTCGAGAATCAGCGTATCGACTTCATCGCCCGAGCGTGCAAGGGTCAGGACTTCATTGAGATTACCGGCTTGCTCGATGATCGCTTCAGGCAGCAGCCGCTCGATGGTGCGTAGCATGCCTTCACGAAATAAGGGGTGGTCGTCGGCCACGATGATTCTGCACGACATGCCTCTGCTTCCGAATTTTAAGTGCGCTCATCATACTCGATCGAGACAACTTGTATCATAAATGATACGTCTTTAAGTTGATTCTCTATCTTTTGGCAGCATTAACGGGCAATTTCTGTTTAAGTGATATTAGGACGCCAGTATTTGTTTTAAGTTCAGGAAAGGTTGCTCAACTTTTCCGGCCTGAAATCAGGAGTAAACATGCAGGAGCGGAAAAACGCCGAACTGGATCAGGCAACGCTGAGACTGATCGTTGCCACGGTTGCCATCATCTATGTAGGCGCGATCGGTTTCCTGCCGAATTTCGACGTCGCTCAGTACGAGCCGATCATTGTCTACTACTCAGGCTTCCTGGTGGTTTCCTTGATCCTGCGCCAGCACATCGTCCGCTATCCGGGTGTGTATCCGGTGCGCCGGGTGCTGGGAATGCTGCATGACTACACCGGGATTTCCGTCGGGCTGATCGTGGGCGGCGAGGCGACCCTGCCGATCTTCAGTGTCATGGTCTGGGTCACCCTCGGTAACGGCATGCGTTTCGGCTCGCGCTATCTGGCGATTGCCGCGTGCCTGGCAATGCTCTCGATCCTGATCACTTACCAATTGACGCCATATTGGCAGTCGCAGCCGTTCATGGTCCTGATGCTGATCTCGGTGACCATTCTGGTGCCGGGTTATGCCCATATTTTGCTGGTCAGAGCCCGGGAAGCTTCGGAGCAGGCAACCGTGGCCAATCGTGAGAAAGAGCGTTTTCTGGCCCAGGCCAGCCATGATCTGCGCCAGCCCATTCACTCTATCGGCATGTTTACCGCGTGCCTGCGTTCAAGTTCACTGGGCGACTATGAGCGGCAACTGGTCGATAGCATCGATCGTTCCCTGCATAACGTTTCGCAACTGTTTCGCTCCATTCTGGATATCTACACCCTGGACAGCGGCAAGGTTTCGGCCAGCTCGGACAGGGTGAATCTGGACGAGATGCTGGGTGAAATCGTCCTGCAGAACAGTGCGGCGGCCCGCTGGGCGGGTGTCGAGTTGCGGCTGCGGCCCTGCCGGCGCTGGGTCAGTACCGATGGCACGTTACTGGGCACGATGGTTCAGAACATCCTGTCCAATGCACTCAAATATGCTCCCGGGCAGCCGGTGCTGATCGGTGTGCGCAAACGCAGGAATGGTCTGTCGATCAGCATCCATGATCAGGGCCGTGGCATCGCCGCCGAGCATCTGCCTAAGGTCTGCGATGAGTTCTATCGGATCCGTCACGAGCGTGACAAGGACGTCGAGGGCGTGGGGCTCGGCTTGTCCATCGTCAAACGGCTCAGCAAGATCCTCGGCTTGCAGGTCAGCATCGATTCACGAATGGATCGCGGCACGACGGTAACGATTCACGGGCTCGAAGAGGTGGCTGCCCCTGCGCAGCCTGCGCGCAGAAAGACGCTGGGCGACAGCCTGCTCAACGGCGTGAAAATCTGCCTGGTGGAAGATGACAGCAATGTACTGATGGCCACCGCCGCACTGCTGGAAAAATGGGGCTGCGAGGTCCAGATGGCGAACTCTGCCGACGGGCTGACGACCGATTGCGACATCATCGTCGCTGACTACGATCTGGGCACCACAGCCAACGGTCTGGATTGCATCGACAACATACGGGCCTTGCGCGGCTGGGAGGTTCCGGCCCTGATCGTCACCGGGCGCGAGGTAGAAATGGTCCAAGCAGCCTTGCAGGGCCGTAAGGTATCGGTACTGTCCAAGCCGTTGCGGCCTTCGGAGTTGCGTCTGAGTCTGCTGGAGATGCGTGAGAAGGCTTGAGTCGCCAGTTTGATGACTCCGATTCATTACGCCATACGTTCAGGTCTATAAGCAATCAGCTACTGTTCGTAGCGCAACTCATCGATAAGGGTCTGCATGGCCCGTGATTTTTCCCGCTTGCTGGAGTAGTACAGGTGCAGGCCCGGAAAGCTCGGCCACCAGCTTTCCAGTACCGGGAGCAGGGTGCCGTTATCGAAATGAGGCTGGGCCATGTCTTCTGGAACATAGGCCAGCCCAAAGCCCGATACGGCGGCATTGAGGATCTGCTTGATGCCGTTGAAAATCAGCTTGCCTTTGACCCTCACGTTGATTTCGTGATCGCCCTTCTTCAACTCCCAGGCATACAGTCCGCCGCGAGTCGGCAGGCGCATGTTGATGCACTCATGATCGGTAAGGTCCTGAGGCCGGGCGGGCATGCTGCGCGACTCCAGATAGGAGGGGGCACCGACAACCACCAGACGCATGTCAGGCGCGATACGCACGGCCTCGGTTTCCTTGGTCAGACCGTCTCCGAGGCGAACACCGAAGTCGAAGTTTTCGGCCACGATATCGGTCAGGCCATAGTCGATGACCAGTTCCACGCTGATTTGCGGATACTTGGGCAGAATTTGCGCCAGCTTGGGCCAGAGCAGGGTATCGATGGCATGGTCGGTGGCCGTGATGCGGATATTGCCGGCGGGTGTGTTGCCGAATTCGGCCACGGCGATCAGTTCGGACTCGATGGCCTTGAGGCGCGGTTCGACTGTCTGCAGCAGGCGCTCACCGGCTTCGGTCACGGAAACACTGCGCGTGGTGCGAGTGAGAAGGCGCACGCCCAACCGTGCCTCCAGCCCCTGAATGGTATGGCTGAGCATGGATTGAGAAATCCCCAGCTGAGAGGCTGCACGCGTGAAGCTGCGTTCGCGCGCAACTGCAATCAGGGCGAGCAGATCGCTGTAGTTTTCCTTGGGCATTAATCAATTCTCTGCATGGAAGGCGCGCAACTGTATCAAGACGGACACAGCGCCGCAGCACTCATGAATGCAGTATTTCTGCTTCAATCCATGAGGACGGCATTGATCAATCCGGCTCATTACCCTATTCGGTTTCGGGGTCTTTTCTCATGCTCGTCGCAGCCCTTTAATGATCGATGATCCGCAAAGGGCAGGGCACCGATTTCAGTCCTGTCCGTTTTCCGTATTCCCCGCTATGAGCGCACACATGGACCAGGCTTTTCGCCGCATCTTGAATAGACAGGACGTTGATCATGGCGAGTATTGATGTTCTGGTTTTGCGTACGGCCTGTGACTGGCTTGCCGCTGGCCACAGGGTGCTGCTGGCCACCGTGGTGCGGACCTGGGGTTCATCGCCTCGGCCTGTCGGTTCGATGATGGTCCTTCGCGATGATGGACGGGCCGTTGGCAGTGTGTCCGGTGGTTGCATCGAAGACGATCTGATCCACCGCTACACCACGGCTTACAGTTCGGGCAGCATCCCGCAGACGCCGCCCGAGGTGGTGCGTTACGGCGTCAGTGCCGACGAGGCGCATCGTTTCGGGCTGCCCTGTGGTGGCACGCTGGAGCTGGTTCTGGAATTCAGCCCTCCGCTGCAAATGCTTGAGCAACTGGTTTCCCGACTTGAGCAGGGTTCTCTGGTGCGACGCATCCTGAACCTGGTCGACGGCAGCGTGAGTCTGGAGACAACGCCTGTCCCTGAAGAACTCAGGTTCGACGGCGATTGCCTGGTCAATACCCTGGGTCCCGGCTATCGCATGCTGCTGATCGGTGCGGGTGCCCTGGCCGAGTATGTCTCGACCATGGCCTTGTTCAACGGGTTCAAGGTGACGGTGTGCGACCCGCGAATCGAATACATGGATACCTGGGCTGTGCCGGGCGTGGAGAAAAGCAGCGGTATGCCTGACGATGTGGTGGCTGCTTTTCGACCCGATCTTCGGACCTGCATTATCGCCCTGAGCCACGACCCCAAACTGGATGATTTGGCGCTGCTGGAGGCCCTGAAAAGTCAGGCCTTCTACATTGGTGCAATCGGCTCTCGGCGTAACAACCAGAGTCGCAGAGAACGATTGATGACCCACTTCGGCGAAACAGAAGCGTCATTGCAGCGTCTGCGCGGCCCAATCGGCGTCTATATCGGCAGCAAAACCCCGGCAGAAATCGCTGTCAGCGTCATGGCCGAAATACTCGCCGCCAAGAATAATGTGCCATTGCCCAGAGAGGCCTCGGTGGCCATAGCCAAGCAGTATGAGGAAAGTTGCAAGCTTTAAGTTGCAAGCTTTTGACTTGCAGCTTAAAGCTTGTCGCTGCCTTCGTGCCTCAACGCTGCAATCAGCAACGACATCGCTCCCGAAGGCTGTCTGCGACTGGGGTAGTACAGGTGAAACCCCGACCAGAAGGGGCACCACTCTTCCAGGCACTGGATGAGGTGTCCGGAGCGGATATAGGGGCTGGCCATATCTTCCGGGATATAGGCCAGGCCAAGGCCGGCAATCGCTGCGTCCAGTACTTCATAGACGCTGTTGTAGACAAGCTGGCCGTCGACGCGCACGTTCAGTTGACTGCCCTCTCGCTCGAATTCCCAGGGCCATAGACCTCCATGGGTCGCGAGCCTGATGTTGATGCAGTTCTGCTCGACCAGATCGCCGGGAGTCTGGGGGATAGGGTGCCGGGCGAAATAAGCCTTGGTGGCGACTACCGCAAAGCGGACATCGGGGCTGATGCGCACTGCAATCATGTCCTGATCAAGATGCTCACCGAGTCGAACACCGGCGTCGTAGCGCTGCGCCGCGATGTCCACTATCTGGTTTTCCGAGACAAGTTCGACCTTGATGGCGGGGTATCTGGGCAAGAACTTCTTCAGTTTTGCTGACAACACGCTACGGATGGCATGGTCGGAGGCTGTGATGCGGATCGTTCCGGTCGGGGTATCTCTTTGTGCCTGCAGCGACGCCAGTTCTGCATCGATTTCCTCGAACTGCGGAGCAACACTTTTCAGCAGCCTTTCACCTGCCTCGGTGGGGGTGACGGTGCGGGTATTGCGCGCGAGCAGGCGTACACCAAGAGAGGTTTCCAGGCCGCGCACTGCATGGCTGACCGCAGACTGCGAGAGCCCCAGTTGTGCGGCACCCCGGGTGAAGCTGCGCTCGCGGGCCACGGCAATGAATGCCAGCAGGCCGCTGAAGTAGTCGCGCAGTGCAAAATCCCTGATCATCTGTTGTTCTCTTGAGTGGGCCGGGCTCCTGCCGGGGCGGCAGCATACCCCGATTGTTCATAAGCCTGAAAAGCCTGCATGGCTGCATAAGGTCATGAATCAGATTGATCAATGGAAAAGCCCGATCACGAGTAAGATGCACTCTGCAATTGTCACGAGAACCCAATGCTGATCATCTCCAACAATGTTCATCTGCCGGACGCCGAGATCGAGTGGACAGCCATTCGTGCGCAAGGCTCAGGCGGACAGAACGTCAACAAGGTTTCCAGCGCGGTGCATTTGCGTTTCGACATCAACGCGTCATCGTTGCCGCCGTTCTACAAGGAACGCCTGCTGGCCCTGCGCGACAGCCGCGTTACCGGTGACGGGGTGATCGTGATCAAGGCGCAGCAGTACCGAACCCGGGAACAGAATCGGGCTGATGCGTTGCTGCGTCTGAGCGAGTTGATCGTCAGCGCCACCAAGGTCGAAAAGAAACGCCGCCCGACCAGGCCGACTCTGGGTTCAAAGACCCGTCGCCTGGACTCCAAGAGCAAGCGAGGTTCTATCAAGGCCGGGCGGGGCAAGGTGGATTTCTAGGAGGCGCTGAGGTTTTTCTGCTCGCGCAGCACCTGCGCCTGCTTGTACAGATAGATGCTCAAGGCCAGACCGCTCAGCGACGCCAGCGCGGCGAAGAGGAAGATCGAGACAAATCCGAATCCGGATGCAATGGCGCCTGCCAGCGGGCCGGTGATGCCCAGTGACAGATCGATGAACAGCGAATAGCCGCCCACCGCTGCGCCTCGACTGGCTGCCGGGACCAGGTTTACGGCCTCGACCCCGAGAGCTGGAAAAACCAGTGAGAAACCAAGACCGGTCAGGGCCGCTCCAGCCAGGGCGAGGCCGGGTGTGGGGGCCATCCAGATCAGCAGCAGGCCCAGGCTTTCCACCGACAGGCAGACAATGGCCACGCGAAAGCCGCCCAGGCGATTGATCTGATTGCCGAACAGCAATCGCGCCAGGATGAAGCAGGCACCGAACAGGCTCAGGCACAAGGCTGCATCGGACCAGTTTCTGGTGGCGTAATACAGGGTGATGAACGTCGCGATGGTACCAAAGCCGATGCCACCCAGAGCGAGCCCCATCCCATGGGGGAAAACCAGTTTCAATACATGCCTGAAGGGCAGGCGTTCACCCTGCACGATGGGGGCGCCCTGTTTTTTCAAGCTCATCAGCAGCCCGAGCGAAGACACGGCAATGACGCTGGCACCCATTGTCCACAGCCCCAGTGACTTCACCAGCCACACGCCCAGAGGAGCGCCGATCGCCATGGCGCCATAGCTGGCGATGCCGTTCCAGGAAATGACCTTGGCGGTGTTGGGGGCGCCAACCCGACCGATACCCCAGCCAATCGACCCGGTACCTACAAGGCTTTCGGCACCGCCGAGCAGGATGCGACCGAGAAACAGGCTGACCAGGCTTGCCACCGGCCAGTCGCTTGTTGCTGTGGCGATCAGCATGAAGACGCCGCTCAGCACGCAGCCTGCCAGACCGTATTGCACGGCTTTCTTGCAGCCCAGATTGTCGATGATGCGCCCGGCCCAGGGCCTGCTGAGCAGTGTTGCCAGATACTGCACGCTGATGACCAGTCCGGCAGTTATCGCCCCCAAACCAAGATCGGTATGGACATAGCCCGGCAGAACCGCGAGAGGGATGCCGATGTTCAGGTAGCCGATAAACGTGAAAATCACGATTGAAACGACCTGCAACGTCACCTTCAGAGGCGGTGTGTCTTGTATCTGGGACATGGGAGGAGCGGACCCTTCTGGCGGCGGGTGGGTGAAAGGCTCAGGCAAACCCTTAGCAAGCTTTCGAAACGGCCATGATAACGATCCAGCAGGGGATACAGGGGATAAATGCGCAATTTAAAGCGCAGACATAGAAGCCTAGCCTTTGCTGGAGGCTACGAGCTGGGTGGTGATCAGGGCGGCCAGGGCGTTTTCCTGAGTGCCGAAACGTGCGAGCAGGGCGCTCTGTTTCTCCGGGCTGAGACGTTCCCAGATATCGATCATCTTTTCGGCAGCGCCAATGAGGGCTTTGGCCTGGTGTTCGGTGAAGTCGGTCATGAGTCCGTTTTTTCGTTGGTTTTTCAGGCGTATCGAAACCTGGTCAGACCGGTTTCCATACGCCTGAAAACAATTGCCTTCAGTCTTTGCGTCGGGCTTTTTGGCTGGTTTGAGCCAGCGATGCTGCTTTCATTGCGGCAGTTTGACCAAGCTCCTGTTGAGCCAGGGGAGACTGCTTTGGTTCCTGTTGACTTGGGAAGGGGAAGTTTGGAATTTCATGCATCGTCGTCACCTCACAAGGGTTTTCAGATTGAACCGTGCTTTAAAAAGCTTCTGCAGGATACAACACTGAAAATGACAATCCGGATATTTTTTTCAATCCGTGGGTACATTCGTGAAACAAAAAACGGTTTTCAGTGTCCCGCGCAAGGCGCTCCGATGCTGGCAAAACCTTACTTGCGACCCTCTGCGTCCTGCGCCACCTGGTCGGTGCGCGCAGCCATGATGAAGTCATTGCGATGCAGGCCCTTGATCGAATGGCTCCACCAGGTCACGGTCACCTTGCCCCATTCGGTCAGCAGCCCCGGATGATGACCTTCGGCTTCGGCAATGGCACCTACCGCATTGGTGAAGGCCAGGGCGAATCTGAAATTCTTGAAGAGATAGACCTTTTCCAACTGCATCACGCCGTCGCGTACTTCGATGTTCCAGTCGGGGATCTGTTTGATCAGATCGGCCAGTTCGGCCTCGCTGACCTGCGGGGCATCAGCGCGGCAGGCTTCGCAGTGGGCTTGGTTCAGAGATGACATGCCAGGACTCCTGTTCAGGCCGCATGGTTTCTGGTGGGCGGCCGTGGCTCGAATTTAGGGGAATGCAGACCCAACTGCATGGCCTGGTGGACCAGTCCCATGATGTCTTCATGGGCAAGGTCGAACAGGCGCTTGAGGTCGGGCAATACGAAATACACCGGTTGCAGGATATCGATGCGATAAGGCGTACGCATCGCTTCCAGTGGATCGAAAACCTGATGTTCCGGTGCCGGGGACAGGCTGTAAACCGCCTCCCTGGGCGAAGAGAGAATGCCGCCGCCATAGATCCGGCGACCCTGGGCGGTATCCACCAGACCGAACTCGATGGTCATCCAGTACAGCCGCGCCAGATACACGCGCTGTTCCTTGCTCGCACTCAGGCCCAGTTTGCCATAGGTGTGAGTGAATTCGGCAAACCAGGGATTGGTCAGTAGCGGGCAGTGGCCGAATATCTCGTGGAAGATGTCGGGCTCTTGCAGATAGTCGAGTTCTTCCGGGGTGCGGATGAAGGTCGCCACCGGAAAGCGTTTGCTGGCCAGCAGCTCGAAGAAGGTCTGGAAGGGAATCAAGGCCGGAACCCGCTCGACCTGCCAGCCGGTTGTTGCGCCCAGCACCTTGTTGATCTCGCCCAGTTGCGGAATCCGGTCGTGGGGCAGGTTCAGCTGTGCGATACCGTCCAGATATTCCTGGCAGGCACGGTTCTCGATCACCTTCATCTGACGGGTGACCAGGGTATTCCAGACTGCGTGTTCGGCAGATGGATAATCGATGAAGCCGCTGGCGTCGGGGTCACGGGCCACATACTGCGTCTGGCTCATGCATACCTCTTCAATTGTTGTAATTGTTTCTGAAGATTAGCCTGATAACCGAAACCTCGACGCGCTGAGATGCGACTATTACTTTTCAAAAAGGGTTGTCGCCTCTTTCGGGTTACGGGTAATCGAGCATGTAAGTGACCGAAAATTCTGCCATGGGATAGTCCAGTCTCAGGCGCGGCAGTACAAAGCCGCCACAGGAACCGCAGGTGTCCATGAGCGTAAAGAAGTGAATGCGCATGGCGTTGTCATGCTTCAGTTCATCGTTCATGACAGTAGCGATCAGGCGTTCGGAGTCCAGTTGACGATCATGCTGCCTGACAACGAGGGTGTTTTCCCGGCGTAGTGTGGGCAGGCTGGTGTATTTCGGATCCGGCGCGCGCGTCTGCATCACGGCTCGGGCATCGATGTAAGTGACGTCTCCAATGGTTTTTCGAGGCTCATCGATCTTCAGGTGTATTTTTTTCGCGCGTTTCCCGCCTGCCAGGGCATAGATGACCATGCGTTGGCCCGAAGGGGTTTCGATGGCGGCATAGGCCAGATTCGACAGGTTGATGTGTCGCGAAATTTCGTTTGCCGAGGCGAACTGTGCAATCGTATCCAGGCTGAGGGCTGATGAACTCAGAGTCCTGTTGCGCGCCGGCAAGAGATTGTTGAGCACTTCGCAGATGGAGGCCTGGCGTGCTTCGGGCTGCAGGGTGATTTTCTTGAAGTCGGGGATCAGGTTTCTGGCCATCTCCACGTATTGCTCCTGTTCGGCTGCGCCGCTGAGTATCAGGACGGCCTCTTCCTCCAGCTCGGTGCATAAGCGGCGACGCTGATAGCGCTGAAGGTACTGCGCATAGGAAATATCACCGTAACGACGGCCTGTGTGTTGCTGCATGTCGAACAGCAGTTTGGCGACATTGTCGATATCCTGTTTGGCATGAAAACGATTGGCCAGGAAGTGCAAGTGTTCCGACGGTATCAGATAGGTCTTGATAACGGCGGGATCGGTGACTCTGGTGAATAGAATGGTATCGCCCTGTCCCAGGGGAGCCCGGTAAAAGACCCCATGGTCGGGTTCGATCATGATGTCGTCCCCGACTTTGACACCCCGCAGCACTCTGCTGTCTTCAATGCCTTCGGCTATCTGTTTGAATTCAATGGTCGGGAACAGCTTGTCTATCCAGCTTATGAAGTCGTTCGAGGCATTTTCGGGCAGGGGATGCCTTGCCAGCAGGGTGCCTGTGATCTGCTCCAGATAAACGGGTTTGTCCGGCAGGTTGAGTGCGGCTTTTTCTTCGGGGCTCAATACACAGAGTTTCTTGCCAATCACTTGCTCGGGCTTTCGTCCCTTGGCCGGTGCGATATTGTCGATCCACTTCTGAAAGTGCCCCTCCATGACCATGACAGGAAGCGGTTGAGGCGCGCGGCCGGGAAGTTCGACGAGTATTTCGACGGGGCGGTATTCGCGCAGAGTGAAAGCCACAGCGGCCTGTTGCTGTCTGCTTGAGCCGGCGTTCAGATTGACTTCCGGCGGTTTGGTCTTGAGGGTCAGAGGGGCTGTGCAGACTTGAAAAAGGTCGCGTTTAGGTCGGCAGTTGCGAGGCGATTCAGTCAGTTGTTGGGTGCGGTAATCGGAGGTATCCAGGTCGAGTCGACGGATGAAAGGTGTGTCTTGTGAGGTGTCCAGACGATAGATGACATTGTCGATGCGGATGTCGACAAGTCCCTGCTCTCTATACAGGATGTGAACTTCACAGTCGGCAGCGACCCGGATGCCGTAAGCGTCATCGGCGGTACGCTGGACCGGCGCGCAACCGGGGTATTGCCCTGACACGATGGTTTCACGCATGGACAGGTAAACCGGCTCGCCTGCCGGATCATGAGGCGATGGAAAGCGGACCAGCCTGGGGCCATAGGTTTTGCCTGTGTGCAGGTCGACCTGTCGGTAATCGGCATTCTGAGGCGTGCCTGTGTTGCGGATTGCAACATGGCTGACCCCGTCGACCTGTGTAAGCTTGTCCATGGGCGTGGTCGGTTGCCAGATGGCAGGCTGTGGCGGCGAACGCAGTATTGCGCAGCGATAGGCCGGGATCGAAGCCCTCGCATTGGCGAATCGCCTGGCTATTTCTTTCAGTTCCCTGGCTGAATGATCGATACCTTGCATGAGCAGCCGGTAGGTCATGATCGGCATCACGGGGTGGTTCTTGCCCACGGTATTGATGGTCTTGAGCGTGCTCTTCACTGTTCGGCTGGCAGCGGCCAGCGGACGACCCAATTCCGGAATGACATCCAGCAGGCAACTGGCGGCGTCGGCGCCATCGCGGACGTCAAAGCATCCCACGAAAGGGACGATATTCTTGATGTTCTGCCAAATCGCTTCGAAGGGCGCCTCCGCGCGTTTCTTGCGGCGACTTTCGGCGACTGTCAGGCTCATGCAGTTTTCACGAAGCCTGTCATGATGAAACAGAAAAATGTCGTGGGTCATGCAATGAACGATGCGTTCTTCGACGGTATTGCCTTGTACGGTTTCCAGATGAGCGATAGTGGGGAAGTCGGCCTGATAAGGGATGCCATGGTTGTAAGACGAATACTCCAGGCGGGCGACCGAAAACATGACTGAGTTGACCAGGTTCGGGCTGGCCAGGTTCGCGGCGTCCTTCGGGCTCAGGCGGTAACGCAGGAAACTGTTTACCAGGGGAAACACTTCATAGATAAAGTGTTCGTCCTGATAGTGGGCATGAATGACGCAACCCAGATTGCCCCGACGCAGTCGCCAATCACTTTCCCGGTACAGATGTGGCTCGTCGGAGCCGATATATTCTTTCCAGTTGGCGGCATAAAGCGCCATTTTCCCTTCTAACAGCCGCTTTTTGTCCAGGGCGGGCAGGTCATGCAGAAACATCCTGGTAGCACGCTTCAGGATCGCTTCGGCTTCCTTCAGGTAATGGTCAAAGTCGGCATGAAACTGGCGGGTGGCATCCGGTAGCGACTTGTCGGCCAGTCTGGCATGGCGGTAGTGAGTGCCATTGTCGAGATAGGACTCAAGCTCCGAGTAAGCGATCCGGATCAACTGGCCCTGGACCTGCGCACCGGGATCGATACCCGCAGCCATGAGGTTGCGTTGGGCACCATAGACCCGATTGGGGACCAGTTGCAGCAGATTTCTGTCGCATAACAGAGTGAACGCACGCGTGGCCGTGTAGATGTCATTGATTGTGTAGTGTCTTTTCGCGGGGACAATCTCTGCATCGTCGGCCCATGCGAGGATGGCATCATTGAGCAGGCTGACGATTCCGTTTTTTTCCTCCTGGGTCTGTGCGGCCCTGGTCCGCTGCATCGGCAGGGCTTCCAGCTCTCCGAAGCTCAGTGCCCTGGCGGGATCGCACAAGGCCAGCCCGTGACGCAGGTTGACCCAGCGAGGGGTGGCCTGATAGCTGAAGTCTGCGGGAACGTCTGTCAGCAGAAGCTCTGGCGCGAAACGTCGCAGCAGCAGTTCATTGGCGAGCTGAGCGTCTGCCAGGGCGCATTTCAAGGTATCACGTGTGTCGTTATCCAGATCGATACGGATTTCGGCGAATGAAAGGTCTTCATTGCCTTTGTAGAACAGGTAGTAATTGAGAATGAAATTCACACGTCGCTCTTGAGGCGGGTAGAACACATCCATCAAGGCTTCCAGAAGCAGGCGCTGGCAGGGGGAGGTCACGGTCTCCGGCGTGTCGGTGGATGGAGTCCATTCCAATGCTTCTGCCATGCGTGCAGCAAGCGTCTTGAACGCACGGCTGCTCGTCAAGGCGCTCAAGGCGGCTCCGGGAGGACGGTCCAGTATCACGCCGCGCACCAGATCTTTTGTGTGTCGTAGCGATGCCGGCGCATTTCGGACAAGGATTTCATTGGGCGTCAATGTCCTGAAATACCCTGAATCCAGGTGCATCACATCCAGATGCAGATGCCTGACCAGTTTCTCGAACAATGTGCTGCCCGGTTGTTCTGCCAGCAGTTTTGCCAAGGGTTTCCCGAGGTCTTGATCGTTTGACAGCATCATCAAGGGCGGTAGTGGAAAGAGCTGTTCCGGACGCCCGGGCATAGGCGCCTTTTTCAGCTCGCTATAGAGAAGGAATCCGGCGATCCAGAAAGACTGTTCCCGAAAGGCACAGGCACCGCTGCTCCACAATTCTCCTGCGAACGAAAAAATGGCGTGGCCGGGTTCGAGTGTCGAGATGTCGGGTAATTGGCCGGGATGCCTGCTCTCGAAGTCATCCAGCACAATCCTGCACATTCGCTTGAAGAACGCGAGGCGTCCGCTGAGAGATACAGGGTGTTTTTCATCGCCGTCGTACAACATGCCGGAAACACGCTTTTCCACCTCGGGCGCTGCAACGCGCTGTTCGATGTGCTCAAGGTAATCCGGGTCGAAGTCGATTTTTCTGATCCTGTCACTGGCCTGAATGCCCAGAAACGTCCTGAAAAGGTCGACCAGCGATTCTGTCGGCGAATAGACCGTGCCGGTGAATTCGTTGGGGGTGAGAAGGTGCTGAAGCGTGAGGTTATTGATGAGAGAAATCTGGCCGGGGTTGTCGACCTTTATGCCTGGATCATCGTTCATGTACTTCATCCATGAATATCAAGTGAACATGAGGGAATGCTCGGAAAAAGAGCAAACTTTCAAGGTGACATATTCAGGAAGAAGGCTTCAGTCAGGTAATGCACTTGTAGTGCATGTCAGATAGAGCGGCATGATTGAATATCGGCTTTCGGGGCGCGCAGTTCCTGCCGAGTGCCTGGGCCTGTCAGGCGGTATGCATGAAGGTTTTCGATAATGGTCTTTCGCAATGGTAACAATCGTGACGGTGTGCTTTTCTTTCGATGGGCGGCCCCTTGTCTGCGGGCGGCCCGGTAAGACCATCGTCGAATGGCCCAACAGGATGTGGCGGGATACAACAGAGTCATAAAACAACAACTATTCCACCGAGGTATCCAAGATGAGTGCAGCTTCTCTGTACCCCGTGCGTCCCGAAGTCGCAGCGAACACGCTGACCGACGAGGCGACCTACAAGGCCATGTACCAACAGTCCGTGGTCAACCCGGATGGTTTCTGGCGCGAGCAGGCCGGGCGCCTCGATTGGATCAAACCCTTCACCCACGTCAAGCAGACCTCCTTCGACGATCACCGTGTCGACATCAAATGGTTTGCCGACGGCACACTGAACGTTGCCTACAACTGCCTGGATCGCCATCTGGAAGAGCGTGGCGACAGCATCGCAATCATCTGGGAAGGTGACGATCCTTCCGAACACCGCAACATCACCTATCGCGAACTGCATGCGGAAGTCTGCAAGTTCGCCAACGCCTTGCGCGGCCAGGATGTGCATCGCGGTGATGTGGTCACCATTTATATGCCGATGATCCCCGAGGCTGTGGTCGCCATGCTGGCCTGTGCCCGGATCGGTGCGATTCACTCGGTGGTGTTCGGCGGCTTCTCGCCCGAGGCGTTGGCCGGCCGGATCATCGACTGTCATTCCAAGGTCGTCATCACTGCCGACGAAGGTCTGCGTGGCGGCAAGAAAACCCCGCTCAAGGCCAACGTCGACCGGGCGCTGACCAACCCTGAAACCAGCAGTGTGCAGAAGGTCATTGTCTGCAAGCGCACCGGTGGCGAGATCGAGTGGAACCGTCACCGCGACATCTGGTACCACGCGTTGCTGGAAGTGGCCTCGAGCACCTGCGCGCCGAAAGAGATGGGTGCCGAAGAGTCGCTGTTCATCCTTTATACCTCGGGCTCGACCGGCAAGCCCAAGGGCGTGCTGCACACCACGGCCGGTTATCTGCTGTATGCCGCGCTGACTCATGAACGCGTGTTCGATTACAAGCCGGGCGAAATCTACTGGTGCACGGCCGACGTGGGCTGGGTCACTGGCCACAGCTATATCGTCTACGGCCCGCTGGCCAATGGCGCGACTACGCTGTTGTTCGAGGGCGTGCCGAACTATCCGGATATCACTCGCGTGTCGAAGATTGTCGACAAGCACAAGGTCAATATCCTCTACACCGCTCCGACCGCCATTCGCGCCATGATGGCCGAAGGGACCAAGTCGGTGGAGGGTGCCGACGGTTCCAGCCTGCGTCTGCTGGGTTCGGTGGGCGAGCCGATCAACCCTGAAGCCTGGGGCTGGTACTACGACACCGTTGGCAAGCAGAACTGCCCGATCGTCGATACCTGGTGGCAGACCGAAACCGGCGGCATCCTGATCAGTCCGTTGCCGGGTGCGACGGCTCTGAAACCCGGTTCCGCGACACGTCCGTTCTTTGGCGTGATTCCGGCCCTGGTGGATAACCTGGGTAACCTGATCGAAGGTGCCGCAGAAGGGAATCTGGTGATTCTGGACTCCTGGCCAGGTCAGTCGCGTTCGCTGTATGGCGATCATGACCGTTTCGTCGATACCTACTTCAAGACCTTCCGTGGCATGTACTTCACAGGTGACGGTGCCCGTCGCGACGAAGACGGCTACTACTGGATCACCGGGCGTGTGGACGATGTGCTCAACGTTTCCGGCCACCGTATGGGGACCGCCGAAATCGAGAGTGCGATGGTTGCGCACCCGAAAGTCGCCGAAGCCGCTGTGGTGGGTGTGCCCCATGATCTGAAAGGGCAGGGCATCTACGTCTACGTCACCCTCAATGCGGGTGAAGTGCCGGACGAAGCGCTGCGTATCGAACTGCGCAACTGGGTGCGCAAGGAGATCGGTCCGATTGCCTCGCCCGATTTCATCCAGTGGGCACCGGGGCTTCCGAAAACCCGTTCGGGCAAGATCATGCGCCGCATCCTGCGCAAGATCGCCACCGGTGAGTACGATGCGCTGGGCGATATCTCGACCCTGGCCGACCCGGGTGTGGTTCAGCATCTGGTCGATACCCACAAGACCATGAGCGCGGCATGACCCTTTGAGTCATGAAAACGCCCCGTCCGGTACGGGGCGTTTTCATATCTGCTTTCTGAGTCGGGCGCTCTGCCGGGCTGCTGTGCACGCATTTCAAAAGAGATATATATCGATGTGTTACCCGTTCACCCAAGCCGTGCAGAGGTGTGCTTCTTTGTAGGACGAACTTATGGATGTTTGTAGGAATACGGTGCATTTCCCGGCGCTTTGTCAGCGGGATGCAATGCTGGACTTGCCGTATCAGAAGGCTTTGCCAATAATGGGCGCACTTCTTGCTGTATTAACTGCTTTTCTTGATTTTTCGGAATCATGAAGTTTTTGGTAAGTCAATGGGGTGTTGCGGTTTTCTCGATGCATCTGTAACTAGTTGTCGCTTTGAAGAAATATCGACTTCGTACCTGCCGCTAAAATGCCCCTCACTTGTCAGGGGTCCTCTGACCGGAATTCGGTATCAGTTGTCTGGCGTCGCTCTCTCCGGATTGTTCTTTTGCATCTTGGGCTACCGCTCACTTTGCCATTTGTCGTGTTTCATCGATGGAGTCCTGTAAATGAAAAAGCTCATGCTTCTTGGCGCGCTGGCGTTGTCTGTGCTTGCCCAGCCGGTTTTCGCCGATGAAAAACCGCTCAAGATCGGTATCGAAGCCGCTTACCCTCCGTTCGCTTCCAAAGCACCGGATGGCAGCATCGTGGGCTTCGACTACGACATCGGTAATGCCCTGTGTGAAGAAATGAAGGTCAAGTGCACCTGGGTCGAGCAGGAGTTCGACGGTCTGATTCCGGCGCTCAAGGTCCGCAAGATCGACGCTATCCTGTCGTCGATGTCCATTACGGACGATCGCAAGAAGTCCGTGGACTTCACCGGCAAGTACTACAATTCCCCGGCTCGTCTGGTGATGAAGGAAGGCACTGCAGTCAGCGATGGCCTCGCTGAGCTCAAGGGCAAGAAGATCGGTGTGCAGCGTGGCTCGATCCACGAGCGTTTCGCTCGCGAAGTCCTTGCTCCGCTGGGTGTAGAGGTCACGCCTTACGGCTCCCAGAACGAAATCTACCTAGATATCACTGCAGGTCGTCTGGATGGCACCGTGGCTGACGCCACCCTGTTGCAAGACGGCTTCCTGAAAACCGACGCCGGCAAGGGCTATGCTTTCACCGGTCCGTCGTTCACCGATCCGAAGTACTTCGGTGAAGGCATCGGCATTGCGGTTCGCAAGGGCGACAAGGCCAATCTGGACCGCCTCAACGCCGCCATCGCCGCGATTCGCGCCAACGGCAAGTACAAGGCAATCCAGGACAAGTACTTCGATTTCGATATCTACGGCAAGTAACGTCAGGTTCCTGATCTGGATGGCGCAAACAGGGCAGCCTGGATTGCGCCATTTTTTATACCCACGCTTGAGGACCGCACAAACATGTTGAAAGGCTACGGGGCTGTAATCCTCGAAGGTGCCGGGCTGACCTTGCAGTTGGCTCTGTCGTCGATGGCCCTGGCAATCGTTCTCGGTCTGATTGGTGTGGCACTGCGTCTTTCGCCGCTGCGCTGGCTGGCGTGGCTGGGCGATCTGTATTGCACGGTGATTCGCGGCATTCCCGATCTGGTGCTGATTCTCCTGATCTTCTACGGCGGGCAGGATCTGCTCAACCGTGTCGCGCCCATGCTGGGCTTCGACGACTACATCGACCTCAATCCCTTGCTGGCCGGTATCGGCACGCTGGGTTTCATCTTCG
This sequence comes from Pseudomonas capsici, assembly GCF_017165765.1. GTDB lineage: Bacteria > Pseudomonadota > Gammaproteobacteria > Pseudomonadales > Pseudomonadaceae > Aquipseudomonas > Aquipseudomonas capsici. The sequence goes on from NZ_JAFGZD010000005.1 coordinate 336,791, forward strand.
GTGCCTACCTTTCCGAAACCTTTCGCGGTGCCTTCATGGCCATTCCCAAAGGGCAGGCCGAGGCCGGCATGGCTTATGGCATGAGTCGCCTGAAGGTGTTTTTCCGGATACTGGTGCCACAGATGATTCGTCTGGCGATCCCCGGTTTCACCAATAACTGGCTGGTACTTACCAAGGCGACAGCGCTGATTTCCGTGGTCGGCCTGCAAGACATGATGTTCAAGGCCAAGCAGGCGGCAGATGCCACCCGCGAGCCTTTCACCTTCTTCCTGGCGGTTGCTGCGATGTATCTGGTGATTACCAGTGTCTCGCTGCTCGCCTTGCGTTATCTGGAAAAACGCTACTCCGTGGGCGTAAAGGCGGCTGACCTATGATTTTCGACTACAACGTCGTCTGGGAAAGCCTGCCGCTGTACTTCGGCGGCTTGCTGGTGACCCTGAAACTGCTCGGTATTTCCCTGGCGTTCGGTCTGCTGGCGGCATTGCCTCTGGGATTGATGCGGGTATCGAAGCGCCGCTGGGTCAATCTGCCTGCCTGGCTGTACACCTATGTAATTCGCGGCACGCCGATGCTGGTTCAACTGTTCCTGATCTACTACGGGCTGGCCCAGTTTGAAACGGTGCGCGAGAGCGCTCTGTGGCCATTGCTGTCCAGTGCCAGCTTTTGCGCCTGCCTGGCATTTGCGATCAATACCAGCGCCTACACGGCCGAGATCATTGCCGGCAGCCTCAAGGCAACACCGGCCGGCGAGATCGAAGCGGCCAGAGCCATGGGCATGTCGCCGCTCAAGATGTATCGCCGCATTCTGCTGCCTTCCGCGCTGCGCCGTGCGCTGCCGCAATACAGCAATGAAGTCATCATGATGCTGCAGACCACCAGTCTGGCGTCCATCGTGACCCTGATCGACATTACCGGTGCGGCGCGCACGGTCAATGCCCAGTACTACCTGCCTTTCGAGGCTTACATAACCGCAGGCGTTTTCTATTTGTGCCTGACATTCATTCTGGTGCGGTTGTTCAAGCTGGCGGAGCGTCGCTGGTTGGGCTACCTGGCTCCGCGGAAGGTCTGACATGCAAAGAATCGATCATGTATTGCCGTGGGGAAGCCTCGGCACCGAGCGTCAACTGAGTGTTTTTCGTTTCGGCAGCGGCGAGCGCAAGGCCTATATCCAGGCCAGTCTGCACGCTGACGAGTTGCCGGGCATGCGCACCGCCTGGGAGCTGAAAAAACGCCTGGGCCAGCTTGAAGAGCAGGGCACGCTCAAGGGTGTTATCGAGCTTGTGCCGGTAGCCAACCCTCTGGGCCTGGGCCAATTGCTGCAAGGCGCCCACCAGGGGCGTTTCGAGTTCGGCAGCGGCAAGAACTTCAACCGCGACTTCACCGAGTTGAGCGAGCCGGTCGCCGAGTTGCTGGAAGGGCAACTGGGCGACGATCCGCGCGCCAATATTCAATTGATTCGTCAGGCCATGACGGCGGCACTCGAGCGCCTGCCTGCTCCACAAGGCGAACTGCAGGCCATGCAACGCCTGCTGCTCGGTCACGCCTGTGTCGCCGATGTCGTGCTTGATCTGCACTGCGATGCCGACGCGGCCCTGCACATGTATGCCTTGCCGCAACACTGGCCGCAGTGGCGTTCGCTGTCGGCGCATCTGGATATCAAGGTCGCACTGCTGGCTGAAGACTCCGGTGGCAGTTCCTTTGACGAGGCCTGCTCGCTGCCTTGGCTGCGTCTGTCGCGGATTTTCCCCGAGGCGCAGATTCCCCTGGCCTGTCTGGCCACGACCATCGAGCTGGGCGGTCAGGCCGATACCGGCAAGGCTGAAGCCGAGGCGCATGCCGAAGGCATCCTGGCGTTCCTGGCCGAGCAGGGCTTTATCAATGGCGACTGGCCAACGCCTGAACGTGAGGCCTGCGAAGGCATGCCGTTCGAAGGCACCGAATTGCTGTATGCACCTCATCCCGGCGTGGTGACTTTCCTGCGCGCTGCCGGTAGCTGGGTCGAAGTCGGCGATCCGCTGTTCGAAGTCATCGATCCGTTGTCCGATCGGGTCAGCACCATCTGTGCGAATACTGCCGGTGTGTTATTCGCCATCGAGCGGCTTCGCTATGCTCAACCGGGTTTCTGGCTGGCCAAAGTGGCGGGGCGCACCGCGCTGCGTCATGGGCGTCTGCTCAGTGACTGACCGTCTTGCGAGAATCGAAAGCATGAACAAACTGGAAGTCCAGGACCTGCACAAGCGTTATGGCAGTCATGAAGTGATCAAGGGAGTTTCCCTGACAGCCAAGGCAGGCGATGTCATCAGTATCATCGGCTCCAGCGGCTCGGGTAAAAGCACATTTCTGCGTTGCATCAATCTGCTTGAACAGCCCCATGCCGGCAAGATCCTGCTCAACAACGAAGAACTCAAACTGGTGCCGAACAAGGACGGCGGCCTGAAGGCTGCCGACCCCAGACAGTTGCAGCGCATGCGCTCGCGTCTGTCCATGGTGTTTCAGCACTTCAACCTGTGGTCGCACATGACGGCCTTGCAGAACATCATCGAAGCGCCGGTGCATGTTCTGGGCGTGCCGAAAAAGGAAGCGCTGGAAAAGGCCGAGTACTATCTGGCAAAGGTCGGCGTGGCTCATCGCAAGGATGCCTACCCGGGGCATATGTCCGGTGGCGAGCAGCAGCGGGTGGCGATAGCACGCGCCCTGGCCATGGAGCCGGAAGTCATGCTGTTCGATGAGCCGACCTCCGCGCTGGACCCTGAACTGGTGGGCGATGTGCTCAAGGTCATGCAGGGGCTGGCCCAGGAAGGCCGGACCATGGTGGTGGTCACTCACGAAATGGGCTTTGCCCGTGAGGTGTCGAACCAGTTGGTCTTCCTGCATCAGGGTGTGGTGCTGGAGCGTGGCGATCCCCGTGAAGTCCTGGCTAATCCGCAGTCCGAGCGTTTGCAGCAGTTTCTCTCGGGCAGCCTCAAGTAATCGGCGGCATCGCTTCGTCGATGTCTTTTACAACAGAACAGGGCATGCTGCGCACCACGCAACATGACCTGGCTACTCCAGTGCTAGCCTGTTGAGGTTCGGCCCTTGAGGCGATACGTATCGGATGTCCCAATGACTGCCCATCGAATAGGTTTCCTTGTCTGGCCCGGCACCAAAGCCCTGACCCTGGCGTTGGCCGAGGAAGCCTTGCGCGTTGCCCAGAGCGTTCACCCTGAAGTGGTCTATGAGTTGTCATTCCTTCAGGCCGAGGTGGCCGACGAACCTGCTGTCGCGGGGGCATGGCAATTGCCGGGTGAGCCGTGGACCGGTCGCATCGATGGCTTTCAGAAGCTGTTCCTGCTGGCGGACGAGCCGCCAGCCCCCATGTCGGCGGCCCTGGCCAGTGCCCTCAAGCAAGTGGTGCGCGCCGGGTGTGCGATTGGCGGGCTGTCCGCTGGTGTTTATCCGCTGGCCCAGCTTGGCTTGCTCGACGGTTATCGGGCTGCCGTGCACTGGCGCTGGCAGGATGACTTCAGCGAGCGCTTTCCGAAAGTCATTGCCACCAGCCACCTGTTCGACTGGGATCGCGACCGGCTGACCGCCTGTGGCGGCATGTCGGTGCTGGACCTGCTGCTGGCGGTCCTGTCCCGTGATCACGGTGCCGAGCTGGCGGGTGCGGTTTCCGAAGAACTGGTGGTCGAGCGCATTCGCGAAGGTGGCGAGCGTCAGCGCATTCCGTTGCAGAATCGCCTGGGTTCCAGTCATCCGAAGCTGACCCAGGCAGTGCTGCTGATGGAGGCCAATATCGAAGAGCCGCTGACCACCGATGAAATCGCCCAGCACGTCTGTGTGTCGCGTCGCCAGCTGGAGCGGATCTTCAAGCAGTATCTCAATCGAGTGCCCAGCCAGTATTACCTGGAGCTGCGCCTCAACAAGGCCCGGCAGATGCTGATGCAGACCAGCAAGTCGATCATCCAGATCGGCCTGTCCTGCGGTTTTTCCTCCGGCCCGCATTTCTCCAGCGCCTACCGCAACTTCTTCGGTGCCACGCCTCGCGAAGACCGCAATCAGCGTCGCAGCAACAGTCCTTTCGAGCTGTCTTCCGTTCCTGCCGAGCGTGGTTGAGCAACTTCGCGAATGAGCGAATCGGGCGGCATCCCGCTCGTTCGCGAAAGCAGATAAACTGCGCCTTTGTGACGCAATATGTCGCATTGCCGAAAACTGTGAAAAAAGACCGGTGTTGCGCTGTAACAAGATGTCGCCTGGCGGCAAGGCCGAACAGAAATCAGTCCTTACAATCTTCCCATCGCCTGCCGGTTTCGGGCAGGCGTTCCTCTTCAGGAGACTCCGATGTCCGTTGAGCAAGCTGCGGTGCAACGCGCCGATTTCGACCAGGTGATGGTCCCCAACTACGCACCGGCCGGGTTCATTCCCGTGCGGGGCTCGGGTTCCCGGGTATGGGATCAGGCGGGACGCGAACTGGTGGACTTCTCCGGCGGGATTGCCGTCAACGTACTCGGTCATTGCCATCCGGCGCTGGTCGGTGCCTTGACTGCGCAGGCCAACAGTCTGTGGCATGTCTCCAACGTCTTCACCAACGAGCCGACCTTGCGCCTGGCCAGAAAACTGGTGGACTCGACCTTTGCCGAGCGCGTGTTTTTCTGCAACTCCGGCGCCGAGGCCAACGAAGCGGCCTTCAAGCTGGCGCGTCGCGTTGCCCATGATCTGCATGGTCCTGAAAAGTACGAAATCATCGCGGCCCTGAACAGCTTCCACGGTCGTACCCTGTTCACGGTGAGCGTCGGTGGCCAGCCCAAGTATTCCGATGGCTTCGGGCCGAAGATCACCGGCATCAGCCATGTGCCGTACAACGATCTGGAAGCACTGAAAGCCGCCGTGACCGACAAGACCTGCGCCGTGGTTCTGGAGCCGATCCAGGGCGAGGGCGGTGTTCTGCCGGCTGAACTCGAGTACCTGCAAGGCGCCCGCAAACTGTGTAACGAGCACAACGCACTGCTGATCTTTGATGAAGTGCAGAGTGGCATGGGCCGTAGTGGCCATCTGTTTGCCTACATGCACTACGGTGTGACGCCGGACATCCTTTCCAGCGCCAAGAGCATTGGTGGCGGTTTCCCTCTGGCGGCGATGCTGACCACCGAGAAGCTGGCCAGGCACTTTGCAGTCGGCGTACACGGCACCACTTACGGCGGCAACCCGCTGGCCTGTGCGGTCGGCGAGGCAGTGATCGATGTCGTCAACACCCCTGAAGTCCTGAAGGGCGTTGAAAACAAGCATCAGAAATTCAAGACCCGTCTTGAAGCCATCGGCCAGCAATATGGCGTGTTCACTGAAGTGCGCGGTCTGGGGCTGCTGATCGGCTGTGTGCTGTCCGATGCCTGGAAAGGCAAGGCCAAGGACATCTTCAACGCCGCTGAAGCTCAGGACCTGATGATCCTGCAAGCCGGTCCGGACGTGATTCGTTTCGCGCCAAGCCTGGTGATCACAGACGCTGACATCGAAGAAGGTCTGAACCGCTTCGAGCGCGCCATCGCCAAGCTGACAGCCTGATATATCGCTGCACCTTCCGGCGTTCGCCCCATGGCGGGCGTCGGACATTTTCCTGTGCCGGGCGGCCTCCAGGCTGCGCGGCGCTCTTTTTAGTGCCGGTGTTTCCGGCCAGTGATTGGTAAGGAGTGGCACCATGCTGGTGATGCGCCCCGCGCAAATGGCCGATCTGGCAGAAGTCCAGCGCCTCGCCGCCGACAGTCCGATTGGTGTGACGTCCTTGCCTGACGATGCTGGTCGCCTGGGCGACAAGATCAGCGCCTCGGAAGCTTCGTTCGCTGCCGAGGTCAGTTTCAATGGCGAAGAAACCTACTTCTTCGTGCTTGAAGACAGCGAGAATGGTCGTCTGGTCGGCTGTTCCGGCATCGTCGCTTCCGCGGGTTACTCCGAGCCGTTCTACAGCTTTCGTAACGAAACCTTCGTGCATGCCTCCCGCGAGCTGAAGATCCATAACAAGATCCACGTCCTGTCCCAGTGCCATGACCTGACAGGTAACAGCCTGCTGACCAGCTTCTATGTGATCCCCGAACTGGTGGGCACGGCATGGTCGGAGCTCAATTCCCGCGGCCGCCTGCTGTTTGTCGCCAGCCATCCCGAGCGTTTCGCCGATTCGGTGGTGACCGAGATCGTGGGCTACAGCGACGAGAACGGCGACTCACCATTCTGGGATGCCATCGGGCGCAATTTCTTCGACCTGAACTACGCCGAAGCCGAACGCTTGTGTGGGCTGAAAAGCCGCACTTTCCTGGCCGAGCTGATGCCACATTATCCGATCTATGTCCCGCTTCTGACCGACGCCGCTCAGGAAGCCATGGGGCAAGTGCATCCGCGCGCCCAGATCACCTTCGACATCCTGATGCGCGAAGGTTTCGAGACCGATCATTACATCGATATTTTCGACGGTGGCCCGACGCTGCATGCCCGTGTTTCCGGGATTCGTTCGATTGCCCAGAGCCGTCTGGTGCCGGTCAAGATCGACACCACCGCAACGGACGATGCCGGCAAGGGCGGGCGCCTGTATCTGGTGACCAACGGGCTGCTGCAGGATTATCGCGCAACCCTGCTGGAGCTGGACTGGGCACCCGGTCGTCCGGTGGTGCTGAGCCTGCAGGCCGCCGAAGCCCTGGGTGTCGGTGAAGGCGCCAGTGTGCGTCTGGTCGCAGTCTGAGCCTGATCGTCCGAACATAGCGGATTAGCCAGTTTTCCGGGCTCCAGAAGAGTCCGGTCGAGGAGATAACATGATCGTTCGTCCCGTACGCAGCAGTGACCTGCCCGCGCTGATCGAGTTGGCACGCAGCACCGGCGCAGGCCTGACGACACTGCCCGCCAATGAGCAGCGTCTGGCGCATCGTGTGGGCTGGGCGGAGAAATCCTTTCGTGGCGAAGCCGAGCGTGCGGATGCCGATTACCTGTTCGTGCTCGAAGACGATGATGGTCGGGTGATCGGTATTTCCGCCATTGCGGGGGCCGTGGGGTTGCGTGAGCCCTGGTACAACTACCGGGTCGGGCTCACGGTCAGTGCTTCTCAGGAACTCAATATCTACCGCGAGATTCCGACCCTGTTCCTGGCCAACGACCTGACCGGCAACTCCGAGCTGTGCTCGCTGTTCCTGCACAGCGATTCGCGTACTGGTCTCAATGGTCGCTTGCTGTCCAAGGCGCGGATGCTGTTCATCGCCGAGTTTCCGAAACTGTTCGGCAACAAGATCATTGCCGAGATGCGTGGCATGTCGGACGAGAAAGGGCGTTCGCCCTTCTGGGAAAGCTTGGGTCGCCACTTCTTCAAGATGGAGTTCAGCCAGGCCGACTACCTTACCGGCGTGGGCAACAAGGCCTTCATCGCCGAACTGATGCCCAAGTTTCCGTTGTACACCTGCTTCCTGTCGGAAGATGCGCGCAGCGTCATTGGCCGTGTTCACGCCGATACCGAGCCCGCTCTGACGATGCTCAAGAGTGAGGGGTTCAACTATCAGGGTTATGTCGACATCTTCGATGCCGGCCCGGCCATCGAGTGTGAAACCACCAGGATCCGTGCCGTGCGCGACAGCCAGACGCTGGTGCTGGCTATCGGCACGCCTGGTGATGATGCTCCGAAATTCCTGATCTACAACCGCAAGCGCGAAGAGGGCCGGATCACCATCGGGCAGGCGCGTATGGCGGCCGGTGCGCTGGTGGTCGATCCACTGACAGCCCGGCGTCTGCGCATGAGCCCGGGCGACAATGTGCGTGCCGTGCCTTTGTCTGCGGTGCGGGAGGGTGTTTGATGAGCTCGTTGTATATCGCAGGTGCCTGGCAGGCCGGGCAGGGTGAAGCATTCGACTCCTTGAATCCGGTGACCCAGCAGGTTCTGTGGTCGGGTCAGGGGGCAAGTGCCTCTCAGGTCGAAGTGGCCGTGCAAGCGGCGCGTCAGGCGTTTGCAGGCTGGGCTTCGCGCTCGCTGGAGGACCGTATTTCGGTGCTGGAAGCGTTCGCCGCCAGCCTCAAAAAGCATGCGGACGAGCTGTCGCATTGCATTGGTGAGGAAACCGGCAAGCCACTCTGGGAGTCGGCCACTGAAGTGACCAGCATGGTCAACAAGATTGCCATCTCGGTGCAGAGCTACCGTGAGCGGACCGGCGAAAAGAGTGGGCCGCTGGGCGATGCCACGGCGGTATTGCGCCACAAGCCCCATGGCGTCGTAGCGGTGTTCGGCCCTTACAACTTCCCCGGCCATTTGCCCAATGGCCATATCGTGCCCGCATTGCTGGCGGGTAACACAGTGCTGTTCAAGCCCAGTGAGCTGACACCCAGGGTTGCCGAGTTGACGGTGAAGTGCTGGATCGAAGCCGGTTTGCCAGCAGGGGTATTGAATCTGCTGCAAGGCGGGCGCGAAACCGGTATCGCCCTGGCGGCCAATCCGGGTATCGACGGGCTGTTCTTTACCGGCTCCAGCCGTACCGGCAATGCCTTGCATCAACAGTTCGCGGGGCGCCCGGACAAGATTCTGGCCCTGGAAATGGGTGGCAATAATCCGCTGGTGGTCGATCAGGTCCAGGATGTGGATGCCGCCGTGTACACGGTGATTCAGTCAGCCTTTATTTCGGCAGGCCAGCGTTGTACCTGTGCCCGGCGCTTGCTGGTGCCGCAAGGTGCGTGGGGCGATGCATTCCTGGCGCGACTGGTTGCGGTTACGGCAACCCTTGAGGTCGGGGCTTTCGACCGCCAGCCTGCGCCTTTCATGGGGTCGGTGATTTCTCTTCAGGCCGCTGCCACCTTGCTGGCAGCCCAGCGTGATCTGCTGGCCAAGGGTGCCATTGCGTTGCTGGAAATGACACAGCCGCAGGATCGGGCCGCCTTGCTGACGCCGGGCATTCTGGACGTGAGCGCGGTCAGCAATCGTCCCGACGAGGAGCTGTTCGGGCCGTTGTTGCAGGTGATCCGCTACGCCGATTTCGATGCCGCCATCGCAGAGGCCAACGACACGCAATATGGCCTGGCGGCGGGTCTGCTGTCGGATTCCGAAGCGCGTTACAAACAGTTCTGGCTGCAAAGTCGTGCCGGGATCGTCAACTGGAACAAGCAACTGACCGGTGCGGCGAGCAGTGCGCCTTTCGGTGGTGTCGGGGCATCGGGTAATCATCGGGCCAGCGCCTATTACGCCGCCGATTACTGCGCTTACCCGGTTGCGTCCCTGGAAGCCGGAGCATTGACCTTGCCCGCGACACTGACGCCGGGCATCAAGCTCGATTGATAGCACTGCACACAGATGCACCTATAAAAACAGATCTACGGAGCCTTGCCGATGAAATCCTGTGAAGTCAATTTTGACGGTCTGGTTGGGCCTACTCACAACTACGGCGGTCTGTCCTACGGCAATGTGGCTTCCCAGCGTAACAGCCATCAGTGTTCCAACCCTCGCGAAGCGGCATTGCAGGGGCTGGCGAAGATGAAGGCGCTGATGGATATGGGCTTTACCCAGGGTGTGCTGGCACCTCAGGAGCGCCCCGATGTTGCAGGGTTGCGCCAACTGGGCTTCAGCGGCAGCGATGCCCAGGTGATCGAGCAGGCGGCAAGGCATGACATGCCGCTGCTGGTTGCCAGTTGCTCGGCGTCGAGCATGTGGGTCGCCAATGCCGCGACCGTCAGTCCGAGTGCCGATACAGCCGATGGCCGCGTGCATTTCACGGCGGCCAATCTGAACTGCAAATATCACCGTAGCATCGAGCATCCGACCACCAGCCGTGTGCTGAAGGCGATGTTCGCCAATGAACAGCATTTTGCCCATCACGCGGCACTGCCAGCGGTTGCGCAGTTCGGCGACGAAGGGGCGGCTAACCATACGCGCTTCTGTCGTGACTATGGTCAGGCGGGCGTGGAGTTTTTCGTGTTCGGGCGCAGTGCTTTCGACACGCGTTACCCTGCACCGCAGAAATACCCGGCCAGACAGACCCTTGAAGCTTCAAGAGCCGTGGCCCGGCTGCATGGCCTGAGCGAGAGCGGGGTGGTCTACGGTCAGCAGAATCCGGCCGTGATCGACCAGGGCGTATTTCACAACGACGTCATTGCGGTCGGCAACGGCGAAGTGCTGTTCTATCACGAGGAGGCGTTCCTCAATACCGAGTCGATGCTGAGCGAGCTGCATGAAAAGCTCGGTCGTGTCGGCGGTCTGTTCCAGGCGATCTGTGTGCCGCGCGATGAAGTCTCGGTCGAGGATGCCGTACGCTCTTACCTGTTCAACAGCCAGCTCTTGTCCCGCTCCGATGGCTCGATGCTGCTGATCGTGCCTCAGGAATGCCAGGCCAATCTTCGCGTCTGGAATTACCTGCAACGTCTGTTGGCCGATGGTGGTCCGGTTCGCGAGGTAAAGGTTTTCGACCTCAAGCAAAGCATGCAGAACGGCGGTGGTCCGGCGTGCCTGCGCTTGCGCGTGGCCCTCAATGAAACCGAGCTGGCGGCGGTCAATCCTGGTGTGGTCATGACCCTGCCGTTGTACGAAACCCTGACGCAATGGGTCGACAGGCACTATCGTGATCGCATGAGCGAAAGCGATCTGGCCGACACTCAATTGTTGACCGAATGCCGCACGGCATTGGATGAGCTCACGCAAATCCTTAAACTGGGCAGCGTTTACCCCTTTCAACTGGTTTGAAAGTTCTGACGCGCAGGCCTTTTGTCCTGCGCGTGATTTCCATCTTCATAGAGAATCCCGAACATGAGCGACGCCCTGCAATTACTCCTCGAAGACACTGATGGCACCCAGCTGGAAACTTCCTGCACCCGCGTAGCCGTCCTCTGGCAGGGTAAAGAGTTGTGGATTCAGCAGGATGGCCGTGGTCAGTTGCTGATCGGTGTCGATGTCGAAGAAGGCGATGCCGAATACGCTAACCTTCTGTTGCGTCCACTGGCCACCAACCTGGTCAGCCTGCAACTGGAAATGGAACCGGCCGATCCGGGGGAAGAGGACGGTCACGTCCACGGCCCGGACTGCAATCACTAATCAGGAGCCTGCCTATGCTCGCCCTCGGTAAATTGCTTGAACTGACTCTGGCCGGGCGCGAGCCCACGGAAAAGACTCAACTGACCGTCGGCGGCGTACGCATGCGCTGGCTGGGGGAGGGCGCGCTGGAAGTGCGTGCGCCCCAGGACCGGGACAATGGCACCGATCTGCTGTTGTCTGCCGGTATCCATGGCAACGAAACAGCCCCCATCGAGCTGCTGGACGAATTGATTCGCAGCATTGCACGCGGCGACCTCAAGCCGCGTGCCCGTATTCTGTTCCTGTTCGGCAATCCCGAGGCCATGCGCCGTGGCACGCGTTATGTCGAGCAGGACGTCAACCGGCTGTTCAATGGCCGGCACGAACAAAGTGGCGGTTCGGAGGCCTTGCGCGCCTGTGAGCTGGAGCGTCTGGCGGCCAGCTTCTTCAGTGTGCCGGACCGCTATCGCCTGCATTACGACCTGCATACCGCCATTCGCGGCTCTACCATCGAGCAGTTTGCGTTGTATCCCTGGAAAGAGGGTCGCCAGCATTCGCGTCGGGAGCTGGCGCGGCTGCGCACTGCCGGCATGAGCGCGGTGCTGCTGCAGAACAAGCCTTCCATTGTATTCAGTGCTTACACCTATGACCGGCTCGGAGCCGAGTCTTTCACGCTGGAACTGGGCAAGGCCCGACCATTCGGCCAGAACCAGCAGGTCAACCTCACGGCCTTGCGCAAGGTGCTTGAGCAGGTGATCGAAGGTGTCGAGCCCGAGCCGAGCGAGGATCTGGACGGTCTTCAGCTATTCAGCGTGGCCCGGGAAATCATCAAGCGCAGCGATGCATTCACCCTGAATCTGCCTGCCGATGTACAGAATTTCGCGCCGCTGGAGAAGGGCTATGTGCTTGCCGAGGACGCAGGCGGTTCTCGCTGGGTAGTCGAGGAGGAGGGGGCGCGGATCATCTTCCCCAATCCGAAAGTGGGGAATGGTTTGCGGGCCGGGATTCTGATTGTTCCGGCGTTCGCGAATGAATTCGCTCCTACGCAGATGCAGTAAGAGCGAATCGGGCTGCGTTGCGCTGACTCTCGAAAATCAGCTCGCCACTTTCTGCAGCGGCTCAAGGCGGCGCAGGGCGCGGACCTTGTTCAGGGTGTCGGCGCAGGTCTTGGCTGCTTCTTCGCCCTTGTGTACGAAATGCTCGAAGAAGAACTTGTGGTGCTCTTCGCCTGCATGGAAATGATGCGGGGTCAGGACCACCGAGAAGACGGGGACTTCGGTTTCCAGCTGGACCTGCATCAGCGCACTGACCACTGATTGCGCCACGAATTCGTGACGATAGATACCGCCATCCACCACCAGACCGGCAGCGATGATGCCCGCGTAGCGACCGGTATTGGCCAGCAGTTTTGCATGCAGAGGGATTTCAAAGGCACCGCCGACTTCGAAGAAGTCGATATCGCTCTCGGTGTAGCCATGGTTGGCCATTTCGGCGACGAAGCCTTTGCGGCTCTGATCGACTATGTCCTTGTGCCAGCAGGCCTGGATGAACGCGATGCGTTCGTTCGAGTGGTTTTTGCTCTTGCTGTCGATTGCAGTGGGTTGCACGTGTTCTGACTCCTGTTTATGAAAAAAACAGGGCATTGGATCGAAAGGGATTCAGGCCGCGTATGAAAGCCTCATGAACTCCTGTAGTCCATGCAGAGGCTTGCAGACGGTCCCGATGGTGCCATCCCGTTCTCTCTTCATCCGGACTATGACCGTCGGCCCCGGAATCACACCGGGTCTGCTGACCTTGAAGAGTTCGGTTAAAACCTGAATCTCCCCAAGCGCTCGCGGGCTAGACGCATTGCGCGCCATTACCGCCGGTGGGGAATTGCACCCCGCCCTGAGAACGTTGCCGACATTGTTCGATGTCGGGGCGGGATTTTTATCACAGTTCTTTCCATCCTGCATGGACACTTTCGTACGGTGTCCCTACCTTTTGCTTATAAGAGGATCGGAGTGCCTCGAGCCCCGGACCTTGATTATCATGGCAAACCTCAGTAATTCCTTGTTGCAACCTTGGGGTTGCCTGCATTATCGGTCTTCGAGTTTTCAGGGAGCGTATTCGTGACTGTTATCGATCTGCGTAGTGACACTGTGACCCGCCCCACCGCTGGCATGCTTGAGGCCATGGCCCATGCACCTGTCGGGGACGATGTCTATGGTGAGGACCCCACAGTCAATCTTCTGGAAACCACACTGGCCAAGCGTCTGGGCTTTGCAGAGGCCCTGTTTGTCCCTTCTGGCACGATGAGCAATCTGCTGGCCTTGATGGCGCATTGCGAGCGCGGTGACGAGTACATCGTCGGTCAGCAGGCCCACACCTATAAATACGAAGGTGGCGGGGCGGCGGTACTGGGTTCGATTCAGCCGCAACCGCTGGAAGTCCAGGCCGATGGTTCGCTGGATCTGGATCAGGTGCTGGCGAGCATCAAGCCCGATGACTTTCATTTTGCCCGCACCCGCCTGCTGGCCCTGGAAAACACCATGCAGGGCAAGGTATTGCCCATGAGTTATCTGGCAGCGGCGCGCAAGCTCACCGAAGACAAAGGTCTGTCTCTGCATCTGGACGGTGCGCGTTTATATAATGCGGCGGTCAGGCTGGGTGTCGATGCCCGGGAAATCGCTCGCTACTTCGATTCAGTGTCGGTGTGCCTGTCCAAAGGGCTCGGCGCGCCAGTGGGTTCTGTGCTGTGCGGTTCCCCTGAGCTGATCGCCAAGGCTCGTCGCCTGCGCAAGATGGTCGGTGGCGGCATGCGTCAGGCCGGGATTCTGGCGGCGGCCGGCCTCTATGCGCTGGATCATCAGGTCGAGCGACTGGCCGACGACCACGCCAATGCGGCATTCCTGGCAGCCGGGCTGAGCGAGCTTGGGTATGAGGTCGAGCCTGTGCAGACCAATATGGTGTATGTGCAGATGAACGAGCGTGCCGATTCGCTCAAGGCATTCTGTGCCGAGCGCGACATCAGGCTCAGCGCCGCGCCACGTCTGCGCATGGTCACCCACATGGATGTGTCTCGTGCCCAGCTTGAGCGGGTCATTGCTGTATTCGCCGAGTTTTCACGCATATAAGATGCCGATAGTCCAGTTACTGGTTTCTATCGTACAAACACGCTGTACCGAGGACGCAACGCCTATATAATGCGGCCCTTTGCCGTCGCTGCGTCATTTTGACGTTATGCACTGCCTCTGGCCGCAGTCTCCGTGGAAGAACCTATGAAAAGCGCAGAAATCCGTGAAGCCTTCCTTGGCTTCTTCGAAGAGCAAGGCCACACCCGTGTCGCCTCCAGCTCCTTGATTCCGGGCAATGACCCAACCCTGCTGTTTACCAACGCAGGCATGAACCAGTTCAAGGATTGCTTCCTGGGCCAGGAAAAGCGTGCCTATACCCGCGCTGTCACCAGTCAGAAATGTGTGCGTGCCGGTGGCAAGCACAACGACCTGGAAAACGTCGGCTACACCGCTCGTCACCACACATTCTTCGAAATGCTGGGCAACTTCAGCTTCGGTGACTATTTCAAGCGCGACGCGATCACTTACGCCTGGACCTTCCTCACCTCCGAAAAGTGGTTGAACCTGCCCAAGGAAAAACTCTGGGTAACGGTCTATGCCACCGATGACGAAGCCTACGATATCTGGACCAAGGAGATCGGCGTTCCGGCCGAGCGTATGGTTCGTATCGGCGACAACAAAGGCGCGCCTTACGCGTCCGACAACTTCTGGACCATGGGCGATACCGGCCCGTGCGGTCCCTGCTCCGAGATCTTCTTCGACCACGGCCCTGAAATCTGGGGTGGTCCACCGGGCTCGCCGGAAGAAGACGGCGACCGTTACATCGAGATCTGGAACAACGTTTTCATGCAGTTCAACCGTACTGCCGATGGCGTACTGCACCCGCTGCCAGCGCCGTCGGTGGATACCGGCATGGGCCTGGAGCGTGTCAGCGCGGTCCTGCAGCACGTGCATTCCAACTACGAAATCGACCTGTTCCAGAGCCTGCTGGCCGCTTCGGCCAAGGCCATCGGTTGCAGCAACGAGGGTCAGGCATCGCTCAAGGTCGTGGCGGATCACATTCGTTCCTGCGGCTTCCTGATTGCCGATGGCGTACTGCCGTCCAACGAAGGTCGTGGTTATGTCCTGCGCCGCATCATTCGTCGTGCCTGCCGTCATGGCAACAAGCTGGGCGCCAAGGGCAGCTTCTTCCATCTGATCGTGGCCGCTCTGGTTGCCGAGATGGGCGCTGCATTCCCTGAACTGACCCAGCAACAGGCGCACATCGAGCGTGTGCTCAAGGCTGAAGAAGAGCAGTTCGCCAAGACTCTGGAGCAGGGCCTGAAAATCCTCGAGCAGGATCTGGCCGAGCTCAAGGGCTCCGTGGTGCCGGGCGAAATCGTGTTCAAGCTCTACGACACCTACGGTTTCCCGATGGACCTGACAGGCGATATCGCCCGTGAGCGCAACCTGACCCTCGACGAGGCAGGTTTCGAGCGCGAGATGGAAGCCCAGCGTGAGCGTGCCCGTTCGGCCAGCTCGTTCGGCATGGATTACAACAGCCTGGTCAAGGTCGATGTCGCTACCCGGTTCACCGGTTATACCGATACCAGCGGCGCGGCGCAGGTCGTGGCTCTTTACAAGGACGGTCAGTCCGTCGAGCAGTTGAGCGAGGGCGAAGAGGGCGTCGTGATTCTCGACAGCACTCCGTTCTACGCCGAGTCGGGCGGTCAGATCGGTGACAGCGGTTACCTGCAGGCTGGCACCGTACGTTTCGACGTGCGCGATACCACCAAGACCGGCGGCGCATTCCTGCACCATGGTGTCGTGGCGTCTGGCAGCCTGAAAGTCGGTGAGAAGCTTGAAACCCAGGTCGCTGCCGAAGTTCGTCAGGCAACCTCCCTTAACCACTCGGCCACTCACCTGCTGCACGCTGCATTGCGTCAGGTGCTGGGCGAGCACGTTCAGCAGAAGGGCTCGCTGGTCGACAGTCAGCGTCTGCGCTTCGACTTCAGCCACTTCGAGGCCATCAAGCCCGAGCAATTGCGTGCTCTGGAAGATATCGTCAACGCCGAAGTTCGCAAGAACACGCCGGTGGTCACCGAAGAAACCGATATCGAAACCGCTAAAAAGAAAGGCGCCATGGCGCTGTTCGGCGAGAAGTACGGCGACAGCGTGCGCGTACTGAGCATGGGCGGTGAATTCTCCGTTGAACTGTGTGGCGGTATTCACGCCAACCGTACCGGCGATATCGCACTGTTCAAGATCGTCAGCGAAGGCGGCGTGGCCGCAGGCGTGCGCCGTATCGAGGCCGTGACCGGTGCTGCTGCACTGGCCTGGCTGAACTCGGCTGAAGATCAACTCAAGGAAGCCGCGACCCTGGTCAAGGGGAATCGCGACAACCTGCTGGACAAGCTGTCGGCTGTGCTGGAGCGCAACCGTCAATTGGAAAAGCAACTGGAACAACTGCAGGCCAAGGCCGCCAGTGCAGCGGGCGACGATCTGTCTGCCGCGGCTCTGGATGTCAAAGGGGTCAAGGTTCTGGCCACTCGCCTGGATGGTCAGGATGGCAAGGCGCTGCTGGCGCTGGTCGACCAGTTGAAGAACAAGCTCGGCCGCGCAGTGATCCTGCTCGGCAGTGTTCATGAAGACAAGGTTGTCTTGGTCGCAGGCGTGACCAAGGACCTGACTGGCCAACTCAAAGCCGGTGATTTGATGAAACAAGCGGCCGCTGCCGTCGGTGGCAAGGGTGGCGGACGTCCTGACATGGCTCAAGGCGGTGGTGTGGATGCCGGTGCGCTGGATACAGCGTTGGCTCTGGCCGCTCCTTTTGTAGAGCAGGGTATTTGAGTCGAACTCCAGGCCTGTCGGCACATGACAGGCCCGGCACTTGGATTTGAATGTTAATGGGTGCCCTTAACGGGTTCTGAGGCGGCTTTGAGATGGCTTTGATCGTACAGAAATTTGGAGGCACCTCGGTTGGCTCTGTAGAGCGTATCGAGCAGGTGGCCGACAAGGTTAAGAAGTTCCGCGAAGCGGGCGATGATCTGGTGGTCGTATTGTCGGCCATGAGCGGTGAAACCAATCGCCTGATCGATCTGGCCAAACAGATCAGCGATCAGCCGGTTCCCCGCGAGCTGGATGTGATCGTGTCCACCGGCGAGCAGGTGACCATTGCATTGCTGGCAATGGCATTGATGAAGCGCGGTGTGCCGGCGGTGTCCTACACCGGCAATCAGGTTCGTATCTTGACCGACAGCGCACACAACAAGGCCCGTATCCTGCAGATCGACGATCAGAAGATCCGTTCCGACCTGAAGGCCGGGCGTGTCGTGGTGGTCGCCGGTTTCCAGGGTGTCGACGAGAACGGCAACATCACGACCCTGGGTCGTGGCGGTTCCGACACGACCGGCGTGGCGCTGGCGGCGGCCTTGAAGGCCGACGAGTGCCAGATCTACACCGACGTGGATGGCGTGTACACCACCGATCCGCGTGTCGTTTCGCAAGCTCAGCGTCTGGACAAGATCACCTTTGAAGAGATGCTGGAAATGGCCAGCCTCGGTTCCAAGGTGCTGCAGATCCGCGCCGTAGAGTTCGCAGGCAAATACAACGTCCCGCTGCGCGTTCTGCACAGCTTCAAGGAGGGGCCGGGCACCCTCATTACCATTGATGAAGAGGAATCCATGGAACAGCCGATCATTTCCGGCATCGCCTTCAACCGCGATGAAGCCAAGCTGACTATCCGTGGTGTGCCAGACACGCCGGGTGTTGCCTTCAAGATTCTCGGCCCGATCAGCGCCGCGAATATCGAAGTCGACATGATCGTGCAGAATGTCGCCCACGATAACACCACCGATTTCACCTTCACGATCCATCGCAACGACTACCAGTCGGCATTGCAGGTTCTGGAAACCACCGCCCGCGAAATCGGCGCGCGTGAAGTTTCCGGCGATACCAAGATTGCCAAGGTTTCCATCGTCGGCGTCGGCATGCGTTCCCACGCAGGTGTCGCCAGCCGCATGTTCGAAGCCCTGGCAAAGGAAGGCATCAATATCCAGATGATCTCCACGTCGGAAATCAAGGTTTCTGTGGTGATTGAAGAGAAGTACCTGGAACTGGCTGTGCGCGCATTGCACACGGCCTTCGAGCTGGATGCTCCTCGGCAGGGTGAGTGATCTGCCAGGAGGGCGCGGTCTGACCGCGCCTTTCGTTTTCCTGTGCTGCGCGCAAAGACTGTTCTTTTCTTCGCGTTAGTCAATACTCAGGCTTGGCCGTGGCTTTTTCGTCGCCGGCTGATGCCTACTGGTTTTGCAGACTGTTGTTCCTGAAATGCATAAGGAGAAAGGTATGCTGATTCTGACTCGTCGGTGCGCAGAAAGCCTGATCATTGGTGATGGTGAAATCACTGTGACTGTGCTCGGCGTCAAAGGTAATCAAGTGCGAATTGGTGTCAATGCGCCCAAGGAAGTCGCTGTGCATCGTGAAGAAATTTACCTGCGCATCAAGAAAGAGAAGGACGAAGAACCAAGCCATTAATTTTTATTGAATTTTTGGTTTGCAAACGGGGAAAAGGGTGGTTATTATACGCCCCGTGTTGCGGAGAGCTGGCCGAGTGGCCGAAGGCGCTCCCCTGCTAAGGGAGTACACCTCACAAGGGTGTCGGGGGTTCGAATCCCCCGTTCTCCGCCATTATTTCTGTAGTGCGTTAGATCTGGCTTCTTCTGTAAGTTGTTGAAATTACTAGAAAAAGTGCTTTACAAAACGATTTGACGACCTATAATGCGCGGCACCAACACATGCACTCGTAGCTCAGCTGGATAGAGTACTCGGCTACGAACCGAGCGGTCACAGGTTCGAATCCTGTCGAGTGCACCATTTAAGGTTAACTGGTCTGATGTAGTCAAATACAGACTTCCAGATAACTGGCTTCAACCAGAGGTGATCTGGTCTAAAAACACCAATGCACTCGTAGCTCAGCTGGATAGAGTACTCGGCTACGAACCGAGCGGTCACAGGTTCGAATCCTGTCGAGTGCACCATACACCAGAAAGCCCACATCGAAAGATGTGGGCTTTTTGCTTTCTAGCGTTTTCCTTTCACGCATCCGTTTTCATCGAATGTCACATTGTTGCTTCGACCCTTTTTCAAGTGGTAGGTGTAGCGCAGTTCTCCATTGCGATTGGTGATCTTGTCCGGGCGGCCCAGCAGGCTTTCCACATCCCGTCTGGTCATGCCTGGCGGTGTGCGCTGATTGATGATCGCCTGCCTGCGCTGTGCCGGGCTCAGTCGATTGCCGCAGCCATCGTCCTGCTGTCCGACCACCACTATTTCCTTGCTGGCCTGAGTGCTTCGCCTGTCTGCACTCGGGATAAGGGGCGTGATGCTTCCGGGAGGCGCATTGAAGGCCTTCTGCAACTCGCTGGTGTGGCCGGCCGGACAGCCCAGGGTGGTGAATGTGATCTTTCCGGTCGGGTCTTCGCAGCGCTGAACCGTATTGGCTTGTGTGTAAAGCGGCAGGCAGAGCAGGTTGCTCCATAACAAAATGCGGGGCGTGATACGCATTGCCGAGTCCTCCATGACGTGCATCGTCATCCTAGTCAGGGCCTTGCTCCCCGGCGAGCGTGTTTTCTTGGCTGAATGTGACGTCGTAACTTCGCTGTCTCGCAAAACTTTCAGGTTTGTCTCGCAAGCGCCTGTTCTTGCCTGAATTTCTCGCGTGCGATCCGCTCAAAGCGGTGTATCATTGCGCCCGTCAGCCCCGCCGGGGCTTGTGGAATACCTCCATGGACTTACCCAGTAGTTACTCAATAGCTCGTTTCACCAATCAAGAATCAACTGATTGATCCTCCCGGCGTGCTCCGCTGCTGGGAGTGGAGTTCGCCTATGACTGAAACAGAAGTAAAAAAGACGCAGGAAAGCTTGCAGGATCGCCTTGCCCAAGTGGTCGATCTGCTGCAGCGCCAGCGTGTGGTCGAAGATCTGATCCACCGCCAGGAAGGTCAGCATCAGGATCGCGTAGAAAACCTCGTTCATCGCCAGAACCTTGTCGAGCTGCAACGCAAGCTCGATGACCTGCACTCTGCGGACGTCGCTTATATCCTCGAGGCATTGCCTCTTGAGGAGCGTCTGACCGTCTGGCAACTGGTCAAGGCCGAACGCGATGGCGATATCCTCCTTGAAGTGTCCGACTCCGTCCGGGAAACCCTGATCGCCGACATGGACGATCACGAGTTGCTGGCGGCGGCCAAGGAGATGGACGCCGACGAACTCGCCGACCTGGCGCCTGAGCTGCCTCGCGACGTCGTCCATGAACTGATGGAAGCGCTGGACGTCCAGCAGCGCGAGCGTGTCCGTTCCGCACTCTCCTACGACGAGGAGCAGGTCGGTGCGCTCATGGACTTCGAGATGGTGACGATTCGTGAGGACGTCAGCCTGGAAGTCGTATTGCGTTACCTGCGGCGCCTGAAGGAGTTGCCGAGCCACACCGACAAACTTTTCGTGGTCGACCACGATGGCGTGCTCAAGGGCGTGTTGCCGATCAAGCGTCTGCTGGTCAATGACCCGGACAAGCAGGTCGGTGAAGTCATGGCCGACGACCCTGTCAGCTTTCACCCGGAAGACGATGCCTACGACGCTGCCCAGGCGTTCGAACGTTATGACCTCATTTCTTCGCCGGTAGTCGACAAGAGCGGCAAGTTGATCGGCCGTCTGACCATCGACGAAATGGTCGACCTGATTCGTGAGGAGAGCGAGAGCGAAGTCCTCAACATGGCCGGTCTGCGTGAAGAGGAAGATATCTTCGCTTCCGTATGGCGCTCGCTGCGTAACCGCTGGGCCTGGCTGGCGATCAACCTGATCACGGCGTTCCTGGCCTCGCGTGTCATCGGCCTGTTCGAGGGCTCGATCGAGAAGCTGGTGGCCCTGGCTGCATTGATGCCGATTGTGGCCGGTATCGGCGGCAACTCCGGGAATCAGACCATTACCATGATCGTACGCGCCATGGCACTGGATCAGGTCAGCACCGGCAATACCTCGCGCCTGCTGCGCAAGGAACTGGCGGTGGCGTTGCTCAATGGCCTGATATGGGGCGGAGTCATTGGTGCCGTGGCTTATATGCTCTATGACAGTTGGTCACTGGGCGTGGTCATGACCGCTGCCATGACGCTCAACTTGCTGCTGGCGGCTTTCATGGGCGTTCTGATTCCCATGACCCTTGCACGCCTTGGCCGCGATCCGGCCATGGGAGCGAGTGTCATGATTACCGCGATGACCGACAGTGGCGGATTCTTCATTTTCCTGGGGCTGGCGACCATCTTTCTGCTTTGATGGCAATCACCATAAAAAAACCGCCTGTTCAGGCGGTTTTTTGTTTCAGGTGATCATTGCCCGGCTTTGACTTCTTTCCATGTCCGCAGCCTCAGCGCTTCGCTTTCGGCAGGCATCGCTTTCTGGGCGAACAGGGTGCCAAAGGTTTCTTCGTCGGGGTAGATTCTGGGGTCGCTGTGAACTGCTGCGTCCACCAATGCCTCGGACTTCTCGTTGCCATTTGCATAACGCAGATAGTTAGTGATTCCGGCGATCACCTTGGGCGCCAGCAGGTAATTCATGAAGGTGTAGGCGGCTTTTTCGTCGGGGGCATCGACAGGCATGGCAACCATGTCGAACCACATCGGTGCGCCTTCCTTGGGAATGACATAGTTGATGTCAATGTCGTTGCCTGCTTTCTGCGCGTTGCGCTCTGCCAGCAGGACATCTCCTGAATACCCGACCGCCATACAGATCTTGCCGCTGGCCAGATCCGCTATGTAGTTGGTGGAGTGGAAATAGCTCACGTAAGGTCGTATCGCCATCAGGGCAGCTCTGGCCTTGGTGTAATCACCCGCGACCTCGCTTTGTGGAGGCAATTGCAGGTAGTTGAGTGCGATGGGCAGGACGCTGGGGGCGCTGTCGATAAAGGCGACGCCGCACTGAGACAGTTTCTTCATGTTCTCGGGTTTGAAGACCAGGTCCCAGGAGTTGAGCGGCGCATCGTTGCCAAGAGCAGCCTTGACCTTGGCCACGTTATAACCGATGCCGGTGGTCCCCCACAGATAGGGGAAGGCGTGTTCGTTGCCCGGATCGATATCTCTGAGCACCTTGAGCAGAACCGGGTTGAGGTTTTTCCAGTTGGGTAACTGGCTTTTGTCCAGCTTCTTCAGGTCGCCGCGCTGAATCTGGCCGCCCATGAAATGACTCGATGGCACCACAATGTCGTAACCGGAATGTCTGCTCCTGAGCTTTTCGTCCAGAGCCTCGTTACCGTCGTAGGTGTCATAAGTGGCTTCAATGCCGGTTTCTTTCTGAAAGTTCTTCAGGGTGTCCGGAGCAAAATAATCTTCCCAGTTGAACACCTTGACGGTCTGGGCGGCCTGGCTCATCGATGTGACCAGCATCAGGGGGACGAAGGCTTTACCAAGCATTTCGTGGCTCCTCACATGACTTGATGATCGCGATGCACGAACAATCATCGCCTCGGGAGCAGTGATCATGGGATGCATACCTGTAGGAAATAATCTTATAGGTATTTAGGAAGGGGGCCGCAATAAAAAAGCCAGCTTTCGCTGGCTTGAATGCTTTTTTCTCTGATTTCTTACGACTCTTCTGAAGCGAGTTCCGTGTCGTGAGCGATCAGGGACACCAGTGCATTCTGCTGGCGGTGTGAGAGTTGACGAAAACGCTGCAGCAGCTCGCGTTCGTGCAGGGACAGCTCAGGACTATCAAGGCGCAGGTTTGGCTCATCGCCAAGTGCACCTTCCTGAATCAGGCTCTGCTCGAGTCGAGCGATGATTTCCGAGTTCATGCTGCGGTGGTGGTTTTTGGCTACCTCTTGCACACGATTACGCATGCCATCTGGTAGGCGAACGACGAACTTGTCAGCCGTACGGCTGGAATAAGTAGCCTGTTTCATAGGGCTCATATATTTAACCGGTTAGTTCAGGGGAAGCGGTTCTCGCAAGTGGCCGCCAGATTGCCATTATGGGACAGTCGTTTTGGCCAAATGTTCCAACCGAGTTATCCAAAGGGCGCCGCATCATGCCCTATTACGTCGAATCCTTGGCGTCAATTCTGTGACAAATATTGACTCAGATAAAGGCGTTTAGCCAGCACCAATTATCAGAATTGCGAGAGGATTTGCAAAGCATGCCAATTCCTGCTCATCCAGGTGACACGACGAACGCCTGACTACTTTTTGCCATGATGGCTATCTGTCTTCAGCTTAGATGCTTATCCGCAACAAGACGAACAATGCCGACGGGCGTGCATGGCGGGGGAGGGAGGCAGTATTTCAAGAGGCCGATGACCCAGTCAGCAATGGCGCGAAGCTCTACCGACCAGTACAACCATCAGCGGGTGTTCACTCAGCGCAGAATCGGATCGAACTTGAAGCGACGACCAATGATCATGGCCGCAACGAACAGACTGGCAAACAGCCCGGCGGCGATTTTCGAGGCGAAATTCAATGCATGCGCCTGTTCAGGGAGAAGAAGATCAACGGCAACAGCCATCAGTGCCAGGATCATGAATGACAATGCGGATTTTGACATGGCTACTCTCTCGTGAAGGTGGGCTATGTGACGATCTCAGAAGATCCAACGCTCTTCGGCACGATTTGGCAGCGGGGCTTCCTTGACCTCATGACCCAGCGTAGCTGCATTGACGCTTCTGTCACCCATGACTGCCAGTTGTGGTGTCTGGCGGATCAGCTCATGGGATTGAGGACGAGTGGAGATCTGGTCTTCGTGAATGCGGGCGTCATGAAAATGAAATGCCACCAGAGCCACCAGAGCTACTGCATTCAACACTGAGAGAGTCATGTTCATTTTCAAGTACCTTGCGTGGAGTGTTGTCACAGGTACTGATAATGCAGCCTGCATGCCAGATTTATTTCAATAAAAAATCCTTATAAAACAATGGCTTGTGTTTGATTTAAGAGCACTGGATATTGCGTTTTGCAATGATGGCTTTTTGGGGTAATGCAAAATGCACGACCCCGCCTGCAAGGGCTCTGCGCCGCGATGTGGACTACGATTATCGAAGGCAATGACGACATGACAAAACCCTTCCATGCCGTTAACATGCACGCCGTCCTCGCTGGCACCAATCGGTGTGCTGGCAACGCAGTGTCTCAGTAGCTCAATTGGATAGAGCATCCCCCTCCTAAGGGGAAGGTTGGCAGTTCGAACCTGCCCTGGGACACCATTAAAGACTTTCGCCTGGCTGCTTTCAGGCGCAGGGTGATTAAGTTTCCTGCCGCCATCCTTCACAACCGAAGACACATCTCAAATCATCTACAATTTCTTCTTTCCCACCGTCTAAAAGTCACCTTTTCCTTTGGCATCTTCCCTTTCCCTTGAACGAAATTTCCTAGAAAATCCCGACCCCTTGCGTGTGTCAGTTACGGCATTTAATGTGCGGCTCCGCTGCAAAATCAGCGGCCGGATTTAGCGATCCGAACCTTGCACTCGCAACACGCTCATGCAGCCTCATGCCTTTCCGGTACGAGGTCGTGTCATGGCGGCTGTGCGTCGGAGACCTTCGGGTCTGCCGGTGTGTGCGAGTAAAAGGCCGGTTCGCTAACCTTCGCACAGCTGCCACCCTTCATTCGTTTAGCGACGTCTGCGGCAGCTCTTTTCTCACAAGGAGCTTTCACACCATGGACCTTCCATATCCTTCACCTCCCTGCACCGATCATTTCGAGCCCACCGTTTTTATCCGTCACCACCGTATGCTGCGTGCTGTCATGCGTGATACTCAGGTCTGGTTTTCCTTGCCTGATCTGGCCCGTCTGATGGGTAAGCAACTGGACGAGCGCGCCACACTCAAACTCGACGCCGACCAACGCCGCACAGCCTGGCTATTGACTCACGGGCAATGGGAAAAATGCCTGATGGTCAGCGAGTCGGGCGTCTTTGCGTTGCTGGTGCATCACTACGTACCGGAAAACCGCGCACTGCGGCGTTGGCTGGTTCAGGAGGTGTTGCCGGTTTTCGAAGTTCCCAAGTTAGATTCCAGCGATCAACCTCAGCGATATGAGATGCGCTGGCAGGGCAATGTCTTGGGTGCGCTGCAATGGCATGGCGAGTTGTGGGTGAAATTGCGTGATATGCCGGAGTTGGTTCAGGTACAGCCTGAGGCAGTCAGAGAATCCTGGTGGCGCCGGCTGGTTGCGTGAAGCAATTCGTTTTTTGCGTGATATGAATTTGATCGTTCCGGTTGGGCGGGGCGATCAATGTAGGTCAGGGATTGGCCTATGAATGCGATCTGTTCCCTACCGGCGGATCTCCCTGATCCGCCTACATGCCCCCGTCAAACCCTCTCCAACACCCCAACCCCCTCCAGTTCCCGCACCAGCGGCAACACCCGCTCCCCAAAATACTCAACCTCTTCCTGAAAGTGCAGGAACGCCGACAGTACCAGATCCACGCCTATCGCTTTCAGCGCGACGATACGTTCGGCAATCTGCAGGGGTGTGCCGATAAGGTTGGTCTTGAAGCCATCGTTGTACTGCACCAAGTCGTTGAAGGACGATTTGGCCCAGTTGCCTTCTCCCTCGGGGCTGGCCTTGCCTGCCTGTTTTGCGGCATCGCCGAAGGCATTCACGGCTTCGGGGTCGGCCTTGTCGATGATTTCCTGCAAGACTGCTTGTGCTTCTTGCTCGGTGTCGCGGGCGATGATGAAGGCGTTGACGCCGATCTTCACTGAATGCCCGTTGGCTGCGGCCTTTGCGCGGATATCGTCGACCTGCGCCTTGATGCCTTCCAGGGTATTGCCGTTGGTGAAGTACCAGTCCGATACGCGGGCCGCCATGTCCCGTGCTGCGCGGGAACTGCCGCCCTGAAAGATCTCGGGATGCGGGCGTTGAATGGGTTTGGGGCGCAAGGTGTAGTCATGAAAGCGGTAGAAGTCGCCCTTGAAGGTGAAGCTGTCCGTGGTCCAGACTCCTTTGAGCGCCTGAATGAATTCTTCCGAACGCCGGTAACGTTCGTCATGTTCCAGCCACGGCTCACCGATGGCCTGAAACTCACCCTTGAACCAGCCACTGACAATATTCACGGCCACTCTGCCAGCGGTGAGCTGGTCGATGGTCGCCAGTTGCTTTGCGGCCACTGACGGTGTCCAGGGGCCGGGGAGGATGGCCGCGATCACTTTCAGTTTTTCGGTGGAGGCCAGCAGGGCGTGACTGAAGGCCACTGACTCGTGCTGATTCTCCGCACCGTAGCCGGCAGTGAAGCGAATCTGCGTCAAGGCGTATTCAAAGCCCGAACGCTCGGCGATCTGTGCAAGTTTGCGGTTGTAGTCGATATCCCAACTGGTGCGTTGCTCGATCTTGCTGACGACGAGTCCGCCGCTGACGTTAGGGACCCAGTAGGCGAACTTGATAGGTAAGTGGCTCATGAGATATCTCCGAAAACGACGAAGGGGATGGCCGTTTCGACAGTGCAGCATGCATGCCACTGGATATTTTCATGAATTACAAAGGCTTACGATTTACTGAGAATCGAGGCGCTGTCTTGGTTTACCTATAAATGCTGATGAGATGTTGCCGGGCAGACAGTTTTACTCCCCATCCGGGTCAGGCGTCAGCCTTTCCAGTTGCGGACACGCCCACTCCACAAAAGCCCGTACTCGCGGTGACAATTGCAGGGAGTGCGGATAGACCAACTGGATCGGTAGGTCCATGGGTTCAAAGTCCCGGAGGATCCTGACAAGGCGACCATCGGCCAGCTCATCCGCGACCTGATAATGCATCAGCCGGGTAATGCCCACGCCCTGTACGCAGGCCTGGCTGGCGGCTCGAACCTGATTGCAGACCAGTCTGGGGACAATTTCTTCAGCCAGCTCTTTTTCCCGATGACGGAAAAACCAGTGTCTCCCCTGGAAGGCCAGTGTGATGCAGGCATGCTCCCGCAGCGATTGTGGGCTGTCGAGAGCGGGAGAGGCGCGAAGGTAGTCCGGGCTGGCACAGGTGACGAGCCGGGTGCTGCCGACCTTGCGCGCCACCATGGCCGAGTCGGGCAGATGGCCTATTCGCAGGGCAAGATCGAGGCGTTCATCAAGCAAGGGAATGACCTGATCATTGAGGCTCAGCTCGGCCGCCATTTCCTCATGATCCTTGAGAAAGGCATTCACCAGCGGCGCCAGATAGCGTTGCCCGAACTCCACCGGAGCGGTCAGACGAAGCAGGCCACGGGCAATGCCGTCGCGGGATTCCAGCCGCTGCTCCATATCATCGAAGTCCGCAAGCATGCGGCGGCTCCAGGCCAGATATTCCTCGCCCTCATCGGTCAGGGCCATACGCCGGGTGCTGCGGTTCAGCAAGCGAACCCCGAGGTAACGCTCCAGTGCTGCCAGCGAGCGGACCAGTGAAGCGACGGATTGGCCTGTCGCATCGGCAGCCGAACTCAGGCTGCCGCTGTCGACGATCCGAACGAAATTGGCCATTGCCTTGAGCCTGTCCATTGCCACCTTTTTATCTGTGCGATTACTGCATAGGTCTTGTCAGGTCCGCGGCATAGGTGAAACACACAGTCCGGTGGAAACTTCAGGGACTGTTTTCAGCCGGAGTTTCCCTCATGAGCCAGCGACCAAACCCCGCACGGATTCTCGCATACGATCACATCGGAATCCGTGTCAGCGACCAGAATCGCTCGATGTCTTTTTATCAGGCACTCGGATTTATCGAGACCGCACGTTTTCCGCTGTACGAGGCCAACGAAATGCTCAGCCCGGATGGCGTGCGAATCAACCTCATCTTCAACGCTACTCGCGTGCCCGATGCGCACAACGTCCTGCTGGATGCTCCGGTGAAGCTGCCCGGCATGACGCACCCCGCCTTTATCGTCGATGACCTTGAGGTTTTTCAGACCTGGCTGGGCGAGCAGGGGATCGTGATCACCCAGGGGCCGCATCACATCGGGCCGAGAAGAGTCGCGCTTTTTATCCGCGACCCGGATGGCAATGTTCTTGAATTCAATCAACTCGTCGATGGAGAAACGCAATGAAACTTTACGATCTGGATGCGTCGGGCAACTGCTACAAAGTGCGTCTCTTTGCTGCACTGGCCAATATCGAGCTTGATGTGGTTGCAGTGGATTTTCTGGCGGGAGAGCACAAGAAGCCGCCTCTTTCGGACATGAATCCCCTGGGACAGCTCCCGGTTCTGGAGGACGGTTCGTACATCCTCCGTGATTCGCAGGCCATTCTGGTTTATCTCGCGGGTCAATACGGTGGCCTGGCGTGGTGGCCAGCGCATCCTCAGGGCCAGGCCGATATCGTTCAGTGGCTTTCGTTTGCCGGCAATGAGGTTCAGCACAGCCTTTGTGCTGCTCGGCTGGTGCAGAAGTTCGGTGTGGTGCTGGACAAGGCGCAGGCGCTGGAAAAGTCGAGCGTGGCTCTCTCGGTGCTCGACAGGCACCTGGAGCATCATGACTGGCTGGCAATCGGCAGGCCCACGATTGCCGATTGCGCGGTTTATCCCTATGTCGTGCTCGCTCCCGAAGGCGGCGTTGATCTTGCGCCCTATGCAAACATTGCGCGCTGGATGGCGCGGATAGAAGCGTTGCCGGGTTATCTGCCCAAGCCTTGAGCGGGCGGGTTTTGCAGTGCCTTTTCAAGAAAGTCGATAAACGCTCGCACCTTCGTGTTCAACGCTGACCGCTCGGCAACGCATGCATAGATATCCATCGGCTCAGACTCGGCGCAGGCTGTGTTGCGATTGTCTGGTTCGAACAGCGGCAGCAGGCGACCGCTGTCGAGGTGTGGCTGGGCGATGAAGCTGGCGAGGCGGGCGATGCCGCCGCCATTCACGGCGATTTGCGCAAGCATGTCGATATCGTCGCAGACGAAGCCGGGATTGACCCTGGCTTCGACACGCTTGCCGTTGACCATGAAGTTCCAGGGCAGAAAACGCCCGTCTGTGGGATAGCGAAAGACCAGGCAGGCATGCTGTTTCAGGTCGTCGATGGATGTGGGCACGCCGGCGCGGTCGAGGTAGTCGGGCGATGCGCAGAATACGAACGGTCTTGAGGCGATGCGTCGGGCAACCAGTCCGTCGCTCAATTGCGCTTCGATGCGGATACTGACGTCGACGCCTTCCAGACGATGATCAACGCGTCGGTCGGTGCTGATCAGTTCGATATCGATACGCGGAAAGGTGGCTTTGAACGCAGGGATCAGCGGTGCCAGGACATGGCGGCCAAATGCTGCAGTCGTGGCGATACACAGCGGCCCCTGAGGTTCGGTGGCGACGGTTGCGGCATGGGAAGCAAGCTCGATGTCTTGTGGGATGTGCCGGACTTTTTCGAAATAACGCAGGCCGCTTTCGGTAAGTGCCATCCTGCGGGTGGTGCGCGACAGCAGGCGCACGCCCAGATGCGTTTCAAGTCGGCTGATACTCTGGCTCACAGCCGCTGCACTCATCCCCTGGGCACGCGCGGCCGCCGCGATGCTGCCGGTTTCCACCACGCGGATGAAGCTATTGATCAAACCCAGAATGTCCATCGGATGCTTTCATTCAATTCGTTGGTTTTACTTGATAATGATTCAAGTGTTATCCCTCTACTGGTGGGTGAGGCCGATTGGTAGCTTAGCTGCACTTCCACCATTCAAGGTCGACGAGGGTTATCGATGACTACCGGAGCCAGCAGCAATACTGCACGATTTCGTTTCCCGAGCCGGGCGACGCCTTATGTCTTTGCTTTCTACATGGCGACCATCATGGCGTTTCTCATGTGCCTCGTGATCACTCTGGCTGAGTTCGGGATTGATGAACATTACATGGAAAATGTGATGAATGCGTATCGCGTGGCAATGCCTTCGGCGTTCTTCTGTGTAATGGTCGTGCGCCCGCTGGTTGCCCGCTTGGTCGCCTGGACGGTTCACAGGCATTGAGAACTTCCGCTCAGTGGCCAGCTTGAGTATCCTCGGCGCTGGCCGATGCTGCCCGCCGCTCGCTCCCCAAGGGAAGGTGAAAGCATTGCTTCATGATTCCGAACCCTGTCGTATTTCCTACGGTCGAGTTTTGGTAATGCGAGCACCAGAATGCCTCGACCTCAGGAGGAACGATGTTTTCAATCGAACAAGCCAAGCAGATGGCCAAGAGGCTGCGCGTTTCGTTGGCGGCGGGCAATCAGGAGCTGTCCCATTCGGCTGCACTTGAGCTGGTCGCGCAGCAACTGGGTTACAAGGACTGGAACACGGCATCGGCGCTACTTGCGCAGAGCAGCCCTCAACCTGCCATTACCTTCGACAAACCCATCCCGATATTGCGGATGTTCGATGAAGCCAAGGCCCGGGAGTTCTATCTGGATTTCCTGGGTTTCAGCGTCGAATTCGAGCACCGATTCGAAGCAGATCTGCCGTTGTATCTGGGTATAAGCCGGGATGGGCTGCAGTTTCATCTGTCCGAGCATCATGGCGATGCGAGCCCCGGCGCGACGATTTTTGTTCCCATGCACAATATCGAGCTTCTTCGCGATGAGTTGCTTGCCAAGCGCTACGGATACGGCCGTCCAGATATTGTCCAGCAGGGCTGGGGGAAGGTTCTGGAAATACACGATCCGTTCGGTAACCGGATTCGCTTCTGTCAGAGCTGAGTGTTTCTGAGCCCATAAAAAACGGGGAGCCAGGCCTTTTCAGCCTGACTCCCCGTTTTTCTGCAAAGGCTTACGCCAACTGTTTCAGCAACGCCTTGGCGACTGCTTCCGAGCTGGCCGGGTTCTGGCCAGTCACCAGTTTGCCGTCTTCAACCACGTAGGGCTGCCAGTCGGGACCTTTTTCATAGAGCCCACCCAGGGCGATGAACTCGTCTTCGATCAGGAAGGGCACGACATCGGTCAGTTCCACCGCTTCTTCCTCGCCATTGGTAAAGCCGGTGACACGACGGCCTTTGATCAAGGGCTCGCCATTGGCAGCCTTGACGTGACGCAATACGCCCGGCGCATGGCAGACGAAACCGATCGGCTTGTTGGCGCGTTCAAAGCTCTCGATCAGTTCGATGGAGCGCTTCGACTCTGCCAGATCCCAGAGCGGGCCGTGGCCGCCTGGATAGAAAACCGTGTCGAAATCCTGCTGGTTGACGCTGTCCAGCTTCACAGTAGTCGCCAGTACTTGTTGAGCGGCCGGGTCAGCCTTGAAGCGATGGGTCAGTTCGGTCTGGAAATCCGGCAGGTCGCTTTTCGGGTCCAGAGGCGGCTGGCCACCAGCAGGCGAGGCTACGACCACTTCGGCACCGGCATCGATGAAGGTGTAGTAGGGCGCTGCGAATTCTTCGAGCCAGAAACCGGTTTTCTTGCCAGTGTTGCCCAGTTGATCGTGAGAGGTCAGTACCATCAGGATTTTCATTGCAGTTTCCTCGTAATGTCCATGAGTCAGGTGAGGCGCAGGCTGTCAGGTCGATGGCCTGCGCATTATCTTCATTGCAAGTGACGGTCAGCCCTTCAGGAAGGCTTCCAGCGGTGCCGATTTGTCGCCATACGGTGCGCGCATTCGCAGATTTGCAGCGCCGTCTTCACTCTGGATGACGACAGGTTTGGCATGGGTAAAGCGTCTGAAACCATGGACGCCATGGTAAGCGCCGATACCCGATGCCCCTACGCCACCAAACGGCAGGGTATCGATGGACACATGGCTCATCACATCGTTGACCACCAGAGCGCCTGAAGTGGTTTGGAGTGCAAAGGCGTGCTGTCGTTCGCTGTCATTGCCGAAGTAATAGGCAGCGAGCGGGCGCGGATTGGCATTGATGTAGGCCACTGGCTCGGTACGGTCGGTGTAGGTCTTGACCGGCAGCAGCGGGCCGAAAATCTCTTCCTGCATGATCTTCATGTCATCGTTCACATCCAGCAGCAGATGAGGCGCGATCTTGCGTGTCCTGACATCGAAGCCCGGTTCACCTTCCGGTGCCAGATTGACGATGGTTGCGCCTTTGCTGCGCGCATCATCGATCAGGCCCACCAGGCGCTCGTAGTGACGCTGGCTGATGATGGACGTGTATTCCTGATTGCTCTGGATGGTCGGGAAACTGTTGGCGACGAAGTTCTTGCCAGAGGCGGTCAGCGCCTCGACCTGCGACTTCGGAATCATCATGTAGTCCGGTGACAGGCAGATCTGGCCGGCATTGAACGTCTTGATCGTCAGGGTACGTTCTATGGCCGTGCGGATATCGAAGTCCTCATCGACCACAACAGGCGACTTGCCGCCCAGCTCCAGGGTCACGGGGACGAGATTTTCAGCCGCTGCGCGCATCACATGACGCCCAACCGTGGTGCTGCCGGTAAAGACCAGGTGATCGAAAGGCAGACCGCTGAACGATGCACCCAGCTCGGCATCACCCAAGACCACGGCCAGCTCCAGCGGAT
This sequence comes from Pseudomonas capsici, assembly GCF_017165765.1. GTDB lineage: Bacteria > Pseudomonadota > Gammaproteobacteria > Pseudomonadales > Pseudomonadaceae > Aquipseudomonas > Aquipseudomonas capsici. The sequence goes on from NZ_JAFGZD010000005.1 coordinate 369,214, forward strand.
CGAAGTAGCCGGCGATCAGTTCGGCCAGCAATTCGGAGGTTCTGGGTGTCAATTCGGATGGCTTGAGCATGGCAGTATTGCCCGCTGCAAACACACCGGCCAGTGGGCCGAATGACAAGTTGATCGGGAAGTTCCATGGGCTGATAACGCCTACAACGCCCAGAGGCTGTTGCTGAATCCAGGCCTGCATGCCTGGCCCCGGAGCGGCAACCTGTTCAGGTTTCATCCACTCGGCCACATGCTCGGCAGAGTGCTGGAGCATTTTTACCGTCATGACGGTATCTGCCATCAGGGACTGGTAGAAGCTGCGATTACCGAAGTCGGCATTGATGGCCTTGCCAATGGCTTCATGATTGTCGCTGAGCAGTCTGGCACCGCGGATCAAGCGGTCCTGGCGCAGTTTCGCATCTGCAGGACCTGCCGCCGTGTGGGCGCGTTTCATGTTCAGCAGCAGGGCTTTCAATTCTTTGGTGTCTGGCTGGAAAGGCATGGTTTCTGCTCCTTGGCTACGGACGTTGTATGGATGACGTTGAACTGAACATGCAGATCGACCACTCAGGGACTATTTGATCTGGTATAAAAAATTGCTCAGTACCAGTCAGTCGTTTCGTCGTTCATGAGCGCTTTTCTCAAGAGATATGGCTATCTTAGAAACGCTCAGGCCTGATGTATAACAACGGCTTTTTTGCGCAGTCATAAAATTATTTATGGAATATGTATGTCTCTTGTTCGTTTGAGGACCTTCATCGAGGTTTACCGGCAACGTTCGATCAGTGGTGCGGCGCGGACCTTGAGCCTGACGCAGCCTGCGGTGTCGCAGCATATTTCCGGGCTTGAGGCGGCGATTGGCAGGAGTCTGTTCGAGCGTCAGTCGCGAGGTGTCGAGCCCACGTCCGCAGCAGACGAACTGGCAGCGGATATCGGCGACAAGCTGGACGCAGCCGAGGCTGCGCTGTCATCGGCCAGGGCGCGTTCGGTGGAGTTGGCCGGTGCGTTGCAGATCATCGGCCACGCCGACGTTCTGGCTGAAGTGGTTTCCAGGCAATTGCTGCCTTTGCTTGAGGTCGGTATCCGTATAAGGATGCAGAGCGGAGATCATGAGTCGATCATGCATATGTTGATCGAAGGCCACTGCGATCTCGGGATATCCGCTGCGCCACCCAACAATAAACGCCTGCGCAGCGAGTTGATGTTTGTCGATGATGTACTGGCGGTGGCTGCACCTTCGGTGGTTCAGCGTCTTGCAAGCGCAGAGGATTTCAGGGAGGCGTTGCTGGAGGAGCCAGTGCTTGCCTATAACCTGGATCTGCCGCTTATCGATGGCTGGCTGGACGTGAACAGGATCGATGCGCCGAAACTGATGCCGGCCATGGTGGGGCAGGATTTGCGCACCTTGTGCAACCTGCTCAAGGAAGGGTTTGGCTGGAGCGCGTTGCCGGCTTATCTATGCAGGCCTTACATCGCTCGGGGAGAGTTGCAGGAAATACCGGCCCCGATTGGTCCGTCCAGTCGCGAATATTATCTGTTGTGGATCCCCAGTGCCTTGCGTCAGCCGCGTGTAGCCCATGCTCGACAATCCCTGTTGTGGCGGTTGCGGGCCGATCGGCAAAGCGCCGGGGAAGAGTAAGCTGACCGCTTGCGAGCATGTGCCCGGCGGCCAGCGTCTCAGGCGTTGGTGCTTACATCCGGAACTGCAACACCAGTTGATTCAGGCCCACAGCCAGTTGCGACAGTTCCGAGCTGGCAGCTGAAGTCTGATTGGCGCCTGTGGCGTTCTGAGTCGAGAGGTCGCGAATGCTGGTCAGGTTGCGATCCACTTCACGAGCCACCTGCGCCTGTTGCTCGGTGGCCGATGCGATGCTGGTGTTGCGCTCGTTGATCTGCACGATGGCTGCCGTGATTTCCGCCAACGCATGGCCCGCCGCCTGGGCAACTTCTAGACTGGCGCGAGCCCGTTCGTTGCTCTGCCCCATGGCGCTTACGGCCTTGCTGGCACCGCCCTGGATGGACGAAATCATTTTTTCGATCTCGGCGGTCGACTGCTGGGTGCGATGAGCCAGTGCCCGGACTTCATCGGCAACCACCGCAAAACCACGACCGGCTTCACCGGCACGTGCCGCTTCGATGGCGGCGTTCAGAGCCAGCAGGTTGGTCTGGTCGGCGATGCCACGAATGACATCCAGAACCCCGCTGATGCTTTGTACTTCTACGGCCAGGCCGTCGATTTCGACAGCGGTGGTGCTCACCGACTCGTGCAGTTCGTTGATCGCACTGACGGTTTCGTTCACGCGATTGCGGCCATTTTCTGCCGACTTGCTGGAGTCCTGTGCGGCAGTCGAGGCCAGTACTGCGTTGCGCGCGACCTCTTCGACCGCGGCGCTCATCTGATTGATTGCGGTGGCTGCCTGATTGATTTCATCGTTCTGACGCTGAACGCCGCGCAGGGAATCTTCCGTCACGGCCGACAGCTCTTCAGAGGTGGAAGCCAGTTGATTGGAGGAATTACCCAGCTCGCTCAGCGTGCGTCGCAGGTTCTGCTGCATGATCGAGAGGGCTGCCAGCAGGCGCCCCGGCTCGTCCTGGCCGTCAATGACAATGGGTTTGCTGAGGTCATTGACCGAAATCTGTTCGGCCACCGCCAGTGCCTTGGCAATCGGAGCGGTCAGGCTGCGGGTAAAGAGACCGGCCAATGCCAGTGTGGCTGCGAGCGCAACCAGGATGGCAATGATCGTGACATTGCGAGCCTGGGCATAGGTGTTGTCGGCGGCCACATCGGACTCTGCGACCTTGAGATCGGACAGGCGTGAAATCTCGGCGATGTCCTTGGCCAGCAGATCGGCTGCCAGAGTCATTTCACCGTTCGACTGGGTCAGTGCGTTGATGACGTCCTCGCGCTTTTGCGCGACGGCTTCCAGATACCGTGAATGTACTGCCAGATAGCTGTTCAGGTTGCGGGACATGCTGTCGTAGGTCTTCTTGCCTGCATCTGTGACCAGCAGCGATTGCAGCTTGCGGACATCCGCTTCAAGGCTGCTGCGTGCCTGGGTGACACGTTGCTGCGCAGCATTCGTCGCGTTTGCATCCTGCGCCAGACGCAGGCCGCTGTTGCCAAGGCGGATGGTCAGAAGATCATTCTTGATCTGATCGACTGCCTGAACAGTGGGTAATACGTTGTCTTGCAGTGTTTCCCGGGACTCTTGCAAGTTGGTTGCCTGCATCAGTGAGAACAGCCCGAGTGCTGTAATCAGCAAGGCAAAAAAGCCAAAGCAGAGCAATGACCGTGGTGCGATGTTGAAATTTCTGAGAGTCATGGGAGGTGCCGTCGTTAGGGAGTTGACAGCCTGAAACTATCGACCTAGAGCGGTTCATCTTTAGAAAATGGGTGAAATTGATCGATTGGACGTGGCAGGAAACATTCGTTGGCTGCGGTTATGATGGCGTTTTGGATAGCGCTGCGGGAAGTAATCAGGCATGGACAGAACGGCGCAAGGGCTCGTATTGACGACTTCAAATGCAGTGAGTGGCAGTGATGAGTGATTGCTGGGCGGTTCTGGCTCTGCCTGACGATGCCGATGAGCGCAGTATCAAGCGCCAGTATGCGCGCCTGCTCAAAAGCAACCGGCCCGATGAGGATGCCGAAGCCTTTCAGCGCCTTCGGGATGCTTATGAGCAGGCTTTGCATATTGCTCGCTATCGGAATGAGAGCGACGACGATGAGGTTGTCGAGCTGTCCGTGCCAGCTCGGCACGATGCATCGCCTTCATGGCTGGCGCTTGTTGATCAAGCGACTGTCGACAATCTGCATGAGGTGAGTCTTCAGGCCCGGACGATGGGGTGCATACAAGGCTTCGAGCTGGGATTATTGCAGCGTTGTCTTGCCGACCCCGAACGCGAGATCGAACTGACTCAGGCTGCGACTCTGCAGTTGAGCTGGCTGACGCCCAGGCAAGAAGTGCCTATGGATGGTGAGCAGTCTGCAAGACTGACTCAGATCCTGCTCGACGCCCACCAGACGCAATTGCAGGCCCAACTCCAGGCTGGCGAGGAGGGGGCTTTTATCGATGCGTTGCAGGCGTTACGTCAACAACCCTGGCTGGCTTCGCTGGAGCGCAGTGAGCATTTGCAGCGTTGGGTCATGATTCTGCTGCACAACACGGCAGGCTGGAGCGCGACCTTGTTCGAGCAGGTGTGCGACCTGTTTGGCTGGGATGTGAAGAAAGATCTGCATCCGGAGCCTGCGTTTATATGGCAGCGTTTGCTTGATCGTATTGAAAAGGATGATTTTGTCCGGCACCTGCAGCGTCTGCTCGGTAAACAACCGTTCAGTGCCGAGGGGCGAGCCGTGCATATGCTGCTGGGGCCTTATAGTCCTGCCGAGCGCAGGCGCATGGCCAGGGTTGAAGATGGCAGCGTGCGTGCTATCTGCATGCGGCTGGTCGAGCAAATGACGCTGCGCTATCCCGGCGCTCTCGAAGCCTTTCCCGATGCCGATCTTGAAAGCTGGAATCGGGTGCATGAGCCTTTTTCCCAGGAGGCCATGCGCTGGTTAGGGTTGTCGGTAGTGTCGATTGCTCTGTTGTTCGGGCTTTCGCTGCATTTTCAGGCAAATAGGGATCTGGGTTTGTTGCTGGCCCAGTACGCCATTCAGTCTTCATTGGCCCTTGTCGTGTATTTCTGTGTGTGGCGTCCGGTCTGCGAAGTTGTCGATAGGCTGGATGAATGGCTGAGCGCCCGTCTTCTGCCTGATTCCCTCAGCGGCCCAACCGTGAACGCCAAAGTCTTGCGGCACGGAATGCCGCTGATCGCCGTAGGTGGGGGAATGGTGTGGAAGTGTGGTGGATTCGGGCTGGTGCTGCACTGCGCGGTAACACTTATCTGCCTGGCTGTTGCGCCTTACCGCTACCCACAGCCTTATATTGCAGTGCAGCGGATGCTAAAGGGCAGGAAGGCTATGCAAGGCACTTTGATTGTCGCCGCATTCTACGGCCTGTTGGCTATCGGCTTTACGATCATGCTGACGCCCGGGGGAACCCGTGAGCGAGCGTCTGCTTCACATGGCCGTTATCAGATCGACTGTTCCGTGGATAATCTGCGTCAGACGATGCCTGAAGCATGCCGTGCAGCGGTCGGTTCTCAGGAGTGTCTCCAGAGCGCGTGGGAGCAGAAAATGCAAGTATGTCGCTCGAATTACAGAAGGATGTAAAAAAGTGAGGAAAGGGGTTTGACACCTTTCTCAAGTGCTGTATAGTTCGCCTCCCGCTGACGAGCAACGCGAAGTTGATCGAAGCGCAAGTGGTTGAAGTTGCAAAGGAAACTTTGAAACTTGTTGAAATAACCGCTTGACAGA